>NZ_FNKW01000003.1:0-1081412 GCF_900100915.1 Burkholderia orbicola | reverse complement strand
GCGCGCAGATAGCCGTCGATGCGGGCGCGCACGACGTTTTCCGTGGCTTCCTGGAAGCGCTGCCTGCTGACGATGCCCCTGACGCCGTCCGGGCGCAGCCGGTCGGCCACGATGCCGATCCGCCGGTGACCGAGCTCGACCAGATGCCGCATCTGGACGATGGCGGATTGCAGATCGTCGATCCCGACGAACGGCACCTTGTCGATGATTGGTGCGTCCACGATCACGACCGGGATGCCCTGCCGGCGCGCGACCTCGATGACCGGATAGTGGTCCGGCAGCGAGTACGCGATCAGGCCGTCGACGAACCCGCGTACCGCGAGGCTGCCGTTCGCGGCGTCGCCGGCATGATTCGCCAGATCCTTCTGTAGCGGGAAGAGCGCGAGTGCGACGTTCGCGAGTTCGCTGATTTCACCGATGCCACGCAGCAGGCAGGTGGTCGCCGGATCGGCGAATGCGTACGGCAACTCGTCCATGATCATCAAGCCGACGGCACCGACCCGCCCGGAGCGCAGGCTGCGCCCGCGGACGTTGGGCCCGGGATAGCCGAGCTTTTTCGCCACGGCGAAAATATGCTCGCGCTGCGCCTCGGAGATTTCCGACGGCTTGTTGTACGCATAGGAGACCGCGGGCTGAGAGACGCCGGCGGCCAATGCGACGTCCTTCATGGATACGGCACGCTTCATCGATGGGAAGGCATCCGCCTGTGGGCTGGCAATGCCGCATTTTACAGGGATACACGCCGGACCCTTCACGCATTCGAGCCGGCCAGCAAGGCCATCACGCTTGCATGAAGCGCGCCGCTCGACGCCGCGACGACGTCGCCGGCCGAGCGCTCGGTCAATCGTCGTCCGCGCCAGTCCGTCATCCGGCCGCCGGCCGCTTCGACGATCGGCACGATCGGCAGGAAATCGTGGGGGGCGAGTCCCGATTCGACGACGAGGTCGCACCGCCCGCTGGCCAGCGCCGCGTAATTGAAGCAATCGCCGCCGTATCGATGCACGGCGACACGCGCGACGAGCCTGGCGTACACCGCGTGCTGATCGGGTGTGAACTTGTCCGGCGTCGTCGTGCACATGCGCGCCGCCGACAGCAGCACCGCCGTGCCGGCAGCCGGCTCGACGTGCGTCGCGGCATCGGTGCTGCCCGCGATCATCCGTTGCCCGAGGGCGGGCATGTCGATCGCGCCGAGCCACGGCACGCCGTCGCACAGCACGCCGACGAGCGTGCCCCATAGTGGACTGCCCGTCACGAAGGCGCGCGTCCCGTCGAGCGGGTCGATGACCCATCTCCGGTTCGACACGCCGTGTGCGCAGCCGTCGACCACGCCGAACTCCTCGCCGACGATCGAATCAAGCGGGTGCCGCGCCTGAATGCGGCTGCGTAGCGCCAGCTCGATACGCTTGTCGAGTTCGGTGACGGGCGATGCGTCGCCCTTTCGCGTAATCGCGAGCGTGTCGTGCGCCACGGCGCCGCACAGCGTGCGAGCCAGGTCGCAGAGCTCGATCACCGTGTCCCGATAGTATTGTTCGTCGATACCCGACATCGGTCCCGCCATCGAAGGTTCGTCATTCCACTCCACGTTCATCGTCGTGATACGGGCCGGTCGGGCACGCCACGATCCCGACCGACCCGTCCTTTTATACGACGCGCTGTTCGGTCGCCGGGTCGAAGATGAGTGCCTTGTCGGCATTGACGACGAGCTGCATCACGTCCCCGACGCGTCCGACACCGGGCGCGAACCGGGCCATGATCGATTCGCCCGCGACCGACAGCAGCACGAAGTTGTCGGCGCCGGTCGGCTCCACGACGTCGACCGTCGCCTGGAAGCTCGCTGCCCCGACGCCCGGCGCGAGCCATTCCGGGCGAACGCCCAGTACGACGTCCCGGTCGAGGTAGCCGCGTTGCGCGTCGCTCAGCGCGCCCAGCGCGATCTCGACAGTGTGCCCGCTGCCATCGCCGCCGATGAAAACCGCTTGGGCGTCACGGCCACGCAGCACGCCCGTCAGGCAGTTCATCGCGGGCGACCCGATGAAACGCGCGACGAACAGGTTCGCCGGACGATCGTAAACGTCCTCCGGCGTGCCGATCTGTTGCACCTCGCCGCCCCGCATGACGACGATCTTCGTCGCCAGCGTCATCGCTTCGATCTGGTCATGCGTCACGTAGACCGTGGTCGTGCCGACACGCTGGTGCAGCTTCTTGATTTCCGCGCGCATTTCCGTGCGCAGTTTCGCGTCGAGATTCGACAACGGCTCGTCGAACAGGAAGATCTTCGGTTCCCGCACCATCGCGCGCCCCATGGCCACGCGCTGGCGCTGCCCGCCCGACAGCTGGCTGGGCTTGCGATCGAGCAACTGATCGAGCTGCAGGATCGCGGCGACCCGCTTGACCGCCTCCTCCTGCTCCGATCGCGATGCCCCCCGTACGCGCATCCCGAATGTCAGGTTGTTGCGCACCGTCATCGTCGGGTAAAGCGCATACGACTGAAACACCATCGCGATGTCGCGCTTCGCGGATTCGACGTCGTTGACGACCGAACCGTCGATGACGATCTCGCCGTCGTTGACCGGTTCGAGCCCCGCGATCGCGTTCAGCAAGGTCGACTTCCCGCAGCCGGACGGGCCGAGCAGCACGAGGAATTCACCGTCGTCGGCATCGATGTTGATTGCCTTGAGGCACGCAACGCTGCCGTAGTTCTTGCGGACGTCGCGAATATGCAGAGAAGCCATGATTACCCCTTGACCGCGCCGGCCATCAGGCCGCGCACGAAATACTTGCCCGCCAGGAAATAAATGACGAGGGTTGGAAGAGCGGCCAGCAACGCACCGGCCATATGGACGTTGTACGGACGTTCGCCCGCGCTCGCGCTCACCATGTTGTTCAGCGCAACCATGATGGGCGTGTTCTGACCGCTCGTGAACGACACGCCGAACAGGAAGTCATTCCAGATCGACGTGAACTGCCAGATCACGGTAACGACGATCATCGGTACCGACAGCGGCAGGATGATGTACGCGAACGTCGTCCAGAAACCCGCTCCATCGACCCGCGCCGCCTTCACGAGATCCTGCGGCACCGTCATGAAGTAGTTGCGAAAGAACATCGTCGTGAACGGCAAGCCGTAGACCGTATGCACGAGCACGAGGCCTGCAAGGCTGCCTGACAGGCCGAGTACGCCCAGCGTCTTCGCAAGCGGTATCAACACGGATTGATATGGCGTAAAGGTGCCGAACAGGATCACCCCATAGACGAACTTCGATCCTCTGAAATTGAATTTCGTCAACGCGTAGCCATTCAATGCGCCAAGCAGCGTGGACAACACGACGGCAGGCACGACGATCAGCACGGTCCGCACGTAGAACCCGTTCAGGCCCACGCAGTCGATGCCGACGCACGCGTTTTGCCACGCATCGATCCACGGCTGGACCGTGGGCGCGAGCGGAAAGGACAGAATCGACGTCGACCGGATCTCCGCCATGTCCTTGAACGAAGCGAAGACCATCACGACGAGCGGCATCACGAAGAAAGCCGCGCTGCCGACGAGCATCGCATAGAGCACCGCACGCGCGACCACACGCAGCGTCGTGCTCGACGGGCGGGACACGCGACGCACGTGCCGGGCCGTGTCAGAGACTGTCGTTGTGTTCACGCTTGAACTCCGAGTAGAGATACGGGACGGTAAGGGCAACCACGACGAGCAGGATCATGACGGAGCTGGCGGCGCCCTGCGCGAGCTGGCCGCGGCTGAACGTCAGGTTGTACATGAACGTCGTCGGCAGGTCGCTCGAGAAACCCGGGCCGCCGTTCGTCAGCGCCACGACAAGGTCGAACGACCGCACCGCCTGGTAGATCAGGATCACGACCACGCTGAATACGGACGCGCGCAGCATCGGGATGATGATGGTCAGGTAGATGCGCAGCGTGCCGGCGCCTTCCATGCGCGCCGCCTTGATGATTTCGCCGTCGATCCCGCGCAGGCCCGCCAGGAAGATCGCCATCACGAAGCCCGCGGTTTGCCAGACGGCGGCGACGACAAGCGTATAGACCGCCATCTGCGGGTCGATCAGCCAGTTGACATGGATGCCGGTGATGCCGAGATCCTGCAGCAGCTTTTCCAGCCCGAGGCCGGGATTCAGGATCCACTTCCACGCGGTGCCGGTCACGATCAACGACACGGCCATCGGATACAGATAGATCATCCGGAACGCCCCCTCGCCCCGCACTTTCTGGTCGAGAAAAATCGCGAGCAGCAGGCCGAGCACGAGCGAGATCAGCATGAACGCGATCGAGAACAAACCGAGGTTCGTTACCGCGACATTCCATCGATCCGAATCCCATAGCCTTGCATACTGCGCAAGACCGACGAAGTCGTAGTTCGGCGCGAACTTCGAGCTGGTAAACGAGATGACGATCGACCAGCCGATGAACACATAGACGGCAATCAAAAGTACGACGACACTCGGCGCCAGCGTAAGGGCCGCGGGGCTCGCGCGCAGCCAGCGTCGCCGCTGCCCGGGCGCTCCGGCATGGATGCCGCCTCCTGGGGAAAAAGACATCTCGAATCTCCGTGTGGTTTCTGCTTTCATGCGCTCCCCTCTCCTGATACGGTCACGCAATGCTTGCGGCATCACCGCGGCGCGTCATGCCCGGATGGTGCCGCTCGTTCCGTGCACGACCGTGTCGGGATCATGCGATCGGTGGCTGGAGTATTTGCCGCTAAAAACACGTGCTCAATTTCGCGGAGCGCTCAAAAGAGACGCACAGTGACGCACGAAACGCAGTACACTCGATCACGCGCGGAGGCAGTGCGGCGGCCCACGCTTCGGATACCGCACGATGCGCTCAATGCGTCGGTTTCCTTCGGTTTCCATACGGAAAATCCCGCACGGGAATCGACGCATCGCGGCCCGCGACCGACCGTTGCACGCCGGTTCGCCGTTCATCGCAGGTCCCTTCGATCATTTCTTCAGAAACGACATGGATCGTCAGCACGACCTTTCAAACCTCGCCAGCAATCTGTCGCTGCTCGTGGCGTCCTTCGACTCCATCGCGGATTTTTGCCGGAAGCTGAACATCAATCGTCAGCAGTTCAACAAATATCTGGCGGGCCACCACGTTCCGTCGCAGAAGGTGCTGCTGAAGATCGCCAAGTTTTTTCTGATGGAGCCGGCCGACCTGTTCCGGGCGCCGCCGGAATTCCGCAGTTTTTACGAAGGGCTCGAATACGAACTGCCGTTCGATTTGAAATCCGCACCGAGCTTTCTGCGATTTCTGCCGCTGATCAAGTCGTCGAGCGCCGCGCTGCAGGATTTTCTCGGGGTGTACTACCGGTACCACAACTCGTCGATCTACAAGGGGCGCATCCTGCGCTCCGTGACGTGCCTCTACGAGCGCGATTCGGTGGTGCAGTACGTTACCGTGGAGCGTTTCCCGTTACTGGATCAGGACGGCAAGGTCGGCTACTCGTTCAAGTACCACGGCTTCTGTTTCCTGATGGGCGACCGGATCTTCATGATCGATTTCGAAGGGCGGCAGAAGAACGAAATGACGTTCTCGGTCCTGACGCCTCAGCACCGTCGCCCGATCCGCTTCCTGTACGGCGTGGTCACCGGCGTGGCGTCGTCGTCGTTTCGCCAGCCCTTCTCGACGCGCATCGCGTTGAATTTCGCCGACCGCGGACACATGCAAAGGAAGCACCTGCGCAACGCGACGGTACTGCTGCCGACGGACAGGTCGCTGCCCGCGGAAATCCGCGACTACATGACCGGCGATCAATCGACCGTGCTGTGGGGTGGCGAGGGTTAGGGCCTGGCGGTGTCCGCCGGGGCACCGCCGCTTGAACACCGGCAATCGTGCCGGCGAGGCAGGCCGCCCGCCTAGGGCCTGTTCACGCTAATAACGGGCTTGCGAACGTGCCTTTGCGCCCGCAGGGCAAGGAGTGAGGAGGCGCAATAGCCGTAGCTATTGCAACGACGAACGACGCCGCCATGCGGGCGCAAAGGCACGTTCCCCTGTTTGGAAAATTGCATTCGTCGGGCTGGTCCCCAGAAGGGCCGATCGCCGCGTCATGCTCCTCGCGAATACGTCGAGTATTCGCTTCGTCGCAATCCTCGCGCTCGGCCCTTCTGGGGACCAGCGCAAGCCCGTTATTAGCGTGAACAGGCCCTAGCCGACGTCGCGGGATACGATGGTGTGCGCCGACAACGCTATCGGCAAAAGCATCGCGGCGATCGTCAGAAGCGAAACCGAAAGCCCCGCCAGTTCACCTATCGCGCCCAGAACGGCCGGCCCGGCAAGCATGCCGGCATAGCCCAGCGTCGCGACGACCGGCATTGCCAGCTCGACCCGCATCCGGCGTTGCCGCGAGACGTGCAAAAAGAACAGCGGGACGATGTTGGCCAGGCCGAAACCGACCGCTGCGAACAGCGCGATCAGGATCATCCAGTGTCGCGCGAAAACCAGCGCGACGAGGGCGGCCGCAGTTCCGACCGAACCGGCGACGAGAATCGATCGCGCACCCGACACACGGGCCAGGCGGTCGCCTGTCAAGCGCGCGATCGTCATCGCCAGCGCGAAGGCGGCGTAGCCGTAGCCCGCACTGGACTGCGGGAACGCCTTTTCGGTTACCAGGAACACACCGCTCCAGTCGAGTACGGCCCCTTCCGCCAGAAAAGCGACAAAGCAGAGCATGCCGATCCAGACGATATACAACGTGGGGCGTGCGAATCGGTGCGTTTGCGCGGTACCCGTTCGCGCGATGAAATGCCGGCCGACGACACACCAAAGGGCAACCATGACCGCAAAGACGCACGCGATCGCCCCGACCGGTGAGATCTGCAGGGACAACAACGTGCTGACGCCGGCAGAACCCGCAATGGTCCCGATACTGCACCATGCATGAAATCCCGACATGAGCGGCTCGTCGTGCATACGCTGCACCACGGCAGCCTGCAGGTTCATCGCCGACTCCGTGGCGCCGATACCGAAACCGAACAGGAAGAGGCACACGGACAGGATGTCGGCGCGGACGGTCGACGCAAGTCCAAACAGGCATGCGCACGTGATCGGGCCGGCCAGCAGGATGATCCGTCGACATCCCACGCGCGCAACCGCTGCGCTACCGACCGGCATCGCAACCAGGCTGCCGACGCCGAACCACAGCAGCGCAAGCCCGAAGTCGCCATCGCTCAGGCCAATTCGGGATTTCGCAAGAGGCGCGAGCGGCGCCCACGCGGACAGGATGAAACCGAACGAATAAAAGCCCGCCCGGGTCGAAAGGCGCGCCCAGACGCCACTGCGGGACTGACCATCGACTGCGAAAGTACTCATGAAATAGACGTGCCCTGTCACGCACCCACAACGAAACATGACCCGACGAGCCCTTCATCACGAAGGGCCGGCGTCGAGTCATCGCACATCAAGCCTGCAAGCGAAAATTTCTCGTGAGCGACGGAATCATCGATGTCGTTCTCAGATCTTCAGTGCTGCACTGCGTCCAAACACATGACGCATCACAAAGTAATAGACGAGCCCGATCACGAGCCAGATGATGCCCATCTTCAACGTTGCGGCCCTCATCGCGACCATGAGTGCAACGATGACGAGAAATCCGATCGCCGGCAGAACCACGTGATTCCATGTGTCCTTCGACTGCTTCCTGATCCTGAAGTAACCGATGACGGAAAGGTTGACCAGGATGAATGCAGAGAATGCGCCGAAGTTCTGGAACAAGGCCAGGTCGTCGAGCCGATCCTGAAAGACCAATGCAATGATCAGCGAGATGGATGCAACGAAAATATTCGCCACATACGGTTGCTTCGATCTGCGCGACAGACGGGAAAACACCTTGGGAAGCTGCCGGTCGCGCCCCATCGCGAAGATGATGCGGGCGATTGCCATCTGGCAGACGATCGTGCACGGCACGCCGAATGCCAGTGCAGTGCTGATGGACGTCATCGCGAACAGCCAGTGGCCGCCCGCGTAACCGGATATGTCGTAAAAGGCGCTATCCGGCGACAGTACCTTCGCGCCAGGCGCGAGGTCGGCGGCAATCCAGGTCTGCAGCACGAACAGGATCGCGATGATGACCAGCGATGCCATGCCGGCAAAGCTGGCCAGATGGCGCTTCTCGCTCCTGACTTCTTCTCCGAGCGTCGTGATCGCGTCGAAGCCGAGAAAGTTCGTCGAACCGATGAGGATGCCGGTGCCGAGCCCCGCCCATGTGAAAGTATGGACATTGAAGAGCGAACCGAACGTGAGCCGGCCGTGCCCCATGCCGCTGTAAAGCGCAAAGAGACCGACTCCGACGAACGCGGCCAGAATGACCAGCATGATCACGAGGAACGCCTGGTTCACTTTCGCGGTCACCGAGATACCGACCAGATTCAGGATCGTTCCGAGGCCGACGAATCCGATCACCCAGACGGAACGGAGAATCTCGGGCACCAGGCTGTTCATCGCAACCGCGCTGACGACCGCGAGCAATCCCGGCGCGATGATGTAGTCGAGAAACACCAGCCATCCGGCCAGAAAACCGGCCAGGTCGCCGATGCCGTTTTGAGCATAGGTATAGGCCGACCCGGCTGCCGGAAATTCCTTGCTGAGTATCTGGTAACTCCGGGCCGTAAACATCATCGCGACGACACTCACGATGTATACCAGCGGCACCATACCGCCGCTGACATTGGAAATGATTCCGTAAAGTGCGAACGGCGCAATTGGAAGCATGTAAACCATGCCGTACACGATCAAATCGAGCACACTCAATTCGCGGCTCAATTTCAAGGACGATTCGCTTATTCCGGCAGTTTGTTCAGACGGATTCGCACCGGCGAACCCTGCTGACGAAATAGCGGCCTGACTTCCAGATCCGCGCGAAATATGAGTATCCATTCCAGACATCCTTCCACTTCGTTGCTCGAGGCATGATCGGAATCCAGCCTCCGACAGTCGCCCTGAGCCGACCATGAGACTGAACATTGACTTATACGTATAAGTCAAATGCTCGACGCTTCAAATTGTGCTGTCAACGGGCTGTGGGAGAGCGTTTACCCGGAGTGGATGGTTATTTTCGGTTCGAGCGGTAAACTCCGGCCGATCGGCGACACCGTATGCGTCGCGACGCGCGAAAGTATGCGTCTCGTTGAGAAGGATTCGACGCGCACTTGCGTCAGGCTGCGTCACATTTCACAGCCTCGAATATTCTTCGCGATTTATCTTCATATTTGAATCGTCGACTCTATGCGCGATACGGCGACTCAAAGTCCGCACCTGGCACGCCGCGCTAAAGCGACGCCCCGCCGCACATGACGATCTGCTGCCCGGTGATCGCATCCGCATTCGCGCTCAGCAGAAAAGCGGTCAGCGCGGCGACTTCATCGGGCGTGATGAATCGCCCGATCGGCGGCAGCCTGGGCGGCGTGGCCGCACGCGCCGGATCCCGCAGGAACGGCGTGTCCGTCGCACCGGGCGCGACGACATTGACCGTGATGCCGTGCGGCGCGAGTTCCGCGGCCCACGATCGTGCGAGCCCGACCAGCGCGGATTTGGTCGCCGCATACTGGCTGCGCGTGGCCGCGCCGTTCGCGGTGCGGCTGCCGAGCAGCACGATGCGTCCGCCGGCAGGCATCCGCGGCACCAGCCGATCGGCGAGAAAGGTCGCGGATTCGACATGCAGGCGCCACATTGCCGCGCCGTCGTCGCGCGACAGTTGGCCGAGCGGCGCGGTGCGCATGAAGCCGGCCGCATGCACGAGCGCGTCGACCACGCCGAGCGCGTCGCATACGGGCGCGAGCGCCGCGAAGTCGGTCACGTCGACCGGCACGATCTTCAACGAATCGTGCGCCGTTTCGACGTACGACCGGCACAGTCCGGTGACGCGCCAGCCGTCGGCGAGCAGGCGCTCGACGATCGCGCGGCCGATTCCCGACGACGCACCGGTGACGACGGCATGACGTGAATCCAGACCCGGCTGCTCCCGTTGCGCCACGATGTCTCCCGTTACGTTTGAACTTGCAGCGGCCCGCCGGATGCGGCCGTTGCTTTCGTGCTGACCGCCTGAACGGTGACCCTCGCCTGCGCATGAAACGGTTCGAGCTGCTCGTGCAGCGCGCCGTCATCCGTCACGAGCGTCCAGTCGCGCTCGAGCGGCGTCCAGTGCTGTTGGCTCGCGCGCCCGAGCTTGTCCGCGGTCACCAACACGAACACCTCGGCTGCCTGCCGCATCACGCATTCCTTCAGATACGACTGCTCGCTGCTCGCCTCGCACAATCCCAGCTCGGCCACCACGCCATCGGCGCCGAGGAATGCCTTGTCGACGCTCAGCCGGCTCAGCGCGATTTGCGCGAGCGGCCCGAGCGTGCTCATGCTGGACGACCGCACGTCGCCGCCGATCACCGTCACGTGCACGCCCGACGACACGAGCGGGCTCACGACCAGCAGGTTGTTGGTGACCACGTGAACGTCCGTCCGGCCGGCGAGAAGACGCGCGAGCGCCGCCGTCGTGGTGCCGCCGTCGAGAAACACGGTGTCGCCGTCCTCGACGAACGAACTCGCCGCGTGCGCGATCGCTTCCTTCTGTTCCTGCGAGCTGACGCGCCGCTCCTCGAGCGACGGTTCGGGCTCGTGGCCGCCGACCGCGGCGGCACCGCCGTACGTGCGCAGAATGCGGCGGTCGCTCGCCAGCGCACGCAGGTCGCGACGCACCGTCGCCTCGGACATCCCGAAGTGCTCGCACAGCGTCGCGACGTCCGTCATGCCCCCGAGCACGGCCTGCAGCATCGCCTCCCGGCGCCTGGTCACTTTCATGTGCGTGAATTCCTGGTCTGATCGATTCGGCACGCCATGGCGCGCCTCTGGACCGACAAGTTTATCGAATTGCCGCAGTGACCGGCCAGTTGCCGCGGGGAGCGTCATCGGCCGCGAACCCATGTTTCGTCGACGCGCACGTACTTGATCTTCTGGCGGAACCAGGTGAACGCGATGTGCAACGCGCCGTCCCGCGACTGCACAATCGACGGATACGAGTATTCGCGGTTGCGCTGGTCGGCCGAGTTGTTCGTCATGCAGTACCCGTCGCCGATTTCGAGGTTGCGGCGGCGCGGCCACGTCCGGCCGCCGTCCTCCGAGATGGCGAGCGACATCGGCGCGCGCGGCGCGCCCCAGAACGCGGTGCCGCGCACGGACGCCTGCTGGTCGCGCAGCTCGCCGCTGTCCTCCGAGTCGTCGATGTCGTCGTACAGCGAAGCACGGCGCTCCTTGCCGTGCGACGCGTCGCTTTCGTTGAACACGAGCGCGAGATGACCGTTCTGCAGCACCGTGAACTGGATCGACGAGTTGTTGTTCGGCAAGTCGGTGCGCTCGGGCGCGCTCCAGGTACGGCCGTCCGTCGAGCGGCTCGCGTGGACGAAGTCCGCCCAGCGGCTGCGGTAGAGGGCCAGCAGCGACCCATCGTGCAGCACGTGAACGTTCATGTGCACGCACCCGACGCTGTCCGGCACTTCGTGCAGCGTCCACGTCCGCCCCTGGTCGTCGGACACCATGACCGCGCTGACGTCGTCGTTGCCGACCCAGCGCTCGCCGGGCTCCGTGCGGCACAGGAAGATCGGGCAGATCCACGTGCCGTCGTCGAGCGCGACGATCGGTTGGCGCACGAACGTCCCCGGCCGGTCGAACAGCGTGTCGACGGGCCCCCACGTGAGGCCGCCGTCGGTCGACACGCGGCGGCGCACGATCGCGGTGTTCTGATGCCCGGACAACTGCGCGGTGTAGATCAGCCACAGGCGGCCGTCAGGCGCGGTGAACAGCACCGGGTTCTGTTCGGAGCGCGTCGGGTCGTCCGACAGCTTGCGCGGCGCAGACCATTCGTCGCTCCCGGCCGCAAGACGCGACAGGTAGATCGACACGTCGGGAATGCCCTCCTGCGTGCCGCCGAACCACACGCACAGCAGGTCGCCGTTGTCGAGGCAGTGCAGGTTGGCCGCGTGGTTCTGCACGCAGGCGGCGGGCAGAAACGCCTCTTGCCGTTCCGCGTCGGCATAGGCCGTGCGAACGCAATGATCGGACGCGGCGCTCGCCGCTTCAACGAGGTTCGTGCTCATGAAATCTCTCTGGGGTGGGCGACGTCAGTGCGATTCGCGATGCGTGAGCGGCTTGTCGCGAAGGTTCGCGCCATCGCCATGAAACAGCAGCTTGCCGATCACCAGCACGATGGCCGGCGTCACGAGTGCGACGTACATGTTGTCGATGCCGAACGGGTTGCCGAGCAGGTACCAGAACGTCGTGGCGAGCGTCGCGACGACGAGGGCCGACACGGCACCGCGCTTGCCGCTGAAGAACGGCAGATAGATGCCGATCAGCGCGACGACCGACACGGACAGCCGCAGCGCGCGGCTGAAGAACGACAGCGCGAGGATCTGCGGGACGAACAGCACGAAGATCAGCGGCAGGAAGCCGACGATCAGCGAGATCCAGCGCGTCATTCTCAGTTCGACGTCGGGCGTCGGATTGAAACGCGGCACATAGAAGTCCTTCACGATCAGCGACGCGATCGCCAGTGCGACGGTGCATACGCTGACGAAGATCGATGCCACGAGCGACGTCGTGACGATGCCGGCCAGGATCGGATTCATGTGCTGCAGGAACACCGGCAGCGCGTACAGGCTCTTGACGCCGGGATACAGGTACTTGGCCGCCACGCCGATGAAGCCGAGCGCGAGCGCGATCGGCACGCACAGGAACGCGGCGATCAGCGACGATGCACGCGCCCCCTCGGGGCTGCGCGTGGCCGAGATCGCCTGGATGATGAACTGCGTCGAGAAGACCGCGCCGGCCGTGCCGATGATCCATGCGCCGATCGTGCCGCCCGACAGCGCACCGGACCACGTGAAGTAGTGCGCGGGCAGGCTCCGTGCCATCGGCGCGATACCGCCCGACAGCTTCCACGCGACGCCGACCAGAATGGCGATGCCGAGCAGCTTCACGGCGCTGTGCACGACCGTCAGGTATGCGACGCTCTTGAGGCCGCCCCACACGAAATAGATCGTGCTGACGATCGCGGTGATGACGGCGGCCGTCGGCAGGTTGATGCGCATGACCGTCGAGATCGCCGCCGCGCCGCTCACGTAGTTGCCGACGTTCACGACGAACAGCGCATAGATCATGATCGCGGAAACGGCGAGCTTCGCACCGTGCCCGTATCGCTGCGCGATGAATCCGGAGATCGTGAATTCACCGGATGCGTACAGGCGCCTGGCCATGAACAGGCCGAAGAGCAGGAAACCAATGGCGGCCGCGAGCACCGACCACGACGCGGCGATGCCGGCCGAGAACGCCTCCTGCGACGTGCCGACGGTCGATTTCGCGCCGATGAATTCCGACATCAGCAGGATCGCGACCACCAGCGCCGGCATCGAACGCCCGGCCACCATGAACTGTTCGGAATTGCGGCTGCGCAGCCGGATGCTGACCACGCTCGTCACCACGATGTAGGCAACCACCATCCCGATGATGGTGGCGGTATCCCAATAACTGAAGGTGGCCATCGCTTGTCTCCACGTTACCTTCGGTTGATGTGCGTTCGATGCGTCGAGCGATCCGGCCTGTGCCTGCCGGTATCGCTCGCCGGTGCTGCGTGTCGTGGCGTACGGGGCCGCTTACGCGGCGCTGGCCACGGGCGACGATTCGTTGCGCCGCGTCGCGAGATCCACGGCCTGGCGGAACGCTTCGAGCAGGCTGCGTTCGTCGGCGATGCCCTTGCCCGCGATGTCGAACGCGGTGCCATGGTCGACGGACGTGCGGATCACGGGCAGGCCGACCGTCACGTTGACGCCAGCTTCGAGGCCCATCACCTTCACCGGCCCGTGTCCCTGGTCGTGATACATCGCGACGACCACGTCGAAATCGCCGCGGCCCGCGCGGAAAAACAGCGTATCGGCCGGCAGCGGGCCTTCCACGTCCCAGCCGCGCGCCTGCAGGACTTCGACGGCCGGCACGATCTTCTCTTCCTCTTCGCCGTAGCCGAACAGCCCGTTCTCGCCGGCATGCGGGTTGATCCCGCAGACGCCGATGCGCGGATTCGCGATGCCGGCGCGCACGAGCGTGTCGTGCCCGCGTTCGATCGTGCGTTGCACGAGGCCCGGCTCGATCTTGCGGATCGCGTCGAGCAGGCCGATGTGCGTCGTCACGTGGATCACCCGGAGATTGGGTGCGACCAGCATCATCGACACCTCGTCGATGCCGGTCAGATGCGCGAGCATTTCCGTGTGGCCGGGGAAGATGTGGCCGCCGGCATGCAGCGCTTCCTTGTTCAGCGGCGCGGTGCAAATCGCGTCGAGCTCGCCTTTCGACGTCAGTTCGACGGTGCGCGCGATGTATTGGTACGCAGCGTCTCCCGCGATCGCCGACAGCTTTCCATAAGGCAGGTCGGCCGGAATCAGCGCGAGGTCGATGCAATCGACGACGCCCACGCGGAACGCGCCTTCGGACGGACGGCCGATCGCGCTCACCTCGAGATCGACACCGGCTCTGCGGCCTGCATCGCGCAGGCGCGCGGCGTCGCCGACGACCACGGGGCGGCACTCCTCGTACACGGACGCATGCGCGAGGCTCTTCATGATGATTTCCGGTCCGACGCCGGCCGCGTCGCCCATGGTGATGCCGATGATGGGACGGTTGTCCATGGCAATTCCCTTCACTGATTGGGTTGGGCCGTGTCGGCCGGCTCGCCTGTGTTCGCAAGCCGGCGCCAGGCGTGATAAATCGATTCGGGCTGGCCGAAACCGCCGGCCTTGGTCACGACGGGCAGTGCGTTGCCGTGCAGCCGGCATTCGAGCAGCGGCATGCCGTCCTCGATTTCGTCGACGACACGCAGCGCGCTCGCGCCGGCCGCGGTGAGCAGCGCGCGTGCCGTTTCGCCGCCGGTCGCGATGATTGCGCCGGCGTGGCGCACGGCTGGCGCGAGCAGCGCGGCGAGGCGCGTGGAGAACAGCTGCCCGTCGTCGACGTCGCCGCGCCGTGCCTGGCTCAACGAGACGACGACATGCCGGCCGCCACGCAGCGCGTCGCTTACCACGGTCGTGACGTCGCTGCGCGGGTCGTCCAGCGCGCAGACGCTGACTTCGAGCGCAACGAGATGGGTGCCCGCGTTCGCCTTGAGGCAGTCCAGCTGCGCATGCGAAATGCTCGACATGCTGCCTACGACCGTCAGCACGGGGCCTTTCGAATGCGGGCCGCCGGCCGTCGGGCCGCTCGCGCCATGCGGCGGCCCCAGCGCTTCGATGACGCCGGGGGCCAGGCCGGCCGAGCCGACCCAGAACACGCCGTCGAGCGCCGCGGATGCACGCGCGATGCGTTGCAGGTCGTCGTCGGATTCCGCGTCGCACACGACGGCTTGCACGCGGTCGGATTGCAGCTCGCGCAGATGCGCGGTGAGCGCGTTTGCGTTGCCGCGCACCGTGCCGATTGCCGTGTAGGCGACACGCAGGTCTTCGGCGGACAGCAATGCAACGAGATCTGCCGTGCCCGGGATGTGTTCGTTGCGCCAGTATTCGCTCGCTTCCACGGGCACGCCGCGCACCCATTGGCGGCCGTCGATGGTCGTGCGCCCCGAGGCCGGGTAGGCCGGGCATACGATCGCCATGCCGGCACGCGACACCAGCGCGGCGACTTCCGCCGCGAAGTTGCCGCGCAGCGTCGAGTCCACCTTCTTGTAGAGGCGCGTGCCGGCACTCGACAACGACGCGACCGCATCGGCGGTGCGTCGCGCGGCCACGTCCTTCGGCAAGCGGCGCGAATCCACGTCGATCGACAGGATGTCGACCCCTTGCGGCGGCGGCGGCGCATGCGCGGCATCGAGCACGACCATGGCCGTCAGGCCGTGACGCAACCCGGCAACCGCGCAGTCGGCCGCGCCCGACAGGTCGTCGGCGACGATCAGCAGCCGTGCTGCGTGCGGGGCGAGCGCGTTCACGGCAGCAGGCGCCGGTAGATGGACTTCATGTCGTCGAGCGTCAGCGCCTTCGGGTTGTTGCCGAGCAGGCGCTTGACCTTCGATGCGGCAACCGCGAGCGCGTCGAGATGTGCTTCGGACACGCCGAACTTGCGCAGATCCTGGGGAATGTCGACGGCGGCCGTCCACTCCTCCATCTTGTCGATCAGCTTGCGGGCCGCGTCGGCGTCCGTGTCGGCTTTCGACGCGAGATCGAGTGCGCGCGCCACGTTCGCCAGCCGGTCTTCGATCGCATCGAGGTTGAACGCCATCACGTGCGGCAGCAGCATCGCGTTCGCGACGCCGTGCGTGACGTTGAACATTCCGCCGAGCGGGTACGCGAGCGCATGTACCGCAGCGGTACCGGCGGCGGTGAGCGCGAGACCGCCATACATCGATCCGAGCATCATCGCCTCGCGCGCCTTCAGTGACTGGCCGTTTTCATACGCGTCGACGATGTTCGCGCCGATCAGGCGCATCGACTCCATCGCGTACATGTCGCTGATCGGGTTCGCCTTCGTCGAAATGTACGATTCGAGTGCGTGCACGAACGCATCCATGCCGGTCGCAGCGGTGATCGGCTTCGGCAGGCCGAGCGTCAGTTCGGGGTCCAGAATGACGATTTGCGGCAGCAGGTGACGGCTGACGATACCGACCTTCAACGATTCGTCCGGCAGCGTCACGATCGCGTTCGGCGTGACCTCGGAGCCGGTGCCGGCCGTCGTCGGCACCAGGATCGTCGGCACGCCGGGGTGCTTGATCAGGTCGATGCCGAGCCAGTTCCGCAGCGGCTCGTCGTTGGTGAGCCGGACGGCGAACAGTTTCGCCGCGTCGAGCACGCTGCCGCCGCCGATTGAAAGGATCGCCTGCGGCGCAAACGGCGCGATCTGCTCGTTGAACACCGTCTCGACGTTGCCGATGGTCGGCTCCGGCTCAACGCCGCGAATGATGCGCACGTCGACGTCCTTCGCGTCGAGCGATTCGATCACGCGATCGACGATGCCGAGCGCTTCCATCGACGGTTGCGTGATCAGCGCGATGCGCTTGACCGGCGTATCGAGCAGCGCGAGCTTGTCGGGAAGCGTGGCAAGGCTGCCTGCACCGTGAACGATGTGCCTGACTGTCTGGAAATGGTAAGTCGTCATGCTGAGACCTGTTTCAGTGGCCGCGCGCGGCGTCGCGGTAGACGGAAAGCGCTTGCGCGAGGCGCTCGCGGGCCTGGGCATCGAGCGGCTGCGCGGGCGAGCGCGCGGGGCCGGCCGGCATCCCGAGCATCTGCGCGGCGGTTTTCAGCACGACGGGCATCGTGCCGAGTGCGAATGCGTCGCGCAGCGCGCGCAGCGATTCCTGCGCGGCGCGTGCGCCGGCGATATCGCCGGCGTGGAACTTGTTCCAGATCGACATCACGACATGCGGGACGGCGTTGGTCGTCGCGGCGACCGCGCCGTCGCCACCGGCGATCAGCGTCCAGAGGATCATCGAGTCGGTGCCGGTGAAGACCGCGAAATCGTCGCGCCGCAGGTCGATCAGTTGCAGCAACCGGTCGAAATCGCCGCCGCTATCCTTGATGCCGCGGATGTTCGGAATCTCCGCAAGACGGCGCACCGTATCGACGGTCAGCGTGACGCCCGCTTTCGCGGGAATCGTGTAAAGCATGACCGGCAGCGGCGTCGCGTCGGCGATCTGCTTGTAGTGCGCGTAGAGTTCCGGCTGCGTGGCGCCGTTGAAATACGGCGTGATCACGGACACGGCATCGACGCCGGCATCGGCCATCTTCCGGTTCAGGTCGATCACGTCGCGCGTCGCATACGCACCGGTTCCCGCGATGACCGGCACGCGCGAACGTGCCTGACTGACCGCGATCCGCGCGATGCGCAGCTTCTCTTCTTCATTCAGCGCGATGAATTCACCGTTGGTGCCGAGCACGAACAGCCCGTGCACGCCGGCCTCGATGAGCCGCTCGACCAGCGCGCGCAGGCCGTCTTCATCGACGTTCTCGTTCGCCGTCATCGGCGTAATCAGCGCGGGAACGATTCCCTTGAACGCAATTGACATGCAGGCTCCATCGCGGAAGGGACGGCGAACGGGATCGCCGTCTGCAGGGTTGTCTCGTGTCGATAGCGGCGCGGATGGCGCGTTTGCGGTCGCGACCACGCCGCCACGTACGCCAGCCAGGGCAGCTCGTATGAGGAAACGCGGTGTCCGGGGTGCTCTCCGCACACATGATCACTTCAATCAAAATAACTGCTCGATGTGTGCATTCTAGTCTGATTCATGACGACAGCAGTCAATGAAAACCCTTATATGATCGAATCGATCATTTTTTTTGTTCGCGGAGCAATCGGGAATGCGCGGAAGGCTCAGTTTGCCGACGTGTGCCGCCGTCGCGGAAATCGAGTGGGCGCAATAGCGGAACAATCCGAAATTCGCATGAAGCAATAGCCAAACCGGATCGACGGTGAAGGCGCCGGCCGCAGGCAATTCACGGAGAGGCGCGAAACCCGGCTTAGCCGCTTCCCCATCCTCGGACCACCCCCACAAAGTGACCCTCCTAACATCACAGGATTGCATTTTCACATTCAATGTGATTTTATTATCACCTGTCGCGACCCGCCGCCGACCGCGTGCGCGTGGCGCCCCCATACCAAGGAAGAGACGCAGATGGAGACAATCGCCGTCATCGGCAGCAACATGGTCGACCTCGTGACCTATGTCGCGCGCATGCCCGCCCGCGGCGAAACGCTGGAGGCGCCGAACTTCGAGCTCGGCTGCGGCGGCAAGGGCGCGAACCAGGCCGTCGCGGCGGCGCGCCTCGGCGCGCGCGTCGTGATGGTCACGAAGGTCGGCGACGACGTGTTCGCCGACAACACGATCCGCAACTTCGAACGCGAAGGGATCGACACCACGCACGTGCGCAAGGTCGCCGGCGTGCCGAGCGGCGTCGCGCCGATCTTCGTCGAGCCCGATTCGAGCAACAGCATCCTGATCGTCAAGGGCGCGAACCGCCACCTGCAGCCGGCCGACATCGACGCAGCCGCGCCGATGCTCGCCGAATGCGCGCTGATCGTGCTGCAGCTCGAGATCGAGCTCGATACCGTCTATCACGCGATCGAATTCGGCGCGCGGCACGGCATTCCGGTGCTGCTGAATCCCGCGCCGGCGGTCGCCGACCTCGATTTCGAACGTATCCGTTCCGTCGAATTCTTCGTGCCGAACGAAACCGAGCTCGCGATCGTGTCGGGCCTGCCGGTCGATTCGCGCGAGAGCGCCGCCCGCGCCGCCGAAGCGCTGGTCGCACGCGGGCTCAAGCATGTGCTCGTCACGCTCGGCAGCAATGGTTCGCTGCTGGTGTCGCACGACGGCGTGCATCACGTGCCGGGCGTCCCGGTCGACGCGCGCGACACGACGGGCGCCGGCGACGCGTATATCGGCTGCTTCGCGCGCTGCTATGCCGCGTCGCGCGACGCGGTCGATGCGATGCGCTACGCGTCCGCGTACGCCGCGCATTCGGTCACGGGCCTCGGCACGCAGAAATCGTATGCCGACGCCGCGACGTTCGAACGCTTCCTCCGCGACGCCGGCTTCTGACCGGCGCCTTCATCGACGAGACATTGGGAAGGAGACACCCATGAGCCGAACCCGGATCGAACACGCCCCCGACGGCTATTACCTTAATCGCACGCCCCTCTTCGCGTTCACGCTGCTGTGCTGCCTGTTCGCGCTGTGGGGCACCGCCGCGAACCTGAACGACGTGCTGATCGCGCAGTTCAAGAAGTCGTTCTTCCTGTCCGATTTCGAATCGGCATTCGTGCAGTCCGCGTTCTATCTCGGCTACTTCTTCCTCGCGATTCCGGCCGCGACCGTCGTGAAGAAGTTCAGCTACAAGACGACGATCCTCGTCGGCCTGCTGCTCTACACGACCGGCTGCCTGCTGTTCTTCCCGGCCGCGTCGATGGCGAAGTACGGGATGTTCCTCGTCGCGCTGTTCGTGATCGCCGCGGGCCTGTCGTTCCTCGAAACGGCGTCGAACTCGTATTCGACGCTGATGGGCCCGCGCGACACCAGCACGCGGCGGCTGAACATCTCGCAGACGTTCTATCCGTTCGGCGCGATGGCCGGCGTCTACATGGGCAGTTTCCTGATCTTCAAGGAAGGCGACGCGTCGCATGCGCAGCTCGCGGCGATGTCGGCCGCCGACGCGCACACGCACCAGCTCGCGATGATCCAGGCCACGCTCGAGCCGTACAAGTGGCTGATCGTCGTGCTCATCGCCGTGTTCATCGTGTTCGCGCTTACGCCCTATCCGGCGTGCAAGGGCAATGCGGCGAGTACGGTCACGCACCGGATCGACGCACGCGGCACGCTCGCGCGCCTGTTCGGCAACCGGCGCTTCGTCGCGGGCGTGGTCGCGCAATTCCTGTATGTCGGCGCGCAGGTCGGCGTGTGGAGCTTCACGATCCGGCTCGCGATGCAGATCGGCGGCCTCACCGAACGCGGCGCGTCGCGCTACCTGCTCGCGACCTTCTTCGCGTTCTTCGTCGGCAAGCTGATCGCGACGCTCGTGATGAAGCGCGTCGGCCCGGCCAAGGTGCTGATCGTCTACGGCATCCTGTGCATCGCACTGCTCGCGTACACGATCAGCGTGCACAACATCACCGCCGTGTATGCGGCCGTGTGCGTGAGCATCTTCCTCGGCCCGTGCTGGCCGACGATCTACGGGCTGACGATCGACGGCCTCGGCAAGGACACCGAATACGGCGGCTCGATCCTCGTGATGAGCATCGTCGGCGGCGCGGTCGTGCCGCTGATCCAGGGGCTGATCTCCGATCACACCGGCGGCAACATGCAGCTCGCGTTCGTCGTGCCGCTGCTGTGCTTCGTCGTGATCGTGTACTACGGCTTCTACTGCCTGCGTCACCTGCCGGCGGCGACGCCCGACGCGGCGGCCGACGGCCATGCGTCCACGCGCTACGCCGCGACGCGCAACACGTCGGGAGCCTGACCATGCGCGGCGAGATCGAACTGCGGCGCGACGACTTCCGCGAAGCGCCGCGCACGCTGTACCGCACCGACGGCCTCACCGTCACCGCGTTCGCCTATCCGTCCGGCGTCGAGGCGCTGAAGCTCGAGAACCGCCGCGGCCATCTCGTCGTGCTGCCGTATCTCGGCCAGATGATCTGGACCGCCGAATTCGACGGCCGCGACCTGACGATGAAGCACATGTTCCGGCAGCCGAAGCGCGCGGCGTCGATCATCGATACGTACGGCTGCTTCATGTTCCACAGCGGGCTGCTGCGCAACGGCTGCCCGGGGCCGGACGACACGCACGCGCTGCACGGCGAGATGCCGTGCGCGCCGATGGACCGCGCAAGCCTCGTCGTCGGCACGGATGCGCGCGGCGCGACGGTCGAAGTGACCGGCGAATACGAATACGTGCAGGGCTTCGGCAGCCACTACGTCGCGCGTCCGTCGGTGCGGCTGGCGGAGCACGATGCGCGGATGACGATCGCAATGGAGGTGACGAACCTCGGCGGCGCACCGATGGACCTGATGTACATGGCCCACCTGAACTACGCGTACGTGCCGGGCGGCCGCTTCGTGCAGTCGCTGCCGCCCGGCGGCATGCGGCTGCGCGACAGCGTGCCCGCACACGTGAAGCCGACCGCCGCGTGGCGCGGCTACACGGCCACGCTCGCGCGCGAACCGGCGCGGCTCGCGACGCTCGATGCGCCCGCGCTGTACGACCCGGAGATCGTGTTCTTCATGAACGACGTGGAAACGGATGCCGACGGCGTCGCGCATTTCCGGCTCGTGCATCCGGACGGCGGCGCATTCCACACCGCGTACCGCCCCACGCAATTTCCGCATGCGACGCGCTGGGTCCTGCACAACGCGGATCAGCAGGTCGCCGCGTTCGCGCTGCCGTCGACCTGCGAGCCGGAGGGTTACGAAGCCGAACGTCGCAAGGGCCACGTCGCGGCACTGGCGCCGCGCGCATCCCGCCGCTTCGAAGTGGTCACCGGCTACCTGAGCGCGGCGGAAGCCCGCGATGCGTGATGTGATGAAAAGCGCGACGAAAAGTGCGACGCAGCGCGCGCCGCACGCCCGCGCCGCATCAGGTCACGAGCGCAATCCCGTGCTCGCGGATCGCCGTTTCGTAGCGGCGGCTCAGTTGCCCGTCGGAGATCACGTAGTTGAAATCGGTCAGTTCGGCGAAATAGGCCGCGCGCACTTCGTCGAATTTCGTATGGTCGACCAGCAGAAAGCGGTTCTGCGCGCGCGCCATCACCTTCTTCTTCGCATCGACTTCGTGGAAATTGAAGCACGTGACGCCGCAGCGTTCGCTCACGCCGGCCGCCGAGATGAACGCCTTCGACACGCGCACGGAATCGAGGATGCCCGTTTCGGCGACCGATTCGAACACCATGTTCTGGCGGTGATACGCGCCGCCGCACAGGATCACGTTGCAATGCGGCTTTTGCTGCAGCTTCGCGAACACGTTCAGCGAATTGCAGACCGCCGTGAATTCGAGGTCGTCCGGAATGAAATCGACGATGAACGGCGTGGTCGACCCGCAGTCGACGAAGATCGTGTCGCCGGTCGTCACGAACTGCGCGGCCAGCTTGCCGATGCGGCGCTTTTCCTCGGTCTGCCGGTTGTTCTCGGCGCTGATCAGGTATTCGCCGATATCGCTGCGCTGCGCGGCGAAATGGCGCGTCACGTAGCCGCCGATCAGGCTGAGGCCGTGCGGATTGTCCGCGAGATCGCGGCGGATCGTCATTTCGGACACGCCGAACAGCTCGGCGACTTCCCTCAGATGAATCGCGTTCTGCCCTTGCAGCACGTTCATCAATGTCTTGATCCGTTCGCCCTTCTTTGTTTCCATGCCTGTATCCTGCGTGCCCGCCGCGTGAGTCGCCCGTCGTGCCGGGCGCGTAGGCCCGGCCGGAATGTCGTATTTGTAACAAACCGATGTGAAAACATCAACTTTCCGTGTGCCCTTTCCGCACACGATCCGTGGAGTCCTGACACATGCCGCTTTCCAACGCCCAACTCGCCCAAACCATCGATCACACGCTGCTCGCGCCCGACGCGAGCGACGCGCAGATCCGCGAACTCTGCCGCCAGGCGGCCGAGCATCGCTTTTACTCGGTCTGCGTGAATTCGGCGAACGTGCCGCTCGCCGCGCGCGAACTGGCCGAAACCGGCGTGCTCGTCTGCGCCGTGGTCGGCTTTCCGCTCGGCGCGGGGCTGTCCGCCGCGAAGGCATTCGAAGCCACCGCCGCGATCGCGGCGGGCGCGGGCGAGATCGACATGGTGATCAATATCGGCGCGCTGAAAAGCGGCCGCGCCGACGACGTGAAGGCCGACATCGACGCCGTGCATCGCGCTTGCGGCACGGTGCCGCTCAAGGTGATCCTCGAAACGGGGTTGCTGACCGACGACGAGAAGGTGCGCGTGTGCGAGATGTGCCGCGATCTCGGCGTCGCGTTCGTGAAGACGTCGACCGGCTTCGGCCATGGCGGCGCGACGCTCGCCGATGTCGCGCTGATGCGCCGGACGGTCGGGCCGACGCTCGGCGTGAAGGCGTCGGGCGGCGTGCGCGACCGCGCGACCGCGCTCGCGATGCTCGAAGCCGGCGCGACGCGGCTCGGCACGAGCTCGGGGGTGGCGATCGTCACCGATCAGGGCGGCGGCGCGGCGGGGTACTGACGCGCGAACGGCCGGCCTTCACGCATGCCTCGCGCGTCAAGACCGGCCGTCGACATGGCTCGCACGCGCCGCACCGTGCGGCGTCGCTCGGCGAATGGGAAAAAATCGTCCGGGTTGCCGCGCTCGGCAGCCAACGTAAGGTATCGAACAGAAGCGCCGCGCGCGAAAATACGAAAATCGAAAAACCAGCGGCCATCCGCATCGCTTCGCGATCCGTGAACTCATCGTCAAGGCTCCAATGCAAGCCAATCTTCGATCCCGGTTCCATCACGACGGCTTTGCGGTTATCGACCGGCTGATCGACGCATCGGAGATCGAAGACTTGCGCAAAATCGGCCATCGTCTGCTCGGCGGCCGCACGGGCTACGCCGAGGGCCTGATGTTCGATTTCTATCCCGAGACGAACGGGCGCGATGCCGGGCCTCAACTGCTCCAGCTCCACTGGGCCTCCTATTTCGAGCGTCGGCTATCGGCACTCCGTATCCGTCGCGCCGCGTTCGAGATCGCCCAGGCGCTGCTCGGCCCGGAGGTTCGTTTTGCCGGCGACAGCTTTTTCCTGAAGCAGCCGCGTACGGGCACCGTGACGCCCTGGCACCAGGACGACGCGTTTACCGACGCGCGTATCGAGCATCGCGAAGTCAACTTCTGGATTCCGCTGCAAGCCGTCTCGGTCGACAACGGATGCATGCAGTTCATCCCCGGATCTCATCTGTACGACGTCCTTCCGCATGGTCCGCTCGGGGGTGACGTGACCGCACATGGGCTCGAGTGTGTGGGCGGATTCGATCCGACGCGCGCCGTGGCATGTCCGTTGATGCCGGGAGACTGCACCGTGCATGCGGGGCGCACGCTGCATGCCGCGGGGGCAAACCTGTCGGATCAGCCGCGGTACGCGTATGCGCTCAATTTCCGGTTGCCACGACGGCGCTCCAGCGTGGCGACGAACTTCCCCTGGCACAACACCTGGCGGCCCTCGCGCATCGAGCGCGCCCGGGCGTCCCGTAGCCTGCGTGGGTACTGGCCGTATCTTCGACGCGAACTATACACGTTCGATTTCCGCAATCCGTTCGAGTGGCGACTCGCAGGCGGCAGGATCGCGCGTTGGCTGAACGTGCCGCGGCGGCAGCTGCGCGAACCCGGGCCGGAATGAATCGTGGCGGGATTCCGCCGCACGAGCGACACCATGCGGCGGCGCCCGGCAAATGCACGCGGTTCGGCCAAAGACCTCGCCTCTTCCGCGCACGCCGCAACCCCGGCACAATGCCGGCCATGCGCTACGACAACGCCTTCGTCTACCCGTCCACCGGCCTCGCCGGCCGGCTCGCCAACCGGATCGTCGCGAGCGGCCCGCTGCTGCGCGCACGCCGCGCGCTGCTGTCGCGGCTGCCGTTCCTGCAGCTCGCGAGCGACGTCGAACAGGTCGTGTATTGCACGTGGATCGTCGATGTCGCGGCCGTCGCGCACCTCGTGCCGCGTGGCGTCACGCTCGCGAGCCGCGGCGGCCGCACGCCGTTCACGACGCTCACCTACCGGCACCGGCACTTCGGCCCGCGTCTCGCCGGCCCGCTGCGGCGCGTGTTTCCGTCGCCGCTGCAGAGCAACTGGCGCCTCTACGTCGACACGCTGCCGCACGGCGCACCGGCCGAGCGCACCGTGCTGTTCGTGAAGAACGTGTTCGACCATCCGCTTTATGCACTCGGCAGCCGGCTGTTCAGCGACGCGCTGCCGTCGCATCTCGCGCGGCCCTTCACGCATGCGGCACGCGATGGCCGCTACGACACGCGGCTGGCGGGCAGCGGCGGCAGCGCGCCCGACTTCCGCTGCACGGCCGAGGCGTCGCACGACCGGACGCTGCCGGACGCCTTCGCGCCGTTCTTCGACGACTGGCGCGCGGCCGTCGCCGCGCTGTCGCTGCAGCACGCGGCCGTCGCCCATGTGGAAGACTGCGATCGTCTTGCCCATGCGTCGATCGACCTGCCGATCGACGTCGACGCGGTGCGGCCGCTGAAGACGGTCGGGCCCACCGGCGGCGGCGACTTCCTCGCCCGCATCGGCGCGACCGGAGAACCGCTGTGCTTCGTCGTGCCGGACGTCGCATTCCGCGTGCTGTCCGAGCGGCTGCTGTAGCGCGCGGCTCAGACAGCCGGGCGCACAGGCGCGCCCTCGCCGCTTTCGTCCGCGAGCCGTCCCGCGTAATCGCGCGCGAATTGCACCGCGATACGGCCCGAGCGCGCGCCGCGTTCGAGCGCCCACTGCAGCGCGGGCTCGCGCGCCGCACAAATCTGCGCGTCATCGAAACCGGCCGCGCCGAGGCGGCTCTCGACGACGGCAAGGTACTCGTCCTGCGTGAAGCCGTAGAACGTCACCCAGATCCCGAAGCGCTCGGACAGCGAAATCCGCTCCTCGACCGCATCGCCCGGATGCAGCTCGCCGTTCTCCGCGCGCGTCACGTTCGCGTTGTCGCTCGCCTGCTCGGGCATCAGGTGGCGCCGATTCGACGTCGCGTACACCAGCACGTTCGACAGGTCGCTCGCGACCGAGCCGTCGAGCACCGTCTTGAGCCCCTTGTAGCCGGTCTCGCCGGCCTCGAACGACAGGTCGTCGCAAAACACCAGGTAGCGCTCGGGCCGCGCGCGCACCAGCTCGACGATCGCCGGCAGATCGTTCAGCCCTTCCTTGCTGACCTCGATCAGCCGCAAGCCGTGCGCTGCGAACGCATGCAGGCACGCCTTCACGATCGACGACTTGCCGGTGCCGCGCGCGCCGGTCAGCAACACGTGATTGGCCGCGAACCCGTGCACGAACTGCCGCGTGTTCCGCTCGACGATCGCCGCCTGGCGGCCGACGTTGCGCAGCGCGTCGAACGCGACGAGCGCGGGCGCGGCGATCGGTTCGAGCGGCGCCGTTTGATGGCCCGCGCCGAAACCGCGCCAGCGAAACGCGATGGCCGCATCGAAATCGACGGCCGCCGGCGCGCGGGTGCCCGCGAGCGCCTCGAGCGCGGTCGCGATCCGTTCGAGCTGACGCGCGAGCGCCGGCGCGGCGACCGGCGCCCGTCCGTCCGGCAGCGCGGCCATCAGGTCCTGCATGTCGGGATGAGCGCTCATTGACGGACTCCTTGCGCCCCGCCGGCCTGAAACGGAAAGCGCTGCGCGATCGCGACGCCGAGCAGCGCGACGCTGCCGCCGATCAGGTGATACAGCCGCAGCGATTCGCCGAGCAGCACGATCGCGCCGGCGGCCGTCATCACGGGCAGCAGGTTCATGAACATCGCGCAACGGCTCGGGCCGAGCAGCCGCACGCCCTGCATCCACAGATACGGGAGCACCACCGACGCCAGCACGCCGGCGTAGAGGATCAGCGGCACGCTCGCGCGCGTCGGCCACGCGGCCTGCGCGGGCAAGCGCAACAGCATCGGCACCATGAATACGAGCGAGGCCAGCGCCTGCACGTAGGTCGACTGCCAGGCTGGCAGCGCGCCGATGCGCCAGCGCTTGAGCAGCACGCCGTAAAGCGCGTACGCGGCCGATGCGGCCAGCATCAGCAGGTCGCCGAGATGCACGCCGCGCGCGGCGATCGCCGTTGGATGCCCCTCGGCGATCAGGTAGACGACGCCCGCGAGCGACAGCACCCCGCCGCCGATCATGCCGGCGCCGGGCGGATCGCCGAGCAGCAGCGAGCTCAGCAGCATCGTCATCAGCGGTACGAGCGCGGTGATGATCGCCATGTTGGTCGCGCTGGTCGTCTTCGCGGCCTCGTAGGACAGGCTCTGGAACAGCGCCATCGCGAGAAAGCCGAGTACCGCGAGCTTCGGCAGGTGCGCGACGAGCACCGCGCGATTACGCCACGCGGGGCGCAGCGTGAAGACGCTCATCAGCGCCACCGCAAGCAGCAACCGGTAAAACGTGATGGCCGACGGGTCGATCGTCGAGGCGGACAGCTTCGACACGACGACGTTGCCGGCCCACAGCGCGATCGCGCAGAAGGGGAGCAGAAAAGGAGACTTGTTCATCGCGTTTGACGGATTAATATCGTGACAGGGAGGCTGGCGTGAATCGGAACGCCATCGTGCCCGCCCGCCCACTGCCTGTCTCACGCCAAAATGTCACGACTTGTCGCCAATCGGACACGCGAGTCCACCCCGCCGTTTGCGCACCTGCGCTACGAATCGACGCCGATGCCCGTGTCGGCGATGGCGGCCACGTACGTGCACGGCACGTCGATCGCGCCGCACCGCCATCGCCGCGCGCAACTGCTCTATGCGATCGAGGGCGTGATGCACGTGGAATCGGAAGGCGCGTCGTGGGTCGTGCCGCCGACGCGCGGCGTGTGGCTCGAAGCCGGCCTCGACCATACGGTGCAGATGAGCGGCGACGTGCAGATGCGCACCGTATTCGTCGAACCGGGCGCGGTCGAGCACCTGCCCGCGCGCAGTTGCGTCGTCGAAGTGCATCCGCTGCTGCGCGAGCTGATCCTCGCCGCGGTCGACGTGCCGCTCGATTACGCGCCGGGCTCGCGCCACGATCACCTGATGCACCTGCTGCTTGCCGAAGTGACCGTCGCGCCGCTGTTGCCGCTGTACCTGCCGTGGCCGCACGACGCGCGCCTGCGGACGATCTGTGACACGCTGGTCGCCACGCCCGACGACCTGCGCACGATCGCCGAGTGGGCCAACCTGCTCGGCCTGTCGGTGCGCACGCTGCATCGCGCGTTCCGGCGCGAGACGGGGCTCAGCTTCCGCCGCTGGCGCGAGCAGGCGCGGCTGCTGCTCGCGCTCAAGCGCCTGGCGCACGGCGAGAAAGTGCTGACCGTCGCGATGGATCACGGCTACAGCAGCCAGAGCGCGTTCTCCGCGATGTTCAAGCGGCACTTCGGGATGTCGCCGTCGGCGTTTTACGCGTAACGGCTGCGCTGTCGATACCGCTAGCGCGCCGCGATTGCCGCGATGAAGCATGCGCATGCGGCGGCCGACGCCACCGTGCGCACGTGATTCCACCTCGTCCAGTCGTGCAGGTAGCGCGTCCACAGCGCCGCGCCTTGCGCCGTGGCCGGATCGGCCGCGGCGAGCGCGTCGTTGAGCGGCACGTTGACGGCCATCGTCACCGCGAACATGCCGAACACGTAAAGCACGCCGCCGGCGAGCGCCGCCATCGCGCCCGGCGAGTCGCGATCGAACAGCGCGATCACGACGAGCGCGAGCGCCATCAACGTCGTGCCGAGGAACAGCGGCATGAACGGCGAACGCACGATGTCGACGTTGATCGCGTTCATCGCGGCCGCGCCGGCCTGCGGCGCGAGCCGTCCGAGCGACGTCATCACGAACGTCGAGAACGCGAAGTACACGCCGGCCATCAGCCCGCAGCCGATGGCGGAACCCCACAGCAACGCTGAAGTCACGAACGCGATCATGGTCAGGCGCTCCATACGCCGGTCGCGGCGACCGCGCGCGCATAGTCGGTGAAATCGCGCGCCGGGCGCCCGAGCGTGGCCTCGACCCCATGCGTCACCGCGCTGTTGCGCCCGTCGAGCACCACGTCGAACAGGTCGTCGAGCAGCGCGACGACCGGCTCCGGCACGCCGGCCTCGCGCAGCCCCGCGACGAACGCATCGTGCGGAATCCTGCGGTAGGCGATCGGCCGCCCGGCGGCCCGCGCGATTTCGCCGACCGCTTCCGCGAACGTCAGCGCGCGCGGGCCCGTGACCTCGATCACGCGGCTCGCGAAGCGCGCATCGGTGAGCGCGGCCACGGCAACGTCCGCGATGTCGTCCGCATCGACGAACGGCTCGCGCACCGCGCCGGCCGGCAGCGCGACTTCGCCGGCCAGCACGCCCTCGAGCAGATAGCCCTCGGAGAAGTTCTGGTTGAACCAGCTTGCGCGCACGACGCCCCAGCCCACGCCCGACGCCTGCAATGCCGCCTCGGCCGCCTGCGCACGCGGCTCGCCGCGCCCGGACAGCAGCACCACGCGCTCGACGCCGCTCCCCCGCGCCAGCCGCGCGAATCCGGCGATCGCCTCCACCGCGCCTTCGACGGCCAGATCGGGCTGGTAGGTCACATAGGCGGCCGACACGCCGTCGAGCGCGGCGGGCCAGGTCCCGGGCGCCGTCCAGTCGAAGCGAACGGCCGACGTGCGCGACACCGGCCGCGTCGCGAGGCCGCGCGCGCGCAGCCGGGCATCGACGCGAGCGCCCGTCTTGCCCGAACCGCCGACGATGAGGATGGGAAGGGCCGACATGTGCGTCTCCTTTTTTGAAAAACACGAGAATGTCTCGCGTTTTAAAAACACGATAGACTCTCGCATTAGCAACGTCAAGTTTTTCGGGAGACGGCATGGGCCGACAAAAATCGGGGCAGAACGACGAGCCCGACGCGGCGGCAGCGGACGCGCCGGCGCGCGCGCGGCTGGTACCGACGCAGCAGCGCAGCCGCGAGCGGTTCGAGCGCATCCTCGCGTGCGCGTCGGACGTGATGATCGAGAAAGGCTGCGATGCGTTCCGGATGAGCGACATCGTCGAACGCACGGGCATCTCGTTCGGTTCGCTGTACCAGTACTTTCCGGACAAGGCGGCCGTGATCGGCACGCTCGCGGAGCGCTACAACGCAGTCGGGCACGACTGCGTGCGGCGCGACCTCGCGGGAATGAAGACCATCGACGACCTGCACGCCACGCTCGCGCGCATCACCGACAGCTACTACCGGATGTTCGTCGACGAGCCGCTGATGCGCGACATCTGGCGCGCGACCCAGGCCGATCGCGCGCTGCAGGCGCTGGACCGCGCGGATGGAGCATTCCTGGCCGGCCTGTTCGCGGATGCGTTGGCGGAAGTCGCGCCCGACACGACCCGCGCGCAGCGCAGCGCATTCGCCGAGTTGATGATGATCCAGATCGCGGCGGCCGTGCGCCACGCGATCACGCTGCCGCCGAAGGCGGCGCGGCAGCTGCTCACGATGTTCAAGCGCATGCTGCCGCGCGACTTGTCGGTGCTCGACGCGTGATCGCGCCATGCATGCCGCACAAAGCACGCGGCCGCCCGAAGGCGGCCGCGCGAAGTAGGATGAAGGCCGCTTACTTGCTGTAGTCGTACACCCCACGCCCGGTCTTGCGCCCGAGCCGCCCGGCCGACACCATCTCGCGCAGCAGCGGGCACGCACGATACTTCGGATCGCCGAAGTCCTTCACGAACACGTCCATCACCGCGAGGCACACGTCGAGGCCCACGAGGTCGGCCAGCGCGAGCGGCCCGATCGGGTGGTTCGCGCCGAGCTTCATCCCCGCATCGATCTCCTCGGCCGACGCGATGCCTTCGGCCAGCACGAAGAACGCTTCGTTGATCATCGGCACCAGGATCCGGTTCACGACGAAGCCCGGCGAATTGCGCACGCCGATCGGCGACTTGTCGAAACGCTCGGTCAGCGCACGCACGGCCGACGCGGTCGCGTCGCTCGTCTGCAGCCCGCGAATGATCTCGACGAGCGGCATCAGCGGCACCGGGTTGAAGAAGTGCATGCCGAGAAAACGCGACGGATCGGCGAGCGGCGCCGCGAGCGCGGTGATCGAGATCGACGACGTGTTGGTCGCGATGATCGCGTCCGGACGCGCGACCGCCTCGATCTGCTTCAGGATGCGGCCCTTCAGCTCGACGTTCTCGGTCGCGGCTTCGATCACGATGTCGACGGCGGCGAGCTTCGCGTAGTCGGTCGACGTCGCGATGCGCGCGAGCGCCGCATCGCGTGCGGCCGCGTCGAGCTTGTCCTTCGACACGAGCCGCTCGAGGCTGCCCTTGAGCGTCGCGAGGCCCTTGTCGAGCGCGGCGTCGCTGACGTCGATCATCACGACGTTCAGTCCTGCAACGGCGGCGGTTTGCGCAATGCCGTTACCCATGGTTCCGGCGCCCACGACGCCGACGGTTTCGATGGCCATGACGATTCCTGTGTATTCGGAGGCTGAGCGGTCGATTATCAGATGTTCTCGAAGATCGCCGCAATCCCCTGGCCGCCGCCGATGCACATCGTCACGAGCGCGTAACGCCCGCCGATGCGCTTCAGCTCGTACAGCGCCTTCACCGTGATCAGCGCGCCGGTCGCACCGATCGGGTGACCGAGCGAGATGCCCGAGCCGTTCGGGTTGACCTTCGCCGGATCGAGGCCGAGCTCCTGCGTGACCGCGCACGCCTGGGCCGCGAACGCCTCGTTGGCTTCGATCACGTCGAGATCGCTGATCTTCAGGCCCGCGCGTTCGAGCGCCTTCTGCGTGGCCGGCACCGGGCCGATACCCATGTACGCCGGATCGACGCCTGCGTGCGCATACGCGACGAGGCGGGCGAGCGGCTTCACGCCCTGCGCGCGTGCGGCGTCCGCGCTCATCATCAGCACGGCGGCCGCGGCATCGTTGATGCCCGACGCGTTGCCGGCCGTCACGGTGCCGTTCTCCTTCGCGAACACCGGCTTGAGCTTCGTGAAATCGTCCGCGCTCGCGTCGTGACGCACGTGCTCGTCGGTATCGAACGCGACTTCGCCCTTCTTCGTGCGGATCGAGATCGGCAGGATCTGGCCCTTGAAGCGCCCTTCCGCGATCGCACGCGCCGCGCGACGATGCGATTCGAGCGCCAGCGCATCCTGCGCGTCACGCGAGATGTCGTATTTCTTCGCGACGTTCTCGGCGGTCACGCCCATGTGGATCGTCTGGAACGGGTCGTGCAGCGCGCCGAGCATCATGTCGACGAGCTTGCCGTCGCCCATGCGCTGGCCGAAGCGCGCGGCCGGCACGGTGTACGGCGCGCGGCTCATGCTCTCCGAGCCGCCGCCGATCGCGACGTCGGCATCGCCGAGCATGATCGTCTGCGCGGCCGATACGATCGCCTGCAGGCCCGAGCCGCACAGGCGGTTCACGGTCAGCGCCGGCGTGTGCTGCGCGACGCCGCCGTTGATCGCCGCGACACGCGCGAGATACATGTCCTTCGGCTCGGTGTTCACGACGTGGCCGAACACGACGTGCCCGACCGCGTCGCCCGGCACGTTCGCGCGCGACAGCACTTCGGCGACCACCTTCGCGCCGAGGTCGGTCGGCGAGAAATCCTTCAGGCTGCCGCCGAAATCACCGATCGCGGTACGGACACCGCTCACCACCACGACTTCCTTCGCTGCATTGCTCATCGTCTCACTCCGGTTCGTTCGCGCCCATGGGCGCGGGGATGCGTTGCGTTACATGTTCGGATAATTCGGCCCGCCGCCGCCTTCGGGCGTGACCCACACGATGTTCTGCGTCGGGTCCTTGATGTCGCAGGTCTTGCAGTGCACGCAGTTCTGCGCGTTGATCACGAGGCGCTCGCTGCCATCATCGTTCTTCACGAACTCGTACACCGCCGCCGGGCAGAAGCGCGCCTCCGGCCCTGCGTACGTGCGCAGGTTCACGTTCACCGGCACGCTCGCGTCCTTCAGCGTCAGGTGCGCCGGCTGGTTCTCCTCGTGGTTCGTGTTCGAGATGAACACCGACGACAGCCGGTCGAACGTCAGCTTGCCATCCGGCTTCGGATACGCGATCGGCTCGCACTGCGACGCCGGCTTCAGCATCTCGTGGTCCGCGTGCTGGTGATGCAGCGTCCACGGCACGTTGCCGCCCATCACCTTCTGCTCGAGCCCCACCATCAGCGTGCCGAGGTACAGGCCCTTGGCCATCCACTGCTTGAAGTTGCGCGCGCGGTACAGCTCCGTGTACAGCCACGATTGCTTGAACGCATCCGGGTACGCATTGAGTTCATCCGACTGGCGGCCGGCCTGCACCGCGTCGAATGCGGCGTCCGCTGCCAGCATGCCGGTCTTGATCGCCGCGTGGCTGCCCTTGATCCGCGATGCGTTCAGGAAGCCCGCGTCGTCGCCGATCAGCGCGCCGCCCGGGAACACCGTCTTCGGCAGCGACAGCAGGCCGCCGGCCGTGATCGCGCGTGCGCCGTACGACACGCGCTTGCCGCCTTCGAGGAACGCGCGGATCGACGGATGCGTCTTGTAGCGCTGGAATTCCTCGAACGGCGACAGGTACGGGTTCGTGTAGCCGAGGCCCACCACGAAGCCGACCACCACCTGGTTGTTGTCCATGTGATACAGGAACGAGCCGCCGTACGTGTCGGACTTCAGCGGCCAGCCGGCCGTGTGGATCACGAGGCCCGGCTTGTGCTTGGCCGGGTCGATTTCCCACAGTTCCTTGATGCCGATCCCGTACGCCTGCGGATCGGCGTTCGCGTCGAGCTTGAACTTCGAGATCAGCTGGCGGCCCAGATGGCCGCGGCAGCCTTCGGCGAACAGTGTGTACTTCGCATGCAGCTCCATGCCGAGCTGGAAGTTCTCGGTCGGCTCGCCGTCCTTGCCCACGCCCATGTTGCCGGTGGCGACGCCTTTGACCGAGCCGTCGTCGTTGTAAAGAATTTCCGCGGCGGGGAAGCCGGGGAAAATCTCGACGCCCAGCGCCTCGGCCTGTGCCCCAAGCCAGCGCGTGACGTTGCCCAGCGAGATCACGTAGTTGCCGTGATTCTTGAAGTTGTCCGGCAGCGCCCAGTTCGGCGTGGTCACCGCGCTCTTCTCGGACAGGAACAGGAAGCGGTCTTCCGTCACCTCGACGTCGAGCGGCGCGCCGCGCTCCTTCCAGTCGGGAAACAGCTCGGTGATCGCGCGCGGGTCCATCACCGCGCCCGACAGGATGTGCGCGCCGATCTCGGAACCCTTCTCGAGCACGCACACGCCGATCTCGGTGCCTTTCTCGGCGGCCAGCTGCTTGAGCCGGATCGCCGCCGACAGCCCGGCGGGGCCGCCGCCGACGATCACAACGTCGTATTCCATCGATTCGCGCGGGCCGTATTGCGCGAGCAAGTCCTGTGTGGTCAAAATCCTGTCTCCTGCTGCGTCCCGACCGTCAGTGGGTCAGAACTGGTCTTCCGTCAACGCGAGCACGCTCTCGTTGCCCTTCGCGCCGACGATCGACGCTTCGAGTGCGCCCGCCTGCACCAGCACGTGCTCCGCATAGCATTGCGCGATCGCGATCTTCGCGTCGAAGAACGCAACGTCGCTCGCACGGTTCGCGTGAGCGGCCAGCAGCGCGCGCGCCATTTGCCATCCGCACAGCACGACGCCCGCGAGCTTCAGGTACGGCACGCTGCCCGCGAACACCGCATTCGGGTCCTGCTTCGCGTTCGCCAGCACGTAGTCCACCGCCGACGACAGCGAGCGTGCGCCCTTCTCCAGCTGCGCCTTCATCGAGGCGGCCGCCGCACCGTCCAGCTTGCCGAGCGCCGCGACGGTCTCGCCGATCTCGGCGATCAGCGCCTTGGCAACCGCGCCGCCGTCGCGCAGCGTCTTGCGGCCGACGAGGTCGTTCGCCTGGATCGCGGTCGTGCCTTCGTAGATCGCGAGAATCCGTGCATCGCGGTAGTACTGCGCGGCGCCGGTTTCCTCGATGAAGCCCATCCCGCCGTGCACCTGCACGCCCAGGCTCGCCACATCGTTCACCATCTCCGTGCTCCAGCCCTTCACGACCGGCACCAGATATTCGTAGATGGCCTGATGACGCGCGCGCGTCGCCTCGTCAGGATGGCGGTGGGCAATGTCGCTGTGCGCGGCGGCCACATAGGCCAGCGCCCGCGCGCCTTCGGTCAGCGCACGCATCGTGCCCAGCATCCGGCGCACGTCCGGGTGATGGATGATCGTCACCGACTGCTTGGCCGAGCCGTCCACCGGGCGGCTCTGCACGCGTTCCTTCGCGAATTCGGCCGCCTTCTGGTACGCGCGGTCGGCCACGCCGATCCCCTGCATCCCGACCCCGAAGCGCGCCGCGTTCATCATGATGAACATGTATTCGAGGCCGCGGTTTTCCTCGCCCACGAGATAGCCGATCGCGCCGCCGTGGTCGCCGTATTGCAGCACCGCGGTCGGGCTCGCCTTGATCCCGAGCTTGTGCTCGATCGACACGCAGTGCACGTCGTTGCGCGCACCGAGCGAGCCGTCGTCGTTGACCATGAACTTCGGCACGATGAACAGCGAGATGCCCTTCACGCCTTCCGGCGCGTTCGGCGTGCGCGCCAGCACCAGGTGGACGATGTTGTCCGCCATGTCGTGCTCGCCCCACGTGATGAAGATCTTGGTGCCGAATACCTTGTAGGTGCCGTCGCCCTGCGGCTCCGCGCGCGAGCGCACCAGCGCCAGATCGGAGCCGGCCTGCGGCTCGGTCAGGTTCATCGTGCCGGTCCATTCGCCGGAGATCAGCTTCGGCACGTAGCGCTGCTTCTGCTCGTCGGTGCCGGCCGTCAGCAGCGCTTCGATCGCGCCGTCGGTGAGCAGCGGACACAGCGCGAACGACAGGTTCGATGCGTTCAGCATCTCGATGCACGGCGTCGCGATCAGCTTCGGCAACCCCTGGCCGTCGTATTCGGCCGGATGCTGCAGCCCCTGCCAGCCGCCTTCGACGAACTGGCGGAACGCTTCGCCGAAGCCCGGCGTCGCGGTCACGACGCCATCCTTCCAGCTGCTCGGGTTGCGGTCGCCTTCGACGTTCAGCGGCGCCAGCACCTCGCCGCAGAATTTCGCGGACTCGTCGAGCACGGCCTGCGCCGTGTCGTAACCCGCATCCTCGAAGCCCGGCAACTGCGCAACGGCGTCGATGCCCGCGAGTTCCTTCAGCACGAACAGCATGTCCTTGACGGGGGCGTTATAGCTCATGGTCGATGTTCCAATCAGGCAGTGAATAGGGCGCCGGGGGTCCGGTACGGCAAAACCGGCCAGAACCGGCGACGTGATGGGCCATCCTAACGCCGGGGTGCCGGATTTTCATTGTCATATCCGGCCCACATGGTGACAAAATCGGCCACGTCGCGCGCGGGCGGCGGCCGTCGCATCTGGCCGCGAAAGCCCGTCCGGCGGGCATCAGCGCCCGTCCGGCTGCCGTTCCGGTCGGGTTGCGAAATAGTGCGCGGGCGAATCGCCGAGCGCCTTGCGGAACATCGCGATGAAGTTGCTGGGCGATGCGTAACCCACCCGGTCCGACACCTCAGCCACCGGACAGCCGCGGGCGAGCAGGTCGAGACCATGCGCGAGTCGAACCTGCTGGCGCCATTGCGCGAAGCTCAACCCGGTTTCGGCCGACATGAGCCGCCGCAACGTACGAGGCGACATCGCACCGAACGTCGCCCATGCGTCGAGCGTGCGCCGGCTGCCCGGATCGTCGAGGAGCGCCCCGGCCACCCGCGCGAGCCGCGGATCGGCGGGCATCGGCACGTGCAACGCCTCGCGCGGCGTGCGACGGATTTCGTCATGGATAACCGCAGCCATCCTCGCATGCTCCGGCGCCAGCGGCGCGTGCCTGCCCCATTCGATCGCACGATGCACGAGCGAGCGCAGCACCGCGCTGATGCCGATCACGCACGGCTCGTCCGGCAGGCCCGCGCAGAACGGCGGTGCGGCCAGCAGCACCCAGCCATCGGGCGCACCGCTCACCCGCACCTTGTGCGGCATGCCGGGTGGCACCCAGCCCGCACGATGCGGCGGCAGCAGCCACGCACCGCGCGGCGTATGAACGTGGATCAACCCCGCCTCGACACACAGCACCTGACCGCGCGCGTGCGCGTGCCAGTCATAGTCGCGTGTGCCGAGCCGATACGCGCTGGCCGGATCGTCGTTGCCGCGCAGCGCGATCAGCGCGGGACCGTCCAGCCATTCGCTGTAGTCGGGAAGCGCCACGTCGGCGGCGGTACTGTTATCCATGTTGGCCAGTCTACGGCATTGAACGGCCAGATGCCGTTATCCGACCACCGGTTCCGCACGGAACAATGCATGCCGGACCGCACGCCCCGCGCGGTTAACGGAGAGCATTCCATGCAAAACATTCACGTCGCCATCGTCGGTGCGGGTCTCGGCGGCCTGGCCCTCGCCCAGGCATTGAAACAGGCCGGCATCGCGTTCGATGTCTACGAGCGCGACGCCGCCCTCGACAGCCGGAGGCAGGGCTACCGCATCCGGATCGACGCGACCGGCCAGCGCGCGCTGGCAGCCTGCCTGCCGGCCGGGCTGGCGGCATTGTTCCGGGCATCGGCGTCGCAGGGCACCGGCGGTTTGCGGCTCGCGACACCCCGGCTCACACCGGCCGCCGGACATGCGCCCGCCGGCTGGCACACTGCGCCGGACACGGCGGACCTGAGCGTGAACCGGCTGACCCTGCGGGAGATCCTGATGGCCGGCATCGAGGATCGCGTGCATTTCGGCCACGCGGTCGACCGCTATCGACTGCTGCCCGACGGCCGCGCACACGTGACGTTCGCGAGCGGCACGTCCGGGTCGGTCATGTGCGACGTGCTGGTCGGCGCGGACGGCGTCCATTCGACCATCCGCGCACAGCTCGTTGCGGCGGCCGCGCCGGTCAGGACGGGCGCCCTGTGCGTCTACGGAAGGACCCGGCTGCCGACCGATGATCCCGCCTTCGCCGAAGCCGCCGGGTTGCGCGCCGCCACCACGGTGATCGTGGCCGACGGGTGCGCGGCGGTCCTCGAGGACATGCGATTCCGCGGCGACCTGCGGGCGCTCGCCGCCCATGTGGCGCCGCGCAGCCGCTTCACACGGCCGGACGACTATTTCTACTGGGCCGTGATCGGACCGTCGAGCCGCTTCGGGCTGGATGGCGCCGACACGACGGCCGCGCTTGCAGCGCGACTCCCGGCCGCACTCCGACATGTTGTGCGAGACTGGCACCCGGTGCTTCGCCGCCTGCTGCTCGACACACCGCCCGGCGCCGTCACCGCGCTGCCCGTGCGTCGCGGACGCCCCGACGTGGCGCTGCCGGCCGGCCCCGTCACGTTACTGGGCGACGCGATCCATGCCATGAGTCCCGCCGGCGGCGTGGGCGCCAATACGGCGCTCCGTGATGCCGGCGCGCTGGCAGCGTGGCTGGCCGGGCAGACCGCCAACGGTGGCGATATCCGGCACGCACTGACGCGATATGCCGAAGACATGCGTGGGTGGGCGACCGACGCGGTGATCGCGTCCGATCGCGCGGCCACGCTGCTGTTTGCCGGGGGTTGTTGAATGGAATGCGTTCGTCAGGCCGGAAAGACAGATCGACAATCGCGGCAACGCACACCGAAGGAAACGACCGACCGGGTGCGCGCCTGCACGGCCCGAGGAACGAAGGGCGCCTGTTATGGGAGTGTCCGCTGAAAAACCAGCCATGAAAACCGCAAGGGAGCCGCTTATGGGATTCGATCCGGAAAGCTGCGACTTACCGCCCCGCGCCGGCGTCACGCCCGACGCCGGTACGTCCCCGGCGTACTCCCCGTCCAGTGCCGGAACGCGCGATGAAACGCGCTCGGATCGTCGAAGCCGATATCGGCGCCGATCGCCGCGATCGTGTCCGGCGTATCGGTCAGCCGCTGGATCGCGATATCGCGCCGCAGCTCGTCCTTCAGCACCTGGAACGTCGTCCCTTCGGCGGCCAGGTGGCGGCTCAGCGTGCGCACCGAACAATGCAGGTGCTCGGCCGCCTGGTCGATCGCGGGCAGATCCGGCAGCGCGGCCGACAGGTACTGCCGCACGCGGTGGCACACGAGCTGTTCGCTGAACGATTCGAAGATCCAGTCGCCGGGCGCACGCGCGAGGAACTTGCTCAGATTGCGCTTGCTCTGCCGGATCGGCGCGTCGAGGTAATCGGCGCTGAAGCGCATCAGCGTGCGCGCGCAGTCGAACTGCACGGCGCCGGTGAAGAAGTACAGGTGATCGACCGCGTGGCGCGGCCGCGGGCACGCGAACTCGATCTGCAGCAGCGGGATCTTCTGGCCGATCAGCCAGGAGCACACGCCGTGCACGAGCTTGAGCATCAGCTCCTGGCCGAGCGCGCCGATCGGCCCAATGGCGTCGTTCGGGCGCAGCAGCACCTGCGCGACGAGATCGTCGCGCTTCGATTCGACGAAGAAGTCGTCGAGCAGGATATGGAAGAATTGCCCGAAACGATGCAGCGCCGTTTCGAGGTTGCGCGCATCGAGCAGGCTCAGGCACAGGTACTTCAGCGTGCCGCCGCGCAGCGGCCGCGAGAAGATGCCGGGCATCTCGTCGTCGAGATCGATCGCGAGCGTGCGGTACAGCGTCGAGAACTGCTCCTCCGTCACACGCGCGTGCGGCTCGCCGAGCAGCTCGATCGGAATGCCGGCGCCGCGCAGGTAGCGCTCGACCACGTCGCGCTGCACGCCCGCGCTCGCGAGAAAGCCGTTGACGAGCGAGATCGGCACCGTCGCGCTCGGCGAAGGCAGCGCACGCCCGGGCCGGGCGGAAAGTGAATCTGAGCCGGTCATCGCGTCCCCGTCGATCGAACCGAGCGCATTGTACTTGAGCGGCCCGCGCGCCACCTTCGGGGTCGTCGGCGCACCGAGCCGCGCAGCCGAGGCCGCGCGGCGCGCCGCTCTCATCAGTCGGTGCGGCTGAGTTCCCGGCGCAGGATCTTGCCGACCGTCGACTTCGGCAGCCGGTCGACGAAGCGCACGAGCTTCGGCACCTTGTACGCGGCCAGGCTCGCGCGGCAATGCGCGACGAGTTGCGCTTCCGTCACGTCTGCGTCCGGCGCGAGCACCACGAACAGCTTGACGGCCTCGCCCGTGCGCGGGTCCGGCACGCCGATGCACGCGCATTCCGCGACGCCCGGCAGCGCGGTCGCGACCGCTTCCACCTCGTTCGGGTACACGTTGAAGCCGGACACGATGATCATGTCCTTCTTGCGGTCGACGATCCGCAGGAAGCCGGCCGCGTCGAACACGCCGACGTCGCCGGTGCGGAAATAGCCGTCCGCCGTGAACGCGGCCGCATTCGCGTCCGGCTTCTGCCAGTAGCCGCTCATCACCTGCGGCCCCTTCACGCAGATCTCGCCCGCTTCGCCGACCGCCACCTCGCGATCCTGGTCGTCGAGCAGCTTCACGTCGGTCGACGGCAGCGGCAGGCCCGTGGTGCCCGTGAACCGGTCGATCGACTGCGGGTTGAACGACACGACCGGCGACGTTTCCGACAGCCCGTAGCCCTCGCGGATGAAGTTGCCGGTCACCGCCTTCCAGCGCGACGAGATCACGTCGATCACCGCCGCGCCGCCGCCGGCCGACAGCTTCAGCCGCGACCAGTCGACCTCCTTCAACCGCGGATGGCCGGCCAGCCCCGCGTACAGCGTGTTCACGCCGACGAACACCGTCGGCCGCGCGGCCTTCAGCACGTCGATGAACCCGTCCATGTCGCGCGGGTTCGCGACGAGCCAGTTCTGCGCGCCGATCGCGAAGTAGGACAGGAAGTTCACCGTCAGCGCGAAGATGTGATACAGCGGGATCGCGGTGACGACGACTTCCTCGCCCGGCCGGCGCGCATCCGGCACGATCGCCGCGAACTGCGCGATGTTCGCGACGAGGTTGCGATGCGACAGCGCCGCGCCCTTCGACAAGCCGGTCGTGCCGCCCGTGTATTGCAGCAGCAACAGGTCCGCGCCGCTCAGCGCAACCGGCTCGCACGCGAGCGATTCGCCGGCGGCGATGGCTTGCGCGAGCGCGGTCGAACCGGGCGGCAGCGCATCGCACGTGCCGGCCGGCGCATCGACGACGCCGAGATCCTCGCGCCCCACGCTCAGCACGGTGCGCACGCGCGTGCCGCCGACCACGTCCGCGAACGTGCCCATCGACCCGCCGCAGACGACCGCCACCTCGACCCCGGCGTCGTTGAGCTGATGCTCGAGCTCGCGCGCGGTGTAGTGCGGATTCACGTTGACCTGGATCGCGCCGATCTTCGCGACGGCGACGAACACGACCGGGAACGCGAGCACGTTGGGCAGCATCACGGCCACGCGATCGCCCTTGCGCACGCCGACCACCTGCTGCAGGTACGCGGCCAGCGCGGTCGACAGGCGCTCGACGTCGGCATAGGTGAGCGTGCGGCCGAACGCATGGAACGCCGGACGGTCGGCGAAGCGGCGCATCGCGTCGTCCAGCAGCGCGCTGACGGACGGATGGCGATCGGCATCGATCTCGGCGGGGATCGAGCCATACGACCCGGTCCAGTGTCTCTTCGTCATGTCTCACTCCTCTTTGGACGGCACGCCAGCCTGCGTACCGTTCGCACGGCGGCCTGCACGCCCGAAGGACGCGGGCCGCCGCCTGACCGGCGACTATCGCCCGCGCGACGCGCTTTGCAAATGATCCGGGCGGCCGAAAACATGATCGAAACGGACACGCGCGCACGCCGGCGTGTCCGGGCAACCCCGCCGGACGCCGCCACGCGCATATTCCCGGGCGCGAATTGCAAAGCAGCAAGCGGCATGGCGCGGCGTGCCGCCGTTCCTCATAATCGACGACCGTCCCTCATTCGCCGAGACCATGCAGCCGCTCGCCCTGGCCCCCGCCGACACCTTCTCGTCCGTTCGCTTCCTGCTGACCGACATGGACGAAACCCTGACCCATCGCGGTCGTCTGGCCGCGCAGACCTATGCGGCGCTCGAGCGGCTGCAGACACGCGGCATCCGCGTGATTCCGGTCACCGCCGCGCCGGCCGGCTGGTGCGACCAGATGGCGCGGATGTGGCCGGTCGACGGCGTGATCGCGGAGAACGGCGGGCTCTTCATCCGGCGCGGCGCGGACGGACACGGCGCCGAACGCCGCTACTGGCACGCGGACGATGCGCTCGACGGCGCGCGCGACGCGCTGCGGCGCATCGCGCAGCATGTCGGGAAGGTCGTGCCCGCCGCCCGCCACGCGGACGACCAGGACTTCCGCCTGACGTCGCTCGCGTACGCCCGCGGCGGCGGCGACCACGATCAGCGGATTCTCGACGCGCTGATCGAGGCCGGCGCGGACGCGACCATCAACAATCTGTGGGTGATCGGCTGGGTCGGCGGGTACGACAAGCTGTCGATGTCGCTGCGCGTGCTGGCGGATACGTTCGGCGTCGATGCCGGTGCGGCGCCCGGTTGCGTCGCCTATTCGGGCGACTCCACGAACGACGCGCCGATGTTCGGCTATTTCGCGCATACGGCCGGCATGAGCACCGTGGTCGAGTATCTGCCGCAGTTGCCCGCGCCGCCGCGCTGGATCACGCAAGGCCCGGGCGGCAGCGGCTTCGTCGAATTCGCCGACGCGATCCTGCGCGCGCAGCCCGGCGATCGGGGCTGACCACTCGCGCAGGTCAACACGTGGACCGCCTCGCGAAACCGTTCGCGCGGCAGGCAGGCGTCTTCCAGGCCGGGTGATGCCGCGTGGCGCCGGCGTGTATCAGGGTGAACCCGGTGGCGGATGGGACCGTTCCCGCGCAGAATTGCGTGCCGTCAACGATATCGATTCGGACGCAGGACCCGCCATGCCGCGCAGTGCGCTCTTGAAACCGACCGACACCCGTCCCGCCCGGCTGCCGGATGCCGCTCCCACCCACGCGTTGCGCGAGCAGCGCTTCACGCCGGCCAAGCTGGCCGTGCTGGTCGACGTGGCCGCGCAAGCCGGCCTCGACCCGGCGACGGTGCTCGCCGGCACCGGCCTCACCCTGGCCGACGTCGCGGACCCGTTCGCGCTCACGTCGCCGCTGCAGTTCCTGACGGCCGCGCGCAATGCGGTCGGCCGGTACGACGGCACCGACCTCGGCGTGCGCGTCGGCCGCCGGCTGCACGCGTCGAGCTACGGCATGTACGGCTACGCGATGCTGTGCTCGGAATCGCTCGCGCATGCGTTCGATTCGGCCGTCAAGTATCACCGGCTCGCGAACGGCATGCTGCCGATCCGCTGGGTCGAACAGGGTGATACCGCATCGTGGCTGTTCCCGGACCGGCACGAAGTCGCGCTGCCCGATCTCGACGAGCCGCTGTACCGTTTCCTGATCGACATGCAGTTCGCGCTGCACGTGACGATCATCAAGGACGTGATGGGCGGATGGTGCGTGCCGGCGCGCGCACAGTTCGCGCAGCCGCGGCCGCCGCACGGGGCACTGCTGGCCGACGCGCTCGAATGCCCGATCGCGTTCGACCAGCCGCATCACGTGCTCAGCTATCCGGCGGCGTGGCTCGCGCGCGCGCCGCAGCTCGCGAACCCGATCACCGCCGCGCAGGTGTCGTCGCACTGCGCGCAGTTGCTCGACGAATTGCGCAGCCAGTCGGGCATCACGCGACGCGTCTACGAGGAACTCACCCGCACGCCGGGACAATTCCCGGACATCGACGCGATCGCCGAGATCCTGTGCATGACCTCGCGCACGCTGCGCCGCAAGCTCGAAGCCGAAGGCACGTCGTACAGCGAACTGCTGACGAGCGTGCGCAAGGCGCTCGCGATCGACTACCTCAGCACGACCACGCTCAGCACCGAGGACATCGCGCTGACCCTCGGCTTCAGCGATGCAGTGGGATTTCGCCACGCGTTCAAGCGCTGGACCGGCACGACGCCGAGCGACGTGCGGCGCAAGCGCGGCGGATGACGCCGCCGCTCTCGGTCAGCGCGCGTCGCCCGCCGCCGGCGACGCGACCGCCAGCGCAAACTCGAACACCGCGCCGCGCCCGGGCCGGTCGACGAGCCGGATGCCGCTGCCGTTGAGCACGAGCATCCGGTGCACGATCAACAGGCCGAGCCCGCCGCTCGTCGCGGTGCCGCCGCTCATCGGCCGCTGCGGCCGCTGGAACAGCCCTTCGCGCCGCGCCGCCGGAATCCCTTCACCGGTATCCGACACGGTCACGATCACGCGCTCGCCCTGCGGCTCCAGCGCGATCTCGACCTCGCCATGCGAAGGCGTGTGCCGCAGCGCGTTGTCGAGCAGGTTGGTCAGCACGCGCTCGATCATCCCGAGATCGGCCGACACCACCGGCACGCGCGGCGGAATCCGCGCATGCAGCGCGACGCCGCGCGATTGCGCGGCCAGCTCGAATTTCTGGAACACGTCCTGCACGAGATCGACGAGCGAGAACGGCTCGCGCTCGGCCTGCACGCCGCCCGATTCGAGCCGCGCGAGCTCGAACAGCGCCTGCGCGAGCCGTCCGACCTTCGCGCTCTGCGCGAGCGCGATCGACAGGTAGCGCCGCCGCTCGGGCTCGGGCAGCGTGTCGGCCTTCAGCGACAGCGTCTCCAGATAACCGTGCAGCGACGTGAGCGGCGTACGCAGGTCATGGGAAATGTTCGTGATCAGTTCGCGCCGCTGCTGGTCCTGGCGCGTCAGCGCGCGCCACTGGTCGCCGATCCGGTCGGCCATCTGCGCGAACGCAGATTCGAGCACCGCGATATCGTCGCCGCGCTGGCCCGGCGGCAAGCGCAGCACCGGCGGCTGCACCTCAGCCGCACCCGGCGCGCCAGGCGCACCGTTCGCGTCGAAGCCGCGCATCGCGGCCGTCAGCCGGCGCAGCGGACGCGTGATGAAGCTGAATGCGACGAGGCCCGCGATCAGGCCGAGCAGCGCGACGATCGCCATCGACCACAGCGTCGTGCGCAGCACGTTGCCGGCGTCGACGCGCGCGGCGAGCCGGTCATGCGCCTCGCCGAGCAGCACCACGTAGATGTAGCCCGACGGCGGCTGCCCCGCGCGCTGCAGCGGCGCGGCGCTGAACACCTTGCGCGCGTCCGGGCTGCGCGGATCGTCGCCGAGGATCGGCAGCGGCTGGCCCGCAATGAAGCGCTGCACGGGCGCGAGATCGACGCGGTCGCGCTTCACGTGGCCCGGCGGCGCATCGTCGCCCTTGATGCGCCCCGCGTTGTCGAGCAGGTACACCTCGACGCTCGGGTTCACGCCCATCAACTGGCCGAACAGCGTGCGCACGGCGTCGGGGCGCAGCCCGTTCGCGTCCATCAGCGGCGCGCTGTTGGCGATGTTCGTGGCCAGGTCGCGCGACAGCGCCTGCACGACTTCCTTCTCGCGCATGTCGTTCGCACGGATCTGCAGCCATGCCGACGCGCCCGAGCACGCGATCAGCAGGATCGAGAACACGAGCGACAGCCGCCGGGTGAGCGTGAGCTTCATCACGCGTCCCGCTGGCCCGGCGCGGCGAGCTTGTAGCCGCGTCCCCACACCGTGAGGATGCGCACCGGCTCGGCCGGATCGGCCTCGATCTTCGCGCGCAGCCGGTTGATGTGGGTGTTGACCGTATGTTCGTAGCCTTCGTGCTGATAGCCCCACACCGCATTGAGCAGGTCCATCCGCGAGAACACCTTGCCCGGGTGCCGCGCGAAGAAATACAGCAGGTCGAATTCGCGCGGCGTGAGGTCGAGGCGTGCGCCGTCGACGCTCGCCTCGCGTGCGATCGGATCGATCGCCAGCCCCGCGACGTCGAGCGTGCCCGCGTCGATCCGCGAATCGCGTGCGAGCGCATCGACGCGCCGCAGCAGCGCCTTCACGCGCGCGACGAGTTCGAGCACCGAGAACGGTTTCGCGAGGTAGTCGTCGGCGCCGAGTTCGAGGCCGAGGATGCGATGCACCTCGCTCGACCGCGCGCTCGTGATGATGATCGGCGTATAGCGCGTCATCGCCCGCGCCCGCCGGCAGATCTCGAGGCCGTCGACGCCCGGCAGCATCAGGTCGAGGATCAGCGCGTCCCAGTTGCCCTGTTCGAGCAGGCGCAACCCTTCGGCGCCGTCCGCGCTGTGCACGACCTCGTAGCGCTCGTCGCGCAGGTGCAGGCTCAGCACGTCGGCGATGTCGGCGTCGTCCTCGACGATCAGGATGCGTTTCGGTTGGTCCATGGCGGTGGGCGGCGGCACGTCGGAGCGAGGCTCGGGAAGGGTTGTCGGGCGGCGATCGGCGGCCCGGATCGAAACGCGGTGGAAGGCCGCGCTGCCGTCATTGTGCAAAATTTTGCGGCGGAGAGTGATCACATTTCGTTTAACTCTGGACCCCGACGCATTCCCACCCGGAATCAAACAGGCTTGATCGCAGTGCCTTGCGCGGTCATTTCGACGAAGTGATCCGCCGGCATCGGGCGCCCGAGCAGAAAACCCTGCAGCGAGTTGCAACCGAGGCGGGTCAGGAACTGCTGCTGGGCCGCCGTTTCAACGCCCTCCGCGACGATCTTCAGGTCGAGTGCCCGGCCGAGCGCGACGATCGCCGAAATGATCGCGGCGTCTTCGGTATCGTGCTCGAGATCGCGGATGAATCCCCGGTCGATCTTGAGCTCGCTGGCCGGCAAGCGCTTCAGATACAGCAAGCTTGAATAACCCGTTCCGAAGTCGTCGATGGAAATGCGCACGCCCATGTCGTGAAGCTGCTGAAGGATTCTCAAGCTGGCGTCCGCATCGCGCATCGCGGTCGATTCCGTGATCTCCAGCGTCAGGCAGTGCGGCTCCAGCGCGTGCCGCTGCAAGGTGGCCTCCACGACCCGGATCAGGCTCGCGTGACCGAATTGCAGCGGCGACAGGTTGACGGCCATCGTCCAGTCGGTTCGACCCGCATCGCACCACACGCGCATCTGCCGGCAGGCCTCGTCCAGCACCCACTCGCCGATCGGCACGATCAAGCCGGTCTTTTCCGCAATCGAGATGAACTGATCGGGTGAAATGAGACCGCGCGTCGGGTGCATCCATCGCAACAGCGCCTCGACGCCGATGATCGGTCCATGGGGAACGTCGAACTTCGGCTGGTAATGCAGGACCAGTTCACGCCGCTCCAGCGCCAGACGGAGCTCCTGCACGATTTTCAGGTGCTCGCGGACATTCGCGTTCATCGATGCCTCGAAGAAGCAGTACGCGTTCCGGCCGAGTGCCTTGGCGTGATACATCGCTGCATCGGCGTTGGTCATCAGGTCGCGGAAATCGCTGCCGTTGCCGGGATAGAGCGCAATGCCGATACTGGCCGACACGCGCAATTCGTGTTCGGACACGCGGAACGGTTTCCGGATCACCGCCAATATCTTGTCCGCCACGTCGGCCGCGTCCGCGGGCTCGTCCACTGCCACGGCCAGCACGAATTCATCGCCCCCCAGGCGGGCAATCGTGTCCTGCGAACGCAGGTTCGCGCCGATGCGCCGCGCCACGTCGACCAGCAACAGATCGCCGACGTGATGACCATAGGCATCGTTGACCGCCTTGAATCCATCGAGGTCCATGAACATCAGCGCGAAGCTCCCGTGCTCGCGGTCGGCGCCCTGGATCGCCTGATCGATCCGGTCCTCGAGCAGCACGCGATTGGGGAGCTTGGTGAGGTTGTCGTGCAGCGCCAGATACGTCAATTCCTGGTTGGCTTCGGCCAGTGACGTGGCCAGTACCGCCGTGCGGGCCTCCAGACGCAGGTCGAGGATGGAGACGACCAACGCGATCGCGAGTATGGCCAACGTGGCCACGATGATGACCAGTGCAAGCCAGCCGGCGTCCATGCGCGAGCCGGCTGCCCCGCAGAGGCTGCCGAGCGGGAAGCGGGCGGCGGCCATCCCGGTATAGTGCATGCCGGCGATGGCGGCGCCCATCAGGACGGCCGATCCCAGGTTGAGCAGGCGCACGCGCGACGAGTTGGCACGCCGGATGAATACGATCCACAGCACGGCACCCGATGCGACCACGGCAATCGCGACCGACAGGCAAACGAGCAACGGGTCGTACTGGATGCCGGGCGACATGCGCATCGACGCCATGCCCGTGTAATGCATGCCCGCCACGCCGGCCCCCATCAACATGGCCCCGCCGCACAGCCGGCGCCACTTCAGCGTGTCCCGGCAGACGAGCCACAGCGCGCACGTGGAGCAGACGATGGCGATCAGCAACGACAGCACGGTAATGGCCGGATCGTATCCGAGTGGAATCGGCAATGCGAAGGCAAGCATGCCGACGAAATGCATCGACCAGATGCCGGTGCCCATCACGCAAGCCCCGCCGACCAGCCACCACCGTGCGGCATGCCCCTGAGCGGCCTTGATACGCCCGGCCATGTCCAGCACGGTGTAGGACGCCAGGATGGCAATCAGGAGCGAAAGAAGAACGAGCAACGCGTTATAACTGGTCGGCAGCATTGTTGTTTACAGATCGCTTTCGATTCGGCGACGACGAGACCACGCGTTGCATGGGATCTTCGTGAATTCGTGTGAAGGTTGGGCGCAAAAGGAAAGCGGTGCCAAAGGAACGGAATGGTTGTGCGACCAACCAGACGATTCCAGCGACCACCGCTTGCATGGCGGATCATAAACGCGACCTTCCGTTCAGGGAAGGATTTACCGCTGCGGGGTGTGGAAGGGTGCGGGAGGGAATCAGAACGTGTGGCGAATGCCCACCGCAAACGAGTTGCCGATGGGGTGTGCGCTCAGCTTGTCGTAAGCGTAAATTGCGTAGATGTCCGTCCGTTTCGACAGCAGGTGGTTGTAGCCGACAGACGCGGTGTTCCGCAGGCCGCTCGCCGCTCGGGTAGCGCCGGACCGCTTCGTGCGCGCCCACTCTGCAAGCAGGAAGTCGGCGGGCGACAACGGGATCGACAAACCCGCCTCATAGGTGTGGCTGCCGGTCGGCGTACTCGCGTCGCTCGTCATCGCCCACGCGCCGTAGAGCGTGACGAGCTTGAAGTCGTATGCCGCGCCGGCCAGATAGGCGTACTGCGCGCCGACCGGCCCTGCCGCGGTATACCGCACGCGCTGGCCGGACAGCACGGCCGTGAGGCCATGCCCTTGATAGTTCAGGTGAACGCCGAGATTACCGACGCCCGGCGAACCCGCCACGCCGCCAAGACCATAGATGACGGTGGCGGCGAACCCCTTGAAGTCGGGCGTCGTGTACTTGACGGTGTTGTTCCACACCGTATCGCCGATGATCGTCCCGCCATAGTTGGTCACGAACGTTTGCAGGACGAGCGGAGAGAAGACGGTCGAGGATCCGAACGGGTTGACGAGGGATTCGGCCGTATAGGCCGGGTTTCTTTGTCGCCCGAAGGTCACCTGCCCGAAGTCGCCTTGAAAGCCCACGTACGCATTGCGCGACCAGAACGGGTCCGCCGCACTGCGCCCCAGCGCGCCGTTTGCGGGTTGAAAGAAACTCTCGAGGACAAAAATGGCGCCGACGCCGCCGCCAAGGTCTTCCTTGCCGCGGATTCCCCAGAACGACGTGGTCAGCCCGCCGCTCCCCATCTGTACCGCGGACTGCGGCGTGTCGCTGCGTTTGATACTGCCGACGTAGGTGCCGATGAGGCCATAAAGCTGGACCTGGGAGCCGCTATCCGCGTATGCCCCGACGGAATTCAATACCAGACCGGCGCTGAATATCGCCGTCACGCCGAGCGTACCGACACCGCGTCGAGCGGCAACGCGCACCACGACCTGTCGTGTCTTTTTCATTTCGATTGTCTCCATTCATATTTTTGTGAGCAGCCTTTTCCGTGACCATCCATCTGTAGTACTTATTGAATAGCGGGAACGGCGGCCCCTGTTTCGAGCACGTCGCCGAAGTCGCGGGCGTGACGAGCGAGGAAACGCCTTCCCGCGAGGCTTCTCAGGGGAAGGCGCCGTCAGGCATGCGAGTGACTACGGTGAAATTTCTTCGAGCGAACGATTGGTCGTCTCCACCATTCGCGCGGCGACGAAGAAGCCCACCGCACTGACCGCGGCAAACATGACGAATACCGCGGCGATGCCTTTCCCGGTCAATACGACGCCGACGATCGCCGGCGCGGCAGCAGACGCCGCGCGCAGCCACGAAGTCGCAAGACCGGTACCGATGGCGCGCATCCGGGTGGGGTAGATCTCCGGGGTGTACAGGTACAGAAGGACCGTGGTCGTTGCCATCACCGCGTACGCCGACGATCCGAGCAACATCACGGACCAGGCGCTGCCTGCGCCATGAATGCCGAGTACGGCGAGCAGGGCTGCACTGATGATGAAGCAGGCCATTGCCCACCGGCGGCGCCCGACCCGATCGATCAGCAGCGCACAGGCAAGCACCCCGCACGTACTCAGGACGTTCGAGATGGATGCCATCTGAAGCGACGTCTGCAGCGGCAGATGGTAGACCGTCCTGTAGAGGCTCGGCAGCCAGTTGTTGATGCCGTTGGCCACGAAATACGCGCTCGCCCAAAGCAGCCACACGACGACGGTGCGGCCTCGATAGAACGGCGAGAAGAGTTCCTTCCACGTTCCCTTCCGCTTCGACTGTCGTCCGGTCAGAAGGCCCGCCACGCGCGCGTCCACCTCGGCCCTTTGGGTCTGCGTGTCGAGGTTGCGTTTCGTCGTGCTGGCTTCCAGCCGCTCGATGATGCGTTCGGCCTTATCGAAACGCCCGCGTGAAACGAGCCAGCGCGGCGATTCCGGAAGACGCGCGATCAGGATCGCGACGACCATGCCGGGAATCCCGCCGATCAGGAACATAGTTTCCCAGCCGAAGCGCGGGACGACGAACGCACCGAGCTGCGCGGCCGCGAGCAGCCCCAACGGGAAAATGAGCTCGTACAGGATGAAAAAACGCCCGCGGCCGTGCGCCTGAGACAGCTCGTTGATGTACGTAGCGGCCACGGGCACTTCTCCGCCCACGCCGATGCCTTGCAGGAAGCGCATCAGAAACAGCATGTGAAAGCTGCCGGTGAACGCGCATACGACGCTCATCGCCGACATGACGCCCACCGCGACGGTAGCGCTGGGCACTCGCCCCAGGCGCTCGGCCAGCCAGCCGAACACCAACGCGCCGACGACCTGGCCCAGATAGCCGGCAGCGATCAGCACCCCGATCTGACCGGGAGAAAGATGCCACAGCCCCACCAGTACGGGCAGCACGAAAGCCAGCGAAAGCGCGTCGAATGCATCGAAGAGGGTCGCGCTGCCCATGACGATCCGTGCGTGGGTGTGCCACTTGCAGAACGGCACGTTCTCGATGCGGAACAGCAGGTTCGCCGCCCGCAGTTGCTCGCTCGTGGGACGCGTTTCGCTCGCGGATCGACCAAGGTCGACGCCGCAGACGGTCGAAGGGGTGTTCATGCTGTCTCCTGAAAAGCTGCATTTTATGGACCTTCGGCTTGCTTCTTGTTTTGCAGCACCGGTCGCGTTTTTTTATCGTTTGCCGCGACGTCGGCGCGTTTTTTATCGTTTGCCGAGCCTGTCGGCAGCGGCGCGCGCAACGAGGTTTCGCGCCGCCCCGACTGCTCGATGCCGACGGCACAGCGGGCGGCGCTGCGCCGTCGGCATCCGGCTATGGACGTACCGCGCGGGAGTCAGTCGACGAGGCCGGCCGAACGAAGCGCGTCCGCGATTTCAACGTCCGCGCCTTGCGCGAGCGGCAGCAACGGCGAGCGCACGGTGGCATGCTCGAGGATGCCGCGGGCCACCAGGCCATGCTTGAGCGCGACGGTGCCTTCCATGTGCGACCCGCGGTGATACACGTTGCGCGTCACCGGCAGCAGGCGATCGTGAATCGCGCGGGCGGCCGGGTAGTCTTTCGCCTTGCCTGCCTTGATCAGTTCGATGAGCGGCTCGGGAGCCAGACCGCCGTAGCCGACGAGCGCGCCGTCGACGTCGAACATCGTGTGAAGCAGATACTCGTCGTGGCACGTCAGGATTTGCAGTTCCGGACGCTCGCGTCGGATGATCGGAATCTCGACGTCCCAGCGACGCATGTTGCGTACGCCGTTTTTCATCGCGAAGACGCCCGGTTGCGCGGCGATTTCCAGCTGTGTTTCGAGGTTGTAGGTCGCCTTGGTGGCGTCCGGGTACTGGAACAGGATGAGCGGCAGGCCGCTGCCCTCGTGGATCGCGCGGTAGCGATCCTGCGGCGCGCCTTTCTGATAGCCGAAGCGCAGCCAGCCGTGCGACGGATACACCAGACCGGCCGACGCGCCGGCCTCCACCGCGCGCTTCGCCTCTTCCACCGCCACTTCCGTGCCTTCGAGCGTGATACCGGCGATGACCGGAATCTTGCCGTCGACGGACTTCACGAAGCTTTCGATGACTTGGGCCTGTTCTTTCTGCGAGAGGAACGTGCCTTCGCCTGCGTGTCCGAGCACCGTCAGACCTTTGACGCCTTCGATGCCGCCGAGCCATGCGCCCAGCCGTTGAATGGCGGCATGGTCCACCGCGCCCTCGCGGGTGAAAGGGGTAACGGGTGCCGGGACCAAACCGCGCAGATCGATTGCCTTCATGACGTCTCCAAATGTGAGCTTTTCCGCTCCTCTTTGCCGGAGGAGAGCCCGCCGCCCGTTTCGCATCGCGCCGGAACAACGGTGCATGCGTTGCAGTGTAGGGACGCCCGACCCATGCGAGAACGGCCAGATTGCACATTTCAGCTATACTGATTTGACATATCTCGGGGGGAGGCTTCGCGATGGACTATGCGGCCTGGAAGCAATTCATCGACGCGGCGGAACTCGGGAGCCTGAGCAAGACGGCCATTGCTTACGGAACCAGCCAACCCCACATCAGCCGGCAGATCGTCGAGCTCGAGCAGTATTGCGGCGGCCGTCTGTTTCAACGGACAGGCCGCGGCGTGGTATTGACCGAGCTGGGCGCGCGTATCGCGCCGCGCGTGAGGACCTGGCTGGCCAGCACGGAGCAGTTGTCCAACGACATCCGCAGCACGGCGGGCGAACCGATCGGCGTGGTCAGGCTCGGAATCCTGCCCTCCACCGCTCATCCCCTCGTCAGCACCCTTTACCACCAGCTTCGAGAGCGTTACCCGCTGGTGCAGTTACAGGTGCGCGAGGGTCAAGGGGCGTTGCTGGAAACCTGGCTCGAGAACGGCAGCGTCGATCTCGCCATCCTGTTTCGAAATAGTCCGACGCCGAGAAACGGCGACGAATATCTGGTCGAGGCCGCGACTTACCTGGTGGGGGCGGAAGGCGACCCTTTGACCAGTCAGCCGACGATCGCGTTTTCCAGGCTCGATGGCATTCCGCTGGTCTCTTTCTGCCGCCCCAATAGCTGGCGCGAACGGCTCGAACAAATCGCGGGCGAACATCAGGTGTCGCTCAATTTCGCGGCGGAAGCGGATTCACTGAGCCTGCAGGGGCACATCGTCGCCGACGGCGGCATCCATGCGTTGCTGGGCCCTTACGCGATCGCCAATCTGGAACGGGAATGCCGGTTGCAGGCGTCGATGGTGGTCGATCCGTCCGTGCCGCGCTTCATCGCGCTCGCCATGTCGCCTCACGGCGAACTGACGCTGGCGTGCCGCACGGTCATGCAGCTCACGAAGGAGATCGCACGGTCGCGCAATCTCTCGTCGGATCTTCGGTTGGGCGTGTCCGCCGCGTTCCTGCGTTCCATCTGAAGGGCCGGGGTACGGTGTGTTCGCAGTCCTGATCGAGCGGGATATCGATGTCCGCCACCGCGTCGTGTTGTCGGACGAACGGCGCGCCGGGATGACGCAACTGCTCCATCCGCCGCGCGCATCTCGCGTCGCCCCCTAGTACGACTTGCCGCCCACCGTCGCTGCTTCCAGTTCGCGCGTGATGATCTGCGTGCCGCCGACGTTGGCGACCGACTTGACCAGGCCGACGCCCGGCGCGAGCCAGTCGTCAGCGCTCGTCTTGGTCGTCACCGCCTGGTTGGCGGTAGTCTCCGTGGTCTGATAGTGGCAGGCGTTCGCGAAGACCTTGCCGTTCCTGAGGCTGACCGTTTCGCGCGCGACGTAGGTCCGCTGGATCGAGACGGACGTTTGCGCGCCGCCTGACGGAACGACGGGCGTATCCACGTAGTTCACCGTCTCGCTTCCCGCGAGCCCGATCGTCTCGACATAGGGCGGCGAGTTCACGTCCCGCAACGCGAGCGTGCCGCCGCTGTAAACCTCGCTGCCGTAGTACGTGCGTACGCCGTTGCCGACGAGGTAGTAGTGATTGGTCTGGATCGGCGAGCCTGTCGTGGTTTCGGCCTGCTGCGTGAGCGCCACGCCGTCGAACGTCGCCGGCGCGTAAGTCCGCGTGTACACGCCGTTGTCGACCGACGGGCTCTGCGACGTCGCTTGCGTATACGTGTGCAACTGCACGGTATCGCCCTGCTGGTAAACCGGATCGCACTCGACGTTCGATGCGGTCGGCGAGCCCGGATTGCCACCGGATGTGCCCGTGGTCGGCGTTCCGCCACTTCCGCCACTGCCGCCGTTGTTGCTCGTGCCCGATCCGCCGGACGCCGCGGGCGAGGAATTGTCGTCACCGCCGCCGCAAGCGGTCAGCGCGAGGCAGGTCAATGCGATCAGTGCAACGGCTTTCATCGGGATCACCTTCTGGACGAAGAGGACGAACGCAGCCCGTACGCGCGAATCACGCCGCACGCACCGGCCATCACGAATCAAGAATCACGAATCAGAGATCAGGAATCGGCCGGCGGCATCCCGCCGGCCCGGCAACGTCAGTTCACCTGCAACTGGCCACCGCGGCCCAGCCCGCCCTTCACGTCCTGCGCCTTGTAGCTGCGCAGCGCGACGACCATCTTGTTGTACGCGTCGATGAACGCCACGACCGTCGCCTTGCCTTCCGGCGTCGACGAGAAGCCCGCCAGCGCGCCGCCCACCCCGCCGCCAAAGCCGCCCAGCGCCGCGCCGTAGTTCGTCGCCGTCGAGCTGCCTTCCGACGCCGCGATCTGCACCGCCGAGCGCACGTCGAACAGCGTCAACGTCACCACCGACGCCTTCGTCTGCAGATGGCCCGCCACCGCTGCCACCGCGCTATTGCCGATCAGCCCGCCGATCATGCTGCCGATCCCGCCGATCGGCGAATCGTTGATCACGATCTGCGGCTCCATGTAGTAGTCGGCCGCGACACGCTGGCCCTTCTGCTGCTTCGAGCCCGCCCGGTATTCACCCGAGTTGCGCTGCAGCTGCGTGATGCGCGACAGGCGCGCGTCACTCTTCTGGTTGCCGATCGACGTGATCACGAAGCAGTTCGACTGCTGCACCGCCAGCCGCAGCAGCGGATCGATGCTCGTCACCTTGGTGGCGCTGCCGAACTGGCCCCACCAGTCGGCGTTGCGGCCGTCGTCGACCGCGATCGTGCCGAGCGGCGACGTGCAGCGCTGCAGTTGCGAATCGGCGCCGGCGCTCGCGCCGCCTGCCGCCGCGCCCGTCACGCCGGCGTTCTGGCCGCCGGGCGTCACCACGCCGCCGCAGCCCGCGACGGACGCGCCAAGCGCTGCCACCAGCGCACCTTGAGTGAGACGTTGGGAAAGGTTGGTCTTCATGTCGTTGTCGATCGATTAGAGTCGTTGTTCGGCTTATGTGTCCGTGCGAACTTCGATAAGCCCCCGGCGTGGCGCGCGATGGTGGTCTCCCCGCGGCTGCCCCGTTGCCCGATGCCCGGTCAGTAGTACCAGTACGTCTGCTGCCAGACGCCGTAGTACGGATAGCCCGAGTACCAGTAGCCGTAATAGGTGTCACGCCATTGCGTGCGCCATTTCCAGTCTTCTTCGTCTTCTTTCTTCGCCTTGCGCGCGAGATCGAGCAGCTTTTTCGATTCCTTGTCGCCGCGAGCGGCCGCGATCGACAGCCACTTCTCCGCTTCGCGCGCGTCCGAGCCCATTTCCTCGAGGCCGAACAGGTAGAAACTGCCGAGCGCCTTCTGCGCGTTCAGGTCGCCGCGCTCGGCCGCTTCGCGCATCCACTTGAGCGCCCGGTAGCTGTCCTGGCGCACGCCGTCGCCGCGGAAATAGCGCAGGCCGAGGTCGTAGGCGGCCTTCGGCTGGGTTTTAGCGGTTTGCTTGAGCGCGGCGATGCGCGGATCGTCCCGGTCTTCCGCATCGTCCCTTTTTTGATAGGAGACCTGATCTTTAGGGCGATCGGAACACCCTGTGTCGTCGCAGATCCGTACCGTGCTGGCGGTGACCGACGGGTCTTGCGCGCACGCGGCCAACAGCAACAGCAGCCCCGGTGCGAGTAAACGGCGATACATGGGTATTTTCCTCACGTTTTATTGGCGCCGTATTGCTTCGCGCACTCGCCCGCGAGCATACCCCCGGCTGATGCGAGGCGCTGCGCGGCGAAGATCATCCGCGGGCCCGCATGCCAAGGCTCTCTCAGGTTCTGTTGTCGGCTTGAAACATTGTGCAGCGTTTGCTGCCGCAGACGACGGAAAATGGGGACACTAGCCACCGTTCCGTCTCTTCAATCCACGCAATATCGATCATTGCTCATTGAGTTCAAATGATACATATCGGTCTATCTAATAGTCAAGGTGACCTGAGAACCGGTTCGCCGAGCGCGGTTTACCGACGCGAAAGTACCATCAAACAGGCCCGGGAGGTCAATCTCAACGAGTCGCCTGATGCTAGAATAATCGGTCTATGCTGCTGAAATATCGAGGAGGAAGCCGTTCGTGCGAGCCAACAAACGCCAGCTGGTGGTAGACAAAGCGACCGAACTGTTCTCGAGGCACGGATTCCACCCGGTGGGCGTGGACTGGATCATCGACGATTCCGGTGTCGCCCGAATGACGCTGTACCGGCATTTTGCGAGCAAGGACGAGCTCATCCGCGAAGTGCTGGTCCAGCGCTACGACCTGATCGTCGGCAGCATCGACGCGCAGTTGCAGCACGTCGTCGATCCGGTCGAGCGCGTCAAGACCATCTTCGACTGGTATGAAGCGTGGTTCCGCACACCGGAATTTGCCGGCTGCCTGTTCGAACGTGCGCTGGCCGAATTCGGCACCGCTTACGCGCCGATCTCGGATGTCGCGATCCGCTATCGCCGCAAAATGGTCGAATGGATCGCAGAACTGATCGAAGCCCTCGTGCCGCCCGAAACCGCGAACCGGCTGGCGACCGTCTTCATGATGCTGCTGGACGGCGCCACGGTCGACGCGCGGGCGTTCAACGATTCCGCCGCTGCCGCGCGCGCATGGCAGGCCGCGCATGCCCTTCTCGAACAGGCGATGCACGCGACGGCCTCGCCCGCCGACGGTGCGGCCAACCCGACGTAACGCACGTCGCGCGCCGTCGTATTGCAGGCAAACCGAGGCCGAAGGACGCCGGGAGGACGACATGCAGGAGCGGATGCGCTTGATCGGTTTCGTGCTGGGTGCGGCAATCGCATGTGCCGGCTGCAAGTCGGTGAATGTCAGCCGATATGAAATCCAGCACCGCGACCGAAACGGCCTCACGATCATTGCGTACACCACGGAAGACCTCGCGTCGCTCGACAAGACGCCGTGGGCCGACCACGTCTACCTCCGCTACGCGGTCACGCCGGTCACCATCCTCGAGCGATTCGATGTGGGCGCAACCGATCTCGACGACTATCCGTTCTCTGCCCGCCGGATCGACATCCACGCCCACTGCCCGGTCCCCACGTCGGACTTCTGCTCCTCCTGGTTCATTCCGTTCCATGATCGCGTGGGGCTGCATGGCCTCGACTATGTGTCGGGACTCGATGCCAGCGAACCGGCGCGCCTGAAGTTGCACATCGGCGGCGCAAGCATGGCCGGAACCCGGCTGGTGTCGAAGGAACACGCGATCAACGTCGACGCGGGCGACGTAGCGAAACCGGGCGGGCCGTAATACCCGCGTGGCCCCGGGGCGCGCGACACCCGTCGAGCGGGCACGGCGATTGCGCATGCTGCACTCCCGGGAGGCCCGCCATCATGAACGACAACGATTTTCTCCAGCCCGAGCCGACGGAACCGGCGCCGAACGCGGTCACGTGGGTCCGGCGTCTCGGCCCCGGCCTGATCACCGGCGCCGCCGACGACGATCCTTCCGGCATCGGCACCTACTCGCAGGCGGGCGCCCAATTCGGCTTCGAACTGCTGTGGTCGCTGTTGCTCACGTACCCGCTGATGACGGCCATCCAGCTGGTCAGCGCGCGAATCGGCCGCGTGACGGGCAAGGGTCTCGCGTCCAACATGCGCAAGCACTACCCGCCATGGCTGCTGTACGGGACGGTCGTGCTGCTGATCACGGCCAACGTGATCAACATCGCGGCCGACCTGTCGGCCATGGGCGCGGCCGTCAATTTGTTGCTGCCCGGCCCGCAACAGCTCTACATCGTGTGCCTCGGCGGCGTGTCGGTCGCGCTGCAGGTGTTCGTCCCGTACGACCGCTATTCGCGATTGCTCAAATGGACGGCGCTGACGCTGCTCGCCTATGTCGCGGTCGCCCTCATCGTGCCGGTCAGCTGGGCCGAGGTCGGTCGCGCGATCGTGCAGCCCCACGCGCAGTTGAGCGCCGCGTATCTGACCACGCTCGTCGCCGTGCTCGGCACGACCATCAGCCCGTATCTGTTTTTCTGGCAGGCGTCCCAGGAAGTCGAAGAATTGCGCGCCGTGCCGGACGCGCGGCCGCTGCGGCGCATGCCGCGCCAGGCGCCCGCCCAGTTGCGCCGGATCAGCTTCGACACGTGGTTCGGCATGGGCGTCTCGAACGTGATCGCCTTCTTCATCGTGCTGACGGCGGCCGCCACGCTCAACGCGCATCACATCGACGTCAAGACGTCGGCGGATGCCGCGCGGGCGCTCGAGCCGCTTGCCGGTCATTTCGCGTACGTGCTGTTTGCGCTCGGCATCGTCGGCACCGGCCTGCTCGCGCTACCGGTGCTCGCAGGGTCGGCGGCCTATGCGGCGGCGGGCACATTCCGCTGGCGCAACAGTCTCGCGCTGCAGTGGGGCGTCGCGCCGGAATTCTATGCGGTGATCGTATTGGCGATCGTCGGCGGGATCGCGTTCACGTTCATGCATTTCGACCCGATCCGCGCGCTTTACTGGAGCGCCGTCATCAACGGCGTGAGCGCCGTTCCGATCATGGTCGTGATGATGCTGATGGCGAGAAGCAAGCGGGTCATGGGCGAGTTTGCCGTCAGAGGCGCGCTTGCATGGGGAGGATGGATCGCGACGCTCGCGATGGCGATCGCGGCGATGGGCGTGTTCGTGCCCGGATAGAAGCGGCGGCGTGAATGCCGCGGCTCGCCGCGCTTACTCGAGTTCGCCCGTGTTCATCGCGGTGCCGACTGCATTGCGCAGCACGTCCGCGAGCCGCTGGTTCTCGTCGATGCGGGCCTGTTCGATCGCGACGTCCTCGGCGTTGCCGGTCCGACGCGCCCATTCCTGGCGCTCGCGCGCAAAGATCATGCGCTCGTGAACCGCGCGGATCGCCGCCCATATCGCATCTTCCGCTTTCTGGGCTTCCGCGTCGTCGAGAGAAAGCGCGGAAAACGCATGCCCGGTATGACATCGGTATCGCAACGGACGATCGTCGAGCATGCGCCAGAGCACGCCGTTGCAACTGGGGCACGTGAGTGCGGAACGCGTGCCGATTTCGTCGAGAATCCTGGGATCGACGAGGCCACCCTCGGCAATCCGGCTCTCACGGTCCAGGTCGCGCAAGTCTGCCATCTTTCGCTGCTCCTTCACACGTGCGCCGTAGACCGCTGCATGAATGGCCTGCGGCAGTTCTCCGGCCCTTGCGACCGCATCGGCGCCCGCCGCAGCCAACGCACTACGCGGCATCGACGGCGCCTCGCATTCGTCGGGGTCCTGAACGATACCGTACCCGCCCCGGGCACGAATCGCCGCGAGGCCGGCCGCGCCGTCGTCGAGATCGCCGCTGAGCACCACGCCGATCGCACCGGCCCCATATTCGCGTGCGGCAGAGCGGAACAGCGGATCGGCGGCCGGCCGGGTGAAGTTCTCGGCGGCCGTATCGAGCAGCCAGAGATCGCCGCCGCGCACGATCATGTGCCGGTCGGACGGGGCCACGTAAATTCGGCCGGCCTGCGGCGGTTCTCCGTGTAGCGCCTCGCTTGCATCCAGCCTGCCCCATCGCGACAACAGCTCGGGCAGAATCGTCCGATGTCGACCAATGTGCTGCACGATGCAAATCGGCACCGGAAAATCCGCGGCGATACCTGCCACCAGCGTCCGGAGGACCGGGAGACCGCCTCGGGACGACGCAATTACCACGATATCTCGACGATCCATAGCCCCCCCTTTGCGGATAGAGCCGCAAATCGGGTTCCCGAACCGGAATTCCGTCACGCGCGGTGACAGATGAGGCAATGCGGGTCGGATGGCGGTTGATGCAACCCGCCGACGGAAGGCGCGGCGCGAACGACCCGCGACGCACGCGCGGGTCGTCACCGGTCGGCTAATGTGCGTCGCCGAGCGCCGCGAGCAACATCCCGAAATCCAGCGGCTTGGACAGATGGGTGTCGAAACCGGCCTCCGCCGCGGCCCGGACATCGTCCTGGCGATTACGGCCCGTCAGCGCAACGGTCCGCAGCGTGGCCCAGCGGGGCTCGGCCTTGATGTGGCGAATCAACTCGTAACCATCCATGTCGGGCAGCCCGATGTCGGACACGACGGCGTCGACTGGCGTCTGCGGCAGCCGCTCCAGCGCCTCGGCCCCGCTCTTCGCGGTGGTGACCATTGCCCCCGCCAGTTCCAGCAGCGTCGTGAGCGACAGCGCCGTCTCCTGGTCGTCCTCGACCAGCAGCACGCGAAGGCCGGCGATACTCCCCTCCGCCGCGCCGTTGCCGGAAGACACGGCACGCTCGTCCGATGCGGCCGGCAACCATACCGTCATCGTGGTGCCGGCTCCCGGTCCATCGGACGCAGCGGCGATCCGGCCGCCATGCATTTCGACGAGCTGCCGAACCAGCGCCAGCCCGATGCCCAGACCGCCGCGGGTCCTGTCGCGCGGCGCCTGCCGGAACATGTCGAAGACATGCGGGAGCGTATCGCCGTCGATCCCCTGCCCGTCGTCGACGACGTCGACCCGCAGCATCCGCCCTTCATGCGCGAGACGCACGACGATCTCGCCATGCGATTGCGTGTACTTGAGCGCGTTGGACATCAGGTTCCAGAAGATCTGCTCGCATCGCACCGGATCGGCGAGCGCGATGGCCGGCTCCGTCGGCAACTCCGTTTTGAGGACCAGCCCGCGCGCGTGCACGTCACGCTCGCAGGTATCCGCGATGCTGCGCAACATCGCCGTCAGATCGACCCGGTTCAGTTCGAGCGCCAGCTTGCCGGTCTGGATGCGCGACAGATCGAGCAGGTCGTCGATGATCTGCGCCTGCGCACGCACGGCCTGCCGAATCGAGTCCGCGGCTTCGCGCACGGCGGGAATGTCGCGCGTTTCCGGCAGGCGCGGCAGCATTTCCGACTTGACGCCGATCAGGTTGAGCGGATGCCTCAGCTCGTGCGACAGCACGGCGATGAACTCGTCCTTCAGCTGGTTCGAACTGAGCGCCTGCTCGCGTGCCGCCTGCTCCCGCGCGAGCGCTTCGCGGTTCGCGTCGTCGCTCTGCTTGCGCAGCGTCATGTCGCGCACGATCTTCGCGAATCCGTTGAACGACGTATCGGAAATCGGCGTGACGACGCCGCTACAGAAAATCCGCCGCCCGTCCTTGGTCCGGTGCCAGCGTTCGTCGTCCGCGCGCCCTTCCCGGGTCGCGACTTCGCGCTCGCGCATCGGCACGAGCGCCTGTCGATCGTTGGGTTCGTAGATCAGCTCCACGTCCTGGCCGATCATCTCTTCTTCCGTATAGCCGAAGATGCGCTCCGCACCGGCGTTCCAGCTCACGATCGCGCCGTGGCCGTCCTGGATGATGATCGCGTAGTCCTTGGTGGACTGCGCGACCAGACGCAGGCGCTGCTCGCCCGCCCGCGCCGCCTCTTCCGCGTGATGGCGGTCGGTGATGTCGATCAGCGTGATCACCGCGCCGTCGATGTGGTCGTCCGCGGTGCGATAGGGCAGCAACCGCATCAGATACCACCGGCCGGCCTCGCTCTCGATCTCGCGCTCGATCAGCCGCAGCGACTGAAACGACTGCCTGACATCGTCGGCCAGCGTGGGATACCGCAGCGCGTGGGTGATATGAAACAGCGACCGGCCCAGGTCCGTATCGATCAGATTGAAAATCGCCGTGGCGTTGGGCGTAAACCGTTTGACCCGGATTTCCTTGTCGACGAACACGGTCGCGATCTCGCTCGACGCGATGATGTTGTGGAGGTCGTCGTTCGCCTTTGCGGTGTCTTCGATCCTCGCCTGCATTTCGGCGTTGGCCGTGGTCAATTCCTCGTTGACCGATTGCAGTTCCTCCTTGCTGCTTTCCAGTTCCTCGCTCGTGGAACGCAGCTCTTCGTTGATCGCCTGCAGCTCCTCGTTCGACGCCTTCAATTCCTCGACGGACGTTTCGTACTGCTCGATGATCGTCGCGAGCTGCTCGCGACTGTGCTGCAGTTCCTGTTCGAGCTGCGCCAGAACCGGGTCCTGCCCGCTCGTCTCGGCCTGATCCTCCTCGGTCATCCGGCCGGCCACCTCGTCGAACACGATGAGCAGGAATTCCGCGTTCGCGACCTTGTCGTGAAACGGCCTGACGGTCATGTTGATCCACGACACGCGGGTGTCGTGTGCCCACTTGACCCGGCGCGCCTCCACGCTCGTGCCCGTTTGCAGCGCACGGAAGATCGCGGTGCGCAGATCGAGGCGCAGATCCGGCAGCACCAGCGTCATGATGTTGCTGGACAGCTCGCCGCCGACATGCCTGAGGAACCGGCCGGCGTTGTCCGACAGATGCACGACGTTCGATTCCTTGTCGATGATGACGCTCGGCGGCGAATACGTTTCGAGCGCGCGCTGATGGAGTTCCGAATAGGAGAAATTGCGTTGTGCCGGGCTGGCCGGCACGCGCAGGGGGGGCTGCGGTATAGCACGCTCGTCGGATGCGCCGGCTTCGATCTGGAACAGCGGCGGAAAACCCGTGACCGGCTTCGCGCGATGCGTGACGACACGGGCGCGGTAGATCCGGCGCTTCTTGTCCACGACGGAAAACAGGTCGTCCGCCGCGTCGGCAGATTCCGCGGTGCCGAGAAACAGGTAGCCGTTCGGGCGCAACGCGAAATGGAACAGCTCCAGGATTTGCCGCTGCACCGCCCGCTCGAGATAGATCAGCACGTTGCGGCACGAGATCAGGTCGAGATGCGAGAACGGCGGATCGCGCAGCAGGCTGTGCGCGGCGAACAGGATGCGTTCGCGCACCGCCTTCGCGATCACATAGTGCGCGCCTTCCCGCGTGAAATACCGCTGCAGCAGCCCGGCGGGCACGTCGCTCGCAATCGACAGCGGATAGGAGCCGGTTCGCGCGCGGACGATCGCCGCTTCATCGATATCGGTCGCGAATACCTGGATGGCCTGGCTCGACATCGCGGCCTCGCGCGCCCGCGCCAGCAACAGCGAGATCGAGTACGCCTCTTCGCCGGTCGCACATCCGGCCACCCACACACGTACCTGCTCCTCGCCGGATTCCGCCGCGAACAACGAGCCGATCACTTCCCGTTCGAGGAAATCGAACGCCTCGCGATCGCGGAAGAACTGGGTCACCCCGATCAGCATGTCCGCCAGCAGCGCGTTCGCCTCGTCCGGCGCGGCCCGCAGGAAATCCCGGTACGCGAGGAGATCGCGCTGGCCGTTGACCTGCATGCGCCGCTCGATCCGCCGCAGCACCGTGGCCCGCTTGTATAGCCTGAAATCGTGGCCGGTGCGTACCCGCAGGTGCATCAGAATGTCGGAGAGTGCCCGTTCGGGATCGTTGGCCGTCGGGCGATCGACGCTGTGCAGCGATTGCGTGAATTCCAGGCTTTGCTGTTCGATGCGGCGCGCATTCGACCAGAGATCGAGCAGCCGTTGCGGCATGTCGGCCGCCGGCAGCACGATATCGACGCGCGCCATGGCAATCGCGTGCTGCGGCATCTCCGCATGCTCGGCGTCGTCCGGTGTCTGCGCGAGCGTGATGCCGCCCGCCTCCTTGATGCGGCTCAAGCCTGCCGCGCCGTCGGAGCCGGTGCCGGACATCACGATGCCGATCGCGCGCCAGTCGTGCGCGTCCGCCAGCGTCCGAAAGAAGTGGTCGATCGTGAACGGAGCGTCGTCGGACTGCTCCCGACTGCGGCAGCGAAGGCAACCGTCCAACATCTCGAGCTGCATGCCCGGTGCGATCACGTAGATGTGGTTTTTTTCGATCGGGACCGTGGACGTCACCTGATGCACCGGCATGCCCGTCGTGCGCTGCAGGACGGCGTCCATATGACTGACCTGCTCCGGCGCTAGATGGACGACGACGACGAACGCCATGTCCATGTTCGTCGGCGCGCTCTCGAAAAAGGTCTGCAACGCCATCGTACCGCCCGCCGACGCACCGATGCCCACGACCGGAAACGACAGATCGCTCTTCAACGTCGCGGGCGATGCAGGCCGCTCCTTGTGCGTAGGCGCTTGCCGTGCCATTGACTTCTCCTGATGGTGTTGTGGGACCTCGTGTACCGGACGCCGAGCGATACCGGGTCGTATCGCCCTCGTCCGGTCGTCCCACGATCCCGCTCGTGATACTTCCCCCTGTGCTTCCGTGCGCATTGTACGGCACCGGCAAGCGCGCGACTGCCCCTGACTGAAGGCTTGCAATCCTCGTGTGGTAAAGGGCCCGGGGCATGTGCGCGCGGGGGCGTCGAGATACCCCGCAAAGACCGCCGCGGCCGCACGTCGGGGTGTCACCGGAACGTCATTCGTGCCGACATACCATCCACCTCGGCTTGCGAAACGCGACGGGTTTCCTCGACTGCCAGCGGGAACGAATCGTGCTCCCGCTTCGGGCCGTCGAAACCAATTTATTTTCTTTGACGAATACCGTATTAACAGCGAATATTCGCGTCGATCAAGCGATTAGTACCGCTCAAAAACAAAACGAAACGATGCTCGCTCATGCAATCGGGGACGTTACGCTGCTTCGCCAACAGATACCGAATCGAAGGGGAAGAAATGACGCCGTTTTCCCAGGATGTGAGCATCAAGCAAACCGCCGCCGTCTCCAAGGCAGCCACGCCGTCGCCCGTTTTCTGGAAAGCGGGGCCGCTCGTCGAAACCGCTCCGCCCGAGCCGAAATCCACGACGCCGGACCTGCGCGATTTCTTCGCCGCCGCCGCGTTGCAAGGGTTGCTGTCGCGCGACGCCGGGCGCAACGTGTCGACGATCGCCGACTACGAATCGAAGCGCGCGGTCAGCGCCTATCGGCTTGCCGACGAAATGCTGAAAGCGCGATGAACCGACACACCGGCCGGCGCCGGTCGGGCCGCGCCGGCAACATGACCTTCATGCCGACGACGGCGGCAGTCGCGCCGAGCGCTCCCGGCGCGCCATGCGTGCGCTCGTGAAGGCGCCCATGACGTCACGCCGGCCGCAGCATCAAGCCAGCGCCAGCATCGATACCGGCAACACGACGGACAGCGCGACCTGGTCGATCACGCGCGCCCGTATCGAATCGCCGCCCATCCCGACGGCGACGAACGCAGGCGTCGTCGTGACGAGCCCGTGCGCCCAGGCCAGACTCCGGCACCCCATGAAGCCCCACCTGATCATCTGCCCGGCCATCGTGCCGACAAATGCAACCGCTTGAAAATCCGGCAGCGAGGGTTGCAGGTCACGCGATGCACGCTCGTACTGCAGCCGACGCCGCCCCTCCCGTGTGCCGCGTCCTTGCATCGGCGGCAGTCCGCTCCGTACGCGAGAAGCGCCTCGTTGCGAACCGGTCGCGCCTTCGTCATCCGCACGGGATCGATTCGTGCTGTTTCGCCACGGCGAATGTCGCGCAACCCTTTCCACGGAGATGCCATGTTCATCCACAACACACGGCTTCAGTACACGGTGCGCGTGGGCGCGCCGAATCCCGGCCTCGCCAACCTGCTACTCGAGCAGTTCGGCGGCCCGCAGGGCGAACTCGCCGCCGCGATGCGCTACTTCACGCAGGCGATCACCGAGGAAGACCCCGGCCGCAAGGACATGCTGCTCGACATCGCGACCGAGGAACTCAGCCACCTGGAGGTGATCGGCTCGATGGCCGCGATGCTCAACCGCGGCGCCAAAGGCGAACTCGCCGAAGCGGTCGACGAACAGGCCGAGCTGTACCGCAAGCTGCACGGCGCGGGCAACGACAGCCACGTGACACAGGTGTTGTACGGCGCGGGCGCGCCATTGACCAATTCGGGCGGCGTGCCGTGGTCGGCCGCGTACATCGACACGATCGGCGAACCGACCGCCGACCTGCGCTCGAACATCGCGGCCGAAGCGCGCGCGAAGATCATCTACGAGCGGCTGATCAACGTGTCCGACGATCCGGATATCCGCGACGCGCTCGGCTTCCTGATGACGCGCGAGGTGTCGCACCAGATGTCGTTCGAGAAGGCGCTGTATGCGATCACCGCGAACTTCCCGCCCGGCAAGCTGCCGCCGAAGACGCCGTACGATCACGTGTACTTCCGGATGCAGCCGGACGCGGCGCCGCTGGTCGGCCCGTGGAACCACGGCGGCGAACTCGAAATCCGTCCCGCCGAACCGGCGGTCGATGGCGGCACCGGTATTCCGGAAGGCATGCTCGACGCGCAGCAAGCGGATGCCATCGAAGCGATGGCGCAGCGACTCGCGTCCGACCCGAACAGCGACCCGGTGACGGGTGCCGAACTCGGCGCGGGTCCGCCGGCCCCGCAGGGGCGCAAGCTAGGCAAGCCGGACGGCGCCTGAACGCAAGCGCGACGACGGACGCCCGGGCGTGATCGCGGGCGTCGCTTCGATTTGATATGGATACCGAAATGGAAACAAGTTCCGTTGGGCGGGAGGGTTCTCGTCTATCGGCGTGCGACTTGGATGCCGACGCACCGTCCAAGCGGCAGGAGCCGCATGCCTGATGCATCGCCGACCGTGCGCGCGCGTTCGACCCGCATCAGGCGCCCGCTTCGCCCGGCCCGGCCTGGTCGGTCTGGTCGGCCATCAGGTACTGAATGACCAGCGTCGGATCGGCGATGTCGAGAATCAGGCGGCGCATCACACGCTTGCGCATATGGTCGTCATCCAGCGTCCACGGCCCCGCCGCGTCACCGAGGTAGCGGCCGATCGCGCCGCGATGGTCGCCGTCGGGCGGCAGGCCGAGCCGCGCGGCGAGCAGGCCGGCGATGACGTCGTCGAGTTCGACGTGCAGCGGCCTGGAATCGATCGAAAGTTCGAGCTTCATGGTCGGTCTCGCAAACATGAAAAAGCGGCGCGGCGCGTCCCCACTGTCGCGCGCGCCGACCAAAGCCGCTCCGGCCAGCGGCTGTTCGACGGTCGCAGGCAGGCCTGCGACGCCGGTCAGTAGCCGAGCTCGGGCGCGGGAGCCGACTCGGCGCTCTCCTCTTTCGGCGCCTGGGCGACGGTCGCATCGGTCGTCAGCACCAGGCTCGCGATCGACGCAGCGTTCTGCAGCGCAGTACGCGTGACCTTGGTCGGGTCGACCACGCCTGCGTCCACCAGATCGCCGTACTCGCCGGTCGCCGCGTTGTAGCCGAAGTTCCCTTTGCCTTCGAGCACCTTCGAGATCACGACCGACGGTTCGTCGCCGGCGTTGGCCGCGATGACACGCAATGGCGCCTCCAGCGCACGCAGCACGATCCGGATGCCGGCATCCTGGTCCGCATTCGCGCCCCGGATGTCCGACAGCGCCGCGCGCGCACGCAGCAGCGCGACGCCGCCGCCCGGCACGATGCCCTCCTCGACCGCCGCACGCGTCGCATGCAGCGCATCGTCGACGCGGTCCTTCTTCTCCTTCATTTCGACTTCGGTAACCGCGCCGACCTTGATCACCGCCACGCCGCCCGCGAGCTTCGCGACACGCTCCTGCAGCTTCTCGCGATCGTAGTCGCTCGTCGCTTCGTCGATCTGAACGCGAATCGACTTCACGCGCGCCTCGATGCGCGCCGCATCGCCCGCGCCGTCGATGATGATCGTGTCGTCCTTGCGCACCTCGACACGCTTCGCACTGCCAAGATCTTCCAGCGTGGCCTTGTCGAGCTGCTTGCCGGTTTCCTCCGAGATGACGGTCGCGCCGGTCAGGATCGCGAGATCCTCCAGCATGGCCTTGCGTCGGTCGCCGAAGCCCGGCGCCTTGACGGCGGCGACCTTCAGGATGCCGCGCATCGAATTCACGACGAGCGTCGCGAGCGCTTCGGCCTCGACGTCCTCGGCGACGATCAGCAGCGGCTTGCCGGCCTTGGACGCCGCTTCGAGAATCGGCAGCAGGTCGCGGACACTGGAGATCTTCTTGTCGTGCAGCAGAATCAGCGCGTCGTCGAGATAGGCCGCCTGCTTCGCCGGATCGTTGATGAAATACGGGCTCACGTAACCGCGATCGAACTGCATGCCTTCGACCACGTCGAGTTCGTTCTCGAGCGACTTGCCGTCCTCGACGGTGATCACGCCGTCCTTGCCGACCTTCTCCATCGCGTCGGCGATGATCTTGCCGATCGCCTCGTCCGAGTTCGCGGAAATCGCGCCGACCTGCGCGATTTCCTTGTGGGTCGAAATCGGCCGGGACAGCTTGCGCAGCTCGTCGAGCACCGCGCCGACGGCCTTGTCGATACCGCGCTTCAGATCCATCGGGTTCATGCCGGCCGCGACGTGCTTCATGCCTTCCTGCACGATCGCCTGCGCGAGCACGGTGGCGGTGGTGGTCCCGTCGCCAGCCACGTCGGCCGTCTTCGACGCGACCTGCTTGACGATCTGCGCGCCCATGTTCTCGAAGCGGTCCTTCAGCTCGATTTCCTTCGCGACCGACACGCCGTCCTTCGTGATCACCGGCGCGCCGAAGCCGCGCTCGATCACGACGTTGCGGCCTTTCGGGCCGAGCGTCACCTTCACCGCGTCGGCCAGCACGTTCACGCCCTTGACGATCTGCTGGCGCGCGCCATCGCGGAATTTCACGTCTTTTGCAGTCATTTTCTTGCTCCGGATACAGTCGTTGAACGGGATGCCGCGCGCAGCGGGCACACACCCGTGCGACGCGGTCGAATCGGCATTCAGGCCGCTTTCCTGGCGGCCGGCGATTCGGGTTCGAGCACGCCCATGACGTCCTCTTCGCGCATCACGAGCAGTTCCTCGCCGTTCACCTTCACGGTCTGGCCTGCATATTTGCCGAAGAGGACCTGGTCGCCGACCTGGAGCTGCAGCGGGCGCTGCGAGCCGTCCTGGAGCAGCCGGCCGCTGCCGACTGCAATCACTTCACCCTGCTCGGGCCGTTCGGCGGCCGAATCGGGAATCACGATGCCGGAGGCCGTCGTCCGCTGCTGTTCGATTCGCTTGACGATAACCCGGTCGTAGAGGGGACGAATCTGCATTTTCATCTCCTGAGCGATGAGATCACCTGGAAAAGGGAATCCGTCGGCGCATGCACGCGCAAGGGCTGCGCTGCGCCGGCGTGCCATCGATTGGCGAAAAGCGAAATAGTGGCGGGCAGGCACGCTTCAAGAGGGTGACGAACGCCCAATATGTAACAAAATGTTTCATCGCGAAATCGGCGTTCGCACGACCGGCGGTTGTGTCGAGAGGCTCTCCGTGACGAGCGGCAACACGGCCTCGACGGTCACTGCTGCGGGCCACGCAAATCGTCGCGCGACGGCGCTTGAAATCCGCGCTTCCCATCCTATTTTGGGTATCGCTCAAGCAGCCGCGGCTTACGCGCTGCGTGTTTCGATTTGTTTGTCAGCGAGGTCTCTCGCGGATCGACGAACTGGAGCGCGTGGTCCGGTTCGTCCTCCATGCGGGGTCCAACCGGGAGCGAATCATGAACCATCCTTTCTTTATCTTCGATCGGCTGCCGGAGGTCGGCCGCCGACCACGACGCGCCGCCCGCGTCGTCACGGGTCTGCCGACCGGCCTGCGGAAAGCGCGCAACGGCACGAGTCGCTTCGCGCCAATCGGCGCTCGCGTACGTGCCGAGCGCAAGCCATTCGCGTTGCGCGGCGCGCCCCAACCCGCTGCGATCGGCCGACCGAAGCTGCCGCGCCGTCGAGTCGCCGGGTTTGGACGCATGCTGCACCCTATTTCGTTGTTCCGCGTCATGCCTGCGGGCGGCGGCTCCATGCGCGACGGGAGGCAGCCATGCTGAGCCCGCACGAATTCGCGACGCTGATGCTGGTGTGCCAGGCGCCGGATCAGCTCGACATGAATCGCGCCGAACTCGATGCATTGCTCGAACGACAACTCGTCATGCTCGAACATGGCGCGCCCGGCCGCCGACGTGCTCATCTGACGAAGAAGGGTCGATCGATTCTCCATGCGCTCGGCGCCGACATCGCTTCCCACCGGCGTCACGGGTCGACGGCGGAGCGCGGCGGTCAGTATGAAGCGCCCGTCGCCCTATCGGACGAGGCCGGATGACGCGCTGCTCAGGCGGCCGACAGGCATGCATGGCCGCGCCCGAATGCGGTTCCGGTCAACACGTGCCGCTCGACCCGAGCGGCACGCGGTCCGGCAACCGGCCGCCCCCCGCGATACGTCGCGCGCAGCAAACCCGAGCCGCTGTCATGCAATCGCAGCCCGAGCAAGTACCGCATCTTGCTCGGGCGTACCGCCGGACACGCCGAGTGCGCCGATCAGCTGGCCATCGCCATTGAAAAGAGGCACGCCCCCTCCCATCAGCAACAGCCCGCCTGCATGGATGTGATCGAAGCGTGGATACGGCTGGCCTACCTGCAGCGGCACGTCGAGCGCTTCGCTCGGCATCCGGAACATCACCGACGTCCGGGCCTTTGCTATTGCCAGTTCATTCGACGCAAGCCATGCCCCGTCCATCCGCGAGAAAGCGACCAAATGCGCACCCGTATCGAGAATGGCAAACACGGCATCGAGTCCCGCGTCCCGCGCCGCGGCACGCCCCCGGGCCACAATCCGGTCCGCCCGCTCCAGCGTGAGCTCAGGCATTTTGCGTCCACTCCGTCTCTTGCCACTGCTTCGCCGCGTCAATCGTCGCAAACGGGCGCATGGTTCGATACAAATGCGTATCGGCCGGAATGATCTCGACCATGGCGTCGATCATCTCCTTGGGGTCGGCCTGGTTCGTCAGGCTGTCGCCAAAATCCGGCATCGGCACAACGGCGGAATCGGCGTCGTACCACTGCACGTAGCTCTCGGCGCCGGTGTCGTTGAATCCGGTGCCGAAAACGCCCGGATTCACGGTCGCGACCTTGACGCCAAAGGGTTCGAGTTCCGCTTTCATCGACCCGGCGATGGCCTCGATCGCATGCTTGGTCGCGCAGTAGGCACCGACAAACGGGACAACCAGAATGCCCCCCATCGACGAGGTCCATACGACTTTTCCGGACCTGCGCCCCACCATCTTCGGCACGATCGCCTGCACCAGTTGAAGATGGCCGAAAACGTTGATTTCGAAGGACTCCCGAACGCGTTGCATCGGGATGTCGACGATCGATCCGCCTTCCATGACGCCGGCGTTCAGCACTAGGACGTCGGGATCGAACGAGCCCGCGTGAGCGATGTCGATTGCGTCGAGCAGATTCAGCTTGATCACTTCCAGCACCACACCGGCCTCCGCTGCATCCGCACGCAGGCCGCGAACCTGCGGCCACGTCTCGGCCGTCGCGACGACTTGGTGGCCGAGGCGCGCAAGTTCGATTGCCGCACCCCGACCAAAGCCTGAACTGGCACCCGTGATCAATATCTTTCGAGACATCTGGCGCTCCTTGACTGAAGTAGTTGCGCCCAGTGTAGGGAGCCCCTAGTATCAAAACAAGATCACCAATGCTTGATGACACGATGAGAGTTACTCACCAATCAAGGAACGTCGATTTTTTCTCTTTCACCGTGTTCCTGGCGGTTGCAGCACGACGAAGCTTTCGCGGCGCAGCGACCGAACTCGAGATCACGCCGTCGGCGGTCAGTCATTCGGTGAAAGCGCTCGAGCGGCGTCTGGGCGTCCGGCTCCTGAATCGAACGACTCGCAGCACCTCGCTCACCGAGGCCGGCGAGCGTCTGGCAGCCAAACTCCGGCCAGCCGTTTCGATCATCGACGAAGCGATGCGCGAAGTCGACGATCTACGCTCGGCTCCCAGCGGAACCGTGCGCATCAACGCAAGCGAAGGCGCCATTCGCCTCATCCTGCGCCCCGTCCTGGCGCGCTTCCTGAAGTCGTATCCGGAAGTGCATCTCGACATCGTGAGCGACGGCCGCCTCACTGACATCGTTGCAGCGGGATTCGACGCGGGCATTCGACTGGCCGAGGCCGTGCCGCAGGACATGGTGGCCATTCCGCTCATGGGCAACGTTCGTTTCGCAGCAGTCGCGTCGCCCGCGTATTTCGCTGCACATGGACGCCCCGCTACGCCGCACGATCTTTATCGACACGACTGTATTCGCTTTCGCTTCGAGAGCGGTTCGATCTACCAGTGGGAATTCGAGCGGCGCGGTGTCAGCGAGACCATCGATGTCTCGGGTTCGCTTACCTTGACGGACCAACCGCTGATGGTCGACGCCGCCATGGACGGCATCGGCATCGCTTTCGTCCCCGACCACCTCGTCATCGAGCCCTTGCGTGACGGACGCCTCGAACGCGTTCTTGACGACTGGTGCGCCCCTTTTCCGGGGCTACGTCTTTACTATCCCGGCCATCGCCATGTTTCACAGGCGCTGCGTGCCCTGATTGCCTTTATCAAGAGCGAGCAGCCGCGCAGTTGAGTTTTTGCACCGCCGGCAGCGAGCCGTCGGGATCGGTCAACAGCGGCTCACCGGCAGCCGTGCCGGAGCGGGCCCAGTGGGATTTCAGCGAACCTGGCCGTACCCCGGCCAAACATCACGATTCATTTAACTTTCCGTGAGGACTTCGACACCGGCCGCCGCCTACGATGGGCGCATGTTTTCAGGACCTGCTTCCAGGAGCCCATCATGCCCACCCGCAGACATCTGCTGTTCGCCGGCGCCACCGGCCTCGCCGCGCTCGCGGCGCTGTCGTCCGCCGGCCGCCGCGCACTGGTCGGCCGCGCGTTCGCCGCGCCGCCGGCCGGCTCATCGAAGGCCGCCCCGTTCGAAATCACCCTCAGCGACGCCGAATGGCATCGCCGGCTCACGCCCGCCCAATACACGGTCCTGCGCGAAGCCGGCACCGAGCGGCCGTTCACCAGCCCGCTGAACGACGAGCACCGGCACGGCACGTTCGCGTGCGCCGGCTGCGACCTCGCGCTGTTCTCGTCGGCCACCAAGTTCGACAGCCATACGGGCTGGCCCAGCTTCTGGAAGCCGCTCGACCATGCGGTCGGCACCGACGCCGACGCGTCGTTCGGAATGGTCCGCACCGAAGTGCACTGCCGTCGCTGCGGCGGCCATCTCGGCCACGTGTTCGACGACGGCCCGGCGCCGACCGGCCTGCGCTACTGCATGAACGGCCTGGCGCTCGCCTTCCACCCGGCCGCCGCCTGATCCGGCCCCGCTCCCGACCGACTGGAGAACGCATCATGCTGCTCATCGTCCTTGCCTATCTCGGCGGCGTGCTCACGATCCTGAGCCCGTGCATCCTGCCCGTGCTGCCGTTCGTGTTCGCGCGCGCCGACCAGCCGTTCGTGCGCACCGGCCTGCCGCTGCTCGCCGGCATGGCGCTCACGTTCGCCGTCGTCGCGACGCTCGCCGCCGTCGGCGGCGGCTGGGTCGCGCAGGCCAACCAGGCCGGCCGCTGGATCGCGATCGTGCTGCTCGCGGTGTTCGGCCTGACGCTGCTGATGCCACGCTTCGCGGAACACCTGACGCGTCCGCTCGTGGCCGCCGGCAACCGGCTCACCGGGTTCGCGCAACGCGACGGCCGCGCGGCCGGCCCGGCGTCGTCGCTGCTGCTCGGCATCGCGACGGGCCTGCTGTGGGCGCCCTGCGCCGGCCCGATCCTCGGCCTCGTGCTGACCGGCGCCGCGCTGCGCGGCGCGAGCGTCGGCACGACGCTGCTGCTCGTCGCGTATGCGGCCGGCGCGGCGACGTCGCTCGGCGTCGCGCTCGTGATCGGCGGCAAGGTGTTCGCCGCGATGAAGCGTTCGCTCGGCGCCGGCGAATGGATCCGGCGCGGGATCGGCGCGGCGCTGCTGGCCGGCGTCGGCGCGATCGCACTCGGCCTCGACACGGGCGCCCTCGCGCAACTGTCGACCGTCACCACGGGCGGGCTCGAAACGAAGCTCGTCGACCGCCTCGGCGGGCGCTCGAACGGCGCGCCGGCGGCAACGGCCGCACCCGGTGCCACCGACAACGTGGCGGGCGGCGCGATGATGGCTGCCGCCGCGGATGGCAAGCAGGCCGGCGAAGGTGCGATGGCCGGCAGCGCGATGATGCGTGCGGTCGGCGCGACCCCGTCCGCGCTGCCCGTCGAAGGCACGCTGCCGTCGCTCGACGGCGCGGTGCAGTGGCTGAACTCGCCGCCGCTGACGGCGGCCGGGCTGCGCGGCAAGGTCGTGCTGGTCGATTTCTGGACGTATTCGTGCATTAACTGCCTGCGCACGCTGCCGTACACGACTGCCTGGGCACGCAAGTACGCGCCGTACGGGCTCGTCGTGATCGGCGTGCACGCGCCGGAATTCGCGTTCGAGCGCGACATCGGCAACGTGAAGAAAGCCGTGCACGATCTCGGCATCGACTACCCGGTCGCGATCGACAACGGCTATTCGATCTGGCGCGCGTTCAACAACGAATACTGGCCCGCGCACTACTTCATCGACGCACAGGGACGGGTCCGCCATCACCACTTCGGCGAAGGCGAATATGTGCAGTCCGAACGCGCGATCCAGTCGCTGCTCGCCGAAGCCGGTCATCCGGACGCGCTGAACGTGCCGCTCGGGCTCGCCGGCGCCCCCGCGAAGGGTGCGCTCGCGGCGGCCGACAGCGCGGACGTCCGTTCGCCCGAGACCTACGTCGGCTATGCCCGCGCGGAAAGCTTCGCGTCGCCGGGCGGCGTCGTGCGCGATGCGGCGCACCGCTACGACGCGCCGGCTCAGCCGGATCTCAACGGCTGGGGCCTCGCCGGCACGTGGAGCGTCGGCGCCGAACGCGCGGCACTCGCCGCGCCGGATGGCCGGATCGTCTACCGCTTCCATGCACGCGATCTGCATCTCGTGCTCGGTCCGGGCGCGAACGGCCGGCCCGTGCGCTTTCGCGTGACGCTCGACGGCACGGCGCCCGGCGCCGCGCATGGCGCCGACGTCGACGCGCAAGGCTACGGCACCGTCACCGGCCAGCGCCTGTACCAGCTCGTCCGCCAGCCCGGCGCGATCGCCGATCGCACGTTCGCGATCGAGTTCCTCGATCCGGGCGTCGATGCGTACGCCTTCACGTTCGGTTGATCGCACACGCCGCCGCGATCCGAGCACCGTCTTTTTCAACGCATTCCGAAGGAGCAAAACATGATCCCGATCCCGACCCGCGATGCCGCCGCCCGCCGGCGCGCGGTCATGCTGCGCCGCATCGGCGCCATCGCCGTCGCGGCGGCGGCCGTATTCGGCTACCAGCGCATCGTCAATTCCGCCGAGCCGATGCGCACCGTGCCTGCAGCGACGCTCGACGAAACGCCCGGCGCGTCGCACGACGAAACGGCCGTGCTCGCCGGCGGCTGCTTCTGGGGCGTACAGGGCGTATTCGAACACGTGAAGGGCGTGAAGCAGGTCACCGCCGGCTATGCGGGCGGCGCGTCCGAAACCGCGCACTACGCGCTCGTCGGCTCGGGGCTGACGGGGCACGCGGAATCGGTGCGGATCGTCTACGACCCGACGCAGATCACGTACGGCCGGCTGCTGCAGGTGTTCTTCTCGGTCGCGCACGACCCGACCCAACTGAACCGGCAAGGCCCCGACGAAGGCTCGCAGTACCGCTCCGCGATCTTCCCGACCACCGCGCAGCAACGCGCGGTCGCGACCGCGTACATCGCGCAGCTCGGCGCCGCGCATGCGTTTCCGGCGCCCGTGGTCACGCGCGTCGAGGCCTACAAGGGCTTCTATCCGGCCGAGGCCTATCACCAGAACTATCTCGAACTGCATCCCGATGCGCCGTACATCGCGTTCAACGACCTGCCGAAGGTCGCCGGACTGAAGCAGTACTTCCCGGCGCTGTACCGTACCGACCCGGTGCTGTGGCGCGAAGCGCGCTCGTGAGCCGCTGGTGACCGTCCGCTCGCCGCATGACGGCATACCACCCGCCGCACCACCGCGCCACGACCGTCACGCATCGGCGGGGGCCTCTTTGCGCCACATCAACGAATCGGCGGACGCGATGCCGGGGCAAACCCGCATCGCATCCGCCGGGGTCGGCAACTTCGCGTAGACTTCTCCTGATCCCCGCCGCATGATGCGGCACCCGGACCACCCGCCCAGCCAGGAGGCGTCACGCATGCGCGCAGTGCCTTTGCCTGACAGCAACACCCTCGAAGAACCGTCCACCGGCGCGGTCGTGCGCGACCTGCGCCGCGTGCCCATTCATCCGGATCACTGGTATCCGCTCGCGTGGTCGCGCGAGCTCAAGCGCGGCAAGACGCTCGGCGTGCGCTTCGCCGGCGATCCGATCGTGCTCGTGCGCACCGAATCGGGCGCCGTGTATGCGCTCGAAGATCGTTGCGCGCACCGCCAGGTGCCGCTGCACGCGGGCGTCGTGAGCGGCGAAACGCTGCGCTGCTGCTATCACGGCTGGACCTACGCGTGCGACAGCGGCCGTTGCGTCGACGTGCCCTACCTCGGCCGCGAGCGCTTGCCCAACGGCGTGCGCGCGTATCCGTGCCGCGAGGCGCACGGGCTGATCTTCGTGTTTCCGGGCGACGCCACGCTCGCCGAAACACGGCCGTTCCCCGCGCTCGAATCGGCGGACAACCCCGCGTACAAGACGCGCCGCTTCGGTCGCGAGGTCAAGTGCCACTACTCGTTCATGCACGAGAACCTGATGGACATGAACCATCAGTTCCTGCATCGCAAGCAGATGGGGCAGATGCGCGCGCGCTCGGTAGGCCGCCGCCGCGGCGACGACTGGGTCGAGGTCGACTACACGTTCGCGCGGATGGAAGGCAAGCAGCCGGTCGGCGAGGCGCTCGTGTTCGGCGCGAGCAAGAAGCCGGCCGACCAGTCCGACAAGAGCGTGATGACGGTGCGCACCGGCTACCCGTACCAGACGCTGCAGATTCGCTCGAGCGAAGGCACGCTCGTGATGGACCTGTGGATCGTCTACGTGCCGCTCGACGCCGAGCAGCGCACCAACCGCACGTTCGGGCTACTGTCGATCCACAAGCCCGGCATCCCGTTCGCACTCGATCTCGCATGGCCGCTGCTCGTGTGGTTCACCGAGCGGATCTTCCGCGAGGATCGCTGGATCGTCGAACGCGAACAGGAAGCGCACGACGCCCAAGGCGCCGACTGGAACCACGAGGTGTTTCCGGTCATCAACGAGCTGCGCGACCTGCTGCGCCAGTGCGGCGCGCGCACCGTGATCCCGATTCGCGACGTGCGCGACAGCGCGTAACGCGCGGCGCGCCGCGGCGCGCGCCGCTACAGCGTGAATGCGCCCGGCAGCAATGCGTGGGCCGTCGTGATCTCGACGGCCCCTTTCAGGTTCGTGAGGATCACTTCGATGTCGGGCTTGCCGATCTCGATGATCACCTGACGACATGCGCCGCACGGCGCGATCGGGCCGTCCGTGTCGCCCACCACCGCGAGCCGCGCGAAATCCCCGGGCCGATAGCCGGCGGCGATCGCCGCGAACAGCGCCGTGCGTTCCGCGCAATTGCACAGGCCGTACGACGCGTTCTCGACGTTGCAGCCGTGGAAGACCGTCCCGTCGCGCGCCAGCAGCGCCGCGCCGACCTTGAAGCGCGAATACGGCGCATACGCGCGTTCGCGCGCCGCCTTCGCCTGTTCGATCAGTTCGTCTCGTTCCATCGTGGTGAAGCCTCCGGGAGCGCGGTCAGTCGACGCGCTGGTAAAGGGTCGGCGGCGCTTCGCCGGTCTCGCCGAGCACGTAGCCGCGGCGGATCGCGTCCACCGCGTGCGCCGCGGCCGCTTCGTCGCGGGCGTGCACGAAACCCAGCGGCTCGCCGGCCTCGATGCGCTGCCCGATCTCGGCAAGCGCCGACAGGCCGACGCTGACGTCGATCGCGTCCTCGGCGCGCGTGCGGCCGCCGCCGAGCGCGACCACCGCGAGCCCGAGCGCGCGGCAATCGACCCGCTGCACCACGCCGCTCGCGGGCGCAGGAACCGGCACGATCACCGCCGCCCGCGCCAGATGCCGTGCGGGCGCGTCGAGCAGGTCGGCCGGGCCGCCGAGCGCGACGACCATGCGCGCGAAACGCTCGGCGGCCGCGCCCGAATCGAGCGCCTGCTGCAGCTTCTCGCGCGCATGGGCGGCATCGCGCGCCAGCCCGCCGGTGACGAGCAGCTCCGCCGACAGCGCCATCGTCACGTCGTGCAAACGTGCGGGACGCGATTTGCCCGTCAGGTACTCGATCGCGCACGCGACCTCGAGCGCATTGCCCGCGCACGGCGCGAGCGACTGGTTCATGTCGGTGAGGATCGCGGTCGTCTTCATGCCGGCGCCATTGCCGACGTCGACGATGCTGCGCGCCAGTTCCGCCGATTTCTCCGCGGTCGGCATGAACGCGCCGGAGCCGACCTTGACGTCCATCACGAGCCCGTCGAGCCCCGCCGCGAGCTTCTTCGACAGGATCGACGCGGTGATCATCGCGACCGATTCGACGGTCGCCGTCACGTCGCGGATCGCATAGATGCGCTTGTCGGCCGGCGCGAGCCGCGCGGTCTGGCCGATGATCGCGACGCCGACCTCGCGCACCGTGCGGCGAAACGCATCCGTATCGGGCATCACGTCGTAACCGGGAATCGCGCTCAACTTGTCGAGCGTGCCGCCGGTATGGCCGAGCCCGCGCCCCGAGATCATCGGCACGTAGCCGCCGCACGCCGCCACCATTGGCCCGAGCATCAGCGACACGACATCGCCGACGCCGCCCGTCGAATGCTTGTCGATCACCGGCCCGCCGAGATCGAGCGCGCGCCAGTCGAGCACGTCGCCCGAATCGCGCTGCGCGAGCGTCAGCGCGATGCGCTCGTCGGTGCTCAGGTCGTTGAAATACACGGCCATCGCGAACGCGGCCACCTGGCCCTCGGTCACGCTGCCGTCGGTCACGCCGCGCACGAACGCGGCCATGCCGTCGCGATCGAGCGGCTGCCCGTCGCGCTTCCTGCGAATGAATTCCTGCGGTAGAAACATCGTTGCCTCGCTTCGATCGGAGTCGACTGCACGGTTCAATGCAGCGAAAAGAACAGGCCGGCAATCGCCGCGCTCATCAGGTTCGACAGCGTCGCGGCCGTCAGCGCGCGCAAGCCGAGCCGCGCGACGTCCGAGCGGCGCTCGGGCGCGACCGCGCTGAAGCCGCCCGCGAGAATCGCGATCGACGAGAAGTTCGCGAAGCCGCACAGCGCGAACGACACGATCGCGAGCGTCTTCGGGTCGAGCACCTGCAGGCCGGCCGCCGCCGCGTGCGCGCCGCCCTTCAGATACGGCGACAGGTCGCCGTACGCGACGAATTCGTTGAAGATCAGTTTCTCGCCGATGAAGTTGCCGGCCAGCGTCGCATCGTGCCACGGCACGCCGATGATCCACGCGAGCGGCGCGAACAGGTGGCCGATGATACCGACCAGCGTCACCTGCGGAAAGCCCGCGAACGCGGCCGCGCCGCCCACGATCAGGTTCATCAGCGCGATGAGCCCGACGAACGCGATCAGCATCGCGCCGACGTTGATCGCGATGCGCAGGCCGACCGATGCACCGGAGGCGGCCGCCTCGATCACGTTGGCGGCGCGCTTGTCGTCGAAATCGAGGCCGTCGACCACCACGCGGCTCGGCTCGACGGTCGGAAACAGCAGCTTGCCGAACAGCAGCCCGCCCGGCACCGCCATGAACGACGCGGCGAGCAGGTACTCCATCTTCACGCCGAGGCCGGCATAGCCGACCAGCACCGAGCCCGCGACCGACGCCATCCCGCTCGCCATCACCGTGAAGATCTCGGCGCTCGTCATGTTGCGCACGAACGGCTTCACGAGCGCGGGCATCTCGCTCTGCCCGAGGAAGATCGTCGCGACGGCCGAGCATGCCTCGATGCGGCTCACGCCGAGCACCTTCGCCAACCCCGCGCCGAGGATCGCGACGATCCACTTCATCACGCCGATGTAGTACAGCACCGAGATCAGCGCGGTGACGAAGATGATCATCGGCAGCACGCGCAGGCCGAACACGAACCCGCCGTCGCCGAACAACTGGAACATGCGCGCGTCGACCAGCCCGCCGAACACGAACGCGATGCCGTGATTGCCCATGTCGAGCACGCGGTTGACGCCGTTCGCGGCCCCGGCCAGCGCCGCGCGGCCCGACGGCACGAACAGGACGAGCGCACCGATCGCGAACTGCGTGAGCAGCGCGGCGATCATGGTCCGCGCGCTGACCGCACGACGGTTGTTCGACAGCAGATACGCGACCAGCAACAGAAACAGCATGCCGAGGAGACTGCGCAGAATATCCACCTTGTGCTCCTTTCTCACTATTTGAACTGTCCGGCGGGCGGCCCGTGCCCGCGACCCGTGCGATCGGGTTGGTGGATGTTACTCGCTCGATATGCGCGCCGGCAACGTCGCCAAAATCGCCGCGGTCAATGGTATCGATCGTTTCTTTTTTCGTCCTCGCCGATTTGATCAGTTGTTCTATCTACGCAGCCAAAACCGACGCGGGGCGTGCCGTCAGAACGGACACGCCCCGCGCGACACGCATCGTTCAGCCCGCGCGCTCGACCGGATGCGGCTCGCGCAGCCGGTTCGCGATCCGCGCGGCCTCGTAGTAGCCCGCGCCCGGCGGGCGCTTCAGGTAGCGGCCCGCGCCGCGCACCGCGCGCAATTCGCCGTCGGCCCATGCGAGCGCGCCGCGCGTGAGCGTGTGCGTCGCGACGCCCTGCACCGTCATCCCCTCGAACACGTTGAAGTCGACCTGCTGGTGATGGGTCTTCACCGAGATCGTCTTCGTCGCGGCCGGGTCCCACACGACAAGGTCGGCATCGGCGCCGACCTGCACGGCGCCCTTGCGCGGATACAGGTTGAAGATCTGCGCGGCATTGGTCGACGTGATCCGCACGAACTCGTTCGGCGTGATGCGGCCGTGATTCACGCCGTGATGCCACAGCACCGACATGCGATCCTCGACACCGCCGCAGCCGTTCGGGATCTTCGTGAAATCCTCGCGGCCCATCGCCTTCTGCGACGCGCAGAATACGCAGTGATCGGTCGCCGTCGTATGCAGCTGGCCCGACTGCAGCCCACGCCACAGCGCCTCGCGATGCTCGGCCGAGCGGAACGGCGGGCTCATCACGTGAGCCGCCGCGCGCGTCCAGTCCGGGTCGCGATAGACGGCCTCGTCGATCACCAGGTGGCCCGGCAGCACTTCGCCGAACACACGCAGCCCTTCGCTGCGCGCGCGGGTGATCACGTCCACCGCGTCCTTCGCCGACACGTGCACGATATACACGGGCACACCGAGCACCTGCGCGATGCGGATCGCGCGGTTCGCCGCCTCGCCTTCCACCTCCGGCGGCCGCGACAGCGGATGCGCCTCCGGCCCCGTGATCCCGCGCGCGAGCAGCGCCTTTTGCAGCTGGAACACGAGCTCACCGTTTTCCGCGTGCACGGTCGGCAGCGCGCCGAGTTCGAGCGAACGCGTGAAGCTGTTCACGAGCACCTCGTCGTCGGCCATGATCGCGTTCTTGTACGCCATGAAGTGCTTGAAGCTCGACACGCCATGCTCGCGCACGAGCGTGCCCATGTCGCGGTGCACGCTGTCGTCCCACCACGTCACGGCCACGTGGAAACCGTAATCGGAAGCCGCCTTCTCGGCCCAGCCGCGCCATTCGCGGAACGCCTCCATCAGCGGCTGCTTTGGGCTCGGAATCACGAAATCGATGATGCTCGTCGTGCCGCCCGACAGCCCGGCCGCGGTGCCCGAGTAGAAATCGTCGCTCGCGGTGGTGCCCATGAACGGCAGTTCCATGTGCGTGTGCGGGTCGATGCCGCCCGGCATCACGTACTGGTCGTGCGCGTCGACGACGGTTGCGCCGGCCGGCGCGTCGATCTGCTCCGCAATCTGCAGGATCGTGCCGCCGTCCTGCGGGTCCGCGCAGAGCACGTCCGCACGATAGGAACGGTCCGCATCGACCACGGTGCCGCCACGAATCAGGATTGCCATTTCGTTGCCTCCTCGTTGACTGTCGGGTGCCGCATGCCGCGCGCGAGCCGCATCCGGCCCGCGCGTGCGTCATGCGCTCGCGATCTGCGCGCGCTGTCCGGCGCGCCACTTCATCCAGGTGCCGTACACGCCGGACGCCAGCACGAGGCCGACGAACCATGCGTACGTGTAAAGCGTGTTGAAGAACGCCGGCACGTTCGGGAACGACGCCGGAAACGCCGTATGCAGGAAGCCCGGCAGGTTCGGCAGCACGCCGACCGCGAGCGCGACCAGTGCGGCCGGATTCCAGCCCCGCGCGTAGCTGAAATCGCCGCGCTCGTCGAACAGTGCGCGCGTGTCGAGCTGCGTGCCGCGAATCAGGAAATAGTCGACCATCAGGATGCCCGCGACCGGCCCGAGCAGCGCCGAATAACCGACGAGCCAGGTGAAGATGTAGCCGTCCGTCGTCGCGAGGATCTTCCACGGCATCATCACGATCGCGATCGTCGCGGTGATCATCCCGCCCACGCGGTACGAGATCGCTTTCGGCCACAGGCTCGAAAAATCGTATGCAGGCCCGACCAGGTTCGCCGCGAGGTTGCAGCACATCGTGTCGAGCGTGAGAATCACGAGCGCGATGCCCACGCCGATGCCCGTCATCCGGCTCGTCAGGTCGATCGGATCCCAGATCGCGTTGCCGTAGATCACGACGGTCGCCGACGTCACGACGACCGACACCACCGACAGCAGCGCCATCGGCAGCGGCAGCCCGATCGACTGCCCGATCATCTGGTCGCGCTGCGAATGCGCGAAACGCGTGAAATCGGGAATGTTCAGCGCGAGCGTCGCCCAGAAGCCGACCATCGCGGTCAGGCCCGGCCAGAAGGTCGCCCAGAACAGCCCGGCCTTCTTGCCGCCCGCCGCGAACTGCGACGGCGCCGACAGCATCGAGCCGACGCCACCGGCCTTCGACGTCGCCCACCACACGAGCGCCACACACATCACGACCTTGATCGGCGCGGACCAGCTTTCGAGCCAGCGGATCGAATCGGTGCCGTGCCAGATGAAATACAGCTGCAGCGCCCAGAACACGAGGAAGCACGCGAGTTGCCCGAACGAGATGCCGATGACGGGCAGCGCCGCGCCGTGCAGCGCGTTGCCGGTCAGGATGTTCAGCAGCGTGTAGATCGCGCTGCCGCCGAGCCAGGTCTGGATGCCGTACCAGCCGCAGGCGACGATCGCACGCAGCAGCGCGGGCAGCTTCGCGCCCTGCGTGCCGAACGACGCGCGCACGAGCACCGCATACGGAATCCCGTGCTTCGCGCCTGCATGGCCGATCAGCAGCATCGGCACGAGCACGATCAGGTTGCCGAGCAGCACCGTCGTCACCGCCTGCCACGGCGACATGCCTTCCTGGATCAAGCCGGCCGCGAGCATGTACGACGCGATGTTCATCACCATCCCGACCCACAGCGCCGCGAAGTGGTACCACTTCCACGTGCGCTGCGCCGGCGTCGTCGGCGCGAGGTCGTCGTTGTACAGGCTGCCGCCGTGCGCCGCGGCGCTGTCGGGATCGGCGGGATTCGCTGCGTGATTCATCGAACACACTCCACGAAAACGTCAGCGCCGGCATCGTGCGATGCCGGCCCGGGGAAACGAAAAGCGGCGGCGCGGTCCATGCCGCGCCGCCGGACCTCGGTCAGGCCGCCTTCGCGTGCTTCTCGGGCGCCGCCGCCGGGCCACTCGCACCGGCCTCCGCGCTCGCCGGATTGTTCGGATGCGTGGTCCAGTTCGCGTAGTCGCCCGAATCGACGCGCTCCATCGTGATGCATTGCTCGACCGGACACACATGCATGCAAAGATTGCACCCGACGCATTCCGAATCGACCACTTCGAAGTGCCGCACGCCGTCCTTCGTCGCCGTAATCGCCTGGTGCGACGTGTCCTCGCATGCGATATGGCACAGCCCGCACTGGATGCAGCGATCCTGGTCGATGCGCGCCTTGATGTCGTACTTCAGGTTCAGATATTTCCAGTCGGTCACGTTCGGCACCGCGCGGCCGCGAATGTCATCGAGCGTCGCGTAGCCCTTCTCGTCCATCCAGTTCGACAGGCCATCGGCGAGATCCGACACGATCCGGAATCCGTAATGCATCGCGGCGGTGCACACCTGCACGCTGCCGGCGCCGAGCACCATGAACTCGGCCGCATCACGCCACGACGAGATGCCGCCGATGCCCGAGATCGGCAGGTTCGGCGTTTCCGGGTCGCGTGCGATCTCCGCGACCATGTTCAGCGCGATCGGCTTGACCGCCGGCCCGCAATAGCCGCCGTGCGTGCCCTTGCCGTCGACGGTCGGCATCGGTGCCATCTGGTCGAGATCGACCGCGACGATCGAGTTGATCGTGTTGATCAGCGACACGCCGTCCGCGCCGCCCTTGTACGCGGCGCGCGAGCCCATCCGGATATCGCTGATGTTCGGCGTGAGCTTCACGAGGCACGGCAGCTTCGTGCCTTCCTTCACCCAGCGCGTGACCATCTCGACGTATTCGGGCACCTGCCCGACCGCCGCGCCCATCCCGCGCTCGCTCATTCCGTGCGGGCAGCCGAAGTTAAGCTCGACCGCGTCGGCCCCGGTGTCCTCGACGAGCGGCAGGATCCATTTCCAGTCGCGCTCGTTGCACGGCACCATCAGCGACACGATCAGCGCGCGGTCCGGCCAGTCGCGCTTCACCTGCGCGATCTCTCTCAGGTTCACGTCGAGCGGACGGTCGGTGATCAGCTCGATGTTGTTCAGCCCCGCGATGCGCTGGCCGTTCCACTGCACGGCGCCGTAACGCGAACTGACGTTCACGACGTGCGGATCGAGCCCGAGCGTCTTCCAGACGACACCGCCCCAGCCCGCCTCGAAGGCGCGATTGACGTTGTAGGCCTTGTCGGTGGGCGGCGCGGACGCCAGCCAGAAGGGGTTCGGCGAAGTGATGCCTGCGATGGTGCAGCGAAGGTCGGCCATGTTCGGCTCCGTGAGAATGGGGTCGTGTTCGGTGTACCGGCGGTGCGTCGCGCGTTCAGGCCGCCTTCGCGTCGCGCGCCGCGAGCGTCGCGTCGATCGACGCGGCCGCGCGCTTGCCGTCCTGCACGGCCTGCACCGTGAGGTCGACGCCGTCCGTCGCCGCGCAGTCGCCACCGGCCCATACGTCCGGCAGCGCCGTGCGCCCGTCCGCATCCACCGCGATCCGTGTGCCGTCCGCGGTCAGCAGCGCGGCTTCGACACCGTCCGGCACCAGCGTCTGGCCGATCGCCTTCAGCACCATGTCCGCGTCGACGGTGAAGCGCTCGCCCGATGCGCCCTCGAATTCGACGCCTGTCACCTGCCCGTCCGTGCCCGCGATGCGCACCGGCTTCGCGTGCGTGACGAGCGTGACGCCGCTCTTCTGCGCGAACTCGCGCTCGGCCCACGTCGCGCTCATTGCCTCCACGCCGCGCCGGTACACCATCGTCACGCGCTCGGCGCCGAGCTTGCGACTCTGCACCGCCGCATCGATCGCCGTATTGCCGCCGCCGATCACGACCACGCGCCGCCCGACCGGCACGTTCGCGAGCGTGTCGGCCTGCCGCACCTGCTCGATGAAATCGACCGCGTTCATCACGCCGCCCAGTTGCTCGCCGTCGATCGCGAGCGCACGCACGCCGCCGAGGCCCATCGCAAGGAATACCGCGTCGTGCTGCTCGCGCAAGGCGTCGAGCGTCACGTCGCGCCCGAGCGCCATACCCGTTTCCAGCGTGATGCCGCCCACCGACAAGAGCCACTCGACTTCACGCTGCGCGAAATCGTCGACGGTCTTGTACGCGGCGATCCCGTATTCGTTGAGGCCGCCCGCCTTCGGACGCGCGTCGAACAACGTGACGCGGTGCCCGGCGAGTGCGAGCCGGTGCGCACACGCGAGCCCGGCCGGTCCCGCGCCGACCACCGCCACATGGCGGCCCGTCTCGGGCGCGCGCCGGAACTGCACCGCACCGGTCTGCATCGCCCAGTCGGTCGCGTGCCGCTGCAGCGCGCCGATCGCGACGGGCTGCGCATCCTGATGGTTGCGCACGCACGCGCCTTCACACAGGATCTCGGTCGGGCACACGCGTGCGCACATCCCGCCGAGCGGATTCGCGGACAGGATGTCGGTCGCCGCGCCTTTCAGGTTGCCGTTGCCGATCTTGCGGATGAAGCTCGGGATGTCGATCTGCGTCGGGCACGCATGCACGCACGGCGCGTCGTAGCAGTAATGACAGCGGCTTGCGCCGGCCGCCGCGGCAGTCGGATCGAGCAGCGGCGCGATATCGGCGAATTCGCACGAGAGTTGCGTGGACGACAGGCGATGCGCGGCGATATCGCCGGTTGGCTGGGTGGTCATACGCGTTCCTTCGACTGGGTGGAGACAAAGCCGTCCCCGCCGGCTGCGGATGCACAGTCTGGGCGGTCATGCTTAGGAATACAAATATCTGACGTGATGCAGCCTCACGGCCGCTACGGTCGCTCCGTCACGAGGCCGGCTCGCATGCGCGCGACAACATCGCGTGCAACAGCACGTTCGCGCCGGCCTCGATCCATGCGGGCGTCGCGTCCTCGATCTCGTTGTGGCTGATGCCGTCGATGCAGGGCACGAACACCATCGACGTCGGCGCGACCTGCGCCAGATAGCACGCGTCGTGGCCCGCACCCGACACGATGTCGCGATGCGAGTAGCCGAAGCGGTCGGCCGCGCCGCGCACGGCCGCCACGCACTCAGGATCGAACGCGACCGGCTTGTAGTAGAAAATCTGCTCGAGTTCGGTTTCGAGCCCGATGTCGGCCGCGATACGCGCGACGCCGTCGCGCAGCGCCGCATCCATCTTTGCGAGCACGGCGTCGTCCGGATGACGGAAATCGACGGTGAAGAACACGCGGCCGGGAATCACGTTGCGCGAGTTCGGGTGGACCTGCATCATGCCGACCGTCGCGCAGCCGAACGGTGCATGATCGAGGCCGATCCGGTTGACGAGATCGACCACGCGGGACGCGCCGAGCAGCGCGTCGCGGCGGCGCGGCATCGGCGTCGGCCCCGCATGTGCTTCCTGGCCGGTGAACGTGATCTCGTACCAGCGCTGCCCCTGCGCGTCGGTCACGACGCCGATCGTCTTGCATTCCGCTTCGAGAATCGGCCCTTGCTCGATATGCAGCTCGAACGCCGCGTGCAGCTTGCGCCCGCCGCACGGCACGTCGCCCGCATAGCCGATGCGTGCGAGCTCCTCGCCGATCGTCTTACCGTCCACGTCCTTGCGCGACAGCCCGTATTCGAGCGGAAACACACCCGCGAACACGCCCGACGCGACCATCGCTGGCGCGAAGCGCGAGCCTTCCTCGTTGGTCCAGATCACGACCTCGACCGGATGCTCGGTCTCGATGCCGTGATCGTTCAGACTGCGAATCACCTCGAGGCCGCCGAGCACGCCGTAGATACCGTCGAAGCGCCCGCCGGTCGGCTGAGAATCCGCGTGCGAGCCCGTGACGACCGGCGCTGCATCGGCCACGCGGCCCGCGCGACGCATGAACACGTTGCCCATCGTATCGACCTTCACCGTACAGCCGGCGGCCTTCGCCCAGCCGACGATCAGGTCGCGGCCGGCCTTGTCGAGATCGGTCAGCGCGAGGCGGCACACGCCGCCCTTCGGCGTCGCGCCGATCTTCGCGACTTCCATCAGGCTGTCCCACAACCGCTTGCCGTCGACCCTGATCGACGTGTCGAAAGCTGCCCGCTTCACTGTTTCCGATACCGCGCTCATTCGTATCGCTCCTGTGGGGTCGGTGATGTCGCCAGCCCGGTCTGTGCCGGTGCGTGCGAGGCCTGTTTCGGGGCACGCCGCACGGATGCAGTGCATGTCCGTCGATGCAGGCAACGCGTTAAATCCTGTCCGATTGGACAGGTTTTAGACGATCAAAATGACCAGCGCAACGTCTTTCTTGCGTGACGCGACAGAGCGAGAAACGTGCCATCGCAACGCAGCATCGCCGTGACCGTAGCGCAGCCACATCCGTGCGCGCGACGCGAATCAGCGGCTAGAATGAAGCCCAACGCGGCATGGCCGCCGCGCGAGGGTAACGATGAGACATGACGAGGCGGCAATCGCAGCCACCGACCGTGACGAAACGCCGGCGCCTTTGCGGCGACGCAAGGCGCATATTCGCGAGTCCAACGAAGCGCATCTGCTCGCGTGCGCGGAAGCCGTATTCGCGGAACGCGGACTCGCCGGCGCCAGCACCGCGATGATCGCGGAGCGCGCCGGCCTGCCGAAGGCGAACGTGCACTACTACTTCCCGACCAAGCTCGCGCTGTACCGCCGCGTGCTCGACGACCTGTTCGAGGACTGGCATCGCGCGGCCGGCTCGTTCGAGGCCGACGACGATCCGGTCGAAGCGATCGGCGGCTACGTGCGCGCGAAGATGACGCTGTCGCAGCGGCGCCCGCTCGGCTCGAAGGTGTGGGCCAACGAGATCATCCACGGCGCGGAGCACATGCAGGACATCCTGTCGCAACGCGTGAAGCCGTGGTTCGACGCGCGCGTCAGGGTGATCGAAGGCTGGATCGCGCGCGGGCTGCTCGCGCCGATCGACCCGCACGCGCTGATGTACCTGATCTGGGCGACCACGCAGCACTATGCGGATTTCGATGCGCAGATTCGCGCGCTGAGCGGCAAGCGCGCGTTCGCGAAGAAGGCGTTCGACGAAAAAACCGAGCAGGTCGTGCAGCTCGTGATTCGCGCGTGCGGTGCGGTGTCGCCGAACGCGAAGCCTTAGCGCGATACGGCGATCCCCCCAACAAAAGCGGGCGGCGCGTACCGCACGGGGATGTCCCGTGCGATACGCGCCGCCCGTGATGCCGCGTTCGCGCTTGCGAACGATGCGATGCGATGCGCGACGTCTTACGAGATGCGCTCGATCGCAATGGCCGTCGCTTCGCCGCCGCCGATACACAGCGATGCGACGCCGCGCGTCAGGCCATACGTTTCGAGCGCGGCCAGCAGCGTCACCATCACGCGCGCACCCGATGCGCCGATCGGATGCCCGAGCGCGCACGCGCCGCCGTGCACGTTCACCTTCTCGTGCGGCAGGTCGAGGTCGCGCATCGCGGCCATCGGCACCACCGCGAACGCTTCGTTGATTTCGAACAGGTCGACGTCGCGCAGGTTCCAGCCGGTTTTCTCCGACAGCTTGCGCAGCGCGCCGATCGGCGCGGTCGCGAACAGGCCGGGCTTGTCCGCATGAGTCGAATGCCCGACGATCACGGCCTTCGGCGTGAGGCCGAGGCGCTCGGCTTCCGAGCGGCGCATCATCACCAGCGCGGCCGCACCGTCAGAGATCGACGATGCGTTCGCGGCCGTCACCGTGCCGCCGTCGCGAAACGCCGGCTTCAGCGTCGGGATCTTGTCGAGTTTCGCCTTGCCGGGCTGCTCGTCGATCGACACGACGCTTTCCGTCTTGCCGGCCTTCACGGTCACCGGCGCGATTTCCGACACGAAACGCCCTTCCGCGATCGCACGCTGCGCCCGCGTCAGCGACGCAATCGCGAACGCATCCTGCGCTTCGCGGGTGAACTGGTACGCCTGCGCGCAATCCTCGGCGAAGGTGCCCATCAGGCGACCCTTTTCATACGCGTCCTCGAGCCCGTCGAGGAACATGTGGTCGAGCACCTGTCCGTGACCCATGCGCATGCCCGCGCGCGCCTTCGGCAGCAGGTACGGCGCATTCGTCATGCTCTCCATCCCGCCCGCCACGGCCACGCGCGCCGAACCCGCCAGCAGCAGGTCGTGCGCGAACATCGCCGCCTTCATCCCCGAACCGCACATCTTGTTGACCGTGGTCGCGCCCGCCGCGAGCGGCAGCCCGGCCTTCAGCGCGGCCTGTCGCGCGGGCGCCTGGCCCTGGCCGGCCGGCAGCACGCAGCCGAACACGATTTCGTCGATGCGTTCGGCCGGCACGTTCGCGCGCTCGAGCGCGGCGCGAATCGCCACCGCGCCAAGGTCGCTCGCGCTCGCCGCCGCCAGGTCGCCCTGAAAACCACCCATCGGCGTGCGCGCCGCGCCCACGATTACGATCGGATCCTGAGTCGTCATGATTCGCTTCCTCCAGTGTCAGCGCGGTGCCATGCGCAACGCGCCATCGAGACGGATGACTTCGCCGTTCAGCATCGTGTTCTCGGCGATGTGGCGCACCAGCGCCGCAAATTCTTCCGGGCGGCCGAGCCGCGGCGGAAACGGCACGCTCTTGCCGAGCGCGTCCTGCACGTCCTGCGGCATGCCGGCCATCATCGGCGTCGCGAAGATGCCGGGCGCGACCGTCACGACGCGAATGCCGAAGCGCGCGAGTTCGCGCGCGATCGGCAGCGTCATGCCCACCACGCCGCTCTTCGACGCCGCATACGCGGCCTGTCCGATCTGTCCGTCGAACGCCGCGACCGACGCGGTGTTGATGATCACGCCGCGCTCGCCCTCCGCATCGGCGTCCTGCTTCGACATCGCGTCGGCAGCCAGCCGAATCATGTTGAACGTGCCGACGAGGTTGATCGACACCGCCCGCGCGAAGCGGTCGAGCGAGTGTGGGCCATCGCGGCCGACGACCTTCTCGCCCGGCGCGACGCCCGCACAGTTGACGAGCGCATCGACGCGGCCGAACGCATCGCGCGCGGCCGCGACGGCCGCCTGGCCGTCGGCTTCGCTCGTCACGTCGGTCTTCACGAAGCGCGCGGCCGCGCCGAGTTCGTTCGCGAGACCCGCGCCCGCCTCGTCATTGACGTCCAGCAGCACAGCCTTGCCGCCTTGCGCGACGACCATGCGCGCCACCGCGGCGCCGAGGCCGGAACCGGCGCCCGTAATCAGAAAAACGCGATCCTTGATATTCATTGGCAGTCCGTATTCAGGGTTGAGCGACCTTCTCGGCTTCCATCTTGCGCAACACGAAGCGCTGGATCTTGCCGCTCGGGGTTTTCGGCAGCGCGTCGACGAAGTCGATCGCGCGCGGATAAGCGTGAGCGGACAGCCGCCGCTTCACGTGCAGACTCAATTCCTCGGCCAGTTCCGGCGTGCCGTCGAAGCCCTTCGACAGGACGACGAACGCCTTCACGATCTCCGTGCGCTCCGGGTCGGGCACGCCGATCACGGCGGCCTCGCTGACGGCCGGATGCTCGATCAGCGCGCTCTCCACGTCGAACGGGCCGATCCGGTAGCCGGACGACGTGATCACGTCGTCCGCGCGGCCGATGAAGCTCACGGCGCCGTCCGGCTCCAGCTCCACGTTGTCGCCGGTCCGGTAATAGCCGCCCGCGATCGCCGGCGTGTCCTGCTGCCAGTAGCCGCGGAACCACAGCAGCGGCGAGCGCGCGATGTCGATCGCAAGGTTGCCGGGCTCGCCGGGGCCGAGTTCGCGGCCCGCTTCGTCGAGCACCGCGACACGGTAGCCCGGCATCGCGAAGCCGGCCGAACCGACGTGCACTACGTGCGTAAGACCGTGATGGTTGTTCACGACCATGCCCAGCTCGGTCTGGCCGTAGTGATCGTGGATCGGCGCGCCGAGCGCCGCGTGGAACCAGCGCACGACCTCCGGGTTCAACGGTTCGCCCGCGCTGCTCACCACGCGCAGCCGGCCCTTCACGCGCGCGGCCGCTTCCGTCCCGGCCGCCATCAGCATCCGGAATGCGGTCGGCGAACCCGCGAGGCTCGTGATGCCGAGCCGGTCGATCACGTCGTACGTGCTGTCGACCGTGAAGCTGCCCTCGTACAGCGTCGTTGCATGACCGAGGAGCAGCGGGCCCGTGATCGCGTAATAGAGGCCGTACGCCCAGCCCGGATCGGCGATGTTCCAGAACCGGTCGCCGGCACGCAGGTCGACCGCTTCGCGCATGTACGCGCCGAACGCGAGCAGCGCGTACAGCGGCACCGGTACGCCCTTCGGCAAGCCCGTCGTGCCCGACGTCGACATCATCATGAACAGGTCCGACCCCTTGCGCGGCACGGGCTCGAACGTATCGGACTGCGCGTCGAGCGCCGCGTGGAAATCGATGTCGTGCACCGGTAGCGCCTCGCCTGCTTCGCGTACCGTCGCGACCAGCGGGCAATCGGCGATTTCGTCGAGCTTCGCGCGATTCGCGACGTTGGTCACGACGAGCCGCGCATCGCTCATGCGCAGCCGGTGCTCGATCGCCTTCGGGCCGAACGCGGTAAACAGCGGCTGGTACACGGCGCCCGCGCGCCACGTGCCGAGGATCGTCGCGACGAGCTCCGGCGTGCGCGGCAGCAGGCCGGCCACCACGTCGCCCGGCTTCACGCCCTGCGCGACGAGCAGGTTCGCGACCCGGGCCGACAACGCCTGCATTTGCGCGAACGTAAAGCGGTGGTGCTGCCCGCCGGCGTCGATCCAGTCGAGTGCGATCGCATCCGCCTTCGCGTGCCGGTCGCAACATTCGACACACGCGTTCAGGCCGCGCTCCAGATCGCCGCTCAGTTGCGCGGCAGCGGTCTCGATACTGAAACGGGCCACGGCGTCGGCGTAAGCCGGCACCGCCCGGGCGGTAGCTCCTTCAGGCATGCGTGTCTCCTGTGCGTTATGGCCGCCGACGCGCCAGGGGCGCGACGGGGATACATCGATAGTAGACAGCCCCTACATTGCAATCAATGACAAACGGAATCTAGAATCATGATCGCTTTTGCCATGTCGAGAGGACGCAGGAAATGGGGCCGCAGATGATTTCGCCGGATTTCGTCGACGATGCGCTCGCGTGCCTGCGCCGGCGCGACTTGCCGACCGCGCCCGTGCTGCGTGCCGCCGGGCTGCCGGCCGCCGTGCACGAGCCCGTCACGCCGCAGCAGTACGGCCGGCTGTGGCTCGCGATCGCCGGTACGCTCGACGACGAATTCTTCGGGCTGGCCGCGCGCCCGATGCGGCGCGGCAGCTTTACGCTGCTGTGTCACGCGGTGCTGCACGCCGGCACGCTCGACAAGGCGCTGCGGCGCGCGCTGAAGTTTCTGCGTGTGGTGCTCGACGAGCCGCACGGCGAACTCGTGGTGGCCGACGGGCAGGCGCAGATCGTGCTGGCGCAATCGGGCGCGCCGTATCCGGCATTCGCGTACCGGACGTTCTGGCTGATCCTGCTCGGCGTCGCGTGCTGGCTGATCGGCCGGCGCATCCCGCTGCAGCGCATCGATTTCGCGTGCCCGAGCCTCGGCCAGCGCAGCGACTATCACCAGTTCTTCGGCGTCCCGGTGCATTTCGACCGGCCTGACAGCCGGCTCGCGTTCAACGCCGCGTACCTCGCGCTGCCGACGATCCGCTCGGAGCAGACACTGCGGACCTTCCTGCGCGGCGCACCCGGCAATCTCCTCGTGCGCTACCGGCACGACACAGGCTGGGTCGCGAAGACGCGCGCGCACCTGAAAGCGCTGCCGGCCGCCGAATGGCCCGACTTCGACACGCTGGCCGTGCGCCTCGACACGACGCCCGCGACGCTGCGGCGGCGTTTGCGCAGCGAAGGGCAAAGTTTCGCGGCGATCAAGGACGAATTACGCGGCGCGCTGGCCCAGTCGCTGCTGCGCGGGCACGCGCTCAGCGTCTCGGAGATCGCGGTCGAGCTCGGCTTCACCGAGCCGAGCGCGTTTCATCGCGCGTTCCGGAAATGGACAGGCACGAGCCCCGGTGCGTTTCGGCGCGACGTGCATGCGGCGAAGGCGGAGTCTTGACTGGCTAGGTGGATGCGGAGCGTCTCGTCATGTGCAGTCGATACGCGCCCGTCCTGCTTCTTCCGCATTCCGGTGCGAATCTGCGTGGCGCTCACCGCACCGCGGAAAACGCAGGACGTTGCGCCCTGATCCGTCTGACCACATACTGATCGGCAATCCGAACAAGGTTGCGTCGATGGTGAATGTCGATGAAAGCGTCGCTTCGATCTTCGGCGTGATCGGAACGGCCGTGTCGCTGCTGGCGGCGATTCCTTACGGGCTCGCGATCTATCGGCGCACCGTTCGCCCGCATCTGTTCACGTGGCTCGTGTGGTCGGTCGTCACAGCGATCGCGGCCGCCGGCCAGTTCGTCGCGGGCGCGGGCCCGTCCGCATGGTGCACGGCGGCGATTGCCGTCACGTGCTTTCTGACGCTGATCGCCAGCCTGTTTCGCGGCGAGCACGGCTGGACGGGCCTCGACTGGCTGTTCCTCTGTGCAGCACTGTCAGCCATTCCGCTGTGGATGCTGACCGACGATCCGACGGTGTCGATCTGCCTGGTCACGCTGATCGAGCTGGCCGGCCTCGGCCCGACCGTGCGCAAGACGATCCGCGATCCGTGGAGCGAGAGCCTCGTCTATTTCGCGCTGTGCGTGCTCAAGTACGCGCTGGCGTTGCTGGCACTGAGCACGTGGAGTGTCGCGGTCGCGTTCTATCCGGCCGTCAACCTGATCGCGTCGATCGGCATCTGCATGGTGATGCTGATCCGGCGTCAGTCGCTGTCGAATGCGCGATAGGCCGAATTTGTCGTCCCCGTGCCGCTTTCCCTTCGAATGATGCGAGGCCTGACATGGATGCAATCCGTACCGTCATCGAACCCAGCGAAACCGCGCTCCGCGCGGCGATGCTGGCCAACGACGTCGCAGCGCTCGACGCGCTGCTGGACGACGATCTGGTGTTCACAGTCCCGACCGGCCAGGTCATCTCGAAAGAGGACGACCTGGCCGCGCATCGCGCGAAGCTTTTGCGCCTCGACACACTCGACGTCATCGAAATGCGCGCATCCGCGGTCGACGAGATGATCCTCACCACGACGCGAGCGGCTCTTGCCGGCCATTTCGATGGCGCGGCATTCGCCGGCACGTTTGCCTATACACGCCTCTGGCGTCGATCGGGCGTCCACTGGCGCGTCGTCGCCGGACATGCGTCGCAGGTCATATAGCCGCGCCGGGCGTGTGCGGTTGAATGGCATCGTGCAACGCTGCGGCGAGCGGGTCGGCTGTCGATCGGGCGATGAGACCGTACGATCCGGATGATGCACTCATGAAAACGCCGACCGAGGGGGTGTCCGCCATGACGAGAGCCGAAATGCACAAGCTATTTACCGTACGTGCTGCGCGTGCCGCGGACGCGGATGAACTCACACGACTGGCGCGCCTTTCGAAGGCGCACTGGGGCTATCCGAAGGAATGGCTGGACGTGTGGCAAAACGATCTCACGATCTCGCCGGAGACGATCGAAGGGGCAATCGGTTACGTCGCGGAATCAGGTGAGTCGATCATCGGATTCTGGATCCGAGCACCGTTGAATTCGGATCGGCCAACGCCCGGATGGCTGTTCGTTCATCTCGATCACATGGGTCAGGGCGTCGCCCGTGCGCTGTGGGAATCGGTTCGAACCGAGGCCGCCGCGAGAGGAATCAAGAGCTTTGTGATCGAAGCCGATCCCAATGCCGCGCCGTTCTATCTGACACTGGGGGCCGAAAAGATCGGCGAAAAGGAATCGAGCGCCATCCCGGGCAGATTTTTTCCAATCTTGCGGATCATGGTCTGATGGGTGAGGAGATCGCAGCAAGATGACTCACTGCGTACGGTCGATGAGATTGGGCTACCAGCTGCGGTAAGAGAGGTTGCAGCGGAGAAATACCGAGGTTCGCTCAGTCCCGCGAACCGTGCACATTTCCGCCGCCGCAATGCAAAAACCCCCGCCTTGTCGGGCGGGGGTTTCTGGCTTGAGGGAGCCTGACGATTACCTACTTTCACACGGGAATCCGCACTATCATCGGCGTAGAGTCGTTTCACGGTCCTGTTCGGGATGGGAAGGGGTGGGACCGACTCGCTATGGTCATCAGGCAAAGGGGGGTGTTGTGCTGGCTTCGCAGCACAACCAATCTTGGAAGAAGCAGTAATTAGGTTGTGTGTATCACACACGAGAATCCAACCGTCCGACGCGCTCTGTAGCGCGAAACAGACTTGTTATAGGATCAAGCCTTACGGGCAATTAGTATCAGTTAGCTGAACGCATTACTGCGCTTACACACCTGACCTATCAACGTCCTGGTCTCGAACGACCCTTCAAGGGGATCTAGTCCCCAGGGATATCTCATCTTAAGGCGAGTTTCCCGCTTAGATGCTTTCAGCGGTTATCTCTTCCGAACATAGCTACCCGGCGATGCCACTGGCGTGACAACCGGTACACCAGAGGTTCGTCCACTCCGGTCCTCTCGTACTAGGAGCAGCCCCCTTCAAATATCCAACGCCCACGGCAGATAGGGACCAAACTGTCTCACGACGTTTTAAACCCAGCTCACGTACCTCTTTAAATGGCGAACAGCCATACCCTTGGGACCGGCTACAGCCCCAGGATGAGATGAGCCGACATCGAGGTGCCAAACACCGCCGTCGATATGAACTCTTGGGCGGTATCAGCCTGTTATCCCCAGAGTACCTTTTATCCGTTGAGCGATGGCCCTTCCATACAGAACCACCGGATCACTATGACCTGCTTTCGCACCTGCTCGACTTGTCGGTCTCGCAGTTAAGCACGCTTATGCCATTGCACTATCAGCACGATTTCCGACCGTACCTAGCGTACCTTCGTACTCCTCCGTTACGCTTTGGGAGGAGACCGCCCCAGTCAAACTGCCTACCATGCACTGTCCCCGACCCGGATCACGGGCCAAGGTTAGAACCTCAAACAAACCAGGGTGGTATTTCAAGGACGGCTCCACCGAAACTAGCGTTCCGGTTTCATAGCCTCCCACCTATCCTACACAGATCGGTTCAAAGTCCAATGCAAAGCTACAGTAAAGGTTCATGGGGTCTTTCCGTCTAGCCGCGGGTAGATTGCATCATCACAAACACTTCAACTTCGCTGAGTCTCGGGAGGAGACAGTGTGGCCATCGTTACGCCATTCGTGCAGGTCGGAACTTACCCGACAAGGAATTTCGCTACCTTAGGACCGTTATAGTTACGGCCGCCGTTTACCGGGACTTCAATCAAGAGCTTGCACCCCATCATTTAATCTTCCGGCACCGGGCAGGCGTCACACCCTATACGTCCACTTTCGTGTTTGCAGAGTGCTGTGTTTTTATTAAACAGTCGCAGCCACCAGTTTATTGCAACCCCTTCACCCTCCTGGCGCAGGCCAGTCAAGCTACAAGGGCGTACCTTATCCCGAAGTTACGGTACCAATTTGCCGAGTTCCTTCTCCCGAGTTCTCTCAAGCGCCTTAGAATACTCATCTCGCCCACCTGTGTCGGTTTGCGGTACGGTCATCATTAGACTGAAGCTTAGAGGCTTTTCTTGGAACCACTTCCAATTGCTTCGCTCCCTAGGGAGCTCGCGCCACACCCTTGAATTACGCGCCCGGATTTGCCTAAGCGCCTTCTCCAATGCAGCGACCGGGACTTCCAACACCCGGACAACCTTCCGCGATCCGTCCCCCCATCGCATCTAACAATGGTGCAGGAATATTGACCTGCTTCCCATCAGCTACGCATTTCTGCCTCGCCTTAGGGGCCGACTCACCCTACGCCGATGAACGTTGCGTAGGAAACCTTGGGCTTACGGCGAGGGGGCCTTTCACCCCCTTTATCGCTACTCATGTCAGCATTCGCACTTCCGATACCTCCAGCACCCTTTACAAGGCACCTTCGCAGGCTTACGGAACGCTCTCCTACCATGCGAGCAAAGCTCGCATCCGCAGCTTCGGTATATAGCTTAGCCCCGTTACATCTTCCGCGCAGGACGACTCGATCAGTGAGCTATTACGCTTTCTTTAAAGGGTGGCTGCTTCTAAGCCAACCTCCTGACTGTTTTAGCCTTCCCACTTCGTTTCCCACTTAGCTATATTTGGGGACCTTAGCTGGCGGTCTGGGTTGTTTCCCTCTTGACACCGGACGTTAGCACCCGATGTCTGTCTCCCGTGATTGCACTCTTCGGTATTCGGAGTTTGCTATGGCGGGGTAATCTGCAATAGACCCCCCAACCATGACAGTGCTCTACCCCCGAAGGTGAGACACGAGGCACTACCTAAATAGTTTTCGGAGAGAACCAGCTATTTCCAGGTTTGTTTAGCCTTTCACCCCTATCCACAGCTCATCCCCTAACTTTTCAACGTTAGTGGGTTCGGACCTCCAGTACGTGTTACCGCACCTTCATCCTGGCCATGGATAGATCACCTGGTTTCGGGTCTACGCCCAGCAACTGAACGCCCTATTCGGACTCGCTTTCGCTACGCCTGCCCTATACGGTTAAGCTTGCTACTGAACGTAAGTCGCTGACCCATTATACAAAAGGTACGCCGTCACCCCTTACGAGGCTCCGACTGTTTGTATGCATGCGGTTTCAGGATCTATTTCACTCCCCTCCCGGGGTTCTTTTCGCCTTTCCCTCACGGTACTGGTTCACTATCGGTCGATCACGAGTATTTAGCCTTGGAGGATGGTCCCCCCATCTTCAGACAGGATTTCACGTGTCCCGCCCTACTTGTCGCACACCTAGTTCTTTCATACTGTTTTCGCCTACAGGGCTATCACCTGCTATGGCCGCACTTTCCAGAGCGTTCGGCTAACAATACAAATAAAGAGTGCAAGGCTCATCCCATTTCGCTCGCCACTACTTTGGGAATCTCGGTTGATTTCTTTTCCTGCGGTTACTTAGATGTTTCAGTTCACCGCGTTCGCTTCACATGGCCTATGTATTCAGCCATGGATACTCCAAAAGGAGTGGGTTTCCCCATTCGGACATCTACGGATCAAAGCTCGTTTGCCAGCTCCCCGTAGCTTTTCGCAGGCTACCGCGTCCTTCATCGCCTGTGATCGCCAAGGCATCCACCACATGCACTTGTTCGCTTGACCCTATAACGAGTCTGTCTCTCGACAGCCGCTACAGGTTGAGTTCTCGCGTTGTGCCGTATTCCAATTGATGTCGGTCCGGCGTTAGCGCTTTAGCGCTTACGCAGGCCCCACTCCCGAAGGGAGTAGACCCGAATCATCTTGAGATACATCGATACAATCACAACCCGGATAACTTCCACGTCCATCTCGAGACGCTTCCGCTATCCAAATTACTTACTTCTTCCAGATTGTTAAAGAACGACAGCCGATATCTGTTGATATCCTCTGACTGGCTCAATCGCCAATGACAAAGACTCGAACAATCATCATTCGAATGTTTGTCATTGAGGATTGGTGGAGGCAGACGGGATCGAACCGACGACCCCCTGCTTGCAAAGCAGGTGCTCTCCCAGCTGAGCTATGCCCCCATGTACAGATTTGCCTCAGGTGTGTACCGCCACACAAGACGGTGGTGGGTCTGGTTGGATTCGAACCAACGACCCCCGCCTTATCAAGACGGTGCTCTAACCGACTGAGCTACAGACCCCTGAGTCTGTCTTTAATTTACAGCCGATAAGCGTGAGCGCTCAACTTGTGCGAGAAGCTCTGGAAAGGAGGTGATCCAGCCGCACCTTCCGATACGGCTACCTTGTTACGACTTCACCCCAGTCATGAATCCTACCGTGGTGACCGTCCTCCTTGCGGTTAGACTAGCCACTTCTGGTAAAACCCACTCCCATGGTGTGACGGGCGGTGTGTACAAGACCCGGGAACGTATTCACCGCGGCATGCTGATCCGCGATTACTAGCGATTCCAGCTTCATGCACTCGAGTTGCAGAGTGCAATCCGGACTACGATCGGTTTTCTGGGATTAGCTCCCCCTCGCGGGTTGGCAACCCTCTGTTCCGACCATTGTATGACGTGTGAAGCCCTACCCATAAGGGCCATGAGGACTTGACGTCATCCCCACCTTCCTCCGGTTTGTCACCGGCAGTCTCCTTAGAGTGCTCTTGCGTAGCAACTAAGGACAAGGGTTGCGCTCGTTGCGGGACTTAACCCAACATCTCACGACACGAGCTGACGACAGCCATGCAGCACCTGTGCGCCGGTTCTCTTTCGAGCACTCCCGCCTCTCAGCAGGATTCCGACCATGTCAAGGGTAGGTAAGGTTTTTCGCGTTGCATCGAATTAATCCACATCATCCACCGCTTGTGCGGGTCCCCGTCAATTCCTTTGAGTTTTAATCTTGCGACCGTACTCCCCAGGCGGTCAACTTCACGCGTTAGCTACGTTACTAAGGAAATGAATCCCCAACAACTAGTTGACATCGTTTAGGGCGTGGACTACCAGGGTATCTAATCCTGTTTGCTCCCCACGCTTTCGTGCATGAGCGTCAGTATTGGCCCAGGGGGCTGCCTTCGCCATCGGTATTCCTCCACATCTCTACGCATTTCACTGCTACACGTGGAATTCTACCCCCCTCTGCCATACTCTAGCCTGCCAGTCACCAATGCAGTTCCCAGGTTGAGCCCGGGGATTTCACATCGGTCTTAGCAAACCGCCTGCGCACGCTTTACGCCCAGTAATTCCGATTAACGCTCGCACCCTACGTATTACCGCGGCTGCTGGCACGTAGTTAGCCGGTGCTTATTCTTCCGGTACCGTCATCCCCCGGCTGTATTAGAGCCAAGGATTTCTTTCCGGACAAAAGTGCTTTACAACCCGAAGGCCTTCTTCACACACGCGGCATTGCTGGATCAGGCTTTCGCCCATTGTCCAAAATTCCCCACTGCTGCCTCCCGTAGGAGTCTGGGCCGTGTCTCAGTCCCAGTGTGGCTGGTCGTCCTCTCAGACCAGCTACTGATCGTCGCCTTGGTAGGCCTTTACCCCACCAACTAGCTAATCAGCCATCGGCCAACCCTATAGCACGAGGCCCGAAGGTCCCCCGCTTTCATCCGTAGATCGTATGCGGTATTAATCCGGCTTTCGCCGGGCTATCCCCCACTACAGGACATGTTCCGATGTATTACTCACCCGTTCGCCACTCGCCACCAGGTGCAAGCACCCGTGCTGCCGTTCGACTTGCATGTGTAAGGCATGCCGCCAGCGTTCAATCTGAGCCAGGATCAAACTCTTCAGTTCAAACCTGTTACTGTTTTCGGTTCTTTCGAACCGGTCGCTCACTCAAAGCTGACAGGAATATGAATCACTTCATAAACCTGACTTACTTTAGTGTGAGACTCTTGATACTTTCGCTATCTGATCCGAGGATCAGCTCGCTTTCATCAAGCGCCCACACTTATCGGCTGTTAATTTTTAAAGAGCATTTCTGCGAGGGATCTGAACCCTCAGCAGCGCTGCGTTTTCAGCAGCAGAGAAGCGAGATTATGAACCGTGTTTCGCAGTTCGTCAACAACTTTCTGAACGACTTCGTTGCGACTGCGGGGCTCAACTTCCGTACCGCCGAGGCTCGCTACCGCCGAATCTCAACAGCACTGCTTCCCTTCCTCCCGCGCTGCGTTTCCGTTAGCGCGAAAGAGGCGTGATTCTAAGCATCCGCTCCCATCCACGCAAGCGCTTTGTGAAGAAAGTTTGAAAAAGCCTCCGTGCGCTGCCGCGCACGGAGGTTTTGCGCTCGACGGGCGGTAAAACGCCACACGCGCCGCCCTCCAAAGATATGACGAACACGTCTCTTCCCTCCCATATATACGAGGGCGCGGAACCGGCAAGGAACCCGGCGCGGTCGAGTATCATGCCGCGACCGAACCACGCACTCATATCGATGATGGACAGCACGACTCAACCCGGCGACGCCGACCTTCGCGACGAATATGCCGCACTGCGCGAGCGCGCGATCCTGCTGGAACAACAGGTGCCGCCGCTTCTGCAACGCATCTCGGACATGTTGCCGCGCATCAGCGGCGAATCCGAACTGGCGGACACGCATCGCGAGCGGCTCGTCGGCGCACGCAATGCAGCGCTGGTCTCGATCGAAAACTATCAGCAGGCAATTCCATTCCTGCAGACGGCCGACTCGATCATCGAGCAACTGGACAAGACGCCCGAGCGCGACGAAGACATCGAGTGGCGGGAATCGCTGCTGCAACGGCTGGACGAGCTGATCGACGTCGCGGTCGTGATGATCGACGATGCGGACAGCTACTTCGAGCAAGCACAAGCCTGCGACCTGTCCAGCGTGCCGACATCCATCCTCGAGGATTGACCCGGCTCGACCGGAACCGCGCGGTGCACCGGACTCACGTCGTGCCCGCCGACAACCGTTAGCTGCTTCCCCTGCATCGCCGGGCCTGCCGCCGATTCCCGCACGAAGCGACCACCGTGCGACCTTCACCCCGCGCGGAACCGCACGCCGGCGCTACGACGCATCCAGCACGATCGTCTCGCGCATCATCGGCACGCGGATGTATCCGCCCGCCGCATCGCCGTACGCATGCGCATTCCCTTCGATCACGTATTGCGCCGTCAATGCGCACAGGGTCGCATCGCGCGCATCGACGGAGCGCAGCGTCGATACGTCGATGCCCAGCCGCTCCAGCAGTTGCCGGCGCTGGTTGCGCTTCTGCTTCGCCGACGCCACGGCCTTGCCCAGCATCGCGCAGGTAATCGCATAAGGATAGGTTTCGAAGCTCGCCCGCCCACCCGCGTAGTGCGCGTCGGTCAATAACGGATAAGCGTCTGCGAGCGCGCGGTAGACGCGCTCCCCCATGAACATCCAGTCGAAGAAGCCCGACGTGCTCGCGACGGCCTGCTCCCGCGACGGGGTCGGGAAGCACGAGATCCGTTCGCGCGCGAGCGCCTGCTCGGCCGCGCGGCGGCCGCTCCCGGTCCACCACAGGCTCGGTGCGTCGACGCCGACGGCGACGACATCATGGGCGAGACACAGTGCGGGCAGCGACTCGGGCGCGATCCGCGCTTCCCGGCAGACGACCGTCGAGCCACGCAGGATCACGAGATCGCACAGCTTCCTGTCGCCGCCGACGTCGACACCCGCCACGGCAGCGGGTTGTCGTGCGGCGAATCGGGCCGAGCACATGCGCGTGCGTCAGTCCGCCGGCCGCGCGGCGTACGCGGTGTCGAAGATCGCCTCGAGACCGGGATGGACGCCGCGCATCGGGTCGACGACCGACTTCGCCCAGTCGAAGTACGCCTGCTTGCGTTCGAGCGGCCAGTCCGCGGGCGGATGCCGGGCGATGTCGCGCAGGTTGCAGATCTTGTCGGCCAGCTTCACGAGCTTCGCGCGCCGGCTGATGGTGGCCGCGTGCTCGACCTGCAGACGCTTGCGCTCCTCCTTCGGCAGCGACTTGTCGTCGGTGACTTCCATCACGATGTCCGCCACGTCCTTGCCGAACAGCCGCAGCAACTCCTGCTCGGTCGTCTCCGTATCCTCGACCGTGTCGTGCAACACGGCCGCGACGATCACGCGTTCGTCCTCGACGCCGGCCTCGTTGGCCAGCACGTCGGCGAGCGCGATCGGATGATTGATGTACGGCGACGCCTCTTCATCCTTGCGCCGCTGATTGCGATGCTTGTCCGCCGCGAACGCAATCGCGGCTACCAGCTTCTTCATATTCCCCCCTCGTGTGGCCAGACCCGCGGCCGTCGAACCGGCCGCGTGCGTTTCGGAACTGCTCATACTACCTGTACGCGATGACCCTTCCCGTGCGCCGGCATCCCGGCGTACCCCGTGTCACGCGCCGGCCGGCGCGCGCTGCAACTCGACCACGTTGACCCGCGCGCCGAATACGTCCCTCACGAGCGGCAGCAGGTGGTCGTGGTGCGTCAGGAACAGCACCTGCGTGCGCGTCGACAGATCGCGCAACGCATCGAGCCCGGCCTTCGCGCGCGCATCGTCGAAATTGATGAACAGGTCGTCGGCGACGAACGGCAGCGCCGTGCGGCTGCCGAGCTGCAACTCCAGCGCCGCGATCCGCAGCGCGAGGAACAGCTGATCGCGGGTCCCTTCGCTGAGCCCCGCGACCTCGACCGACGTTCCCCTCGTGCGCCGCGCATACAGCGCGGGCGGCGTCCGTTCGGTGTCGACGGTCAGCTTCGCGAATTCGCCCAGCGTGAGCCCGGCGAAAATCTCGCCCGCGCGCCGGAGCATCGGCCCCTGCTTCTGGTCGCGGTAGCGATCCGTCGCCCACTTCAGCAAGCGGCTCGCGGTGGCCGCCTCCAGATACTGTTCGGCCGCGTCGCCCATCGCCGCCAGCGCCTCCTGCCGTTTCGCCTCGGCGACGGCCGCGTTCGCCTGGCCGTCGATCGCGCCGAACGCCTGGTCGGCCACGACCTGCTGCTGCGACAGCTCGTTCAGCCGCTTGCCGATATCGGCGAGCGACTGCTTCACCGCTTCGAGCTGCGCCGGCACGTCGGCGATGTCCTGTTCCGCCACCTCGGCCTCGACGGCGGACCGGGACAGCCCGTCGCCGTCGCGCACCAGCGCCTCGTGCGCGGCATCGACCGCCTGCCGAAGCTGGCGCTGCCGATCCGAGCGCTCGGCCAGCGGCAGCGCCGCGTCGATCGACGCGACGCCGGCCAGTTGCAGCAGCGGCTGGATGCGCGCGTCGGCGCCGGCCACTGCGGCAGCCGCGTCCGCGACCTTGCCGTCGGCCTGCCGCACGGCCTCGTCGGCACGATCGATCGCTCGGGCGATTTCCCGGGCGGCCGCGAGACGCATCGTCAGCCGGCGCGCCACGTCCAGCCAGTCGCCGCTCGCCAGCCATTCCGGCGCGAGCGCTTCGGCGAGCCGCCGCGCGCCGGCCTCGAGCGCGTTCAGCTCCGCGCGGATCGTCGCAATCCGGTTGCGTGGCGCGTCGGCCTCGGCCAGTTCGGCCGTCACCGTATTCGCAAGCCCGAGCGCGCCTTCCGCCGCGGCCAGCGTCGTCGCGCTCGCGGACAGTTTCGCGTCGGCCAGCGCGTCGCGCCATTGCGCTTGCCACGCGTCGTAAGCCGTTTGCGCATGATCGGCCCGCGACTGCGCGGTCGCACAGCCGCGTTCGGCTTCGCGCTCACGATCGTCGAGGCTGTCCTTCTGTGCGGCCGCTTTCTCGGCCGACTGGACAAACGTCTCGGCGACGGCGACGAGCGCGGCCAACCCGTCCGCCTCGCCGCCTCGCGATACCGTCAGCAGCGCCGCCCGCAACGCGGCTTCCGCGCCGGCCCGCGCAGCCCGCATCGTGTCGAATTCGCGGCGCAGACGATCGAGATCGGCCTGCGCGGCGAACACCGTGTCGCGCTTCGCGAGCCAGTCGCCCATCGCCGCCAGCGGCATGCCGGGCACCGCGGCCGCCGTCGCGAGCGCGGCCCAGGCGTCGCGATGGGCGGCGAGCTCGCGCTCGCGTTCGTCAAGCGCGGCCTGCCGGCGCGTCACGCCCGCACGCGCGGATTCGACCTGTTGACGCAGCGATTGCAGCGTCGCCGCGGCCTGGGTCGCGCCGAGCTGCGCATCGACGAGTTCGTCGGCGAGGCGAATCGCATCGTCGAACGCCGGTGCGCCCGTGGCGAGATCGACGGCGCCGCTGCGAATCTCGCCCCACGCGTCGTCGCGCCGCGCACGCGCCGCCAGCACGTCGGCGGTCGTGACGACCTTGTGGTTTTCCGCGAAATGCTTCTCCTGCAGTTCGAGCCGCTCGAGCTCTTCGAGTGCGCCATCCCGCGCGTCGCGCGCGGCAGCGGCCGCGCTGGCACGCTCGCTGTCTTCCTTCAGCAGCGCACCGAGCCGCGCCGCCGACGGCACGTCGAGCGCACGCAGCGCATCGACCGGCATGCGCCACTGGCCGAGCGCGTCGAGCGCGCCGGACAGCGTGCGTTCGGCGGCCGCGATTTCGTGCGCCAGCGCCTGCTCACGCGGGCCGCTGTTGCGAAAGCCCTGCGCATCGGCCAGCGCCGCGCGCAATGCTTCGGGCACGTCGACGGTCGACAGGCGCGCCTGTTGTTCGCGGACCTGCGCCAGTTCGCGCGTGCGCTCGTCGAGCGATTCGCGTGCGCCGGCAAGCGCCTGGTGCAACGCGCCGTGCTCGCGCAGCAGATTCGCGACCGTCTTCAGCGACAGCGCCGTCGGCAACGCGGCGCGCAGCGACGCTTCGTCCGTCGGCCAGCCGAGTTGCGCGGCCGCCGACGACGCGGCTAACAGGTGCCGTTCGACGTCCGCGCCGAGCAGCAGCAGATCCTGCGCGTGATTCATGCACGCGCCGCGCAGCCGATCGAGCGCCTCGATATCGGCTTCGAGCGCCAGCGTGTCGGCGTCCGCGGCGATCGCATCGCGCGCCTGCCGCTTCGCGAGCAGGTCGGCACGCCGCTCCTCGAGCACCTTCTGTTCGGCCGCGAGATCGCCCTGCGCCTTCAGCAGATCCGCGTACGCGGTCGGCGGCAACTCGACGACCGCGCCCAGTTCGGCCAACGCCGCGTCCTTGACCGTCAGTTCCTTCAGGTACGGCGCGAGCCGCCGCACGCGTTCGAGCTTCGAGCGCAGCGCTTCGAGCCGGCGCTGTTCCGCACGTGCCTGCTCGATCTGCTGCTCGACCGCTTCGCGCGCGTCCTTGCGATCGACCCAGTCGCGCGTGCGCACCTGGACCGTCTTCAGTTCGGTGACGGCTTCGTTGAATGCCGTTTCGGCCAACGCGAACGCGCTGCCGCTGCGACGCGGCGCCCACAATTCGAGCGCGCGCGCGTCGAGTTCCTCGCGCACCGGCCCGAGGCTGCCGACTCCGGCAGCCGATTCGAACAGCACCTGGCCGAGCTTGTCCGATGCGTCGAGAATGCTGCGGCCGCCCTCGACCAGCCGCCCGTGATCGAGCCCGAACATCTGCTCGAAGAACTCGCGCGTCGCGCCGTCGAGGATCGACGCCAGATAGTCGTCGGGCAGCTTGTCGTCGGCGGGCGTGCGCAACGGGCTGCGCCCGCGCGCACGGTGGAACGCGAGTTCGCCCGTGCCGCTCTCCAGCACGCCGCCGATCCGCAACTCGGGCGTGTTGTGCAGAAAATCGAGCGGCGTCTGCAGCTTCATCCCGAAAAGCAATTCGGACACGGCCGTGCGAATCGTCGACTTGCCGGCCTCGTTCGGCCCGACGATCACATGAAAATCCTCGCTGGCCGACGGGAACCGCAGCGTCTCGTCGGTGAACTTGCCGTACTTGATCAGATCGAGCTGACTGATGCGCATCGCTTATTCCCCCCTCGCCAGCCGCGCGAGCAGCGCGGGCCCGACCTGCTCGACCAGCGCGGTCAGCTCGCCCGCGCGCGCCATCGTCAACAACGGTACCTCCTCCTTCACGTCGCTGCGGACCTTGCCGACGAACGGCTTCAGGTCGCGCTCGAGCAACGCGAGGAAATCCGGATCGTGTGCGGCGTCGGCCAGGATCTGCTTCAGGTCCTCCAGCGCCTCGAGCGGTTCGCTTTCGCCCGGCTGCTGATCGGCCGCGGACGTCGCGAGCCGGACCTTCTCGAGCCACAGCCGCTCGTTGCCGATGATGCCGATCTGGTTCAGCACCTCCGCACGCAACTGCGGCGCGCGGCCGAAAAAGAGGCCGTGCGCGGGGGTGCGCCCGGTAACGGTGACGCGCACCGCGCGCGGCACGTGGCCGTCGACGGTCAACAGCGCCTCCAGCGATTGGCCGATCTTTCTCGACAGATCGGCCACCGACAGGCAATCGGACGCATCGACGGACACGGCTTCCCAGCGCAGCACGTCGAGATACAGGCGCTCGACCTGCGTGTTGCCTTGCTCGACCGTCACGAGCACCGCGCCGCGCCGGCCCGTCTCGCGGATATGGCGCCCCTGCAGGTTGCCGGGAAACACGACGGTGGACGGGCCCGTCCATTGCTGGAATTCATGCACGTGGCCGAGCGCCCAGTAGTCGTAGCCTTTCGCATGCAGTTCGGCCAGCGTGCAGGGCGCATAGTTCGCATGCGCCGCATACCCTTCGAGCGCCGTGTGCAGCACGCCGATGTTGTAGTACCCGGGCACCGGGTCCGGATAGCCGATCGCGAGATTGTCGACGACGGCCTTGTCCTTGAAGCTCTGCCCGTGCAGCGCGACGTCGAATTCCGGCAGCCGGAAGGTTTCCGGCTTGCGGTGGCCGAACACGGTGACGTTGTCGGGCAGCGTCAGCTTCTTCGTCATCTCGCTTTCGGCATCGTGGTTGCCGCCGAGCACGAACGCACGGATGCCGGCCCGGCGCAACCGCCCCATCTGCTGGCCGAAGAAGATGCCGGTGTTGTGATCCTTCCAGTCGCCGTCGTACAGGTCGCCCGCGATCACGAGGAACGCAACTTCCTCTTCGATCGCCCGATCCACGAGTTGCCGCAGCGCCTCGCGCGACGCGTTGCGCAACTGCGCGGCCGGCGCGTCGGGATACGCGCTCAGGCCGTGCAACGGGCTGTCGAGGTGAATGTCTGCCGCGTGGATGAACTTCACGAAGGTTCCTCTGTTTCATGGCGAAGGGGCGACGCCGCTCGCACGGGCCCGCGCCGTCAAGTGTCGTCCCGGTAGTCGCTGGACTTGCCGCAGCACGCGCGGCGTGCGCCGAACCGGGTCGCGCCGCCCGTTGCAAGCGGGTCGGGATGGTACCTGAAAGCGGATAACGACATGCGTTCTGCGTCGGTCCGGACGGTGGGGAAGCACGCGATACCGATACGAACCGCCATTGTGCCGCAGCACGATCGCGTGACAGCGAAACCGCGCCGCTGAATAACGATCCGCTCACGAAACGACGGCCATGCAATCGTTCGATATGGCAGTTGCGCTCGAGACCCGGTTTCGAGCGCAACGAAGGAAGCCGGCAGGGCGTTGAACGGGAATCAGGAAAACACGCCGGATCACCCCGCGTGCGTCGCACCGCACGCAGGCATCCGGCTACCTGCTGTCACTCGCCGCGTCACGGTATCGATCGAACATGCTGGACCATGCCGGCCGGCGCCGTCATCGTGGCGGCCGGTGGTTGGGAGCCCTGCCATTCAAGCATGGCGCGCGGGCAATGGGCAGGGGGGCCGCGCGCCGATAAAAAAAGCCCGGCCCGCATCGAAGCGGGCCGGGCCGTGGCGGAATGCGTGCCGCTTGTTACAGCGCGCCGCCTTGCGCCGACGCCGAACCCTTCACGCCGACCGATGCGCCGCCCTGCACCGAGTTCGTCGCGCCTTCGAGCGCTTCACCGGCCTTCGCCTTCGCACCGCCCGCGACGTCGCCTGCCGTCGACACCGCGCCTTGCGCATGGCTCTTCGTCGAGCTTGCGACGTGCTTCACGTGCGACTTCGTCGCGTGCACGGTCGATGCCGCCGCATCCTTCGTCGCACCGGCCGCCGAACCGACTGCCTGCGTCGCGCCGCCCACTGCCGTGCCGGCTGCCGAGCCCACGCCGCCGACCGTCTTGCCGACACCGCTCAGCGCGCCGCCGACGACATTGCCCGCACCCGCACCCGAGCCTGCCGCATTCGCGCCGGCACCAGCCTGCACGCCCACGCCGCCGCCGAGCAGCGGCGTCTGGACCTGGGCGCCGACCCCTGCGGAACCCTGCGCGCCGGTCTGGGCCGTCTGGGCAAATGCAGCCGACGTCGCCATCGCCGTCAGAGCGGCACCCAGCAGAATCGTATGGATCTTGTTCATGGTCATTCTCCCCAAAGACGTTGTTGCTGCGGGCCGCCTTCGAGCGGCTTGTCGCATGCCTCACCGCGACATGCGGCAGGTGAAGCTAATGTAGCGGCGCCGCCGGGCAAAACGATTGAATTGCGGGGACTGTTACTTCCGTTGCAAATGCTGACGATTGACTCACACTGTTTGACAATCGGGGGCTTGCGGCGGGGTGAGCGCCGTATTTGACAATGGGTGGGCATGAACCGTGAGCTGGCACGGCAGACGGCTTCACGCCGGCGCTCGCCCGACCGTCGTGCATCGGGGAAGCCGGTCGATTGATCTGCATTCCGAATGACGAGGCTTGCCCGTCCGTCGATGCAGCCTCGTCTGATGCACGGCCCCGACCGCCGACAAGCGACCGGAGCCGTGCGCACGCTGCCCGGTTACGGCCGGAACGTATCGCCGAGCACGACGCCTTCGCGACGCGGATCGGTGCCGCCCTGCAACGCCGGCGACTGGCCGACCGTCACGCGCATCACCGTGTTGACGCCGCTCGCCTGCGCGGACGTCGACACCTTGTGCCCGAGCGCGAGCAGCCCCGTGATCAGCGGATCGTTCGCGCCGTTGTTCGCCGCGTTGACGTTCGGATGCTCGCCGCCGATCGTGGTGGTCGGGCTGTTGCTCGCGCCGAAGTCGACGAGGCCCGCCGACTGCTGCGCGTCGAGCCCCCAGTCGAGCGCGCCGACCAGCGTCTTGACCACGTATTGCGGAATCGTGCCGCCGCCCGGCGAGCCGGTCGCCATCACGAAGTCGCCGCGCGAACCGTCGGCGGCCTGCCCGAACACGATCGTCGGCGCCATCGAGCTGCGCGGTCGCTTGCCCGGCTGCAGGCGGTTGGCCACCGGATTGCCGGACGTGTCGAGCGGATTCGCGGAGAAGTCGGTCAACTGGTTGTTCAGCAGGAAGCCGTTGGTCATGTGGAACGAGCCCATGCTCGACTCGACCGTCGTCGTCGCGCTCAGCACGTTGCCGTCGCCGTCCACGATCGTGAACTGGTTCGTGCCGTGCTCGATCAGCGTCGTGTCGACGCCGAGCGGCACCGCGCCGAGATTGCCGGGCTGCGCGGTGCCCATGCTCTTGGTCGTGTCGATCAGCGCCGCGCGCGATTTCAGGTACGGCTTGTTCAGCAACGTGTCCCACGTGCCGCCCGGCAGCGGCACGAAGTCGGTATCTGCCACGTACTTGTCGCGGTCCGCATACGCGAGCCGTTCGGCCTCGGTGACGAGGTGAACGCCCGCGACGGTCGGCTTGCCGCCTTCGAGATCGATCGCCGTCGGCTTCAGCGACTTCAGGTCGAAGTTCTCGAGAATGCCGAGCGCCGATGCAACCGCGATACCGCCCGACGACGGCGGCGGCATCCCGCACACCCAGTAGCTGCGATAGGTCGTGCACACCGGTTCGCGGCGCTTCGCCTGATACGCGGCGAGATCGGCGACGGTCGTCTTGCCCGGCGTGAGCGTCGAGCCGTCCGCGCCCTTGGTCGCCGCGATCTTCGCGACGATGTCCTGCGCGATCTGCCCGGTGTACAGCGCGTTCGCGCCCGACTGCGCCATCAGCGACAGCGTGTGCGCGTAGGCGGGATTCTTCAGTACGGTGCCGAGCGTCTTCGGCGACCCGTCGGCGTTCAGGAAATACGCGGCGGCTTCGGGGTCGCGCTTCAGGTTCGCGGCGTTCGCCGCGATCGCGTCGGCCAGCCGGCCGCCGATCGGGAAACCGTTGGTCGCCAGCGTGATCGCGTCGCCGAACAGGCTCTGCCACGGCAGGCGGCCGTGATCCTGTTGCAGCGCCTCGATGAGCCGCGGCACGCCGATCGTGCCGATCGAGCGGCCGCTCGCACGCGCGTTCGGCAGCGGCGCCGAATGATCGGTGGCGTCGTCGACGTAGCGCAGGTAGTTCTCGGTGGCGGCGGCCGGCGCGGTTTCGCGGCCGTCGTATGCCTGCACCGTCTTGCCGCGCGCATCGTAGTAGAGCAGCACGCCGCCCGACCCGAGACCCGTCGCCTCGGGGACGGTCAGACCGAGCACGGCCTGCACGGCGACCGCCGCGTCGGCGGCCGTGCCGCCCTTCTTCAGCACCGCGCAACCGGCTGCGCTCGCGTACGCGTTCGACGTGGCCACCAGGTACGTTTTCGCATAGACGGGCTTCATCCCGGTGCGATAGCCCGACGACGCTTCCGGCAGCGACGGGTCGCCCGGCTGGTTCGAGCCCACCACGACCGTCGCGCCGCTGTTGTCGACCGCGAGGCAGCTCGCATCGGTGGACGGTGCGGTCGTGCGGGCCGCCTCGTTTTCGACGTCGCCGCCGCAGGCGGTCAACAGGGCAGCCGCGAGCAACGCGGACGCATACGGAAAAATCGCTGTTCTGTTCATTGTCTGCCGATGTTCTTGTCGATCGTTGCGATGGACATCCCGTTGCCTGCAACCCCCTCGGTGCACGGGCAACGCGTTCGATAGTCCCATGAACAAAATTTTTCCCGCAATAAGGAAATGACGTCATGCCACCGGACGGCCGGTGCGCGACGTCACCGAACCGGCATGCGGGTTTGCCTGCTGCATTGCAGCGTATCCCGAGACGCCCATGCGGCTCGCATCGTCACGTCGTTACCTTTTTCGCCCGGCGACGCGTGCCGCTCGCCGGGCCGCCACGTGCGAAACCGTGCTCCATCGCGTCGATCGCCTCGGAAAAGAGCTCGAGAAACATCGCCATCGCGACCGTCGCGCTCATGTCCGCCCGCTGGTAGATGCAACTGAACGAGCGCGCACCCGCATCCGCCAGCGGCGTCCACGCGAGCCGGCCGGCGGCCACGTCGTCCGCGACGTTTTCCGCGATCAGGAAACCGACGCCGGCGCCTTCGGCCGCGAGACGCCGCACCATCGACACCGACCCGGTTTCGACCAGCGGCCGCACGCCGCGCGGCTGCCGCGCATCGATCTGGTCGAACATCGCGCGCAGCTCCGTGTCGGGCGTCATCAGGATCAGCGGATGCGCGAAGCAGTCGCGCATGCGCACCTTGCCGCCCGTCGACGCCAGCGGATGGCCGGGCGCCGTGACGACACCCAGCGGCTGCGCGAACGCGCGCACCTCGACGACGCCAGGCGCGGTGCGCCGGCGCAGCGCGTAACCGATGTCCACCTCGCCCGTCTCGACCCAGCGCACGATGCTCTCGCCGTTTCCCGAGCGCACGCTGTACGTGACGCCGGGGTAGCGCTGCATCGCGGCGAGGATCGCGTCGGGCACGAGCTTTTCCGCCGTCGATGCCGGTACCGCGAGATTCACGTGACCGCGCCGCAGCGCGCGCAGGTCCTCGACCTGCGTCAGCGCGTTGTCGAAATCACGCTGGCCGCGCCGCACGGCCGCGATCACGATCTCACCGGCGAGCGTCAACTGCATGCCGCGCGGCAGCCGGTCGAACAGCGGCACGCCGACCTGCTCCTCGAGATTGCGGATCTGCTGGTGCACCGCCGCGGCGGTCAGGTGCAGCGCGTCGGCCGCCTTGCGAATCGAGCCGCGTCGGGCGACCTCGTCGAAACAGCGGAATGTCTGCGATATCGAACGCATGGAGTGGCCGTTAGATTTTTTCGAACAGGGCGTCAAGAATAATCCGATTTTACTGACCGGACGAATCGTCTAGATTCCGCTGCATCCCCGTATCCGATTCGAATGGAGACCGCAGTGACGACCGTCGACCAGATTACTCAGCGGCGCCGCGGCGTCGGCCTCATCGCCCACGATCCCGCGCTGTCCGCGGGCGGCTATACGCTCATCGCGCCGCAAACGGCCGACGGTAACGTCTATCTCGTCGGCATCGACGGCGAGGTCGTCCACCAGTGGAAGATGCCCGTGCGCCCCGGGCGCCACGCGGTCATCCTCGCGAACGGCAACCTCGGCTACAACGGCAATCATCCGCGTTCCGAATCGCGCTACGCGCCGTGGTCGATGTGGCATGGCGGCGATTTCTACGAGGTCACGCCGCAGGGCGAAACGGTGTGGCGCTACGAGGACCCCGCGCATCACCACGACGCACAGTGGCTGCCGAACGGCAACCTGCTGTACGCCGCGTGCGAACCGGTCGACGCGGCGTTCGCGCGGCGCGTGCCGGGCGGCACCGCGCACGGCGACGACGAGGTGATGTATGCGGACGTGATCCGCGAAGTGAATCGCGCCGGCCAGATCGTCTGGGAATGGCACGCGCGCGAGCATCTGCGGCCGGAGGATTTCCCGATCGCGGCAGGCTTCGGCCGCTATCACTGGCCGCTCGTCAACGGTCTCGCGGTCGATGCGAACGGCCGCGTGCTGATGAGCCTGCGCACGACGTCGGGGATCATCGGCGTGAACCGTGCAACCGGCCGCGTTGATCTGCACATCGGGCCCGACGTCGTGTCGCACCAGCATGCGCCAGTGCCGCTCCCGAACGGCCACATCCTCGCGTTCGACAACGGCAATTTCCGTCACGGTGCGCACGTCGTGTTCTCGCGCGTCGTGGAAATCGATCCGGCGACGCAGCGCGTCGTATGGTCGTATGCGGACGACGTCGTGAACCTGTTCTATTCGCCGTTCATGGGCAACGCGCAGCGCTTGCCGAACGGCAACACGCACATCACCGAATCGTCGACGGGCCGGCTGTTCGAAGTGACGCCGGCCGGCGAGGTCGTCTGGGAATACGTGATCCCGTGGTTCGCCGAATACCCGGACGAAGCGGCGCGCAAGACCGGCCCCGGCCAGTTGAACAGCGTGTTCCAGACGTTCCGCTACAGCGCCGCCCAGTTGCCCTGGCTACGGACCTGAGCGTCCGTTCATCGCCGGTTTCCGGCCATCGTCGCCGTTCGTTTCCGAGGGGCCTGCCGTGTCGCACGAACCGATTTCCCCGCCCGTCGATGCCCGGCTGCCCGCGTGGCAGCTCGCGTTGTTCGGGCTGCAGCACGTGCTGTCGATGGCCGCGTCGCCGATCACGGCCGTCTTCCTGATCGCGAAAGTGCTCGCGCTGCCGGCCGACCTGACGGTCCAGCTGATCGGCGCGACGTTCTTCGCATGCGGCATCGGCACGCTGCTGCAATCGCTCGGCGCCGGCCCGATCGGCGCGCGCATGCCGTTCGTGATGGTGCCCGGCGGCGCACCGACGATGTTGTTCGCGGGCATCGCCGCGCAGGCGGGCCTGCCGACCGCGGCCGGGGCGGCACTGCTCGCCAGCGCGTTCTACTGGGTGCTGCTGCCCGTCTTCACGCGCTGCCTGCGGCTCTTTCCGCGCGTCGTCGTCGGCGCGATGCTGTTGCTGGTGTCGATCAACCTGATCCGGATCTACGCGACGATCGTCGTCGGCCAGCCCGGCTCGGCCGACTTCGCGCAGCCGCGCGCGCTCGGTCTCGCGCTCGCGACGATCGTCGCCACCGTCATCGTCGCGGGCACTCTCCGCGGCACGGCCGGGCGCCTCGCGGTGCTGATCGGGCTGATGGCCGGCGCAACGCTCGGCTGGGCGCTCGGCGCGATGCCGGCGCTCGCCGACGTGTGGCATGGGCCGCTCTTCACGCATCCGGTGTGGCTACCGTTCGGCATGCCGCGGTTCGACGTGCTGGCTGCGCTGCCGCTGCTGATTTTCACCGCGATCTCGATGGCCGAGGCCACCGCGCAGACGGTCGCCGTCGGCGAAACGTGCGGCAAGGCGATTTCGCTCCGGCGTGACGTGCCGAAGACGATACGCGGCGATGCGCTCGCGTCGCTGGCCGGCGCGCTGTTCGGCACGCCGCTGATCGTGACGAGCGCCGAGAACATCGGCGTCGTGCAGACGACCGGCGTACGCTCGCGCTACGTGACGGCCGCCGCCGGCGCGGTCCTGATCGTCATCGCGCTGTTCGCGCCGCTCGCGCGGCTCGCGTATGCGATTCCGGCCGCGGTGGTCGGCGGCACCGCGCTGATCGTGTTCGCGATGATCGGCGTGATGGGCATCCGGCTGCTCGCGAGCGTCGACCTGCATGCGCGCGCAAACCAGTACACGCTCGCAGCCGCACTGGTGGTCGGCCTCGCGCCGATCCTGGTGCCGAACCTGTATCGCCATTTCGGCGCACCCGTGCAGATCGTGCTCGGCAACGGCATGGCGGCCGGCACGCTCGCGGCCATCGCGACGCAACTGGCGTTCGCCGCGCTCGCGCGGCTGGGCGGGCACGCACACGCGGGGGCGGCTGCGGCGCCTTCGCACGACGCATAAAGGCAGCTGCACGCCCACGCGGCGCCGCTTGACGACGCCTGCGGTTCGACCGACAATCGCCGCTCCCTTCTGGCGCGGGCACTCGATCCAGCCGGCGCGTGCGTCTCCTCGACGCCGCCCCGGCTTCAGGTTTTCCAGTCCCGATCTCCGCGCCGCCGTGCACGCGCACGCCATTCGACCGGCCTCGCCGGACACACTTGATGCAGGTACCGCCCCTGAACGCCAGCTCATTGCCGCGCGGTCACGCACGTGCCTGCCCGTTCATTTCGGAGTCCATGATGATCACTCGTCTTTCCAAGGCAGCCATGGTGCTGGCCATGGCCTTTTTCGCGTCGCTCGTCGCGTTCGGCAACATCACCGACTACGCGACGAATTTCGCGTTCGTACACCACGTGTTCCTGATGGATACCACCTTCCCCGGCAACGGAATCATGTATCGCGCGATCGGCACGACGTGGGTTCATCACGCCGGCTATATCGGCATCATTTCGATGGAAACACTGACGGCCGTGCTGTGCTGGATCGGCGGTGCCCGGCTGCTGCGCGCGCGGCGCGCCGGCGATGCGGCATTCCGTGCGGCCAAGGGCCATGCGATCGCCGGCCTGACGCTCGGCTTCCTGACGTGGCAGGTCGCGTTCATGTCGATCGGTGGCGAATGGTTCGGGATGTGGATGTCGAAGCAATGGAACGGCGTGCCGGACGCGTTCCGGTTCTTCATCACGCTGCTGCTCGTGCTCGTTTACCTGACGATGAACAACGACGGCGTCGACGACACGCGTACCGCGCACTGACGGGCCAGTTTCGTCGCGTGCCGACCGACCGGACATCCGGACGATTGCCGGCGTCACCGTGTCCGGCTATAAAGCGGAGATGGACACGGCTCGCTGGATTCACGACCCCGTCGGCGCGTTTCGCGCCTGGCAGGAAACCGCCGCGACCGGCGCCGGCCGCCGGCCGTTCGCGCCGCGCTCGGTCGTGCAGCACGTCGCGATGTTCGAGCGATTCATGCGCCACCTGAGCGCGCAACGCGTATCGCTCGCCACGTTCGGGCCCGACCACGTCGCGGCCTTCCTCGCGGAACTCGACCGCACCTGCACGCCCGGCACGTCGACGCGCGTGCGCTATGCGAAGCTGATCGACCGGCTCGGCCGGCATCTGGTCGACGCCGGCGTGCGGACGATCCATCCGGCCGGCCGATCGACGCGCGATCTCGCCTGGCCGGACGGCGAGCCCGAGCCGTGCTACCTGCCGCCCGATGCCGACGCGGCGCTGCAGCGCCATGTGCAGCCTCAAGCGGACGACACGCCGGCCGATTGCCGGAATCGCGCGATCGTCGCGCTGCTGCTCGCGAGCGGTATCACGTCGGCCGAAATTCGCGCGGCGAGCGCCGACGCGCCCGAGTTCGACGCGCGGCCGCCGGTGTTTTTGGTGCCGCGCAATCGCGCGCGGCCGGCGCGCCGAATCGAGCTACCCACGTTCGCGATAGCGCCGCTCGCCGCATGGCGCGCGCGCTCGACCGACGTGCCGCCGTCGGCGCTGCTGTTTCCCGCGCCGCGCGGAGGCGCAATGAACGACATGTTCCTGCTGCTCGTGGTGCGTGACGCGCTGAACGCGATCGGCTTTCGCGCAGCGGACATGAGCCCGCGCGTACTGCGCAATACGTATGCGCGCCGCCAGTTGCTCGCCGGCCACGCGCATGCCGACGTCACGGCGATGCTCGGCCTGGCCAGCATGCGGACGGTCACGCGCATTCGGCAGACACTGCCGCCCGACGCGGCCGCGGATCGCGCTGCCCACGAGCATTGATCGCGCGTCGCGCGCCGCCCTGCGCGCATCGTGCTCGTTCCGGTTCGTTACTCGCCCGGCTTCGACTGAACCAGCCGCAAGATCCGCGTGTCGTACGGCGATTGCATCACTTCCGCGATGTGGATCTCGGACGCGGCCGGATGCAGCGGATTCAACAGGAAGTTGTGCGCGTGCGGCACGACGACGCTCGGCACGCGCAGCAGCGCGCTCGGCTGCGTGTGCAGCCACTCGGTGCCGGCGCTGCGGGTCCAGTCGACGTTCGTGCGCCAGTCGTCCGGCGCATCGCCTTCCGCGATTTCGGCGACGTCCACCGACTCGGGCACCTCGATACGCAGCAACTGATATCCGCTCGGCAATTGCGCGACGGTGGCGATTTCGAAATGCACGAGCGTCTCGAGCAACGCGAGCGCCGGATGCTCGGCGAGATACACGACGGGCTGCCCGGCGAAATGCCAGCGCCCGCCGGCCCGCAACCCGCCGATGCCTTTCAGATCGGCGTAATTGCTGATCCGCCACAGCGTCGTCAAGCGAAGTACCCCTCGTCGATCTGCGTAAGGGCCTCTTCGACGAGCCGCGCGCCATGCTCGGTGCTCGCCATGTCGAGCGACGTGCGGCCGCCGAAGCGCTGGAGCCCGTTGCGCAGCCACGCCATCGCCTTGTCCTGGTCGCCGAAGGTGGCCGTCGCCTGCGCGACGATGCGCGCGAGGCGAATCGCCTTGTCCGACTCTTCCGGCGACAGGCGTTCGTGCGCCTGGCGGCGATGGCTCAGCGTGCGGCGCGGAATGATGAAAGCCAGCTCGTCCGATTTCAGCCCGCGCTCCGACAGCCGGTCGATCACCGACACGTCGACGCGCGCGCTCGCCAGCTCGGCCAGATCGGCGCCCGACCGGACGCGGACCGCCAGTAGCTGCTCGAGAATCGTGAATTCGGCCTGGCGCGGATGGGCGACGCCCGAAGGATGAAAAGCGATGGTGCTCATGACCTGTCTCCGGCAATTTGCCCAATTATTATAGGCGTTTTGCCGCAAGCATGCGGATCGTTGAGCGTGGGCTTGCCGATCGGGGCTGGGAGACCAGTATTCAGGGGGACGCGAATCGGAGATTCGCCTTGGTGAGGGGGCGTAGAAATTCAGTATATAAAGTCATCGTCCCTGATGATATGAAGTTGTCACGTAACAAATTTCCAACGGTAATACGCGAATTGGAGGAATCGCCTCTTTTCCCTGTCCAATTCCTCACCGTCCCCGGCAACACGCAGGGTTCTACGGATTACCCCTCGACCGCTCCAGCAAGCCGAACCAGTCGACTCACCCTCGTCGCGCGTGACGAATCGCTCCCGTGCCCGCTCCAACCGTTTCCGTACATTCGAAATCGCACCTCGCACCGGACGGCCTACTTACTGTTCGACACAACCGGCCTCAGCGCATTGGTCAGCAGCGCGCTGAACTTCGCGGGCGCGGTAATGGTGGACACGGCGATCGGCTCGAGCATGATGAAATCCCCGCCCGATATCGGCTTGCGCTGGAACACAACCGAAGCATCAACGCCGGCGCGCGCGGCAACTGGCTCAACCATCGTGCCGATGGTGCGGCCGGCGCGGCGAAATTCGCGGGCTCGGAAGTCTGCGACAAGACGATCACCACGCTCAGCGGCTCCGCAAAGGCCCAAGCGTGACGTCGGCGCCGAACCTGCCGCACGTCGGGCAACCGATCAACGTGGGGTGATGCACGGTCGCCCGTCCGTGGTCAGCCGGCCCACGCGGACGACCGGATCACGCTGCAGAAATTGCCCGCATGGAAATGCGGATCCTTGTCCGCGAGCACGTCGGCCTTCACGTTGCCGAACGTCGTGCCGGGCTTGTGCTTGATGCCGTCGTAGAACGCCTGGATGATGTCCTCCTTGAAATGCGGCGTGCGCGGATGCGCACGCACGACCGCTTCCCGCTCGACGTCGCTGTATTCCGGGTAAGCGAGCCCCAGCACGTCCATCTCGACGCCCGCGGTGACCAACGCGACGACCGGATGCATGTGTTGCGGGATGCCGGGCGTGGTGTGCAGTGCGATCGAGGTCCACACGACATCGATGTCCTGTTGCGAAATCCCCTTGCCCTTCAGAAAATCGCGCGCGGCGTTCGCGCCGTCCACTTCGAAGCGCTCGCATGCGCTGCTGTGCCGGTGCGTGAGCCCCATGTCATGAAACATGCAGCCGCAATAGAGCAGCTCCGGGTCGTACTCGAGCCCGCGGCGCCGGCCCGCCAGCGCCGCGAAATAGAACACGCGGCTCGAGTGGTGGAACAGCAGCTCGGACTCGGTATCGCGCACGAGCTCGGTGATCTCGCGCGTCAGACGCGTATCGGGAAGGGTGATGCCGGCAACGTTCACAGTCATGATCGACCTCCATGGAAGACAGCCTCGATTCTCCGGAGTCCGACAGATGTCTCCAATGGACGTGTTACGACGAATCCTGCCATTTCGCGCGACGAACGGACACGGTGCCTGCGCGGCCAAGCCAGCGCCCCTATACTGCTGCGCATCAGGTTCGATACGACACGCAATCGATCATGCCGAAGGTCGTGGGTATTTTCGCCGTTCCGGGTGTGCAACTGCTCGACGTCTCCGCGCCGCTCGACGTGTTCGCGCAAGCGAACGTCGAATGCGGGAAGCCGTTCTATACGCCGCGGATCATCGCGAGCGGGCCTGGGCCGATCCGCAGTTCGTCCGGCGCACGGCTGCTGCCCGACTGGATCGCGCCCGACATCCCCGAGCGCATCGACACGCTGCTGGTCGCCGGCGCGCCGCACGCCGGCCAGATCTTGCTGCGCACGGACGTCCTTGCATGGCTGCGCTCGGCGGCCGTGCAAAGCAGGCGCTACGGCTCGATCTGCACCGGCGCGTTCATCCTCGCGGCCACCGGCCTGCTGAAAGGGCGTCACCTGACCACGCACTGGGCCGCCGCCGAGGCATTCGCGCAAGCGTATCCGTCCGTCGCCGTCGACGCCGACGCGCTGTACGTGCGCGACGGCAAGCTGCGCACCGGCGCCGGCGTCACGGCCGGGCTCGATCTCGCGCTCGCGCTGGTCGAGGAGGATCTGGGCCACGAGATCGCACGACGCGTCGCCGCGCAACTGGTGATGTTCTTCAAGCGCCCGGGCGGGCAGCTCCAATTCAGCCGCAAGGGCGAGGCGCGCCCCGCCGGGCGTTCGGTGCTGCAGGAAGTCCAGCGCTGGATCGCGGCGCATCCGGAACTCGAGCATTCGGTGGCCGACATGGCGAAGCATGCGGGCATGAGCCCGCGCCACTTCGCACGGCTGTTTCGCGCGGAAGTCGGCATGACGCCAGCCGCATGGGTGGAGGCGACGCGCATCTCGGTTGCCCGCCAGCTACTCGAGGACGGCCGCGACACGCCGAAGCAGGTCGCCGCGAAATGCGGCTTCGCGAACGTCGATACGCTCAGGCGGGCGTTCACCCGGCATGTCGGCATCACACCCGCCGAATACCGGAACGGCAGATGACGCTGGCTGCGTGATGTGGAACGAGCGACGCCGGCGGCCTCGCAAAAAATAATTCGGAATCCGACTCAACTGTCCATCCCGCTGCTGCTGCGCCGATCGCCCCTGTCGTCCGCTGAAAGCCATGCTCCTGCTCCGGCTCGCGGCAATCTTCGGATGAAATTGCATGCCGCGCGAATCGTTTACTCCGTTGCAATAATGATTCGCCGCAACGCGTATTTCCGGCCGGTAACGCGATCGTTACGATGCAATCACCCGCTGAACGCAACGTGCGAAGCGCGAAATCAACAGAACCGGAGGTCACCATGAAATCGTTCATCACCGCTGTCGTCGCCGCAGCTGCGCTCTGCGCGTCGTACGGCGCATTCGCCCAGTCGAACCCGTCCGGCCAGTTGACGCGCGCGCAGGTGCGTGCGGAACTCGTCCAGCTCGAACAGGCCGGCTACAAGCCCGAAGTCTCCGACCAGTATTACCCGCGTGCGCTGCAAACCGCGCAGGCCCGCGTGACGAATGCCGAGGAAGCCGGCTACGGCGCGCAAGCGGCCGCCGGCACGCGTGCCGGCCGCGCGATCGCGGTCAAACAGGAAGGCCGCGACTCTGTCTATTTCGGCCAGTAAGCCTGATACGCACCGGCGTATTCCGGGCGCATTCCGATCCGCACGGCGTACCCGCGACACCCGCTCCCGTTCATCGGGGCGGGGTGTTTGCTTTCCGGTCGTCCGCTCCCTTCGCCGGTCGCGCGCCGCGCGGCACCGTTCACGCAAGCGTCCGGTGTTTGCGCATAGAATGGCCGCGTGGTCGGTGCCGGCCAGAACGAACGCGAGCGGTATCACGACGCCCGCTGGCCGGCCCGATGTCGCACTCGGCGTATTTTTCGAAAAGGAGCGGTTTCATGTCTCAAACATCCGGTTCCACGATCACGTTTCGCCGCCCCGACGGCCAGGAGCTACAGGGCTATCTCGCCACGCCGGCACGGACCGAAGGCGCGCCCGCGGTCGTCGTCATCCAGGAATGGTGGGGGCTGAACGACCAGATCCGCGGCGTCGCGGATCGCCTCGCGCGCTGCGGCTACTTCGCGCTCGTGCCCGACCTGTATCGCGGCAAGTCGACGGTCGAGGAAGAGGAAGCACACCACCTGATGACGGGCCTCGATTTCGGCGACGCCGCGTCGCAGGACATTCCCGGCGCAGTCGCGTACCTGAAGACGCTGGCGCCGCGGGTCGCGGTGACGGGCTACTGCATGGGCGGCGCCCTCACGCTGCTGTCGCTGCAGTACGCCGAGGCGGACGCCGGCGTCACGTGGTACGGCCTGCCGCCGCTCGACTATATCGATCCAGCCAAGCTCAAGGTGCCGCTGATGGGACACTGGGCGACGCAGGATGCGTTCTTCAAGATCGACCAGGTCGACGCACTGGAAAAGAAGCTGACCGATGCGAAGGTCGGTTTCGAATTCCATCGCTATCTCGCGCACCATGCGTTCGCGAACGAAACGGCCGTCGGCCCCGGCCGCATCGCCGGCACGCAGTTCGATCCGGTGTGGTCGGAAACGGCGTGGGACCGCACGCTCACGTTCTTCGGCCGGACGCTGTGGACGAAGCAGGCCTGACGTAACACCGCTCGCCGCGCGGGCGACGGTACAAAAGAAAACGCCACGGATTTACCGTCCGTGGCGTTTTCGTTTTCACATCCCTTCAGACGTGCTGACAGGCGGCTTACCCGTTCGCGGCCGACGCAGGCGCCGGTGCTGACGCCTTGCCGTAGTCGACCGGTGTATCCGGCGCGCGTGGCGCTTCGCCTGCACGCTGAATCCAGCCGCCGCCGAGTGCGCGGTACAGGTCGACCAGGTTCGTCCAGCGCGCCAGGCGCGCGCTGATCAGCGACTGCTGCGCCGAGTACAGATCCGTCTGCGCGGTCAGCACCGACAGGTAGCTGTCGACACCATTCTTGTAACGCAGGTCCGACAAGTCGAAACGACGTTGCTGCGCGTGCTCGTTGCGCTCCAGCGCCGCGATCTGCTGGTCGTACGTGCCGCGTGCGGCGAGGCCGTCCGACACTTCGCGGAATGCCGACTGGATCGCCTTCTCGTAGTTCGCGATCTCGATGCGCTTCTGCACGTTCGCGAGATCGAGGTTCGCGATGTTCTGGCCGCCCTCGAAGATCGGCAGCGCGATGTTCGGCGCGAACGACCACGCCGCCGTGCCGGCCTTGAACAGGCCGCCGAGCGTCGGGCTCGCGGTACCGAACGCGGCTGTCAGCGAGATGCGCGGGAAGAACGCCGCGCGCGCCGCGCCGATGTTCGCGTTCGCGGCCAACAGCGTCTGCTCGGCCTGCATCACGTCCGGGCGACGCGTGAGCAAGTCCGACGGCAACCCGGCCGGCACGTCCGTCAGCAGGTTCTGCGCATCGAGCGGCATGCCCGCCGGCAGATCGTCCGGCAGCGGCTCGCCGATCAGCAGCACCAGCGCGTTCAACGCCTGCGCGCGGGCACGGGCCTGCGCCTGCTGGTTCGCGAGCGCCGTCTCGACGACCGTCTGCGCCTGACGCAGCTCGAGCTCCGAGCCCGTACCGTTGTCGAACTGCAGCTTGGTCAGGTCGTACGATGCCTGCGCGGTCTTCAGCGTGTCTTCCGTGACCTTCAGCAGGTCATCGGTCGACAGCAGCGTCAGGTATTGATCGGCCACCTGCGACACCAGCGAGATCTCCGACGCCTGTCGCGCATACGCGGTCGACAGGTATTGCGCGAGCGCCTGATCCTTCAGGCTCTGCACGCGGCCGAACAGGTCGAGCTCCCACGACGCGGACAATCCGACGTTGTAGACGCGCGAAATGTAGGCCTGGTTGGTCGGCGAGACACCTTGCGGATAGCGCTGGATGCTGCCCGTGCCCGTACCGTCGAGCGTCGGGAAAAGCCCCGCACGCGTGATCTGGTACTGCGCACGCGCCGCCTCGATGTTCAGCACCGATACGCGCAGGTCGCGGTTGTTTTTCAGCGCGATTTCGATCAGCCGCTGCAGGCGCGGATCGACGAAGAACTCGCGCCAGCCGATGGCAGTCGCCGCCTGGCCGTTCGCGCTGTGCGCGCCGGCCGCACCCGGCTGCGTCGCGTAGACGCCGCCCGCCGGATACGCCTGCGCGACGGGTGCGTCGGGCCGCTTGTAGTGCGGCGCCATCGTGCAGCCCGTGGCAAACAGCGCGGCAGCCAGTGCGACCGCGGTTGCAGTCAAAGCATGTTTTTGCATCGTTACTGCCCCTTCGAATCGTGTGCGTCGTCGTGACCGCGCTGCAGGTCGCCCTGCACGAGACGCCATGCGTCGTCGACGTTTTCCGTCTCGCCGCTGAAGATCGCGCGAACCCGCACGAAGAACATCGGGATCATGAAAATGGCGAGGAACGTCGCCGTGATCATCCCGCCGATCACGCCCGTACCGATCGCATGCTGGCTGGCCGAGCCCGCGCCGTTGCTGATCGCGAGCGGCAGCACGCCCAGCATGAACGCGAGCGACGTCATCAGGATCGGACGCAGCCGCAGGCGCGCCGCCTCGATCGCCGCACGCACCGGCCCCATGTTCCCGCCCGCTTGCAGCTCGCGCGCGAACTCGACGATCAGGATCGCGTTCTTTGCAGACAAGCCGACGGTGGTCAGCAGGCCGACCTGGAAGAACACGTCGTTCTCGAGACCGCGCAGCATCGTCGCGAGCAGCGCGCCGACCACGCCGAGCGGCACGACCATGATCACCGAGAACGGAATCGACCAGCTTTCATATAGCGCCGCCAGACACAGGAACACGACGAGAATCGAGATCGCGTACAGGATCGGCGCCTGCGAGCCGGACTGGATTTCCTGGAACGACAGGCCCGTCCACGAATAGCCGATGCCTTCCGGCAGCTTGCTCGCGAGCGCTTCCATCGCGGCCATCGCCTGGCCGGTCGACTTGCCTTCCGCGGCCTGCCCCTGGATCTCGATCGACGACACGCCGTTGTAACGCTCGAGCTTCGGCGACCCGTAGATCCAGTGGCCGGTCGAGAACGCGCTGAACGGCACCATCCCGCCACCGCTGTTGCGCACGTACCAGATGTTCATGTCCTCCGGCGTCATCCGGAACGGCGCGTCCGACTGTACGTACACCTTCTTGATCCGGCCGTCGGTATCGAGGAAGTTGTTCACGTACTGCGACGCCCATGCGATCGAGAACGTCTGGTCGATCGCCGCGGCCGTCACGCCGAGCGCGTTCGCCTTCTCGCGATCGATGTCGACCTTGTACTGCGGCGTGTCGTTCAGGCCGTTCGGGCGCACCAGCGCCAGCGCCGGGTCCTTCGCGGCCAGCCCGAGCAACTGGCCGCGCGCGGCCATCAGCGCTTCGTGACCGAGGCCGGCGTTGTCCGTCAGCTCGAAGTCGAAACCGGCAGCCGTGCCGAGTTCGGGAATCGACGGCGGGTTGAACGGAATCACCATCCCGTCCTTGTACGTCGAATAATGCGCGAAGGTCCGGCCGATCAGCGCCTGCACCTTCTGGTCCGAACGCTGGCGCTGCTCGTACGGTTTCAGCTTCACGAACACGAGGCCCGCATTCTGGCCGCGGCCCGCGAAGCTGAAGCCGTTGACCGTGAACACCGAGTCGACCACGTCCTTCTCGGCGGTGGTCAGGTACGTGTTGATGTTGTCGAGCGTCTTGCCGGTCGTTTCCTGCGTGGAGCCGGACGGCGTCTGCACGATCATGAACATGTAGCCCTGGTCTTCATCGGGCAGGAACGACTTCGGCAGCCGCGCGAACATCACGCCGACCGCGAGAAACACGGCGAGATAGATCACGAGCCAGCGGCCCGAGCGCTTGATCACGTGGTTCACGCCGCTCGTGTAGCGATCGCGGCTGCGATCGAACGTCCGGTTGAACCAGCCGAAGAAGCCCTTCTTCTCTTCGTGATGCCCTTGCGGGATCGGCTTGAGGATCGTCGCGCACAGGGCCGGCGTCAGGACCAACGCGACGAGCACGGACAGCACCATCGCCGACACGATCGTCAGCGAGAACTGACGATAGATCGCACCGACCGAGCCGCCGGAGAACGCCACCGGCACGAACACCGCCGACAGCACGAGCGCCACGCCGACGAGCGCGCCGGTGATCTGGCTCATCGCCTTGCGGGTCGCCTCCTTCGGCGACAGCCCCTCTTCCGCCATCACGCGTTCGACGTTCTCCACCACCACGATCGCATCGTCGACCAGCAGGCCGATCGCGAGCACGAGGCCGAACATCGACAGCGTGTTGATCGAGAACCCGGCGAGGCCCATGATCGCGAACGTACCGAGCAGCACGACCGGCACCGCGATCGTCGGGATGATCGTCGCGCGCAAGTTCTGCAGGAACAGGTACATCACGAGGAACACGAGCACGATGCCCTCGATCAGCGTCTTGACCACTTCCTCGATCGACAGGCGCACGAACGGCGTCGTGTCGTACGGGTAGTGCACGACGAGACCGTGCGGGAAGTACTTCGACAGCTCGTCGATCTTGGCCCGCAGCGCGTTGGCGGTCGCCAGCGCGTTCGCACCGGTCGCGAGCTGGATACCGAGGCCGGCTGTCGGCTGTCCCATGTACTTCGTGTCGAACGTGTAGTTCTCCGAACCCAGCGCCGCGCGGCCGACGTCCTTCAGGCGAACCTGCGAGCCGTCCTGATTGACCTTCAGCAGGATGTTGCCGAATTGCTCGGGCGTGCGCAGCAGCGTCGATTCGGTGATCGTCGCCTGCAGCACGGTGCCCGGCTTCGCCGGCGTGCCGCCGATCTGGCCGCCCGCGATCTGCACGTTCTGCTGCGTGATCGCGGCCGTCACGTCGGTCGGCGTGAGGCTGTAGTTGGTCAGCTTGATCGGGTCGAGCCAGATCCGCATCGAGAACTGCGAACCGAGCAGCAGCGTCTGGCCGACGCCGTTCACGCGGCTCAGCGGATCGAGCACGTGCGAGGCCACGTAGTTCGTCAGGTCCTCCTTCGACATCCGGCCGTCCTCGGAGTTGAACGCGAACCACATCAGCCAGTTGCTGCTCGACTTCGTGACCTGCATGCCGAGCTGCTGCACGACCTGCGGCAGGTTCGGCGTCGCGAGCGACAGCTTGTTCTGCACCTGCACCTGCGCGACGTCCGGATTCGTGCCCGGCGAGAAGGTCAGCGTGATCGTCGCGTTGCCCGAATCGTCGCTCGTCGACGACATGTACAGGAAGTTGTCGAGACCGCTCATCTGCTGCTCGATCACCTGCGTCACCGTGTCTTCCACCGTCTTCGCGGAAGCGCCCGGATAGTTCGCCTGGATCTGGATCGTCGGCGGTGCGATCGTCGGATACTGCGCGATCGGCATCTTGAAGATCGATGCAACGCCGGCCAGCATCAGCACGATCGCGATCACCCACGCGAAGATCGGGCGATCGATAAAGAACTTGGCCATGAAAAGGACTCCCTGTTATTGCGCGCTCGACGCGGCGGCCGAACTCGCTGCGGCACTCGTCGCGGTACTCGCCGGCGCGGCGCCTGCCGATGTGGCGGATGCGGCGTCCGGCGCCGGGGCGAGCTGCGCGGCGACGGTCTTCACGGTCGCGCCCGGGCGCACCTTGTCGACGCCTTGTACGATCACGTGATCGCCCGCCTGCAGACCGCCTTCGACGATCCAGTTCTGACCGTACGTGCCGGTCGTCGTCAACGGACGCATCTCGACCTTGTTGGCCGCGCTCACGACGAGTGCGATCGCCTGACCCTTCTGGTCATGCGTGACGCCGATCTGCGGCACCAGGAACGCGTTCTCGTTCACGCCTTCCTCGATCCGTGCGCGCACGAACATCCCCGGCAGCAGCACGCGATTCGGGTTCGGGAACACCGCGCGGATCGTCACCGAGCCGGTGGTCTGGTCGACCGTCACATCCGAGAACTGCAGCTTGCCCGGCTCCGAGTAGGTCTTGCCGTCCTCGAGGATCAGCGACACCTTGGCCGCGCCCGGGCCGCTCGTCTTCAGACGGCCGCTCTGCACGTCCTGACGCAGCTTCAGCCCTTCGAGGCTCGACTGCGTGAGGTCGACGTACACCGGATCGAGCTGCTGCACGGTCGACATCAGCGTCGCCTGGCTCGCCTGCACGTAAGCGCCCGGCGTCACTTGCGAGATGCCGACGCGGCCGCTGATCGGCGACACGACGTCCGTATAGCCGAGGTTGATCTGCGCGGTATCGACCGCCGCCCTGCCGGCTGCGACGTCCGCCGCGGCCTGGCCTTGCGTGGCGACTGCGTTGTCGTAATCCTGCTTGCTGACCGCGTTCGCGGCGACCAGCACCTTGTAGCGCGCGACCAGCGCGTTCTGCGTGACGAGGTTCGCCTGCGCCCTCGCGAGCGTCGCCTTCGCGCTGTTCAGCGCCGCGATGTACGGCGCCGGATCGATCTTGTAGAGGCGCTGACCGGCCTTGACGTCGGTGCCTTCGGTGAATTCACGGCGCAGCACGATGCCGTCGACCCGCGCGCGCACTTGCGCGACCAGGAACGCGCTGGTGCGGCCCGGCAGTTCGGTCACCGCCGGCACGGCTTGCGGTTGCACGGTGACGACGCCGACTTCCGGCGTTTGCGGCGGCGGCGCCGCTTCTTTTTTCCCGCACGCGGCCAGGAAAACGGCAACCGTTGCGGCAGTGATTAAGCGGTATGGAACCCGTTCGACGCGCATGGAGCGACCTCTCACAATTAGACGACCTTCAATGGGAATCACCAGATCTCCTCATGGCCCTGACGCGCGGCGGACCTGCAATGTCCTGTCCGCCGCGGATGCGGACGCGTGTTGCGGGTGTGCGTTGCACCCTGCGGAGCGTTCGTTTGCCGAACTGCTTCCGAAAAAAGAACGGCGAGCCCGCGGCCTTCGCGGGCGCACGGTGCCGGGGGTTCGGCCAGACTGCTAGTGCGCGGGCCGGAATGCGGCGCCGGCGAATTCGATGAACGCGCGCGCGGCGGCCGGCAAACGCGCGGCACGCGCATGCGCGAGCTTCAACGTGACGGGCGCGAGCGGGTGCAGCGGGGCCACGCGCACCAGCGTGCCGGCTGCCAGATCGGCGTCGACGAGATACGCGGGCAGCACCGCGGCGCCCATGCCGGCCACGGCCAGCCGCCGCGCCATCTCGAGATGGCCGACGCCCGCATTGCTCGTTGCCGCACCGGATCGCACCCCGGCCATGGGATCGTCGTCGGCCGCCGGCAGCTCCAGCCGCACGGCCGCGATGTCCGGCCAGTCGCCCGATGCCGCAGCGCCGCCGTGCGCGGCGACATAATCGGGCGCCGCGACCCGCACGGATTCGTACGCGGCCAGCGTATGCAACGCGTGTGCGCCGGACACCGGCATGCCGTCCGTCAGGAACGCGACGTCGATGTCCTCGGCAGTCAGGTCGACGTGGGCATCGGTCAGCGTCACGGTCGGCCGCACGTCCGGAAACCGGTGCACGAAACGATCGAGCAGCGCGCTCAACTGGCTGAGCCCGAACGCAACCGGCGCGGCCACGCGCAGCACGCCTTCCGGCTTGCTGCCCATCGCGACGAAACGACCGTCGATCTCGTCGATCGCACCGAGAATCCGCTCGACGCGCGCGAGATACAGCTCGCCGATTTCCGTCAGCGACTGATGGCTCGTACTGCGTTGAAGCAGGCGCGCGCCGAGGCGCGTCTCGAGCGCGTCGACCAGCCGGCTCGCCATCGCGGTCGACACGCGCAACCGCGTCGCCGCCCGGCGAAATCCGCCTTCCCTTGCCACCGTCACGAATGCCCGAATCGATTGAAGTTGGTCCATTTGTCCGGATTCCCCTGCGCGGACGACTGCCCGTCTACCTGCACCCGACGCCGCGCCGCAGCCGGCCCGCATCGGCCCGGCCAATGCAGCGGCCCCGCCACCGGCTCAGCCGGGTCGGTCGGCACGCTCGCGACAGGCACGCACCGGCTTGCAACAGGCGCAAACCGGCCTCGGCAAGCCCGATGCACGATCGTTCAGTAGCAGTCCTGAGTCTTTTCCGGCGATTCGCGGCGGCGACGCACGCGGCAAGGCCGGCGGCGTCCGCGCATCACGCGGACGGTGTCGCCCGCATCATCCGGGCGCGCTGAATCGCATTTCCTTCAGCAGGTGCAATGGTAGGGAAACCGCCGGAAAATGGCTTGCCCGATCCTGCGATTGTTTTGCCTTAATTTCCGAATTTGTGCGCTGCACACGTTGCACCGACGGGCGACGCGGCCGCCGACCACGCAGGTCCGGATGATCGGGCTAATTTCGGACAGGTTTAGGCAATCCCGCGCACGCGACTCGCCGTACGATGTGAGCGCCGTGCCATGCGCCTCGACAGGGGATCGCGGCCGCACGCATTGCATCGCTCACTCCGCCAACCGCTTACCCAACATGGAAATCGACGCCCGAACGCCGCCGCAACCGCGCACCCCGCCGGATCACGATGCCCGGTCGCCCGCCCGGTTACCCACGGCCCGGCTCGCGGCGCTGATCGCCGCGTACGCGCCGCACGACGGCATGTTCGACCTTCCATTGCGCGGCATGCGCGTCGCGCGCGCTTCCGCACCGTCGCCGCAGTGGAACCACGGTGTGCACCACGCGTGCCTGAGCCTCGTCGGGCAAGGCGCGAAATCGATGCGGGTCGGCGACGCTACCTACGGGATCGACGAATCGCGGATGCTGGTCGCCACCGCCGACCTGCCCGTGACCGGACGCGTGACGCGCGCGAACCCGACCGAGCCATTCCTTTACGCGCAACTCGAGCTCGATTCGCACCGTATCGCGGCGCTCACGCCGGTCGTCTTTCCGCACGGACTGCCGAAGGCGGTCGACTACGGCGCGCTCGACACGCTCGACGCAACGCCCGAAATCGTCGACGCCGTCGCGCGGCTGATGCAACTGATCGCACAACCGGACGACCTCGACCTGCTCGCACCGCTGATCGTCGACGAAATCCTCATCCGGCTGCTGCGCGGCCCGTCGGGCGCGCGCGTCGCGCAGATCGGCGACGCCGGTTCGACGACCCAGCGCATCTCGCGCGCCGTCGCATGGATTCGCGACCACTACCTCGATCCGATGGCGGTCGACGCGCTCGCGCGACAGGTGGAGATGAGTCCGTCGACCTTCCACCATCACTTCCGTGCGGTTACGTCGATGAGTCCGCTGCAATGCCAGAAGGTGCTGCGGCTGCAGGAGGCGCGCCGCCTGATGTGCCTGTCGGCGATGGATGCGCGGCAGGCGTGCCGAAGCGTCGGCTACGTGAGTGCGTCGCAGTTCAGCCGCGAATACGCCCGGCTGTTCGGCGACGCACCGGGCCGCGACGTCGCGAGGCTGCGCGGCGAAGCGGTGCCTCTGTCGCGGGTCGCGCCATGACCGGATTTCGCAAGCGAGGAAGTTGCTCGCCGCGCCCCCGATCGTCGGGCCGGCTATTCGTTCACGCGAGCGAGGGCGGCGCAGCGAGGCTGACGTCGACGCGTTTCGGCAGGATGCCGGCCTGATAGAACACGTCCGCGATGCGCTGCTGGTACGCGAGCGTGTCGCGGGTGACGGGCTCGACGCCGAAGCGCGCACGGCGAAACGCGAGCGCCACGGCCGGCTCCGGAATGCCCCACAGCTTCGAGAATTCGGCCGCGCCCTGCGCGCGGTTCGCGTCGAGCCAGCGCTGGACCGTCGCCAGTTCCGACACGACCGCGTCGAGCACGTCGGCATTGCGCTGCGCGTACGTACGCGACGCGAAATAGTAGCTGCGGTTCTCGACGAGCCCCGTGCCGTCCGCGACGATACGCGCGCCAAATGCCTGCTGGACCACCGCGAGAAACGGATCCCAGATGATCCACGCATCGACCGAACGGTTCTCGAACGCCGCCCGCGCATCGGACGGCGACAGCCAGACCGGCGTGACGTCGGTATAGCCGAGCTTCGCGGCCTGCAGCAGCCTCACCAGCAGGAAGTGCGTATTCGATCCCTTCACCAGCGCGATGCGCTTGCCGCGCAGATCGGCAAAGGTCTTGATCGGCGAATCCTTCGCGACGACCACCGCTTCGGTCGCCGGACCGGCCAGCGTCTGCGCGTAGTAGACGAGCGGCGCACCGGCCGCGAGCGCGAAGATCGGCGGCGCTTCGCCGACATCGCCGAAATCGATCGATCCCGCGTTCAGCGCCTCGAGTTGCGGCGGGCCCGACGGGAACTCGGTCCACGTGACGTTCACGCCGAGTGTCGCGAGCTTGCCCTGCAGCGTGCCGCGCGCCTTCAGCAGGCTGAGCGGCCCTTTCTGATATCCGATGCGCAACGTCCGCGCGCCGGCCGCGCTGGCTAGCGCAAGGCCCGGGTGGGCGGCGGCACCTGCCGCGATCGCCAGGCCGGCATGAATGAGCCGGCGGCGGATGCTGGAGTGTCGATCTGCCATGTCGTTTCGGGTTCGATGAAGTGGGCGCGCACGAAGCGCGCATGCGATGAAGCAGGTCGAACCGATTCTAAAAGGCGCCTACCGCTGGCCGAACCAACGATGTTCGATATCGAAAGCGAGCGTTTTCATAAAGGCATGCCGATGGCACGGGCATCGTTGGCGGGAACGGTCCGCACACATTCCTGCGCCACCCGCTTTTAATAAAGGAATACGAACCATTTCCGTCAAGCTGAAAGACCGTGCGCGGCACTCACGTGCCGATCATGCGTGAATCAGGATTGACGGGACGCGCAACAAGCGTTCAACGCAGCCTCGTCGGCGGCCAGCATCTCCGGCACGCATTCCCGCAGGAAATCGACGAACGTGCGGATCTTCGCATCGAGATACTGACGCGACGCATACAACGTGTAGACCGTCAGCTTCTGCAGCCGGTAATCGGGCAGCACACGCACCAGCGCGCCGCTCGCGAGCGCGGGCAGCGCCGCCGACATCGGCAGCGAGCCGATCCCGAGCCCCGCGCGCAGCGCGGTGCCGAGCGCATCGGCGATATTCACCTGGAAATCCGGCAGCGGCAATTCGACCGTTTCGCGGCCGTTCGGGCCGTCGAGATGCCAGCGGTCGCGCGGAAACAGCGGCGTGACGAGCCGCAGGCACGCATGCCCGGCGAGATCGCTCACCGTGCGCGGCGTGCCGCGCGCCTTCAGATAGGCAGGCGACGCGCACAGCACGCTGCCCACGTCGCCGAGCCGCTGCGACACCAGCCCGGAATCGGGCAGCTCCGTCGTGCTCAGCTGCAGCGACACGTCGTAGCCTTCGTCGATGATGTCGGGCACGTGCTGCGACAGCGTCAGCTCGACCGCGACCGACGGATAGCGTTCGCGGTAGCGCACGACCGCAGGCATCACGTAGGACTGGCCGAAACTCGTCGTCGCGTGAACGTGCAGCCGTCCGGACGGCTTCGCCTGCGCGTCGGCCGCCTCGGCTTCCGCTTCGTCGATATAGCCGAGGATGCGCTGGCAGCGGTCGAGATAGCGCTGCCCGGCGTCGGTCAGCGCGATGCGGCGCGTGCTGCGGTTGAGCAGGCGCGTGCGCAGATGCGTTTCGAGTTGCGCGACCGAGCGTGACGCGTAGGCCGTCGTGATGTCCAGGCGCTGGGCCGCGCTCGTGAAGCTGCCCTCCTCCGCGACCCGGACGAAAATGCGCATCATCTGTAACGTGTCCATCGACCTGCCCCCGGGATTGTCACGTCGCACCGCCGTGCGGCCAGGGGGCCGGCGGCGCCGGCACGAGCCGGTCTGGCGCGAATTGTGCGGAACAGTACAGCAGCGTTGCAGGCGTGTCCAGTTCGCCGTATGCGGCACGATCCGGATGCCGAATCGTGCCGCCGAGCCGTTCGCCGCACGGCATCCGGGCCGGTCGTCCGTCCGTACCGAATGGGTCGACGAACCAACGGGAACGGTCGGCAAAAACGACCGGCCGACCACGATACCGCGCGTCGATCGACGCTCTTCGCGTCTCGCGCGTTACGCGGCGGCGGCCGCATCGAACGGATCGCGCAACACGATCGTGTCGTCGCGCTCCGCGCCGGTCGTGATCATCGAAACCGGCGCCCCCGCCACAGCTTCGATGCGCGCAATGAAATCCTGCGCGGCGCGCGGCAGCGCCGCCCGCTCGCGCACGCCCTTCACGGAGCCTTGCCAGCCTTCGAACCGTTCGTAGAGCGGCTTCGCGCGCGACTGCGCATCGAGGCTCGCGGGCAGATGATCGACGCGCGCGCCGTCGAATTCGTAACCGACGCACAGCGCGATCGACTCGAAGCCGTCGAGCACGTCGAGCTTGGTGAGCGCCAGCGAATCGATGCCCGAGATCCTGACGGCCTGGCGCAGTTGCGCGGCGTCGAGCCATCCGCAGCGTCGCGGCCGGCCGGTGTTGACGCCGAACTCCTGTCCGCGCGCACGCAGCGTTTCGCCGGTGGCGTCGGTCAGCTCGGTGAGGAACGGGCCGCCGCCGACCCGCGTCGCATACGCCTTCGTGACACCCAGCACGTGGCCGAGCTTCGCCGCACCGAGCCCGGTGCCGGCGGCCGCGGCCGAGGCCACGGTGCCCGACGACGTCACGAACGGGTACGTGCCCCAGTCGATATCCAGCATCACGGCCTGCGAACCCTCGAACAGGATGCGCTCGCCGCGATCGGTCGCGTCGTTGAGGTCGGCCCAGACAGGACGCACGAACGGCAGGATCTTCGGTGCGAGCGCGACCAGCGTCGCCAGCATCGCGTCGCGATCGTACTCGTCGAGCCCCAGGCCGCGGAACCATGCGTTGTGATGGTCGACCAGCACGTCGAGTTTGGCGGCGAGTCCGTCCGGTTCCGCGAGATCACCGACGCGCAGCCCGCGACGCCCGACCTTGTCCTCGTAGGCCGGCCCGATCCCGCGCAGCGTGGTGCCGATCGGCTCGCGGCGCAAACGCTCCTGCGCCTGGTCGATCGCACGGTGAATCGGCAGCACCAGCGTCGCGTTCTCGGCGATCGACAGGTTGTCCGGCGTCACCGACAGCCCGAGCTCGGCCATCCGCCCGATTTCCGCGAGCAGCGCTTCGGGGTCGAGCGCCACGCCGTTGCCGATCACGCCACGCTTGCCGCGCACGATGCCGCTCGGCAGCAGCGCGAGCTTGTACGTGTTGCCGCCGACGACCAGCGTGTGGCCCGCATTGTGGCCACCGTTGTAGCGTGCGACGAGATCGGCCTGCGCCGCCAGCCAGTCCACGACGCGCCCCTTGCCTTCGTCGCCCCATTGGGCGCCCACGACCACCACGTTCGGCATGCTCCGTACTCCATGTGAGAAATTCAGACACTGGTTCGGCCAGGTCGGCCGTTTGTGTGCCATATTGACGGAGCCGGATCACCCGATCAAACGATTAAACCTGAACCATCGTGTGAGTAAATTTCACACGAAACGATGCAATGGCCCGACGACTCCCTCCGTTGAATTCGCTGCGCGCATTCGAAGCCGCCGCGCGGCTCGGCAGCTTCACGCTGGCCGCGGACGAGCTGTGCGTGACGCACGGCGCGATCAGCCGGCATGTGCAGCAACTGGAAGCATGGCTTGGCCGGCCGCTGTTCGAACGCCACAACCGGCGCGTCGAACTGACCGCGGCCGGGCGCGCGTACCTCGCCGAGGTCGGCGCTTCGTTCGACCGGATCGCGCTCGCCACCGCACAGCATTTCGGCCACGCACAGCAGCGCGTGCTGCGCGTCAGCGCGCCCGCGACGTTCTCGCTGCGCTGGCTCGTCCCGAAGCTGTCGTCGTTCCAGGTCGCGCATCCGGCCATCGAGGTGCGGCTGTCGACGTCGAACGAGCCGATCGACAAGTTGCGCGACAAGGTCGACCTGATCGTTCGCGGCGGCCCGCAGGCCATCGACGGGTACGTCGCGGAGGAATTCCTGTCCGAAGTGCGGCTGCCGGTGTGCGCGCCGAAGTTGCTGGAGGGCCGGTCGCTGGATACGCCCGCCGATCTCGCCGGCTTCACGCTGCTGCACGCGGCAACCTATCCGGGCATGTGGCCGGAATGGCTCGCGGCGGCCGGGCATCCGAATCTCGTGCCGCGGCACTCGCTCACCCTCGAGCATTTCTACCTGACGCTGCAAGGCGCGCTCGACGGGCTCGGCGTCGCGATGGGGCCGATCGCGCTCGTCGCCGACGACATCGCCGAAGGCCGGCTCGTGCAGCCGTTCAGCGAACCGGCGCTGCCGCCATGGCGCTACTTCACGTATGTGGCGTCCGCACGGGCGGACGATGACGCCGTACGCGCGTTCAAGGACTGGCTGAAGGCAACGGGAAGCGCGACTGTGTAGGGTGGGTGGCGCTCACCCCTGCATGTGTGCCGTATATTTTCGATATGAGCAGGATTCCAAATCAAATTGGATAAACCTGCGGAACGTGTTTACCTTCGTGCATCGCATGATCGCGGCGCACGCGGCAAGCCGCGGATGGAGCCGTGGCTTGCCGCCAGACAACGCTTACTGGCTGGCTGCGCCGGCCTTCTTCTCCGCGTTCTGCAGGTTCTGCGGATAGTTCGGATCATTGGCCGCCGGCTTGTAACCGGCGTCTTCGAGTTTCTTCAGCTCGGCGTTGTTCTTCGCACGCGCGGCCTTGTGTTCGGCCTTGCGTTTGGCCCTGGCCGCCTTGCGTGCTTCGCTCTTCGCGGCCTTGGCGTCCTGTGCTGCCGGTGCAGCCGGTGCGCTGGCGGTTTCCTGCGCAAAAGCCGGAACGGCCGAGCCGAACAGGAAAGCGGCTGCGGTAGCAGCCAGCGTGAGTTTTCTGATCTGGATTCGCATCGCTGAACTCTCTTTTTTGATGACCATCACGGTTTGAAAAACCATCGAGATACCGCCCCTGCCCTGATCGGTCGTCATGTCGCGATCAGGACCTGTGCATCATAACCGTGTCGCAAGAATTGTGGCGTCAACGTGCTGACGGAATTGGGGATATACGTATGGGAGACAACGTGGGTCCTGCGCTCGATGACGGAAATCGCGGTACGCGATACGGCGCGAGACCCTGATGGCTGTTTCACGGGTGGTGATACCGATACGCCGATACACGACGTGAGTCTCGTCGTGCTTGCGCGATCACCGCAGCGGCAGTCGATCCACACGTCACGTCATCGTTCGATGCGGCTCGAGCGACGGTTCCTCCCATAAACGACCACGATTCGCTTCGTCGACGATCAAGGCGATTACGTTGCGTCGTTGCGGGTGCGGTGATTCGTGCGGCAACCGTTGCCGCCTCGTGATGCAAAAGGTTACCTGTGGAGACAAGGCTCCCTGTCGATGGACAGGTCTGACGAAAAAGGCCGGCTAGTGCGAGCGGTGAAGACGTCGGCTCGATTGGTTGCACGCATGCGCTACAACCCGACATGAGCGATCAGCGCGCGTCCGGTGGAGATACATATGGAGCGAAGGCTTGTCCGTCGATGCGGCCGTGCTTGCCGACGCGTCGGGCGTCACGTATCGATGCCGATCGTTTCTTGTTTGCTCCCATCGATGGTGCCTTATGTGGACGGAGCGGCGATCTGCACAGCTTGCTTCTACCTGTGCTTTATCCGATCGGTGAGCTTTTCCGGGATGCCGCTTCGGGGAAAGGTGAGCAGGTTCGGGAGCATCGCGGAAATCGGTTGCGGTGAGCGTCGGCACCGACGGCATCTTCACGTTGGGTGGTAACGATATCGATGAAGTTTGCCAAGTTGTCCCAAGGGGCACACTGTGCGAAGGCTTTTCGGCATCCGGTCTGCTTTTCGGGCCGTGGTATGAGTCCCTCGTTGCCTGCAGCGGCCACTGCAAAACTTCCCGGCCGTGGTTTCAAAGGTAGAAAAACGGACACGGCGTGGGGATGAAAAACAGCCCGGCGCGGATTCCTCCGGGCACAGTCCACAGGCTAAATTTGGCGAGCAGCGTCACAGGCGATCGACAATAATTTGTCCGTAGACGAGGTCGTGCGAGTACAAAAAACCATTCGCAGACAGTCCCGGATGATTTCGAACTGCTGTGAAGGAAAGCGACCGATCCGTTCGGCTGGTCGATCACAGGCGGCAGGAGGGTCGTGCGGCCCGTTTTCGGGTCCCATAAGCGGGAACCTCTACGTCGAATCCAGGGATTTCCTCCCATAAGTTTCTACGTTTCGGTGCTTGTGAGTGGGTACTCACCTTCTCGGGATGCCTTGCCACGCCTGAAGCCTTTCAGGAACGGCGGGTCAAACGGGGCCAAAGGGGGCGTGGATGGGGAGATCTGGGTGGTTGGCTTCCTATAGACGACTCCCATTGGTAGCGGTTTATGGGGTTCGTTTTTCTGTGCAAGCGCACGTGTGTTTACATCTTTGGTAAACCACGTTTACTTCTTTAACTACTTTTAGACGGCTCACAGCCTTGCCTGGCATGGGTTTGAGCGGTGTTCGGTACCCATTTATGGGAGCACAGGTGGAAGGGTTTGGGGCTTCAGGTCTGTGGATTTGGGGTTTGGGGTACCGGGTTGTGGGAAATCAGGGTTGTGGATATGGGGCGAACGTATCCGGTTATGGGAAATCGACCGTCCATCGCGTGAGGTAGTCGTCTATGGGAACGCGTGGAGGTAGCCTTTTATGGGGCGCTTTTTTGCGTCGATAGTCGAATCGATGCACAGAGATTTTCTTCGGGTAGCCAGTTATGGGGCGTTTCAAAGGTACCCATTTATGGGAGCCGGTTTCGATCGATTCGCTGTCCTTCGCTCAACAGTCCTATAAAGCTTTCCCATAGACAGGAGCGGGGCTGCGGACAGGTTACCTTTTATGGGGAAATCGGAAGGTTGCCTTTTATGGGAGCGATTTCTCCCTTCGGGCCGGAAAGCAATGCGGTCGACGACGCTGACAGGTACCCTCGTATGGGAACCAACAAAGGTAGCAAGTTATGGGAGAAATCGCGGCCGTATTGCAGGGCACCACGAATCCCTCTTGCGATCTCGATTCCATCCGTTTGCCCCCATGGATGGGTACCTTCGTGGTGGCAAATCTTGTGCCGGGTTTCGCGACGCGGACGGGAAAGGTAGCGGCTTTTGGGAGGAATTTTGGTCAAAAGGTAGACGGATATGGGGTTCTGCGCAAATCGTCGAATCCGTATTTTTCCTTCCATATCTGATACTTAGACAAAATAGTGAAAGTGATGCTAGAGCAAGGACGTTGCCCCGTGGCGCGAAAAGGTATAAAGTCCGCTTTCAATAAGGCAACCTTACCCGGACACCACGATGCCGCGCAAGCCCGCAAGCAAAGGCTCAGACAAACAGGTTTCGCTGTTTCAGACCCCCGAGCCTCCCGACTTGCTGCGCAAGGCGGTCCAGGCGATTCATATCGCGCCGAAGTCCGGCAAGATCGGTCTGCAGCAGCGCAAGATGTTCAGCTCGCTGATCAAGAACGCGCTTCGGCAGGAGGCGTTCGAACCGGGCCGAACGAGCTTCTCGATTTCGATCGCGTCGCTGTCGCACGAGAGCGGGCTGAACAGCAACAACACGAAGTACGTGAAGGACACGGTCAACTCGTTGATCAGTACCGTCGTCAACTGGGACTACCTGGCCGCGGACCGTTCGACGGTCTGGAAAGCGTCGGGCCTGCTCGCCGGCGCGGAGCTCGAGCAATCGGTGCTGAAGTACAGCTTCTCCGACCAGATTCGCAGCGAACTGCTCAATCCCGAAATCTACGCGCTGATCGATATGCGGATCGCCCGCGAGTTCCGGCGGTCGCATTCGCTCGCGCTGTGGGAAAACACGGTGCGTTACGAGGGGATCGGCATCACCGCGAAGATTCCGCTGCCGAAATTCCGTGACCTCATTCTCGGCCAGGACAAGGCGTCGCAGTCGTACAAGGAATACAAGCTGTTCAAGAGCAAGGTCCTGGTGCCGTGCATCCAGGAGGTGAACGAAGTATCGGACCACACGCTCGAGCTGATCGAACACAAATCCGGCCGTAGCGTGGAAGCCGTGCAGTTCAAGGTGACGCGCAAGCAGAGCACCGATACGGTCGAAGACGGCGACGTCAAGAACGAAGCGCTGGTCGAGGAGGTCGCGAAGTTCGGCATTCCGCGCTCGGAAGCGCGCCGGTTGATCACGCAATACGGCGTGCAGCGCATTAAGGCGGCGATCGCCTATACGCTCAATCGGACTACGAAGAAGAATGCGACGCCGGTCGACAACGTCGCCGCGTACTTCCGCAAGGCGCTGACGCACGGCTACACGCTGGCCGATGGGCAGGGAACCGAAGCGGCCGCACCGGCGAAGGAATCCGCGCAGAGCAAGCAGGAACAGATTCGCGACAAGTATCTGGCGGCGAAGGTCGAGGAAGCCGGCGCGTATTTCCGCGAACTGGAGATCGACGACCAGACCAAGCTGATCGAGCGTTACAACGAGACGGTGGCGGGTTCGAAGGACCTGACGCTGTCGCCGAAGAAGAAGGCGAGCAAGCTGGCGCAAACCAGTTTCTTCCGGTGGCTGGCGCTCGATACGTGGGGCGAGCCGACCTCGGACGACCTGCTGGAATTCCTGCTCAAAAGCAGTCTCGCAGGCAACTGAACGAGGCCTCGCCGTCGTGCGCACCATTTGCCGGACCATGTCGAGGTCCGGCTTGGCGGTGCAGCGCGAAGGCGAGGCCTTTTGCCGCTAGCGTGTTATTTCGACGGGGCCGTGGCCAGCTCCGTGACGTACGCGTCGATGACGGTCTTGAGCTTGTCGGCAAGCGCTTCCTGGTGGGATGCGTCGACGCCCTTGAGCTGCAGGTCCAGACGCCCGTCGGGATACGTCTTCAACTGGCCGATCGCGCGGGATTCGAGCGCGAAGTCATGACGAACGCTATAGCGCGTACGCCCGGCCTTCCTGGCGCCGTCACTCTGCGCACGCAGGAAATTCTCGAGATCGCGGACGGATTTTTTCCGGTCGATCACGGCCGTCAGCAGCCGATCGGCCGTCGCCTCGCCGAGGCGTTCGAAGATCAGTTTCAGGAAGTACGCAGCCTGCAGACCGACCACGTCGTTCGCACTGGCCATCCGCTCCAGCAGCGTGTTCGGCAGCGCGTTGAGCGACAGCGTCTTGCTGATCGAAGCCTTGTCCTTGCCGATTTTCTCCGCCAGCGTGTTCTGGTCGGAAAAGACCTTCTCGTCCAGGAGACGTTTCCACGCGATCGCATCATCGAAGATCGTCTGGCGTTCGTGGTCGTGGTTCGCCCGATACGCGATCGTATAGAGCTGCTCGGGCGTGTGATCGGTGCGGAACGTCGCATTGATCGTCTCGTCGCCGTTGATGCTCGTCGCGCGCAGCCGGCGTTGCCCGTCGATCACGACGAGCTTGCCCGGGAACTCGGGAAGCCGCGTGACCTTGATCGGCTCGATCTGCCCTTCTCGCTTCAACGTCAGTGCGAGCTCGTGCAGGCTCGATTCCGAGTAGAACACGCGCGGGTTGAACGGGTTCGGGATGCAGTCCTTGACCAGGACCTTCTGCGGCGCGCCAAGCTCGGGCGTACCGGCGGGCGCGGTTGCGGCCGGGCCACTGGCAGGCGCCGCTTCGACGACGGCAGCCGGTGCGGCCGCCGGCTCGGGCAGCCGCGTTTCGAGCGCCGCATTTTCTTGCGCGAGTCCGCGCAACAGGCCGGCTGCGAGATGCAGGTTGCCGGTCGGTTTCTTGTCTTTCGAGGTGTCCTTAGCCATGGGCGGTTCCGGTAGCGCGCGTCGACGCGATGTATTGGGCCATTTCCGTGACCAGCTTTTCGATTTCCGCGCGGGCTTCCTTCAGGCCCTTCAGGTATCGATTGTGGTGATGGATCGTGGTGCCGAGCGCGAACGTCTGACGATAGACCTCGCGTTGCGCGATCTGACTGTCGAGCAGATGCTCCCCTATTTCTTCAGCCCGTAGAATTTTTAAAATTTCTTCACGCATTTTAGTTTTTCCATTGACGCTATTCAGCATTAATGCGGAAGAAAGTTGAGGATTTCGAACGGCGCGCATCGACTCGATCATGCGGATCATCGCGACCGTGCTGTACAGATCGGCCGGCGATGGCGAAAGCGGCACCAGGCAGAAGTCGGCCACTTCCAGGACGGATGCGATACGCGGGTCCTCAAGGTTGCCGGGGCAGTCGACGACGATCACGTCAAAATTCGCGTCCTGCTTCTTGATCTCGCCCCCGATGCCGCGGCCGGCGGGAGCCAGCGAAAGGACCGTCATCGGCAGCGTGTTCTCGCCGCTCGTGACCCAACGGACGGAAGTGCCCTGAGGGTCGGCATCGATCAACGCGACTTTGTTGCCGCCGGCTTCGAACGCAGCCGCGATGTTGACGGAGATGGTCGTCTTTCCAGTCCCACCTTTTTGATTACTGACGGCGATCTTGAAAGCCATTAAATCCCTCCAAGGAGTTTTGCGTAATATATGCAGTTATTACCGAAATGTCCAGAAAAGTGTTCGATGTGGTGAATATCTTTTGATCTCTGCGGTTGTTACGTGACAAATAGGCCGAACGGCCAAGGCGTCATTTATGCGTATTGACTAAAAAATAACAAATCACGGCTGCACGAACGCGGGCAAATTCAACTGTCGTTGACATCGACAATGAAACCGTTGCATGGAGAATTGATGTCTCGTCGCACTTGGTCTCATACGGAATTCGATACGAACCGAGACGACGGTGTTGCGTGGTATCGAGGAAGGAGCCGGTTGTCACGTGACAAGTCTCCGGACATTGATTGCTTCGAGGTCCGGCCACATCGAGCGAAAGTTCTCGATGCGATTGCGACGTGGGCTGCGGAAGAATCGCTTCATTTCAATTACAGAGGTGCTTCACATAATCCTGACGTACGTCTATCCGGTGGTGAGACGGGTTGTCACGTGACAAACACATTCAAGCGCGCCTCCCAGGAGCAACTTTCCGATCGTCAAGACGTAGTCGTGGTTGCCGATGCCCGCTGCGTAGCTGGCATGTTGCTCAGGAAGAAAGCCGATGCGGATATTTCTGGTCCCTCCGGCTCGTGGGTGAGTCGCCGGTTGTCACGTGACAACGGGAGCGGGCGCCTGAAAGCTCGGGCAACGGATGGCTATATGGGAGCGGAGTATCCCGGGGAGGCGTTGCAAGGCGCGTCTGGGGTGGCGCGGTACGAACTGTGTAGTCAGCAGCTTGATTCCCTTATCTTCGTGTGTACGCTCGGGGTGCTGGCGCAACGCGCTGAGCGATTGCTGCGCATGTTCGTGCGGGATATAGGGATGGTTTTGATGTGTCCCTATTTATAGAGGGTACGAAACCCTGCATTGCCGCTCGCATGGGCCAATAGGGCAGGGGCTGGTTTCGTGGCGAGTATCAGATTCCCGCGCTGGAGGGCCCCGATATGCAGGAGATTCATGCAATCTGGGTCACTATTGGCGTCGAATCCGTGTGTTGGCGACGTGTAGCAACGCGAGGGGGTCGGTCCGTGAAACATTTTACGAAAATCGACGCTTGCCAGAAATCCTTGTGTGGCAATGGTTTGCGCCATATTCTTCATGCTGTTTCACGGCAAATGAGCGTGGTGACACCCGGAAATGGGGGCGTATGGTTTTTTGGCATGTGGGCAACGAAGACTGGCGCGGCTTCACCGAGATTCGTTGTGGTGAATACGTAATTCGTAGTTTTCAATACGCTTCGCGGTGGGGCAACTGTTCCGGGTGTCGAAGTGCGGGGATCAGTGCATCACTGGATCGCGTCGCCCCCTCCATTGACTGGTGGGCGCTCTGATATTTAGCGCCAGTTGTCACGTGACAACGCATGCGTCGGCCTCCCTATTAACGGAGTCGCGAAGCATCGCGAGACAATGCTGACATTGGGGATTTATAGGCGGCCGGTCCGACGTAGCCGTTGGGAGGGGAGGGGACGGTCCGCCGAAATCGTCAGCTCGGGGCGGTTCGTCTGTAGCCGAAGGAGAGGTGAAAGTGTGGGACCCGGCCGCACGATACACGGCGGCGATGTTTGACAATAAGCAGGAAGGGAGACGCCGAGCAATTCATCCGAGTTGAAAACATATCGGCGTTGGGCGCTTCATTTCAGTCTGAGCCCGCTCGACCCCGCATGCGAGGCGCCAGTCCTGCGCCGCTCACCCGTAATAGCCGACACATCCCCCCACCGTGCCGCCATCAATAACTCGCGACGATCGACAAGGCGACGTCCCCGCCACCTCGCAGGCTATCGATATCCCTTCGCGGAGAGTTGCCGAACAGCCGGCTATATTCCCGGTTGAACTGGGTCGGGCTCGCATACCCGACCCTGAACGCCGCCGACGCGGCGTCGAGCCGCTCCGCCAGCATCAGCCGACGTGCCTCGTTGAGCCGTATCCATTTCTGGTACTGCAGAGGACTCATGCCGGTGAGTTGACGGAAGTGGTGATGGAAGGTCGAGCTGCTCATCTGAACCTGCGCCGCGAGATCATCGACACGCAACGACTCGTCGTAGTGAGCGCGCAACCACCGGATCGCGCGTGACACGCGGTTGCACTGACTGCCGGCGGACGCAATCTGACGCAGGCGGGCGCCCTGGTCGCTCGTCAGCAGCCGATAGTAAATTTCCCGCTCGACATACGGTGCGAGAACGGCAATCGCGTTCGGGTCGTCCAGCAGCGCGAGTAACCGGTTCAGCGCGTCGTACAGAGGCTCGGTCATGTCGCCGACGACGAGCCCGCGGCCGGCCGGCGCATCGTCGTGATCCGGCGCGACTTGCATCATCAATTCGGCCATGACGCGAAAATCGAGCTTGAGGCCGAGCCCGAGAAACGGTTTGTCGGGGCTGGCTTCGATGATCTGCGTCGAACCGGGCAGGTCGAGTGACGTGATCAGAAAGCGGTCCGTGTCATAGATATAGGCATCTCCGCTCTGCATGACCCGCTTCGCGCCTTGAACGACGAGACCGAAGCTCGGCTCGACCATGCATTCCATCGGCTGCGTCGGCGCTTCCCTTCGATGAAAGCTCAGGTTGGGAATGGCCGTGTCAAGATGATCGACTCCTTCGGTCCATCTCGCGACGCGCTCCGCGAGCGTCTGTCGTAGCTCGTTCTCGCGGCTGCGACCGGTCGAACGGTCGCTCGCCTGGTCGAATGCCGCGATGGCGACGTCATCGTTTCGTTGGCCGGATATGTATCGGAGGGATGCCGGATGCATGACTTCTCTACTCTAGTAATCGGATCGACAGGCAGGCCGTCGACGTGCAGGGGAAGCCGGCAACGAATGCACCACCCGGCGCCGCTGCACGGCCATCCTCCCGGAAGGCGCGTGCGGCGATTGCGGACTACTTCGTCGCCTGCGATGCGCAAAGCTGCCAGCGTCGCGATTTTGCCGCCGGCGTTGCCGCGCGCTCGTCGACCGTGCGCCACCAGCGCTCGCCGCGATGCGGCGCGCGGAGATCGAGGCGTTCGCCCATTCTGGGCGTCGACAGCTCGATACCGCGCACGAGCGCCAGCGCCGTGACCCGCTCGAACGGCTCCTGCCAGCGATGCATCGCGAGGTCGAACGTACCGTTGTGGATCGGCATCAACCAGCGCCCGCGCAAATCGATGTGCGCCTGCACGGTTTCTTCCGGCTGCATGTGAACGTACGGCCATTGCGCATCATAGGCGCCCGTTTCGATCAGCGTGACGTCGAACGGCCCGAGGCGCTCGCCGATCTCCCGGAAGCCGTCGAAATAACCCGTATCGCCGCTAAAGAACACGCGCAGGTCGTCGTCGACGATCACCCACGACGCCCACAGCGTACTGTTGCCGTCGAACAGGCTGCGCCCGGAGAAGTGCTGGGCAGGCGTCGCCGTCAGCGTCAGCCCGGCCACATCGATGCTTTGCCACCAGTCGAGCTGGCGGACCTTGTTCGCATCGATACCCCATTCGATGAGCCGATCGCCGACGCCCAGCGTCGTCACGAACACGTCGGTGGTGGCGGCCAGCGCGAGCACCGTGTCGCGGTCGAGGTGATCGTAATGATCGTGCGACAGGATCACGCCGCGCAGCGGCGGAAGATCTTCCAGCGCGATCGGCGGCGCATGAAAGCGCTTGGGGCCGATGCGCCGAAATGGCGACGCGCGCTCCGCGAACACCGGATCGGTCAGCCAGAATTCGCCACGCAGCTTCAGCAGCAGCGTCGAATGGCCGAGCCGATACAGGCTGCGATCGGGCGCCGCATCGAGTTCCGCGCGGGTCAGCGAATCGACGGGCAATGCGCCGGCGGGCACGGTATGACGCGGCTTGTTGACCAGCATGTTCCAGGCGATTCCCAGTGTCTTGCCCAATCCTTCGGCGGAGCGGGGCGCGACATTGGCAAAGCGCTCGCCATTGTGCTGCGGCGAACTGCCCGAGAGCGTCCGGCCGCGTCGGGCGGCCGCGAAACCCAAAATGCGATGAATCAAAACGAGAGGCGATGCCATGTCGGTTCGTCCGGAGAATAAAGTACACTAAACAGTGTAGTTTATTTTTAGGATAAGTAAACTGCCCGGTGTAAAATTTCTGTATGGATACCAGTACTCCCCCTCAGCGTCTGACCGACCGAAAGCGCGCGGCCATCGTCGATGCGGCGATCGAGGAATTTCTCGCCGCGGGCTACGATGCGACGAGCATGGATCGTATCGCTGCGCGCGCGGACGTGTCGAAGCGCACCGTCTATAACCACTTCCCCGGTAAGGAGACGCTGTTCGCCGCGATCCTGAACAAGTTGTGGGATGCGACTCGCACCGGCAGTTCGCCGACCTATCGCGCCGACGTGCCGCTGCGCGAGCAACTGCTCGCGTTGCTCGACCGCAAATTGCGGTTGATGAACGACGAGGCCTTTCTCGCGCTGGCGCGTGTCGCGATCGGCGCGGCCATCCATTCGCCGGAACGGGCGCGCGACATGGTCGAGCGTCTCGGCGAGCGCGAGGAAGATGTCACGGTCTGGGTGCGTGCGGCCGCGGCGGCCGGCCGCCTGACAGTCACCGATCCGGTGTTCGCCGCACATCAGTTGCATGGCGCGGTGAAGGCATTCGCGTTCTGGCCGCAGATCACGATGGGCCAGCCGCCGCTGACGGCGCAGGAGCAGCAGAAGGTCGCGGAATCGGCTGCCGATATGTTCCTTGCGTACTACGCGCGACCCGACGACGGCGTTGCACGGCATCGCCGGCAAGACTGAACGCGGTCCCGGACACATCCGGAAGCATCCGGCTCCCCGGGCAGATCGAATCCATTGCGATGCGCGCGCTGTCGGCGAGCAGGCAAACCGGTCGATCCGGGGAAAAACGAACGCCAAATGACGCCCATCCGTGCCGGCTGGCCATTTGACCTGGGCTCAACGATACTGCCGACGCACCCGAAGCCGAATGCGAGCAACGACCCATGAAAACGCTGTTGATCGTCTATCACACGATGACCGGAGGGACGCAACAGATGGCCGAAGCGGCTGCCGGTGCGGCTCGCGAGCAGCCTGGCGTCGACGTCAGGCTGCAGCGTGCGGACGCGACGAGCGCCGACGACGTGCTGGCCGCCGACGCATACCTGTTCGCGACGCCGGAGAACCTTGCGGCGATGTCCGGGCTGATGAAGGATTTCTTCGATCGCTGCTACTACGCGGCGCTCGATCGCGTGAACGGCCGCCCGTATGCGGCAATGATCTGCGCGGGAAGCGACGGGCAGAACGCGTTGCGCCAGATCGACCGGATCGCGACCGGATGGCGGCTGAAGAACGTGGCGCCCGGCCTGATCGTCTGCACGCATGCGCAGACGCCGGAGCGTATTCTCGCAACGAAGACGATCGACAGCGACGCGCTCGCGCGCTGCGCCGAACTCGGCGCGGGTCTTGCTGCAGGGCTGGCACTGGGCGTGTTCTGATGACGAGTGCGGCGGCTCCGATCTGCCGGATCGACACCGGCACGGCCCGCAGCCGTTCGCGCACTATCGGTTTCGCAAACTTCCGCAAACAGCGCCGAACCGCCGAGCGTCGGAACTTCAACTGCCCTTCGTCGGTGCCGAAGGCTGGTGGTACTCGGGCCAAAGACGTTTCACGAGATCGCGCGATGCACCGTAGGCGTAGCAACTGTCGATCTTGAGCGGCTTTCCTTCGCTGTCGCGGTAATCGAGCGACGATCGCCGCATGCCGACCATCGTCTGGTAGGCCGTCGTCGCGATCGGGCCGAGCAGTTCCTTCAAGTGCGTGCACGTATCGCAGGACGGCAGGCGCTTGCGAACCTCGCTGTTCCAGCCGGCGCCGATGTTCAATCCGACGAGCGCCTGCAGCGAGTCGCCGCCGCCCGAACACTGCGCATACGGATGCGAACGCATGAACGTGGAGACGCCGCGAACGACCATGTCGACGTCGAACACCAGCGTGACGCCGAGATCGTGGAGCGGTGTCAGTGCCGCGACCGTTCGCGCGCCGCCGGGCGGCGTGAAATCGCTGGTCTTGCGGTCCGCGAGGCAGGCCGTCACTTCGAACAGGCCATCGCTGCGCCGATAACCGCGCATGTCGATCTGCCGATGGTGAATCTCCTCGCGCGTGAGGCCGTCATGCGGGGTGTCGTCTTGGGAAACCATGCTTGCGCTCCATCTCGTGTAACCAGGTCGTTTCGCAGGCAACGGAATCGCGCCCGGTCGATCGGACGCGCGGAGAAAAGCAGGCGGGGACATGCTGCCAACGAAGTCGATTCGGCCATACTACGCACTTTCCGAGATCTTCGTCCGCGACGCGATCGATGCGCACGCAACGAGTCGCGTATCGCGGCCGGCGCAAACGGGTGTCGAGTGGGCGGGTCGTGCGAGGTCGGCGGCTACACCATGCGTCGCGGTTGCGACACGACGCCGTTCGACGTCCGTCGCGCGGAAGATCGCACTTTGCGCCTTGCGCGTCGGCCCGGCCCGGCGCAATTTTCCAGCAGGGGCCGCGAATGGCGTGACATCCGGAAGCGTATCCATATAATGCGCAACACGACCGCGCGGACGCATTTCCGGCACCCCGGATCGGGCAAATGCAGACCGGCGAGTCAACCGGCTGTCGCGCGTACCGGTATACTTCCACTCCTGCCTTGTCCGGCATCGAGGCCGGGTGCCTGAAAACAGAGTGGCGTGCGCGATGCGGCCCCGTAGTGTTCCGCACCGGCGGCAGGCCGGCCGCACGCATGGCGGCGAAGCTGTTGTGCCGCGCGGCATGGCCGCACGAACCACACCTTATATTCCTGGTGGATTGAATTTATGGGTTTTGAACAACTTGCCGAATTGCGGGCGCAGCTCGCGGCGAAGGCCAAGCAGGAGCGCAACGCAAAGCGGCCGGCAGCGCCGACGGACGCCGGCGCGAAGCCGAAGTCCGGCGACCAGCCGTCCCGCGGCGCCAAGCCGGGTGCCGGCGCGAAGACGCAGCATCGGGCGAAGCCTGCTTCGGCGAAGCCGGCGGCGCCGGTCGATCCGGTCATCGTCGCGATCGGCAAACTGCAGCGGAAGTTTCCGCGCGCGTTCCCGAAGAATCCGGCCCCCAAAGTGCCGCTCAAGGTCGGTATCTGGGACGATCTCGCACGCGAAGCGCAGGCCGTCGGCCTCAACGAAGCCGAACTGCGCGAAGCGATGTCGACGTGGTGCCGCGGCAATCGCTACTGGTCCTGCCTCGTCGAAGACGCGGTGCGCGTCGACTTGCAGGGCAACGAAGCCGGACGCGTGACGCACGACGACGCGGCGCGTGCGCGCCGCCTGAAGGCTCGCCGCCCGGGCAAGGGCGCGGCACAAGCGGCCAAGGGCGCACCGCAGCAGCCGAAGGCCGAGCAGCAGGCCGAGGCCGCTGCTGCCGCGCCGCAACCGGCGCAGGCCGAAGCGGAAGCGCCGGTGCAGACCGACGCCGCGCCGCAGGTCGAGCAGCAATCGGCCGGCAACGAGTAATCCGCACCGCACTGCCGTCCATCGAGCAGCGCGTAGCCGCATGCAAGCCGCGTGCGGTGCATGACACCCCAGACCGACTTGCCTCGCCAGAGGCAGGTCGGGACTGTCTCCACCGGCGCTGAACCTGCTGGTACATCCCCTCCCTCGTCGAACAGTCAACGCGACCGGACGACCCACATTCGTCGATCGGCCACGGCGCGCGTGATGTTTCGACCGTGCTGATCGAACATCAATAATATGCAGGACTATTCATGAAAACATGTCGACCAGATAATTCGTTTTCCGAAATGATGAGGTGGAAATCGTCGATCGACGCGCGCGCGATCCCGTCTGTCCACTCCGACAAAACGGCGCGCGATAATCACGACGGGATCGTCAGGCCGCAGGCAAGCCGGGCACCACGATACAGCCAGCCTTTCGAAAAGTAAGGCGCGCCCGCCTCGACCCAAAGCCACGCCCAGTTTCATCAACGTCAATTCGACCCGGACCATGAACTCGAGACATTCCGCGATTTTCGTCGCGCTCGCCGCCGCCGCGCTGTTCGGCGCCGCGACACCGCTCGCCAAGGCGCTGATCGGTGCAATGTCGCCGTTCATGGTTGCCGGCCTCTTCTATTTCGGCAGCGGCGTCGGGCTCGGTATCGGGATTCTGCTGCGCGGTTGGCACAGCCGTCGCGCATCGGCCGCGGACGCCGCGCCGTTGCATCGTGCCGATCTGCCGTGGCTGGCCGGTGCGATCGCGGCGGGCGGCGTGGCCGGCCCCGCTTTGCTGATGCTCGGGCTGTCGAGTACGCCGGCGGCGACGAGCGCGTTGCTGCTCAATCTCGAAGGCGTGTTGACGGCGGTGATCGCGTGGGTCGTGTTTCGCGAGAACGTGGATACGCAGGTGTTCCTCGGCATGGTGGCGATCGTCGCTGGCGGCACGCTGTTGTCGTGGACGCCAGGCCGGGCCGGCGTGCCGGTCGGCGCGCTGCTGATCGTCGGTGCGTGCCTGTGCTGGGCGGTCGACAACAACCTGACCCGCAAGGTGGCCGCGAACGACGCGATGGTGATCGCATGCATGAAAGGGCTGATCGCGGGGCCGGTGAACATCGGCATCGCGCTGGCGGCCGGCGCGACGCTACCTGCGTTACCGGTCACGGCCGCGGCGATGCTGACGGGGCTCGGCGGCTACGGGATCAGCCTCGTGTTGTTCGTGGTCGCGCTGCGTCATCTCGGCAGCGCGCGCACCGGCGCATATTTTTCGGTCGCCCCGCTATTCGGAGTCGCACTGTCGCTGCTGATCTGGCCCGCGCTGCCGCCCGCGACGTTCTGGATCGCGGCCGCGCTGATGGCGCTCGGCCTCTGGCTGCACGTGCGCGAACGGCACGAACACACGCATGCGCACGAGCGACTCGAGCATACGCATCGGCATCGGCACGACGACCATCACCAGCACGCGCACGACTTTCCGTATGACGGCGCCGAACCGCACACGCATCCGCATGTGCATCTGCCGATCACGCACAGCCACGCGCATTTTCCGGACATTCATCACCGGCATCGGCATTGACTGTGTCGTGAGTGACGCGTGCCTTGCATCGCAAGGTGACCGTTTATGGGAAGCGGGAAAAGCCGGTCATCGGTTCGGCAATGTGGGTTGCCGGCATTCGCGTGCCGGAAGCCGCGCGTTGCCGATCGGGTGGAGGAGCGCAACGCGTGCCGGCAACCGGTCTGCGGTTTGACGATCGTTCAACCGTTGTTGATCGGATGGACATCATCCGCGGCTTTTTCGTGGAAGCCGAATGTGGCGTCGAAGTCGCGTAACGGCGGGTTCGCGCTCGTCATGCCGGTCAACGCGGCTTTTCCAGCCGACGACGCGACGAAACGGCTATCGGCCCGCCCGTCGCTGCGATACCCGTCACGCACGAGGAAAGCAGAAGCCGAAATCCTCGCAGCCCGGACATCCGGGTGCGGGCCCGGGCGGCACGCCGAGCGATGTGGCCACTTCCTGCCCGAGGAATTTCTTCCAGCGCAGATGAGCGACGTTGCGCGCGGCGAGCGCCGGGAAAAAGCGCGCGAGCATCGCGGACACCGCGTCGCGTCCGTCGAGCCCGAGGTCGCGCCACAGATGATCGGGGCGCAGACACGCATGCGCGATGATCGCGGCGAGGCAGTCGGCATCGTCGCGGGCGACGGCGGGATTCGCATCGTCCATCAGCCGCACATGCAGCGTCGCGACGAATGTCGAGTGCGTGGCCGGCAAGGGTGGCGGTGCGACCGCCGACGTGAGTGCAACGGTATCGACCGATCGCAGATGCGGAAACTGTCGGGCCAGCAGGTCGGCGAACTGGTCGGGAGGCAAGCCCAGCAGCGAGAGTTCGTTGCGCCCGGCGCGTGCCGTAACGAGGGTGCCGAACAGCTGCGCATCGGGCACGTCGGTGTTGGCCGCAGCGGATTGCAGTAACTGCAACGCCTGTTCGTACGTGCGATCGGCCGAAGCGGTCATCGTCAGCCTCCGGACGAGAACCGGACCGCACGCATGCGAGGGGCACAACGAATCGCCGTCGCGATCGTCACGCGATCACTCGACGCCGACGATCACGCTCGATGCTTTGAAGATCGCGGATGCGGCGGTGCCGCTCGCGAGGCCGAGACGATCGACGCTGTCGTTGGTGACGATCGCGACGATTTCCGCGCCACCCGCGGCCTTGATCACCACTTCCGAATTGACCGCGCCCTTCGCGACCGACGCGACGGTGCCCGCGACGCAGTTGCGGGCCGACACCTTGCTGCTGTCGACATCGACCATCACGATGACCGACGATGCCTTGACGAGCGCGAACGCCTTCGTACCGGCCGCGAGGCCCAGCGATGCCGCGCTGCCGTGGGTGATCACCGCGACGATCTCGAGGCCGTCCTGCGTGCGCAGCGTGATTTCGTCGTTGACGGCACCGGGTTTGACGGCGCCGATCTGGCCGGCGAATTGGTTGCGGGCGCTGGTTCGCATGATGGCTCTCCGGGTGGATGCCGCGGCCGGGCCGGCCGCGGTAGCAGATGAATGGAAATGCATCGGCCAGTGTACCGTCAACGCAGGCCCTGCGAATGCGATGGCGCGAATCGGTAAAAGCGTCGCCGCGGGGCGTGTCGTCACGCAGGCGTCATATCCCCGACTGCGACGGTGCTACGGCGTCGACTGGGCGGCCGCGGGTGTCGAGGCCGCAGAGCCGGCGTCCGCGGCGGCTGCCGCACCGTCGCCGTCCCATCCACCGCCGAGCGCGAGAAAGAGCCGCACCTGGTCGGCCGCGACCTGGCCTTCGGCCGCGGCGACCTGCGCCCGCACACTCGTCAACGTGCGCGTTGCGTCGAGATCGGAAATGAACGATTCGCGGCCGGCCGCATAGAGACGATGGGTTTCGTCGGCGGAATTGCGGGCCGACTCGTACGCGGTGCGCAGTGCGTCCGTGCGCTGCACGTCGGCCGCGTAGGTCGCGAGGCTCGACTGCGTTTCGCGCAGCGCGTTCAGCACGACACCGTCGAAGTGTGCGAGCGCGCCGCCCGTCGCGGCTTCGGCTTCGCGCACGCGCGCACGCTGGCCGTTGACCGGGAACGACCAGCTGATCAGCGGACCGAACGACCAGCGATTCGTGGTGGACGAGAACAGGTCGGCGGCGACGCCGACCGAGCCGGCCGACGCACCGATGCTGACCGACGGGTACAGCGCGGCGGTCGCCACGCCGATCCGCGCGGTCGCGGCGGCGAGCTGCCGCTCGGCCTCGCGCACGTCGGGGCGGCGGCGCAGCAGCGCGGCGCCGTCGCCGATCGGAATCGGCTGACGCAGCTTCGGCAGGCGTTCGCACTCGGCGGCGGCTTTCGGCAGGTCGGCCGGCGCGCGCGCGAGCAGCGCGGCGAGCTGGTACTGCGCGACCTTGCGGCGGCCTTCGAAGCGCGGAATGTCGGCGGAGAGCGTGCGCACCTGCGTCACGCCGCGGGTCACGTCGGTCTGGTTGCCGCGTCCGGCATCGCGCAGCCGTTGCGACAGTTTCACGCGCTGCTGCTGCAGCGCGAGCGACTGCTTCGCGATCGCCAGTTCGTCGCCGGCCGAGCACGCTTCGACGTACGCACGCACGACGTCGGCCACGACGGTTATGCGTGCCAGGTCGCCGGCCGCCTTGACGGCCTCGCTGTCCGCGCGCGCGGCTTCGACGCCGCGCCGCAGCTTGCCGAACAGGTCGAGCTCGTACGACACGTTGATGCCGACCGTGCCTTCGTTGACGACCGGCAGCTTGTTTTCGAGCAGGTATTGCTCGGCCGATTCCTGCGCGCGCTGCACGGCCGCTTCCGCGCTGCCCGAGAAGCCGCCCTGTTCGTTCGCGACCACCAGCGCCGCGCGCGAGCGGGCGAGGTTGGCCGCGGCGACGCGCAGGTCGGTGTTCGACTTCAGCGCATCGCGCACGAGCCCGTCGAGTACCGGGTCGTCGTACAGCTGCCACCAGTTGCCGGGCACCGCGTCGCGCGACACCAGCGCACCGTTCGCGTCGTCGAGCGCATGGTTCGCCAGCGGCGCATTGACGTACGCGTGCTGCGGCAGCGTGTAGTCGGGGCCGACCGACTTGCACGCACCGAGTGCGAGTGCAAGCGGGGCGAGCGTCGCCGCGATGCGCAGACCGTGCCGCTTCATTGCGATGCTCCCGCGGCGCTCGCGGCCGTACCGGACGCAGCGGGAACCGGCGCGGCCGCCGATGCGGTGCTGGCGCCAGCCGGCTTCGCGTCGTTGCGGCGCGCGTCGGCGCCGCGCATCGACACGGTCGCGGTGCGGCCCGCGATCATCCGGAAATCGTCGGGCACCTCGTCGAGCACGACGCGCACCGGCACGCGCTGCGCGAGCCGCACCCAGCTGAACGCCGGGTTCACGTTCGGCAGCAGGTTCGCGCCCTGCGTGCGGTCGCGATCCTCGATCGCGGCGACGATGCTCTGTACGTGGCCGCGCAGCGCATGCGGCTCGCCCATCACGATGATGTCGACCGGCTGCCCGATATGGATGCCGCGCAGCTTGGTTTCCTCGAAGTAGCCATCGACGCGGAACGAGTTGCGGTCGACCACCGACAGCACCGCGCGACCGGCCGGCACGTATTCGCCGACGCGCGGGGCGCGATCGTTCAGGTAGCCGTCCACGGGGCTGACGATCGTCGTGCGCTGCAGGTTCAGCTTCGCGGTGTCGAGCGACACCTGCGCATCGGCGACGCTGGCTTCGCCCTGCTCGACGCGCGTGTGGCTTTCCTCGACCTGTTCGCTCGCGACCAGGTTGCCGAGCTGGAGGTTGCGCGCGTATTCGCGCTTCGCCTGCGCCAGCGTCGCGCGGCGCTGCGCGAGCGTCGCTTCGGCGAGCCGCTCCGCGAGCGTGTAGCGCGCCTGGTCGATCACGAACAGCACCTGGCCGCGCTTGACCTCCTGGTTGTCGGCCACCTGCACCGACGTGATGAGGCCCGACACGTCCGGCGCGACCTGGATCACGTCGGCGCGTACGTGCCCGTCGCGCGTCCACGGCGAGAACATGTAGTAGTTGATGATCCGCCAGAGCACGAGGCCGGCCACGATGACGACGATCAGGGTGAGCAGGACTTGCCCTGCCGAGAGCCAGGTTTTTTTCACGTTAGGTAGCCACGAGTTGGTGGGACACGATCACGACGGCGGCCAGCACGAATACGTAGATGCCGAGGTCGAAGATCGAACGGTGCCAGACGAGGCGGTAGAAGCCGACGCGCTCGAGCACCGCGCGCACGACGATGTTGATCAGGTATGCGATCAGCATCAGCACGAGCGGGGCCGGCACGAACACGCCGAAGATATCGATTTCGCCGATCATGGTCGCGGTCGGAATGACAAGGTGGAAAGCCGGCTCATGCGCGTGCTCCGTCCGGCGCCTGCGGCGCTTGCGCGGCCGCGGCCGGATACAGCGACAGGCGCAGGCCGACGAGCGCATGCAGCGTGTCGCGCAGCCGGCGGTGCGTGGCTGGCACCGTGGGCGCGGCTGCGCCGTCGGCCGGCGCGGCGCCCGGCAGGTTGCGGCCGGCCACGCGCCGCAGCGCGTCGTCGATCGTCGCGAGCAGCGCGGGCGGCACGGGCTGGCGCGCGTTCGCGGCCGCGCAGCGGGCGTAGTGATCGGTGACGCCGGCCAGCACGCGATCGATCGCGTCGGGCACGTCGCCCGACAGCCGGCGCCGCGAGCGGCGCAGGTCGAGCGCATTCAGCGCGATGCGCAGGTCGCGAAAGCTTTCGATCGACGGGTGGCGGTGGTCGTCGGACGCGCCGAGGCGCGGCAGCAGTTGCGTGACGCGATCGAGCATCCGCGATGCGTGGTTGCGCTGATCGTCGAGCGGCTGCGTCGACGCGGAGCGCGCGACGTCCTCCCAGCCCGAGCGCAGCAGGCGCCGCACCGCGAGTTCGGCGCCGAACGGCCGCGTCGCGCGCGTCCACACGTATGCGAACAGCAGCCCGGCGACGCCCGCGAGGTTGCTGTTCAGGAACACGAAGAAATCGGCCTCGTACGCACTCTGGATGCTGATGAAGGTGGCCGTGTTCACCGCGACGAGCATCGTCACCATGTTGAACTGCGGGCGCGGCAGCAGCGTGCCGATCAGGATGAACGGGCCCGCGAACATCAGCACGAGCATCGCGAAATCGTGCACGTGCGGCAGCACGACGAACAGGTACAGGCCCGCGAACACGACGCTCGCGGTGGTCGACAGGAAAAACTTGAACACCAGCGGCGCCGGCTCGTCGAGCGCGGCGAAGAAGCTGCACGATACGGCCACGAGCGTGACGGCGGCCGCGCCGTCGTGCCAGCCGGACGAGATCCACAGCCAGCACGCGAACACGATCGCGAACACGACGGTCAGCGTCGAGAACAGCATCATCCCGCGATCGAAGAAGCGCTCGGTGCCGCCGAGCCGCCAGTGCCGGTAGCGCGGCTGCCATACACCCGACTCGTTCGCGATCAATGCGCGCAGCGAACGGCAGTCCTGCCAGATGTCGATGACCTGGCGCAGCCGCCACAGCGCATTCGACAGCAGCGCGCCGTCCCAGCTCGCCAGTGCGCTGTCGGGCGGCTGCAGCGCGGCGATGCGCTCGCGCAGGTCGTCCGCGACCGGATCGTGCGCCATGGCGCCGTCGGAGCCGGCCTTCACGGCCGGCAGCGGCGCGTCGAACCACTTCGCGGCGTCGGCCAGCAGCGCGTCGAGCGCGGGCGGGCGCACGTGCAGGTCGCGCATCAGCGCGATCAGCGGATCGGCGAGCGACGACATCAGCGGCAGGAACAGCTGCATCCGGCCCGCGAGCGCCTGCGCGCGGGCCAGCACGCGCGGATGCGCATGGTCGTAGCCCAGCTGGCTCAGCAGGAACTCGAGGCCGGTGATGGTCGCGGCGAGCCGCTGCCGGCATGCAGACAGCGCCTTGCCGGCCAGGTGCCCGGACAGCGTTTCGCGGCCGTAGAACGCGGCGTCCTTGAACCACGCGTCGGTGCGCTCGATCAGCGTCGGCGCGAGCCGGTTCGGGAACACGGCACTGCCGACCACGCTCGCGCATACGATGCCGAGCACGATTTCCTCGGTGCGCGCGATCGCGACGTCGAAGATGGTGGACGGATCGGTGACCGTGGGCAGCGCGACCAGCGGCATCGTATAGCCGGCGAGCATGAAGACGTAGCTGCGCGCGGTGCGGTCGGAGATCGCGAGGTACAGCAGCGTGCCGCACCAGGTCGCGACGATGATGCTGAACAGGAGCGGCGTCTCGACGAACGGCGGCACGAAGAAGATCGCGGCGGCTGCCCCGAGCGCGGTGCCGAGCGCGCGGTACAGCGCCTTCGAGCGCGTCGCGCCGACGAACGGGTTCGACACGATGTAGACGCTCGCCATCGCCCAGTACGGGCGCGGCAACTGGAAATACAGGCCGAGGTAGAGCGCCAGCATCGACGCGGCGAACGTCTTGCCCGAGAACAGCCAGTCGCGGAGACTCGGATAGGTCATGACGCGGAATCGGCGGAGTGGGGCGGGCGCGACGCCGGCGGATGCGGGTCGGCTGCGTTAAACGCGTTCAGCACGCGCAGCGTGGCTTCGAGATCGGCGCGCGACACGCCCTTGAGCACCTGGGCGCGCAGCGCGCGCAGGTCGTCCTCCATCTGCGCGGTGACCGCGCGGCCGGCGGCCGTCAGCGAGATCGTCTTCGCGCGGCGATCGTGCGGGTCCTCGTCGCGGCGCGCGAGGCCGGCCGCGCACAATTGATCGAGCAGGCGCACGAGCGACGGCCCTTCGATGCCGACGTGCTCGGCGAGCGTGCCTTGCCGCACGCCTTCGCCGAGGCGCCCGGCGATCAGCAGCGGCGTCGCGCAGGCCTCGGACACGTTGTACGCGGTCAGCACGCCGTCGCTGGTGCGGCGCCACTTGCGCGCGGTGAGCACGAGCAGGCTGCTGACGGCGAGGCGGAGGTCATGCAGATTGGTCATGGGCGAGATGATAGGGGCAAAAACATTCGATAGCAAACTATCGTTTTTGTCACCCGGATGACACGTCGCATGCGGCCCGGCCGGCCCGTCTGAAGCAATTTAGGCGGCGTGTCGGCCGGGGTCAAGCGGCAAGGCCGGCGACCGCGAGCCGCGCACGTTCGGCGGGCCGACTATATTGAATAGTCAGACGAGAACCGTCCGGCAGCACGGCGCCCGCCCGCGCGCGTTAAGCAAATTCGAAGCCCCGGTTCGGGAAAGCCGACTTCGCGAAGCCGCGCGTGGCGTGCATATTAGGGTCATTGCAAGCGCACCGGAGACCGACGTGCCGACCTCATCCCCGCAGCCTGCCGCCCCCGCGTCGCTCGACGCGTGGCTCGGCAAGACCGAAACGCTCGGTGACGACATCACCGCGTTCCCGCTGAACGCGCTGGCCGCCACGCTCGACCGCCCGTCGCCCGGCGACGTCGTGCCGCCGATGTGGCACTGGCTCTACTTCCTGCCGGTCGCGCCGCTGGCCGAGGTCGGCCCCGACGGCCATCCGAAGCGCGGCGGCTTCCTGCCGCCGGTGCCGCTGCCGCGTCGCATGTGGGCCGGCGGCCGGCTGACGTTCCATGCGCCGCTGCGTGCCGGGCAGCGCGCGACGCGCGAATCGACGATCGCGAACATCGAGGACAAGACGGGCCGCAGCGGCCGGCTCGTGTTCGTGACGGTGCAGCACCGGATCGAAGCCGGCGGCGCGCTGTGCGTCGAGGAGGAGCACGACATCGTTTATCGCGACGCGCCGCAGCCGGGTGCGCCCGCACCGAAGCCGGTCGCGCCGCCTGCCGGCGAAGCGTGGTCGCGCACGGTCACGGCCGACGCGGTGATGCTGTTCCGCTATTCGGCGCTGACCTTCAACGGTCATCGCATTCACTACGACCGCAGCTACGTGACGCAGGAAGAAGGCTATCCGGGGCTCGTCGTGCACGGCCCGCTGATCGCGACGCTGCTCGTCGATCTCGTGCACCGCGAACGGCCGGACGCGACGCTCGCGAGCTTCGCGTTTCGCGCGGTGCGCCCGACCTTCGACGGGCAGCCGTTCACGTTGTGCGGCAAGCCGTCGGACGACGGCCGCACGATCGAGCTGTGGGCGAAGGACCGCGACGGCTGGCTGACGATGCAGGCCACCGCGACCCTCGCATGACGCGCTCCCTTTCCTTTCTTCCTTCATCGACGACGGACATGCAGACGACGCAACACGACCCGTACCAGGACATCCGCGAAGCGGTGCGCGACCTGTGCAGCCAGTTTCCCGGCGAGTATTTCCGCCAGATCGACGACGCGCGCGGCTATCCCGACGCGTTCGTCGACGCGCTGACCAAAGCCGGCTGGCTCGCCGCGCTGATTCCGCAGGAATACGGCGGCTCGGGGCTCGGGCTCACCGAGGCGTCGATCATCATGGAGGAGATCAACCGTGCGGGCGGCAACTCCGGCGCGTGCCACGGGCAGATGTACAACATGGGTACGCTGTTGCGCCACGGTTCGGCCGAACAGAAGCGCGCGTACCTGCCGAAGATCGCGAGCGGCGAGCTGCGCCTGCAGTCGATGGCCGTGACCGAGCCGACCACCGGCACCGATACGACGAAGATCAAGACGACTGCCGAGCGGCGCGGCGATCGTTACGTGATCAACGGGCAGAAGGTATGGATCTCGCGCGTGCAGCATTCGGACCTGATGATCCTGCTCGCGCGCACGACGCCGCTCGCCGACGTGAAGAAAAAGTCCGAAGGGATGTCGATCTTCGTCGTCGACCTGCACGACGCCATCGGTCACGGGCTGACGGTGCGGCCGATTCCGAACATGGTCAATCACGAGACCAACGAGCTGTTCTTCGACAACCTCGAGATTCCGGCCGAGAACCTGATCGGCGAGGAGGGGCAGGGCTTCAAGTACATCCTCGACGGGCTGAACGCGGAGCGCACGCTGATCGCGGCCGAATGCATCGGCGACGGCTACTGGTTCATCGACAAGGTGTCGCAGTACGTGAAGGAGCGCGTCGTGTTCGGTCGCCCGATCGGGCAGAACCAGGGCGTGCAGTTTCCGATCGCGCGCGCATTCGTGAACGTCGAGGCCGCGAGCCTGATGCGTTTCGACGCCGCGCGCCGGTTCGATGCGCACGCGCCGTGCGGCGCGCAGGCGAACATGGCGAAGCTGCTCGCGGCCGACGCGTCGTGGGAGGCCGCGAACGCATGCCTGCAATTTCACGGCGGCTTCGGCTTCGCATGCGAATACGACGTCGAGCGCAAGTTTCGCGAGACGCGGCTGTACCAGGTCGCGCCGATCTCGACCAACCTGATCCTGGCCTACGTCGCGGAGCACATCCTCGACCTGCCGCGCTCATTCTGACGGAGGCCGACGATGCGACCCCTCGACGGCATCAAGGTGATCACCCTCGAACATGCGATCGCGGCGCCGTTCTGCACGCGCCAGCTCGCCGATCTCGGCGCGCGCGTGATCAAGATCGAACGGCCCGGCAGCGGCGATTTCGCGCGCGGCTACGACGAACGCGTGCACGGGCTGTCGTCGCACTTCGTGTGGGTGAACCGCTCGAAGGAGAGCTTGACGCTCGACGTCAAGCAGCCCGATGCGGCCGCCGTGCTCGACGCGCTGCTCGCGGATGCCGACGTGCTCGTGCAGAATCTCGCGCCCGGCGCGGCCGAGCGGCTCGGCCTCGGCTACGACGCGTTGAAGCACACGCATCCGCGCCTGATCGTCTGCGACATCTCGGGTTACGGCGGCGACGGCCCGTATCGCGATCGCAAGGCCTACGACCTGCTGATCCAGAGCGAAGCCGGGTTCCTGTCGATCACGGGCTCGCCCGGGCAACCTGCGAAGGCCGGCTGCTCGATCGCGGACATCGCGGCCGGCATGTACGCGTACACCAGCATCCTGAGCGCGCTGCTGATGCGCGGCCGCACCGGCGAAGGTTGCCGGATCGACGTGTCGATGCTGGAGAGCATGGTCGAGTGGATGGGCTACCCGCTCTACTACGCGATCGACGGCCAAAGCCCGCCCGCGCCATCGGGCGCGTCGCACGCGACGATCTGCCCGTACGGGCCATTCCCGGCCGGCGACGGCAAGACCGTGATGCTCGGGCTGCAGAACGAGCGCGAATGGAAACTGTTCTGCGAGCAGGTGCTGCGGCAGCCGGCGCTGGCCGACGATCCGCGTTTCAACGCGAATTCGAAACGGCATGCGGCGCGCGACGTGGTGGATGCGCTGATCGTCGATGCATTTGCGACGCTGACGGCCGCCGACGTGATGCAGCGGCTCGACGCGGCCGGTATCGCGAACGCGCGGATGAACACGCTCGACGACGTATGGCTTCACCCGCAATTGCAGGCGCGGGAGCGCTGGCGCAGCGTCGACACGGCCGCGGGCCCGGTGCCCGCGCTATTGCCGCCCGGTCTGCCCGCCGGCGTCGAGCCGCGTATGGATGCGGTGCCGGCGCTCGGCCAGCACACCGACGCGATCCTCGCCGAACTCGGCTACGACCGCGCGCGGATCGATGCGCTGCGCGCGAACGGCACGATCTGATTGCGCTTTCACGACGATGATGACCAACACGATTCCCGCCACTGCCCCCGGCCGCACGCTCGCGACGTTCGCGTCGCAACTGCGCTTCGATGTGATTCCCGCCGACGTCGTCGCGCGCACCGTCAATCTCTACGTCGACTGGCTCGGCTCCGCGCTGGCCGGCAAGGGCGCGCGTCCGGTCGAAACGATCGCCGCGTTCGCGCGCCGCGCGGGCGGCTCGCGCGGCGGGCCCGGCACGGCCGACGTGCTGATCGACCGCACGCACGCGACGCCGTACTTCGCGGCGATGACGAACGGCGCGGCATCGCACTTCGCTGAACAGGACGACGTGCACAACGGCTCGGTGTTTCATCCGGCGACCGTCGTGTTTCCGGTCGCGCTCGCGCTGGCGCAGGCACGCGGCGTGAGCGGCCGCGACTTCATCGCGGCGGCGGTCGCGGGCTATGAAGTCGGCATCCGCGTCGGCGAGTTTCTCGGGCGCTCGCACTACAAGGTGTTCCATACGACCGGCACCGCCGGCACGGTCGCCGCGGCCGCGACGGCCGGGCGGCTGCTCGGCTTGTCGCCGGAGCGGATGCTCGACGCGTTCGGCTCGGCCGGCACGCAGGCGAGCGGGTTGTGGGAATTCCTGCGCGACGCGGCCGATTCGAAACAACTGCATACGGCGATGGCCGCCGCGAACGGGTTGATGGCGGCCGAACTCGCGCGCGACGGATTCCGCGGCGCCACGCGGATTCTCGAAGGCACACAGGGGATGGCGGCCGGCATGTCGACCGATGCGGACCCGGCCCGCCTGACCGATCGGCTCGGCGACCGCTGGGCGACTGCGGAAACGTCGTTCAAGTATCACGCGTCGTGCCGCCACGCGCATCCGGTCGCCGATGCGTTGCTCGCGGTGATGGCGCGCGAGCGGCTCGCCGCGGCGGACATCGAGACGGTCGTCGCGCACGTGCACCAGGGCGCGCTCGACGTGCTCGGTGCGGTGACGGTGCCGCGCACCGTGCATCAGGCAAAGTTCAACATGGGCACCGTGCTCGCGCTGGCCGCGCTGCACGGCCACGCGGGCGTCGACGAATTCGAGCGCGATTACGCTGCTGCCCACGTCGCCGTGTTCCGCGACCGCGTGTCGATGGCACTCGACGACGAAGTCGATCGCGCGTATCCGGCCCGCTGGATCGGCAAGGTGACGGTCACGACGCGCGACGGCCGCACGTTCGCGGGCCGCGTCGACGAGCCGAAGGGCGATCCGGGCAACACGCTGTCGCGCGACGAGATCGCGCGCAAGGTACGCACGCTCGCCGCGTTTTCGGGCGCGGCGTCGGACGCCGAGGTCGAGCGGCTCCTCGCCGGCGCGTGGCAGGTCGCGTCGTGCGATGCGATCGGCACGCTGTTTCCGGAGGTCTCGGCATGACGTCCGCCTGCGCCCGTTCGTGGCTGTTCGTTCCCGGCAATCGGCCGGAGCGCTTCGAGAAGGCGCGCGCGGCCGGCGCCGACGCGGTGATCGTGGATCTCGAGGACGCGGTGCCGCCGGACGGCAAGCCAGCGGCGCGCGACGCGGTCGTCGCGTGGCTCGATGTCGCGCGGCCCGTGTGGGTGCGTGTGAATGCGGCCGATACCGCGTGGTTCGCCGACGACCTCGCCGCGATCGCCCCGCATCCGGGCACAGCCGGCGTGATGCTGCCGAAGTGCGAGACGCGTGCGCAGCTCGATGCCGTGCTCGCGCACGCGCACGGCACGCTGGAACTGCTGCCGATCGTCGAGACGGCGGCCGGCATCGCGGGGCTCGATCAGGTGTGTGCCGCGCCGCGCGTCGTGCGCGTGGCGTTCGGCACGCTCGATTTCCAGGTCGATCTCGGCATCGACGGCGACGGGGAAGAACTGAACGCATTCCGTTCGTGGATCGTGCTGGCGTCGCGGCTGGCCGGCATCGCGCCGCCGGTCGACGGCGTGTCGACGATCATCGACGATCCCGCCGCGATCGAACGGCATGCGCGCGACGCGCGGCGGTTCGGCTTCGGCGGAAAACTGTGCATTCACCCGAAGCAGCTCGACGCGGTGCATCGCGCGTATGCGTGGACCGACGCGGAGCAGGCGTGGGCGCGGCGCGTGCTCGATGCCGTTGACGCGAGCGGCGGTGCGGCGGTCGCGCTCGACGGCAGGATGATCGACATGCCGGTGATCCTGAAGGCACGGCGCATGCTGCGCGGGTAGCCGCTCCCGCGACATTCCTCCGAACAATCGAAGTGCCGCGCCGGCGTCCGTGCGGGCACGCCGATTGCACTGTCCGATTCGACCCGCAACGTCCTGCTTTCGCGCGCGATTGCACTAGGACAATATTTTCAGGGTGTCTTTCTGAGCGACCATGCGGAAGCCACGACGGAGACATCGAGATGGGACGGACCGAGGTATCGGCAGGCTGGCGTGACGCGCTCGGCGCGGTGCACGGCATCGAGTCGAAATACAAGCGGCTCGTGAAGGCGATCGCCAGCGACATCGAGAACGGCGCGCTCGCGCCGGGCGCCCGGCTCGCGCCGCAGCGCGACGTCGCATCGAGCCTCGGCGTCAGCGTGCAGACCGTCACCAACGCGTACAAGGAGCTGGAACGCCAGGGGCTGATCCGCTGCGAGGTCGGCCGCGGCAGCTTCGTGGCCGCGCGCGTGACGGAATCGATGTCGAACTACATCCTCGATACGACCGAGCGCGAATTGGTCGACTTCTCGATCGCCCGCATCGTGCACACGCCCGAGCACGATGCCGCGTGGCGCAGCGTGTGCACGGCGCTGGCCGGCACCGACGATCAGCCGTGGATCCGCTCGTTCCGGCCGATCGCCGGGCTCGACGCGCATCGCGACGCCGGCGCCGCGTGGCTCGCGTCGCTGAACATGCCGGTGCATCGCGAATCGCTGCTGGTCACGAACGGCGCGGCGCACGGGATCTTTCTCGCGCTCGCGTCGATCGTCGGGCCGGGCGACACCGTGTTGTGCGAGAGCCTGACCGATCACGGCGTGATCGGCTCCGCGAACGTGCTCGGGTTTACGCTGAAGGGGCTCGAGATGGACGAGCACGGCATCCGTCCCGAACATTTCGAGGAGATGTGCGACGGCGAGCGGATCAGTGCGCTCGTCTGCACGCCGACCCTCAATAATCCGACCGTGTCGCTGATGCCCGAGTCGCGGCGGCGCTCGATCGCGCGCATCGCGACGCGCTACGGCGTGTACGTGATCGAGGACGACGTGTACGGCCCGCTGCCCGAGAAGACGGGCACGCCGATCGCCAGCCTGATTCCGGAGCTCGGCTTCTACTGCACGAGCATGACGAAATCGGTGCTGACCGGATTGCGCACCGGCTATCTCGCGATGCCGCGGCGGCTCGCGTTGCGCGTCGAGAGCGTGCTGCGCGTGAGCAGCTGGATGGCGACGTCGCCGATCGCGGAGATCGCGACGCGCTGGATCGCCGACGGCACCGCGCGGCGGCTCGTCGAACTGCAGCGCCAGCGGCTCGCGGTGCGTCAGGAGATGGTGAAGGCCGCGCTGGGGCCGTATGTGCTCGGTGCGCACCCGAACGCGCTGTCGGCATGGCTGCGCGTGCCCGACTACTGGCAGGCCGAGCGGATCGTGCGCGAACTGCGCACCCGCAAGATCGCGGTGACGTCGCCCGATCCGTTCCTCGTCGGCGGCACGGAGCGGCCGAACGCGGTACGCGTGTGCATCGGCGCCGAAACTTCCGATGCCGCGTGCAACGCGGCGCTCGAGACGATCGCGGGCGTGTTCGAACAGTATCCGCACCTGAACGATTTCCACTGAACCGGCGGCGCCGCCGCGATGTCGCGCGCAATGTATCAGGACATTCGAAAGCGCGATTTGGAACATTAGACTGGATCGCATCACATTCGTCGCGAGGCGCGCGTTCCATGTCCTTCCTGTCGCTGTCCGACGTTTACCGCGCGCGCCGTCGCCTCGCCGGGCGCGCCGACGGCACGCCGCTCGTCGCGTCCGCCGCGCTGTCCGCGCGCGCGGGCGCCCCCGTCTACCTGAAACTCGAGACGCTGCAGCCGACCGGCAGCTTCAAGCTGCGTGGCGCGACCAATGCGCTCGCGGAACTCGCAGCGCAACGCGTGACGCGCGTGGTCACCGCGTCGACCGGCAACCACGGCCGCGCGGTCGCGCATGCGGCACGCGCGCTCGGCATCGACGCGGCCGTCTGCATGTCGTCGCTGGTGCCGGCCAACAAGGTCGATGCGGTCGCGGCGCTCGGCGCGCGCGTGGTGATCGTCGGCGAGAGCCAGGACGACGCGCAGGTCGAAGCACGGCGCCTGGTGCGCGACGAAGGCTATGCGTACGTACCGCCGTTCGACGATCCGCGCATCATCGCGGGCCAGGCGACGATCGGCGTCGAGATCCTAGAGGCGCTGCCCGATACGGCGACGCTCGTCGTGCCGCTGTCGGGCGGCGGCCTGTTCAGCGGCGTCGCGTTTGCCGCGAAGGCGATCCGGCCGCCGATCGAGGTGATCGGCGTATCGATGGTGCGCGGCGCCGCGATGCACGCGAGCCTCGCGGCCGGCCGCCCGGTCGACGTCGCCGAGCAGCCGACGCTGGCCGATTCGCTCGGCGGCGGCATCGGCCTCGACAACCGCTACACGTTCGACATGACGCGCGCGCTGGCCGACGACGTCGTGCTGCTCGACGAGCCGTCGATCGCGCGCGGCATCGCGCATGCGTATCGCGAAGAGCGGCTGGTCGTCGAAGGCGCCGGCGCAGTCGGCCTCGCCGCGTTGCTGGACGAGCGGATCGTGCGCCGCGACCGCGGCGGCCCGATCGTGGTCGTCGTGAGCGGCGCGAACATCGACATGGCCGCGCACCGTCGGCTCGTTTCGGAGAACTGACATGGCCCATCCCGTCACGTTGCTCGGCCAGGCGCAATTGCGTGCGCTGGTGCCGCTCGATCTCGCCGCGATCGACCAGGTCGAGGCCGCGTTCGCGTCGCTCGCGACCGACGCGGTCGTGATGCCGCCGATCCTGAATCTCGCGCTGCCGGCGCGCCACGCCGAAGTGGACGTGAAGACCGCGTACCTGCCGCGCTTCGACAGCTTCGCGATCAAGGTCAGCCCCGGTTTCTTCGACAACCCGTCGCTCGGGTTGCCGAGCCTGAACGGGCTGATGCTCGTGCTGTCCGCGCGCACCGGCCTGACCGAGGCCGTCCTGCTCGACAACGGCTACCTGACGGCCGTGCGCACCGCGGCGGCCGGCGCCGTGGCCGCGCGCCGGCTCGCGCGCGCCGATGCGCGCCGCGCGGCGATCGTCGGCGCGGGCGAGCAGGCCCGGCTGCAACTGGCCGCGCTGATGCTGGTGCGCGACATCACGCACGTGACGGTGTGGGCGCGCGACGCCGAACGTGCCGCGCGCTTCGCGGCCGACGTGCGTGCCGCGCATGGAATCGACGCGATCGTCGCGCGCTCGGTGCACGCGGCGCTGGCCGATGCGGACATCGCGGTGACGACCACGCCGAGCCGCGCGCCGCTCGTGCACGCGGAAGACCTGCATCCCGGGCTGCACGTGACGGCGATGGGCTCGGACGCCGATTACAAGACCGAACTCGCGCCGTCGGTGTTCGGCGCCGCACGCTATTTCTGCGACCGGCTGCAGCAGACCCGCGTGGCCGGCGAACTCGCGCATGCGATCGCGGCCGGGGCCGTTGCAGCCGACGCCATGTTTCCCGAACTCGGCGAAGTGATCGCCGGCCGCCGCGACGGCCGTACGCATCGCGACGACATCACGATCTGCGACCTGACCGGCACCGGCGCGCAGGACACCGCAATCGCCGTGCTCGCGCTGCAACGCGCGCGGGCGGCGGAAGTGGGCACGATTTTTCACAACGACCTCACGACTTGAGAGGAGACAGATGTCCGCAGTCATCGAAACCCAGACAGCCGCGCCGCGTCTCGCGTTCGCGCGCAGCGAATATGCCGCGCGCATCGCGAAGACGCGCGCGGCGATGGAGCGGGCCGGCATCGACCTGCTGATCGTCACCGACCCGACCAACATGGGCTGGCTGACCGGCTATGACGGCTGGTCGTTCTACGTGCACCAGTGCGTGCTGCTCGCGCTGGACGGTGAACCCGTGTGGTTCGGCCGCAACCAGGACGCGAACGGCGCGAAGCGCACCGCGTTCATGGCGCACGAGAACATCGTCGGCTATCCCGACCATTACGTGCAGTCGAGCGCACGCCACCCGATGGATTACCTGTCGACCGAAGTCATCGCCGCGCGCGGCTGGAGCACGCTGCGGATCGGCGTCGAGCTCGACAACTACTACTTCAGCGCGGCGGCGTACGCGTCGCTGCAAAAGCACCTGCCGGCCGCGCGCTGGGTCGACGCGACCGCGCTCGTCAACTGGCAGCGCGCGGTGAAGTCGCCGCGCGAGATCGAATACATGCGCGTGGCCGCGCGCATCGTCGAGCGGATGCATGCGCACATCGTCGAGACGATCGAGCCGGGCATGAAGAAGAGCGACCTGGTCGCGCAGATCTATGCGACCGGGATCGGCGGCGCGGACGGCTTCGGCGGCGACTATCCGGCGATCGTGCCGCTGTTGCCGACCGGCGCCGACGCGGCCGCGCCGCACCTGACCTGGGACGATTCGACGTTCGCGCGTGGCGCCGGCACGTTCTTCGAGATCGCCGGCTGCTACCGCCGCTATCACTGCCCGTTGTCGCGCACCGTCTATCTCGGCAAGCCGCCCGCGCATTTCATCGAAGGCGAGCGCGCGGTGGTCGAAGGAATCGAGGCCGGGCTCGCGGCCGCGAAACCCGGCAACGTATGCGAGGACATCGCGAACGCGTTCTTCGCGGTGCTGCGCCGCGCGGGCATCGACAAGGACAGCCGCTGCGGCTATCCGATCGGCGCGAGCTATCCGCCCGACTGGGGCGAGCGCACGATGAGCCTGCGTCCGGGCGACCGGACGGTGCTCGAACCCGGCATGACGTTCCATTTCATGCCCGGACTGTGGCTCGACGACTGGGGGCTGGAGATCACGGAGAGCATCCTGATCACCGAGACCGGCGTCGAGACGTTCTGCAACGTGCCGCGCAAGCTGTTCGTGAAGGAGTAGGGCGATGCGTGCTTCCCCGATTACGCCGACCGTCGATTTCGACGCGGACGGCGAACAGCACGGCTTCCTGAAGCTGCCTTACTCGCGCGACGATTCCGCGTGGGGCGCGATCATGATTCCGGTGACCGTCGTGAAGCGCGGCGACGGGCCGACGGTGTTGCTGACCGGCGGCAATCACGGCGACGAATACGAAGGGCCGGTCGCGCTGTCGAAGCTCGCCGGTTCGCTGAAGGCGGCCGACGTGACCGGCCGCGTGATCGTCGTGCCGTTCATGAACTATCCGGCGTTCCGCGCCGGTTGCCGCACGTCGCCGATCGATGCCGGCAACCTGAACCGCAGCTTCCCGGGCCGCCCGGACGGCACCGTGACCGAGAAGATCGCCGATTACTTCCAGCGCCATTTGCTGCCGCTCGCGACGCACGTGCTCGATATTCACGCGGGCGGCCGCACGCTCGACTTCGTGCCGTTCGCGGCGATTCACGTGCTGGAGAACCGCGATCAAGAAGCACGCTGCGAGCGCGCGATGCGCGCGTTCGGCGCGCCGTATTCGATGCGCATGCTGGAACTCGACAGCGTCGGCCTCTACGACAGCGCGGCCGAGGAAGCCGGCAAGGTGTTCGTGTCGACCGAGCTGGGCGGTGGCGGCACGTCGACGGCGGCGAGTGTCGCGATCGCCGAGCGCGGCGTGTATGGATTTCTCGCGCATGCGGGCGTGATCGCGAAGGACGTCATCGACGGCAATGCCCCTCGCAGCACGACGACGCTGCTCGACATGCCGGACGGCTCGTGCTTCACGACGAGCGAGCATCGCGGGCTGCTCGAGATGTGCCGCGATCTCGGCAGTGAGGTGGAGGCGGGCGACGTGCTCGCGCGCGTGCACGATATCGACCGCACGGGCGTCACGCCGATCGAATACGTCGCACGGCGGCGCGGGCTGCTCGCGGCCCGGCACTTCCCGGGCATCGTGCAGCCGGGCGACACGATCGCGGTGGTCGCCGACATCGTCGAGCGGAACATTCCGGTGGCCGTATGAGGACGCGCACGACGTGATCAAGCTCGACCGATACGACCTCGCGATCCTGCGCCTGCTCGAGCGCGACGGGCGCATCACGAAGTCGAAGCTCGCGGAAGCCGTGAACCTGTCGATTTCGCCGGCATGGGAGCGCGTGCGCAAGCTCGAGGAAAGCGGCGTGATCCGTGGCTATCGCGCGGACGTCGACTGGATCGGCACGTTCTCCGGCAGCCGCATCGTCGTCGAGGTGACGCTGTCGCGGCACACCGCGCCCGACATGCGGCGCTTCGAGGATCGCGTGACCGCGGCACCCGAGGTCGCGCAATGCTATGCGACGGGCGGCGGCGTCGATTACGTGCTGCACGTGGTCGCGCGCGACATCGACCATTACCAGCGCTTCATCGATGCGTTGCTGATGGAAGACCTCGGCATCGAGCGCTACTTCACGTACATCGTGACGAAGGTCGTGAAGTGCGCATCCGGCGGCGCGCCGGACTGGCTGTAAAAGTTCGCGCCGGCGCGCGGCAATACGGAAAAAACCGGCATTTCGAGCCGTGCAAACCGAAATTTCCGCATGCACCGGCGCGACACAATGAAGCTCGTGCCCACCAACGAGGAGACGCAGCATGCTGCCCGGACACCCCGTTCTGTTCAAGTCGACCTGCTACGTCGACGGTCGCTGGATTCACAGCGACAGTGCCGCGACGGTCGCCGTCGTGAACCCCGCCGACCAGGCCGTGATCGGCCACGTGCCGATGCTCGAACGCGCGCAGATCGTCGCGGCCGTCGACGCCGCGCAGCGCGCGTACGACACCTGGCGCTGGACACCGCAGGCCGTACGCAGCGCCGCATTGCTGCGCTGGCATGCGCTGATCCTGCGTCACGTCGACGATCTGGCCGCGCTGCTGTCGCTCGAACAGGGCAAGCCGCTGGCCGAAGCGCGCGGCGAGATCCGCTATGCGGCGAGCTTCGTCGAATGGTTCGCGAACGAGGCGAAGCGCGTCGCCGGGCGCACGATCCCGACCCACATCGACGGCGCGCATCTCGGCACCGTGATGGAGCCGGTCGGCGTCGCGGCGCTGATCACGCCGTGGAATTTCCCGGCCGCGATGATCACGCGCAAGGCGGCGGCCGCGATCGCGGTCGGTTGCGCGGTGGTCGTGAAGCCTGCGCACGAAACACCGTTCTCCGCGCTCGCACTCGCGCAGCTCGCCGACGAGGCCGGCTTCCCGGCCGGCGTGTTCAACGTGGTGCTCGGCGAGCCGCAGATGGCGATGGAAACGCTGGTCGGCGATGCGCGCGTGCGTGCGGTGAGCTTCACCGGCTCGACGCGCGTCGGGCGGCTCGTCACCGAAACCGCCGCGAAGGCGGGCATCCGCAAGGTCGCGCTCGAACTGGGCGGCAATGCGCCGTTCATCGTGACCGAGGATGCGGATCTCGATCAGGCGGTGCGGATCGCCGTCGGCGCGAAGTTCCAGACCTCCGGCCAGGACTGCTGCGCCGCGAACCGGATACTCGTCGCGCGCCCGCTGTACGACGCGTTCGTCGAACGGTATACGCACGCGGTGCGCGCGCTGAAGACGGGGCCGGCGTTCGAGCAGGGCGTGGACGTCGGGCCGCTGATGCATCAGGCCGCGTTCGACGCGACCGTGGCGCGCGTCGAGGACGCGCGGGCGCGCGGCGCGCGCATCGTCGCGGGCGGCCGGCCGCATGCGCTCGGCGGCTGGTTCTACGAGCCGACCGTGATCGCGGATGCCGCGCCCGGCATGCGCGTGGTCGACGAGGAAAACTTCGCGCCGATCTCGGCCGTCAGCGCGTTCGACACGCTCGACGGAGCGGTCGAAACGGCCAACGACACCGAGTACGGCCTCGCCGCCTACGTATGCGCCACGCGCATCGACACGATCTTCCAACTCGTGCGACGGCTCGATTTCGCGATGGTGTCGGTCAACGGCGTGAAATTCACCGGTGCGCCGATCCCGTTCGGCGGAATGAAGGCGTCGGGCCTCGGGCGCGAAGGCGGCGCCGAAGGCTTCGAGCCGTTCACCGAAATCAAATACTTCTGCCTCGGTAATCTCGGCCTGCCGGTCGCGGCGACGGCCTGACCCATTCAAAGGAGCACATCATGCAAAAATCGATCGACGCACTGCTGCGCGAGGATCGCGCCCACTTCATGCACCCGTCGACGCACGCGTACGACCACGAGACCGGCGCGCTGCCGGGCAAGATCGTGCGCGGCGGCGAAGGCATCCGCATCGAGGATCACCAGGGCAAGCGTTATATCGACGCGTTCGCCGGCCTCTATTGCGTGAACATCGGCTACGGCCGCACCGAAGTGGCCGACGCGATGTACGAGCAGGCGAAGCAGCTCGCGTACTACCACACGTATGTCGGCCATTCGTCGGACGCGATCATCGAGCTGTCGTCGCGCATCATCGACTGGTCGCCGGCCGGGATGAAGAAGGTCTATTACGGGATGTCGGGTTCCGACGCGAACGAGACGCAGGTCAAGATCGTCTGGTACTACAACAACGTGCTCGGCCGCCCGAACAAGAAGAAGATCATTTCGCGCGAGCGCGGCTATCACGGCTCGGGCATCGTGACGGGCAGCCTCACGGGGCTGCCGAGCTTCCACCAGCATTTCGACCTGCCGATCGATCGCGTGAAGCATACGGTGTGTCCGCACTGGTACCGCAAGGCGCCGGCCGGCATGAACGAAGCGCAGTTCGTCGCGTACTGCGTCGACGAGCTCGAGAAGCTGATCGCGCGCGAGGGCGCCGACACGGTCGCCGCGTTCATCGCGGAGCCGGTGATGGGCACGGGCGGCATCATCGAGCCGCCGGCCGGCTACTGGCCCGCGATCCAGGCCGTGCTGCGCAAGCACGACATCCTGCTGATTTCCGATGAGGTCGTGTGCGGGTTCGGGCGTCTCGGCTCGAAGATGGGTGCGCAGCACTTCGGGATCGAGCCCGACCTGATTACCGTCGCGAAGGGGCTGACGAGCGCGTATGCGCCGCTGTCGGGCGTGATCGTCGGCGAGAAGGTGTGGGACGTGATCGCGCGCGGCTCGCAGGAATACGGGCCGATGGGGCACGGCTGGACGTATTCGGGCCATCCGGTGTGCGCGGCCGCCGCGCTCGCGAATCTCGCGATTCTGGAGCGCGAGAACCTGGTCGGCAACGCGGCGGAAGTGGGCGCGTATTTCGGCGCAAAGCTGCGCGACGCCTTCGGCACGCATCCGCTCGTCGGTGAGGTGCGCAGCGTCGGCATGCTGGCCGCGCTCGAATTCATGGCCGACAAAGACGCGCGCACGCCGTTCGATCCCGCGCTGAAGATCGGTGCGCAGGTGTCGGCTGCCGCGCTGCAGCGCGGCGTGATCGCGCGGGCGATGCCGCACGGCGACATTCTCGGCTTTGCGCCGCCGCTCGTGATGACGCGCGAGGAAGCCGACGAGATCGTCGGGGTCGTGAAGAGTGCGGTGGACGAGGTCGCCGAGCGGAATATTTCGGCTGTCGCGTGATATTCAAGTGGTCCTGATGCGCGTTTCGACGCGCGAGGTGACGCCGCCGCATGCAAGTGCGGCGGCGTTTTTTCTTGCCGGTACGGTTCGGGAAAACGTCAATGCGTGGTGTACGGTAGCGCGTCGGCTACCGATCGTCATTCAGTAATCCCACACGACCGGAACGAAACGGAAGCCGTCGCCGTTCCGTGCAACATGCCCGATGGACGGGAACGCGACATGCGCCGCGGCCAGCAGCGCACCGGTTTCGGCCGCTTCGGTGAACAGCGCGAGACGCACGTCGACCGCCGCGTCCGGATCGTGTTCGAAGCCGTTTTGCCAGTCGGGATTGTCGAAGTTGACTTCGAAGATCGCGTCGCCCGCGAACGTCAGCTTTTCCCCGTTCGATGCGATGTCGACCACGCAGTGCCCCGGCGTATGCCCGCCCGTCACGCGCGCCGACACGCCCGCGGCGACTTCCACGGTGCGGTCGAATTGCACGATGTTTTCGCCATACAGTTCGACGAACCTCGCCGCCGCCTTGCGCAGCGCGGGCGGAACGGTTTCCGGCATCACCGTCTTGCTGAAGTCCGGATTCTTCCAGAACGCCACTTCCGCTGCCGATACGTGAATGCGTACGTCGGGGCGCAGCTTCGCCTTGACGCCGTCGACGTTCAGCCCGCCGACGTGATCCATGTGCATGTGCGTGATCACGATATCGGTGATCGCGGCCAGGTCGATGCCGGCCGATTCCAGGCGCATCACCGAGCGCCCGGCGCGCGTGAAGTATTCGAAACCGTCGCCCACGCCCGAGTCGATCAGGATCAGGCGATCGGCGCTGCGCAGGAGCGCGATGTTGAGCGCCCAGTCGAACATGTCGCGTTGCAGGAAACGGCCATCGAACCAGACGTTGCGGTCCGCTTCGCTCACATTGGTGGACATGGTGGAAGTCGGCAGCGGCAGCACGCCGTCGCTGATCAGCACGACATCGACATCGCCGATGCGCACGGCGTAGCGGGACGGAACGAGCTCGCCTGAACCTTCGTTGCCCAGGGGGACGATGACCGGCTGGACGTTGCGGATGGGTGCGTTCATGTTCAGTAATCCTGTTCTTTGGTTGAGGTCATCCGCGCTGTGTGGCGCAGAGCGGTTCGCGAGCGCGGTCGAGAAGGTCGCGCTTCGGTGGGCCCGAATTCCGGTCGAGCGTGTCAGCGATTGTAGTGACGGCCTACACACGCCAACAGCGCCGCAGGGGCGCACATCGTGTTGTCCGGACGACAACAATCCGGCAGTGGCCTTCGCCGCCCGAAATGCACATTGCCCGCCGTCCGTTGCCGGAAGGCGGGCGATGCACTGGATGCCGTTTATGGGATGCCGGGCGCCGCCGGCGTGCGGGTCAGCCTAGTTGACCAGGGAGCGTTTCTCCGCGCAACGAGCACCCGCGCGTCTCGATCACCGCCAGCAGCGCGATCAACCCGACCGCGCAGGCAGCCATCATGTAGTACGCGGGAGCCACGCTTACGCGAGATACCCCGTCACGCCATCCCAAAGCAGTTTCACCGCGGCTATCACCAGCAGCCCGTAGCAGGCTCGATAAACCTGGCGTTGATCCAGTTTCGCGTGGAGCCGCCAACCGGCGACGACACCAGCGGGAATGGCACACAGGCAGACCCCTATCACGATCCAGGCATTGCCCGTCGGCCTGGCCAGCAGCAGCCATGGCACTGCCTTGGTCGCGTTACCAACGGTAAAGAACATGCTTGTCGTCCCCGCATAGACTTCCTTGCCGAGGCCGAGCGGCAGCAGATACATGGCAAGAGGCGGGCCGCCCGAATGCGCGACCATCGTGGTCACGCCGGAGGCAAGGCCCGCTGTGATCGCCTTCGGCGTGGAACGCGGACGGACCGTCAATGCTGCGCCTCCGACCCACCACAGTCCGACGAAGATCAGCGTGATCGCCGCCATCACGATCGCGATCGCGCGGTGGTCGAGGAGTCGGAAGGTCAGATAGCCGACGCCGATGCCCGTCACGAGTCCCGGCAAAAGCAGCATCAGGTCCGGCTTCGACCATGTCGAAGGTTTCCAGTAGCGCAGTGCGAACAGATCCATTGCGATGAACAGCGGTGCGAGCATTCCGCCCGCGGTCACCGGATCCATCACCAACGACAGCAACGGAATGCCGACGATCGAAAAGCCGCCGCCGAAGGCCCCTTTCATGAACGAGATCAGGAACACGCCCGCAAAGGCGATCAGTATCGTGATGAGGGTCAGTTGCAGATCCATTCCGGTCGACGAAATCATCACGATGACCTCGCGCGGTCGACGTCACACACGCCCAACAGGCGTGAAGGCCCCGTCGTCCTTCTCGCAGACACAGGGTGGGCGGTCATCGAAGCGGTGAAAGGCATATTGCGTCTCCATGAATGCTCCGAGGACAATTCGGCGCTGCGCGGATTTCGTCGAAACGAGGCGCATGCATATTGGCCGTGGAAGCTGGGTAATCCCGATACAATCGGGCGATGAAGACAGAATGCACCGGCGTTAAACTCGGTACAATCAAAACATTGATCTCGGTGCAATATATATTGAACTCGGTGCATTGAATGTCAAAGTCCGAATACCTGAAGTTGGCCGACACGATCGCCGCAGACATTGCTGACGGAACGCTCAGGCCGGGCGACCGGCTTCCGCCACAGCGCAATTTCGCGGACCAGCGAAAGATCGCCGTGTCGACGGCCAGCAGGGTCTATGCAGAGTTGTTGCGGCGAGGGCTCGTCGTCGGCGAGGTCGGGCGGGGAACGTTCGTTTCGGGCGACGCAAGGCGCGGCGCAGCGGCGCCGGGTGAGCCGCGTGATGTTCGGATCGATCTGGAGTTCAATTACCCGATACTTCCCGACCAGACGACACTCATCGCGAGAAGCCTGAGCGGGCTCGAAAGCGTTGCGGAGCTCGCGAGCGCCCTGGGTCAGGCAACCAGCAGTGGGACGCCCGCTCTCAGGAACGTCTCCGCCGCATGTCTGGCGGGCAGTGGTTGGGCGCCTTCTCCCGAGCAACTGGTCTTCACGGGGAACGGACGACAGAGCATTGCCGCCGCGGTTGGCGCCATTGTTCCGACGGGCGGGCGCTGCGGCGTCGAAACCTTGACTTACCCGTTCATCAAGGGCATCGCGGCTCGCCTCGGTATCACGCTGGTCCCGCTCGCGATGGACGAAGGCGGCGTGCGCCCCGACGCTGTACTCAAGGCGCACCGGGACGCGAATCTTTCGGCAATCTACATTCAGCCTGCCATCCAGAATCCGTTGGGCATGACGATGAATGCCGCGCGACGGGAAGATCTGTTGCGCGTCGTGGAAAAGCTCGGCATTCCTGTCATCGAGGACAACGTGTACGGCTTCCTCGACGACCAGCCGCCGCTTGCCGCCCTCTCACCGGACAATTGCATCGTGATCGACAGCTTGTCGAAGAAGGTGGCGCCGGGGTTGACGCTCGGCTTCATCGTGTCGCCGCATCGGTTGCGTGAAACCGTGATGGCGTCGGTGCGCTCGGGGGGATGGACGGCATCGGGATTTGCATTCGCGGCCGCGCAACGATTGATGAGCGACGGTACGGTTGCCGAACTCGCCCGACTGAAACGCATCGATGCGGTGGCCCGTCAGAAGCTGGCCGCCGACCGTCTGTCGGATTTCGACATTCAGACGAACGGCAAATGCTTTCATCTGTGGTTGACGCTGCCGGCGCATTGGCGCTCGCAGGCGTTGGTCGCAGCGGCAGCCCGGCGAGACATCGCGTTGACGCCCTCGACCACCTTTGCAGCCGCGCCCGGCCATGCGCCGAACGCCGTCAGGCTTGCGCTTGCCGCACCCACGATGGACCAGCTCGACGCGGGTCTGCTCACGCTGAGCGGAATCCTGAATGCAAGAGAAGAGGATTTCGATTCGACCGAATAAGGTCTGCGCCGGAGACTCTGGATTGGCCTCTCGCGCGTGATTGTCGGACAGTCATTCTGCGCCGACACCCCCAATGGTCAAGCCGCATCGATTCAGGCGCACGCACTCGCGAACCTCGGACCGGCACATCTGGCCGAGCCGAAACCGCGATCCCGGCGGCTTGAAGATACGGCCGACGCGAAAACCAATAGTGACCAAATGCTTCGCATTCCTGCCAGATTCGGGCGAGCCAACGACCGTCAATTCCGTCGACGGCGAGTGACTGCTTCTGGCCGGAGCACATGGGAGCCGCAACGACCGTCGACCCCTCCCGAAACGAACATCGCCCGCCTCCGTTTCCGGAAGGCGGGCGATGAAGGTTGTCGCTTATGGGAAGCCGGAGGCGATCCTTCGCGAATGCGTCAACCCGGTTGTCCCGGCACGGCTTCCCCGCGCAACGAACACCCGCGCGTCTCGATCACCGCCAGCAGCGCGATCAACCCGACCGCGCAGGCAGCCATCATGTAGTACGCGGGAATCAGCGCGTTGCCGGTCTTGCCGATCAGCCAGTCGTTGACGATTGGCGCGGTGCCGCCGAACAGCGACGTCGACACGTTGTACGCGATCGCCATGCCCGCATAGCGGACGTGGGTCGGGAACATCGCCGGGAACATCGCGGAAATGGTGGCGAGCTGCGGCACGTAGAGCACGCCGAGCACCGCGAAGCCGATGAAGGCGCCGAGCGGACCGTGCGTCATCAGCGTGAACATCGGCACGGCCGCGACGAACAGCCCGACCAGCGAGAACCACCACATCGTCTTGCGGCCGACGCGGTCCGACAGCCAGCCGGCGAACGGCAGCAGCACCATCATCGCGAGCATGCCGATCAGCGGAATCAGCAGCGACATGTTCTCGCTCACGCCGAGTTCCTTGTGCATGTAGGTCGGCATGTACGCGAGCAGCACGTAGTTGACGACGTTCAGCGCGACGACCAGCCCGCCGAGCAGCAGCAGCGGCTTCGCATAACGCACCAGCAGCAGCCGGATCGGCAACGCGGCGGTGGCGCTTTTCTCGCGGCGGTGCGCCTGTCCCTCCAGCTCGCGGAACACCGGCGTTTCCTCGAGGCGCGAGCGCAGGTAGAAGCCGATCAGGCCGAGCGGCGCCGCGACGAGGAACGGCAAGCGCCAGCCCCACGCATGCATCGCCGAATCGCCGAGCAGCAGCGCGAAGCCGAGCATCAGGAATGCGCCGAGCGAGAAGCCGGCGAGCGTCGCGAATTCGAGGAAGCTGCCGCACAGGCCGCGCCGCGAATCGGGTGCGTATTCGGCGATGAAGGTCGCCGCACCGCCGTATTCGCCGCCGGTCGAGAAACCTTGCACCATGCGCAGCACGATCAGCGCGGCCGGCGCGAGCCAGCCGGCCGTCGCATAGCTCGGCAGCACGCCGACGAGCAACGTGGCGCCCGACATCGTCAGGACCGTCAGCGCGAGCACGCGCTTGCGGCCGAGCCGGTCGCCGAGCGGCCCCCAGAACAGGCCGCCGAGCGGGCGGATCAGGAACGAGATCGCGAACGTGCCGAGGGCGAACAGCGTCGCGCTCGCGGTGTTGCCGGGAAACAGCGCGGCGGAAATGTACGCGAGGCCGTACGCGTAAATACCGTAATCGAACCATTCGGTCGCATTGCCGAGCGCGGCGGCCGCGATCGCGACCCGCGGCAGGCTGTGCGGCTCGTCGCCGCGTTGGGTGGCCGCGTCGTCGGGAATCGACGACGCGGCGGAAACGGAAGTCCACGATGGCACGTATCGCATGAGGGGTCCTCGCTATCAGCATGCGCCCGGGCGGGCGCCGACGAGGATCAAAGTAATCCCGCCAATTTGCGATGCCGGATGTCATAGGACGATGTGGGAATCGGGGTTTTCCCGCGCCGGGGCGGGGCGGCACGCGGAGGTGTGGCCGGCTCGTCGCGGCGCCGGCCGGCGAACGGCGGTAAGCTGCGCGCTGCCACGCCGGATTCCTCGGACCGTGCCGCGCGTGGCGTCCCTTTTTTCACCCTTGATCAGGAGCGCATATCGTGGCGACCTACATCGTCTTTACGCGGGAAAGCACGCAGGACCAGCATGAGCTCGACATCTACGCGAGCCAGGTCGGTGCGACCCTTGCCGGCCATCCAGTGAAAGTGCTCGCCGCCTACGGGCCGCAGGAAATCCTCGAAGGCGAAGGCCCGGAAGGCGTCGTGATCGTCGAGTTCCCGTCGAAGGAGGCCGCGCACGCGTGGTATCGCGGCCCTGAATACCAGGCGGTCGTCCAGCACCGGTTCAAGGGCGCGCGCTATCGCGCGGTGCTGGTCGAAGGCGTCTGAGCGCGGCTGCGCGCGCCCGTTACCGCACGTGCGGCAGCAGCGCGCGCAGCCAGTACGACACGGCCACCGCGCCGCCGTCCGGCGTGCCGATCGCGCGCTCGCCGAGATAGCTGGCCCGCCCCGCGCGCGGTGTCATGCGCGTCGTTTCCTCCGCGCCTCGTTCCGCCGCTTCGACGGCCGCCGCCCAGGCATTCGCGGGATCGCGATCGCCGTCGAGCGCGCGGCCGAATGCGTCGACGGCCGGCACCAGCGCATCGAGCATCGTCCGGTCGCCCGCCTGTGCGCCGCCGAGTTCGCTGATCGCATCCACCGCCGCGCGGAACGCCGCGGCCCAGTCGCGCGGCGACGGCTCGGCGCTATCGGCGCCATCGGCCAGCCGGCGCGACGCGCGCAGCAGCGCGGTCGCATAGAACGGGCCGGAGCTGCCGGCGATCGCGCGGCGCAATGCGGCGCCGAGCGCCGCGAGCGCACCGGCCGGCGTGCCGTACGCGGTGTCGGGCAATTCGAGGATCGCCTGTGCGGCACGCCGCATGCTCGCGCCGAGATCGCCGTCGCCGGCTGCCGCGTCGAGATCCGTCAGCGTCTGCTCGTGGTCGATCAGCGTCTGCGCCACGGCGTGCAGCGCCGGTTGCAGGCGCGCGGCCCACGCGCGGCCGGCCGCATCGAGCGGCGGCGGCGGTGCATCTTGCGCCACGGCCGCGGCCATGCGAATTCGCGTGTTCACGAGGCCGCCGCCCGGCCAGGCGCGCGCTTGCGTCGGCGCGTCGAGTAGCGCCGCGCGTTCGTCGTTCAGCCGCAGCACCGAGATCGAGCAGCCCGGCATGTTCAGCGCGGACAGGAACGTGCCGGCCCACGCGCGCGCGACGACGATGCCGCGCCGGCTCAGGTTGTCGAACGCGGCGCGCAGCACGATCGCGAGCTCCATGTCCGGCGTCGCGCCGAGGCCGTTGACGAACAGCGCGACGCGTTCGTCGCGGTCGAGCACGAGATCGGCGACGATGCTCGACAGCAGCGTGTCGGCCAGCGCATCGGCCGGCAGCGGCGCGCGGCGCTCGACGCCTTTCTCGCCGTGGATGCCGAGGCCCAGTTCGATCTCGTGATCGGCGAGGCTGAAGCCCGACTTGTCGGCGCCCGGGATCGTGCAGCCGTCGAGCGCGACGCCCATCGTGCCGAGCTCGGCCGCCGCGTCGCGCGCAATGCTCGCGACGCGGGCCAGCGGCAGTCCGCGCGCGGCGGCGGCGCCCGCGAGCTTGTGGATCAGCACCGTGCCGGCGATCCCGCGCCGCTGGCCGCGTTCGACGCGGCCGCGCAGCGATACGTCGTCGGCGACGATGACGGCTTCGACCGGAATGCCTTCCGCGCGCGCCAGTTCGGCGGCGAGCCCGAAATTGAGCCGGTCGCCGGTGTAGTTCTTCACGATCAGCAGCGCGCCGTTCGGGCCGGCGCTCGCGCGGATCGCGGCAAGCACGGCGTCGGTCGACGGCGACGTGAACACTTCGCCGCACACGGCCGCGCTCAGCATCCCTTCGCCGACGTAGCCGCCATGCGCGGGCTCGTGGCCGCTGCCGCCGCCGGACAGGATCGCGACCGGCCGCTGCGACGGCTCCGGCAGCGGCTGGCGAACGAGCACGTGCTCGTCGCCGAGGATCGCGAGATGTGGCGATTGCCGTGCGATGCCTTCCAGCATTTCTCGCACGACGTCGGACGGGCGGTTCACAAGCTTTTTCATGGCGACGGATTCCGGACGGGTGAACAGGGCTCGGCCGGGCGCGCACGGGCGCCGGACGGCTTTCGTGTTGCGGAGGATCGTGCGTGCGTCGTTGCCGGTCGCGGATGGCCGCGTAACGGGTGACCGGATGCGGGGTGGACAACGAAGCGTACGCTTCGCGCCAAGATACATCAGGTTCGGACGTTGCGGCACGGATCGCGCTGCGATGGCGCGATGGCGCCGGGGCGGAACGGCGGCGCGTGCCGGGTGCCGCTATTTCAGCGCGGTGATTGCCTTCGCGCGGATCAGCCGGGCGCGCAGCACGTTGCGGCTGATGCCGAGCAACTGCGCGGCGCGGATCTGGTTGCGGTGACTGAATTCGAACGCGACACGCATCACGGTGTCCTCGAGGTGTTCGAACAGGTTGCCGTGCCCGTCGTCGAACAGGTCGCGCAGCGCATGCTCGAGCGCCGCCTGTGCATCGGCGGACGACTCGGTTGCCTGCGCGACCACGGCCGGCACACACGGCGGCGCGATGTGCAGGTCGGTGTCCTGCAGCACGTCGTGACGGCTCACGAGCAGCGCATGATGGATCACGTTCTCCAGTTCACGGATATTGCCGGGCCAGCCGTGCGCCTGGAGCCGTCGCTCGGCGCGCGGATCGATGCGGCGCGGCCCGCCGCCGAGCCGGTCGCGGTACATGTCGAAGAAGTGGCGCGCGAGCGGCAGGATGTCGCCCGGGCGGTCGCGCAACGGCGGGATCGGGAGCTGCACGACGTTGAGCCGGTAGAACAGGTCGCCGCGAAACTGCCCGGCCGCGACCGCCTGTTGCAAGTCGACGTTGGTCGCCGCGACCACACGCACGTCGACCGGAATGCCCGTGCGCGAACCGAGCCGCACGACCTCGCGTTCCTGCAGCACGCGCAGCAGCTTGACCTGCATCGCGAGCGGCAAGTCGCCGATTTCGTCGAGAAACAGCGTGCCGCCGTGCGCGGCTTCGAACCAGCCGGGCTTCGCGCTGAATGCGCCGGTAAACGCGCCTTTCTCGTGGCCGAATAGTTCGCTATCGACGAGCGTTTCGGAGAATGCGCCGCAGTTCACCGCGACGAACGGCCCGTCGCGACGGGCGCCGAGCTCGTGCACGTGGCGCGCGATCAGTTCCTTGCCGGTGCCCGTCTCGCCGACGATCAGCACGTTCGCGTCGCTCGGCGCGACGCGGCGAACCTGTTCGAGCAGCGCGAGCGAACGCGGATCGGCGAACACCTGCGCGTGACGTTCGGGCAGCGTGTGCACGGGCGTCGCGGCTTGAAGCCCGGCGGGGTCGCGGGAAGCGGTAACGACACGAAGATTGAGCGGGCGCGGCGATGCGGAAATGGAAGTCATGGCGATGAATCGTTGGATGGCCGGGCAATGCGGGCCGGCTGCTGCGTGATCAGCAAAGTGTTGAACGTTTCGCCGCGCGCGAAAAGCATCGATTTCTGATAACCAAAGCGCGATTGCTGCGGAACCCGCAATGGCGCGGAAGAGCGGCGGTGCAGTGATGCCGCAGCATCAAATTCAGCGCTATCGCGCGTGATGCGCTGCTGCCTGATCAGCAGCGCATCAGCAGGCCCGCTGCACCGGATTCATCGCGTGATGGAATATCGATGTGACGCGTGAACCGGAACGCTTGCCACTGCCGCGCATTAGGTCGCGCGCCATTTCTGGCGGCCGATGGCGAGAAACTTCGCGGTGCAGACGAAATTTCCGTCACGCAACCGCGCTAATGGCACGCTCCTTGCTGACCCGAACCGGTATCGCCGCATTGCGCGCGGCTTCACCACGGGAACGCATTGCATGAGCCACACCCTCAACGTCGTCGCGATATCGGGCAGCCTGCAGCGGCCGTCGCGCACGCTCGCGCTGACCGACGCGATCGTCACGGCGCTCGGCGCCGCGCTGCCGATCGAGACGCGATTGATCGAACTCGGCGAGATCGGCAGCCGGCTGGCCGGCGCGCTCACGCGTGCGCAGGTACCGCCTGATCTCGATGCGCTGATCCGCGCGATCGAGACGGCGGACGCACTCGTCGTCGCGAGCCCGGTGTATCGCGCGTCGTACACGGGCCTCTTCAAGCACCTGTTCGACCTCGTGCGCCACGACGCGCTCGTCGACGTGCCGGTGCTGCTCGCGGCCACCGGCGGCAGCGAACGCCATGCGCTCGTGATCGACCATCAGCTGCGCCCGCTGTTCAGCTTCTTCCAGGCGCGCACGCTGCCGATCGGCGTGTATGCGTCCGAAAGCGATTTCGACCAGTACCAGATCGCCAGTCCGGCGTTGCGCGAGCGTATCGCGCTCGCCGTGAATCGCGCGGTGCCGCAACTGCGCGCGCCCGTGCTTTCCGCTGCGGCCGCGTAAGCCGCTTTTTTCGTTTCCCCTTCGACCAGGACACCTTCATGAGCCTTCCCGACCCTTCCGCCGACGGCGTCAAATTCGCGTACTGGGTGCCGAACGTCAGCGGCGGCCTCGTCGTCAGCACGATCGAGCAGCGCACCGACTGGAGCCTCGAATACAACCAGAAGCTCGCGCGCACGGCCGAGGCGGCCGGCTTCGACTACGCGCTGAGCCAGATCCGCTTCACGGCCGGCTACGGCGCCGAATACCAGCACGAGTCGGTGTCGTTCAGCCAGGCGCTGCTGCATGCGACGACGAAGCTCAAGGTGCTCGCCGCGATCCTGCCGGGGCCGTGGCATCCGGCCGTGGTCGCGAAGCAGCTCGCGACGATCGACCACATTTCGAACGGGCGCATCGCGATCAACGTCGTGAGCGGCTGGTTCAAGGGCGAATTCACCGCGATCGGCGAGCCGTGGCTCGAGCACGACGAACGCTATCGACGCTCGAAGGAATTCATCCAGGCGCTCAAGGGTATCTGGACGCAGGACAACTTCACGTTTAAGGGCGACTTCTACCGCTTCAACGACTACACGCTGAGCCCGAAGCCTTTGCAGAAGCCGCATCCGGAAATCTTCCAGGGCGGCAGCTCACGCGCGGCGCGCGACAACGCGGCGAGCGTGTCGGACTGGTATTTCACGAACGGCAATACGCCGGAGAACCTGAAGGCGCAGATCGACGACATTCGCGCGAAGGCGGCGGCGAACAACCATCGCGTGCGCATCGGCGTCAATGCATTCGTGATCGCGCGCGACACCGAGGAAGAAGCGAAGGCCGTGCTCGACGACATCATCCGGCATGCGCACGTCGAGGCCGTGCACGCGTTCGGCGATGCGGTGAAGCAGGCCGGCAAGGCGTCGCCCGAAGGCGAGGGCAACTGGGCGAAATCGACGTTCGAGGATCTCGTGCAGTACAACGACGGCTTCCGCACGAACCTGATCGGCACGCCGCAGCAGATCGCCGAGCGGATCGTCGCGCTGAAGGCGATCGGCGTCGATCTGGTGCTGGCCGGATTCCTGCATTTCATCGAGGAAGTCGAGTATTTCGGCAAGCGCGTGCTGCCGCTCGTGCGCGAACTCGAGGCGCAGCGGCAGGCAGTGGCCGCGTGACGCCCCGCCGCCAGCGCGCAGCCCGCGATCGTGCGGGCGCGCGCGGCGGCACGATGCTTACGCGATGCCCGCCGACTTCGACGCCTCGACGAGCATTTCCACGCCAAGGCCGCCGAGCACCGCGCCCATCGCCCAGCGCTGCGCGAGCAGCAGCGTCGGGCGGCCGTGCAGGAACTTCGCCAGGCTGCCCGAGCAGATCGCCACCAGCCCGTTGGCCGACGCGAACGCGGCAATCAGCAGCGAACCGAGAAACAGCGACTGGCCGAACACGCTGCCATGCCCGTAGTCGATGAACTGCGGCAACAGCGACACGAACAGCATCGCGAGCTTCGGGTTCAGCACGCTGGTCGTCGCGCCCATCGCGAGCAGCCGCAGCGGCTGCTCGTTCGGCAACGCTTTCACCTCGAACGGCGAGCGGCCGCCGGGCCGCACCGCCTGCCATGCGAGGTACAGCAGATAGGTCGCCCCGACCGCGCCCAGCACGCTGCCCGCATAGGGCACGCTCATGAACAGCGTCGTGATGCCGAACGCCGCGGCGAACATGTAGAACAGGTAGCCGAGCATCACGCCCGCGAGCGAAACGAGGCCCGCCGCCCGCCCCTGCGCGATCGAGCGCGACATCACGTAGACCATGTTCGGTCCCGGCGTGACCGCGAGCATGCCGCCGATGACGAGAAACCCGTAGAGCGATCCGGACGTTTGCATGTTTTCCGCTTCCTGCGTCGAGTGAGTGCTGACGGAATTCATTCTCCGGCGATGGAGGTGAACAGTAAAACGGGATAAACTGAATCGATTGATCAGTTTTTCTGAATTCACATGAAGAAGCTCGACCTCGATGTGCTCGCGATGGTGGTGGCCGTCGCGGAATCCGGATCGTTCGCGCAGGGCGCGCAGGCCGTGCACCGGTCGCCGTCGGCGGTGAGCATGCAGATCAAGACGCTGGAAGACGCGCTCGGCAAGCCGCTGTTCATCCGCGACACGCGCAACGTGACGCCGACCGACGACGGCAGGATGCTCGCCGACTATGGCCGCCGGATGCTTGCGATGCGCGACGAGGCGTGGGCATCGGTCGTGCGTCCGGAGATCCGCGGCCGCGTGACGATCGGCGTGCCCGACGACTACATCTCGTCGCTGCTGCCGCAGGTGCTCGGCAAGTTCGCCGCGATGCATCCGCGCGTGGAAGTGCGCGTGATCGGCCAGCCGAGCAGTGCGCTCGTGCCGATGCTGAAGGACAACACGGTCGACCTCGCGTGCCTGACCCGCGTCAAGGGCGTGTCCGGCGAGCTGATCCGGCTCGAGCCGATCGTCTGGACGGGATCGCCGAAACGGAACGTGTGGGAAGAGCGGCCGCTGCCGGTCGCGCTGTTCTCGCATGGCAGCACGGCGCGCGACCATGCGATCAAGGCGCTGAACCGGCAGAAGATTCCGTTCCGGATGTCGTACGAAAGCCCGAGTTTCCTCGGGCTGCTCAGCATGGTCGAGGCCGGCCTCGCGATCGCGCCGCTTGCGCGCTGCTGCGTGCCCGATCACCTGTTGCAGCTGTCGGAGAGCCACGGGCTGCCGTCGCTCGGCGAACTCGACGTTGTGCTCGCGCGCAGCGCGCAGTCCGCGCGCCCGCCATGTGACTACCTCGCCGAGCAGATTCTCGGCGAATGGCGGGCCTGACCGGCACGTCGCCGGAAGCGCGTCAGCACGACGCCAGCAGCCATTCGCGGAATGCGACGAGCGACGGCAGCGTTTCGTTGCCCGGCGGGTAGACGAGGTAATAGCTGCGCTGGCTGGTAATCGCGTCGCCGATCGACACGAGCTCGCCGCGGCTCAATTCGTCCTCCACCAGCACTTTCGGCACCAGCCCGATCCCCATTCCGGCACGCACGGCCTGGATCAGATGCGACGTCAGCTCGAAGCTCGGGCCGACGCGCATCTCGCGATGGTCGAGCCGATAGTGCGAGAACCACTCTGCCCAGGCCTGCTGATTGCTCGTCACGCCCAGCAGCGTCTGCTTTGCGGCCCAGGCCGGCGTGCGCGCATCGGCCTTGCGGCCGCGGCCCGTGTCGGGCGGCGCGATCGCGATCAGGAACTCGTTGTACAGCCGGTGCGCGTGCAGGCCCGGCCAGTCGCCCGCGCCGACGGTGATCGCCGCGTCGAGGTCGTCGTGGAGGAAATCGATCGCACCGATCCGTGAATGAAGGTGCACGGTCACGCCCGGATGCGCGGCGTAGAAGCCGTGCAGGTGCGGCAGCAGCCACTTCGAGCCGAACGTCGGCAGGGTGGCCAGCCGCAGCGTGCCGGCGCCCGCTTGGTGCGACATCGCCTGCAGCGTCGCGCCGCGGATACGCCCGAGCGCGCCGCTCAGCTCGGCGAAGTAGCGGCGGCCGACTTCGGTCAGCTTGACCGAGCGGCCCTCGCGCCGGAACAGCGGCACGCCGAGCTGATCCTCGAGCGTCTGCACCTGCCGGCTGATCGCGCTCTGGCTCAGCGACAGTTCTTCGGCCGCACGCGTGTAGCTTTCATGCCGCGCGGCGGTCTCGAACACGAGCAGCAGCGACATCGACGGGGTGAGGCGGCGGTAATTCATGAGTTTTATGCAAGCTTCGCCGGGTAAGAATTCGTTTGTTTCTGGCGGAATATAGAAAGATACTGCAATTCCCGGTTGTGCGGAAACTTGCCAAAAAATCATGTTTTGGCGTACGTGAACCGGCCGGCTCCACCCACATTGCGCCTTTGCCCCATGTCGATCGCCCCGTTGCCCCGTCCCGCCAGCCCGTCCGCGAACGTTTACCGCGATTTTCTCGCCGCGCTGCAGGCCGCCGGCTTCGCCGGGGAAATCCGTGCGGACCACGCGAACCGGACCGTGCAGGCCACCGACAACTCGATCTACCAGCGCCTGCCGCAGGCGGTGATCTGCCCCGCGCATGCGGATGACGTCCAGCTGCTGGCCCGGCTGCTGGCCGAACCCGCGCACCACGACGTCGCGGTCGCTGCGCGCGGCGGCGGCACCGGCACCAACGGGCAGTCGCTGACCGACGGCATCGTCGTCGACCTGTCGCGCAACATGAACGGGATCCTCGAAATCAACGCGGAAGAGCGCTGGGTGCGCGTGCAGGCGGGCGTCGTCAAGGATCAGCTCAATGCAGCGTTGAAGCCGCACGGGCTGTTCTTCGCGCCGGAGCTGTCGACGTCGAACCGTGCGACCGTCGGCGGGATGATCAACACCGACGCGAGCGGGCAGGGCAGTTGCACGTACGGCAAGACGCGCGACCACGTGCTCGAACTCGATTTCGTGCTGATGGGCGGCGAGCGGTTGCGCAGCGACGCGCTCGACGATGACGAGCTGGCGCGCCGCTGCGCGCGGCAGGACCGCGTCGGCAAGGTGTATCGCACCGCGCGGCGCATCAGCGACGACAAGGCCGCGCTGATCGACGCGAAATTTCCGAAGCTCAACCGCTGCCTGACCGGCTATGACCTCGCGCACCTGCGCGAACCCGACGGCCGCTTCAACCTGAACAGCGTGCTGTGCGGCGCGGAGGGGTCGCTCGGCTTCGTCGTCGAGGCGAAGCTCAACGTGCTGCCGATTCCGAAATATTCGGTGCTGGTCAACGTGCGCTACGCGGGCTTCATGGACGCGCTGCGCGATGCGCGCGCGCTGCTCGAACTCGCGCCGCTGTCGATCGAGACGGTCGACTCGAAGGTGCTGATGCTCGCGATGAAGGACTTCGTGTGGAGCAGCGTGGCCGAGTATTTCCCGCAGGACGACGCGCGTCCGACGCTCGGCATCAACCTGATCGAATTCAGCGGCGACGACGAACACGACGTCGACGCACGCGTGCGTGCGTTCGTCGATCATCTGCGCACCGATACGAGCGTCGAGCGTCTCGGCCATACGCTCGCGGCCGGCGACGACGCGGTGAAGCGCGTGTATGCGATGCGCAAGCGCGCGGTCGGCCTGCTCGGCAACGTGCAGGGCGAGGCGCGTCCGCAGCCGTTCGTCGAGGACACCGCGGTGCCGCCCGAGAATCTCGCCGCGTACATCGCCGAATTCCGCGCGCTGCTCGACGGCCACGGGCTGCAGTACGGGATGTTCGGCCACGTCGATGCCGGCGTGCTGCACGTGCGTCCGGCGCTCGACATGAAGGACCCGAAGCAGGCCGCGCTGGTGCGGCCCGTGTCGGATGCGGTGGCCGAGCTCACGCAGCGCCATGGTGGCCTGTTATGGGGCGAGCACGGCAAGGGCGTGCGCTCCGAATATGCGCCGGCGTTTTTCGGCGAGCTGTATCCGTCGCTGCAGCAGCTGAAGGCCGCGTTCGATCCGCACAACCAGTTCAACCCGGGCAAGATCGCGACGCCGCCGGACCCCACGCTGCGGCTGCTGAAGATCGACGAGGTGCCGACGCGCGGCGAACACGACCGGCAGATCGACGAGCGCGTGTGGCAAAGCTACGGCACTGCGATGCATTGCAACGGCAACGGCGCGTGCTACAACTTCGACCCGGACGACGCGATGTGCCCGTCGTGGAAGGCGACGCGCGAACGCGTGCAGTCGCCGAAGGGGCGCGCGTCGCTGATGCGCGAATGGTTGCGTCTGCAAGGGCAGGCCGGCGTCGACGTCGTCGCGGCGGCGCGCACGCGGCAGCCGTTCCTGCGCGGTCTGGCCGAGCGCTGGCGCAACAGCCGCAACGCCCGCAACGCCCGCGATGGCGGCGCGGATTTCTCGCACGAGGTGTATGACGCGATGGCCGGGTGCCTCGCATGCAAATCGTGCGCGGGGCAGTGCCCGGTCAAGGTCAACGTGCCCGAGTTTCGCTCGCGCTTTCTCGAGCTGTATCACCAGCGTTACCTGCGGCCGTTGCGCGACTACCTGATCGGCTCGCTCGAATTCACGATGCCGTGGATGGCGCGCGTGCCCGCGCTGTACAACGGGCTGATGGGCGCCGGCTGGGTGAGGACGCTGCTCGAGCGCCAGGTCGGCATGGTCGATAGCCCGCTGCTGAGCCGCTTCGATCTCGCGGCCGTGATCCGCGCATGGCGCGTGAAGCCGGCCGACCCGCATGCGCTCGCCGCGCTGAGCGACGCGCAGCGTGCGCGCAGCGTCGTCATCGTGCAGGACACGTTCACGCGCTATTTCGATACCGAGCAGCTGGCGACGCTGATCGAGCTGGCGGCGCGCCTGGGCTTTCAGGTGTGGCTCGCACCGCTCGCGCCGAACGGCAAGGCGCTGCACGTGCAGGGCTTTCTTCACGCATTCGAAAAGGCGGCGATCCGCAACGCGACGCAACTGGCCGCACTGGCGCGCTCGGGTGTCGCGCTGGTCGGCCTCGATCCGGCGATGACGCTCACGTATCGGCAGGAATACCTGAAGGTGACCGGGCTCGCCGACGTGCCGAAGGTCGCGCTGCCGCAGGAATGGTTGCTGGATGCGCTGCCGCAAGCCGGTGCGGGCGGGGCGACGGTTTCATACCGGTTGCTGCCGCACTGCACCGAAAGAACCAATGCGCCCGACAGCGGCAAGCAATGGGCGCAGGTGTTCGCGCGTCGCGGGCTGCGCTTGCAGGTTCAGGCGACCGGGTGCTGCGGGATGTCGGGCACGTACGGGCACGAGGCGCGCAATCTCGCGACGTCGAAGACGATCTATGCGCAGTCGTGGGCCGCGCACGTCGACGGGGTGCAGCAGGAGGGCGAGGCGCTGGCGACCGGGTATTCGTGTCGCAGCCAGGTGAAACGCCTGTCGTCGAAGCAGGTGCGCCATCCGCTGCAGGTGCTGCTCGATCATGTGCGGGCGGTGGGGTGATACCGGGGCGGTGCGGGTCGCGCTGGCCGTAAGGGAGCGTCGATCAAGTGTCGCGCGTCGAGCGGCAATCCCCGTGCCGCTGTCGACCTGGGCCGGCGCTGGTCAGGCGCCGGCTTTCGCCGCTTTCCGCGAGCGCGGTTTTTCCGCTGCGGGAAACACGCCGACGCCGCGCGGCCGTTTCGGCTCGATCCGCATTTGCCGGATCACGCGCCGGAAGTCGATCTCGTGCGCGGCCAGCGTGCCGATCAGTTTCGCGATGACCGCGAGGTGGGATGGGACGGTGCCCTTGCTCGAATAGTTGGTGATCGAACTTTCGTTCATCCGGATCAGGCGGGCGAACTCGCGCGCCGTCAACTGCGCCTTCTTCAACTCCTGTTGGAATTCCGCATACGCCATTGCACACATGATGCTTCGTCTCCGTGAATCGGTATTCTGTCCGCACGGCGCCGGCGTCGACGGGTGGCGTTCCCGTCGTGCCGGCGCCGCGTCGGATTACATCTTCACCTGGTCGAGGAAGGTCTTCTTGCCGCCCTTGTAGCCGTAGATCGAGATGATCCCGTGCGTCAGGTCGCCCTTCGCGTCGAACGTCGTCGTGCCGATCACGCCGTCGTACTTCGTCGCCGGCATCGCCGCGAGGATCTTCGCCGGGTCGGTCGAGTTCGCGCGCTTCATCGCGTCGACCACGATGTAGACCGCGTCATACGCGAACGGCGCATCGAACTTGATGCCCTGGTTGAAGCGTTTCTGGTACTTCGCGAGGAAGCCCGCGCCGCCCGGCATCTTCTCGAGCGCCGCGCCTGCCTGCGAGCACAGCACGTTGTCGGCCGCCGGGCCGGCCAGTTCGGCCAGCGAATCGGTGCACACGCCGTCGCCGGACAGGATCTTCGCGCGCAGGCCGAGCTGCTTCGCCTGCTTCGCGAGCGGGCCGCCGGTGGCGTCCATGCCGCCGTACATGATCGCGTCGGGGTTCTCGCCCTTGATCTTCGTCAGGATCGCGCGGAAGTCGACCGCCTTGTCGTTGGTCGCGTCGTGCGACAGCACCTTCAGGCCGAGCGCCTTCGCCTTCTTCTCGAACTCGTTCGCGAGGCCCTGGCCGTACGCGGTCGAATCGTCGACCACCGCGACGCTCTTCACGCCCTTCGACTGCGCGTAGCTCGCGAGCGCGGGGCCCTGCTGCGCGTCGGTGGCGACCACGCGGTACGTGGTCTTGAAGCCTTGCTGCGTGTAGGTCGGGTTCGTGGCCGACGGCGAGATCTGCACGATGCCCGCGTCGCTGTAGATCTTCGACGCCGGAATCGACGTGCCCGAGTTCAGGTGGCCGATGACGGCGACGACCTTGTCGTCGACGAGCTTCTGCGCAACCTGGGTGGCCTGGCGCGGGTCGGCCGCGTCATCCTGCGCGTCGAATTGCAGCGTGATCTTCTTGCCGCCGATCGTCAGGCCCTTCGCATTGATTTCCTCGACCGCGAGGCGCGCGCCGTTCTCATTGTCCTTGCCGAGGTGCGAGATACCGCCCGTCGTCGGTTCGACGCTGCCGATCTTCACGACCTGGTCGGCCATCGCGCTCGACGCGGCCGCGAACGCGGCGGCTGCCAGTGCAACGGTGATCAGGGGTTTGCAGCGCATGCCGACAGTGCTTCGTTCCATCTGCCATCTCCGAATTGAATGTCTTTCTATTGACGTCTCGACTGGCCGGCTGCGGGGCCGGGGCGGTCGGACGAGTCTCCATACCCATCACGGGCTTCACTTGCATGGCGCCGGGCCGAGGGACCTGCGTTGCCGCTGGACGTCACGCAATCGTATGAATATATATGAAGCCGCTTTTGCGCGCTGCGGCGAATCCCGTAGCGGGCCGGCGCGGCACGGGTCGACGCCCGGCCGTCGAAGGCTCCGGATGCCGGAAATCGTGCACTGCGGCGAGCCGCAGGTTGCGATTCGCTGTCGTCGGCCTTACGGCCGCATCCATTATTCGGCCGGTCGCCGCGGCGAAGCCATGGACACTGACGCGCGGTCAATCGGGAACTGTTCGGTCGATTTGTCTGCACAGTTTGGTTACTCGAGAATCGCGTATCCGGTTTCGAGGTCATGCATCATCGAGCGCGATTGCTGTTTATATGCAACTAACGGTCAAGTTCGATAACGCCACGTGAGTGGGTGCCGATTGCACCGGACGAACCATTTATCGGGTTCGGCAGAGACGGGGGCGTGTTGGGCCGGCCCGCATGGGCCTTCGGAGCGTCGCGTCGCCATGCAATCCACTACAAGCTCGACCCTACGACCGTCCGCGCAACGCGACGACGATCACCCCTGCAATCGCCAGCAGGCCGCCGCATGCCGTCGCGATGCCGGGTCGCTCGCCTGTCAGCGCCACCGACAGCAGCGTCGCGACCGCCGGCGTCAGGTAGAGAAAGCTGGCCGCGCGCGCCGCGCCGAAGTAGCCGAGCGCGAAGGTCCAGGTCGCGTACCCGAGCGCGGCGGGAAAGACGCCGAGCACCACGACGGCCAGCGCCGTGTCGCGCGACCCGCCGCCGAGCGACACGAGCGCGCCGGGCAGCCAGGGCACGAGCAATACCGCGCCGGCCAGCAGCGTGTACGCGGTGCACGGCAGCGCGCCGTACACGGGAATCAGCCGCCGCTGCAACACGAAATAGCTGGCGGAACACAGCGCCGCGCCGAGGATCAGCGTGCTTCCGGAGCCGAGGACGAGGCCGCCGGGCTGCCCTTGCGCGATCACCGCGATGCCGGCCAGGCTGACCAGCGACCCGAGCCAGCCCCAGCGATTGAAGCGCTCGCGCAGAAACACGGCGGCCAGCAACGCGGTGAAGATCGGCAGCGTGTTCACGATGAAGCTCGCCGCGCCGGCCGACACGGTCTGTTCGCCGGTATTGAGCAGCGCGTTGTAGAGTGCGATGCCGAGCAGGCCGCACGCGAGAAAGCGCCACGCATCGGCTTTCGTCGGCAGCGGCGGCCGCCGCCATGCGAGCCACGCGATCACGAGCACCGCCGCGGTCGCGAAGCGCGCCGCCGCGAGCTGCAGCGGCGCGAGGCCGTGCAGGCCGATCCGGATGAACGGGAAGGCGGACGCCCACGAGACGATCGTGAAAGCCACCGCGGCTGCCGCGACGAGCGGCTGTCGCGCGCCGCGCGACGTCGATGACGAAAGAGTATTCATGCGGTAATGGTGCGGCGTGGCGAGATGCTAAGCTAGCGCACAGATCAACATCCGGATATGAATATGGCTCACAGCTCGGACGCGCGGCGTGCCGACGGTCCGGCGCGGGCGCGGCAGGTCGCCGGCGGGCTGTCGGTCGCCGCGCCGATGCCGGCCCCGCGGCCGCCGCTCGCGAGCCTGGAGACGGTCTGCACGGTGGCGCGCGAGGGTTCGTTTCTCGCGGCCGCCGACGTCTCCGGCGTCACGCACGGCGCGATCAGCCGACGCGTGGCCGCCGTGGAAAACTGGCTCGGGATGGCGCTGTTCGAACGGCATGCGCGCGGCGTGCGCCTGACGCCGGACGGGCAGCGCTTCGTCGGTCGGATCGAGCAGGCGTTCGCGATCATCGACGGCGCGGCCGATCAGTGGCGCTCGCCGCGTACGCCGCGGCTGGTGCGGATGAGCGTGGTGCCCGCGTTCGCGCAGCTGTGGCTGCTGGAGCGGCAGCCCGCGCTCGAGAGCGAAGCGCCCGCGTTGCGCATCGAGCTCGGCATCGAGCTGCGCAACGTGGATATCGCCGGCGGCGAAGCCGATCTGTCGATCCGGTACGGGCGCGGCAACTGGCGTCGGCTGGAAACCCGCCCGTTCATGCCGGAACGGCTGTATCCGGTCGCGCATCCGCGGCTGGCCGCGCAACTGGCCAGGATGCGTCGCGCAACGGGCGACGCCGCGCTGCTCGACATGCCGTTGCTGCACGATTCCGACGTGACCGGCTGGCGCACGTGGTTCGACGCGCTCGGCATTCCGTTCAAGCCGCGGGCTCAGGATCGCCGGTTCGAGGATTACAACCTCGTGCTGGCGGCGGCCGAAGCGGGGCTGGGCGTGGCGCTTGCGCGCACGCCGCTTGCGGATGCGTATCTGCGGCGCAGCGCACTCGTGCGCGTGAGCCGTCACGAGGTCGATTCGCTGCTCAGCTATCACTTCGTGCATGCGAAGGGCGAGAATCGGCCGGAAGTCCTCGCGTTGATGGAGCGGATGGTGAAGGCGCTGGGGTAGCGCATACCCGGCGGTTTGCGCAAGCGACCGCTTTGGCACCAGCACCGGCACGCGCGTCGCGACTGCGGCCGGCCGCTTGCGCCGGTTCGTTCGGTCGCGGCCGCCAAGTCGTTACAATGCAGCCGCGGAAAACGGCGAGATCGCCGCAGTGAAGCGGAATCGAGCCTTTGCCCGATGGCAGGGCAATCACCAACCATTGCAGTACGGGTTCAAATTTGTACAAAAGGGAACCGATGAATAGACCAGACAAATCGTCGAAGGCGCGTGCGGCGCTGGATCAACTTTTTTCCGGCCTGGCGCCTGCGGACGCGAAGCGCGAATCGCCGCGTCCGGGCAATCCGTTCGCAACGGACGACGAGGTGTCGAGCGCATCCGGCGGTCGCGGCGGCGTGGAAGTCACGTTGTCGACCCGCATCCAGCTGCGCGGGTATCCGAGCGCCGACGCGTTCATGAAACGCATGGCCGAAGCATGGGGCCTCGAGTGGGGTACCTACGACAGCATCCGTGCAGTGGCGACGCTGCCTGCCGGATGGCGCTCGCGCCGGTTGCCGGAAGTCACGCAGATCGTCGACGAACGCGACGTGCTGCGCGCCGAGAGCAGCCTGCAGGGCGGCGAGATGTCGTATCTGAAGGTGCATCCGCGCTACTACATCGATGCGCGCAAGCGTTTCGGCTGGAGCAAGTCGTCGAAGGCGTCCGACGATCCGGATCTCGACGGTCCCGACTGGAACTGCTTCGTGGTCGATCGGGAAAAGTCCGTCGAAGTGCACGAACTGACGACGTCGTCGTTGAAGGCCGACATGGACAATGCGCGGGCGACGCTGCTGAAATGGCTCGACGAGCATTATCCGAAGCATCGCGACCCGTTTGCATACTGGTCGGACTGCGAAGGGGCGTCGTAAACCGGTTTGCACGGCGGTTCGCTCGATGCATCGACCGGCCCGCCATGAGGGCGATCATTGAAACGAGTGAGTGGGGTCCCGATTCTCTGGGCAGCGTTCGGCGCGGCGGTCGGATCGACCGTCATCGAGCTGCTGCTGTGGGCAATCGTCGGCGATGACGCCGTCCGGAATCTGTTGCGCGACGCGCGCCTCACGGCCGCGATCGTGATGGGGCGAAGCGTGCTCGGTGCCGGCGGCTTCGATCCGCTGGTCATGGGCGTGGCGACGCTCGTCCATGCGGCGCTTTCGCTGGTCTATGCGGCCGTGCTGGCACGGCTGGTCCGCGGTCTGTCGTGCGTGGCCGGGCTGGTTGCGGGCGGCGCGTTCGGGCTTCTCCTGTACGGCGTGAACCTGTACGGATTCACGACGATCTTTCCGTGGTTCGTCGCGGTGCGCGGCGCGATCACGCTGATCGCGCATCTGGTATTCGGGATTACGGCAGCGGCTGTCTATTACGTCGCCCACGTCGCCCGGCGCGACGCCAGCCGCTGATACCCTGTACGAACGAGCGGCGCGAGCCGATGCGTCTACAGAATCGACGCGAACCGCGGCACGCGAAGCAGGAGGCCGGCAATCAGATAGCACGCGACGCAGGCGATGCTACCGGTCACGGCGAATTTCAGGAACGGGGACGCCGGTACGTTTCGCCACGCGAGGGCGACCGCGACCAGCACGGGCGGATGGATGACGTAGATCGCGTACGCGCGTCGCGACAGCGGCCGCCACGCGCCCGTCAATGTGTCGAAGCGCTGTTGAAAACGATCGACGAGAAACAGGATTGCGCCCCACGCGACCAGCGGCTCCCAGAATGCGTAGATGACGTCCTGCGGACGGCCGCGCCACGCGGGCACGTGCTTCGCGATCAGGTAGGCGATCGGCAGGACCGGCAACGCCATGAGCGCGATGCGTGACCAAAGTCGGACCTGCGGCGCCGGCAGATGCTCGATCCAGTGCGCGCGCGCCGTCCGGCAACCCGCTGCATACAACACGACGTAGCTCGCGAAGTAGCCGAGCTGCAGCCCCCATACGTTGATACCTACCGGCCATCGCGACCGCAATGCCAGTGCCGCGATACCAGTGAGCAGTGCGGCGGCGGCCAGCGTCGTGTCGGAAGGGACGCGCGCGACGCGGTTCGTATCGCGCGCCACGGTGCGCGGGAAGACGATATGCAGCAGCGCCGCCGCCGCGCTGAAAATCAGCAATGCCTCGGCGAACCACATCGGTCCGTTTTCGAACGTAGCTTTTCGCCACAGATGTCGCAGCGTATCTGGAAACGGATGACCCGCGCCCGACTGAGCCAGAGCAATCGTCGCGGGGCCGATCAGGAAGCCGTAGATGAGCAACGGCAGGCCAAGCCGGAGAAACCGGTCGGCGAGGAAGCGGACGGCACCCTTGCGCTCGATGGATGGCGGCGTGTAATAGCCCGCGAGGAAAAAGAACAGGCCCATGAAGAACGCCTGGTTGATCGCGCAGAAGAGCGTCAACAGCGCGGACGCCACCGAAGGGCCTGCGGCCACCTCGTGGTAGTACCACCCGCCGACTGCGCCATACGTGATCGCACAGTGGTGAAAGACCACCAGCAACGTCAGGCAGGCCCGCAACGCGTCCAGCCCGGCGTTTCGATGCACGGCAACCGCGTTGTCCTTCCGAGAAGCGAACTCGACCGGAACGTCCTGGGCGCTCATCATCTTGCCTGCGTGGTTGGTCAGTCATGACCCGCTTGGCTACGATCGTCGTCGCGGCGACGTATGCCTATCCGGCGGGTGTGCAAGTCGGCAACATACGCGGTTGTTCTTACAACCATCCAACAAGCCGCTCCGCTGCCGGCGCAACAGTCGATCAGTCGCTCAGCCGAGCTTGCCGCGCAGATCGTCGAACGGAATCATCACGTTCGTGCGATACGCGGGTCGTGCCTTCAGGCGTTCGTACCACGCCGTGACATGCGGCACGTCGGGCCGCGCGATATCGAGTTCGAAATACCGGTAAAGGTGCGTGCCGGCCGCGATGTCGGCGAGCGTGATCGCGTCGCCCGCGAGAAACGGCTGCCCGGCCAGCACGGTATCGAGCACCCGGAAATACTGCGCGGATTGCGCGATGCTCTGCTCGACGCGCACGGTGTCGCGCTGCTCGGGCGGCGTGCGGTAGTAGTCGCGGAACACGCCGTTGAGGAATGCCGGCTGCAGCGTGGTTTGCGCCCAGTCCATCCAGCGGTCCGCCCGCGACTGCTCGGCGGGATCGTCGCGCCAGAAGCCCGGGCGTCCGTGGCGCGCGGCGAGGTAGCGCAGGATGCTGTGCGATTCCCACACGACGATACCGTCGTCGTCGATCACCGGGATGCGCCCGTGCGGGTTCATCGCGAGGAATTCGGGTGTATCGAGCACGCCGAACCGGCCGCCGGCCGGCACGTGGCGATGCGCGAGCGCGAGCTCGTCGACGAGCCACATCACTTTCTGGACATTGAATGCGTTGCGTCGTCCCCATACCGTCAGCATGCCGGGCTCCCTGTGTCGTGACGAACGTGAAGAGGGACAGTGTAAACGCGGCAGGCGCGCACCGCGGTGCGCGCCTGCCGGCGATCGTCGTGCAACGTGACGATCAGAACTTGTGGCGAATGCCGACGATCGCGAGTTCCTGCGTATCGGTGCCGGAATTCACGCCGTACGAGCCGACCGACGCGGCCGCTTTCACGGTCGCTCCGCTCGCGTTGAGCGTGTTGCCGCTCGCCTTCTGATAGCCGAACAGCGCATACAGGTCGGTGCGTTTCGACAGCGCGTAATCCGCGCCGAGGTTGACCTGGTTGTAGTGCGCGGAAGCCGGGCCCGTCAGCGACGTGTAGTTGTAGCCGACGCCCGCGCGCAGCGCCGGCGAGAACTGCCAGTTGAAGAATGCCGAGCCGTTGTTGAACTTCGCGTTCTGGCTGAATGCCGACAGCGTGTCCGCGCCGTACTGCGTGTTCGAATACGCGAGGCCGAAGGTCGCCGGCCCGGCCACGTACTGGCCAGCCACGCGCACGATCTGGATCGACTTCGCGCTCGAGAAGCCCTGGTTGATCACGGTGTTGAACAGCGTGTCCGAGCTGCTCGACCACGTGCGCACGCCGTTCGCGACCGTCGTGCCGCCGTTCGCGTAGAAGTAGCCGGCACCGAGCGACAGCGGGCCGTTCGCATAGCTCGCGCCGAAGCTGTACGTGCGGCCGCTGCCGGTCGCGCCCGCGACGCCGCCGAAGCCGTACAGCGCCTCGAACTGGAAGCCGGAGATCAGCGGGCTCGTGTATTTCACCGAGTTGCTGACGCGCAGGCTGTTGTCGTAGTTGTCGAGATCGCCCGGCGTCGCGAACACGCCGCCGAAGTAGTTGTCCTGCGTGAGGCCCTGCACGAGATCGACGATCGGGTCGTACTGGCGGCCGAGCGTCACGGTGCCGTAGGTGGTGCTCGCGAGGCCGACGACGGCCTTGCGGCCGAATTCGCGCCCGCCCTGGCCGAGCGCGCCGGTGCCGATGTTGAAGCCGTTCTCGAGCTGGAACAGCGCGGACAGGCCACTGCCGAGATCCTCGATGCCGCGCAGCCCCCAGCGGCTGCCCGACAGGTTGCCGCTGCTGAACTTCACGAGGCTCGACGCGTTGCTGCCGTTCGCGTTCTGCGCGTTGTGGACGTATGCGATGCCCGCGTCGGCGATGCCGTACAGCGTGACGCTGCTTTGTGCGTGCGCGCCGGCGGCGACGAGCGCGGCCGGCAGGGCGAGCAGCGCGAATGAACGGATCTGTTTCATCGTTGGATTCCCCCGTTGGTCGATTGGTCTGATGAATCGGTGAACGATACGGACCGCGCATCGTCAAGGGAACCAATAAATTGTCGGATCGTTATGAGGCGGGGCGGAGATGGATGCGCGCGCAACGGATCGACACGGGGCGCGCGGACATCCCGTGCATCGCGACAGGGCAGTGCCTACTGCGCCACGCTTTCCGCGTCCGCCGTCTCGCCGAGGAACCCGCCGCTCTGGTGCGCCCACAGCGCCGCGTAAATGCCGCCCGCCTGCAGCAACTGCTGGTGCGTGCCTTCCTCGACGATGCGCCCTTCGTCGAGCACGATCAGCCGGTCCATCGCGGCGATCGTCGACAGCCGGTGCGCGATCGCGATCACCGTCTTGCCGCTCATCAGGGTGTCGAGGCCGCGCTGGATCGCGACCTCGACCTCGGAGTCGAGCGCGCTGGTCGCCTCGTCGAGCACGAGGATCGGCGCATCCTTGAGCATCACGCGCGCGATCGCGACGCGCTGCCGCTGGCCGCCCGACAGTTTCACGCCGCGCTCGCCGACTTCGACGTCGTAGCCGCTGCGGCCGTGGCGGTCGCGCAGCCGGCCGATGAACTCGGACGCCTCCGCGCGCACGGCCGCATCCTGCATCTCGCGCTCGGTCGCGTCGGGGCGGCCGTACAGCAGGTTCTCGCGCATCGTCCGATGCAGCAGCGACGTATCCTGCGTGACCATCCCGATCGCGGCGCGCAGGCTGTCCTGCGTCACGTGCGCGATGTCCTGCCCGTCGATCCGGATCGAGCCGCCACCCACGTCGTAGAAGCGCAGCAGCAGGTTCACGAGCGTCGACTTGCCGGCGCCCGAGCGGCCGATCAGGCCGATTCGCTCGCCCGGGCGGATCGTCAGGTTCAGCCCGTCGAATACCGCGCGATCGTTGTCCTCGTGCGCGAACTGCACGTTGTCGAACACGATTTCGCCGCGCCGCACCGTGAGCGGCTTCGCATCGGGCGCGTCGACCACGCTGCGCACCTTCGTCAGCGTGTTGATGCCGTCCTGGATCGTGCCGACGTTCTCGAACAGCTCGGTCATTTCCCACATGATCCAGTGCGAGTAGCTCGACAGGCGCAGCGCCATCGCGATCACGGCCGCGACGACGCCCGCGCTCGCCTCGCCGTGCATCCACAGATACAGCGCGAGCCCGGCCGAGCCGATCAGCAGCAGCGTCGACAGCAGGTGGTTGACGATCTCGAACGCGCTGACGAGCCGCATCTGCGCGTCGCCGGTCGCCTTGAACGCTTCCATCGCGCGCCGCGCGTGGTCGGCTTCGCGTCGCGTATGCGAGAACAGCTTCACGGTCGTGATGTTCGAATACGCGTCGGTGATGCGGCCCGTCATCAGTGCGCGTGCGTCGGCCTGCCGGCTGCCGACCGCGCCCAGGCGCGGCACGAAATACGCGCATGCCGCGCCGTAGCCGAGCGCCCACAGCGCGAGCGGAATCATCAGCCGCGAGTCGAAGCTGGCGGCGAGCACGAGGATGCCGATCAGGTAGGCGGTGACGCCGATCACGACGTCGACCGACATGAACAGCGCGTCGCGCACCGCGAGCGCGGTCTGCATGATCTTGGTCGTCACGCGGCCCGCGAATTCGTTCGCGTAGAACGACAGGCTCTGGTCGAGCATCAGCCGGTGAAACAGCCAGCGCAACCGCATCGGGAAATTGATCGCGAGCACCTGGTGCTTGACCATCGTATGCAGCGCGATCAGCAGCGCGCTGCCGGCGAGGATCGCCGCGAAACCGGCGAGCGTGCCGAAGTGGCGGCCGCCGAATCCGGCCGGTGTCGACGACGACAGCCAGTCGACCACGTGCCCCATCATCGCGAACAGCGCGGCTTCGTACGCGGCCAGCGCGGCCGACGTCAGCGCGATCAGCAGGATCCAGCCGCGTGCGCCTTTCGTGCACGCCCAGACGAACGAGAAGAATCCCTTCGGCGGCGTGACGGGATCTTCAAGCGGGAAAGTCGGCAGGCGCCGTTCAAACCACGAATACATTGAAACCTCTCCTTGATGCGGTCGTGCGGGCGGGCGCGACCGATATTACGTGACGCCTGTGAGCTGCACGGCGGCCCGCGGCGCACGCGCTTACTGCGACCGGATCCACGCCTCGATCGGGCCGAGCGTGTCCGGCGCATAAGCGTGACGCCCGAGCGCCATGTACAGCCACGTCTTCCATTTCGGCCAGTCGGACTCGAGCTGATAGTCGAACCAGCGGCCGCGCAGCAACGCATGCGTCGCGCCCGGCACCACGACGACGTGCCGGTCGGCCCGCTTCCCGAATGCGTGCGCGTAAGCGTTCGCTTCGTCGGCCGGATCGACGTTGCGGTCCAGCGCGCCCCACACGGCCAGCACCGGCCCTTGCATCGTCACCAGCGCCTGCGATGCGTCTTCCAGGTAGTTCAGCGCGATGAAACCGAAGCGGCGCGGCTCGATGTCCGGGCGCCGGGCCGGATCGGCCGGCACGTCCGCCCGGCCGAAGATTGCGTCGTTGCTGCGTCGCTCGGCGGCCAGTGTCGCATCGATTCGATCCGGCTGCAGGCCGGTTGCCTCGAGTTGCCGGCGCGTCAGGTAGGCGCCTTGGCGCCGCCAGCTGACGGCGCCACCGACGATCACCGAGAACGCGGGCCGCACCGCATTCGCCACGCGCGGAATCACCCAGCCGCCCTGCGAGAAACCGAGCAGGCCGATCTTGTGCGTGGGCCCGGCGGCGGCGCGCACGCGCGCCATCGCGGCGATCGTTTCGTTCGCGCGGTCCTGCATCGATTGCGCGAGCCAGTCGCCGCTGCTGCGGCCGGTGCCCTGCTTGTCCCAAGCGAACACGCCGATGCCGGCGTCGAGCAGGCTGTTGACGAGCGGCAGCATCGCGTCGTCCGAGAAGCGCGTGCGCGGCCCGTCGCCGTGGACGAGCAGCGCGATCGGCGCGTCGGGTGCGTGCGCCGGCAGCGCGAGCGTGCCGACGAGGTCGGCGTCGCCCGTGTGGAACGTCAGTGTCGATACGTTCGCGCCCTTCAGCTCGAAATCGGACAGGCCGCGCAGCGCAAGCGCGCCCGCCGCGACGCAGCCGAACAGGACGAATGCGATACCGGCGATGACGATGCGTTTCATTGGTCCTCTGATCGTTTGTGTGAGCGAATGCCACGGGCGGCACATGCATGCGCACGCTGCCTTGACGCTTCCGACGTCTCGCGGAGATAATAGATCGACTAATCAGTCTAATAAATATTTGAGCCATCGTCGAGCACGGAGTTCCCGTTGAGAAAGATCGATCCTGAAAGAGTGGAAGCGAAGCGGCGCCAGATCCTCGATGCCGCGATCGACTGTTTTGCGCGCGACGGCTTCCATGCGACGTCCACAGCCGCGATCTGCAAGGCGGCCGGGATGAGTCCGGGCAACCTGTTTCACTATTTCCCGACCAAGGCGGCGATCATCGAGGCGATCGCGCAGGACGATCAGCGCGAGATGGCCGAGCTGTTCGCGAAGCATGCGGACGCCGACGATGCGCTGGCCGCGATCGAGGAGATCGCGCTGACGTTGATGGAACTGTCGAGCGATCCCGTCTATGCGCGCATCTGCGTCGAGACCGCGGCGGAGGCGACGCGCAATCCGGACGTCGCCGCGTTGTTCGCGGCGAACGAGGCGCAGGTGAAAGGGCGGATGGTCGCGCTGATCAAGCGTGGTGTCGCGCAAGGGCGGATCGACGGAAGCCTGAAGCCGGATCTCGTCGCGACCTGGCTGCTCGCGCTGGCGGAAGGGGCGGTCGGGCGGGTCGTGTTCGAGCCGGGGTTCAAGCCGCGCGCGCATCGCGCGATGCTGCGGACGATCATTCAGCGGATGTTGAAGCCGCAGTGACGGAAGGGCGCGGCCGGCGCCCCGGCCCGCGCCCGAGCGCGGCACACCGCCCGCCGGGGCCGTGCCCGGCCGGCAGGCATCGGCACGCGTTCCGCCGCGGCCGCAAAAAAGTGCTTGACTATCTATCTATGAGTAGATAAAGTTCGATCCATGGAAACGAAACCGACCGTCCGCGAACAGATTCTCGACCATGCGATCACGTTGATGATGCAGCGCGGTTACAACGGCTTCAGCTATCGAGACCTGTCCGACCTGGTGGGCGTGAAGACGTCGAGCATCCACTACTACTTCCCGTCGAAGGACGATCTCGTGCTGGAAGCGGTGGCGGCGTACAGCGACGAAGTCCTCGCGGCCATGCGGACGATCGATCCGGCGTTGCCGGCCGACGTGAAGCTGAGCCTGTACACGAAGATGTTCGGCCGCACGCTCGGCGACGGCAATCTGATCTGCCTGTGCGGGATGCTCGCGGCCGACATCGAAACGCTGCCGGAGAACGTGCGGCAGGCCGTGCAGGCGTTCTTCACGGCCAACGAGCGCTGGCTCGCGGAATTGCTGAAGCAAGGCGCGAAGGAAGGCACGCTGCAGTTCAGCGGCGAACCCGAAACCGCGGCGCGCACGTTGTACGCGGCGTTTCAGGGCAGCGTGCTGGCCAGCCGGTTGTTTCACACGCGGGCGCGTCTCGAGGATGTCGAGGCCGTCTGGAAAACGCGGTCCTGACGGACGGCGCAAGGAGTCGGGCGGTTCGCCGCCTTTTATTGGATCTCGTTATCTATCATGTAGTAGATAGATGATTGGCGCAGATGGCTCAACCATCTGCATTTTTTGGGGGTGTTTGTCTATCTATGGGTAGATAAATTGTTGCGAGACCGGCGGAGCAGCCGCCGGCACGCGGACCCCGGTTCAAAGGCTGTTTCATTCATTTGTGGAAAAGGAGTCTGTCATGTCGATCGAAAAAGTGCTGTACCGCGCCCATGCAAAAGCCACCGGCGGCCGTGACGGCCGTGCGACGGTGCCCGAAAGCGGCCTGGACCTGAAGCTGACCACGCCGCGCGAACTCGGCGGCGCGGGCGGTGCGGGCGCGAACCCCGAGCAACTGTTCGCCGCCGGCTACAGCGCGTGCTTCATCGGCGCGATGAAGTTCGTCGCGGCGCGCGACAAGATCGCGATCCCCGCGGACGCCGCGATCGAAGGCAGCGTCGGCATCGGCGCGATCCCGAACGGCTTCGGCATCGAAGTCGAACTGAAGATCTCGCTGCCGGGCCTCGATCGCGACATCGCGCAAACGCTGATCGACCGTGCGCACGTCGTCTGCCCGTACTCGAATGCGACGCGCGGCAACATCGACGTCACGCTCACGCTCGTCTGATCAATCGCACTGCAAACCATTCATCGCCATTCAAAGACCTGACCAAGGAGTTGCACCATGAAGATCGTCAAGCCGCTGTTGATCGCTGCCGCCGTGGCAGCCGCACTGTCCACCGCACCTGCCGTGTTTGCCGCGGGCGCCGACGCCGTCGGTCCCGATGCGAAGACGAGCGCGTTTCTCGCCGCACTGAACGGCCCGAAGGGCCCGGGCCTCGAAACGCTGAGCCCCGCGAAGGCGCGCCAGGTGCTGGTCGACGCGCAGAACGGCGTGAAGGTCGATCTGTCGGGCATCGACGTGTCGAACCGCACGATCGAGCAGGACGGCCTGTCGGTGCCGGTCACGATCGTGCGTCCGCAAGGCGTGACGGGCACGCTGCCGGTATTCGTGTTCATCCACGGCGGCGGCTGGGTGCTCGGCGATTTCCCGACGCATGAGCGGCTCGTGCGCGATCTCGTCGTGCAGTCGGGCGCCGTCGCGGTGTTCGTGAACTACACGCCGTCGCCGGAAGCGCGTTACCCGGTCGCGATCAACCAGGCGTATGCGACGACGAAGTGGGTGGCCGCGCACGGCGCGGAGATCGGCGTCGACGGCAGCCGCCTCGCGGTGGTCGGCAACAGCGTCGGCGGCAACATGTCGGCTGTCGTCGCGCTGATGGCGAAGGACAAGGGCGGCCCGGCGATCCGCTTCCAGGGGCTGATGTGGCCGGTCACGGACCACAACTTCAACACGGGTTCGTACAACGCGTATCAGCAAGGCCACTTCCTGACGCGGCCGATGATGAAGTGGTTCTGGGATGCCTATACGAAGAACGAAGCGCAACGCAACGAGATCTACGCGTCGCCGCTGCGCGCGAGCGTCGCGCAGCTGAAGGGTTTGCCGCCCGCGCTGATCCAGGTTGCGCAGTTCGACGTGCTGCGTGACGAAGGCGAAGCGTACGGCCGCAAGCTCGACGCGGCCGGCGTGGACGCGACGACCACGCGTTACGACGGCACGATTCACGATTTCGGTCTGCTGAACGCGCTGGCCGACGATGCGCCGACGAAGGCCGCGACGAAGGCGATGGCCAACGAAATCGCGACGCGGCTGAAGTAACGCGATCGGCGGTCGTTCGACCCTGAACGACAGGACGGCGGGCACGTGCCCGCCGTTTTTGCGTGAGGTGTGGTTCCGGCCCGGCAGCGGGGCGAAACGGTTGAATGGCGATCGCGCCCGCCCGCCGGCATTGTTGGTACGATCGCGCGTATCGTCCACGCCGGCGTCGCACGCCGCCGGCTCATCGGCCGCGCGGCTGCCCGTTCGCGCGGCCACGTTCGGGAGAAGCGGTTCATGTTGCAGGCATTCGCGGTCTTGCTGATCTTCCAGTGTCTCGGGGAAGGCGTGTCCTATCTGTTCGGCCTGCCGGTGCCGGGCCCCGTCATCGGCATGCTGCTGCTGTTCGGCTTCGTGATGCTGCGCCCGCAGGTCGCCGATGCGATCGAGCCGACCGCGCTCGAGCTGCTGCGTCACCTGTCGCTGCTGTTCGTGCCGGCCGGCGTCGGCATCATGGTGTCGGCCGACCGCGTGCGCGGCGACGCGGTCGCGGTCGTCGTCGCGCTGGCCGTCAGCACGACGCTCGCGATCGCGGTGACGGCGCTCGTCACGCGCGCGCTGCTGCGGCGCCAGCGCCGCGCGGGCGGCACCGCGGAGGGCGCGCAATGACGGCGTTCCCGAAGCTCGGCGCGATCTGGGTCTATCTCGCCGCGAGCCCGCTGCTCGGCCTGACCATCACGCTGGTCGCGTATCTGTTCGCGCAGGCCGTCTATGCGCGGGCGCGTTTCAATCCGCTGGCGAATCCGGTGCTGATCGCGGTCGCGGTGATCGTCGTGCTGCTGACGCTCACGCATACGCCGTATCCCACGTATTTCGAAGGCGCGCAGTTCGTCCACTTCCTGCTCGGCCCGGCGACCGTCGCGCTCGCACTGCCGCTGTACCGCCAGTGGTCGAAGCTGCGGCGCACCGCGTTGCCGCTGCTCGTCGGCCTGCTCGCGGGGTCGCTGACCGCGATCGTGTCGGCGGTCGGTATCGCCGCGCTGTTCGGGGCGTCCCATCAGACGATCGCGTCGCTCGCCCCGAAATCGGCGACGACGCCGATCGCGATGGCCGTCGCCGCGGAGATCGGCGGCATTCCGTCGCTCACGGCCGTGCTCGTGATCTCGACCGGGATTTTCGGCGCGGTGTGTGCGCGCGCGATCCTCAATCTGCTGCGGATCGACGAGCCGGCCGTGCGCGGCTTCGCGCTCGGTGTCGCGTCGCACGGGATCGGCACCGCGCGCGCATTCCAGGTCAGCGAGGAAGCCGGCGCGTTCGCCGGGCTCGGGATGGGGCTGAACGGCGTGCTGACGGCGTTCGTCGTGCCGATCCTGCTGCCGGTGCTGTCGCGCTGGATCTGAGCGCCGGCCCGCGCCGCCCGGGTATCGGTTTCCCTGATGGCGCGGGCGACAGGCCGAAAGGACGGCGCCCCCGGCGCGCATGTATCGTTGACGTTATCAGGACAATTCAGGAACGCACACGGACATTTGTGCGGCGATCGGCTAACGTTGCATCGGTGCCGTTGTCGCAGGCCGTCGCGTGCGCGCCGGTGTCCGACCCACACTCAACAATCGACAAGGAGATCGGTCATGAAGCAGTCTCGCGTGGTTTCGGTGGCAGTAGCAGTAGCGGCGTCGTTCGGTCTGTCGTTGACCGCCGCGCCGGCGGCATACGCGCAGGACCCGGCGTCCGCGCCGGCGCAGAAGCAGCTCGACAAGGCGCAGAAGAAGGCGGCGCGCAAGGCGGCCCGCGCGCGGCACGCGTCGGACCTGAAGGCGATCGGCACCGGCAGCGGCTACCGGTTGACCGGCGACCAGAGCAACTATCCGCAGAACGCCGTGCAGAAGGCGCCCGCGACGAAGGCGGCGCCGGCCGCGCCGGCGTCGGGCCAGTAACGGTCGAAAGCGTTGCACAGCACGAACGGCGCCGGTTGAACCGGCGCCGTTCGTTCATGTGCGGAACTGCACGACTGCGGGGCAGCGAGGGGCGAGGCCCCCGCGTTACGACGCGAGCTTGCTCGCGAGTTCCGCGACGTGCTTGCCCTGGTAGCGCGCGATGTCGAGCTCGTTCGCGCTCGGCTGGCGGCTGCCGTCCGCGCCGGCGAGCGTGGTCGCGCCATACGGCGTGCCGCCGGTGATTTCGCTCATGTTGACGAGCCCGCTGCACGCATACGGCACGCCCACGATCACCATCCCGTGGTGCAGCAGCGTCGTGTGGAACGACGTGATCGTCGTTTCCTGGCCGCCGTGCTGCGTGCCGGTCGACGCGAACACGCTGCCGATCTTGCCGACGAGCGCGCCTTTCATCCACAGGCCGCCGGTCTGGTCGAGGAACGTGCGCATCTGGCCGGCCATGTTGCCGAAGCGGGTCGGCGTGCCGAAGATGATCGCATCGTAGTCGGCGAGTTCGTCCACCGTGGCGACCGGTGCGGCCTGGTCGACCTTCACGCCGATCGCGCGGGCCTGGTCGACGGGGATCGTTTCCGGCACGCGCTTGAGCGTGACCTCGACGCCGGGCACCGATTTCGCGCCCTCCACGATGTGCTGCGCCATCGTTTCGACGTGCCCGTAGGACGAGTAGTAAAGAACGAGAACCTTGGCCATGTTGCGAATCTCCGATTAAAAGGGCCCCGCGTTTCCGCGGGGCCCGGTTTCCCGAACGGGCGTCACGCCCATTCGGCCGTCACTTCGACCGGACGCAGGTCGAACACCAGCACTTCGGCATCCTTGCCGTCGGCGATCGTCAGCGCCTGTTCGCCGCGGATGCGCGCGCCGTCGCCTTCGCCGAGCGTCACGCCGTTGACCGTCACGCTGCCGCGTGCCACGTGGACGTAAGCAAAACGGCTCGGATCAAGTTCCAGCGTCGTGCTTTCGTCGCCGTCGAACAGGCCCGCGTAAATGCGGGTGTCCTGCCGGATCTTCAGCGAACCGGCATCGCCGTTCGGCGACACGACGAGGGCGAGCTTGCCGCGCTTGTCGTCGGCCGCGACATTGGTCTGCTGATAGCGCGGCTCGGCACCCTTTTCGGCCGGCCCGACCCAGATCTGCAGGAAGTGGACCGGCGTGTCCTGCGAGTGGTTGAACTCGCTGTGGCGCACGCCCGTGCCCGCGCTCATCAACTGCACGTCGCCCGGCACGATCACCGAACCGGTGCCCATCGAGTCCTTGTGTTCGAGCGCGCCGTCGAGCACGTACGACAGGATTTCCATGTCGCGGTGCGGGTGCGTGCCGAACCCGCGGCCCGGAGCGACGCGGTCGTCGTTGATCACGAGCAGGTCGGAGAAGCCGACTTGCTTCGGATCGTAGTAATTCGCGAACGAAAACGTATGACGGGAGCTGAGCCAGCCATGCTCCGCACGGCCACGTTGGTTTGCTGCACGGATATCGATCATGATTTTTTGTCCTTGAAGTCGCCGGACCTCGGAAGTGAGACCGGCCGTTCGTTGAGATGAATCTTAGGTCAATCTATTTGACAAATAAATCGCTGTAGAGATAATGACTGTCGCCATGGAGTGGACAATATGGAAATCAACGACCTGAGGATCTTCGTCGCGACCGTCGACGCCGGCAGCTTCACGGCGGCGGCCGATCAGCTGATGCTGTCCAAGCAGTTCGTCAGCCGGCGCACGATGGCGCTGGAGGCGTCGCTGGGTGTCCGGCTGCTGCACCGGAATACCCGCAATCTGGCGGTGACCGAATCGGGGCAGGAGTTCTACGTGCGCGCGCAGCGCATCCTCGCGGAGATCGCCGACGCCGAGCAGGCGATGTCGGTACGCAGCACCGAGCTGCATGGCTCGCTGAAGATCAGCGCGCCGCTGTCGTTCGGGATCACGCACGTGTCGCCGCTGATCGCCGAATTCCTGTCCGCGCACCCGGCCGTGCGGCTGAACCTCGACCTGACCGACCGGCGCGTCGACCTGATCGGCGAGGGCTTCGACCTCGTGCTGCGGATCGGCTCGCTCGAGGATTCCACGTTGATCGCGCGTCCGCTCGGCGCGTGGCGGATGATCGCGTGCGCGAGCCCCGCCTACCTGAAGCGGCACGGCACGCCGCAGACGCCGGCCGATCTCGCCGGCCACACCTGTGTGCTGTACGGGCGCGAGCGGCGGGTCGGCTGGGAGTTCCGCGTTGACGGTGCGGTGCGGACGTTCGACGTGCAGGGGCCGCTCGTCGCGAACAACGGCGAAGTGGTGCGCGACGCCGCGATCGCAGGGCTCGGCATTGCGCTGCTGCCGCACTTCATCGTCGGCGCGGCGCTCGACAGCGGTGCGCTCGTGCCGGTGCTCGACGCGTACGTGCCGCCGCCGATCACGCTTAATGCGGTGTTTCCGCAGCACCGGGAAGGGTTCGTCACGCTGCGCACGTTCATCGGGTTTCTCGCGGAGCGGCTCGGGGAGCCGGCGCCCACGGGTGGGAACGGGGCGGGCCGGGTACGGTAGCCGGCCGATTTGCGGTGAATGGGGTGATTAATCTCTGCACATTTTGCGGAGATTGTTGAGTCGCGCGGCGAATGGGCGGATAATCTCCGCATGATGAGCGGAGATTACACCTTTATCTGGGAAGCGGCCGACTGGCCGGCATGGCGTTTCGACCTCCCGGCCCTCGCCACGCCGCTCGCCGACGTCAGCCGTGCGCAAGGCATGCTGGCCGGGCGGCTGGCGGATGTCGGGCTGGCGTTGCGCGACGAGGCGAGCCTGGCTGCGCTGACGGATGACGTCGTGAAGACCAGCGCGATCGAGGGCGAGAACCTGAATGTCGCATCGGTCCGGTCGTCGATCGCGCGCAGGCTCGGCGTCGATATCGGCGCGCTGGCGCCGGTCGATCGCCATGTCGAGGGCGTCGTCGACATGGTGCTGGATGCGACGACCCATTCGGCGGCGCCGGTCACCGAAGCGCGGCTGTTCGGGTGGCATGCCGCGCTGTTTCCGACCGGCTACTCGGGGCTGTCGCGCATCACGGTCGGCGGCTGGCGCACGGATGCGAGCGGGCCGATGCAGGTGGTTTCCGGGCCGATCGGCCGGCAGCGCGTGCATTTCGAGGCGCCGCCGGCCGCGCGCCTGCCCGACGAGATCGGGCGTTTTCTCGCGTGGCTCAACGCGCCGCCGGCCGAACCGTTGCTGATCCGGGCCGGGCTCGCCCATCTGTGGTTCGTCACGCTCCACCCGTTCGACGACGGCAACGGTCGTATCGCACGCGCGCTCGGCGATCTGGTGCTGGCGCGCGCGGACCGAAGCCCGCAGCGTTTCTACAGCCTGTCCGCGCAGATCCAGCGCGAGCGCAACGCGTATTACGACGTGCTGGAGCGCACGCAGCGCGGCTCGCTCGACGTCACGGAGTGGCTCGCGTGGTTTCTGAATACGCTGGGCCGGGCCATCGATCATGCGCACACGACGCTCGATGCGGTGCTGATCAAGGCGCGCTTCTGGCAGCGGTGCGCGGGCGTCGCGATGAACGAACGCCAGGTCAAGGTGATGAATCGCCTGCTCGACGGCTTCGAAGGCAAGCTGACGACCACCAAGTGGGCGGCCCTCGCGAAATGCTCGCAGGACACGGCATTGCGCGACATCACGGAGCTGGTCGAGCAGGGCATGCTGCGTCGCTCGGCGTCCGGCGGCCGCAGCACGAGTTACGAGCTGGTGCCGTTCGACGGGTGATGTCGTCGCCGGCACCGAAGACGAGCCACGCGTGGCACGACAAGCTCGGCAAGACGCTGCCGATCGACGTGATGCAGTCAGCCGGGCGCTGCCCGGCTATTTCCTGCGTGCCGCGCGCGCCTGCGTCTGCGCCGGCGGCGCGGCGGATTCCCGTATGCGCAACTCGGGCTGGATGGCATGGCCGGGCCCCGTGGCGCCGTTCTCGAGCGCGTCGAGCAACGCGTGCGCGGCCTGGCGCCCGATCGCGTCGGTGTCGACCCACATCGTCGTCAGCGGCGGCTGGATCTCGCGCGCGAGCGCGACGTCGTCGAACCCGGTGATCGACAACTGCGCGGGCACGTCGATGCCGAGCGCCTGCGCTTCGAGCAACGCGCCGAGCGCGAGCGCGTCGTTGCCGCAGATCACGGCGGTCGGCCGCGTCGCCGCATCGCTGCCGGCGATCGCGCGCAGGCTGGCCCGCCCGAACGCGATCGTGGCCGCGCCTTCGTGCTGATGCACGGGGCGCACCGCGAGCCCGTGCGCGGCCAGCGTGTCGTGAATGCCGCGCAGGCGGGCCTGGACACGGTCGTTGTCCGTCGACGGCTGCATGATGATCGCGAAATCGCGATGGCCGAGGTCGAGCAGGTGCGTGGTGAGCCGTGCGAACGCCGCACGGTTGTCGAAGCCGATGCAGCAGTGCGGGCTGTCGTCGCGGTATGCATACGTGACGACGTACGGCACGCGATGCATCGCAAGGAGTTCGAACAGTTCGGGCGGGTACGCTTCGCCGACCAGCGACACCGCTTCCACGCCGCGCGACAGCATCGCGCGCACCTGCGCGAGCGCCTGCGTGGGGTCGTAGTTCGAACAGCCGAGGAACAGCGTGATGCCGTGCTCGGCCATGATCGTCTGCATGCCGGCGACCTGCGACGCGAACACCTGGTCGTCGAGGGTCGGAATGATCGCGCCGGTAATGTGGGTACGCGTGGACGCCAGCGCGCGGCCGGCCGCATTCGGAATCCAGTTCAGTGCGAGCGCCGCGTCGCGCACGCGCTGCTGCACGTCGGCCGACACCTTGCCGGGGTCGTTGTACACGCGCGAGACGGTCGCGGTCGACACGCCTGCCAGTTTCGCGACGTCGCCGAGCACCGAGCGGCCGCTGCCACGGCGTGCCCGCGATGCGCCGCCGCGGGGCGGGGCCGTGCTCATCGGCCGTCTCCCGGTGGGGTAGGCGTGCCTGCGCCATGCGTTGCCAGTCGCGTCATTGTTTACCCTCGATTCATGGTGGTCGCGCTTGCATCCTCATTCGATCCTGTGAGAATGTAAGCGCTATCTTGATGCTGTTCCGTATTATGTCAGACATGGATTACACCCGCACCGCGAAATTTTCAGAGACGACAGCCTTTCCGGCCATTTTGTCGATCTCAAATGTAAGCGATTACATTCAGGCATGAGCGATCTCACCTCACCGCGTATCGCTGTCGTCGGCAGCGTCAACATCGACCTCGTCACACGGGCGCCGCGCCTTCCGGTGCCGGGCGAAACGCTGCTCGGCACGACGTTCGAGACCGTTCACGGCGGCAAGGGCGCGAACCAGGCGGTCGCGGCCGCGCGCCTCGGTGCATCGGTCGCGATGATCGGCTGCGTCGGAGACGACGCGTTCGGCACGCGCCTGCACGCCGCGCTGGCGGCCGAGCGCATCGACGTGACGCACCTGCACCGGATCGCGGGCACGGCAACCGGCGTGGCCACGATCACGGTCGACGACGGCGGCGCGAACAGCATCGTCGTAGTGCCCGGCGCGAATGCATGCGTCGATGCCGACCGGATCGACGCGGCGCGCGACGCGATCGCCGGAGCCGCGCTGCTCGTGTGCCAGCTCGAAGTGCCGGTCGCCAGCGTGGCGCGAGCGATTGCCTGCGCAAGCGCCCACCACACGCCGGTGCTGCTCAACCCGGCGCCCGCGCAACCGCTTTTCGATGCGTTGCTGGCGCGGGTCGACTATCTCGTCGTCAACGAAACCGAGGCCGAGTCGCTGACCGGCATCGCCGTGGGCGACGACGCATCGGCTGTGCGCGCCGCCGATGCGCTGTGCGCGAAGGGCGTCGGCAACGTGCTGGTCACGCTCGGCGCGCGCGGCGTGTGCTGGCGCGGCAGCGCAGGGCGCGGCCGCCATTGTGCGATGGCGGTGGCGGCCGTCGATACGACCGCGGCCGGCGACACGTTCGTCGGCGGGTTCGCGGTCGCGCGGGCCGGCGGCGCGTCGATGGACGACGCGATCGGCTTCGGCCAGCGTGCGGCCGCGATCAGCGTTACGCGCCATGGCGCGCAGACGTCGATTCCGACGCGCGACGAAGTCAACCCTATGGATACCTGAATTCCGCATGCGACGGAACGGCCGAACCCGGCCCCTACCAGTGACATGGAGACAATCGACATGAACGACAACCCACCTGTTCCGCACGCGCCGCCCCGGATTCGGCGCGGTCAACGCATCGCGCTCGCGCTGTTGATGGCGAGCGGGATCGTCAACTACCTCGATCGCGGCACGCTGGCCGTCGCGAGTTCGGCGATCCGCGGCGATCTCGGCCTGTCGCTCGCGCAGATGGGGCTGCTGCTGTCGGCATTCTCATGGAGCTATGCGCTGTGCCAGTTTCCGGTCGGCGGGCTGGTCGACCGCATCGGCCCGCGCCGGCTGCTCGGCATCGGGCTGATCGTCTGGTCGTTCGCGCAGGCGTCGGGCGGCCTCGTGTCCACGTTTGGGTGGTTCATCGTCGCGCGCATCGTGCTCGGCATCGGCGAGGCGCCGCAATTCCCGTCGGCCGCGCGCGTGGTGAGCAACTGGTTTCCGCTGCGGGCGCGCGGCACGCCGACCGGTATTTTCAATGCCGCGTCCCCGCTCGGTACCGCGCTTGCGCCGCTGCTGCTGTCGGTGCTCGTTGCATCGTTCCACTGGCGCTGGGCGTTCATCGTGACCGGTGCGCTCGGCCTCATCGTCGCCGTCGTGTGGTTCGCGTTCTATCGCGATCCGGTGCGCGCGCAACTATCTGCCGCCGAGCGCAATTATCTCGATGCCGATGCGCAGAGCGTCGCCGCGGCGCCGAAACTGACCTTCGCCGAATGGCGCAGCCTGTTCTCGCACGGTACGACCTGGGGGATGCTGATCGGCTTCTTCGGCTCCGTGTACCTGAACTGGGTCTACCTGACCTGGCTGCCGGGCTACCTGACGATGGAGCGGCACATGAGCCTGATCCGCACGGGCTTTGCCGCATCGGTGCCGTTCCTGTGCGGGTTCGTCGGTTCGCTGGTCGCCGGCTGGCTGTCGGATCTCGTCACACGGCGCAGCCGGTCGCCGGTCGTGAGCCGGCGCAATGCGGTGGTGGCCGCGATGCTCGGGATGGTCGCGTTCACGATTCCGGCCGCGCTCGTGCAGAGCAATACGGTTGCGCTCGCATGCATTTCGGTGGTGATCTTTCTCGCCAACGCGGCGTCGGCGTGCTCGTGGGCACTCGCGACGGCGGCTGCGCCGCCGAGCCGCATCGCGTCGCTCGGCGCGATCCAGAATTTCGGCGGCTTCATCGGCGGCGCGCTGGCGCCGATCCTGACCGGCATCATCGCGCAGAAGTGGTCGTTCGTGCCCGCGCTGCTCACGGCGGCGGCGATCGCGTTCGCCGGCGCGATGGCCTATCTGCTGCTCGTGCGCAAGCCGATTCCCGAACAGGCCGCGAACGCCGCGCCCGGACCGTTGCCGGCGTAATCGTGCAGCCTGCATTCGCATTCACTGAAGGAAGGAGAAACCGATGCAACATCCGCAGCAATCGAACGTGACCATCGAGGGGATCGTACCGGTGATGCTGACGCCGTTCGACGACGCCGGCGCGATCGACTACGCCGGGCTCGAGCGGCTCATCGAATGGTATCTGGCGCACGGCTCGGACGCGTTGTTCGCGGTTGCGCAATCGAGCGAGATGCAGTTCCTGAGCCTCGCCGAACGCGCGGCACTCGCGCGCTTCGTGGTCGAGCGGGTGGCCGGGCGCGTGCCGGTCGTCGCGTCCGGGCACATCAGCGACGATCTCGACGCTCAGGTTACCGAACTGTGCGCGGCGGCCGAATCGGGCGCGCAGGGTGTCGTGCTCGTGACCAACCGACTCGATCCTCAACGCAAGGGCAGCGCCGCGTTGCTCGACCATCTGCACCGGCTGCTCGCGCGACTGCCGTCTGATCTCCCGCTCGGCCTGTACGAATGTCCGGCGCCTTACCGGCGGCTTCTGTCGGATGACGAACTGCGCGCGTGCATCGACACGGGCCGGTTCGTGATGCTCAAGGACGTGAGTTGCGATCTCGCGACGGTGAAGCGGCGCGTCGCGCTTGCCGAGGGATCGCCGCTGAAGATCCTGAACGCGAACGCCGCGATCGCCTGGGACGCGATGAAGGCCGGGTCCGCCGGTTTCAACGGCGTGTTCACGAACTTCCATCCCGATCTCTACCAGTGGCTGCGTACGCACGGCGAGTCGAATCCGGCGCTGGCCGACGAACTGTCGACGTTCCTGGTCGTCTCGGCGGTATCGGAGGCGCTGGGCTACCCGGCGCTCGCGAAGCTCTATCACCAGCGGATCGGCACGTTCGGGTCGATCAAATGCCGTGCGATCGACTACGACGTGCGCGAACGCTTCTGGGCGCTCGACGCGGTGCTCGACAAGATCGTGGCCGGCACCGAACATTTCCGCCGGCGGATCGCTGCGTCATAAAGTACGACGCGTGCCGCGCCAGTCGCGTGGCACGTGATCGCATCGCGTGCCGTGCGCGCGGCCGGCGCGCCCGGTGCCAGCAAGCACGACCCGCTTTGCGCGATGCGCCGCAATCGCGGCGCACTCATCGCGATTTCCCTCTCGTCGATGGCGGCAACGCCTGCCGCCGCGTTTCTCCTGCCGTCATTCACGACATCATGAACGCGAACCGCCCGCGATCCGCGAGCGCGGCGTCGATGCTCGTCTGCCCAACCTGCCGCGCGTTGCATCGACCATGTCCGACGGACTGTCGACATGTCTTGCGCGACGCGAGAAAAGCGCACAAATCTGCGCAATCCCGCGCCCATCCGTTGTAACCGCTCGTAATACCATGCCGCGGAGTGATTTTTACGACGAACCGCTGAAGCCGCATTCGCCCATGCAACACGTAACGACGACAAGCCGGCCGCCGATTCTGGCGGCGCCGGTGGATGCCATGCTGCACGCCGTGATCGACGAAGTCGTCCACCGGAGCGTGTCGGAAGCGACGACGCGCGGCGGCTACATGCGCTGCGCCGACTATGCGATCGTCGGCGCGCGGGTGCTGACGCTGCTGACCGGCAAGCCCTATCGGCCGTTCGCGGGCGGCGAGGTGATGGATTTCGGCGGCGGCAACCTGTACGCGCTCTGCACGACGCGCGAGCGTCGCCGCACCGCGCGGCATCTGTCGCAGCTCGCGCGGTATCACTGCTGGATCGAAGCGCGCCACGACGATGCGCTCGGGCGCACGCGCAAGGAGATCGTCGACTTCACGCTGCGCCACGACGAGACCGTCGCGAACCAGCTGGGCATGCCGTTCGCCCGTGCTTACCAGGCTTATTTCTGGGGTTGGGAGGATGAGCATGCGGTACCGGCCGAGTTGCACGATCATCCGGTATTCGCGAAGCAGGGGCCCGTGTGGCGCTGGGCCGAGCGCGAATGCACGTCGCTGCTGCGTGCGTACGAGCACGAACGGCCCGGCTATTTCGGGCGTCAGGTGTCGCGTGCGATCGATCGGTTCGCCGATCGCGTTGAAGGTCTCGGCTGACCGTTGCCTGCTTCAAGGACAGCCACGGGCTGGCTATCCGTGATGATGCACATCCGGCGAGCGCTGGTGCGTCGCCGGACATGAGCGACAGCCGCGGGCCGCGCGCATCGCGCGACCCGACTGCTCACTTGCTGGACAGCGTGCCGCTGCTGTTCGCACCGCCAAACAATCGCGTCAGGTACTGCGTGTTGGTGTTCATCCGCGCCATCAACGTGTTGAGCGCCGTGAACTGCGCCTGGTACTGCTTCGTCAGTTGCGCGGCATAGTCGGACAGATCCGACTGCTGCTGCGTGACGCGCTTCAGATCGGCGGTCAGTGCGGTCGTGCGCACGTCGATCATCCCGTTTTTCTTCGTGAACTGCGTGATCTGGTCGGCCAGGCGCGTGCCGATCCCGTTCTCCGGATTGAACAGGCGCGCGACGCCCGACGGATTGGCCGACAACGCGCTGTCGAGCTTCGCGCTGTCGACGTTCAGCGTGCCGTCCTTCTCGAGCTTGATGCCGATCGACAACAGGTTCACGTGTCCGTTGCCCTTCTCGGTAGTGGCGCCGCTATCGACGCCGCGCGCGATGATCGACGCGAGCGAGTTGCGGATCGTGTTCAACGTCGAATCGCCGATCAGCGCGCCTTGCGAGCTGGCTCCGGCCGTGTAGCTCGACAGCGCGCCCATCGTCTTGACCACCGTGTTGTACAGGCTCACGAAATTCGTGATCGTGGCGGCCTGCGACTTCGTGTCGGTGCTGACCGTCAACGTCTGCGTATCGGTCGCGCTGACCGCGGCCGCCGACAGATTCAACGTGATACCGGTCAGCACGCCCGATACCGCGTTGCTCGCGCTGGTCGAGGCGATTCCGTTGAGCGTGAACATCGCATCCTGCGCGGCGGTGCTCTGCCGCCACGCGGCCGCGCCGTTCGCCGACTCGATTTTCGATGCGCCGCCGGACGGGTCGGCCGTCGACGTGACGCCGAGGTTCGACAGGCCGCCGTCGTTGGACACGTTGCCGACCGCGACGCTGATCGCGTTCGCCGCGCCCGTCTTCGACGATGCCAGCACGAGGTGTGCGCCGTCCGTGCCGTTGATGACCGTCGCGCTGATCCCCGGGTTGCCCGCCGCGCCGTTGATCGCCGCCGCGATGCCCGCGAGCGTGTTGTTCGTGCCGCCGACCTCGACCTTGAACGACTGGCTGCCGAGCGACAGCGTCAGCGTGCCGGTACCGAGCGCCTTGCTGCCGTTGAAGCCGGCGGAAGACAGCGCCTGCGCGGTCGCGATCTGCGTGACGCCGACCGTGTAGATGCCGGCGACCGCGCCCGCGCCGGCCGTCGCGGTCAGGCCCTTGCCGCTCGCGACCGCGTTGAACGTCGACTGCAACGCGCCGTTCTTCAGCGACGTCAGGCCCGCGTCGAGCGCGCCGAGCGCGGACGACAGCGCGCCGAATGCGGAAATCCGCGTGTTGCCGGTCGTTTGCGATGCGGCAAGCGTCGCGGCCCGGCCGGCCGTTTTCGCGTTCACGAGCGTCTTGACGAGCGAGCCGACATCCATCGCCGGATTGCCGGTCGAGCCGTTGATGATCGATTGCGCCGCCTGTTGCATCAGGCTGTTCGCGTTCGCGCCGCTGTTGACGGGCGTGTTCGTTGGCATGGGTGAGCTCCGGTTGAAGGCGATCCAGTGGCGAACGGCGGTCGGGCCGGCCTGCGGCGATCCGGGTGGGTCCGTGGCGAGCCGCGTGCGTGTCGTTTCTCGCGCTTCTCGCCCGATGCCGCCGCGGATCGCGGGAGTGTCGGGAAAACGTAAGAATGATGGGTGGGCTATCGTATTATTAAATCGGTATTGGTTGGTAATTTTTTGTAATTATTCTTGTGAAAAATGTGGAAAAAGAATGAGGGATGCGGAGCCCGATTTCTAAAAGAAGTCGGTTATTCCGACGGTAGAAAATCGTAGCCGGCCCGAAGCGGACATGAAACCTTGGGTTGTGTACGGCGGGCAAGCTCAAAAGATTGAGAGCGTTTATTGGCAGTGCGCCTCGTGAACGTTGCCGAGGCATTGCACGCCTATGCTCGGGAAGTATTGGGTAGCGAAGCTGCGGACCGTACCTTCGTCACGGATCTTGACCTGCAAGGCGTCAAAAAATGACGATTATTGTCCGCTCTACACTGCACCGAGTCCCTGTCGACGGTCAGTCTCCACCATGCCCGCCACCGCCCTGCAATTCGCGCTGCTCGCCAAGCATCAGGAAATCGCGTCCCTGCGCCACCTGGCCGAGCAGATCGAATTGGTCGACCTGCTCGGCCGCCTGATCCATGCGCTGCAGCGCGAGCGCGGCGCCACCAGCATCTATCTGGCGTCGAGCGGCAAGCGCTTCGTCGCCGAACGCGCGGCTTCGCGCGGCGAATCGGTGCCGCTCGTCGCGCAGTTGCGCGAGCGCCTGGATCTGGAACTGACGCCCGCGCGCGGTTCGACGTCGCGCCTGCTGTCGCTGATCGCCTGGGTGCTGCTCGACCTGGAATCGCTGGATGTGCTGCGCGAACAGATCGACCATCTTGCGCTGTCGGCGCCGGATTCCGTCCAGGCGTTCAGTACCGTGATCGGCGGCCTGGTGGAGCTGATTTTCCAGTTTGCCGACAGTGCGGCGGACCCGTCGGTGTCACGCATGCTGATTGCCCTCGTCCATGTCGTCGAGGGCAAGGAGGAAGCGGGACAGGAACGTGCCGTCGGCGCGCACATGTTCGCGGCGGGCACGTTTTCGGCGGACCAGCAGCAGCGCCTGCTGTATCTGATAGCCGCGCAGGAGCGCAGTCTCGAAGTCTTCGCGAGCTTCGCAAGCACGGCGCAAAGCGCATGGTGGGAAACGCGCATGACGGAGCCGCACATGGCGGCGCTCGAGAAGCTGCGCCGCGTACTGTGCACGGCGCACGCCGGCGATGCGCTCGACGCTGTCCTGAGCGAAGCATGGTTCGACGCCGCGAGCGCCCGCATCGATGATCTCTGGCACCTTCAGATTGCGCTGACGCTGCAGGTGCAGGAAACGTGCAACGCGCGAATCGACGACGCGCACCGAACGCTGCGCGACTCCGAGCGCCTGATGGCGCAATTGCGGAACAATCCGCCCCCGCATACCCAGGCGCTCGCCCAGTTCTTCGCCGGCGATCCGTTGTCGGCGCGCGCGGCGGTTCACGAGCTGCCGGAACGCCTCTCCGGCTCCGACGTGGGGACGCTCGCCAGCCTGAAATCCCTGCTGGAGTCGCAATCGGCGCGACTGGCCGGCGCGGAGGTCGAGCTCGACGCGGCGCGTCGCGCGCTCTACGAACGAAAGCTCGTGCAGCGCGCGAAAAATACGCTGATGACGCGCTTCAGCCTGCGGGAGGACGAAGCGTATCGGATGCTGCAGAAAGCGTCGATGGACGGCAATCGGCCGCTTGCCGATATCGCGGAAGACGCGCTGACGTCGCCCGAGCGATTCGTCGACGAGCACGCGCAGCTTTCCGCGCGACGTCGTACGCAGCGAAGCACGCCGGACACACCGCACGACGACGGCACGACCTGACCGGAACGCACCGCGCTTCACGCACCGCAGCTGCGCCCGAAGCGCATGCGCGAGGTGCAGTTTGCACCGCGCGAGTGCGATTCGCTGCGATCGGCCGCGGCTTTCTTCCCCGGCATTTCGCATCCGGCCAGCCTGCATCGCGATATCCCCGTCACTGGTACGAGAATTGCGAACATCTCGCTCGTCGGGCTAATGGCGGCCTGACGATCACGCCATGTCGAACCGTGGCGACCGATCACGTGGATAACAGCGTCCGCGCCAGGCACTCGCATGTCGAGCGAGTGCCTGGCGCGTTTTTTTTGCCTGTCCAACTTTACGAGCGCACACCATGGCCTACCTCACGCCCAACGAATTCGTCACCAGGATGGTCGATGCCGGTGAATCGAAGCTGTCGATGTCGACCCGCGATACGCTGATTCGCGCGTACATGGCGGGCGCGATCCTCGCGCTCGCCGCCGCCTTCGCGGTCAGCATCACGATCAACACCGGCAACGCACTGGCCGGTTCGCTGCTGTTTCCGGTGGGATTCTGCATGCTGTACCTGCTCGGCTTCGACCTGCTCACCGGCGTCTTCACGCTCGCGCCGCTCGCGGTGATCGATCGCCGGCCCGGCGCGACCTGGGGTGGCGTGTTCCGCAACTGGACGCTGGTGTTCTTCGGCAATTTCGCGGGCGCGCTGACGGTTGCGCTGTTCATGGCGATCATCTTCACATTCGGCTTTTCGGAAGCGCCGAACGCAATCGGACAGAAGATCGGCGGCATCGGCGAAGCACGCACGCTCGGTTATGCGGCGCACGGCGCCGCCGGCATGCTCACGCTGTTCGTGCGCGGCGTGATGTGCAACTGGATGGTGTCGACCGGCGTGGTCGCCGCGATGATGTCGACGTCCGTACCGGGCAAGGTGATCGCGATGTGGATGCCGATCCTCGTGTTCTTCTACATGGGCTTCGAGCACTCGGTCGTGAACATGTTCCTGTTCCCGTCCGGCCTGATGCTCGGCGCCCACTTCACGGTCGTCGACTATCTGCTGTGGAACGAGATCCCGACGGTACTCGGCAACCTGGTCGGCGGGCTGGTGTTCGTCGGCGCGGCGCTATACAGCACGCACTACAAGACCGCACCGAAACGCGCGTCCGCTTCGCCGGTGGGTGTCGTCGCGCGCAAGGCCTGATCGCGCTGCGCAAGCCGCAACCGGCTGCCGGCGACGCGCTGAAACGCGTACCGGGGGCGCGCGACCGTCACGTCGGCGGATGCGTCGGGGTTGATCTACGACGCGATCACGTCGACGCGCGTTGTCGCGCGCGGGGCCGACCGGGCGCACGACAGGATCGAAAACAACTTCGCACAGTCCCCGCCGGCATTGCCGGCAGGGATGAGCGATGCAGCATCACATCGCATCACGGGCCAGCGCTGCAACCTCCGCGGCACTCCATGCGCCTGCGTACACGCGGAAGCCCTGGATGCGGCCGTTGAAAGATGGATGCGCCCAATTGCGGCCAAGGAACGTGACCTGGTCGCCGACCTGGCGCGGCGACAGCAGGATTTCGTCGGATTTCGCAGCCTCGGTGCCGTCGACGTACAGGCGGCAGGTATTGCCCTGCAGCGTGACCGCGAGATGGACCCAGCGTCGAATCGGCAGGGCCCACGGCGCCGCCACCACCTGTGAATCCTTGAATGTCGCGCCAAAGATCGAGAAGCACAGCGTGCCTGAGCCGGTCTGGGGTGCGATGCACATGGCTGCGTTCGCGTCGAGCCCTGCATAGAACACGCAGCTGTCCCAGTGCAACCCGTTCGCGTAGACCCACAAGGAAAGGCTGAAGTCGTCGAGGTCGCCGAACACGCCCGACGGCAGTTGCAGGCCGGCCTTCAGACCGTCGAACACGATGGCCTTGTCGTTGCGGCGCCCGTCGCCCCAGGTCGCGCCGTCCAGCAGCGTGCCCTCGATGAAGGTCATGGTGCCGGCGGCGGTCCGCAGCGCGCCGTGCGTGCCGGTGCCGCTCGGGTCGTTCAGCGGCAGGGACAGGCGGACCTCGCCGGGAACGGCGATACGAACCACATTGGAGCCGGCTCCCGGCGCGCCAGCGCCCTGCGCCGTGATCTGGTAGAACCAGACGCCGTTGGACGGTATATCGCTGTAGGTGAGCACCTCGCTCGCCGAAACCGTGCCCAGCAGGTTGAAGGGGCCGCTGGCCCGGCTTGCGCGCTTGATCTCGTACGAGGTCGCGCCGACGCTGCCCCACCACGACAGCACGACGCGATTGCCGCGCAGGCAGGCCGTGAGGCCAGACGGCGGCTTCATGGAGCCGGCATAGTCCGGGCGGCGATGGATCAGCGTCGGCCACCAGACGTCGTCGCTGCTGCCCCCGTACTTCGGCTCGCACAACTTCACCATGCGCGCGACGTTCGGCGCCGACAGCCCCAGGCGGTTGACGTAGTGGTTGTAGATGGGCTCCCAGCAATTGCGGCCCATCTGACCGTAGTTCACTTGCGTCCAGAACGACGGGTGGGGCTGGGACGGATTGTTCTCGCGCACATAGGGCATCGGGTAGTTCTTGCCGTTCTCGTCGAGCAGGTTCGAGCGCGCCACATACTCTGCCGCTGCGAGGAAGCGGTTGTTGTACAGCCCGTAGAGATCGTCGCCCTGGTTCCAGGCGATCTCCAGCAGGTCACCGCCCAGCGACATGCCCAGCGTGGAGTGGCCCTGGTCGCGGCCGCTTTCCTCCCACTGCCCGAAATGGCCCGGGTGCATGAAGTATACGCCGTGCCCGATGGCGCCATTGCCGAAGTTCCGGAGCGTGCCGCGGTTGTTGCCCGCATAGCAATCGCAGGCCAGCCGGTACAGGTCGGGCTTGTCGCAGAACACGCCGATCGCCATGGCGCCCACCATCGAGGCCATGTCCCAGTTGGCATGGGACCCGATGCGCCCGTCGCTGAGGAACCACGACGATACCGGGGCGAAGACGTTGAGCAGCATGTCCTGGAACCGCTTCAGGTTTGCCGGGGCCCAGCCTGGGTAGGTGCGCAGGACTTCGCCGATCTGCGCCCACTGATGGCCCTGTATGCCGGCCAGGATGATGAAGGTGTGGTCGTCATGGGCGGTCGAGCCGGGAGGCACCGTTCCAACCACCTTCAGCGTGTTCGCCCAGGCGTCCAGGAACTCCACGGCCTTGTCGGCATAGCGGTTGTCCTGCGGGTCGGACAGCTTCCATCGCAGGACCAGGGTCCAGGCGCGCCAGATATCGACGTACATGTCCCGCGAGCTGCCATCGGCGCGGTAGACGCCCGCCAGCGGGAAAGGTCGGGCGTCGAGGGAAGCGAAGCGCTCGGCGCACAGCGTGCTCCACCAGTGCACCCACGGCTCCTGGCCGGCCTTGATGTAGCCGCGGATGCGGGCGAAGTCGTCTTCGGTGACCAGCAGTCCCGGGTGACGGAAGACACCACTCGCCGAAGCCGGCGCGCGCGCCGGACCTGCAACAGCGGCCCGTGCCGCTTGGGCTCCGAGTCCCGGCAGCAGCGGCAGCATAGGGAATAGCCCCAGGCCCAGCGACAACGCTCGACGCGCGGGATTCGGCAACTCCTCGAGGATGGCACGCTCCACGAACCGTTTCGACATCTTTATTTCCCCTGTCGTCTTGTTGAACTGCGCGACAGTATGGATTACGCGACAGTGGGTCAGTGTGACAAAGCACATCCGGAAGTTGCACGCGCGATCGACGGTCGCCTGTTCAAACGCGAGGGTGGTACATCGCGTGACTGCGACAGCCGGCGCTGCGAGGGAATTGATGCGGTCTTCGCGATACCACGCGCGGCGACGATTTTATTTCCCGGTACGGCATGGAGCAGTTTTCTTTGCTCAAAAGGCCGTGGCACAAGTTTGTTTGCGTCGGTTCAAATTTTGTTTGCGATGAACCACGGCCGTCGGAGTGACGGGGCGCTCTTTCCTGATTGTCCACTTAATCGAGACAGCGAATCATGTTTTGAGGGATTGATGATTCTTGGCGGGACAGTAGACTGCACCCGTGCTTTGCCAGAACCGATCCGGCGTGCGCCGCCAGTCGCGGCGTCACCTGTCGGATTCTTCGGCGGCGGGCCATGCGGCTTGCCGTCCGATCGTGCGAAGAGTGGTCCGTTGCCGGCTTCGCGCGCCGATTCGGCGCGCAGCGGCACCGGCTGCATCAAACCGTCAATTCAAGGGTGATTTGCCATGCGTTACGTTTCGCTGGAGTCGAAGAAGGACGAGCTGCTGCTGGCGGCTCGCGTGCTGATGATGATCCTGTTCGTGCTGTTCGGCTGGCAGAAGCTGAACGGTTTTTCGGGCACGGTCGCGTATATGGCGTCGACGGGGAACCCGGCGCCCGAGCTCGCGGCCGTGATCGCGGTGGCGGTCGAACTGGTCGGCGGCGTGCTGATCGCGATCGGCTTCTATACGCGTCCGCTCGCACTGCTGTTCGCCGCCTATACGCTCGCGACCGCGCTGATCGGCCATCGCTACTGGGCGTTGCAGGGGATGGAGCAGTACATGGCGATGATCAACTTCTACAAGAACGTGAGCATCATCGGTGGACTGCTGTTGCTCGCATTGACCGGGCCGGGTCGGTATTCGGTTGACCGGAAGTAAGGCGGGACGTCGTTTCCGTTCGGTATCGGGAGCCCGGTGCGCGCAAGCGTGCCGGGTTTCGCTTTTTGCGGGCGACGGAGCGATCGGCGCGCGGGTCGACTACCGAGCCGGTGTCGTGTCGAAGCACGGCGCTCAGCGCATGCGCTCGCGGTCGGAATCTACATCACAGATCCTGTATTGCACGAAGCTGTTGGCCAGCGCGAATGTTGGCCAGCGCGAAATGGGCGAAGCACGGAGGCGATCATGTTCGCGACCGGATGCGAGCCGTTCATGTTATCCAATAGGCCCGATAATCCCTTCGTTTCCATGATCGATCGCCACCTCATGCCAAACCAGATTTCGCCAACGGGCCGTTCCACTGTCCTCCTCATCGGCGCCTCCGGCCTGCTCGGCCGTGCGGTTGCCGCCTGCCTGGCTCGCGAATCGTCGTTGACGCTGCTCGCCACCATACGGAACCCGCAAAGCGCCGGTGCAAAACTGCTCGCGTTGCCGCCGGAAAACATCGCCGAGCTGGACGTCCTCGACCAGCCGTCCCTCGAGCGCATTTTTGAAACCCACCGACCGGCAGCGGTGATTCTCTGCGCCGCCGAACGCCGCCCCGACGTCTGCGAACGCGACCCGGACGCGGCTCGCGCGATCAACGTCACCGCGCCCGCCCGCATCGGTGCACTCGCCACGCGATACGGCGCATGGACGCTCGGCATTTCGACCGACTACGTCTTCGACGGCAAGGCGGCGCCCTACCGCGAAGACGCGACCCCGAACCCGCTGAACATCTACGGCCGCACCAAGCTCGAAGGCGAGGCCGCGCTGCTTGCCGCGTCGCCGCTGTCGTGCGTGCTGCGCCTGCCGTTGCTGTTCGGCCCGATCGCCGACTGGAGCGAATCGGCCGTCACGAGCCTCGTGCCGGCCGTCGTCGCGTCTTCGCGGCCGGGCGCCGATGCGGTCGGCATGGACGCATGGGCGATCCGTTACCCGACTTACACGCCCGACGTCGCGCAGGTCATCCGCGACCTGACGCTGCGCCATCTCGCGGGTGACTCCGTCACGGGCATCCGCCATTGGTCGGGCGAGGAGCCGATGACGAAGTACGACATCGCGCAACGCATCGCCGCCGCGCTCGGCATCGACGCGTCGCTCACGCCGATCACGCAGCCGACCGACGCGACGCCGCGCCCGTACGACTGCCATCTGGATGCCGCGCGCGTGCGCGCGCTCGGGATCGATTACGCGACGCCGTTCGATACGGCGCTGCGGACCGTGCTGCGCGACGCGCCGCGGGCGCTGTAGGCGCGACACCGGCCGCGGCTCGCGGCACTCGCCGATATCAACGAGCCGATTCGCTGAGGTTCGTGCCGCCGTTCACCGCCTACCTGGCAGCCGGGCGATCTTCCGCCCGGTATTCATTTGACCAACGAAGCATCCGCCCCCGACGATGGCGCGGCCGCGCGACGCCGATGCAGACGCAGGTGCCGCACATCACGGGGCCATCGATGCGGCCACGCGCAGGCATTGCGACTCGCCAATCCTCAGACATGCGTCACAGGGGTCGCGGCCTCGTGGTCGAATTCAAAATTTGTCTAGTCATCCTTGCGATTCGGCCGCCCGAATTGCACCAAACGTGTGCCGGAATTCCCCGTAACAAGGCACGCTAGACCCTTGAAATTAGGGGATTTCCCGCGTTTACCCCGTTTTTATTGATCACCACTTGTCTCGCTGTTTTTCTTCTTGCATGCTTGTATAGACAAATTCCTGAGGCGGCTTGCTGCACCGAAGGGATGGCGAACTTCAACGCAAGGAGAACTCTCGTGAACGGCAAGCGCATCAAGTGGGCAATCAGGACGATCGGCGTCATCGCGGCTGCGGCGGCAACGCTCGCGGCGCCGGTGCAGGCAAAGGAATGGAAGACGGTGACGGTCGCGCTCGAAGGCGGCTACGCGCCGTGGAACCTCACGCTGCCGGGCGGCAAGCTGGGCGGTTTCGAACCGGAGCTGCTCGCCAACGTGTGCGAGCGCATCAAGGTGCAGTGCAACATGGTCGCGCAGGACTGGGACGGGATGATTCCGGGCCTGCAGGCCGGCAAGTTCGATGTCCTGATGGATGCGATTTCGATCACGCCGGAGCGCGAAAAGATCCTGCTGTTCTCGCGTCCGTATGCGGCGACGCCGGCGACGTTCGCCGTCACCGATACGAAGATCCTGCCGAAGGCCGCGCCCGGCGCACCGATCGTCAAGCTTACAGGTGACGCCAACGCGGACAAGCCTACCGTCGACACGCTGCGCAAGCAGCTGAAGGGCAAGACGATCGGTATTCAGTCGGGCACCGTCTATACGAAATTCATCAACGACAGCTTCAAGGACATCGCGTCGATTCGCGTGTACAAGACGTCGCCCGAACGCGATCTCGATCTGGTCGCCGGGCGCATCGATGCATCGTTCGACGACGTCACGTACTACGCGGCGAACAACGCGAAGAAGGACAACGCGTCGATCGTGCTCGCGGGGCCGAAGCTCGGCGGCCCGATCTGGGGGCCGGGCGAGGGGCTCGCGTTCCGCAAGCAGGATGCCGACCTGAAGACGAAGTTCGATACGGCGATCGCCGCGGCGCTCGCGGACGGCACCGTGAAGAAGCTCGCCGACAAGTGGTTCAAGACCGACGTCACGCCGTAAGCGCGCGTTCGGCCGCCGCGTAAGTTCGTCGAACGACGCGCGGCGGCACGCATCCAGCGGATTCACTCAACGCATGCAGGGAGGCACGCATGGCGATTCTTGAAATGCTCGGCTTCGGTACCGAAGGCTGGGGCGGTGTGCTGCTGCTCGCCGCATTGATGACGGTCGCGCTGACGCTCGCCGCGCTCGCGGTCGGCGCCGTGATCGGCGCGGCGATCGCGGCCGCGAAGCTGTCGCGCTACCGCACCCTCCGCCTGCTCGGCGATCTGTATACGACGGTATTTCGCGGCGTGCCCGAACTGCTCGTCATTTATCTGTTCTACTTCGGCGGCTCGACGCTCGTGACGGCCGTCGGCCAGTGGTTCGGCGCGGAAGGCTTCATCGGCGTGCCGCCGTTCGTGATCGGTGCGCTCGCGGTCGGGATGATCTCGGGCGCCTATCAGGCAGAGGTCTATCGCGCGGCGGTGCTCGCCGTGTCGAAAGGCGAGCTCGAAGCGGCGCGCTCGATCGGCATGCCGCGCAGCATGGTGCTGCGGCGCATCCTGGTGCCGCAGGTGCTGCGCTTCGCGTTGCCCGGTATCGGCAACGTGTGGCAACTGAGCCTGAAGGATTCCGCACTGATCTCGGTCACCGGTCTTGCCGAGTTGCTCCGCACGAGCCAGATCGCTGCCAATTCGACTCACCAGTACTTCGTGTTCTTCGTCGCGGGCGGGGCGTTGTATCTGCTGATGACGGGCTTGTCGAACCGTGTGTTCAACCGGGCCGAGGCGATCGTCGGCCGGTCGTTCCGCCGCAATTTCGCGCGCAACTGACGGAGTACGGGCATGTCCATCGATTTCGCTTTTCTCCTCGATACGCTGCGCCAACTGCTCGCGGCCGTGCCGACCACGCTCGGCCTGTTCTTCGCATCGCTCGTGCTCGGCGGCCTGCTGTCGCTCGTGATCGTCACGATGCGCGTGTCGCCGCGCTGGCTGCCGAACCGCTTCGCACGGGCCTACATCCTCGTGTTTCGCGGCTCGCCGCTGCTGATCCAGATGTTTCTCGTGTATTACGGGCTCGGCCAGTTCGGCGTGATCCGCGAGAGCTTCATGTGGCCGCTGCTGCGCGAGCCGTACGTCTGCGCGGTGCTGTCGCTTGCGCTGTGCACGGCCGGCTACACGGCCGAGATCCTGCGCGGCGGACTGATGGCCGTACCGGTCGGGCAGATCGAGGCCGGGTATTCCATCGGCCTGTCGGGCTTCTCGCTGCTGCGGCGCGTGATCGGCCCGATCGCGTTGCGCCAGTGTCTGCCCGCGTATTCGACCGAAGCGGTGCTGCTCGTCAAGTCGACCGCGCTGGCGAGCCTCGTCACGGTGTGGGAAGTGACGGGCGTCGCGCAGCAGATCATTCAGCAAACCTACCGGACGACCGAAGTGTTCGTCTGCGCGGCCATCATCTATCTGGGCCTGAACTTCATCGTCGTGCGCGTGCTCGGCGCGCTCGAATGGCGGCTCTCGGGGCACCTGCGTGCGCCGAAGCCGTCCGGCGCGCCTGCCGCGGCGACCCGCAATGCCCAGCGCGTCGCGTCCTGAGCGCGCCATTCTTTCCAGGAGAAACCGATGAACACCGCTGCTCCCGTTGCGCTGTCGGTCAGAAACATCCACAAGTCGTTCGGCGATCACCATGTGCTGAAGGGCATTTCGCTCGACGCGCACGAGGGCGACGTCATCTCGATCCTCGGCGCGAGCGGATCGGGCAAGAGCACGTTCCTGCGTTGCCTGAACCTGCTCGAGACCCCCGACGACGGCTCCGTCGCGCTCGCGGGCGAAGAGCTGGCGATGAAGCGCGCACGCGACGGCAAGCTGCATCCGAGCGACCGGCGCCAGGTCGACCGGATTCGCTCGCAGCTCGGCATGGTGTTCCAGAACTTCAACCTGTGGTCGCACATGACGGTGCTTGACAACCTCGTCGAAGGGCCGCTGCGCGTGCAGAAGCGCAGTCGCGCGGAAGCGGTGGAGGAAGCCGAGGCGCTGCTCGCACGCGTTGGCCTCGCGGACAAGCGCGGCTACTATCCCGCGCACCTGTCGGGCGGCCAGCAGCAACGTGTCGCCATTGCCCGCGCGCTGGCGATGCATCCGAAGGTGATGCTGTTCGACGAACCGACGTCGGCGCTCGACCCGGAACTGGTCGGCGAGGTGCTGCGCGTGATGCGCTCGCTGGCGGAAGAGGGGCGCACGATGCTGGTCGTCACGCATGAAATGGGCTTTGCACGCCACGTGTCGAACCGCGTGATGTTCCTGCATCAGGGCGAGGTCGATACGGACGGGACGCCCGACGAAGTCTTCGGCGGCCAGACCTCCGAGCGCTTCCGGCAATTCGTGTCGAGCCACCACGACCGCACCACGAACTGAGGCTGCCATGACCGTATTCCGTGCGGCGCAGCCGCTCGACTGGCGACAGGTTGCGGCGGTGGCGGCCGGCGAGCCGCTGGCATTGGCCGACGAGACGCGCGCGCGGGTCGTGGCCGCTCGCGAACTCGTCGACGAGATCGTCGCGCGCGGGATTCGCGCCTACGGCGTCAATACCGGCGTCGGCGCGCTGTGCGACGTGATCGTGTCGCCGGCCCAGCAGAGCACGCTGTCGCACAACATCCTGATGAGTCACGCGGTGGGTGTCGGCATGCCGCTCGGCGCGGCCGAAACGCGCGCGATCATCGCGGCCGCGATCAACAACTATGCGCACGGGCATTCGGGCGTGCGTGCCGACATCGTCGACCAACTCGTCGCGCTGCTCGAGCACGATTGCCTTCCCGAAGTGCCGGCGCACGGCTCGGTCGGGTACCTGACCCACATGGCGCACGTCGCGCTCGTCTGTGTCGGGCACGGCCATGCGCGCCATCGCGGCGAACGCCTACGCGGCGACGAGGCGCTGCGGCGCATCGGCCGCGAACCGCTCGTCCTCGGCGCGAAGGAGGGGTTGAGCCTCGTCAACGGGACGCCGTGCGTCACGGGGCTGGCGGCGCTCGCGCTGGCCCGCGCGGAACGGTTGCTCGACTGGGCCGACTGGATCGCGGCGATGAGCTTCGAGAACCTCGGCGGGCAACTCGCCGCATTCGATCCGGCTTCGCTCGCGCTGCGGATTTCGCCCGGTATCGGGCAGGTCGGCGCCCGTTTGCGTGCGCTGCTGGCGGACAGCGGCATGCTTGCCGCGGCGAGCGGCCGGCATACGCAGGACCCGCTCAGCCTGCGCACGATTCCGCACGTCCATGGAGCGGCGCGCGACGTGTTCGACGTCACGGCGGAGGTTGTCGATCGCGAACTCGCATCCGTCACCGACAATCCGATCGTCGCCGGCACGCGCGACGCGCCGGCCGTGCATTCGCAGGCGCATGCGGTCGGCGCCGGCATCGCGCTCGCGATGGACAGCCTCGCGAGCGCGATGGCGCAGGTCGCGGCGATCGCCGAGCGGCGTCTCGACCGGCTCGTGAATCCGCTCGTCAGCGGGCTGCCGGCGTTTCTTGCCACGCCGGGCGGCAGCTGTTCGGGTTTCATGATCGCGCAGTACACGGCGGTCGCGCTGGTCGCGCAGAATCAGCGGCTCGCGGCGCCGGCGAGCCTCGACGGCGGCATCACGTCGGGGCTGCAGGAAGATCACCTGTGTCATGCGACGCCGGCCGCGCTGAAAGCGCTCGACATCATCGAGAACACGACGCGCGTGCTTGCGATCGAGCTGCTGGCCGCCGCGCAGGCGTACGATCTGCAGCCCGGCGAAACGGGGCGCGCCGCATCGACCGACGCGCTGTGGCGACACGTGCGCGAACGTGCGCCGGCGTATCACGACGACCGGCCGCTCGCGGACGATATCGCGATCGCGGCCGGCATCGTCGCCGGTGTGCCGCCGTCGTTGCGATGACGACGGTCAACGGCGAGCCGATCACCCCACATTCATTCGGTCGAGGGCGCATGAGCGAAACGGAACGCAGACTTTCCGCCCGGCAGGCGTCGGCATCGGCCGACACCGTGCCGGCGCGGGCATTGCCGGCCTACCAGCAGATCAAGCGCTACGTCGTCGAGCGGATCGCGAAGGGCGACTGGAAGCCCGGCGGTGCGATCCCGACCGAGGCGGAACTGGTCAAGGAATTTGGCGTGGCGCGGATGACGGTGTCGCGCGCGCTGCGCGAACTGACGGCCGAGCGCGTGCTGACCCGCATCCAGGGGGCCGGCACGTTCGTCGAGCGCCGGCATTACGAGTCGACGGTGCTGGAGATCCGCAACATCGCGGACGAGATTGCCGAGCGCGGCCACCGGCACAGTGCGCGCGTGCTGCTGATCGAGCGCAGCGTCGACCCGGACGCGATCGATGCGCTCGGGTTGCGCGCCGGGCCCGTGTTTCATTCGCGTATCGTCCATTACGAGGAGGACGAACCGATCCAGTTCGAGGATCGCTACGTGAATCCGGCCTTGTTTCCCGCGTATCTGGAGCAGGACTTCACGCTCGAGACGCCGAATCACTACATGGTGCGACTGGCGCCGATCCAGCGTGCGGAGTTCCGGATCTACGCGGAGAAACCCAATGCGCAGGTGCGTCGGCATCTCGTGATGGAAATCGGTGAACCGTGCTTGCTGTTGCGACGCCGTACGTGGGTCGGCGATCAGGTCGCCACGTCGGTCAGGCTGTGGCATCCGGCGTCGCGGTTTCATCTGGCGGGCAACATGTAGGGAAGCGGGGTGGCCCGTTTGCCGCGTCAGCCGTGCTGGCCGGTGCCGTCGCAAGGGTCGTGACGGAGCCCTGTCGTACCTGCATCGAAAGGCGATACACTGCGCGGGTTCCCGATTCGGTCGGGAGCGTCGGGGAACCGGGCGACCGCATCGCGATGCCGGCGCGGATCGCGCGACGGGCCCTGACTCATGCGAAAAAATCGAGAGAAAGAGAGAGGGCCCATGCTGACACGTCTTCGTAACGGCATCCTTCGCGCACAGGACCTGCGCGAATCCGGAGCCGCTATACCCGCCCAGCGCCCGTCGATGGCGTGCGAACTGGTCGACCTGAGTGCGAAGCGCGCGACGTGGCGCGTTCCCGTGCCGAACCAGGCGGACTGCTATCTGAAGGCCGAGCCGGGTGGCGCGGAGCGGTTCGTCATCCATATCGACGCGGACATGTTCTATCGCCGCTGGCTCGAGACGAGCCCCACGTTCCCCAAACAGAATTCGCAGGATTGCGTACCGCGCCGCGCCATGTCGCTCGACAGCAAGTTCGCGACGGCGGCCGCCGCGTTCGGAAGCGGCCGCGACGCACCTGTGACGTTGCCTTCGGTCGGCTACTGGGCGGCGGCAAGCGGCTACGAGGTCGCGATGAGCGACGGCATGACGCGCACCTTCTGGCTGCTCGCCCATCGCGTGCGGTCGTTTCCGGTCAGCGTGGCCGACGCGAGCTGGGCAACGATACTGAACGGCCTGGCCGGCATCGGCGTGGCGCCGATCGCGTTCAGCGAGCTGTTCAGCCGGCGCGCATAAGCGCGGGGCCGCCGCGCGGCGCGCATCGTCCGGCTCGATTTGACACCTGACGCGGCCGCCGATTAAAGTCGGGCCGCGGGGCGTTGGGTCAAGCACACGCCCGGAACAGGCAGCCGATGTTCCAGGACTACGGGGCTACCCCGTGGATCAGATCGATACACCGATGCGTCGCAAGTGCGCAAGTTGCGCGTTGCGCAACGACGGCTCTCGCAGCACCAGCCACGTTGACTCATCGTCCCGCCTCCGTTTCCCATGCACTCATCCCTGCGCGACACCACCCGCACGATTGCCGAGGCGATGCTCGCCGGTCCGCCCGAACGCGACGGCATCGTCGCGCGGATGGCCGCCGTGCTCGGCGAAGCACCACCGTGGACGCACGAATGCGCGGACCTCGCGCTCGCCCGCTTCGGCGCGGACTGGGCCGATACCGACACCGACGCGCTCGCGGCGGTCCTGGCCGAGGCGCCCGCGTTCGTGCGCGCATGGTATGGCGACCGTCGGCCGGCGGTGATCCGCATCGTGTGGCGGCCGCTGATCCAGCGACCGCTGCCCGTGCCGCTCGCCGGCTGCGACGTGCCGCACTGGCCGACGCCCGGCGATCTCGCCGGCTGGCTCGGGGTGAGCGTGCCGGAACTCGACTGGCTGGCCGATCACTGGCGTGTCGACGCGCGCAGCAGCGCCACGCCGCTGCATCACTACACGTACGTCGCGGTCGACAAGCGCAGCGGCGGGTGCCGCCTCGTCGAAATCCCGAAGGGGCGGCTGCGCGAAGCGCAGCGCCGCATCCTGCACGGGCTGCTCGATCGCATTGCGCCGCACGGCGCGGTACACGGTTTTCGCAAGGGGCACGGGATCGTGTCGTTCGCGGGGCCGCATGCGGATCGCGATGTCGTCGTGCGCTTCGATCTCGCGGATTTCTTCGTGTCGGTGCGCGCCGCGCGCGTCCATGCGCTGTTCGCGACGCTCGGGTATCCGGCCGAAGTCGCGCGTACGCTCACCGGGCTGTGTACCAATCGCGTGCCGTCGGCGCGGCTGCTCGCGCCGGACCTGCGCGACCGGTTCGACTGGATCGGTCGCCAGCGCTATCGCGAACGGCATCTGCCGCAGGGGGCGCCGACGTCGCCGGCGCTCGCGAACCTGTGCGCGTTCCGGTTCGACCTGCGGCTCGCCGCGCTCGCGCGTTCGCTCGATGCGACCTACACGCGCTATGCGGACGATCTCGCGTTCTCCGGCGGCGGCGCGCTCGCGCGCGACATCGAGCGGCTGCAGATCCGGGTCGCCGCGATCGCGCTCGAGGAAGGTTTCGCGCTGCAATTGCGCAAGACCCGCGTGATGCGGCGCGGTGCGCGCCAGCAACTGGCCGGCGTGGTCGTCAACCGTCACCCGAATCTGGCGCGCGACGAATTCGATCGCCTGAAGGCCATCCTGACCAATTGCATCCGGCATGGCCCGGCGTCGCAGAACCGCGACGCGCATCCGGATTTTCGTGCGCATCTGGCCGGACGCGTCGCGCATGCGGCGGCGTTGAACGCGGCGCGCGGCGCGAAGCTGCGCGCGCTGTTCGACCGCATCGCATGGGAGCCGAGCGGCGCCGATCGCTGAACCGTCGGGCCCGCGCGACGCCGGTCAGCGACTTCTGCATCACGACGCCGCGCACTGCTATCATTCGCGCCATGCCGCGCCCGTGCCACGCGCGGCGATCATTCGCCGCCGCCGTCGCCCCTCGCATGCGTACGCGGCGCCGCCTTTGCCGGCCTGGCCTTGTCTGTCAGTGACGCACGACGTCGTTTAGTGCGCATCGCGCAATCATGCCGGCTCAGGTGGACGATTCACCTATTTGACAGCCCCGATCGGCTGAACTTCGTGGTAGGTTCGGCCATCGGAGCTTTTTGCAAAAACATGCCCAAAGAGGATGAATACATGACCCAGGCCCTGCAGGAACTCGAAGCACAACTTCGGGACCTGAACATCAAGCTGTCAGAGGCGAAGCAGAAGGAGAAGCAAGCCGCGCTCGCGGCGTTCAAGGAACAGGTCGAGTTGCTGGGAATTTCGCAACAGGAAGTGCTGAGCGCGCTCGGCTACATCGTCCAGCGCAAGCGCAAGGCGCCTGCCAAGTACTACGATCCGTCGACCGGCCGCTCATGGTCGGGGCGCGGCCCGCGGCCGAAATGGCTCGAAGGCAAGGATCTCGAAACGCTTGCGGTCGATCGCGAGGCCAAGACCTGGTGGCCCGGGGACGATCAGGGCTGAAGCCCGTCGCATTGCAAGACCATCCGGCGCCGCCCGGTTCGCGCGGGCGGGCCGGCCGGCAATCCTCCGCCTGCCCGCTGTCTTTCATCCGGTGTCCGGCCTGATCGCGACATCGCCGGCCTCGCCGCCGCACCGGATCGACGTTTTCCCTTTTCTTTTCTCTTTTCCGCTCGTTGCCTGTCATTTTCCGCCTGCCGCCCCGCCAGCGCGGGCCGACGTGCGTCCGCCTCCGTCGTTCGCGGGCACAGGCCTTAGAATGTCGCCGGACATTCGTGGCAGGACACCATGGCAGCAAACATGAAATCTTCGGCGCTCGGCGGCCCGTCGGCCCCGCGCGTCGAGCAGGTCGGGGCGTACGCGTGGAAAGCGCTGGCCGGGTCGGCGATCGGCTATGCGATGGACGGCTTCGACCTGCTGATCCTCGGCTTCATGCTGCCGGCGATCACGGCGGCGTTGCACCTGACGCCCGGGCAGGGCGGCGCGCTGGTCACGTGGACGCTGGTCGGCGCGGTCGCGGGCGGCATCGTGTTCGGCGCGCTGAGCGACCGCTACGGGCGCGTGCGCGTGCTGACCTGGACGATCCTGCTGTTCGCGATCTTCACCGGCCTGTGCGCATTCGCGCGCGGTTTCGAGGATCTGCTCGTCTATCGCACCATCGCGGGCATCGGCCTCGGCGGCGAGTTCGGGATCGGCATGGCGCTCGCGGCCGAAGCATGGCCGGCAGCCAAACGCGCCCGCGTGTCGTGCTACGTCGCGCTCGGCTGGCAGGTCGGCGTGCTGCTGGCCGCGCTGCTGACGCCGTTGCTGCTGCTCCACATCGGCTGGCGCGGCATGTTCGTGGTCGGCGTGCTGCCCGCGCTGCTCGCGTGGGTGATGCGCAACAAGCTGCACGAGCCGGAAGCGTTCGTGCAGCGCGCGACGCAGCCGAAATCCAACGCGTTCCGCATGCTCGTCGCCGACGGCCGCACCGCGCGCACGAGCGTCGGCATCGTGATCCTGTGTTCGGTCCAGAATTTCGGCTACTACGGGATCATGATCTGGCTGCCGACCTTCCTGTCGAAGCAGATGGGCTTCTCGCTGACGAAATCGGGGCTGTGGACGGCGGCGACCGTCGTCGGGATGATGATCGGCGTCTGGGTGTTCGGCCAACTGGCCGACCGCATCGGCCGCAAGCCGACGTTCCTGCTGTACCAGCTCGGCTCGGTCGTGACGGTCATCGCCTATGCGCGGCTGTCGGACCCGACGGCGATGCTGTGGGCCGGCGCGCTGATGGGGATGTTCGTCAACGGGATGGTCGGCGGCTACGGGACGCTGATGTCGGAAGGCTATCCGACGGCCGCACGCGCGACCGCGCAGAACGTGCTGTGGAACATCGGCCGCGCGGTCGGCGGCTTCGGCCCGGTCGCGGTCGGCGCGCTCGCCGCGCACTACTCGTTCCAGACAGCCATCGCGCTGCTCGCCGGCCTGTACGTGCTCGACATGGTCGCGACGCTGTTCCTGATCCCCGAGCTCAAGGGCGTCGAGCTCGAATGAACACGGTGCGTGCATGCACCGCCACGATTTCACCGGAAACCACGATGCAACGGAACAACAGGACGATCGGCGTGATGGGCTCGGGCAAGGAGCCGTGGCTCGCGTTTTCGGAACCGCTCGGCGCGTGGCTCGCGCAGGCCGGCTTCAACCTGCTGACGGGCGGCGGGCAGGGCGTGATGTTGGCGGTCGCGCGCGCGTTCGCCGGCGTGCCCGGTCGGGCCGGCCGGTCGATCGGCATCCTGCCGACACAGGCCGATCCGGTCGCGGGCTTCGTGCCGCTCGACGGCTATCCGCATCCGTTCGTCGACATTCCGGTCCTCACGCCGCTGCCGCGCCGCGAACCGGGCGCCGCGCCGGGCACGATCAACCGCAACTACGTGAACGTGCTGAGCAGCGACCTGATCGTCGCGCTGCCGGGCGGGCCCGGTACCGCCGAGGAAATTGCGCTCGCGCAGCGCTGGCGCAAGCCGCTCGTCTGCTTCGGGCCGGACGGTGCGTTTCGGTCGCTTGCCGCGGACGCGGTGTGCACGTCGTCGCTCGACGACGTGATCCGGTTCATCGACGATGCGTTTGCGGCGGAGCAGGCGCAGGCGGGTCGATAGTTCACGGGATCGATGCGATTCCTTTCGTCGGAATGCGCGTGTGTCGTTCAAGACGAGAACGCATGACGACCTGCGCAGCGACGGCGTCCGCCGATCTCAGCCGCCGGACGGCCCGGGTCGGCTGAAGCGCTGCTCGACGACCTCGGTCCCCCACTGCGTGCCCGCGCTTTCGCTCGTCAGCGCAAAGCCGAACGACTCGTACAGATGGCGTGCGGCATCGAGCCCCTTGAAGGTCCACAGATAGGTTTCGCGAAACCGGTGCTCGTCGACGAAACGCATCGCGAGCGTCATCAACTGACGCCCGACGCCCGAGCCGCGCAACGCGTCGTTGACGATGAACCAGCGCAGGTGCGCGACGCCCGTCGCAGGGTCGCCGTCGATCGCGAGCGACGCGAGCGTCCGGCCGTCTTCCCGGCACAGCCAGAGCGCCTTGCCGTCGGCCGGCAGCGCACCCGCGAAGGCGGCCAGCTCGGTCGCCACGCGTTGTTCGAAGAAGGCGCCGAAACCCCAGTGTTCCGCATAGAAGCGCGCATGCAGGCTCGCGATGTCGCCGATGCAGCCCGGCTGATAGCCCTCGCGAATCGACGGCGCGTCGGCAGGCGCGACGCTCGCCCTGGCCGCGTTGTCCTGGGCGAGCGCATCGGCATACAGCGCGAGCGAACGCAGCAGCGCCTGCTGGTCGGCTGGAATCATGCGACGCAGCGCATTCGACACCTGGTCGGTCGCGAACGTGTCGATTCTTTTCTGAAGCTTTTTGCCTTCGGCGGTCAGGTACAGCTCGATCGCGCGCGCGTCCTCGCTCGACACGCGCCGCTCCACGACGCCGGCCGCTTCGAGCCGCGCGAGTTGCCGGCTCGTGTTCGACTTGTCGAGCCGCAGGATCGCGCCGAGATCCTTCGCGTTGATGCCGGGCGCCATCCCGATCTCGAGGATCGCGTGCACGGCCGACGGCGCCCAGTCGCTGTCGGCCAGCGTCGCACGCATGAAGCCGAGCTCGCGCACCAGTTTGCGCGAGAAGTCGCGCAGTTCGAGGATGGTCGCGTCGCGCGGCTTGGCCGGTGCGTCGATGAGGTCCATGGTTACCCCTGAAAGGTTGCGTATCGCAATCAATAATAGTTGCGAGTCGCAACTTGAGCAAGGCGGATTTTCATGCGGGACCGATTGCTTCGCAGTGGCGCTTGCGCGCGGCCGGTCGGCCAGGCCGACGAGACGTGGGGGGCAGCCGGAACGGCGCGCTCGCGACTGGTACAGAAGCGGATGGCCCGGCGCGGTGAAGTGGCCGCATACTGGCCGGAGCTGGCCGGCCTGCGAGCAGGGGCATCGACCGATCCTCGATCGACGGCCGCGGACCACGGAGATCACCATGAACAAGCTGTTGCCGATGACGATCGCGTTGCTTGCCGGGAGCGGCATCGGGGCGGCGCCGCTCCATGCCGCCGGCGCGATGGACGCGCCGCCGTGCAGCGCCGCGCATGCGGCGGATTGGGCCGGCGGGAACGGCGCGATGCCGGGCACCTCGGTCCGCAGCTTCTCGACCGCCGGGTGTTCGGGCGCGGTATTGCAGGGCGACCGGGCTACTGCGACGGTCGACGGCGACAGGATCGAGTTGCGCGACGGCGTCGTCTATGTGAACGGGCGATCCTATGGCGCGGTCGCGCCGGCGCAGACGGTCGAATACGAGGCCGCGCGCGACCGGCGCACGTTGAAGGTCGACGGAAAAGTCCGCACGCCGCAGCGCTGAGGCGGATCGCGTGTGCCGGAAAAACGGATGACGGTTGTCATTGCAGTGGTTTTCGCCGCGCGATGCTCGAACGACCACGATGACATTTTTCCAAAACGCGCGGCATCGATCCGCTTCCCGAAGCCGGCGCCACGAAGCGCCGGCCCGGGCGCGACTCAGGACGTGGCGACCGCCGCAACCGCCTCGGCCGGGCTGCCCGGCGGCTGGCCGGTTTGCCGGCGCGATCGGCCCGAGCTGAGGTACGCGGCGATCGAATCCTGCGTGATCTCGCCGAGCCACGCCCCGTCGGGGTCGAGCACCGGCATCCATGACACACTGTATTGATACATCTTCGACAGCACGATGCGCAGGTTGTCGTCCGCCGCGACGCCGGCCGGGAACGGCGTCACGCGTTCGCCGCACACGCCGCCGCCGTCGGTGCGTGCCGCGCGGCGCGTCACGTAGCCGAGCGCCCGGCCCGCGTCGTCGAGCACGGTCAGATAGCGGCAGTCGGTTTCGTCCATGACCGCCAAGGCATGCGCGAGTGGCGTATCGACGCGCGCCGTTTCGGGTTGCGTCGCGGCGTCGCCGGCCTTCACGAGCAGCAGGCGCTTGAGCGTGCTGTCCTGGCCGACGAACTGCGCGACGAACTCGTCGCGCGGGCGTGCCAGCAACGTGTCCGGGTGATCGTACTGCACGAGCTGGCCGCGCCGGAACACGGCGATGCGATCGCCCAGCTTGATCGCTTCGTCGATGTCGTGGCTTACCATGATCACGGTCTTGTTCAGTTGCCGCTGCATCTGGAAGAACTCGTTCTGGATCGATTCGCGGTTGATCGGATCGACCGCGCCGAACGGCTCGTCCATCAGCAGCACGGGCGGATCGGCGGCCAGCGCGCGAATCACGCCGATGCGCTGCTGCTGCCCGCCCGACAGCTCGCGCGGATAGCGTTTCAGGTACAGCTTCGGATCGAGCGCGACCATCGACATCAGGTCGCGCGCGCGTTCGGCGCAGCGTTTCTTGTCCCAGCCGAGCAGGCGCGGCACGACGGTGATGTTCTCCTCGATCGTCATGTTCGGAAACAGCCCGATCTGCTGGATCACGTAGCCGATGTGACGCCGCAGGTCGACTTCATTGAGTTGCGCCGTATCCTCGCCGTTGATGAGCACGCGGCCCGACGTCGCGGCGATCAGCCGGTTGATCATCTTGAGCGTGGTGGTCTTGCCGCAGCCCGACGGGCCGAGGAACACGCAGATTTCCCCTTCGGGCACCGACAGGCTCACGGAGTCCACCGCGCGTACGGCCTGGCCGTCCTTGCGCGTGAAGGTCTTGGTCAGTTTGTCGAGTTCGATCATGTCTTCTGCACTCCCTTCGGTGTCAATGCACGTTGCAGCATCTGCAGCAGCCGGTCGGCGACGATCGCGAGCAGGCTCACGAGCACCGCGCCCACCAGCAGTTTCATCATGCTGCTCTGGCCGATCGCACGCAGGATCAGCGTGCCGAGGCCGCCCGCGCCGATCACGGCGGCGATCGTCATCACGCCGATGTTCATCACGACCGCGGTGCGCACGCCCGCGAGAATCACGGGCACCGCCAGCGGCAGCTCGACGAGGCGCAGGCGCTGCCACGACGTCATGCCGATGCCGGTGCCGGCTTCCTTGATCCCCGCCTCCACGTTGTGCAACGCGAGGTAGGTGTTGCGCATGATCGGCAGCAGCGAGTAGAGGAACACGGCGGTGATCGCGGGCGCGGCGCCGATACCCTGGCCGAAGCGCGAGAACAACGGGATCATCAGGCCGAACAGCGCGATGGACGGCAGCGTGAGCACGAGCGTGGCAATGCCGAGCAGCGGCCCGGCGAGCCAGTCGTGGCGATTGATCAGGATACCGAGCGGTACGCCGGCGACGATCGCGCAGCCCACGGCGATCGCGACGAGCCACATGTGCTGCAGCGTGAGCTGCAGCAGCTCGGGCCAGCTCGAAGCGAGATAGTCGAATACGCTCATCGGTTGCTCCTTCAAGGTAGCGGGTGGGTACGCAGGAATTCGTCGGCCACGTCGCGCGGCGATTTGCCGTCGAGATCGACCGCCTTGGCCATCGCCTGCATCGCGTCGTTGTCGAGCGCGGCCGACAGCGCGTTGAGCTGCGTCGCGAGCTTCGGGTTGTGCGCGAGCGTGCCCTGGCGCACCACGGGCGTCGCGTTGTACGGCGGGAAGAAGTGCCTGTCGTCCTCGAGCGGCACGATGCCGAAGCCCTTCACGCGTCCGTCGGTCGTGTAGACGAGGCCGATCTTCAACTGGTTGTTGTGCAGGGCCGTATAGACGAGCCCCGGGTCCATCTGCTTCAGTTGCGCGCGGCTGAACTGCATGCCGTAGGCGGCGAGCAGCGGCTTGAGGCCGTCGGGGCGATTCGCGAATTCCGCGTCCATGCCGAACACGTAATGCTTCGCCGCCGGATCGGTCTTCAGGTGCTCGGCGAGCTGCGACACCGTGCGGATGCCGGTGGCCTGCGCGAGCTGGCTCGGCAGGCCGATCGCGTAGGTGTCGTTGAGCGGCGACGCGTCGAGCCACACGAGCCCGCGCGGCACGTCGAGCGCCTTGACGCGCCGGTACATTTCCTCGGGCGACAGCTTGTCCTGGATCTTGTTGTAGACGAGCGCCGCGGTGCCCGTGTAATCCCACATCAGGTCGAACTGGCCGTTCTCCAGCGCGCTGCGGGCGAGCGTACTGCCGAGCCCGGCGCGGACTTCGACGTCGTAGCCGCGCGAGCGCAGGTACTGCGACGTGAGTTCCGCGAGCACGTATTGCTCGGTGAAGTTCTTCGCGCCGAGCACGAGCTTCGCGGCGAATGCCGGCGTGCTGGCCGCGACGCACAGCGCGCCGGCGGCGCACAGGCGTGCGAGCGATCGAAGGATGCGATGAAGCGTCATGCGGCACCTCCGTGGCGTGCGAGCCAATGGCGGCTGCCGGCCGCGACGATGCCGTCCAGCACCAGTGCGAGGATCGCGGTGAGCGATGCGCCGAGCAGCAGCAGCGGCTGGTTGTCGAGGTAGATGCCGGGGAAGATCAGCGAGCCGAGGCTGTCCGCGCCGATCAGGTAAGCGAGTGGCGCCGTCCCGACGTTGATCGCGAGCGCGGTGCGCACGCCGCCGACGATGATCGGCAGTGCATTGGGCAGTTCCACGCGAACCAGCGACTGCCAGCCGGTCATGCCGATGCCCTTGGCGGCCTCGCGCAGCGCGGCCGGCACGTTCTTCATGCCTTCGTAGGCATTGCGCGTGACGGGCAGCAGCGACGCGAGGAACAGCGCGACGATCGCGGGCACGTTGCCGATGCCGAAGATGCCGAGCGCGATGGCGAGCACCGCGAGCGACGGGATCGTGTTACCGATGTTGAAGACCTGCATGAAGCGCTCGGCCTGATGCTGGAATCGCGGCCGGCTCAGCAGCACGCCGGCGGGCACGCCCACGGCGATGGCCAATGTCATCGAATAGACGACCAGCAGCATGTGCTGGCCCGCGTAGTAGGCGAGATCGTCCGCGCGCTGATGGAACGTTTCGGCGCCGATGCCGCGCGCCAATGCCCATCCCACGGCGATGATTGCCACCAGGCTGCCCACCAGCTGGACAGTGCGTCGAGTCATGAAGATACGCCTCCTCGATTCGGTGCGGCGCGCGCAGGCGCACGCCGCGATGACGCCGCATGGCGTCGCGATGGAAGTTCGTGATCCCGGCATGGCCGCGATTGAACTGACGGAAACAGTGCTGCCGGCTGCACCGAGGTGCGGCTGGCGGTCGGGTGAACGCAACGACGCGTTCGTCTGATTGTCAGGTTCAGCCCGGCGGCGCCGTAACGGCGAGGCGCGTTCGAGCAGGGCACCGTCTTGTGAAGACGGCATGGATGCGGGCGGCTGGAAGCCGACCGCTGGGGCCGGAGGCCCCTTTGACGTGGCGAAACGGATGCATGCGCAACGAAGTGCGAAATGACATCACGTTGCGCACGAGATCATGCGTTTTGTGATGAAGTTGACGCGAGTATAGAACAATCGATAAATCGCGTCTACCCGCGGACGATCGCGGCGATGCGTCGCCGGGAGCGCGGTAGCGAAGTGCTGCGTGCGTAAAAATTGATTCGAAGACCGAATCAGTTCGGTAAAACCGTCGTCGCGGCGCACGCGTGCCGATCACGTTGGTCGGCAGTCGCGCGATCGTCGGCGCGCCCTTCCCGCGCACGCCGAGTGCCGCGCGATATTCGACGACTTCGATTCCCGCGACGCGCGTGAACGACGAATACCGCGCATCGGGTTCACGCGTCGGCGTCCGACTCCGAGCGCGGCGTCTTGCCGGTCCAGCGCCGGTACGCATGGCGGAAGCTGCGCGGCTCGCTGTAGCCGAGCCGCTCGGCGATCGCGGCGACCGTCAACGCATGATCGTCGAGCAACCGCACGGCTTCGTCGCGACGCACGTCGTCGAGCAACGACTGGAACGTGATGCCGTCCTTGTCGAGCCGTCGGCGCAGCGTGCGTTCGGTCAGATGCAGCGCGCCGGCGAGCGCCGTCATCGACTTGAAGCGCACGAGGTCGCGCGCCATCAACTCCTTCGCGCGATCGGCGAAGCGCGTGCCGACCGACGCGGCCCACTGCCGTTCGAGCACCTCGCACTGGCCGTGCAATGCATTGAAGCTGACTTCGTTCGCGAGACGCGGCGCCTCCGTGCCGTCCACGGACGTGAACACGAGCCGGTTGTCGGCTGCATTGAAGACGACCGGGCAGCCGAAGTGGCGCGCGTAGTCGGCCGCGTTGCGCGGCGTGCGCCGCGCGAGCTGCACCTGCTCGGGCCACACCGGCTTGCCGACGAGATCGGACACGATCAGGCGCAGGCTCGACAGGCACATGTCGGCCTGGAACACCTCGAGATCGGGCTCGCCGTTGTAGCGGCCGATGGTCACGCTCATGCCGCCGGCGTGCGCGTCGATGCGCACGTCGAAATACAGCCCCATGAACAGCGGAAACTGGCCCATGCAGCGGAACGCCTGCATCACGGAGCCGCTGATCAGCATCGCGTAGCCGGCGAGACCCAGCGTCGACACATGCAGCCGCGCGCCGATCGACAGCCCGATCGACGGTACGCCGCTGCAGCGCAGCAGGTTGCGGAAGCAACGTTGCTCCTGGCCGCGATTCACGTGCAGGTTCGGCGACGCGACTTCGTCCGCGCCGAGGCCGGTGCCTTCGAGCAGCGCGGCGCCGTCGATGTGCCGCACGCGGCACTCGTCCAGCGCGACCGCGATCGCGTGGACCGTGGCGGGAATGTCCTCCTGGCGTCCGGCCGGGCGCGCGAGGCCGAGCGCCGAACGCAGGCTGCGCTCGGCCCGACTCTGGTTTCGTTGGGAACGGCTGTCCATGGTGCCGATGCGGTGACGGGGTCGCACAGAACATAGCCGGAATGTCCGCAAAACGCCAGTGCGGCACAGCAGCATGCAGGGCGGAATGGCGCGATGCGCGACCACATGTCCGGAAATATCCCTCGATTACGTCCGCTTTTCTCATTCGTCGTCGATTTTTTGGCGCACCACACTTTCTTCCAGTCGTGCCCCGCCGGCAGCGCCGGACGCACGCGTGTTGAAGTCATGGACGCCACCCACGTGAGGACAGCATGGACAACGACAGGCCAGGTCGAACCGCATCGGCCGCCGCGATGCATGAATGCGGCGCGGACGCGCAGCGCGGCGACACGGACGCACGCAAGTCGCATCTGCTCGGACTCTCGACGCTGGTGATCTTCGGCCTCGCGTACATGCTGCCGATGACGGTGTTCACGACCTACGGCCTCGTCACGAGCGAGACGAACGGGCATCTGACGGCCGCGTACGCGGTCACGCTGATCGCGATGCTGTTCACCGCGCGCAGCTACGGCCACATGGCGCGGCTGATGCCGAGCGCCGGGTCGGCCTACACGTTCGCGAGCCGCAACTTCGGTACGTCGGCCGGCTTCATGGTCGGCTGGGCGTTGCTGATGGATTACCTGTTCATCCCGATGATCAGCTACCTCGCGATCGGTATCTACATGAAGCAGATCTTTCAGGCGGTGCCGGCCAGCGTGTGGATCGTCGGCAGCATCGCGCTGATCACCGGGCTGAACATCGTCGGCATCCGGCTCGTCAATCGCGTGAACCTGATCCTGATCGCGAGCCAGCTCGTGTTCATCGCGGTCTTCGTGATCGCGTCGGCGCACGTCGCGGCCGGCGAAGGGCTGTCGATGGCCGTCGCGTTGCCGTCGTCCGGCGATGCGCGCGCGATCTTCGCCGGCTCCGCGATCCTGTGCCTGTCGTTCCTCGGCTTCGATGCGGTCACCACGCTGTCGGAGGAAACGCGCGAGCCGCGGCGCACGGTGCCGCGCGCCATCCTGCTCTGCACGCTTGCGAGCGGTCTGCTGTTCATGCTGATCGCATATGTCGGGCAACTGGTGTTTCCCGACTGGCACGCGTTCAAGGATCTCGATTCGGCGAGCCTCGACCTGATGCGGCGAGTCGGCGGCCGCACGCTGTCGGCGTTCTTCGTGGCGGTGTACGTGGCCGGCTGCTTCGCGAGTGCGATGGCGGGCCAGGCGAGCGTGACGCGCGTGCTGTTCGCGATGGGCCGCGACCGCGTGCTGCCCGAATCCGTGTTCGGTCATCTGCATGCGCGGCTGCGCACGCCGGTGCGCGCGACGCTCGCGGTCGGCGTCGTGTCGCTGTCCGCGCTGTTCATCACGCTCGATCTTGCGTCGACGATGATCAGTTTCGGCGCGCTCGTCGCGTTCGCGATCGTGAACCTGTGCGTGATGCGCAGCTATCTGGGCCGGCCGGAGCATCGCCACGCCGCGGGCTGGATCGCGTACGGCCTGATGCCGGCGATCGGCTTCGCGATGAACGTGTGGCTCTGGTCGGGGCTGTCGCGCCAGACGTTCTATGTCGGCATCGGCTGGCTCGTGCTCGGGCTCTGCCAGCTCGTATGGCTGACGCGCGGCTTCACGCGCCCGGCGCCGACGTTGTCGATGAATTGAATGGCCGGCATGCGCGATGCCGGTTTTGAAACCCTGAAGGAGGAGTGATCCATGCACGCTGTTGACGTCAATTCCGCTGCGGACCTGCAGGCGCTCGGCAAGCGCCATCTGCTGATGCACTTCACGCATGCCGATGCATACCGCGAGAACGCGCTGACCGTGTTCGACCGCGGCGAAGGCTGCTGGCTCGTCGACCGCAACGGCAAGCGCTATTTCGACGGGCTCGCCGGGTTGTACTGCGTGCAGGTCGGCTACAGCCACGGCGCGGAGATCGGCGATGCGATCCGCGAGCAGATGGCGCGGCTGCCGTTCGCGACCAACTGGGGCGTGGGCCACGAACCGGCGATCCGGCTCGCGCACCAGCTCGCCGCGCTCGCGCCAGAAGGCTTGAACCGCGTGTTCTTCACGTCGAGCGGCTCGGAGTCGAACGAGTCGGCGATCAAGCTGGTGCGCCAGTATCACCAGTCGCGCGGCGAGCCGCAGCGGCGCAAGTTCATCGCGCGGCGCGTCGCGTATCACGGCACGTCGTTCGGCGCGCTCGCGCTGAACGGGATGACGAACTTCCGCAAGCATTTCGAGCCGCTGATGTCGGGCGTGCGCCATGTGGGCAACACGAAGCGCTACGGGCGCCCGGCGGGCGAGACGGAAGCGCAGTTCACGCGCCATCTGCTCGACGAGATCGAATCGCTGATCGTGCAGGAAGGGCCGGACACGGTCGCCGCGATCGTCGTCGAGCCGCTGCAGAACGCGGGCGGCAGCCTGACGCCGCCGGCCGGCTACGCGGCCGGCCTGCGCGACATCTGCGACCGGCACGGCGTGCTGCTCGTGGCCGACGAGGTGATCTGCGGGTTCGGCCGGCTCGGCGAGTACTTCGGGTCGGCGCGCTACGGGCTGAAGCCGGACATCATCACGTTCGCGAAAGGCATCGCGTCGGGTTACGTGCCGCTCGGCGGCGTGATCGCGAGCGACGCGGTCGTCGACACGGTGCTCGACGGGCCGCAGCAGATGTTCCTGCACGGCGCGACGTACGGCGGCCATCCGGTCGCATGCACGGCCGCGCTCGCGAACCTCGCGATCATGGAGCGCGAGGGCGTACTTGCGAACGTTCGTGACAACGAAGCGGTGTTTCGCCAGACGCTCGACGGGCTGCTCGAACTGCCGTGCGTCGGCGACGTGCGCGGCGACGGCTATCACTACTCGCTCGAACTCGTGACCGACAAGGCCGCGCGCCGCTGGGCGGCGGGCCTCGGCGCGCAGGCGTTCGTGTCGACGATACTCGCGCCGGCGATCTTCGACGCGGGGTTGCTGTGCCGCGCGGGCGTCGACCACGAAGGCACGCCGATCCTGCAGTTCTCGCCGCCGCTCGTGATGTCGCGCGACGAGATCGTCTGGTTCGTCGCGCAGATTCGCGACATCCTCGTCGAGTCCTACGCACGGGCGACGCGCTGAGCGGCAGCCTTCATTTCAGGAGCATTCGATGCGAACGTCACAACAGTCCTACATTGACGGCCAGTGGCTCGATCCGGCCGGCGCGCGATCGATCGACGTGATCGACCCGGCCACCGCGCGGCCGTATGCGCGGCTCGCGATCGGCGGCGCGATAGATGTCGACCGTGCGGTTGGCGCGGCGCGGCAGGCCTTCGACACGTATTCGTGCTGGTCGGTCGACGAGCGCGTCGCGTTGCTGAAGCGCATCGTCGAGATCTACCAGCGCCGCTACGAAGAGGTCGCGCAGACGATCAGCCAGGAAATGGGCGCGCCGATCGCGTTCGCGCGGGCAATGCAGGCCGCGGTCGGCACCGCGCATCTCGAACAGACGATCCGCGCGCTGCAGTCGTTCCGCTTCAGCACGCAGACCGGTTCGCTGCTGGTATCGCACGAGCCGATCGGCGTGTGCGCGCTGATCACGCCGTGGAACTGGCCGATCAACCAGATCGTGTGCAAGGTCGCGCCGGCGCTCGCGGCCGGCTGCACGATGGTGCTCAAGCCGAGCGAAATCGCGCCGTTCAGCGCGATCCTGTTCGCGGAGATCCTGCACGAAGCGGGCGTGCCGCGCGGCGTGTTCAACCTCGTGCACGGCTACGGGCATGAAGTGGGCGACGCGCTGTCGCGGCATCCGGAGGTCGACATGGTGTCGTTCACGGGTTCGACGCGCGCGGGCGTCGAGGTCGCGAAGGCGGCGGCCGATACCGTGAAGCGCGTGCACCAGGAGCTCGGCAGCAAGAGCCCGAACCTGATCCTGCCCGATGCGGACATCGAGGATGCCGTCACACGCGGCGCGCGTAGCTGCTTCAGCAACAGCGGCCAGTCGTGCAACGCGCCGACGCGCATGCTCGTGCACGTCGATCATCTGGCGCGGGCCGAGCAGGCGGCGCGCCGGGAAGCGGAACGCACCGTCGTCGGCGATCCGCGATCGACGGAAACCGGCATCGGGCCGGTGGTCAGCCGCACGCAGTTCGATCGCATCCAGCAGTTCATCCGGCTCGGGATCGAGGAAGGCGCGACGCTCGTCGCCGGTGGCCCCGGCCGGCCGGAGGGGCTGACGGACGGGTTCTACGTGCGGCCGACGGTGTTTTCGAACGTCACGCCGGGCATGACGATCGCAACCGAGGAAATCTTCGGGCCGGTATTGGCGATCATGACCTACCGGACCGAGGACGAGGCCGTCGCGCTCGCGAACGATTCGGTCTACGGGCTCGCGGCCTACGTGCAGTCGAAGGACCTCGAACGCGCACGCCGGATCGCGGCGCGGTTGCGCGTCGGTAACGTCCACATCAACTACCCGGCGTGGAACCCGGCCGCGCCGTTCGGCGGCTACAAGCGCTCGGGCAACGGGCGCGAATACGCGGAGTTCGGCCTCGTCGAGTATCTGGAAACGAAGGGCACGACCGGGTACACGGAAGGCGACGCGCGATGACGATCTGATCGACCGCGCTCAGCGGCAGCGGCCCGGCACATCGCGACACTCTGGCGCAGGAGAAGCCCTCGGGCCGCCGCGAAGCGGTCGGCCCTTGCAGCCCTCGACGCCACGCCGCATGTGCCGCCGCTCAGCGTTCTTCCGGGTCCGCCGCGGCCGTACCGGATTCGGCGACGGGTGCGGCGGCGGCCCGCCTGCGGATCTCGGAATCGAGGATCAGCCGCCCGCGCAGCTTGCCTTTCATCCGCTTCACATGCTTGGGCGCTTCGGTCATGTGCTCGACCATCAGCGCACGGACGCGTTCGACATCGCGCTCGCGCGCGGCCTGCAGGATCGCCTTGTGGATCGATACGTTCGCCTCGCCGAAGCGCTTGTGCTCGGCGAGCGGCGTATCGTTCCGGAACTCGATCAATTGCCGGATCATCTCGTTGATCAGTTCGCAGCTGAAGCGCAGGAACGGATTGGGATTCGCGGCCGCGAGGATGTCGTGGAACGTCGTGTCCTCCTGCCGCTGACGCAACATGTGGCCGCGGTCGTGCACGCCCGACCCGCCGTCGCAGCACGCGATGTTGGATTCCAGCGCCGCGAAGTCGCGCTCGGTCAGGTGCGGCACGGCGCCGGCGGCCAGCTCGGGTTCGAGCAGCTTGCGCACCGTATAGATGTCGTCGATCGTCACGTCCTTGAAGAACAGGTAGTTCTGCAGCAGCTGAAGCGTGCGGTCGAGCGGCACCTCGACGACCATCCCGCCGCCCGACGGCCCTGTCGTGACCTTGATGAGCCCCTGCACCTCGAGCGATTTCAGCGCCTCCCGGATCGTGCTCTTGCTCACCGCATAGAGCTGCTGCAGCTCTGCCTCGCGCGGCAGGCGGTCGCCCGGCTTCAGGTCCTTCTCGGTGATCAGCCGCTTGATCTCCTCGGCGACGAGGTCGGCCCGCTTCGGCTGCTTGATTTCGACCGCGAGGCCCGCCCTGGCTCGGTCCATGACCATCTTCACGACTCCTTTGTCTGACCGCGCGCCCGCGTCATCGTCGACGATCGGTCCCGGCGCGGGTACGGAATTTTGCCTGATTGACACCAATTTTGATCAACTCTAGCATCAGGTTCATTCTATTTATCATGATAAATAGGATCAACCGGCGGCGCGCATCGAAGAGTGGCGTGGGCACGGTTTGGCAGTCGGTCGTATCGCGTGTGTCCCCCTCATGAGGAGCGTCAACTTGAATCGCCGAGAACTGTTGAAACTGGCCGCGCTGTCGGCCGTGCCGGGCGCGCTCGGCAGCATGTCGTCCCGGGTCGCGTTCGCGCAGGGCGCGCCCATCCAGCTTGCCTGCCCGGTGCCGATGTCCGGCCCGTTCGCCGCCAACGGCAAGTACGCCGATCTCGGCATGCAGCTCGCCGTCAAGCAATACGGCAAGGTGCTCGGCGCGCCGCTCGCCTATACGGCGCTCGACACCGAGGGCAAGCCCGCGACGGCCGTGCGGCGCGTGCAGGAGATCGCGCAGCAGAAGGGCGTGCGTTTCTTCGCGGGCGGCATCCTGTCGTCCGAATCGCTGGCGATGGGCAAGGAAGTCCAGAAGGCGGACGGCGTGTTCATCACGACGGCCGGCGCGGACGAGATCACCGGCAAGGACTGCAACGCGGCGACGTTCCGTTGGTCGGTGCCGACCTTCGGCGCGATCGAGCAGACGGTGCGCCCGTTGATCCAGATGCTGCCGAAGGCGAAGCGCTGGTACACGATCACGCCGCAATACGTGTTCGGCGATGGCCTGCTGTCGGCCGCGAAGGCGGTCTTCAAGGAGAAGGGCATCGAGCACGTCGGCAACAGCTATCACTCGCTCGCCGAAAAGGAGTTCAGCGGCTACCTGACGAATGCGGCGGCCGCGCAGCCGGACGTGCTGCTGATCCTGAACTTCGGCTCGCAATCGTCGGACACGCTGCGCCAGGCCGTCAGCTTCGGAATGAAGCGCAACTGCACGATCCTGCTCGCGTGGGCATCGGGCCTCGAGCAATTCGAGGCGCTCGGGCCGGACATCTGCGACGGCGTGTATTTCGGCGCGCAATACTGGCACGGCATCGATTCGCCGCTGAACCGCGATCTCGTGAAGCGCGCGAACGCCGCGTTCAAGGCGAACCCGAACTACAGCCTCGCGGGCTCGTACATCTGCTCGAAGATCCTGATCGACGCGATGGTGAAGGCCGGCAGCGCCGATCCGAAGAAGGTCGTCGCGGCGATGGAAGGGATGAAGTACGACGGGCTCACGGGCCCCGAGGAAATCCGCAAGGGCGACCACCAGGTGCTGAAGAACTACTACCTGCTGAAGGGCAAGCCGAAGAGCCGGATGAAGAACGCGGACGACTATGCCGACATCGTCAGCTCCGGCCAGTCGTTCCTGCCGCTCGACAAGACGGGCTGCAAGCTCGCGTGACGCCGTGCATGCGTTCGCGGCGCAGCGCGCGCCGCGGGCGTCCGTTCCCTTCCTTTCCGACACGGAAGCCATGAACGTCTATCTGCTGCAGATCGTCAACGGCATCGGCGTGGGCATGCTGTATTTCCTGCTCGCCGTCGGCCTGTCGATCGTGTTCGGCCTGCTGCGCTTCGTGAATTTCGCTCACGGCGCGTTCTATCTGCTTGGCGCGTATCTCTGCTACCAGGCGCTGCAATGGTCGGCGAATTTCTGGGTCGCGCTGGCGGTCGTGCCGCTCGTCGTCGGCGCGTTCGCATGGATCGTCGAGAAGCTGGTGCTGCGCCACGTGTACGCGCAGCAGCACGAATTCCACATCCTCGCGACGGTCGGCCTCGCGCTCGTGCTGCAGGAGTGCGCGATCCTCGCGTGGGGGCCGCTCGGCGACAACGTGCCGCCGCCCGACGCGCTGAACGGCGTCGTGATCTGGGGCGGCTTCGTCTACCCGAAGTACCGGCTGTTCGTGATCGCGTTCACGGCCGTGCTCGCCGCGTTGCTGTGGTGGGTACTCGAAGGTACGCGGCTCGGCAGTACGGTGCGCGCGGGCAGCGAGTCGACGGAGATGGTGTCGTTGCTCGGCATCAACGTGACGCGTGTGTTCAGCCTCGTGTTCGCGCTCGGCGCGGCGACGGCCGCGCTGGCCGGCGTGCTCGCCGCACCGATCCGCGGCGTCGATCCGTTCATGGGGATCGAGGCGCTCGGCGTCGCGTTCGTCGTGGTCGTCGTCGGCGGGATGGGGAATTTTCTCGGTGCGCTGGTCGGCGGGCTGCTGGTCGGCATCGTGCAGAGCCTGATGAGCACGCTGTGGCCGGAAGGCGCGCGGTTGATGATCTACGTCGCGATGGCGGCCGTGCTGCTGCTGCGTCCGAACGGTTTGCTGGGGAGGGCCGCATGATCGATTCGTCGAAACCGTTGCCGCCGGGCGCGGCGGCGTCGCAACGCCTGCGGCCGTGGCGTGGCCTGCTGCAGCGGCCGGAAGGCTGGCTCGCGGTGGTCGCCGCGTGCGTGTTGCCGCTCGTGTTGAGTTCAGGCTCGCTCGCGACCGAAGTGCTGGTGTTCGCGCTCGCCGCGCTCGGCTGCAACCTGCTGCTCGGGTACACGGGCCTGCTGTCGTTCGGGCAGGGCATCTTCTTCGGGCTCGGCAGCTACGCGGCGGGGCTGGTGCTGACGCGCGGTGTCGCATCGGTGAGCGTCGCACTGCTGGCGGCGGCGGTGCTCGGCGCCGTCGCGGCCGCACTCGTCGGCTGGTTCTCGATCCGGCAGCGCGGCACTTACTTCGTGATGCTGACGCTCGCGTTCGGGCAGTTGTTCTACTTCCTCGCGTATACGACGCCGGATGTGACGGGCGGCGACAACGGGCTGCTCGACATCCCGCGCCCCGCGCTTGCCGCGTTCGGGCATCCGCTCGTCGCGCTGGATTCGCCGTGGCGCTACTACGGCTTCGTCGCGGTGCTGTTCGTCGCGGTGTTCTGGCTGCTGCTGCGCGTGTCGCGCTCGGTGTTCGGCCGCACGCTGCTCGCGATTCGCGACAACGAGGCGCGCGCGGCGGCGGCCGGCTACGACGTGAAGCGCTTCAAGCTCGCGGCGTTCGTGATCTCGGGCGCGGTCACGGGCCTGGCGGGGGCGTTGCACGCGCTGATGACGGGCATCGCGCCGCTGTCGAACATCGACTATCACACGAGCGAAATGATCCTCGTGATGACGGTGATCGGCGGCACGGGCAACCTGTTCGCGTCGGTGCTCGGCGCGGCGTTCTACGTGCTGTTCGCGGACTGGCTGTCGACGCTGTGGCCGCGCTGGCTGCTGCTGCTCGGCCTCGTGCTGATCGCGGTCAGCCTGTTCATGCAGCGCGGGTTGTGGGGGCTGGGCGAACGCATCGTGGCGTCGCTGCGGCGTGGCGATCGCGCGGCGGCCACGGTCAAGGAGCGGCAATGAGCGAAGCGATTCTCGAAGCACGCGGCATCGTCAAGCGTTACGGCAAGTTCACGGCGCTGGGCGGCGTCGATCTGCGCATCATGCCGCGCACCGTGCATTCGGTGATCGGCCCGAACGGCGCGGGCAAGACGACGCTGTTCCATACGCTGACGGGCACGCTGCCGATCACGTCGGGCTCGATCCTGTTCGACGGCCACGACGTGTCGCACGAACCCGATTACAAGCGCGTGCGGCGCGGCATCGCACGCTCGTTCCAGGTGACGAGCCTGTTTCCGAACCTGAGCGTGCGCGAGAACCTGCGCGTCGCCGCACAGGGCGTCGAATCGCGGCGGGCGCTGAATCCGTGGACGCCGCCGCGCGGCGCGCTCGCGCATGACGGCATCGTCGACGACGTCCTCGAGCGGCTCGGCCTGCAGCGCTTCGCCGATACGGCGGCCGGCGTGCTGTCGCATGGCCAGCAGCGCCGGCTCGAGGTTGGCATGGCGCTGGCGGCGCGGCCGCGCGCGATCTTCCTCGACGAGCCGACGTCGGGCATGGGCATCGACGATCTCGACGACATGAAGGCGCTGATCCGCGGCCTGCGCGACGACTACACGGTCGTGCTGATCGAGCACAACATGGGCATCGTGATGGACATCTCGGACACGATCACGGTGATGCAGCAGGGGCGCGTGCTCGTCGAAGGCAAACCAGATGCGATCCGCGGCGACGAGCGCGTGCGCAGCGCGTATCTCGGCAACATGATCACCGGAGGCCGCGCATGATGCTCGACGTGAAGGAGGTGCACGCGTGCTACGGCAAGAGCCACGTGCTGCAGGGCATTTCGCTGAACGTGAACGAAGGCGAGACGGTGACGCTGCTCGGCCGCAACGGCGCGGGTAAATCGACGACGCTGAAGACGATCGCGGGCGTCGTCGCGCCGACCGGCGGCACGGTGACGTTCGCGGGCCGGCCGGTGGCCGGGCAGCCGGCGCACCGGATCGCCGCGGGCGGACTGTGCTTCGTGCCCGAGCATCGCGGAATTTTCCGGCTGCTGTCGGTCGAGGAAAACCTGCGGCTCGGCGCGCGCCGCGATTCGCCGTGGCAGCTCGACGATATCTACCGGATCTTTCCGCGTCTGAAGGAGCGCCGCCGCAACGGCGGTGCGCAGTTGTCGGGCGGCGAGCAGCAGATGCTCGCGATCGGCCGCGCGCTGATGAGTCATCCGCGGCTGCTGATGCTCGACGAGCCGGTCGAGGGACTCGCGCCGGTGATCGTCGAGGAGATCGTCGAGCAGTTGAAGCGAATCAAGGCGGCCGGCGTCGCGATCCTGCTCGTCGAGCAGAACCTCGAAGTGTGCACGCAACTCGCGGACCGCCACTTCGTGATCGAACAGGGCGTGATCGTCTACGAAGGCAGCAACGCGGCGTTCGCGGCCGATCATGACGTGAAGGACCGCTACCTGGGTGTCGGTGTGGCATGAGCGCCGTGCCCTTTCAATGCGAGGAATGGCAACGATGCAAGTACAGGATTTGACTCCGGGCGTCGCGGCGTCCGGCTTGCGCGTCGATGGCGCGCGGCTGTGGGACAGCCTGATGCGGCTCGCGCGGATCGGTGCGACCGACAAGGGCGGCGTGTGCCGTCTCGCGCTCACCGAACTCGATCGCGACGCGCGCGACCTGTTCGTCGCATGGGCGAAGGACATCGGCTGCACGATGCGCGTCGATGCGATCGGCAATATCTTTGCGCGGCGCGCGGGCGAACGGGACGACCTGCCGCCCGTGACGACGGGCAGCCATATCGACACGCAGCCCACTGGCGGCAAGTTCGACGGCAACTACGGCGTGCTGGCCGGCCTCGAGGTGCTGCGTACGCTCGATGAAGCCGGGGTGCGCACGCGCGCGCCGCTCGAGGTGGCCGTCTGGACCAACGAGGAAGGGTCGCGCTTCGTGCCGGTGATGATGGGTTCCGGCGTGTTCGCGGGCGCGTTCACGCTCGACCATGCACTCGCGCAATGCGATCGCGACGGCGTGTCGGTGCGCGATGCGCTGGCCGCGATCGGCTATGCGGGCAGTGCGGACGACGGGCACGGCGCGCATCCGGTCGGCGCGTATTTCGAAGCGCACATCGAGCAGGGGCCGGTGCTGGAAGCGCATGACACGACGATCGGTGTGGTCGAGGGCGCGCTCGGGCAGCGCTGGTACGACGTGACCGTCCACGGGATGGAGGCGCATGCGGGCCCGACGCCGATGGAACTGCGCCGCGACGCGCTGCTGGTCGCGGCCGATCTCGTGCGTGCGGTGAACGGCATCGCGCGTGCGCATCCGCCGCACGGACGCGGCACGGTCGGCTGGGTCGACGTGCACCCGAATTCGCGCAACGTGATTCCCGGCCGCGTGACGTTGACCGTCGACCTGCGCGCGGCCGACGACGCGACGCTGGCGGCGATGGATGCGGAATTGCGTGCGGCATGCGCCGACCACGGCGCGGCGGCCGGGATGCGGATCGACATCGAGCCGGTCGTGTACTTTCCGCCGCAGCCGTTCGATCCGGCGCTGGTCGAGCAGGTCCGCGCCGGCGCGAGCGCGCTCGGGCTGTCGTCGATGAACGTGATCAGCGGTGCGGGCCACGACGCGGTGTATCTCGCGCGCGTCGCGCCGACCGCGATGATCTTCGTGCCGTGCAAGGACGGCATCAGTCATAACGAGATCGAAGACGCCGATCCGGTTCATCTGGAAGCCGGCTGCAACGTGCTGCTGCATGCGATGCTGGGCGCGGCCGGGATCGCGGGGGGCCAAGCGCGATGAAGATCCTGATCGCCCGGATGAACCACGAGACCAACACGTTCTCGCCGGTGCCGACGCCGCTCGCCGCGTTCGGCCGCAACGGCCCCGACTGGGGCGACGACGCGTATCGCGCGAATCGCGGGATGCGTACCGCGATGGCGGCGTTCATCGACGCGGCCGAACGCGCGGGCGCGGACATCGTGACGCCCGTGTCGGCGGCCGCGAACCCGAGCGGGCCGGTCGCGGCCGATGCGTATGCGGCGATCTGCGATGCGATCGTCGCCGCCGTGCCCGGCTGCGACGCGGTGATGCTCGACCTGCACGGCGCGATGGTCGCCGAGCAGAGCGCGGACGGCGAGGGCGACCTGCTCGCGCGCGTGCGCGCGGCGTTGCCCGCTGCGCCGATCGCGGTCGCGCTCGACCTGCACGCGAACGTCACGCAGAAGATGATCGACAACGCGGACGTGATCGTCAGTTTCAAGACCTATCCACACGTCGACATGTATGAGACGGGCGAGCACGCGGCGCGGCTGCTGCTCGACCGGCTTCATGGCCGCGCGCGGCCCGTGCTCGCGTGGCGGCAGCCGCCGCTGATGACGTCGACGCTGCGCAGCGCGAGCGCCGAAGGCGCGATGCGGCGCGCGGTGGAGGCCGCGCGCGCGGCCGAGGCTGAAGGGATGCTCGCGGTGTCGATCCTGCCCGGCTTCTCGCTCGCGGATATTCCCGCGCCGTGCATCAGTGTGGTCGTGGTGGCCGATGGCGACCGCGCCGCCGCCGACGCAGTGGCCGAGCGCATCGCGCGGCAGATCTGGGACGCGCGCGATGAATTCGTCTATCGCAGCGCGCCGCTCGCCGAATCGGTTGCGCAGGCTGCGGCGCTCGCACAGGGCGCGGACCGCCCGGTGCTGATGCTCGATCACGGCGACAACTGCATGTCGGGCGGCCCGTGCGACACGATGGACCTGCTTGAAGCCGCGCTCGCGCACGGGCTCGACGGGATCGTCAGCGGACCGTTGTGCGACCCCGAGGCGGTCGCGACGCTGATCGATGCGGGCGTCGGCGCCACCGTCACGGTGCCGGTCGGCAACCGGTTGCCGTCGCACGGCGGCGTGCGGCGCGAACCGTTTCGCGCGACGGGCATCGTGCGCGCGATCACCGACGGCGAATACGTGATCACCGGGCCGACGTATACCGGGCAGCGTGCGTACATGGGCCGCGCGGCCGTGCTCGACATCGGCACGGCCACGCTGGTCGTCACCGAGCGCACGCAGGAGCCGTGGGATCTTGGCGTGTTCGAGAGCGTGGGTGTCGATCCACGCCGTGCGCGCTTCCTGCTGCTGAAGTCGCGGATGTATTGCCGGCCGGTGTTCGTACCGATTTCGTCCGCGCTGGTCGAATGCGACAGCCGCGGCGTGACGGGCTCGGACTACGGGCTGTTTCGCTACGAGCGGCTCGCGCGGCCGGTGTATCCGCTCGACGACATCGTCGAGTGGTCGTCCGACACGCGACGCACGGATTGACGGAACCGAAGCGGAACCGCAGCGGAACCGAACCGGAACGAGACGCCGGGTCGGCCCGCTTTCGGGCATCATGCGATGGCGCCGGCCCGTCGAGCAGCAGGGTCGGGCAATCCATTGCGTCCGCAACCGATCCGGAGAACCGACCGCCATGCATTCGAATCCTTTCCACCTGCGCAGCGCGCGCCTGCTCGCCGCGCTGACCCTCGCCACGACGGCCGTTGCCGTGCACGCCGCCGACTGGATCGTGTCCGGCAACGACGGCAAGTACCAGCGCGTCGAGGGCCGCGACACCTATTTGCCTTCCCCGCCCGCCGACACGCTCACGCTGCTCGATGCGAGCACCTTCCCGCCGAAGGTCGCGCTGCAGGTCGACGTCGAGAACGGCATCCAGGGGCCGCCGCAGGCCGTCGCGATCACGCCCGACGCGAAGCTTGCGCTGGTCGGCGCGCCGACGCGCTATGACACCGCCGCGAAGCAGCTCGTATTCGACACGTTTCTACAAGTCGTGAATCTCGACAGCGCACCGCCTGCAATCACGCGCATCGAGCTCGGCACGCATCCGCAAGGGATCGCGATCGATCGCTCGGGCCGGCTCGCGCTCGTCGCCAACGTCGACGGCAGCGTGTCGATCCTGCGCATCGACGGCACGCAGGTGACGCTCGACGGCACGCTGAAAATCGGCAAGAAGCGGCTGGCCGGGATCAGCTTCACGCACGACGGCAAGCATGCGCTCGTGTCGCTGCGCGACGAGCAGGGCATCGCGGTGCTGAACGTCGACGACGGCAAGGTGACCGACAGCGGCACGCGCCTGAGCACGGGCGTCGCGCCTTACACGATCGACGTGTCGAGCGACAACCGTTGGGCCGTCGTCAGCAACGTCGGGCTCGCCGGGCTGCCGGGTTACGCCGGCACGCTGGCGGGCGACGCCGATTCGGTCGCGCTGATCGACGTGTCGCGCGTGCCGTTCCGCACGGTTCAGTACCTGACGGTGCCGTCGCTGCCGGAAGGCGTCGCGATTTCGCCGAACGGCAAGTGGATCGCCGTGCAGGCGATGGACGGCTCGAACCTCACGACCGACAACCCGGGCCGCCACAAGCTCGGCAAGGTGCTGCTGTTCGAGATCCGCGACGGGCGGGCCGTGAAGGTGAACGAGGTGCCGGGCGGCGAAGCCGCGCAGGGCATCGTGTTTACCGCCGACAGCCGGCACGTGATCGTGCAATTCAACGTCGAACGGCAGCTTGCGCTGTATGCGGTGGAAGGCGGCAAGCTGCGCGATACGGGCAAGCGGATCGCGCTGACGGGCGGGCCGTCTTCGTTGAGGACGTTGCCGCGCTGACGCGCGACGCAGGGCTTGTTCGCGGCGCGCGGGTCAGCCGTGAGAGGGGGGAAGCCATCATCGCGCGGCTCGACGAAGCGTCGTGGATTGCAAGCCGGCGGCGGCGCTTACGACGGCACGCCGTTCGGCCGCGCACTTACGGACGCAGCAGATCGAATCCGCCGAACACCACGACACCGCTGAGCACGATCATCGCGACGGAGTGCTGGCCGAAGTAGAGAATCGCGGCGGCGAGCCACGTCGTGATGCAGAAGGCGCCGATGCGGGCCATCGTGTGTTCCTCGAATGCGTGATGAGGTGAATGTGTGCCGCGCGGCGTTCGCCGCTCGAGCGGGCGAGCGGAGTACGCATGCGGACGGACGGAAACGGCAACTCGGGAAGCCGCGATCGCGGCGCCGGCCCATGTCGCATGCCGCGCGCAACGGGGCCGGGAGTCGAAGCCGGCGGCGTCGCGGTCGGGCCCGAGGGAGGCGCTCGACGTGCGTAGCCAGCCGGCGAAGCGGCGATTTTACCAGCGCCGTCATGCCGCCAATCTGGCCCTTTCCCGATCCATTGTGCTCATCGCGCGGCAATCCACCCGGCCCCGATATTCAAGTTTCGTGTGACGAATGCCGTAAACGAACTGGAAGGCGATTTTCGCCCTGTCACTTCGTTTATCGACATTACGGACCGACACGATGCAGATCGATTTCTCCCCGACCGCCCGATCCCCGCTCGCGGATAGCGGCGTGGCCGCGAACCCGTCCGCCCCGACGTCGCCCACCGGCGCAACGAATGCCGCGAGCACGACGGGCACGGACGGCACGACGGGTGCGAGCGGCACGACCAGCCCCTCCGGCGCGAAGGATGCGGCCGGCGCGACCGGCGAAACGCTCGGTGCGGCGGGCGCATCGTCGGAAGACCCGGCGGTTGCCCAGTTGAAGGCGCTGATCGAGCGGCTGCAGAAGCAACTCGCGACGCTGGAGCGGCAGATGGCCACCGCCGCCCAGCGCGCGAAGGACGATCCGGCCGCGGCCGTCGAACAGCAGTCGCTGAGCGCGGAAGCCAGTGCGATTTCGGCTGCGCTGGCGACGGCGATCTCGCAACTCGCCGCGGCGCTCGAGAAATCTGGCGGCTCGCCGTCGGGCGGACTGGTGTCGACGCAGGCCTGAGGGGCCACGACCTCATCGGCCGCCCGCATTACAATCGCAAGCTCGTCTCCTTCTCGAGGATGGCTGAACGATGAATGCGGAACTCGACGACGACGAACTCGTTCGCTTCGACACGCACGGCGGCACGCCGCTGCCGGCAGCCGACGCCGAAGGATGGCTCGACCACGACGGCGCGCGCATCTGGCACGCGTCGTTCGGCCGGGGGCCGGCGGTCGTGCTGCTGCACGGCGGCCTCGGTCATGCCGGCAACTGGGGCAACCAGGTGCCGGCACTGCTCGCGGCCGGCTACCGCGCGATCGTGATCGACAGCCGCGGCCACGGCCGCAGCACGCGCGACGACCGGCCCTATTCCTACGAACGCATGGCATCGGACGTGCTGGCCGTCCTCGACGCGCTGCAGGTCGACCGTGCACGCTTTGTCGGCTGGAGCGACGGCGCGTGCATCGCGCTCGTGCTGGCCGCGCGCGCACCGGAACGCGCGGCCGGCGTGTTCTTCTTCGCCTGCAACATGGATCCGGGCGGCACGAAGGAGATGGCGCCGAGCCCGCTGATCGACCGCTGCTTCGCGCGGCATCGCAAGGACTATGTGCGACTGTCCGCGACGCCGGAGCAGTTCGACGCGTTCGTCGCGGCCGTCAGCGAAATGATGCGCACGCAACCGAATTACACCGCGCAGGATCTCGCGGCGATCGCCGTGCCGGTCGCGATCGTGCAGGGCGAGCACGACGAATTCATCCGGCCCGAGCATGCGGCGTACCTGGCGCGGACGATCCCGGGCGCGACGCTGACGATCCTGCCCGGCGTGAGCCATTTCGCGCCGCTGCAGCGGCCCGCGCGCTTCAATGCGGCGATGCTGGCGTTTCTCGACCGGCTGCCGGGATGATGCACGCACGGCCCGCCGGCGAGCGGGCGCGTGCGTCGGCCCGGGTTCAGACCATTGCGTTGTCGGCGCCCGGAATCTCGTGCGCCTTGATCTGCTTGCGCTGCAGCTTGTAGCGCAGCTTCCCGAGCATGCCGTCTTCGTGGCTGACACGCGTGATGTTCAGCACGTATTCGTCGTCCGGTGCGATGGCCTGCGCGCCCATGATCCATCGCACGCTTTCACGATAGTCGTACAGCGACTTGTCGTTGATGTCGGCAAGGAAGAACGACAGCGCGGCCATCGCGGCCGGGTGACCGCCTTCGGCATGTCGGCGCAGTTCGTCGACGTAGCGATGGCGCGACGGATAGTCCTCGATGTCGCCGATGAACATCAGCATGCACTCGAGGCCGTCCGTATGCCCCATCTCGTGCGCCTTGCGCGCGGCCTCGACGGCCTCGGTCTGCATGCGCACGCGTTCGGCACGGTCCGTGCTGGTCTGCCCGATGTGATGGTACGTGTAGCCGAGCCGGTACGCTGCCATGTTGCCGCCGGCCTCCATCGATTCGCGGAAGTAGTGGGCGGCGCGGTACGGGTCGGCCTCGACATGCATGCCTTCCTTGTAGAAGCAGCCGAGCAGGTAGTCGCACGAATCGCCGCCGGCCTCGTAGCCGAGCTGGCAGATGGCGAGGGCATCGGCGGGGCGCCGGTTTTCATACTCGAACGCGGTGGCGATCTGGTTCCATGCGAGCGAGCCGGGCTCGTTCTCGCGCGCAGCTTCGAGCCAGGCGTCGCCGCGCGCGTCGTCCTGGGCGAAGCCGAACGTGCCGGTGCGATGGGCGTAGCCGCGCAGGATCATCGCCGACGTGCACGCGCGTGCGTCCGATGCACGTTCGATCGCGCGGGGCAGCCAGCCGCCCTGTGGATCGAGGCCGAGCGCCAGCCGCAAACCCATCGCCATGGCGCGGTTGTCGTCGATCGGCTCGTTGCGTTCGGCTTCCTGCAGCCGCGCGTAGGCCTGTTCGTACTCGCTGCGCTTGAAATGGCTGTACGCGAGCCAGTGCAGCGTCTCCCAGCGGTGATACGGATGCAGCGCGGCCTGCGCACGCGCGAGCGTCGCGGTCATCGCGCGGCGCGCATCGTCTTCGTCGTCATCCGCGTCGAGCGTGTTGCCGGCGTAGTCGTCGCGCCAGATCTCGTGCAGCAGCCGGTCCTTCTCGACCGCGTCGAGGTGCGCGCACGCGTCGGACGCGACGAACGCGCGGATGTGATCGTGCGAGCCGCCCCAGCGCGGCTGCATGTACCAGATGAACGTGCGCATCGGGAAGAACAGCTTCGGGTGGACGTGCAGCGTCGCTTCCATCCAGTACCACTTTTCCTTGCGCAGCTTCTTGCCCTGGACGGCGCCGGGCAGCGCGTCCGGAAATTCCGGCGGGCAGGCGGCCGGCACGTCGGGATTCAGTCCCGAACGCGCGAACATGTGCTGCAGTTCGGCGCGCGTGGCTTCGTCTTCGGCGCCGGCGTTCAGGTGCAACTCGGTGACGGGCCAGCGGCGCTCGCGCACCAGCTGCGTGAGCCATTCGGGTTCGCCGAACGACGACACGCTCGTGAAGATCACCATCGGCGCGCTCCACATCGTCGGCGCGAGCACCAGCGCGCGCAGCGCGGCGACGAGCGTCAGCGTCGCGCACGCATGCGCGCCGATCCAGCCGGCTTCGGTCACCGTTTCGGCCCAGCCGCTGCCGCGGTATTCGTAGGCCCAGTGATGCCAGTAGTGCGCTTCGCACAGCCACGCATGCGCGGAGCGCGGGTTCGCGGCCTGCCACGCGCGCAGGCGCGCGAGGCCTTCGGTGCCGGCGTCGATGCACGGCTGCACGTCGGCCGGCAGCGCGTCGACGTACCGTGCTTCGGCGGTGCGATCGGCGAAGCTGGCGGCGAGCGCGGCATCGAGTTGCGCGTCGAGCGCAGCATGGTCGCCCGCGCGCAGCAGCGCGTCGACGTCGCAAATGTGCCAGCGGGATGGCGCGGGCGGAATCAGGTCGGCGGAAGCGGAGGACATGTCGGTATCGGCGGTCATGACGAAACGGGTTGGGGATCGAAGATGCGGTAGCGCTTCCACGGCAGCGCAAGCCAGTTTCCGGACGGATTGCGCAGGTACTCGCGCACTTCCTGCGTGGCGCGCGACGACGCGGGGCCGTCCTGGCCGCTGCCGCGCAGCCACTGCTGGCGCGCCCGCGCATACGCGAGCCCGAAATCTTCCCAGCTCTCGAAGCTGTCCTGCGCGCGCTGCGCATTGAGCAGCAGCACGACCCACGCGTGCTGTTCGGACGCCCAGCCGAGCAGCGCGATGCAGCGCACGAGAAACGCGGTGCGCGCGCAGTCGAACGCGAGCGCGTCGCGCACGCGCCCGAGCGCGGCGAGTTGTTCGTAGAAGCCGTCGTGCGAGCGACCGACGCCGCGAATCCAGCCCGCGAGGATCGACGGCACGCGCTGCACGATTTGCCACTCGGGCAGGTCGGCCGGCAGGTCGAGTTCGCGCCGCAGCTGGCGCGCGAGCTGTTCGCGCTGCGAGTCGGGCAGCGTATAGACGAGGTCGTCGCAATCGCAGCGCAGCCCGTTGCGGATCAGCAGGATGTCGGCCAGCGCGAGCGCCCAGCGGCGGCGGTTCGGCGGCGCCTGCTCGGCCTGCGCATGCGCGAGCCGGACGGCCGTGGTTTGCCGCACCGGCACCGCGCTGTCGGCGCCTGCGGCCTGGTCGGCGTCGACTTCGCGCACCAGCCGCGCGGCGACCCGGAACGAGCGCCATACGTACCACACGAGCCAAAGCGCGACCGCGCCAAGCAGCAGTTTCAGCATGACGGACTCCCGTCCGCCGGCGCGGGCAACGCGAACGCCGCGCACAGCGCGGGGTCGATCGCGATGCCTTCGATCTCGAATGCGGCCGTGGCCGGCGGTGCGTCGGGCGCACGCGCGGCGGGCAGCGCATCGGCCGGCAATGCATGGCGCGCGGCCGCCGCGACGGCCGGATCGATCTGCCGCAACTGGCCGAGCGCATAGGGTGCGTTGCGCAGCAGCAGCCATTGCAGCACGGCCGGCGGCTGCTCGAAATGCTCGATCAGGTGGAAGTTGGCGCTCATCACGCTCAGCAGATGGTCGGGCGAGCGCACGTCGGTGACGAAGGTCCAGGCGCCGGTGGCCGCGCCCGGTGCATCCGGCTCGAACACGAGGCCCATGCCCTCGCAATCGGGGTGACGCTCGCCGCGCGGCGCGAGCGCGCGCAGGAACTGGCGGACGTCGTCGGCATAGCGGCGCACCGGATGGCGATTCTGCTTGCCCTTGATCTGGTCGATGCGCAGGCCGTCGCCGCTCGCTTGCAGACTGATCGTCACGTGCGGCTGGTTGCCCGCGCCGCGCAGCGTGAACAGGCGCAGCCGGCCGTCCTGCGCGGCTTGCGCGTACTGCTCGCCGTAGCCGCCGCGCAGCCGTCGGCGATCGGCGAACTGGCCGAGGCAGTGCTGCATGTAGTACGACTCGTATGCGAGCTCCTCACGCAGCGCCGCATGATCGCCGACGAATTCGAACACGATCCCGTTCGGCGTACGCAGTACCTCGCGCAACGCGAGGCCGCTGCTCGGCACCCAGCCTTTGTCGCGGCGCGCCTGCATCCGCTGGTGCTCGCGTTCCCACATGTCGAGCGCCATCGCACAGGTGATGCGCTGCAGTTTCTGGGCGAGCCGCGTGCCGGCGCGCGAGCGCAGGAATTCGACCAGCACGCGTTCGCGGTCGATCAGCAGCATGTGCTCGGGATCGATGAAGTAGAGCGGCGCCGGCTCGGCGGCGGGCGGCCGCGCCGCGTCGGCCGCCGGGCCGGAGGCCGGGGATGCCGCTGAGGTCGCAGATGCCGGTTGCGCGCGGAACCGGCGCACGAGCCATTCGGGTGCCGGCCGATCAGCCCCGGCGAGCGCGCGGTAATCGGCGAGCGAAGCGAGCGGCTGCGCCTGCTCGAACGCACCGACGACCCAGCGGAAGAAATGGTTGCCGAGCCACGCGCGGATCTCGGCCGGATCGCCGCGCGCGGTGCTGCGGCGGGCGATGGCCGCCTTGACGTCGGGCGCATTGACGACATCGCGCGGCCGATAGGCCGACGCGGCCACGGTTTCGGTCACGGGCTCACTCTCCGGTCGGGCAGGGCGTGCGCGGGCGGTGCGCGCGCGACCCTGGCGGTTCTTCTGGCTCAAGGGCGAAACGGCGAGCGGACGCGCGCAAACAAACGCGGCGGCGTCGCGTATTCCGTTTCAGGTCGGTCGGTGCGTGAACGTCACGCGAGCGCGCGGGAGCCGATGACTCGGGAGCGGACGAACGGAAAAGGGCGATTCATGGATTCTCTCAGGGCGGATTTTATTTTTGGCTTCCGCGAGTCTACTTCGATCCGTGCGGATGAATCAATCGCGCGGCTGGCCGGCGCCCGTGGATCTGACAAGACTTATCTCTTTTTTGCCGATTTTCGACGCGGCGCCATTCGGTCGCCGGATTCGATGCTGTTAAAACCGACAGGTTTTCGCGGAAAACGGGTGAGTGGCCCGGCATGGCGGCTGCCTCGTCCCGCATTCCGCCTATCTCATAAGTTTTTCTTTCGGCTCGCGCAACATATCGTCGATTGTTGGCGATCGGACGGTAGCAGATAGTCCTGCTTCGACAGGCCGGCCGCCGCCTTTTCCGCGCGACGCGGCCGGATCTGTTGTCCATGCAACCATCGGAAATAGAAGGAACCGCACTCATGCGATTCAATGCGACACGCGTCGTCGCGACCCTGTTCGTCGCCGCATGCGCGACCGCCACGGCCGGTCGCGCGGCCGCCGTCACGCAGGACGACCTCCACGACACCGTCACGCGCCATATCGCTCCGTTGATGAAGCAGTATGCGATCCCCGGCATGGCGATCGGCATCGTCGCCGACGGCAAGCCGCAGGTGTTCGACTACGGCGTGATGTCGAAGCAGACCGGCAAGCCGGTGACCGGCGACACGCTGTTCGAGATCGGCTCGGTCAGCAAGACGCTGACCGCGACGCTCGCCGCAGACGCGCAGGAGGGCGGCGAACTGTCGCTCGCGGACCCGGTGGCCAGATATCTGCCCGAGTTGCAGGGCAAGCCGTTCGGCGTCGTCACGCTGCTTCAGCTCGGCACGCACACGCCCGGCGGGACGCCGCTGCAGGTGCCGGACAGCATCCGCGACGATGCGGGCTTGATCCGCTATCTCGACGCGTGGCGGCCCGAGTATGCGCCGGGCACGCACCGCAAGTATTCGAACGTCGCGATCGGCATGCTCGGCTGGCTCACCGCGAAGGCGATGCACGAGGATTTCGCGACGCTGATGGAGCAGCGGCTCTTTCCCGCGCTCGGGATGACGCACACGTACATCGACGTGCCCGCCGCGCGCATGACCGACTATGCGCAGGGCTACACGAAGGACGGCAAGCCGGTGCGGATGTCGCAAGGCATGCTGTGGCAGCCGGCGTACGGCGTGCGGACCACGGCGGCCGACCTGCTGCGCTTCGTGCAGGCGAACCTGGGGATGATCCAGACGGCGCCGCGCCTGCAGCGCGCGATCGAACGCACGCACACCGGCTATTTCCGCGCGGGGCCGCTGACGCAGGACTTGATCTGGGAACAGTATCCGTACCCGGTCGCATTGCCGACGCTGCTCGCCGGCAACGCGCCGAAGATGCTGTTCGACGCGGTGCCGGCCAGCGCGATCCAGCCGCCGCTCGCGCCGAACCCCGCGACCTGGATCAACAAGACGGGCTCGACCGGCGGCTTCAGCACGTACGTCGCGTTCGTGCCCGCGAAGCGGATCGGGATCGTGATGCTCGCGAACGGCAACGTGCCGATCGAGGACCGCGTGAAGGTCGCCTACCGGATTCTCGGGTCGCTCGGCGATGGGCGGTGACGTCGCCATGTCCGCCTGTCGGGAAATACCGATGAGGAGCGGGCAAGCCGGTGCGCGGCGAGCGCGATACCGGTCGACGGAGGCGGGCCGATCGAGCATCGCATGGAGCGGAATCACGGGCGGGGCCGCGCTTGACGACGTGCGGCCGGTGGCACGAGATCACCGCGAACGGCTGCACGCCCATCGAAGCCGGTTTCGTCCGACACGACCCATCATCCCGCCGCGCGCAAAACTGTTTTAGCGATTCACCTCTTCCGCCGACGGCACCGGCCGTCGATACTGCGACGCACGATATTTCGCGAGACGTGCGCCGCATGGCCCGCCTCGCTTCCCGGAGCAGCGGATGAAAGGCAGCAGGATATTCGTGACGGGCGCGACCGGCTACATCGGCGGATCGGTGGCCGCGCGGCTCGTCGCGGCCGGGCACGTCGTCACCGGTTTGACGCGCGATGGCGACAACGCCGCGAAACTCGCGGCGGCCGGCATCATGCCGGTCGTCGGCACGCTCGACGATACGGCGCTGCTGCATGCGTTCGCGCGCGACGCGGATTGCGTCGTCAACGCGGCGAGCAGCGATCACCGCGAGGCCGTCGAGACGATCATCGCGGCGCTGAGCGGCTCGGGCAAGGCGTTCCTGCACACGAGCGGCACGAGCGTGATCGCGGACGATGCGCAGGGCGCGCACGGCGACGCGATCGTGTTCGACGAAACGACGCCGATCGTCCACCCCGCGAAGGCCGAGCGCCGCGCGATCGACCGGCTCGTGATGTCGGCCGCCACCCTCGGCATCCGCTCGGCCGTGATCTGCAACAGCATGATCTACGGCGACGGCCTCGGACTGCGTCGCGACAGCGCGCAACTGCCGCTGCTCGCGGCCATTGCGCGCGACGCCGGCGCGGTGCGCGTGATCGGCAAGGGGCTGAACCGCTGGTCGAACGTGCACGTCGACGATGTCGCCGATCTCTATCTGCGCGCGGTCCATGCCGCGCCGCCGGGCGCGTTCTACTTCGCGGAAAACGGCGAAGCGTCGTTCGCGGAAATCGGTCTCGCGCTCGCCGCGCGGCTCGGTTTGCGCTCGGTCGTCGAATGGGACGTCGCCGATGCCGCCGAGGTGCTCGGTCACTCGCGTGCGCATTTCTCGCTCGCCTCGAACAGCCGCGTGAAGGCGCTGCGGGCGCGACGGGAACTCGGGTGGGCGCCGCGGCACGGCGCGATGCTCGACTGGATTCGCCACGAGATGCCCGTCGCGGCCTGACGCTGCCGCACCGCGTTGCCTGACGAAACGCGCGTCGATCCGCGCGTGCTTGCAGACCCGGCCGCCCGTTTCACGCCCGAATATTCCGACAATATTCGCCGCGCATTATTGAATCGAAATCAACTATGATTCGCGCGCGAACCCGCTTATCAAAGCGGCGCGGCGGCACTATCGTGACGGTCCCTGACACCGCTGACGACTGCCGACCATGAAGACGACCCTCGACGAGATGCTCGCGTTCGTGACCATCGCCGATACCGGTTCATTGACGGGCGCGGCGGACAAACTGCATCAGCCGACCTCGGTGATGAGCCGGATTCTGCGGCGCCTCGAGGAAAAACTCGACACCACGCTGATCCGCCGCACGACACGCCGCCTCGAAATGACCGAGGAGGGCAAGCTCTTTCTCGACTACGCGCGCGAGATCATCGCGTCGGTCGAATTCGCCGAGGAACAGATCGTCAGCCAGCGCGAGGCGCCGGCCGGGCGGTTGCGGATCAATGCGGCGATGCCGTTCATGCAGCATGTGATCGCGCCGATGATGTCGGGCTTTCGCGACGCGTATCCGGCGATCGAGGCCGAACTTCATACGAGCGACGAGGTCATCGACCTGCTCGAACACCGCACTGACGTCGCGATCCGGATCGGCGAGCTGCGCGATTCGACGCTGCACGCGCGCCGGCTCGGCGGCAGCCGGCTGCGCATTCTGGCGAGCCCGGCCTATCTGGAGAAAGCCGGCGTGCCGGCGAGCGTCGCCGATCTCGCGAACCATACGCTGCTCGGCTTCGTGCAGCCGGAAACGCTGAACCACTGGCCGCTGCGCACCGCGGACGATGCCGTGTACCGCATTCATCCGGCGCTGCAGGCGTCGAGCGGCGAGACGCTGCTGACGCTCGCGCTCAATGGCGCGGGCGTCGTATGCCTCGCCGATTACATGACGGGCACGCATCGCCGCGATGGCAGCCTCGTCGAACTGCTCGTCGACGACACCCTCGAGTTCCGCCAGCCGATTCATGCGGTGTTCTATCGCAACACGACGCTGTCGTCGCGCATCGTCAGCTTTCTCGACTATGTGAGCGCGCAGTTGAAGGCAGGCGGCGACATCGATTGATGTCGATGCCGCCCGCACGGGGTCACGCCACGTAAAAAGGGCGACGGGTTCGCATGACATCGAACCCGTCGCCCTTCGCGCATCGATCGAACCCGAACCGCGCGCTTACTGCCCCAGCGCGCTCATCAGCCTGACCCGGCTCAGCGTTTCCTCGGTGCGCGCCTGTGCGAGCGAATCCTCGGCCGCGAGCAGCGCACGCTGCACTTCCAGCGTATCGATGAACGCCGATTCGCCGCTGCGCCACGACCGGTTGATCTGCGTATACGCACCCCGCGCATTCGATACCGCGCGCTCGAGGCGCTCGGTCCGGCCGTGATTTCGGGCGGTCGCGGCCACCGACGTCTCGACGTCGCCGACGGCCGTCAGCACCGCCGTGCGATAGGCGGCGAGCGCCTGATCGGCCTGCGCGCGCCGCAACGCGACGACGCTGCGGCGCCGGCCGCCGTCGAACAGCGGCGCGCTCGCGCCGGCGCCGGCCATCCACGCGAGCGAACGTGCGAGCGACGCGCCCGAGAAACCGTCGATCGCCGCGCCGATCACGCCGATCAGTTGCAGGTGCGGCTTCAGGTCGGCCTCGGCGACGCCGATGCGCGCATAGGCCGCGACGACGCGTGCCTCGGCCGCGCGCACGTCGGGCCGCCGACGCAGCAGGTCGGCCGGCGTGCCGATGCCCGGCGCGGCGGCGGTCCACACCGGCTCGGGCGCGGGCGGGTCGAGCCGCGCATAGATGTCCTGCGGCGTCGACGCGGTGATGATCGACAGCCGGTGGATCGCGGCCTGCCGCTGCAGTTGCAGCGCGGGCAGCTCGGCCAGCGTCGTTTCCGTCTGCGCGGCGGCGCGGTCGACGTCGGCGATCGGCACGACGCCCGCGTCGAACAGGCGCCGTGTCGATTCCTCGGTGCCGCGCTGGCTCAACGCGTTGGCCTCGACCAGCGCGAGCCGCTGTTCGAGGCCGCGCACCGTCACGTAGGTGCGCACCGTTTCGTCGATCGTCGCGATCCGCACGGCCGCCGCATCGTTTTGCGCCGATGCGATATCCGCGTCGGCTGCCGACACACCCTGGCGGATGCGGCCGAAGATGTCGATCTCCCATGCGAGGCTCGCATTCAGGTCGAACGCGTTGCCGGTCGTCGGCGTATCGGTCGGGAACGCCTGCGATGCGGACTGCCGCTGACGGCTGGCGCCGGCATTCAGGTCGACGGACGGGAACCATTGCGACGCCGCGCCGATCCGCACCGCGCGCGCCGCGTCGATGCGAGCGACGGCCGCCTGCAGGTCGAGGTTGTTCGCGAGCGCGGTGTCGACCAGCCGGTCGAGGATCGGATCGTGGAAGCCATGCCACCACGCACCGGTGTCGGCGGCCGGGCCGCCGGCCGCGAGATCCGCGTTCGCATAGGTCGCGGCCAGCGGCGGCGGGGTGACGGTGGCGACCGGCGCGCTCGTGCACGCGGTCAGGATGGCCGCCGCGGACAGCGCGGCCACGAGTCGAACGAACTTCATTGCACAGCCTCCGTCGCGACGGCTGCGACAGCGGTCTTGCGCATCGCGAGCCGGCGAACCATCACATAGAACACGGGCGTAAACAGCAGCCCGAAGAACGTCACGCCGATCATCCCGAAGAACACCGCCGCGCCGACGGCCTGGCGCATTTCCGCGCCCGCGCCTTCGGAGATCACGAGCGGCAGCACGCCGAGGATGAACGCGAGCGACGTCATCACGATCGGGCGCAGCCGCTGCACGCAGGCCTCGACGACGGCCTCGACGAGCTCGGCGCCGTCGGCCTCCAGCTGCCGGGCGACCTCGACGATCAGGATCGCGTTCTTCGCGGCGAGCCCGACCAGCACGATGAAGCCGATCTGCGTGAGGATGTTCACGTCCTGGCCGAGCGCGCGCACGCCGAGCGAGGCGGCCAGCAGGCACATCGGCACGATCAGCAGGATCGAGACGGGCAGGCTCCAGCTGCCGTACTGCGCGGCGAGCACCAGGTAGACGAGCAGCACGCACAGCGGGAACACGAGCAGCCCCGTGTTGCCGGCCGTGGTCTGCTGATAGGACAGATCGGTCCACTCGAACGAAATGCCGGGCGGCAGCACCTGCTTCGCCAGCGTTTCCATCGTCTTGATCGCGAAGCCCGAGCCGAGGCCCGGCGCGGTATCGCCGTTGATTTCGGTGGCCGGATACAGGTTGTAGCGCGGTGCGCGGTCGACGCCGAGCATGTCGTCGATGCGCGTCACGCTGCCGATCGGCACCATCTCGCCGTCGCGGTTGCGCACCTTCAGCCGCGCGAGATCCGACGCGCCGACGCGGAACGGCAGGTCCGCCTGCGCGGTCACGCGATAGGTGCGCCCGACGATGTTGAAGTCGTTGATATAGGTCGAACCGAAATACGTCTCGACCGCATCGTTGATCGCCTGGCTCGGCACGCCGAGCATCTCGGCCTTCTCGCGGTCGAGTTCGACGTGCACCTGCGGGCTCGTCGCGGAGTAGGGCGTGTAGACGCCGACCATGCCGGGCGTGCGGTTCGCGGCCGCGACGAGATCCTGCGTGGCCTTCGCGAGCGCGGCGGTGCCGAGGCCGTTGCGGTCTTCGAGCCGCATCGCGAAGCCGCCCGTGCTGCCGAGGCCCTGCACCGGCGGCGGCATCGCGACGACGATTGACGCTTCGGTGATGGTCGCGAGCCGCTTGCGCATCTCGGCGGCGATCGTGTCGATCGTCAGGCCGCGCGCCTTGCGTTCCGGCCAGGGCTGGAACACCGGGAACAGGCCGGCGCTGTTCGCCGAGTTCGTGCCGGTCGCCGCGTTGACGCCGGAGAACACCGGTACGCGCGCGACCCCGGGCACCGACAGCGCGATGTCCTCGATCTTGCGCGCGACCGCGCTGGTGCGTTCGAGCGTCGCGCCGTCGGGCATCCGCACGAGCACGACGAGGTAGCCGCGATCCTGCGCGGGAATGAAGCCCTTCGGGCTCGATACGAGCAGATAGCCGGTCGCGGCGATCAGTACCACGTACAGTGCGGTCATGGCGGGGATGATCCGGACGACTCTCCGGACCAGCCGTCCATACGCATCGGACAGGCGCTGGAACAGGCGGTTGAACGCGTTCGAGAAGCGTCGCGCGACGCGCAGCGCCGGCGCGAACAGCGTGGCGATGCGTGATGTCGGCGCGGGTGCGTCATGGTCGCCGGCGTGCGCTTTCAGCATCATCGCCGACAGCGCGGGCGCGAGCGTCACCGACGTGAAGAACGAGATCGCGGTCGACACGGCGATCGTCACGCCGAACTGGCGGAAGAACTGGCCCGAGATGCCGGGAATGAACGAGGTCGGCACGAACACCGCGCACAGCACGAGCGTGATCGCGAACAGCGCGCCGCCGACTTCCTTCATCGTCAGCAGCGTCGCGTCGCGTGGCCCGGCGCCGGCCGCCAGGTGCCGCTCGACGTTCTCGACCACGACGATCGCGTTGTCGACGACGATCCCGACCGCGAGCACGAGGCCGAACAGCGTCAGGTTGTTGATCGAATAGCCGAGCACGGCCATCGCCGCGAACGTGCCGACGAGCGACACCGGAATCGACAGGATCGGGATGATCGACGGCCGCCAGCCCTGCAGGAACAGCAGCACGACGAACACGACGAGCACGACGGCTTCGTAGATCGTCTTGACGAGTTCGTGGATGCTGTCGCCGATGAACGCGGTCGGGTTGTAGCCGATGTTGTAGACGATGCCCTTCGGGAAGTCGCGGGACAGTTCGGCCATCTTCTTCTCGACCGCGGCCATCGTCGCGACCGCGTTCGCGCCGGGCTGCTGCAGCACCTGCAGCGCGATCGTCGGATGGCGCAGCATGTAGCTGTCGGTCGCATACGCGAGCGCGCCGACTTCGACGCGAGCCACGTCCTTCAGCCGTACGAGCCTGCCGTCCTTGCCCTGCTTGACGACGATGTCGCTGAAGTCCTCGGGGCGCTTGAGCCGTCCCTCGAAGATCAGGTTCGGCTGGAACGCCTGGTTCGTGATCGGCGCCTGCGCGACCACGCCGCCCGCGAGCTGCGTGTTCTGCGAACGTACCGCGGCGATCAGGTCGGCCGGGCTCAGGCCGAACGACGCGACGCGCTCGGGGTCGAGCCAGATGCGCATCGAGTATTCGCGCGCGCCGAGCGCGTTGATGTCGCCTACGCCTTCGATCCGCTTGAGCACGTCCGCGACGTTGCGGATCGCATAGTTCGATACGTACAGCGGATCGTAGCGCTGGTCCGGCGAGTACAGGAAGATCGTGGCGAGCTGCGTCGGCGACGACTTGCGTACCGACACGCCGCTGCGCTGCACGGGCTCGGGCAGGCGCGGCGTGGCGAGCGCGACGCGGTTCTGCACGAGCACCTGCGCCTTGTCGACGTCGGTGCCGGGCTTGAACGTCACGGTGATGTTCAGGCTGCCGTCGGACGTTGCCTGGCTGTACATGTACAGCATGTCTTCCACGCCGTTCACTTCCAGTTCGATCGGCGTCGACACCGTTTGCGAGACCGTTTCCGCGGAGGCGCCCGGATAGGTCGCCTGGATCACGACGGTCGGCGGCGCGATGTCCGGATACTCGGATACCGCGAGCGAGAAATAGGCCAGCGCGCCGGCGATCGTCAGCACGATCGACAGGACGATCGCGAGCACCGGCTGCTGGACGGACAGGCGGCCGAGGTTCATTGCGCGCTCCCGGTCGTGCCGCTCGCCGCGCGGGCCACCGCGGCCGCTTCGATCGCGCGCGGCACGGCCTTGACCTTGTCGCCGGCCTGCACGCGCTGGAAGCCGTCGACGATCACGGTATCGCCCGCGTTCAGCCCCGCGTCGATCTCGCGCAGGTTGCCATGCAGACGGCCAGGCGTCACCGGGCGGATCGCGACGGTGCCGTTCGCGTCGACGAAGTACAGCACGCGGCGCGTCGCATCGGTCGCGACGGCCGCATCCGGCACGAGCAGCGCAGGGTGCGCGACGCGGCTCGACAGATACACGCGGCCGAACTGGCCAGGGCTCAGGCGCCGGTCCGGATTCGCGACGCGCGCGCGCTGGCGCAGCGTGCCGGTCGAGTCGTCGAGGCGGTTGTCGACGAAATCCATCGTGCCTGCCAGCGACGGCTGCGCGTCGCCCGGCAGCGCGATCGCGACCTGCCGCGACGACGCGTTGCCGCCGCTTTTCCGTGCTTCGCGCGTATAGCGCAGGTAGCTTTCCTCGTCGACGTCGAAATAGATGTCGATCGGGTCCTGCGACACGATCGTCGTCAGCACGGTCGCATCGCTGTCGCCGCCTTTCACGAGATTGCCCTCGCTCACGAGTTTGCGGCTGATGCGGCCGGACATCGGCGCGACGATGCGCGTGAACGACAGGTCGAGCCGCGCGCGTTCGAGCGCGCCTTGCGCGCTCGTCACCTCGGCTTGCGCGCTTTGCACCGCCTGCCTGCGCTGGTCGTAGAGGCTCTGCGCGATCGTGTCGGTCTTGATCAGGATGCTCGCGCGCTCGAAATCCTGCCGGCTCAGCTTCAGTTGCGACTGCGCGCGTTCGAGCGCGCCCTGCGCGGCGGTGACGGCCGCCTGGTACGGGCGCGGGTCGATGACGAACAGCAGGTCGCCCTTGCGGACGGTCGCGCCGTCCTGGAACGCGACCTTGTCGAGATAGCCGCTCACGCGCGGGCGCACGTCGACGGTGTCGACCGCCTCGAAGCGGCCGGTGTAGACGTCGACGTCGTTGACGTCGCGCGCGACAGGCGCGCTGACGATCACGCTCGGCGTCGCGGCCGGAGCCTTGTCGTCCGACTGGCAGCCGGACAACGCGAACAGCGCGGCCAGCGGAATGGCGGCCAGCGCGGCCGATCGCGCGATGCGCTTCAATCCTGGATATCGGTTCATATGCGTACGAGATGTCGAGTGGGGCGCGTGGCGCCTGACGGTGCGAAGTATCGTGCGCGGCGCGCGCCGGATAAACGGATGAAGCGGCATAAGAACTTGTACTGCGCAGTCACGAATCGCTGCCTGCGGCGGCCACGCGCGAGCCGGTTTCGCGGAGCAGGGCGACGGAGTGCAAGGGCAGCGACGACGCGCGGCCCGAATGCCTGTTCAGGCGATTCGGGCCGGCCATGCGGAGGGGATGGACGAGCGGTTGCGCGTATCGAAAGGCGTGCTCGCTTGCACGCCGACGTGACTCAATGACCGCGATAGATCGAGTTGCGGCCGTTGATCATCATCGCACGGCCGGATTCGCCGGTCGTGCGGGCTTCGCTGCCGTAACCGGTGTTGTCCGCGGTCGGGGCGGCGTTCGGGGCGGATTGCGCGACGGCGTTTTCACGCACACGCTGTTCGGCGGCGAGGATCGCGGCCGGGTACTGGTTGTGATCCAGCGCCGGGGTGTAGCCGACGGCCGCGAGACGGGTCATCTCGGCCTTCACTTCGGCGCGGGTCAGCTGATGGTCGGCTTGTTGCGCGAACGACAGCGCCGGTGCGGAAAGGATCAGTGCGGCAAGGGTGGAAGAAACGAGCGTTTTCATCGTGGGTACCTGTCTGGTTGAGTGAGCCGCAACCACCGTCGACCACGTCGATGTCGTTGCGAGTGCAGTCAATATAGGTACGCCGGCATCCGGGAAAAACGGCCGCCGCGCCAAATCATTTTTGATCCTGCGTCATGAATCGAACGTGGATTCAGTCGGCAGCCTTGCCGGTCGGGCGTCTCGGTCGAACACAGCGCCGGAGCCGGTGATCGAAACAGGCCGCAAATCCCTGCATCAGACCTCGCGGGACTCAAGTATGTCGAATTCCGTCTTGGACAGACTTAACCCGTCTCCCTAGACTGAACTCGCTTTCCTTTACTCCCTGGAGAAAATCATGAGTCTCGAAGACAAGCTGCCCGGCAACAAGATCCTCGGTTTCGGTACGGCCCCGCTCGGCAACATGTTCCGCAACATCCCCGACGCGGAAGCCGCGGCCACCGTTGAAGCGGCATGGCAACACGGCATCCGTTATTTCGACTCGGCCCCGTTCTATGGCGCGGGCCTCGCGGAAATCCGCCTCGGCGACGCGCTCGCGCACCATCCGCGTGACGAATACGTGCTGAGCACGAAGGTCGGCCGCGTGATCCTCGACGAAATCGAAGACGTGTCGGCGCGCGATCTCGGCGAAAAGGGCGGCCTGTTCGAACACGGCCGGCCGAACCGCATCGTCAACGATTACTCGGCCGACGCGACGCTGCGCTCGATCGAGGACAGCCTGAAGCGCCTGCGCACCGACCGCCTCGATATCGTGTGGGTGCACGACATCGCGCAGGATTTCTACGGCGACGAATGGCTCGCGCAATTCGAAGTGGCGCGCAAGGGCGCGTTTCGCGTGCTGAGCAAGCTGCGCGAGGAAGGCGTGATCAATGCATGGGGCCTCGGCGTGAACCGCGTCGAGCCGATCGAACTGGTGCTCGACCTCGCCGAACCGCAACCCGACGGCATGCTGCTGGCCGGCCGCTACACGCTGCTCGATCACGAACGCGCGCTGCAACGCGTGATGCCGGCGGCGGCTGCGCAGAACGTCGGGATCGTCGTCGGCGGCCCGTACAGCTCGGGCGTGCTCGCGGGCGGCACGCACTTCGAATACCAGAAGGCGTCGCCGGACATCCTCGCGAAGGTCGACCGGATCAAGGCGATCGCCGCGCGTTACGACGTGCCGATCAAGGCCGCCGCGCTGCAGTTCTCGATGTCGCATCCGGCCACCGTCGCGGTGATTCCGGGCGCGAGCCGTCCGGAGCGGATCGCGGAAGACCAGGCGGCGCTGAACGTGGCGATTCCGGCCGACTTCTGGCGCGAGATGCGTGAACAAGGTCTGATTGCGGCCAATGCGCCGCTGCCGACCGATCGTTGATCCTGAAAGGTGACGACATGGCACAGGCCCATGCAGGTATCGAGATCGCGGCTTCGGCCGACACGGTCTGGCAACTGATCGGCGGCTTCGGCGCGCTGCCCGACTGGCTGTCGTACATTCCGGCCAGCGAACTGAGCGAAGGCGGGCGCGTGCGGCGTCTCGCGAATCCGGCGGGCGACGCGATCGTCGAGCGGCTGGTCGCGTTCGACGAAGCGGAACGCAGCTATACGTACGCGATTCTCGAAGCACCGTTCCCGGTCGTGAACTATCGCTCCACGCTGCGCGTGCGCGAGAACGGCCCGAACGCATCGAAGGTCGAGTGGTCGGGCACGTTCACGCCGCACGGCGCGACCGACGACGAAACCGTCCGGCTGTTCCGCGGGATTTATGAAGACGGCCTCGCGGAACTGGCGAAGCGCTTCGCGGCGGCGTGACGGCGGCACGTCGCATCGTGCGATGGGAGTCGGGCTTTCCGGCTCCGGCCACGCCTTCGCCGCGGTTTCGACCCGCTGCGAAGGCGTTGGCGCACCCGTGGCGCGCGTCGATCGGAAATCGCGCACCGTAATGAAGATCAGGGTTGCGAAGCAATCGGCACACTCGCTATGGGTGCGCAACGCGCCGTGATGCAACGACGCTTCGTGCGTTCACGGCTTCATTTTCCAGCTGCCGCGACGACCTCCTCGCCGGTCAGGATCTCGCGGAAGATGCCGACCAGCGGCCGCAGGTTGACCTTGTGCCATGCGGCCCACAGCGGCGTGCGGTAGCTGAACCACGGCAGCTCGCGCAGCACGACGCCTTCTGGCACCTGGTGACGCAGGCTTTGCTGGATCATCGTCACGCCGAGCCCCGCGGCGACGAGCCCGAGCGCCGCGAGCGGCTCGGTCGCCTCCACCGAAATGTCCGGCGAAAAACCGGCCTTCGCACAGGCCGCGACGAACGCGCCGTGACGCGGCGCGCTTTCCTGCTGCGTGACGCCGATCCACGCTTGCGCGGCGAGATCGTCGGCGCTCAGCGTCTTCTTCTTCGCGAGCGGGTGTCCGTCGGGCAGCGCGAGCAGCATCGGATCGTTCAGCACCATCGTCGAATCGAGTTCGGGATCGTCCGGCGCAGGCGGCTCGGTCACGAGCGCGATGTCGAGGCTGCGTTCGCGCAGGCCTTCGAGCTGCGCGGCGGATGGATAGTTGTACAGCGCGATATGCACCGACGGGCGCTCGGCGCGCAGCGTTTTCAGCGCACGCGGCAGCACGCCCGAGTGGGTGGCCGTTTCCAGGTAGCCGATGCACAGGCCGCCTTCGTCGCCGCGGCCGAGCCGGCGCGCGAGCGATTCGAGCCGGTTCGCATGGCGCAGGAACGCGTGCGCTTCGCTGAGGAACGTGCGCCCGTCACGCGTCAGACGAATGCGTTGCTGGCTGCGTTCGAACAGCGTCAGGCCGAGCTTTTCCTCGAGCTGCGCGATCTGGCGGCTGAGCGGCGACTGCGAGATGTGCAGGCGTTCGGCCGCACGGCCGACGTGTTCCTCTTCCGCGACCGCGATGAAATATTGAAGCTGGCGGATGTCGAGCATGTCAGACCTTGCGGGACTCAATATTGATGAATTATGTCCCATTCGGACTTATTCGTGCAACCTGGGCCGGATTCACTTTCCTGCCGCACCAGGAGAAACGCATGAGCCTCGACGATATGCCGCCGACCATCGCCGCCGCGAAAGCTGCGTCAGCACGAAAGTCGGCGGCGACGTCCATCGACGGAGAAAAGCGCGGGATGTTCGCGCCTGGCCCGCGCGAACCGGCTGCGGCGCGACGGCTAGACGTCGCGCTCGCGTGAATCACACGAGCGAAACCAGGCCCGCGCTGCCGTCAGTTCCCGTACATGTCGAAGTCGAAATATTTCGCCTGGATCGTGTTGTAGGTGCCGTCGCCGCGAATCTGCGCGATGGCGCGATTCAGCGCGTCGCGCAGGTCGGTGTCGGCCTTGCGCACGCCGGCCGCATCGCCGTTGCCCATGATCTTCGCGTCGTACACCACGCCGCCCGCGAACGAGAAGCCCTTGCCGCGCGGCGTCGCGAGGAACCCCAGCTGGCCTTGCACGGCGTCCATCAGCACGCCGTCGACGCGCCCGGTGACGAGGTCCGCATACGCCTGGTCGTAGCTCGGATACGGCACGACCTCGACCTTCGCGGGCGCCCACTTCTCACGCGCATAGGTTTCCTGGACCGTGCCCTGTTCGACCGCGATGCGCTTGCCGGCGAGCTTCGCCGCGTCCGGCAGCAGCCCCGACCCGGTGCGCGCGATCAGCCGCGTCTGGTTGCGGTACAGGCGATCGGTGAAGTCGATCTGCTGGCGCCGCTGTTCGGTCGCGGCCATCGACGACAGGATCACGTCGAACTTGCGCGCCTGCAGCCCGGGAATCAGCCCGTCGAAACTGCTCGACACCCACACGCATTTCGCCTTCAGCTTCGCGCACAGCGCGTTGCCGAGATCGATGTCGAAACCCTTCACGCTGCCGTCGGTCGCGGTCGATTCGAACGGCGGGTAGGTCGGGTCGACGCCGATGCGGATGGTCGTCCATTCCTTCGCCGACGCCAGCGACGCGAAGGCCATCGCGGCGGCGGACAGGAGAATCGTGAGGCGCGTCTTCATGGTCAGGCTCCGTTCGTGTGGGGAAGAGTGGGCATGCATGTCAGCTCGGAAATTCGCCGCGCTGAAAATCGTTCGACAGTTCGAGGGCGTCGGCCATCTCGCCGACGGTGACCGGCTTGATCGGCGCGCGAATCCGGTAGTGACCGACGTCGCCGACGCCGCGCTGCTGCACGTCGGCGATCAGCTCGCCGACCGTCGTGCCGCACCAGCGTCCCTGGCACGGGCCCATGCCGCAGCGCGTAAACGCCTTCATCTGGTTTGGCCCCTGGCAGCCGAGCGCCGCGAGCCGGCGGATCTCGCCGGCCGTGACTTCCTCGCAGCGGCACACGATCGTGTCGTCGTCGGGGCGGCGCAGCGCGGCGGGCGGCGTGTACAGCGCGTCGAGCAGCGGGCGCACCGCGCGGTGGCGGTGCAACGCGCGCAGCACCGGGCGTTCGCGTGCGGCCTGTCGTTGCGTGTCGAGCGCGCCGAGTTGCGCGGCGATGTCGAGCGCCGACACTTCGCCGGCGAGTGCCGCCGCCCGCGCGCCGCCGATGCCCGCGCCGTCGCCCGCGATCCACACGTGCGGCACGCTGCTGCGGCCGCGCGCGTCGCACTGAGGCCGCCAGCATGCCGACGATTCATCCCATTCGTGTGCGCAGCCGAGCGAGCGCGCAAGCTGCGTCGACGGAATGACGCCCTGATGCAGCAGCACGAGCGACGTGTCGAGTGTTTGTACGACGCCGTCTTCGTCGCGAAAGCGGATGCGTTCGGCGCGGCTTTCGCCGTCGATGCGGACGTCGGTCGCGCCGCGATACACCGGAATCTCGGCGCGGCGCACCGCGCGCAGCATGCGCCAGCCCTTGAGCAGATAGTCGGCGCCGCGCAGCGCCGGCAGCGCATGCGGGAGCGCGCGGCGCCACGCATCGCGCGGTGTCGTGTCGACCAGCGCGCGCACGCGCCGGCCGGCATTCAGCAATTGCGCGGCGAACAGCCACAGCAGCGGGCCGCTGCCGGCGAGCACGGCGTCGGCGGACGGCGCGAGGCCGGACGCCTTCAGCAGCGTCTGCGCGGCGCCGACGCCCATCACGCCGGGCAACGTCCAGCCGGATACCGGCCACGGACGCTCCTGCGCGCCGGTCGCGATCAGCACCGCGCGCGCGCCGATTTCGAGCGTGCCGCGCGACGGGCCGCCTTGCGTGAGCATCGCGACGGGCGCCGGCTCGAACGCGATTTGCCACACGACGCTGCGCGGCAGGTAATGCGTGCCGCTGGCGAGCAGGCCGTCGACGAGCGGGCGGCCCGCCGTGTAGTCGGCACCGAGCCATTGCGTGAGCGGCGCCGCCGCATCGGCCACGTTGCGGTAGATCTGGCCGCCGGGCGCGCGGCCTTCGTCCGCGACGACGACCGACAAGCCGGCCGCACGCGCGGCAGTCGCCGCCGCCATGCCGGCCGGCCCGGCGCCGACGATCAGCAGGTCGCACTGGCGGCGCGTCATGCGAGCCTCGCCTTGCCGTGCATCGCGCGCACCTGCATGCCGTCGGCAACGGGCGTCATGCAGCCTTGCACGTTCGGTACGCCGTCGATTTCGACGAGGCAGTCGAAGCACACGCCCATCATGCAGAACGGGCCGCGCGGCGCGCCGCTCACGGCGCTCGTGCGGCACGCGGCCGAGCCGGCGGCGAGCATCGCGGCCGCGACGCTGTAATGCGCGGGCACGTCGTGCGGCGTGCCGTCGATATGGATGCGCACGCGCTCGAGCAGCGCGGCGGCGGGAACGAGGGATTCAAACATGCCGGGCTTCCGTGGGCGCGGCGAAGCGCGCGGTGGTAAAGGCGGACAGGTCGGCCGGCGCGGCGCCGCCGGCGATCCACGGCGCGACGAGGTCGGCGTGGGTCGCCGCGAGCGTGACGCCGCTGTGGCAGATCGCGATGAACGCGCCGGGGTACGTGGCCGACGCCTCGTAGACGGGCAGGCCGTCGGGCGTCATGATGCGCAGCGCACCCCATGCGCGCACGATGCGCGCATGGGCCAGCGCCGGGAACGCGGTGCGGGCGCGGCGTGCGATGTCGACCATCGCGGGGCGTGTCTGGCCGTCGTCGAAGCCGACGTCTTCGGCCGAATCGCCGAGGAGCACCGAGCCTTCCGGCGTCTGCCGGACGACGAGTGTCGGATAGTCGAGAAACGGCGCGAGGCGTTCGGTGACCATGATCTGGCCGCGCAACGGCGAGATCGGTGCGCGCAGGTCGACCATCGGCGCGAGCCGCGCGTTGTCGAGGCCGGCCGCGAGCACCACGCGCCCGGCTTCGAGCTGCGCGTGGCGCGTGTCGATCTCGAAGCGCCCGGCGCGCGGCCGGATCTCGGCGACTTCGCTGCGCGGCAGATAGACGCCGCCGCACTGCTGAAACGCCTGCAGCATCGCGCGCAGCGTGGTGAGCGGATTCGCGTGACCGTCGTTCGGCGCCCACAGCGCGCCGGCCAGCGACGGCGACGCCGCGGGAATGCGCCGGCGCAGCGCCGCCGGATCGAGCACCTCGTACGACAGCGCGGCTTCCTGCCGGCGCAGCGATTCGAGCAGGTCGGCCGCGCGGTCGAGTTCCGCGCGCTGCTCGAACAGCTCGATGCCGCCCGGGCGCTCGAACGCGCAGTCCACGCCCGTTTCGCGCTGCAACTGCGCGGCGAAAGCGTGCCAGCGCGCCGACGATTCGCGCGACCAGCGCGCATAGGGCAGGCAGCGGCCGCCCTTGCCCTGCACCCACACGAGCCCGAAGTTGCCGCGCGCCGCGCGAAACGCGATGTCGTCGCCGTCGCACACCGCGACGCGCTGGCCGAGACGCGCGATGCCCCACGCGATGGCCATGCCGACGAGACCGCCGCCGGCCACGACGACGTCGAAGCGGCGTACGGTCATGCGCGGCTCCGGTGTCGCGGGTGAGGCGGTTGCGTGTTATATCCCATGGCGGCGCGGCTCCTTGCTTTCAATACGTTGCGGAACCGATGTTCGGGCAGGCAAAATGGGCTGTCCAATACAGCTTGATCAACGACCCATAATCCAGTGTTATGACCACGCCCTCGCTCAGGATTCGTCAGATCGAAGCGTTTCGCGCGGTGATGCAGCGCCATACCGTCACGCGTGCGGCACGCGATCTCCATATCTCGCAGCCGGCGGTGAGTCGGCTGATCGCCGATCTCGAGGACCGGGTCGGCTTCGTGCTGTTCGAGCGGCAACAGGGGCGCTTCACGCCGACCGCGCAGGCGCGTGTGCTGTACGAGGAGGTCGAACGCGCGTTCGTCGGCCTCGACCGCGTCGCGCAGGCCGCCGAGCAGATCCGCGCGATGCGGCGCGGCACGCTGCGCGTGGCCGGCTCGCCGGCCGTCGCGCTCGACCTGCTGCCGCAGCTCGTCACGCGTTTCTCGCACGCGCATCCGGGTGTCGACATCACGTTGCTCGCGCACAGTGCGTCCACTGTCGTCGACAAGGTCGCGTCGGGGCAATGCGATGTCGGGCTGATCGCCGAACCCGTCCCGCATCCGGCCGTGCGCGGCGAGCGGCTCGCGGAAAGCGCGATGCGCTGCATCGTGCCGCGCGGGCATCGGCTCGCGCGCAAGCGCGTCGTGCAGCCGGCCGATCTGCGCGACGAGTCGTTCATCTCGTTTCCGCCGAGCTTCGAGGCGCGCAGCGCGATCGATCGCGTATTCGTCGAAGCCGGCGTGTCGCGCGTGCTGTCGATCGAGGCGCAACTGTCGCAGACGATCGTCGCGTTCGTCGCGAACGGTGCCGGCGTCGCGCTGATCGATCCGGTGACGGCCGCGTATGCGGGGCATCGCGTGGCCGTCAAGCCGTTCGAGCCGGCCGTGCCCGATCACTTCTATCTGGTGACGTCCGCATCGCAGCCGCTGTCGATGATCGGCGACGCATTCTGCGCGGATTTGCGGGATGCGTTCGCACGGATGCGGGCGTCGCGCGACGCGTAAACGGGAATAGGGAGGGGAGTCGCCTCGAGCGCGCCGGACGCCGTCGGGCGTGCCGGCGCGTTGCCGTTTCGGCCGGGGTCCCGGCTCAGGCGAGCGCGTCGTCCGTTGCGGGTGTGGCGGATGCAGGCGACTTGGTTGCGTCCGCATCCTTCGCCCCTGCCAGCCGTCGATAACGCGCGAGCGCCCACAGCGGGAAGTAAGCGGTATAGCCGTGATACTTCAGATAGAAGATGCGCGGAAAGCCCGGCGCATTGTGCGAGCGATGCCACCAGAAGCCGTCTTCCTGCTGCACCGACTGCAGATACGCGATGCCGCGCTTCACCGAATCGGATTCGCAGTCGCCGAACGCCATCTGCGCGAGCAGCGCCCACGCGGTGCAGTTCGACGTGCTCTCGCCGCCGTTCGTGCCGGCCAGCTTCGGATCGAGGTAACTGTCGTTCGTCTCGCCCCAGCCGCCGTCCGCATGCTGCCGCGCGCGCAGCCAGTCGAGCGCGCGGGTGATGTAGGGCTGCGACTTGTCCTCGCCGGCGAGCGCGAGGCCGGCCAGCACGCTCCACGTGCCGTAGAGGTAGTTCGTGCCCCAGCGGCCCCACCAGCTGCCGTCGGGCTGCTGCGTGCGCTTCACGTAGTCGATCGCGCGGGCGAGCGACGCGCGGTCTGCGGTGCGCTTCGTCACGCCGAAGCACAGCAGCACGCGGCCCGATACGTCCTCGGTCGGCGGGTCGAGCAGCGCGCCGTGATCGGCGAACGGAATCGCGTTCAGATACATGCGGTCGCAGTCCGCGTCGAACGCGGCGAAGCCGCCGTTGCGCGATTGCAGCCCGCGCATCCAGTCGAGCGCGCGTGCGACGCGCGACGCATAAGGGTGCGTGCCGTCCGCGGCGCGATGCGTGCGACCGCGGCGATCGAGCATCGCGGTGACGAGCGCCGTGTCGTCGATGTCCGGGTAGTACGGGTTCGCGTACTGGAATGCCCAGCCGCCCGGTTCGACGTCGGCCGGGGCGTTCTCGATCCAGTCGCCGCGCAGGTCGTTCACCTGGCGCGTGGCCAGCCAGTCGTACGCGCGAGCGATGCGCTCGTCGAGTTCGCGCAGTGCGCCGGAAGCCGTGTCGCCGGTTTCCGGCGCCGCGACACCGCGCGCCTGCTCGAGCGCCATCGTGCTCCACGCGGTGTCCCACACCGGTGACAGGCACGGCTGGCAATACATGCTGCCGTCCGGCCGCGTGACCAGCAGCTTCTCCAGCGCGTTTTCGCAATCGCGCCGCAGCGGATGGTCGTCCGGATAGCCGAGCACCTGCATCATCTGGTAGCTGTACACGATCGGCGGGAAGATGCCGCCGAGCCCGTCCTCGCCGTTCATCCGTTCCGCGCACCACGCTTCCGCATGCCGGATCGCACGCTGGCGCAAACGCTTCGGCAGCAGCGGCTCGATAGGGCGCACCGTGCGGTCGAGCGCGAGGAACAGCCGGCGCATGCCGCGCGCGGGCGGGAAGTAGTGGCGCTCCTGTTCGGGCGGCGTGACGAACAGCTCGCGGATCGACACGTTGCGCGGATTGCGCGCACGCGCCTTCAGCGAGCACAGCACCAGCAGCGGCACCATCGTCGTGCGCGCCCAGTACGCGACCTTGTACATCGAGATCGGCACCCACTTCGGGAACAGCACGAATTCGATCGGCATGAGCGGCGCCGCGCGCCACGGCACCTGGCCGAACGTCGCGAGCAGGATGCGCGTGAACACGTTCGAACGGGCCGCGCCGCCGAGCTTCAGGATCGCGTCGCGCGCGCGGACCATGTGCGGCGCGTGTTCGCTGTCGCCGGCCGCCTTCAGCGCGAAGTACGCCTTCACGCTGCACGACACATCCGGCGCGCCGTCGACGTACAGATCCCATGCGCCGTGCGTGTCGAGCCGCTGGTTCGCGCGCAGGTAGCGTGCCATCTTCTCCTGGCGCACGTCGTCGATCCTGTCCATGAAATGCATCATCAGGATGTATTCCGCGGTGATCGTCGCGTCGGATTCGAGTTCGAAACACCAGCTGCCGTCGGGCTGCTGAAGGCGCACGAGTGCGTCGCGTCCACGGGCGATGGCAGCGTCGAGCGCGGACCAGGAAGAGGGGGCCGATTTGTTCATGCGGCGGATCATACCATCCAGACGGAATGTTTATCTCGAGACGTGCGGTGCTACCATCCGCACCATGAAAAAACGCCTCGAACCCGCGCCGCGCGACGTGTCCGCGCCTGTCGAACCGGCTGGAACGCCCGATACACGGGCCTCCGAAGGATCATCGGCGCCGGCCGCGCCCGTGGCCGGCGTGCGGCGAAAAAAAGCGCCGGACCAGGTGCGCGCGCAATTGCTGGCGGCCGCGTCGGAGATTGCGACGCATCACGGCGTGGCCGCGTTGACGCTCGATGCGGTGGCCGAACGGGCCGGCGTGACGAAAGGCGCGCTGCAATATCATTTCGCGAACAAGCAGGGGCTGCTGGATGCGCTGTTCGGGCAGGCGACCGAGCGGTTCGGCGCGCAGCTGGCCGCGCGGATGGCGGCCGATTCCAGCGGCGACGGCGCGGCGGCGCGCGCGTATCTGCATGCGGTGCTCGACGCGGCCAATCCGGCCGCGAGTATCGAGGTGCTGCGCGTGCTGGTCGCGTCGATGATCACCGAGCAGGACACGCGTGCGCGCTGGTCGGTGCCGATGCGCGAATGGACGCGGCCCGACCCGGTGCCGCTCGAGCAGGCCGCGACGCTGATGATCTGCCGGCTCGCGGCCGACGGGTTATGGATTTCGGAACTGCTCGACAGCGTCGAGGTATCGGCCGAATTGCGCGCGGAGATCGTTCGGCAGCTCGATGCGATGAGCAGGGGCGTGTTTCCGAAGTGATGCGCGACGCCGGATCGAGGTCGTCAGGCGAGTCACGTCGCTCGACGGCGCTGTTCGACGTACCGCGCGTATCGAAGCCGTGATTGCCGATCACGTCTGCCCGTTACTCGACGCAGTGGTACCGGCGGTGCTCGATTTCCGTTCAATACCGCGGTGGCGCATCCATGCGGGCATCGCGTTTCCAGCGCTGCCCGCTGTCGACACGCCGGCGTGACCGCTCAAGCTTGCCGCGCATTGCGTTGATACCCGCTCCTGAGCGCATCGACCACGAGCTCGACGGCCCGCGACGATTTGCGCCGGCTCGGGTAATAGACGTGGTGCCCGACGAACGTCGGAAACCAGTCCTCCAGCACCCAGCCGAGCCGGCCGGCTTCAACGTGATGCGCGACCAGATCCTTCGGCACATAGGCGAGCCCGAAGCCGGCAAGCGCCGCGTCGACCATCTGATAGACGTTGTTGAACGTCAGTTGGCCTTCGACGCGAACCTGCAATTCGCGGCGCCCCTTGCTCAACTCCCACGATAGCAGCGCGTTTCTGGTCGGCAGCCGAAGGTTGATGCAGTTGTGTTGCGTCAGATCCTGAGGCGTTTTTGTCACGGGTCGGGACGCCAGGTAATCGGGAGACCCGATGATCGACATCGTCATGTCCGGCGCGATACGCTGCGCGACCATGTCCCTGGCGACCTGGTCGCCGAGCCGTATGCCGATGTCGTAGCGGCCGGCGACGAGATCGGTCAGGCCATAGTCGTTCACCAGTTCGACCTTGAGCGCGGGATAGCGACGCAGCAGCGGTTGCAGCCGCGGCCACACGTATTCGTTCGCCGCGTAGTCGGTCGCGGTGATCCGGACGTTGCCGGCCGGCTGATCCGTCATCGCGCGCAGCGACTCCAGCTCCGCCTCGATTTCCTGAAAGCGCGGGGCGATCGATTCCAGCAAGCGCTCGCCGGCCTCGGTCGGCGATACGCTGCGCGTCGTGCGCGTCAGCAACGGAATGCCCATGCGCGCTTCCAGCGCCCGCACCGTTCGGCTCAACGCCGATTGAGACACGCCGAGCTGCGCGGCCGCCCGCGTGAAATTGCGTTCGCGCGCGACCGCCATGAACGCCACCAGATCGTTGAAGTCTTCCATTGATTCATGCACCACAGCATAGGCCTATGCCGATTTTGCCATCTAGTCGCATGAATCGCGAGTCATTAAAGTGGGATGGCTGGCCGCTGGAGCGATCCATGCGGCACCCTTTTCGGCAGAGGACGACATCATGGAACTGAAGCGCGCGGGCTCACAGCCCTCGATCAAGGGCCCCGACGAATGGTTCACCGGCACGGTCCGGATCGACCCGCTGAACGCACCGCCGCCGCCGGCGCGCGTATCGTGCGCCAGCGTGACGTTCGAGCCGGGCGCCCGCACCGCGTGGCATACGCATCCGCTCGGCCAGACGCTGCTCGTGACCGCCGGCTGCGGCTGGACGCAATGCGACGGCGAACCGCGCGTCGAGATCCGCGCGGGCGACGTGATCTGGTGCCCGCCGGGCCACAGGCACTGGCACGGTGCGACGTCGACCACCGCGATGACTCACGTCGCGATTCAGGAAGCGCTCGACGGCAAGAACGTCTACTGGCTGGAGAAGGTTACGGACGAGCAATACCTCGGCAGCGGCGGACCGCGATGAATACGCCAGCAGCCTTGAATTCGATGCCGGCCCGCGCGTCGTTCGCCGCAGCGGCCGCAGCGGCCGCATCGGCCGACGCGGCCGACGCGGCGGGAGCGCGGGCATCGCGGTTGCGCGCAGCGGCACGCAGGTCGTGCTTCGGGAGGCACTCGATGGGCGCGACGTCAACCGGCTCGAACACGTCACCGATGCGCAGCACGGCGCGCGTTGACCACCGCACGCGGCGCCTGTCGCGATTCGTCGCCGCGACGGGCCTGGCATTGCTCGCCGCCGCGTGCACCACCATGCAAAGGATCGACACCATGCAGGAACCCTTGTCTGCTGACGCCTTGAAGGCGGTTGCCCCGGCCTTCGAGCGATACACGAGCCATACCGTATTCGACGGCCTGTGGAAGCGGCCGCACCTGTCGCCGCGCGATCGCAGCATCGTGACGCTGTCGGTGCTGATCGCCCGCGGCCAGACCGTCGAGATGCCGCTGCATGCGCGCCTCGCGCTGGATCACGGCGTGAAGCCTGCGGAAATATCGGAAATGATCGCGCATCTGGCTTTTTACGCGGGATGGGCCAACGCGAGCGCCGCATCGATCATCGTCAAGCACGTCTATGACGAACGCGGCATCGGGCCCGATCAGCTCGCGCCGGCGGACGTCACGCCGCTGCCGCTGAACGAGGCGGCCGAGGCGCAGCGTGCGCGGACGGTCTCGGAAAACTTCGGCGCCGTCGCGCCGGGCGTGGTCGAGTACACGACCGATGCGCTGTTCCGCGACTTGTGGCTGCGCCCCGGGCTCGCGCCGCGCGACCGCAGCCTGGTGACGGTGAGCGCGCTCGTCGCCAACGGCCAGGTCGCGCAGATCCCGTATCACCTGAATCGTGCGATGGACAACGGGCTCACGCAGGCCGAAGCGTCCGAGACGTTGACGCAACTGGCGTTCTACGCGGGATGGCCGAACGTCTTTTCGGCGATGCCCGTGTTCAAGGACGTGTTTTCACGGCGCGCGGCGTGACGCGCGTGCACGCGGTCGTTTCGAATTTCGGAGAAGGATGTCATGCCCCACGTCATCGTCAAAGCCTGGCCCGGGAAGACCGAGGAACAGAAGCAACGTCTCGCGGACGCCATCACGCGCGACGTGATGGACATACTCGGTTATGGTGAGGAATCCGTTTCAGTTGGTTTCGAGGAAATTCCGGCGGATAGATGGAAGGAGGAAGTCTATCGTCCGGATATCGATGCGCGTTCCGGAACGTTGTACAAGAAACCGGGCTATCGGATGTGAGCACACGTCGCACGCCCACCCGGTTCGACACGAGCAGCTTCGCCACCGCCCGCGTCGAACCACCGATGAGATGAAGTGCCGCCGATCCTATTGCGACGCGGTGTGCATGAACGGCCCGGGAACCCTGCCCGCTTCCTGACGCGCGATCATCCAGCCGGGATAGCAGGGCGGCAACGCGCTCACGGCGTCGAGACGCGCCAGCTCATCGTCGGTCAGGACGACATCGACGGCGCCGAGATTGTCGTCGAGCTGGTCGATCCGCTTCGCGCCGATGATGACGCTCGTGACCGCGGGCTTCGCGAGCAGCCACGCGAGCGCGATCCGCGCGACCGACACGCGATGCGCGCCGGCAATCGCGCGCATTTCCGCGACGCACGGCCAGGCCCGATCCAGATCGACCGGCGGAAAATCGAAATGACCGCGCCGCGAACCTGCTTCGGTCGCCGCACCGGGGCCGAACTTGCCCGACAGCAATCCGCCGGCGAGCGGCGACCACACGAGCAGCCCCATCTGCTCGTCGACGGCGAGCGGAACGAGTTCGCGCTCCATGTCGCGCCCGGCGATCGAGTAGTAGGCCTGCAGCGTCTCGAAGCGCGTGGCGTGCAGCGCGGCACTCAGGCCGAGCGCCTTGCCGATCTTGCCCGCGCGCCAGTTCGACACGCCGACGTAACGGATCAGCCCCTGTCGCGTGAGATCGTCGAGCGCGCGCAGCGTCTCCTCGATCGGCGTGACGGGGTCGCTCGCGTGAATCTGGTACAGGTCGATATGGTCGACCTGAAGCCGCTCGAGGCTGCGCTGCGCCGAATCCATGATGTGACCGCGCGACGCGCCCTGGTCGTTCGGGCCCGCGCCCATCACGCCGGCCGTCTTCGTCGCCAGCACGATCTCGTGGCGCGGGACGCCGAGATCGCGCAGCGCCTGCCCGACCACGCGTTCGGCCTGGCCGAACGAGTAAATATCCGCGGTGTCGATGAAGTTGATGCCCGCGTCGAGCGCGCGGGCAATCAAGCGGTTCGCGTCGTCCTGGCCGACCGCGCCGATCGCCGCCCACATGCCGGCATCCGCGTTGCCGCCCATCGTCATCGTGCCGAGACACAGCTCGGACACATACAGGCCCGTGCGGCCCAATTGCTTGTATTTCATTGCAGCGCCCTTCAGAATCGGCCGGACACGATGCGGGGCGTCGGCCGGTGGCGCCCCGCATGAACGGCGGAATGTTAGTTGGAGCGTGATTGGCCGGCCCGCAACTGCCCGGCAATCGCCGCGACGCGTGCGCCATAGCGGCGGGCCGTTTCGAGATCGCCCGGCGACATCTCTTCGGGCGACGCATCGGCCGGCGTCTGCGCCATCGGCGCGATGTAGGCGCCCATGCGGTTCAGGTCGTCGCGCGTCGACGCTTTCAGATTCGCCGGCTTGATGTCCATGCTGACCCAGATGCCGCCGTGCTGGCCGGCCAGCAGGAAGAAGTATTCGAGCGTATTGAGCTTGTCGCCGTTGATGCTGGCGCTATTGGTGAAGCCGCCGAAGATCTTGTTCTGCCATCCGCTTTCGAACCAGACCTTCGACGACGCGTCCGCGAACTTCTTGAACTGCCAGCTCGGGCCGCCCATGTAGGTCGGCGAGCCGAACAGGATTGCATCGGCGTCGGCCAATGTGTTCCACGCGTCGTCGGCAAGGTTGCCGTCGGCATCGATCGCGACGAGTGCGGCGCCGGCGCCGTCCGCGACGGCGGCGGCCATCCGTTGCGTATGGCCGTAGCCGGAGTGGTAGACGACGGCCGTTTTCACCGGCGGGTTGAGTTGATCCATGAGGGTTTCCTTTCGTTTGGAGCGTCGTTCAGGCGACGTGGGAAATCACTCTAGCGAGCCGCGATCGGGTGATAAACGACGACAGATTGAACGTTCTGTTACTTTCCGGATGAACAATGCAGAACCTTGATGCGCTTTTGATTTTTGCCCGTGTCGCCGAAATGGCGAGCTTCACGCGTGCGGCTGAAAGCCTCGGAATTCAGAAAGGACGGGTATCGACGGTCGTCCGCACGCTCGAACGGGACATGGGCGTCGCACTGCTGCATCGGACCACGCGGCGCGTGCAGCTCACCGAAGACGGACGCGCGTTCTATGCGCGCGCAACCGACCTGCTCGCCGAAGTGCAGGAATTGCAGTCGATGTTCTCGGGGCGTGGCGCATCGCTGCGCGGCAGGTTGCGCGTGGACATGCCCACGGAACTGGCGCGCAGCGTCGTGGTGCCGGCGCTGCCGCAACTGATGGCCGCGCATCCGGATCTGGAGTTGGAGCTTTCCAGCACCGACCGGCGTGTCGATCTCGTTCGGGAAGGGTTCGACTGCGTGATCCGGCTGGGCCCGATCGCCGACGAGACGCTGATTGCCCGGCCGCTCGGCAGGCTGCGCATGACGAATGCGGCGAGCCCCGATTATCTGGCGCGGCATGGCGTGCCGCATACGCTCGCCGATCTGCACAGCCAGGGGCACAGGATGATTCACTACACGCTGACGCTCGGCGCGCGGCATCCCGGCTGGGAATACCCGGACGGCGACGGCTATGCGTGGTTGCCGTTGCCCAGCGCGATGCAGGTCAACAGTGTGCAGACCTATCACGCGGCGGGGCTGGCGGGCATCGGACTGATCCAGGCCGGCTATTCGGCGCTCGCGCATCACATCGAAAGCGGCGCGCTCGTGGAGGTGTTGCCCGACTTGCGGCCCGAGCCGCTTGCCGCGTCGCTCGTCGTCGCGCATCGGCGCAATCTTTCGCCGCGCGTGCGGGCTTTCATGGACTGGATCGGGGGCGTGTTGGAGCCGTACCTCGATTAGCGGGGCGGCGGAGCAGGCCCTTCCGAATCCGTGTCGCGATGAACAGCGGGCGCGGCATTAACGCGCCAAACCCTGCGCCTCGCCCAGCACCCATTCCGCAAACGCCCGCACCGGCGCCGCGCTCAATTCGATCGGCTCGGGCAGCACGAGGCAGAAGTTTTTCGTCACCGCCTTGCCGTCGGGCCAAGGCGCGACCAGGCGCCCCTGTTCGAGCTCGGCCCCGATGTAAAGACGCGGCACCAGCGCGACGCCCAGGCCGGCCAGCGCGGCCTCGATCAGCATCGAATGAAGATCGTATCGAGGGCCGACCGCCGAATTGGTCAGCACGATGCCGGTCTCGTCGGCATAGCGCTGCCACGCGTCCGGATTCTGCCGCCGGTGAAGGCGCGGCAGCGCGTCCAGCAACGGGTTCGCGCCAACGCGTTCGAGAAGCGCCGGACTGCAGACGGGCACCAGCACTTCCTCCAGCAGCGGATGCAGATGCATGCCGGCCCAGGCCGGATGCTCGAAGTGAATGGCCGCGTCGAATCCGCTGCCGGCCAGCAGGAAGGGTTCCATCCGTTCGGCGATATGCACGGTGACGTTCGGATGGCGATCCTGAAAGCGCTTCAGCCGCGGGATCAGCCAGCGGGTCGCGAAGGTCGGAATCGCGGCGATGTCGATGCTCGCGCCTGCCACGGGCTGCCCCATCAGATACAGGCTGTCCCGTTCCAGCCGATCCAGAATCTCGCGCACCTGCACTGCGTATCGCGTGCCGTTGGGGGCAAGCCGCACCCGGTTGCCGACGCGCTCGAACAGCGTCACGCCGAGGAACGCCTCCAGCCGGCCGATCTGGCGACTGACGGCGCCCTCGGTGCGGGCCAGCTCGTCGGCGGCGCGGGCGAAGCTGCCATGTCGGGCCGCCGCCTCGAAGGCCAGGAGCGCGGAATTGCTCGGGATCTTGCGTCGCATCGGGGTCTCGTGGGTCGTACCGCGTTCTGCCGTCAGCTTGAACAAATATCACTGAAGGCTGACTTTAAGTCGATATCTACGCGGAAACCAGCAGATTAGCATTACGTCACTGCACTGAATATCCTGCATTCGACGTGCGGGATGTGCATCCGTCACGAAGGAAAATCCGATGATCTACACCGTGGAATGCAGCTTCGCCGACCCTGCCAGCGAAGCCGAATGGAACGACTTCTACAGCCTCGACAAGCTGCCGGCCCTCATCTCGGTGACCGGCTTTCATACGTCGCAGCGCTTCAGGGCGATCAGCGACGGCTGCCCCGTCTATCTGGCCGTTCACACGATCGACGGCCTCGACGTGCTGACCGGCGATGAATATCGGCAAAAAGGCGGCGGCAATTTCGCGCGATGGCAGCAGCACATCACCGACTGGCATCGCAATCTCTACAGCGACATCGGTCGTGCGCCGGCGGTCAATGCCGACGAGCTACTCGTGCTGAGCGCCGGCGGGCCCGACTCGCTGATCGAACTGGGCCTGAAGCCGCTGGCCATGCAGGCCGTCGCACTGGAACAGTTTCCGGCGCGCCGCTGGCTCGCGGTCCTGCCGCGGCGCGCCGCTCCGCTTGGGGACAACGTGCCGGCCGGCCTTTACCTTTACACGCCGATGACCGAACAACTGACGAAGGCGGCCCGCGATGCCTAACGTGACTTTCCATATCGATGCGGAACGCATGCCGCCGGACGCGCGCCTCGCCGAGCTGTCCGACGACTGCATCGACCTTTGTACGCGGGTCCTTCAGGCAGAAATCACGAACGTCCACGTCATTTACGTCGCGGTTCGGCATGGCTGCGGGCATCCCGTTTTCGCGGAAATCCAGTATCGCGACGCGCCGTCTCGCCCGCCCGCGGTCATGAATGCATTCATGGAAGCGCTTGATCACGCCATCGTCCGGCGCACCGGGTTGACCGCACGCATCCGTTGCTTCGGTCACGCCGCGCCGAACCTTCACGCCCGAAACTAGCCGCTACGGAGAAGCACGATGTCCAACGTTACGTTTCCCGGCCAGCGTGTCGGGGATTTCACGATCACCGCGATCAGCGACGGCTACCTCACGGCCAGCCTCGATTTCCTGTCGAATATCGACGCGACCGACGCCGCCGGGATGCAGCGTGCGGCCGGGCAGCAGGCGCCGTCCGCCGTGCACATCAACTGCTACGTGGTGCGCGGCGCGGGCCGCACGGTGCTCATCGACGCCGGGGCCGGCGGCATCAAACAATGGGGCGGCCGCCTGATGGACAATTTGCGGCTCGCCGGCATCGAGCCGGCCGCGATCGACACCGTCCTCCTCACCCACGCCCATCCCGACCACGTCGGCGGGCTGGTGCATGCCGATGGACACGTCGCGTTTCCGAATGCGGAGCTGGTCGCGCATCGACACGAGGTTGCATTCTGGCGGGACGACGGCAACCTGAGCCGCGCCAGCGAGCGTGCCCGCGGCAATTTCCGGATCGCGCGTCAGGTCTTCGACGCTTACAGCGACGCGCTCCGGACCTTCGAGGAAGGCGAGGTGCTTCCCGGTATCGCCGCCATTCCGCTACCGGGGCATACCGACGGACATACCGGATACCTGCTCGCATCCGGCGATCAGGGCCTGCTCGTGTGGGGCGACATCGTGCATTTTCCGCACATCCAGATCAAGCGGCCGGACGTGTCGATTGCGTTCGACCAGGATGCGTCGCAGGCAGCGACGACGCGTTCGCGGCTGCTGGACCGGGTCAGCTCGGAAGGGCTGCTGATCGCCGGCATGCATCTGGGCGAACCCGGGTTCGCGCGAATCAGGCGGGCGAGCGGTGAATACGGCCTGTTTTACGAGACCGATGCTTGACGCAATACAGGTGTTTCCGTACGTGTATGTCGACGACTCCGATTCGATCTGTCGACGGACGCTCGCTGCGTAAGCGATTCCGCTGGAAGCGCCCGCCGACATCTCGGCTGGCGACAGGCGGTTGATGGTGACGGACGCGTGCGAAAACGTTTGGCCGATCGCCACGCACCAGCGCGGCGCATCGGCCGACGAAATTCGTTCGAGGCTCGCCGACTGCCGGTAGCCGCGCTGCGCCTTCCCCCTCTGTCGCAATCGTCAAGATTCGCGTCGCATGCGGATAAAAGCCGCCCGTTCCCCGCGCCGTTAACTCGTTCGCAGCCCCCGCGCCGCGTAGTGCGTCATGGCGCGCGTCGTTCGTGTTCCGGAATTCACCTCCGCCGCTGGCCGTGCCCGGCCGGCTCAAGGGAACGTCATGCGAAAACAACTCACTATCCGTGGTGGACTCGTCGCGACCATCGCCGGCTATACCGTGCTGCTCGTGCTGGTGGTCGGTGCGGGCATCGCGGCCCTCACCATCGGCAACGGTTCGCTCGAGGCGATGTACCGCGACGACACCGCGTCGCTGCTGCACCTGAAGACCAGCTCCGAGCGGATGCTCGTGCTGCGCGAACGCATGAGCGACGTCGCGCAGATCATCAGCGCCGGCCAGCCCGCGAAGGAGGAAGTCGCGCAACTTCACACATTGCTCAAGCAGAGCAACGACGAACTGGACGCGTATACGCGTCTGCACGCGCGCGACGCCAGCGAGCAGGCGCTGTTCGACACGCTGCAGAACCGTCGGCGCGCGCTGCTCGAGCGCGTGTTCCTGAAGGCGCTGTCGCAACTCGACGGCGACGACGCATTCAACTTCCTCGACACGCAGCGCACCGCGCCGCCTGCGCTGTTCGCCGCCTACCAGGAGGCGATCGACGCGCTCGAATCGTTCCAGGTCACGCGCCAGAAGGCCCGCTACGAGGCGGCCGGCGTGAATTTCCACCGGATCGTGTGGGGGATGGGGGCGGTTGCGGTGCTGGCGCTCGTCGTCGGCTTCGTTGCGCAGCGCGTGCTCGCGAAGGCGATCATCGGGCCGATCAATCTCGCGGTCGATCAGTTCGAGAAAATCTCGAAAGGCGACCTGACCGGCACCGTCGTTGTCCCGGGCGAGAACGAGATGGCGTATCTGCTGAATGCGCTGAAGCGGATGCAGGACGGCCTCGTCGATACCGTGAGCCAGGTGCGTGCGAGCACCGAGACGATCGTCGGCGACGTGCGCACGATCGCGAGCGGCAACGTCGACCTGTCCGCACGCACCGAGCAGCAGGCCGTGTCGCTGCAGCAGGCGGCCGCGAGCGTCGAGCAACTGACGGCGGCCGTGCGCCAGAACGCGGACAACGCACGCAATGCGCGCACCTACGTCGAGGGCACGGCCGGCATCGCGTCGCGCGGCGGCGAAGCGATGCAGCGCGTCGTCGCGACCATGTCGGAAATTTCGACGAGCTCTACGCGCATTTCCGGCATCGTCGGCGTAATCGAGAGCATCGCGTTCCAGACCAACATCCTCGCGTTGAACGCCGCCGTCGAAGCCGCGCGCGCGGGCGAGCAGGGGCGCGGGTTCGCGGTCGTCGCGACCGAGGTGCGCGGGCTCGCGCAGCGCTGTGCGGCGGCGGCGAAGGAAATTCGCGACCTGATCGGTCATTCCGCGCGACGCGTCGAAGACGGCAGCGGTCTCGTCGCGCTGGCCGGCTCGGCGATGACCGAGCTCGTCGCGGCGGTCGAGCGCGTCAACGCGATCATGGGCGAAACGAGCCAGGCGTTCGACGAGCAGTCGTCGGGCATCGAGCAGGTGAACGCCGCGGTGATCCAGATGGAGCAGACGATGCAGCGCAATGCCGCGCTGGTCGAGGAGGCGGCGGCCGCGGCGCTGTCGCTCGACGAACAGGGCGCGCGGCTGAGCGCGGCCGTCGCGCAGTTCCGCCTGCGCGAAGCAGCGCTCGCGTGACGGGCGGGCTTATTGCGGCGCGTCAGGCAATGCGTAGTCGAAGCGGTACGCATGCTGGCCGTCGTCGATGTCGATGCGCATCGCACCGGACAGCCCGAGCAATTCGTCCGTGCCGGAATCGGGCACGACCGTGATCGACTGTGTCGGCTGCCCGCGCGTCATGATGGAGCTGTGCTGCAGCACGAAGCTGCCCTTGCGTCCGCCGAGCACGCCTTTGACGGTTTCCATCGCCACGTAGCCGGCCGAGCCCTGAACGCTGCTGCGAAACGCGAGCATTTCTCCTTGGCTCACGGCTTTCAGATCGCCGTGAAAATGCTTGTCCAGCGACATGCGGCCGAGCCCGCTGCCTTCCGCGACGTTGCTCAAGGGTTCCGGATTCAGCTTCACTTCGAACGGACCGCGGGCCTGCAGTGTCATGACTGTTCTCCTCGTTGAATGGGCAATCGGCACTATAGGCGAATGCTGTCGGCGATGGGCGGATCGTGATGCGTCAATCGCCGGCCGGCCGATAAAGCGCTTTCAACTGAGACCACTCGTCGATGAATCGATCCTTGAGCGCCTGCGGCCCGTTTGCCCGCCGTTTTCACGCGGCCTCCCGCCTGCGCCCAGACTGAAGGCCGCGCCGGCATCCGCCGCGTTCAGCTGCGGATGAACGCGAGCAGATCGGCGTTGATCGTGTCGGCGTTGGACGTCGGCATGCCGTGCGGAAAGCCCGCGTAGACCTTCAGCGTGCTGTTCCTCGCCAGTTTCGCCGACAGGAGGCCGGAATCCGCATACGGAACGATCTGGTCGTCGTCGCCGTGCATCACGAGAACGGGAATCGCGGTGCTTTTCAGGTCTTCGGTGAAGTCGGTCTGCGAGAACGCGACGATCCCGTCGTAGTGAGCTTTCGCGCTGCCCATCATGCCTTGTCGCCACCAGTTCCAGATGACGCCCTGCGACGGTGTCGAGCCGGTGCGGTTGTAGCCGTAGAACGGGCCGGCCGGCACGTCGTAGTAGAACTGCGCGCGGTTCGCCGCGAGCTGTGCCTGGAGATTGTCGAACACGTCCTTCGGCAGGCCGCCGGGATTGCTGTCGGTCTTGACCATCAGCGGCGGGACGGCGCTGATCAGCACGGCCTTGGCGACGCGATCCTCGCCGTGACGCGCGACATAGTGGATGACTTCGCCGCCGCCGGTGGAATGGCCGACGTGAACGGCACCCTGCACGCCGAGATGATTCACGACCGCGGCGACGTCGTCCGCATAGTGATCCATGTCGTGGCCGTCCCACACCTGGCTGGAGCGTCCGTGGCCGCGACGGTCATGCGCGATCACGCGGTAGCCCTGGGCGAGGAAGAACAGCATCTGCGCATCCCAGTCGTCGGCGCTGAGCGGCCAGCCATGATGAAAAAAGATCACCTGGGCGTCGCGCGGACCCCAGTCCTTGTAGAAGATGTCGACGCCATCTTTCGTGGTGACGTATCCCATGTCTGCTCCTGTTCGGTGGGCGATATCGATGCACGGCGCACTTGCGGGTGCCGCGATCGCCAGACCGGCGCGGCATGTACGGCGGTATCGGCCGTCTGCCCGGCTTGGCGACACGACAACTCTAGGTTTAAAGTTAGGTTTAATGTCAATACGCAGGCGAGGCAGGTATGAGAATCGGGGAGCTCGCGAAGCTCAGCGGGATTTCGGCGTCACGGATCCGCTTTTACGAGGCTGAAGGGCTCATCACGGCCGTCGAACGCAGCGCGAACGGCTATCGCGATTACGCCGACAACGCGGTGTGGATGCTCGAGATCATTTCGAGCGCGCAGAGCGCGGGGTTCTCGCTCGAACAGATCCGTCATCTGCTGCCGGTGAAAGCCGGCAACTGGCAGCACGACGGACTGGTGGCGGCACTCGAACGGAAGGTCGCCGAGATCGAGGCGATGCAGAAGCGCCTCAAGGAAAACAAGGCGCAGCTGCTCGTCGCGATCGACAGTATCAGGAACCGGCCGACCGAGCTGGACTGTACCGAGCGCACGCGCTGGGTGATGGAGCGGCTGCGCGATCACGGCGTGGTGCCGATTCGCGGCAAGAAGAGCCGTGCGGCGGCCAAATGACCGGCTGGCAAAACGCGCAGCCGCAGTCCGACTCATTCCTCTATTCAGTGCCTTGACCTTGAAGTTGACTTAAAGCTTAGAGTGCTTGCTGACGACGGTGAATCAGCAGGCTCCGGGTGTTGCCTGCCACGGTCGACCATCGACGGGAGACAACGAACATGGACAGGCGTTTTACACAGGTCGAATTCGGACCGCATACGGTCGACGTGCCCGAGGGCGGCTACTACGACCGGTTTCGGATGAATCCGGACCTGGACGCGGTGGCGCGCGACCCTGCCGCGGGGAACATCGATTTTTTCCGGCGGATTCCGAAGCGTCAGGTGATGTCGCGCGTGGGCCCGACGTGGGCGCCGAACTTCTACTATCGCTCCAGCAGCATTCAGCTGCTGTTCCTGGCGCCGCTCGACCGCCTGAGAACCATGCTCCCCGTACCGCTCGAGCCGCTGCGGGCGCTGCCCGGCTACGGGCTCGTCGCGCTGACGTTCTTTTCGTACGCGGTGTGCGACAACGATCCGTATGACGAAGTATCGGTCGCGGTGGTGATCCGCCGGCCCGGCGCGAAAGGCTCGCACGCGCTCGAGCTGATCGACTCGATGCGGCGCCGGAGTTTCTTCGCGCACGTGCTGGCGTTGCCGGTCACGACTGAAATCGCACGGGTGCGTGGTGTACACGGTTATCAGTTGCCGAAATGGCTCGCGGATATCGACGTGGACATCGGCGCCACGGCGCGCGCACGTATCGCCGGCCCGGGCGGCCGGCCGGATTTGAGCCTGAGCGTGCCGCTGCCGGCGCTGACGCAAGTTCCGTCGCAATCGCACATGGGCACCACGACGATGATCAATCGCATCGACGGTGAATGGCACCAGTCGTCGGTGCAGACCAACATGCTGTCGTTCGTGCAGCGCCTGTTGCCGCGCAACGTCGAGCTGGTGCGGCACGGCGGCCCGCTGAGCCAGTTGCTCGACGGGCTCGGTGCATCCACGATCATGCGTCTCGACGTGGTCGAGGATGCGCAACTGGTGCTGAATCTGCCGACGCCGTTGACGGCCTTCGATGAACCCCGAAAGCCACGCTAACGATACGGCTGCGTGCGACGTGCGCGCGCCGAAGGAGTCATCCATGCCGCAACCGAGCTACGATCTCGTCGTATTTGGCGCCACCAGTTTCGTCGGGCAGATTCTGGCCCGCTATCTGTCCGACTATCTGTCCGGCGCGGGTGCTGGCGAGACGCTGCGCTGGGCGATCGCGGGACGGTCCGACGCAAAGCTCAGGCAAGTTCGGGATACGCTCGGCGCGGCCGGACAGTCGGTGCCGATCCTCGTCGCCGACGCGGCCGACGAAGCGCAGCTACGGGCGCTGTGCGCGCAAACGCAGGTGGTGGTGTCTACCGTCGGTCCCTACGCGTTGTACGGCGAGCCGCTGGTCAGGGTCTGCGCGCAGACCGGCACTGATTATTGCGATCTCACCGGCGAGACGCAGTGGATCAGACGAATGATCGACAAGTACGAGCCCGCGGCCCGGCAATCGGGCGCGCGCATCGTGCATTGCTGCGGCTTCGATTCGGTGCCGTCGGACATGGGCGTGTTCTTCCTGCAGCAACAGGCGCGGCAGCAGTGGAGTGTGCCGGCCACTCACGTGAAGATGCGCGTCAGGACGCTGAAGGGCGGGGCGTCGGGCGGCACCGTGGCCAGCGTGATCAACGTCGTGCGCGAAGCGGCGGCCGATCCGGCATTGCGCCGGGAACTCCTCGATCCTTATTCGCTGTGCCCGCCAGGACATGGCTTCACGGTGCGGCAGCATGCGGTTCGATCCGCCGAATTCGATCGCGACTGCGATGCGTGGATCGCACCGTTCGTGATGGCGGCGATCAACGAGCGCGTCGTGCACCGCTCCAATGCGCTGGCAGGCAATGCATACGGCAGCCGCTTCACCTATGACGAAGCCGTGATGACGGGCACGGGCCTGAAGGGGCGCGTGACCGCGTTGACGATGGTGGCGGGCCTCGGTGCGTTCATGGTGGGCGTCCTCATCGGGCCGGTGCGCGGCCTGATGGAGCGCTTCCTGCTGCCGAAGCCCGGCGAGGGGCCGAGCGTCGCAGCCCAGCAGGCCGGCCGCTACGATTTGCGCTTTTTCGGCCGCGCCGACGACGGGCGCACCTTGCGTGTGAAAGTCGCCGGCGATCGCGATCCGGGGTATGGCTCCACCGGCAAGATGCTCGGCCAGGCTGCGATCAGTCTCGCGCTCGATGGCAGCCGTGACGGTGTGAAGACCGGGCGCGGCGGCGGTTTCTGGACGCCCGCGACGATGTTCGACCAGCGTTTCATCGACCGTCTCGTTCGCCACGCGGGCTTGCGTTTCGAGGTGATCTGAGCGCGAATCCAGTCATCGGGCAGGTAACGATAAATATCGGATAGTGAATCAACGTGAGGAGATTGCTGGCTGTCGCGGTGGGGATGAATGGCCGGAACCGTTCCGGCCGGGGAGTATCGGGACATGAAGATCGGGGAACTGGCGCAACGCACCGGAATTACGCCTTCTCGCATCCGTTTCTACGAACGCATCGGCTTGTTGACGCTGGTCGAACGCGAAGCGAACGGCTATCGCACGTATCCGCAGGAAGCGGTGACGGTGCTCGATCTGATCACGGCGGCGCAGAGGGCGGACTTCAGTCTGGACGAGATTCGCACGCTGGTGCCGTCCGACCTGACGCAGTGGCAATGCGGACCGTTGCTGGATGCACTGTACCGCAAGGTGCGGGACATCGAGGCGCTGGAGGTGCGGCTCGCGCGCAGCAAGGCGCACGTCGTCGCACTGATCGCCGGGCTCGGCGCGAAACCCGATACGGTCGATCGTGCGGCACGCGCGAAAAGACCGCTGTCGCGAATCCGGTCGGAGCATGCGGCGCACCCGGGCGATGCCGCCGCTGCCGACACCGGCGACGAACCGGTGCCGCGCCGGACGACCGGCCGTTAGACGTGCGCCGGCGCGCCGAGTGACAGCAGCGCGACGACCTGTTCGGCCGTTGCCTTTGCCGATTGCGGATTCTGGCCGGTCACGATGCGGCCGTCGACGACGACGTTCGACGTGAACGGCAGCAGCGCCTTCTCGTAGCGCGCGCCACGCTCCCGCATCTGCTGTTCGACGTTGTACGGCACCTTCTTCGCGACGCCGGCCAGGATTTCCTCCACCCACGAGTAGCCGGTGATCCGGCGCCCGGCGACCAGCAGCGAACCGTTCGACAGCTTCGTATTCAGCAACCCGCAATAGCCGTGGCAGACCGACGACACGATGCCACCGTGCTCGTAGATCTCGCGCGTGAGCCGTTGCAGTCCCGCATCGTCCGGGTAGTCCCACATCACCGCATGGCCGCCGGTGAAGTAAATCGCGTCGAACCCGGCCGGATCGATCTCGTCCGGGCGCGCGGTGTGCGCGAGCAGCGCCGCGTTCGCCTTGTCGGCGCGCCATGCCTTCGACGCGGCGTCGGCGTGCGGCCATTTGAGCGAGCGCGGTTCCAGTGGTGACACGCCGCCTTTCGGGCTCACGAGCTGCTGCTCATAGCCTCTTGCCGCGAAGATGTGATGGGCATGGGTGAGTTCCGACAGCCACAGGCCGGTCGGTTGCGACGGATCGGCGTAGTGCGCGACATTGCTGACGACGTGAAGGATACGCTTGCTCATGATGCGGTTTCCTGGTGACCGGCCACGGGCGGACGTCTTCGACGCGCCGCCTGATTGTCGGATGGCAGTACACATATCCATGGCCTCGATACGCTGCCGAGGCAAACCATAACCTTCAAGTGAAGTTAAAGGTCAAGATTTTTTCGCCTTGGTCGCCCGCGCGCGCTTCTCAGGCAGCACGAGTCCGTCCAGCAACGTCGTCAGCGCATCTTCGATCGCGTGATCGCCGACCTTCTCGCGCACCAGCCGCCGGTCGATCGCGAGCATCGTCAGGCCATGGAGGTGGGCCCAGCACGCGGTTGCCTGACCCAGCGCCGGGCGCGGGCGAATCGTGCCGGCACGCTGCCCGTGTTCGAGGATCTCGACGACCAGCAGGAAGGGGGCCTGCACGCGCGGGTCGAGATGGATATCCGAAGGTTCTCCCGCGTCCGCGGCAAACATCAGGCGATACAGATCCGGGTTGCGTTGCCCGAACGCGAGATGGGCATGGGCGAGCGCCAGCAGGACATCCGGTGCATCGGCCGAGGGATCGACGGACGCGACGAGATCGTCGTGCAGGCGATCGAAACCGATCAGCGCGAGCTCGTGCAGCAGCGCGGCCTTGTCCGGGAAATGCCGGTACGGCGCGGAGTGGCTGACGTTCGCGCGCCGCGCGATTTCGCGCAACGTGAACTGCCAGCCCTGTTGTTCCTGCAGCGTATCGAGCGCCGTTTCGATGATCGCGCGACGCAGATCCCCGTGGTGATAAGTCTTTTGTCCGGCATCCGCATCCTCATCCAACGACATCGTATTGCCCCTATGTTGACAAGGAACACATTGTGGTCCTATGATCCGTCGCAGGCAAGTTGACAGTGTCTACATTGACGCAACCTCGTGAGGTGCACCATGGCCGTCCCCGCAGAATCCCCTTCGAGCATCGATCCGGCGGCATTGCTGGCCCGCCAGCGCAGCGCGTTCGTCGCCGAGGGGCCGCCGAGCCTGCAACTGCGCAAGGCGCGGCTCGCGCGATTGCGGGCCGTGGTGCTGGCCCACCGCCGCGACGTGGAAGAGGCGGTCAGCGCCGATTTCGGCCATCGCTCGCGCCACGAAACCGCGATCATGGAACTGGTCGGCGTGATCCAGGCGATCGATTACCTGACGCGCAACCTGCGTCGCTTCATGAAGCCGCAGCGCCGGCACGTCGGCCTCTTCTATCGCGCAGGGCAGGCTCACGTGGAATACCAGCCGCTGGGCGTGATCGGCGTGATGGCGCCGTGGAATTACCCGTTCGCGCTGACGTTCATTCCGCTGGCGACCGCGCTGGCCGCCGGCAACCGGGCGATGCTCAAGCCGTCGGAGCTGACGCCGCGCACCAGCGAAGTGATGCGCCGCATGCTTGCCGATACCTTCCCGAGCGAGGAAGTCGCGGTCGTGCTCGGCGGCCCGGACGTCGGCGCCGCGTTCAGCGGGTTGCCGTTCGATCATCTGCTGTTTACCGGCAGCACGCAGGTGGGCCGCCAGGTCATGAAGGCGGCGAGCGACAATCTCGTGCCGGTCACGCTCGAACTGGGCGGTAAGAGCCCGGCGATCGTCGCAAGGGGGCACGTCGACGGCCGCACGATGTCGAGCATCGTGTTCGGCAAGCTGTCGAACGGCGGACAGACGTGCGTGGCGCCCGACTATGCGCTGGTGCACGAAGACGATCTGGACGCGTTCGTCGCGCAATACGACGCGGCCGTCGCGCGTTTCTATCCGGACGGGCCGACCAGCCCGGACTACACGTCGATCGTCAGCGACCGGCATTACGACCGCCTGAAAGGCCTCGTCGACGAAGCGCGCAGCCGCGGGGCGCGGGTGATCGAGGCGGGCGTGAATCCGCAAGGCGCGGCGACCCGCAAGCGGACGCTCGCGCCGACGCTGATCGTCGGCGCGGCCGACGACACGGCCGTCATGCGCGAAGAGATCTTCGGGCCGATCCTGCCGGTGCGCACGTATCGCACGATCGACGAGGTCGTCGATTACGTGAACGCGCGGCCGCGGCCGCTGGCGCTGTATTACTTCGGTGTGCGGGATGGCGACTGCGAGACGTTGCTCAAGCGGACCACGTCGGGCAACGTCGGCATCAACAACACGGTCCTGCACGTCGCGCAGGAAGACTTGCCGTTCGGCGGCGTCGGGCCGAGCGGGATGGGCGCGTATCACGGTATCGAGGGATTCCGCGCGATGAGTCATGCGAAGGGCGTGTTCGTGCAGGGGCGCTGGAGTCTGCCGAGCCTGCTGCGCGCGCCGTTCGGCAAGCTCGCGGACATGTCGCTGGCGGCGCTGCTCGGGCGGAGCCGGGAGCCGGCCGGCGGACGTATCGAATGGAGTGCGAAGCGTTGAGCGAGGCGGGGCGCCGGGCGTGCCCCGCGGGTATCTTCGCGGGCGCTACCCGCTACGCACGGCCGCGCTTCCCCGCGCCCGTGCGGGCAGCCGTCTCGTCCAGAATCATCGCGGCGAATTCGGCGGCCGCCGGCATCCGCGCGTCGTGCATCATCACGAATTCCATCGCCGGCAATTCCGGCAAGCCCTCGGGCAAACCCAATTCGCGAAGCGTGTCGTCGATCGCGCTGCGCGGCACCGGCGCGATCGCGATGCCGGCCCGCGCGAAGGTGCGGATGCCGGCCACGCTCGGGCTTTCGCACGCGATCCGGTAGCGCATGCCGGCCAGCGCGAGCACCTTGATGGCGGCGCCGCGGTACGGGCACGGATCGGGGAAGCACGCGAGCGGCACGTCGCCTTCCGGAAGCGGCTCGTGGCGCGCGAACGCCCAGACGAGCGGTTCCTGCCACAACGTCGCGCCGTGGCCCGCGTGCGAGCACCGGCTGCCGATCACGAGATCGAATTCGCCATTGGCGTGCCGTTGAAACAGGCTGTCGCCGATGTCGACGACCAGATCCAGCCGCAGGCCGCGCCGCGCGGCGCCATGACGGCGCATCAGGTCCGGCAGCCAGCCAGTGGCGAAGTCCTCCGATACACCGATCCGCAGCTTGATGTCGATCGCGTCACCCGTTCCCAGCCTGGCGCGCGCTTCCTCGCTCAGATTGAGCATCGCGCGCGCGTAGCCGAGCAGCGTCTCGCCATGCGCGGTGAGTGTGACGCTGCGCGTGTTGCGCACCAGCAGCGCCTGGCCGACCTGTTCTTCGAGGCGAACGATCTGCGCGCTGACCGCGGACTGGCTGAAGTTCAGCCGGCGCCCGGCGCCGGTGAAGCTGCGCACGTCGGCGACCGCGACGAACGTATGAAGCAGCGCCGTGTCGAGGGGAGCGTTCATTCATCACCAATCCGGGTTAGTTTGATCAATTAATATCGTTTCCGGATTATAGGCCGACCCGCTAGGCTGCGAAGGGCAGTGGGCGAGCGCGCATCCCGCGCGCCGCCGTCACGCTTGACAAGGATCGGCGCCATGACACGCGTGCTCTATATCGAAGGCTCACCCAACAAGGCCTATTCGGCGTCCATCGAGGTGTGCGATGCGTTTCTCGACGCGTACCGGCAGGCCCATCCCGATCACGAGATCCGGAAGCTCGACATCTGGGATCTGGCGATGCCCGAATTCGATGGCGCCGCGCTGGCCGCGAAATATGCCGGACTGAGCGGCACGGCGTTGACGCAGGAGCAGGCGGCTGCGTGGCAGCAGATCGAGCGGCTCGCGGCGCCGTTCCACGAAACGGACAAGTTCCTGTTCGGCGTGCCGCTGTGGAATTTCAGCATTCCGTACAAGCTCAAGCACCTGATCGACGTGATCTCGCAGAAGGACGTGCTGTTCACGTTCGACGGAACGGGTTTCACCGGCAAGCTGGCCGGTAAAAAGGCGGCGGTGGTCTACGCGCGCGGGCTCGCCTATCAGTCGCCGGGGTCGTTTACGCCGGCCGCCGAGTTCGATCTGCAGCGCCCTTACATGGAAACGTGGCTCAAGTTCGTGGGCGTGACGGACATCACGGGGATCGTCGTCGAGCGCACGCTGTTCGGCCCGGACGGGAAGGTCGACCGGAGTCGGGCGATCGACGAGGCACGAACGATCGCACGGACGTTCTGAGGTTGGTGGCGCGGAGCACCCGGCGCCGCGCGTCCGTACGGGTCGAGCGTCACCGCCCGCCGCGTGCGATGGCGAGCGCGACGCCGAAGCCCACCAGCAGGCAGCCGAACGTGCGATCGATCCAGTGTCGCAGCGACAGCAGCCGATCGCGGACAGTCGTGGCCGAGAAACACATCGCGACGAGGCTGAACCAGCCGGCATGTGCGGCCGCGATGAACGCGCCGTAGCCGAGTTGCACGATCAACGGCGTGTCGGGCCGGACGGCCTGCATGAACAGGCTGACGATGAACACCGTGGTTTTGGGATTCAGCGCGTTGGTCAGGAAGCCCGTGCGCAGCGCGGCGAGATCCGACAGCGCCGCCACGCGGCTGTCGGCCTGCACGCCGCCGGCTTTCGTCATGAGCATCTTCGCACCGAGGTAGATCAGGTAGATCGCGCCGATCAGCTTGACGGCATTGAAGAGCCACGGCGACTGGCGGATCAGCAGCCCGACGCCCAGCAGCGTGTAGCTCACGTGGACGGTTACACCGAGCCCGATTCCGCATGCGGTGAGCACGCCGGAACGACGCGACAGCATCAGGCTGTTGCGCGTGACCATCGCGAAGTCCGGCCCCGGGCTGATGACGGCCAGCAGCGTAATGGTGACTACGACTATCCATTCGGTCATGCGTTTCTCCTGCGCTGAACGGGTTGATGGCACAATCGTATCGATCGTGCTTCACCAGGAAAAACGATGATTTCTGACCAGAATAGTGAGTTCGAATCACAATCGATTCGTACGAACCTGCCGTCGCTGATGGCGCTGCGTTGTTTCGACGCGGCGGCGCGTCACGAGAATTTCAGTCGCGCGGCCGACGAGCTGTGCCTGACCCACGGCGCGGTCAGCCGCGCGGTGCGTCTGCTCGAGGACGATCTGGGCGTGGCGCTGTTCGAGCGGCGCAGTCGTCGCGTGTTCCTGACCGAGGCGGGCCGCACACTCGCCCGGGCCGTCCATGATGGGCTGGGCCTGATGCGTCACGCCGCCCACGCGTTGCGCACCGAGGCCGCCCGTGCGCGGCGTTCGGTCCTGTCGTGCGAGCCGACGCTGCTGATGCGCTGGCTGATCCCGCGCTGGCCGGATTTCCAGGCGCGGCATGCGGGCATCGATATCCATCTGGCCGCCGCGGGCGGCCCGTTCTCGTTCGACAGCGGTATCGACATGGCGATACGTCGCAACGATTTCGCGTGGCCGGCGGGGTATCACGCCGAGCATCTGTTCGCCGAGCGGGTGGGGCCGGTTTGCCGGCCGGACAAGGTCGGCGCGTGGTTTGCATCGCGGCGCGGCGGCCGCGCGTTGAAGCCCGACGCCGCGCTGCTGCACACGCGAACCCGGCCGGACGCATGGAACGCGTGGGCGGCGGCGTCGAATCAGCCGGCCGCGAACGGGCGCGGGCAGCGGTTCGATCACTTCTACTTCAGTTTGCAGGCGGCCGTTGCGGGGTTGGGCGTCGCGATCGGGCCGTGGCATCTGGTGCGCGACGACATCGAAAGCGGTGCGCTGGTCGCGCCAATGGGGTTCGTCGAGGATGGATCGGATTACTACCTGTTGACGCCGGCGCCGGTGGCGGAAGGAAGTGCGCAGGCGGCGTTGCTGGCGTGGTTGAGGGGGCGGGTTTGACGGCGGTTGCCAAGCGGGCTTTCAAACAGGCGGCGAAGCGTGTGCCCGAAGAGCCGGGGTGATTCATGCGATGCCAGGCGTGGCATGCCTCGCCGCTGTCAAGGGGCCGGCACGGACCGGTCGTCGCGTTGAACCAGGACTCGTACCGCCCGCACGAGATGGCGATTGATCGTCGGAATCAGCGAGGCGGGAATCTCGTGAGGGCCGGCAGTTCGAAAATCGGCTACGTGCACGATATGAACCAACCCGACGTTGAACTGAACGAATGCTTCGATGTCCGGGTCGTCCCGGATGGCCGCTTTCATTGCGTCATCATCGAGCCAGTGTGACCAATACAGCGTGAACGTGGGCGTGTCGACTGGCGGAAGCGCCCGGAAACCTGCATGAACGAGCCACTCGAATTGCGTCCGGTTCGCCTTGACGATACAGGATGCACCGTACAGGCTGATACCACTGCGCGCGAGGTGGTCGATCCACCAGTCGTTCTGCCATCGCTCGTATCCGAGCAACGCGCCCTCGAGGCGTTCCATGTTCTCGCAACCGTCCCCTTCCAGGTTGATGTGCTGCCGGATCAATTCCAGCGCGCGGAAGCGCCACTCCTCACCTTTGCGCGCATAGAAGATTTGCCCGATACGACGGGCGCGACGAGCCGGGCGAGCCGGTGCGTCCTGGATGATTTCGTGAGCGTGCAGGACACCTCGAGCGACATACGCGTCGAAGCGTGCCTTCAGTTCCACCGACGGTAACCATTCGCTGTTGAATTCAATGAACCCGAACGGCTTCCGCCCGTGCACCATCAAAGCCAGTTCGTAACCGGTATGGACCAGGTAAGGCATGTGAGCGCCTGTATCGACATGCCTGCGGAGGTATCCCTGGCGCGAATCATGTCCGAACTCGATCCCGAAGACCTCGCACACGGCGATGACCTGCGCCGAAGTCAGGCGATACCAGTCGTCGAGTTTCGCCTCTTCGGGTGCGTCCAGATCGACGAGTCGTCGCAGCGTATCGAGGTCGTCGGTTTCGAAGCGAACTTCCAGGCACGGGTAAAGCAGATCCGCGTCGATGGCCGACAGAATGAAAGAAGTTTGCGGATATCGCATGGTAGTTCCCGATGTACCGATATCAGATACCGTAGTCGCCGCTGTCCTGCCACTCGAGGATAGTCATGTGGCTTGCAGCCTGAGGCTGAACGTTCGCGTCGTTCATCAAACAGGCCGATGCGCGATCTTGATCGCGCTGCCCGAGCGCAAGGAAAGTTCAGTCGACGATATAGCATTCGAGGATTTTTTGGATTGTGGCAAGTTCGTCGAGCGGCTTCAAGGTCGCCTTGGGCAGGGGAGCGACGATTGTCTCTGTATCCGGAATGGGCAGCGCAGTGGTTCCGCGCTACGCTCGTCGGCATTGATCGACGCAGATGCCAGACTGGTCTTTGCCGAATTCAATTGCACACGACGCGGGGTTTTCCCGGGGACAAGCCGTCGCGATCGACATTGCAGGCGACGAACAGAGTTGGCGCAAAGATCGAAATCGGCACCATTGCGTGCAAACCCCGAGTGTTGCAAGGGCAATACCGGATAGCCGGCCAGACGCACGGGCGTGGCAGATTTCGACCGACTTTGCCGAAATGGCGCATGATGGCGTGCACGTCGCTAAAAGATCGTTGCGATGTGCTTTATCGCACCCGTGAATGAGCGTGGATAAAGTTGCACTCATTCTTCATCTTTTTTACAAAACATTTAACGACGCGCGTGCAACCCTGGGCGATGTCGGGCTGCAGCGAACATTTCCCGTCGTCTTTAAAGCCGCAGCATTTACCCGACGATCAACGACGAGGCGAAGCCATGCAACTTCAAACCGGTAATTTATTCAGCGTCGACGGGCGGCGCGGCGGCGACGAGCGAATCGACCTGCTCGTGACGAGCCCGCGCGTGAACGTCGAGCGCATCGTATCGATGGGCCATGCGAGCCCGGACGGGTTCTGGTATGACGACGCGCGGGCCGAATGGGTCGTGTTGCTGTCCGGCGCGGCCGTGCTCGAATTCGAAGAAGATGCAACGCGGCTCGATATGCGCGCGGGAGATTACGTGCTGATCGAGCCGCATTGCCGTCATCGTGTCGCGTGGACGCATGACGAAGTGCAAACCGTCTGGCTTGCCGTCTATTACGAACGCTGAAGAAAGGATTGGCGTGCGGTGCGATTGGCCGATTGGCCAGTGCGCGACACGCCGATCGGGCAAGACCTCGTCAACCGGAGCGGCGTTGGAAACCCGCCGGTATCGATGCGCCAATCAATGCCCAAATCGCCGGACGGCGCGTTGAATCGCGCGTCGGCCCATGCCGGGATGCTTATTCCTGAATCAGGAATCGATTGCGATTCTTCGCATCCTTGATCCATGCGGGCGCGCGACCGCGGCCCGACCAGGTCGCCCCGGTCTTCGGATCGCGATACTTTGCCTGCACGGGGGCGCCCGCTTGTTTGGCCGGCCGACCACGGCGTGTACCGAAAATGTCTTTTTCGGTAATGCCGTATTCCGCGACTTTGGTGCGGATGTCGTCGACGACCGCCTGGAATTCAGCGGCGCGCGCGGCTTCGGCTTTCTCGGCCAAAGCGTCCATTTGAGCCTTCAGTTCCTTGTAAGTTGCCATATATCACTCTTCAGGTTTGTGTCCATACATGATAGCGGTTTCAACCGAAATGATGAAGAAAATTGCTGAGACGGTGAATTCCATTGCCGATATGGCAATCCGCGACTGCTTCGAACACCTGAGAAGTGGTTTGACTGGATCGTTCGTGACCGATCTTTTCGTGCGGGACAAGCTTCGGAGACTCAATTATTCTTTATCTTTTTTCAGAGGGATTGGGGAATTCACTGATGAACAGGGATGACAAACTGAAACAGGTCGCAGCCGAATTCGGATTCGATCCGGACGAAACGATCAGGATCGGCGGAAAGTACACGCCCGTTCTGGTCGACGGAAGCACGGCCTACATTGCCGGCCAGGTGCCGCGAATCGGTGAAGTCGTGCATTTCGTCGGCGTCGTGGGCGAATCCGTTTCGCTGGACGATGGCCGCCGGGCAGCCGGTATCTCGACGCTGCGCGCGTTGTCGCTGATCCGCAAGCATTGCGGCACGCTCGATGCGATCGCGACGGTACCGCGCATGACCGTGTACGTGCGAAGTGCGCCCGGCTTCACGATGCAGAGCGAAGTGGCCGACGGCGCGTCGGACGTGTTGGTCGCGGTGCTCGGCGACGCCGGCATCCATACGCGTTCGTCGGTGGGCGTGCTGCAATTGCCGAAGGGTGCGTCGGTCGAAGCCGATTTCATTTTCGGTTTGAAGCGCAGCGGCACGCCCGGCTGATATGGAATGGCCGGATAGACAGGGCGGTCCGCTTCGCGTCGATCAACGCGCCGTGCGTGAACGGGCGGCTTCGGGCGTCATTCCGGTCCATTCATTGAATGCGCGGAAGAACGAATTCGGGTCCTGGTAGCCGAGCAGGAAAGCGATCTGGCTGTAGGGCAGATCCGAGCGATCGAGGTAATGCCACGCGAGCTTCTCGCGGACTTCCGCAAGCAGGGTCTTGAAGTTCGCGCCTTCGTCGCCGAGCCGCCGCTGCAGCGTCCGTTTGCTGATCGCAAGCGTTTGCGCGACGCCGTCCGCGGTGGCGAGCCCGCCCGGAATCAGTTCGAGCAGCGCCGCGCGCACGCGCTCGACGATGCCGGCCTCGGCCGACAGTGCGTCGAGGCGGCGGCGCAGGTCGGGTTCGAAAATCTGCCACATCGCATGGTTCGCGGTCACGAACGGACGCCGCGCATCCTGCAGCGCCACGCTCACGGAAGGCGCATCGCCGTACTGCGGCGTCACGCCGAAAAAACGCGCATAGCCGGGATGGGGCCTGACTTCGCGCGGCAGCGTGACGGCGCGCGCCGGCAACTCGGTGCGGGTCGCCAGCCGCGCGAGTTTCACGAAGAAGCCGAGTTCGGCCGCGACCAGCATGCCGGGCGGCGGTACGTCGCGTTCCAGGAAGTCGACGGCGAGGGTGAGCGCGTCGGCCTCGTGCGATACACGCAACCGCATCGGGCCGATCAGCGGCTTGAACTGGCCGATGCGCCGGATCGCGATCTCCAGATTCGGGCTGCACAACGCGGCGAACAGCGGCGGATCGAAGGTTTCGACGGAGAGCAGATCGAGGATGCGCAGCGCGACGGCCGGCGTATTCGCCATGTCTTCCATCGCGCGCCACAGACCGAAGTACTCGCGGGTCGTCAACCCGTTCTCGGGGCGCGTGAACAGATCGGCGGGCAACTGCGCGCGTCGCAGCAGTTCGTCGGCGCGCAGACCAAGGTCGACCATCATGACCTGCCAGCCGGGCGAGATCGCGAAGCGGTTCATTGCCGCAATTGCCCGGTTTCGACGAGTTGCTGAAAGAAGTCGTTCATCGACTCGGCGAGCGGGCGATAGCGCATCCCGAGCTCGTTGCGGCTGCGGCTGTTGTCGGCGCGCCAGGGCAGCCCGATGTTGCGGGCGACCACGCGGCGCGTCACGCTCTTGTTCGCGAGCGGGCCGATCAGCCACACCAGCCACTTCGGCAGGATGCGCCGCGGAATCGGATAGTCGGCGCCATACCGTTCCAGCAGCGTGGCGGCCATCGCCGGCAGGTTCGTGTCGTGCGCTGACACGATGTAGCGGCCGTTGGCGCCCGGCAGGAACGCCGCACGCAGATGCGCGTCGGCCACGTCGCGGACATCCACCGCACCCAGGCCGAGATCCGGCACGCCGGCCTTCATCGTGCCGTTGCCCATCTGCCGCACGATTTCGAAGCTTTCCGACGTCGCGTACGGGTTGATGCCGGGCCCGATCACGAGCGACGGGTTGATGGTGACGAGATCCCAGCGTTGCTGCTGGCGGGCGATCTTCCACGCTTCGCGCTCGGCGACCGTCTTCGAATACGAATAGGGCTGGTGGGTCAGCGACGAACTGGTGTTCCAGATTGCTTCGGTGAACACACCATCGGGCGTCGCGGCGAGGTCGGCGTTGTCGCCGTAGATCGCCGCGCAGCTGCTGGTCAGCACGACGCGCCGCACCGACGGCGTGCGGTTGGCCGTCTCGAGTACGTTGCGCGTGCCGAGCAGCGCCGGATCGACCAGCTCCTTCTGCGGATCGCGGACGGTGACGGTGAAGGGCGACGCGGTATGGAACACGGTCCCGCAACCGGCCATCGCGTCGGCGTACGACCCGGGTTCGAGCAGGTCCGCGCGGAAATAGCGGAGGGTGCCGGGCTTGCCGGCCGCGATGCGCTGGAGATGCTCGAGCTTGTCGGGGCTGTCGGGGTCGCGGACGGCCGCATGGACCGTCACGCCAGCTTCGAGCAGCCGCTGCACGAGCCAGCCCGCGACGTAGCCGGTCGCGCCGGTCACCATGACGGGGAGGTCGGTATCGATATTCATGGGCGGGATTCCGTTGCAGAAGTGATGCGCCATGATGCCGCCTTTTGCGCGCCACTTCACTCGCAAAGCGCGCCAATCGACATGCGAGGGGCGACAGGCACGACGGCCGATTCGTCGGAGGTGAAAGTGAGCGGAGCGCCGGAATCGTCCCCATCGTATTGCCGGACAACAATGGTCCGTCGCGCCGTCGCGCCCGCTTGCGTTTTTCGCCCTCGTCGTTTCCGGCAACGATTCCCCGACCCATATTGGCCGCCATCCCCACTTTTGGGGATGCCGTCGCCGAGCGGTACGCCTACGATGGTCTACAAGGCGCCGGGGACCGGATATCACCAGAACAATCGAACAGGCCTGTCGTTGCGTGTCGATCGCTGTAAGCGTTCCCACAGTCGATTGACACGGTCGTCGCGTACGCTGATGTACAGGTCCGCAGTGCGTCGTTGGCGCCGCGGCCGACGGCGCGTTGATGACGGAAGGCCTGATGTCGTATTTCGGGGAATTTCAATCAATATGCTCGCACGAGACTACGTAGAACGAGAGCTCTCCCATATCCAGCGCATGGTGGCGCTGCTGGACAGCGAGACGGACGTCGACGATGTATCGATGTCGGGCGCGGGGCGCGTCCGGCATCCGAGATACTGGCGCGGACGTATCGAGGAACTGCTGTCGACGCCCGACGTGCCGCGTCACGTCAGGAAGCTGAGCGAAGCCGTGCTCGCGAAGATCGACCAGATGGAAGCGCGGTTCTTGACGATGAAGTAAGTGCATCGTCGGGGCGGGTACCGAACCGCGTTTCATCGCGTCGCATCCAGCCTCGAACCCCTCTACCTGCGACAAGATTTCGTTCCGCGCGACCGCGCAGCAGGCCGCCATCCGCCGTCTGCATCACCACCGATTCCACGCCCGCCGTGTCAAAAACCGCCATTACGTCTGACGAGAAACGGTGACAAACGTGGTATTTCGGCCAAATCCGCATCGGCAATTTGAACAATCAGACCGATTGAGTAAGATGCCCGAACGGCGTTCGACAAAAACGCACGGCGCGGGGTGGCCAGATGCAGATGAACGGATTGATTCCCTCGGCATGGATCGATGACGTCTACGCTGCGGCACTGGGCGATCAACGATGGGAAGCGGTGCTGGACGGGCTGCGTCTGACGGTCGGCACGCGCATGGCCACACTGCTGTCGTTCGACGACGCGGCGCGGATGCCGGCAATCGAGCGGGCAGCCGGCGACGATCCGTCATGGGTCGCCGCATGCCACCACCGCTACAACACCGAGTTCTACCTGTACGACCCGGTCGTACCGGTTGCCGCCGACTGGCCGGCAGGGCGCTGGTTCGAAGACGTCAAGCACCTGTCGGTGCGGCAGCGTACACATGGCGTGTTCTATCGGGAATTCATGCATCCGTTCGGGCTCGGCGGCGTCTCGGGCCTGTACATCCATCGCGGCGAGGGCGCCGGTGCTTTCCTCAGCGTACAGAGCGGCCCGGAATCGCACGGGTTGTCCGACGCGCAGCGCCGCACCATCGAAATCATGGGCGGCCACATCAGTCGCGCGCTGCGCATCCATGCGCGCATCGGCGAACTCGAAGCGCGCGTGGCTGCCGCGGAGTCGGCGCTCGATGCGGTGCCGGTGCCCGTGTTCCTGCTCGGCCCGCGGCGCGAACTGCGCTATACGAACCGCGCGGCCGATCAGCTGATCGCCGCCGAACCGGCGCTGCGGATCGTCAACGGCCGTTTCGCGCCGGAAGGCTGCGTCGATGACACGCAATGGCGGTACGCGTTCGCGCGCGGCGGGCTATTGCTGCGGCGTACGACGGGCGAGCCGCTGCCGCTTGCGCTGATCCCCGTTCCCGAACAGTCGCGCCTCGCGCGCGAACGGCCCGGCGTCGCGGCGCTGATGACGGCAGCGGACCTGCGTGCGCCGTCGGCGCGCGCGCAACGCTTGCGGGTGTTCTACGGGTTGTCGTCGGCGGAAGCCGAGCTGGCCGTGCTGCTGTGCTGCGACGGACGCTCGCCGCAGGAGTGCGCGGCGCTGCGCGGCGTGTCGATCGGCACGGTCCGCGCGCAGATCAAGTCGATCTACACGAAGACGGACGTGGCGCGCGCCGCGCAACTGACGTCGCTGGTCATGCAGACCTGAGCGCGCGCCGGCCTTTTTACCTATCCGCCGCCGATTCCCTGCAGTATCTTGCCGGTCCCGCCGCAGACGGTGCAGGGCTGGCCCTCCACCCTGCCGGTGCCGCGGCAGACGCGGCACGTGTCCTCGCCGATACCCGGCGCGCCTGCGGGGCCTTCGTCGCCGGCGTTCGGCGGGGTAGCCGGGTCGGGGGGCGCTGATGGCTTCGTGGTCGACATCACTGGCTCCTTTTGCGTTGCATGATGTCGCGGCGAGCATCGCACGTGCCTGCCAGGCGGCACGCGCGATGACGACGGAACGACCGCGCGCTACAGCGCCGGCGCCCACGTCGACCCGAACGGGTTCGACTGGTCGATGCCCGGGAAGTCGACGAACGCCTTGCTGCAGTCGAGCACGCTGGCCGGGTCGATCGCATGGACCGCCGTGCCGTTGACGGCGACCCGGTTCGCGGTCGACGGGAACACCGGCAGGTTCACGTTGCGCAGCGTGAGGTTCGCGTCGGATGCGATCGTCGCGATGCTGTCGGGCGTATCGGCCACCACGTCGGTCAGCGACATCACGAGCGGGAACGCGGGCTCGCCGTAGCCGCCGGTGTTCGCCTCGAACCCCTGCAGCTTCACGCCGGCCGCCCCCTCGATCACGACGTTCGCGAGCGAGATGTCGTGGAAGTTCGGGTACAGCGGGCCGCTCGCGGGCACGGCCTTCGTGCTGTAGTACGGCGTGAACAGCAGCGCGTTCTTCGCGTCGCGGATGCAGATGTTCGCGTAGTGGATGTTGCTCACTTCGCCGCCGCGCGCATAGTCGGACTTGATGCGCAGCCCTTCTTCCGAATCGCGGAACGCATTGTCGTACACCTGAACGTTGGTCACGCCGCCGTTGGTCTCGCTGCCGATCGAGATGCCGTGCCCCCAGTAGATGTGGTTGTGCGCGATCACGACGCCCCATTTGCGATCGGCGCGCACGTCGCGATTGCCGTCGATGCCGAACAGCCCGGAGCCGGCGGGCGCCGGATTGTTGCTGCCCTTGAGCGCGATGTCGTCGTCGCCGGTGCTCACGTAGTTGTATGCGAACACGAAGTTCTTCAGGTAGCCGTCGAACGAGATCGGGGCGGCGGACGTCGTCGTGCTGCCGGTCGACAGCGCCGCCGAGGTCGGCTTCGACGCGGCGCCCGGGTCGAACGCGTCGGTGTTCTTCACGTTGTCCGCGTTGAAGGTCTGCCCGTTGTACAGCGGATTGCCGTTGCCGGCCGGGTTCGCGAACGCGGCGAGCGTCGGCGTCTGCACCTTGACGTTCCAGATCGTCAGCCCGTCGACGCCGCTCGGCACCACGTGGAAATTTGGGCTGTTGTTCAGCGTGATGCGGTACAGCGTGAGGTTCTTCGCGTAGTTGAACACCATCAGCCGGAAATTCGACTGCGAGCCGAAGCCGGTCGTGCCGTTCTGCACCATGTTGCCGAGATACGCGAGATCCCACCACGTCATGTTGCGCACCGTCGATTTCGAGTCGACGACGGTGCCGCCGTCGTCGCATGCGGTGCCGTCGGGCGCCACGGTGCCGCTCTTGTAGGCCGCGTAGGTGTTCGAGCACGTCAGGTCGACCTTCATCAGCGGGTATTTCGCGTCGGACGTCACGAGCTCCGCGTAGCCGCGGCCGTCGATCCGGCCGTCGCCGACCACCGCCGCGTTGACGAGGTTGGTGCCGGTGATCAGCGCGGTGCAGTTCGACGAACTGCCGGCTTTCGTCGCGCTGACGGCCGTGTTGCCGCAGTACGGCCCGGCGGCGTTCGGCGAATACGCTTTCACGTCGCGCGATGCATACAGCGTGACGCCCTTGTCGATCCACAGCGTGACGCCGGACGGTAGCGTCAGCGGCCCGCTGATGAAGCCGTTACCGGGCCCCGCGTGATTGACGACGAGCCGCACCGCGAACTTGCCCGCGCGGTACTTCGGCTTCGCGAACTCCTCGCCGGACGCGCCGGCGAGGTTCACGTTCGGCGCGGCGGCCGCCTTTTGCGCGGCGGTGGCCGCGGCGTCCGCCGCCGCGATCGTCGCGCCGACTTCAGCGTCGACCGCCGCGCCGCACGCGTCGAGCGCGGCCTGGATGCGCGCCTGGTCGGGGTTGGCCGTCGCGGCCGGCACGGCCTTGCCGACGCCGGCCGTCGACGGGTCGGCCTCCGGCGGCAGCGAGCCGTCGGGGCGGCTCACGAGCGTATTGGCGGCTTCGAGCGTGCTGCATACCTGCGTATCGGCGGGCAGCGCCGGTTCGGCCGGCAGGTTCGGGTCGACGGTCGTCGTGCCGACCTGGAACACGCTGGTGGCGGGCGGTGCGGTGGACGACGCGCCGCCGCCGGTACTCGCATCGTCGCCGCCGCACGCGGTGAGCGCCGCGGCGGTGGCGAGCAGCGCGGCGAGCAGGCCGAGCACGCGCGGGCGCCGGTTCGGCCGGGCATTGGGCCCGACATTGGGCCGGGAAAGGGGGAGTGTCATGACGGAGATCTCCTGAAGAGGCATCGGCTGCGCGATGCCGGGTTGGTATCGGGTCGTTCGGGCGGCGCGTGCTCCGCGACGCGTGCGTGCGGGCTGGAGACGGGCTGCCGGTCAGGCTGAGGCGGAGCGGATGCGGCCGCCGACGCGGGCGGGCGCCGGGCGGAGCGCCACGGACGCGAAATCGCGTCGCGCGGAAGGCAGGCCGGCACGCGCTCGTGGCATCGCGATGGCGTGACGATTTCGTGGTCAGTCATCCTATAACGATGGCAAACGAAGCGAAAGAAGGCCGTCGAGTGTCAGGAAACCGTGACGATCACGCCCCATTCGCCTTCCGACCCGTTTCCGGAAAACGTTTCGCTGAAAAACCTATAAACAGAGAAATCGATTCCCCGATTTCCGCCAAAAGCCCTTGGTAGTTGGGGTTATAGGGGTATGCACCAAGTGAGTTAAACGGTTAACCGACGTACATTCGTTCAACACGTCATACGACGTATGACTCTGCGGTTCAAGGACGCGCCTAGGTGAAGCAGGCGCCTGCCGACGGATCGCCGCACAACAACGATCGACCATCCAGGAGACTCACCATGAAGCACCGATTCACCGGCTCCCGTACCGCACTCGCCGTCGCGTTGATGGCCGGCTTCGCGATGTCCGCGCAGGCGCGCGTGTTCCGTTCGGCGGACGTGCACGGCGACAACTTCCCGACCAACATGGCCGTGAAGTTCATGGGCGACGCGCTGTCGAAGCAGACGGGCGGCAAGGATTCGATCAAGGTGTTCGGCAACAGCGCGCTGGGCTCCGAGAAGGACACCGTCGACCAGGTGCGGATCGGTGCGATCGACATGGCGCGCGTGAACGGCGCATCGTTCAACGAGATCGTGCCGGAGTCGCTGATTCCGTCGTTCCCGTTCCTGTTCCGCGACGTCGATCACTTCCGCAAGGCGATGTACGGCCCGGCCGGCCAGAAGATCCTCGATGCGTTCACCGCGAAGGGGATGATCGCGCTGACGTTCTACGAGAGCGGCGCGCGCTCGATCTACGCGAAGCGCCCGGTGCGCTCGCCGGCCGACATGAAGGGGCTGAAGGTGCGCGTGCAACCGTCCGACCTGATGGTCGACGAGATCCGCGCGATGGGCGGCACGCCGACGCCGATGCCGTTCGCCGAGGTGTACACGGGCCTGAAGACGGGCCTCGTCGATGCGGCGGAAAACAACCTGCCGTCGTACGAGGAAACCAAGCATTACGAAGTCGCGCCAGATTACTCGGAGACGCAGCACGCGATGACGCCGGAAGTGCTGGTGTTCTCGAAGAAGATCTGGGACACGCTGTCGCCGCAGGAGCAGGCGGCGATCCGGAAGGCGGCGGCCGACTCGGTGCCGTACTACCAGAAGCTGTGGACCGCGCGCGAGGCGTCCGCGCAGCAGCTGGTGACGAAGGGCGGCGCGAAGATCCTGCCGGCCGCGCAGATCGACCGCGCGGCGTTCGTGAAGGCGATGCAGCCGCTGTGGACCAAGTATGAAAAGACGCCGCAGATGAAGCAGATCGTCGACGAGATCGAGGCCACCAAGTGACGCGTCGCACTTCCCTGAACAGCGCGGCGGCCGCGGGCGGGTCGGCCGCCGCCCCGGACGGCACGCCGCCCGCGCGGCCGCATGCCGCGCCGCTGCTGCGCTGCGTGAACGACGTGCTGTTCCGCGTGCTGGCGGTGATCGCATCGTCGTGTCTCGCGGTGCTCACGGTGCTGGTGTTCTACGCGGTCGTGATGCGCTACGTGTTCGAGAACGCGCCGGATTTCGTCGAGCCGATCGCGCTGTTGCTCGTGATCGTGATCGCGATGTTCGGCGCCGCGATGAAGGTGCGCGACGGCGGCCATATCGGCCTCGATTCGCTGGTGCGCCGGCTGTCGCCGAAGGCGCGTACGGTGGTCATCGCGATCCAGCACCTGAGCCTGATCGCGTTCGCGATCATGATCATGATCGGCTGCGGCAGCATGGCCGTCGAGACGATGGGCGACCGCATCCCGATCATCGGGCTGCCCGAAGGCGTGCGCTACCTGATCACGATGCCCGCGGCGGTTGCGATCATCTTCTTCTCGCTCGAGCACCTGCTCGCGCTTCGTCGTTCTTCGTCGGGACAATAACGCCATGGAACTCGCGATCCTGTCCGTCAGTTTTCTGATATTTCTCGTGCTCGGCGTGCCCGTGTCGTTCGCGCTCGGCATTGCGTGCGTGCTGACCTACATGGTCGAAGGCCTGCCGATCGCGACCGCGATGCAGGCGATGATCTCGGGGATGAACGCGTTCTCGTTCCTCGCGGTGCCGTTCTTCATCTTCTCCGGCGAACTGATGCTGCACGGCGGCATCGCCGACCGCATCCTGCGCTTCGCGCAGGCGACCGTCGGCCACTTCCGCGGCGGCCTCGGGATGGCGAACGTCGTCGCGTGCACGCTGTTCGGCGGCGTGTCGGGCTCGCCGACCGCCGATACGTCGGCGATGGGCGGCGTGGTGATTCCGCTGATGAAGCGCGAAGGCTACAGCGCCGCGTACGCGGTCAACGTGACGACGCATGCGTCGCTCGCCGGCGCGCTGATGCCGACGTCGACCAACATGATCATCTACGCGTTCGCCGCGCAGGGCATCACCGGGATGCTGCACGGCCAGCCGGTGAGCGGCGTGTCGATCGGCGACCTGCTGTTCTCGGGGCTCCTGCCGGTGTTGTGGGTGATGGGCTTCGTGCTCGCCGCCGCGTACTGGCAGGCCGTGCGTCACGGCTATCCGCGCCGCGAGGACGGCTCGTCCGCGCTGCCGCGGTTTCCCGGCTGGTATGCGGTGCTGCGCAGCTTCGTCGGCGCGGTGCCGGGGCTGATGGTGATCGCGATCATCCTGGTGTGCGTCGCGAAGGGCATCGCCACCGCGACCGAAGCGGCCGCGATCGCCGTCGTGTACTCGCTGGTGCTGACCGCGGTGGTCTACCGGACGCTGACGGCCGAGAAGCTGCGCCGCGCGCTGTCGCATGCGGCACGCACGACGGGCGTCGTGCTGCTGCTGATCGCGGTGTCCAACATGCTGCGCTTCCAGATGTCGTACCTGGAGATTCCGGATGCGATCGAAGGGCTGCTGAAGCAGTCGACCGCGGCGCCGTGGCTGATGCTGCTGTACATCAACATCATCCAGGTGTTCCTCGGCACGTTCGTCGACATGGCCGCGCACATCCTGATCACGACGCCGCTGTTCCTGCCGATCGCGATGGCGTGCGGCGTCGGGCCGGTGCAGTTCGGGATCATGCTGCTGCTGAACTGCTCGCTCGGTCTCGTGCACCCGCCGATCGGGTCGGTGCAGTTCGTCGGCTGCGCGATCGGCAACGTGTCGATCGGCGAGACGACGAAGATGGCGTGGCCGTACTACCTCGCGATCTTCAGTGCGATCAACATCGTCACGTACATGCCGTTCTTCTCGACGTGGCTGCCGAGCCTGATCAGCGGGCACGCGGTGTTCTGATTGCGTCGCGCGTTTCGCCCGCTGCGGCGCCGGACGACCGAGGGGGTCCGGCGCCGCGGTTGCATGCGCGGCGCGTTCGCCGGGCCGTCGCGAGCCGGCTGCTCAATCCTGCCGTCCATCCGCCTCGAGGTCGCGAGCGACCGACCGTTCGTCGCGCCAGTCCGCCAGTTCGCGCCACAGCGCCGGGCGTGCATGGTCGCGCGGCGGCAACGGGATCACGCAAGCGACGCCCCGCACGCTGACCACCACGCCCGAGTCGGGCAGCGTGGCCGGGATGCCGGAGGACGAAGGGTCGGCATCGGGTTCGGGAGGCGTGCCCGGGCCGGGCGAGTGTCGAAACATCATGCGAAATCTCCGTGGCGCCGCGAATCGGCGCGTCAGTAGCGGACCCGCCCGACCAGGCCGAGTGGGTCGACGGCGTGCTGGATGGCGGATGCGACCTGTCGTTGCGCGGCCGGCACGTGCTTGCGGTAGTACGCGATATTGACCGGCCCGACGCCGTGTTCCGCGCTGAAGCAGCCGCCTGCCTGCACGACGCGGTCGTAGAGCGCGCCGCGCAGCGCCACCTGCTGCAGCGGCCCGTAGCGTGCTGCCTCGGCATGCGGAATCGACACGACGAGATGGCAGCCGCCGTCGCCGAAATGGCCGAACGCATGACAGCGCAGCGACGGATGCACGGCGGTGAGCCACTGCTCGGCGGCGGCGACGAATCCGGCGAGCGCGCCGCGCGGAAACGACACGTCGAACGACAGCGGCAGGCCGTCCTGCGCGACCGCGGCCGGCAGCGCGTCGCGAATCCGCCAGAACCGTTCCGCCGGCGCGCACGCCGCGTCGAGCACGACGCGTTCGTTCGCCAGCGCGTCGAGCGTCGCGACGGTGCGTTCCTCGAGCAACGCATCGAGCCCAGGCATGCCGGTCGCGATTTCGACGAGCGCGTAGCACGCGGCAGCGTCGGCCTCGAACGGCACGCGCAATGTCGGAAACGCGGCGGCGACACAGCCGACCGCCGTCGCCGACATGAACTCGAATGCCGACAGCAACTCGCCGAATGCGCGCTCGAACGCGAGCAGGCCGGCGAGTGCCGCGTCGTACGACGCGAACGCGACGAACGCCGCGCACGATGACCGTTCGAGCGGCGCGAGCGCGAACGACACGGCGGTGACGAGGCCGTTCGCGCCATTCGCGCCGATGAAGCACTGCGCGACGTCGAAGCCCGCGTTGCGCTTGCGCAGCGGCGCGAGCGCGTCGATCACGGTGCCGGCTTCATCCGCGAGAACCACTTCGACGCCGAGCACGTGACGGCGCACGTCGCCGTACTTGATCAGGCGGCTGCCGCCCGCGTTCGCGCCGACGAGGCCGCCGGCCGCCGGATCGCTGCCGAGATCGATCGGCACGCAGAGCCCCGCTTCGCCCGCCAGACGGTTGATGTCGGACAGCCGTACGCCGGCCTCGACCGTGATGCTGCGATTGGCCGGATCGAACGCGCGCACGGCGCGCATCCGCTCGAACGACACCACGCATTGCGTGCCGCTGCGATCGGGCACGGCCGCGCCGACGAGCCCGGTGCGCGCGCCCTGGGCGACGAGCGCGATCCGGTGCGCGACGGCGACGCGTGCCAGCGCACGCACGTCGGCGGTCGAGCCCGGCCGCGCGACGCCGAGCGGCACGCCGCCGTGCTGCACGACGTCGGTCGCATACGGCTCGCAGGCCGCGCCTTCGAGCCAGCCGTCGCCGAGTGCCGCGGCGAGCGCGTGCCGTTGCGCGGCGTGTGCGGCGGGGGCGGGCAGCGCGTTCATCGTCAGCTGGCCCGCGCGAGCTGCTTGCGCAGCCGGCCGCGCACGACGACCAGCGCGATCAGCGGCACGACGCCGCCCCACAGCGGGCTGTGGCGCATCGCGATCGACACCGCGAGCGCGACGACGGTGACGGCGAGCAGCACGAGCGACAGCGACCGCGCACGCGCGTGGTCGACGAACGTGCCGTCGACGAAGCCGCCGTCCGACCACGCGGTATGCACGATGCCGACCACCAGCACGCAGACGAGCATCGCCGCCGGCCCGAGTTCCTCGCCCCACAGACGGCTACCTGTCGGCGACACGAGCGCGAGCACCGCGCCGATCACGAGAAACAGGTCGACGCCGAGCGCGATGCTGTTGCGCTCCGCGCGGCGCATCAGCCACGCGCCGTGCACGAGCGCGAGCACGCCGCCGATCAGGAACGCGTGGGTCCAGCGCAGGTCCGGCTGCTCGGGGCCGAGCCGGCCGTAGAACAGGAACACGATCGCCGGCAGGAAGTTGCTCGCGTGCAGCAGGTAGTCGGTTATGGGATGGTTCGATTTCATCGTGTCTCTCCTTCGTCGAAACAGCGTGGCGACGCGTCAGGCGTCGTGCCAGCGGAACAGCCGCGCGGCGGCGAACAGGAACAGCGCGGTGCATGCGGTCATGCCGAGCAGTTGCGGCGCGAGCTGCGCGTACGGCGCGCCGTCGACCAGCGCGCCGCGCAGCGCGACGGCGAACTGGTTGGTCGGCAGGAACGCGAGCCCGGCCTTCAGCCATGCGGGCGCGTCGTGCATCGGGATCGTCAGGTCGCTGAAGAACAGCAGCGGGTAGTAGGTGACGTTGCACGCGAGTTCGGCGGCCGCGAGCGAGCGGGTGCGGCTGGCCAGCAGCACGCCGATGCTCAGCACCATCGCCGCGCCGAGCAGCACGATCGGCAACGCGCGCAGCCCGTCCGGCGTCGCGATCGGCAGCGCGATGCCGAACGCGACGCGCGCGACCGTCAGCAGCACGAGCGCCGACAGCGCCATCATCGCCATCCGCGCGACGATCAGTGCGGCGAGGAACACGCCGCGCGACACCGGGAAGCACACGTACAGCTTGAACGTATTGCGCTCACGCAGCGCGGCGATCGCGGTGGTCGTCGAGTTGAGGCCGATCGCCATGAACGCCATCACGAGGATGCCGGTCGCGAAGAACGCGCCATAGTCGAACGGGCGGCGCGTGGGCGCGGCATTCTCGAAGCGTGCCTGCGCGGCCGGCAGCCCGAGCCGCTGCGCGGCGCAGCGCGCGAGCGCGATCTCGACGACCCGCGACGCGGCCTTTACCGCGAGCGAGCCGTTGAAGTCGTAGCGGATCGTCGCCGGCGTGCGCTCGTCGGCGCCGAGCACGACGGTCACGCGCTCGGCCGGCGTGCCGCGGCCGCCGAAGGTCGCCTTCACCGTGTCGCTGTGCGACAGGCTGGCGACGATCTGCGCCTTGCACGCCTCGTTGTACGGCGTCGCGCCGCCGGGCACGTCGAACGCGATGTCGGCCGTGCCGAGCGAGCCCGAGCCGCCGAACGCGAACAGCATCACGCTCAGCAAGAACACCGGGAACACCAGCGTCCAGAACAGCGACGAGCGGCTGCGCAGATAGCCGAGCAGCTCGTTGCGCACGAGGATCAGGAACACCTTAGTCATGGGTCGGGCCCTCGGTGCACAGGCGCAGCAGGTCGCCCGGCGTGCTCGGCGCGAGCGCGAGATGCTGGATACCCTGTTCGCCGACGATCCGGTGCACGTTCGGATGCAGCGTCGCATCGCCGAACGCCTCGACCACATGCGTGGCCGACACGCGCACGCCGGTCACGCCGGGCAGCGCCGCGAGCCGCTTGCGCAGCGCGCGTGCATCGGCTGCGTCGCGGCAATGCAGGACCGCGCGCGCATCGCCGACGAGTTCGGCGCGCAGCGTGTCCTGGTCGCCCTGGTAGCGCACGCCGCCGTCGCGCACCCAGACGAGATCGTCGACCACGCTCAGTTCCTCCTCGGAATGGCAGATCATCGCGACGCTCGTGCCGTTTGCGCGGTGGCGCAGCAGGTCGATCACGACGCCCGCATAGCGGCGGTCGAGGCCCGTGAACGGCTCGTCGAGCACGGCCAGCTCGGGCCGGTGCGCGAGCGCGACGTACAGGTCCACGCGCTGGCGCTGCCCCTTCGACAGCGCGCGGCACGGCTTGTCGAGCAACTCGGCGATGCCGAGTGCGTCGGTGATCGCCGCATCGGTGTGCGCATACATCGCGCGGTGCAGCGCGACGATCTCGGATACACGCAGATGATCGGGATACTCGACCTTCTGCAATTGCGCGCCGATTCGCTGCAGCGAGCGCGAATCGCGCATGAAGCGCTCGGCCGGCACGTCGAGCACGCGCACGTCGCTGCCGCCGCGCCGGAAGCCGAGCAGCGTTTCGAGCAGCGTGGTCTTGCCCGAGCCGTTCGGCCCGACGATCGCGGTGATCGCGCCGAGCCGGAACCGCACGTGGCGCGCGGAGAAGCGGAAATCGCCGGCCGCGACGTCAATCGCGCGCGCGCCGAGCGCCGCACCCGGCGCATGTGCGTCGGGCAACGGCGGCGTGCCCGCGCGCCGCGGCCGGTCGAACGCGGCGGCCGGGGCGAACATCGCGCGCACGGACGCAAGAAACGAAACGCTCATCGTCGGCATCCTCAGTCGAACAGCATGACCTGCGTGTCGCGCGCGCCCCGGTACGGGTTGCGGCCGTGCGCGACCAGCATGTTGTCGACGACGAGCACGTCGCCGGCCTGCCACGGGAACGCGCATTCCTCGTCGTCGAGCGCGTCGTAGATCGCCACCAGATCGTCGAACGGCATCGGCGTGCCGTCGCCGTAGCGGATCTCGTACGGGAACGCGGCGCGCGCGCCGTACATGCGCTGCAGGTAGCGATAGCTGAGCTCGCCCATCGAGCGCGGGTTCGGGTGCTGTGCGCTCGCCTGGTTGAACCACACCGTCTCGCCGGTGCGCGGATGCGTGCGCAGCGCGCTGCCGACGTGCGATACCGTCACGCTGCCGTCGTCGAGCCAATGGCAGCCGACGCCGCGCTCAGCGCACAGCCGCTCGACTTCGTCGCGCTCGGTCGTGCCGAAGGCGTCGTCCCACGGCCGGTGGTACGCGGCGAACGGCAGGTTCGGGTTCGCCGCGAGGCCGTCCGCGCGGTCGCCCGGCGCCGCGAAATTGCGCAGGTACATTACGCCGCGTTCGGCGAACCGCTCACGCAGCGCGGCCGGCACGCGCGCGGTCACGCGCCGCATGTCGCAGATCGGCGTTTCGCCGCCCGCGTCGGCCGGCTGCCGGCAGTAGAACGCGACGAGGCGCGGAAACGCGGGCATGTAGGCCATCTCCTGATGCAGCCCGATCCTGAACGGCGGCGGCATGCGGGTCGATTCATAGACCTGGCCGTCGATCTGCTTGCGTGGCGCGGCGCCGGCCGTGTAGCCGTTCGCGTGCGCCGGATACAGCGCGCCGAGGCGGCCGAACGCGGCGGTGTCGGGCACCGCGAAGCCGCGCCACAGCAGCGCGCCGCACGCGTCGAGCAGCGTGTCGATCGTGTCGAGCCGCGAGCGGTACCACGCGACGAACATCTCCGGCGACGTCGCGAGTTCGGCGCTGCGCGGCGTCACGCACAGCGGCAGCGTCGCGCCGGGCGCGACCGGCGCGCAGTGCACGTCGTCGGCGCCGAGCCGCACGGCGGCATGCGCGGCGAGGAAGGCGAGATCGGTCATCGCTCAGGCCAGCGCCGGTTTCTTCAGCAGGATTTCGAAGCCGAGCGCGCCGAGCCCCATGCTCGGGCTGTAGATCGACGCCACCGCCGTCAGGCCGGCTTCGGCCACCAGTGCATGCGCTTCGTCGAGCGTGATCTTTTCCTCGACGTGGGTCGGCGGATAGTCGGCAGCGGCGCGCATCTCGGTGAAGCGGTCGAGCAGGTGCTGTGGCGCGTCGCGGCGCATGTCGTGCACGAGCGCGATGCCGCCCGGCTCCAGCACGCGGTACATCTCGGTCAGGCTGAGCGCCTTGTCGGGCAGGTGGTGCAGCGTCGCGCGGCCGACCGCCATCGTCAGCGTGCCGTCGTCGAACGGCAGCGCGAGCGCGTCGCCGACGCGCATCTCGATCGTGTCGTCGAGCCCGAGTTCGTGGATGCGCGGGCGACCTTCGTCGAGCATCGCCGGATCGAGGTCGATGCCGACGTAGCGCCAGCCGCGCATCGCCGGATCGGTCGCGAGCCGCACCGGCACGACGCCGGTGGCCGTGCCGATGTCGGCGATCGTGCCGGCCGTCATCCCGCGCGCCAGCTGGCGGATGCGGCTGATGAACAGCAGGTCCCACGGTTCGAGCGTTTCGGTGGCGAAGCGATCGTAGTCGTTCGCCGGGCGCAGGTTCTTGAGCAGCATGACGTTCCTTGTGCGAGAGAGTGAGGGTTCACAGCCAGCCGACCGGCACGGCGGCCAGCAGCCGTCGCGCGGTCGCGCTGTTGACGCCGAACGCCGGGCGGCGGCGGCGTTCCACCGCATGCGCGGCCATCGCCGCGATGCGCGCGCCGAGCCCGATGCCGACGCCCCACGACGGCGCGGCGACACCGAGTTCGAGCAGCGTCGCGGCGGTCAGGAAATCGATGTTCGGCCGCAGCGCGCGGCGCGCGTCGGCCTGCGCGCAGCACGCGTCGAACAGCGTGACGTATGCGCCGTCGAAGCCTGCTTTCGCAAATTGACCGCGCATATGCGGTGGACGCGGATCGGCGACGAACAGCGGATGGCCGAAGCCGTACAGCGTGCGTTTCGCGTCGAGCGTCGCATCGATCGCCGCGCGGCCTGCCGCGTCGAGCGCGGCGGCCGGCGCGTCGGTGCCGCTCGGTATCGACCGTGCGAGCGCGGCGAGCCACTGCATCGCTTCGAGTGCCGCGCCGACGTGCGACGGCCCGCTCGCGAGGAAGCCGGACGCGATCGCCTGCGTCAGCGTGACGCCGGTGCCGATCGCGACGCGCGGCGCGAGCACGGTCGGCGTGATGTAGCCGAAGCCGGCGTGCCACGCGACGAGCAGCATGTCCATCGCCGCTTGCGCCGGTGCATCGGCACGCGTCGCGCCGGTCAGCACGAGCATGCGTTGCGCTTGCGTCTGCGCTGCATCGAGCGCCGTGCCGCCGCGGCCCTGTGGGCCGGCCGTGAACGGCCGGCCCTCGATCGCCGCATGCAGCAGGAACGGCGCGGCGGCCGCGCACAGCAGCATCGTGTCGAGATCGGCATCGTCGGGCGCCGGGCCGTGCACCCGGCCGGCCACGTCGTCGAGGCCGCGCAGCAGGCCGGACGCCGCCGCGAATACCGGCGCGACGCCCGCCGCGCCGAGGTCGGCGGCGACCGACTGGGCGACCGAGCCCGGCGCCAGCGCGTCGGCGAACGCCGCGAGCCGCGCGGCGATCGCCGCCTCGTGCGTGCGATGGTCGGCGCGGCCGGGCGCGACGTCGAACCACAGATGCGCGAGCGCGCCTTCGAACGTCGCCGCGCCGATCAGCGCGTTCAGGTCGAGATCGCGTACCCGCAGCGCTTCGGGGTCGAGCGTCGCGCCGTCGATATCGGTGCCGCGATGGCGCGTCGTCGGTCGGCCGAGCAGGTTGCGCGGCGCAGCGCCGGTCGCGGTCGTGGTGGCGGAGGTGCCGGAGTCGAGTGTCGTGTCCATGTCATTCCACCGCGGCGAGTTCGTCGCTGCTGACGCTGATCGCCGCGTGCGCCATCGCGGCGATCACGGCCGCGTGCTGATCGACGACGGGCAGCACGTTCGCGAAGTAGTAGCGCGCGCTCTTCAGCTTGCCGCGATAGAACGCGAGTTCGGCCGGCGCGTCGGCCGTTTCCGGCGCATCGAGCCGGCGCGCGGCGATCGTCGCCGATTCGAGCAGCACCCACGCCGACGTGACCACGCCGAACATCTCCAGAAAGCGCGTATAGAACTGGCTGCTGCGATGCGTGTGGCCGTCCTGCACGTCGCGGGCGATGTCGTCGAGCGCGGCGGCGATCCGGTCGGCGCCCGCGCGCAGCGCATCGAACAGCGGCCGCAACTCCGCGTGCGTGCCGGCGTGATGCTGCTGCGCGAGGAACGCGTCGAGTTCGTCGCGGTAGTACTGGATCAGTCGCGAATGGCGGCCGAAGCCGAGCTTGTCGCGCACGAGATCCTGCGCCTGGATGTAGTTCGTGCCTTCCCAGATCGACAGGATCTTCACGTCGCGCGCGTTCTGCTCGACCGGGCTCGCATCGGTATAGCCGAGCCCGCCGTGCACCTGGATCGCCGTTTCGCAGATGCGCCACGCCTGGTCCGAGATGAACGCCTTGCAGATCGGCGTCAGCAACAGTTGCAGCTTGCGATGGCGCTCGATCTCGGCCGGGTCGGCGTCGGGCGTGGCTTCGAGCATCGCCGCACGCGTCGCGGTCGCCGCGAGCTTGCCGAGCAGGCCGCGGCAGCCGTCGACGCGGCTTTTCATGTCGACCAGCATGCGCTGCACGTCCGCGTGCTCGACGATCGCGACGCGCGCGGCGTGGGTATTCGATGCGCGCTCGATCGGCCGGCCCTGCAGCCGGCGGCCTGCATACTCGACCGCGTGCAGGTACGCGCTCGACGCGACGCCGACGCCGAACATCCCGGTGCTCATCCGCGCCTGGTTCATCAGCGGCATCAGCTGCAGCAGGCCGACGTTGCGCCGGCCGCCGAGCAGCCAGCCTTTCGTCGTGCCGTTCGAACCGAACACGAGATGTGTGTTCGCGCAGCCCTTGAGCCCCATCTTGCGCGGCAGGCCGATGCAGTCGACGTGGTTCGGCTGCAGCTCGCCGGTTTCCTCGTCGGGCCAGAAGCGCGGCACGACGAGGCACGACAGCGAGAACGAATCCGGCGACGCGGTATCGATGCGCCCGAGCACGAAATACAGCGTGTTTTCCGTCAGTTCGTGCATGCCGGCCGAGATATAGACCTTCTCGCCGTCGATCGCGTAGATATCGCGTTCGAGCGGCGTCGCGCGCAGCGCCACGGCGGTGAGGTCGGTGCCGGCCTGCGGTTCGGTCGCGCAGAAGCACGCGTCCCAGCGATACGCTTCGAGCGGTGCGATCAGCGCCTTCTGGTGCGGCGTGCCGTGCATCTGCAGCAGCTTGACCGCGGGGCGCGTGAAGCCGCCGTAGGTCATGAACGACGGGTTCGCGCCCATGAACATCTCGTAGATCATCTGCGTGACGATCGGCGGCAGCCCGTGCGCGGTGCCGAACAGCGTGTTCGACCATTCGTCGCGAAAGCGCGCCCACAGCGCGTGGAAATGCGAAGGAATCCGTACCTGGCCGTCGTCGAGCAGCGTGCAGCCCTCGACGTCGGCCTGCTGGTAGCTGCGGCCGAGGTCGAGCGCGAAATCGCGGGCGCGTTCGAGCAGCGCATCGATCGACGCGCGATCGTGCGTGCCGTACAGGCCGTGTTCCGCCAGGAACCGCTTGTCGGCCTCGAACAGTTCCCACAGAAAGAAGCGCAGCTCGCGCAGGCTCACCTTGTATGCGCTCATCATGCGTCTCCTTCGATATCGAGTGCGGCGTCGAGGCCGCCGGCCAGGTCGACCACGGCGGCGGCCGCCGCGCCATGCAGCGCCGCGTCCCACACGAGCACCGTGCGGCGCTCGCCTTCGTCGAGCGCGCCCGCGAGCCGGATCAGCGCGGCGGCCGATTCGGCCGACGACAGATGGCCCGAGCCGTCGTGCTGGATGCGCGCGGCGACCGGAATCGACGCGGCGTCGGCCACGCGCGCCGCGAAGCCGGGATCGAAGCCGGGCGGCACGCACCAGTCGATCTGGTTCGCGCGCAAGTTGGCCTGTTCGAGCGCGCGGCGGATCGCGCGGGCGGCGACCGGCGCGAGCGTGTCGCGCAGCGCGGTTGGCGCATCGGCCCACGGGTCCGTGATCGATGGCCCGAATTCGAGCGCGACGGACCGTATGCCACCCCACGCCGCAGGTTCCGGCGCCGGGCCCGCGCGCGACACGAGCAGCGCGGCGGCCGCGTCGCCGTAGCCGACCAGGTCGCCAAACTGGCGGAAGAACGGGTAGAGCCACTTGTCGCTGAGGATCACGAGCGCCTGGTCGCCTTCGTCGAGCAGCAGCCCGTCGAGCAGCATCAGCGCCGAATACCAGCCGAGCGTGCCGTTCTGGCCGAGCGCGAACGGCGTCACGCGCTGCAGCCCGAGTTCGTACTGCATGCGGCCGACGACCGAGTCGCCGATCCCTTCGTTGAGCGCGCAACTGGCGACGATCACGTGCGTCGTGCGGGCCAGCGCGCCGGAGCCGAGCTGGTCGCGCAGGTCCAGCGCCGCGTCGGCGGCGAGATCGGCGAGGCTGCGCCCCGGCGGCGCGACGCGCAGCGCGGGCCGGCCGCCCGGCGCAAGGCGCGTGCCTTCGTCGGGCGTCAGCGCGCCCATGCCGCGCGGCCGCGCAAAGCGCGCCTGCGGCAGCAGCAGGTGCCGGTAGCCGGGGTGGCGCTCCTGCGCCTGGATCGCGCTGAACACGACGGCGGGCGGCAGCACCACGACGCCGCCGGACAACGCGAGCGTGCCGGGCGCGGCGACGCGCGGCGCGCCGACACAGGTTTCATCGAGCGTCGACAGGCTCATGCTGCGGTCTCCTCGAGGTTCGGGCGCGCGAACGCGTCGCGATACTGCGCTTTCAATGCGGGTCGGTCGATCTTGCCGTTCGGGTTGCGCGGCAACGTCGGCAGCGGCTCGACGACGAGCGGGTTCATGTAGGTGGGCAACGCGTCGCGGCATGCGCGGGCGATGTCGGCGCGGCACGCGTCGGCGTCGAGCGTCGACACGACGCACGCGGCGATCGCTTCACCGAGTGCGGGATGCGGGACGCTGAATACCGCGGCCTCGCGGATGTGCGGTAGCGCGAACAGCACGTCCTCGACCTCGGTCGGGCTCACGCGATAGCCGGAGGTCTTGATCATGTCGTCGCCGCGCGCGACGAAGTACAGGTAACCGTCCGCGTCGCGCCGCACGATGTCGCCCGACCACACGGCGACGTCCGGGCGCGGAATCTCGCCGTGCCGGCGCGGCAGCGGACGAAAGCGCTGCGCGGTCAGCTCGGGCCGGTTCCAGTAGCCGAGCGTGACGAACGCGCCGCGGTGCACGAGCTCGCCGGGTTCGTCGGCCGCGCATTCGCTGCCGTCAGCGCGCAGCACGAGGATCTCCGCGTTCGGCACGGCCTTGCCGATCGACGTCGGGCGCAGCGCCGCGTCGGCCGGCGCCAGGTAAGTCGAGCGGAATGCCTCGGTCAGCCCGTACATCAGGTACGGCGAAGCCTGCGTGAACAGCGCCTGCAGGCGGTGCAGCAGCGGCGTCGCGAGATGGCCACCGGTGTTCGCGAAGCGGCGGAGCCGCGTGCGTGCGGTGTCGCTCCAGCCGGCCGACGCGATCTGCATCCACAGCGGCGGCACACCGGTGATCGACGTCACGCCGAACGCGTCGCAATGGCGCGGCACCTCGGCCGGCTGCAGGAAGTCGAGCGGCGTGTAGCACGCGCCGGACGCCAGCGCGGTCGTGAGCTGGCTCAGGCCCGCATCGAAGCTGAGCGGCAGCACGCCGAGCACGACGTCGTCGTCGGCGAGCCGCTGGTACGCCGCGACGCTGAACGCGCCCGACACCAGGTTGCGATGCGACACGACGACGCCCTTCGGCTTGCCGGTCGAGCCGGACGTGTAGAGCAGCGCGGCCGGATCGTCGTCGACCGGGCGGCCGGCGGGGGCCGCTGCCGTCGCCGGCGTATCGGTGCCCGGCGAGTCGATCGCGTCGGCCAGCTCCTCGATCAGCAGCGTGCGCGTGCCGACGAGCGCGGCGAGCGCCGGCAGGCGCTTGAGCCGCTGCGCGCCGGTCACGAACAGCGCGGCGCCGCTGTCGGCGACGATGTGTTCGATCTGCGCTTCCTTCAACTGCGGATTGACCGGTACGAAGATCGCGCCGAGTGCGTTGGCCGCGAGTATCGCGACCACGGTTTCGATGCGCTTCGGCGCGTAGATCGCGACGCGTTCGCCGGGCTGCACGCCGCGCGCCGCGAGCACGGCGGCGGCGCGCCGGACCGCGCGGGCGAGCTTGTCGTAAGTCAGGGTGCCGCCGCCGTCGGCATACGCCGGATGATGCGGCCAGCGCTCGGCGCCGTGTTCGAGCAGGTCGGCGATGCTGATCAATGCGTTCATGATCGGCTCCTCGGGTTCAGGCCGGCCGCACGTACACGTGCGCGGCTTCGTGGGACAGGAAATGCGCCATCGAGTACGTGCGGTGATACGCGCCGCAGCGCTCGAACACCGCGATGTCGCCGACCTGCGGCGGTGCGCCTGTGTCGTCGCGGCCGATCACGTCCGCGCGGCTGCAGGTGCTGCCGACGTAGAGCGTCGGCACGCCACGGGGCGGCGGCGCGGGCGTGCGGCGCACGAGCGACGGCGCGGCGAGGCGGCGCATCACCGATTCGGTCTGCGCGAGCAGGAACGCATGCGACAGCCCGCCGTCGCAGACGGCGATCGTGCGGTCCTGCCATGTCTTGACCGCGACGACGCGCGTCGCGAACACGCCCGCATCGGCGAAGATCGCGCGGCCCGATTCGTGCGCGAGCGAATAGGGGCCGGCCAGCGGCGCGAGCGCGGCGGCATAGCGGTCGAACGCGGCATCGCCCGGGTGATCGTCGGCAAAACCGCCGCCGAGGCTCAACGAACCGAGCGGCGCGCCGTTGGCGGGTGCGAGATCGCGGGCCAGCGCGGCGAGCAATTCGGGCAACACGAGCGTGTCGGGCTGCGTCGGGTCCTGGCGGATGAACGAATGCGGGCCGGAGAACACATGCAGCCCGGCCACCGGCAGGCCGGCAGCCGCGAGCGTGCGCACCGCGTCGTGCGTCTCGTTCGGCGTCATCCCGAAGTGGTCGTGCCATAGCGCGCGCGCCTGTTCACCCGCCAGCGCGCCGGCATTCACGCGCAGCAGCACCGCGCCCGGCGTGCTGCCGCCGGCCGCCGCTTCGCGGGCGAGCGGCACGAAGCGCGCGACCGCGTCCGGGTTGTCGAGTACGAAATGGCAGCGCGACGCGAGCCCCGCGCGCATGAACATCTCGTCCATCGACGGATTGTTCAGGTAGCGCGCCGTCTTGATCCGGCCGATCACCGCGTCAAGTTCGCCGCGGCTCGCGAGTTCGACGCCGTCCTCGTACGCATGCGCGCAGCGCGCGAGCATGTCCTGGTTCGGGTTCGCCTTCAGCGACACGATCAGCCGCGTGCCGAGCCGCGCCTTCAGCGACCGGTAGCGGGCGATCGCGACCTCCGGCTCGTACACGTAGCACGGCGTGCGCAGATCGGCGATCCACGCGTGATCGGCGGCGGGCGGAAGCGGGCGCTCAGGCGTCATGGCGGCCCACCGGATGGAGCGTGGCGGCCGCATACGCGCCGCAGTTCGACTGCATCACGCCGAGCACGCGCCGGCCATGCGCGAGCGCATCGAGCCCGACGTCGGCCAGGTTGATCGGAAAATCCGAACAGCACGCGTGGCCGCGCGCACGGATGTTGTCCGCGTAGAGCCGCTCGGCCGGTACGCGCATCGCGCGGCACAGCGCGTTCCAGCCGGGCAGGTCGGCGTTGTGCGGCAGCACGAGGTCGTACGCGTCGAGCGCATGAGGCTCGAGCGCGACGGCCGCGTCGATCGCACGGCGCGTGTACGGCCATTCCATCATGATCAGGTCCGCCTCGTTCGCGGCGACCGTGTCCGAGCCGCGATGCCATTTCGCATGCGTCTCGATCGCAATGCCGCCGAGCCGGTTCTTCGTGCTGTTGCGCGTGATCAGCATCGCGGCCGCGCCGTCGCACTGCACGCCGGTCATCTGCCGCATCCGGTAATCCTCGCCGTACACGCGGTCGGACGACACGACGAGCGCCGCGTCGAGCTGCGGATGGCGGCGCATCAGCGCGCGAACCGTCTCGATGCCAGCCGCGACCGACACGCAGTTCAGTTGCGCGACGGAGCCGAGCCACAGCGGCTCGATGCCGAATTGCGCGGCCACTTCGTGCGGCAGGCTGCGCGGCGCGGGCGGCACGCTGAATTGCTGCGTGTGGACGTGCACGATCGCGCCGACGTCGGACGGATGCACGCGCGCGGTGTCGAGCAGCCGGCCGACCGCCGCGATCGCGAGATCGGTTTCGCTGGTGTCGAGCGCCATGTGGAAATAGCGGCTGCCCGACTGCGCGATCGCGGCCGCCCGCTGCGCCGGATAGTCGCGTTCGGCGGCCCAGGCCTCGATATCGACGGGCGGGCCCGGCAGCTCGTAGGCCACCGCGTCGATGCCGATCCAGAAATCGCGTGACGCTTGGGAGGAGGTCGTCGTCATGGTTCAGTTGAGCGGCATCGCCGCGTAGTCGAGGACGTCGAGCTTTTCGAAAGTCGCCTGCACGGTCGGCGTGAGCAGCCCCATCTCGCGGATCGTCGGCACCAGGCGCCGGAAGATCGAGCGGCGGATCGAGCTCGACACCGGCGATTCGCGCACCATTGCGCTGCATTCGCGCTTGGACAGCCCCATCGGTTCCCAGATGTCGTCCGCGCACAGGTGCTCGTACAGCACGGCCGCGCCTTCGCAGATGAACTCCTCGCGCTCGCGCAGTTCGTGCGAACTCATCTCCGCGTACACGCGGCACAGCGTGATCCGGCCGACCGCGAAGTGGCGTGCTTCGTCGCGCTGGATTCGCAGGAACAGGTCCTTGATGAACGGATCGGTGCTGTACGCGACGACGCTCTGGAAGATCGACAGCGCGATGCCCTCGACCAGCACCTGCATCCCGAGGTTCGTCATGTCGAGCGCGCTGCTCGTGATCGTGTCGTGCAGCAGCCCCTTCAGCGAGCGGCTCATCGGGTAGCTGACGTCGAGCTTTTCGTTGACGAGCTTCGCGTACGCCTCGACGTGGCGCGCTTCGTCCATCATCTGCGCGGCCGCGCACAGCCGCGCGCTCAGGCCGTCCTCGGCCGACGCGAGCTTCGACGCGCAGATCAGCGCGGCCTGCTCGCCGTGCAGGATCTGCGACAGCAGCCAGCCCTGCGCGTGATGGCGCACCTCGCGCTTGTCGGCGTCCGCGAGCTTGCCCCATAGCTCGGTGCCGTAGATCAGCAGCGTCGGGTCGGGCATGCCGAGCGGGTTCGCCGGGTCGAGGTCGTGGCTCCAGTCGACGTCGGTCGCGACGTCCCACTGCGCGGCCTTCGCCTTCTCGTACAGCCGGTTCAGCGCCTCTTCGCGCAGTGCGTAGTCGTTCGACATCAGCGCGTCGACGGGCATCGACCAGCGGATGTCGGCCGTGTCCTGCATCACGGTAAGCGTGTCATTCATGTCAGGGTCTCCCCGGCCGCGCGGCGGCGCCGGAATGATGGGCGGAATCGGTGAACGGGGCGGCGGCGCGCGACGCACCCGGGTGCGGTTCGAGGCGGATCGCGAACGACGGCCACGCGCCGCGCAGTTGCACGTCGAATGCATCGGCGAGCCGCGCGGGCCAGATTGCGCAGCACACGCGGTTGTCGCCGGCGAACTCCGCGTCGCGCAGGATGCGGTCGCCGATCCACACGACCGGCGCGCCGCGCGATGCGTCGCGCAATGCTTCGTCGTACAGGTGCACGCCGAGCAGCACGTGCGGGGCGAGCAGTTCGGCCGGCAGCGCGCCGAAATACGGTGCGCAGACTTCGATGAACAGGCGGGCATCCGGATGCACGGCGTCGCGAATCCGCGCGGTGACTTCCGCGAGGAATGCGAAATACTGGACATGGTCGAGCAGCACGCGGCGCTCGCCACCGGCCACGTCGTACGTATTGCCCGCGTCGTACGCATCGCCGGCCGCTTCCGCGAGCGCGGCGCGAGCATAGTCGGCCGGCGTGTCGAGCGGCATCCGGTACGCGCTGGCCGCGACCGCCACGGGTTGTCGCGCGTCGCGCTCGATCCGGTAGGTGAAGTGAACGGGTCGCACCATGTCACGCCTCGCCGTCGAGAGAAAACGTCGCGTCCGGCGCGAACGCGACGTCGGCGATCGCGTAATAGCCGTTCAGCGCGAGCGAGCAGACGGCCGCGCGGCGCGGCGTGTCGCCGTCGCGGTGCGCGAGCAGCACCGACAGCCACGGGTCGCTGCCGAACGCATGACCGAACACGCCGTGGCCGTCCGGCAGCAGCGGCGTCTTGCCGACCGACGCGAGCAGCGCGCGGCGCGACGTGGCCGGAAAGAACGGCAGCGCCGCGTGCAGGCCGGGGCGCGCCGCGCAGAACGTGCGGATGTCGCGGCCGAGCCGCACGACCGCGCTGGCCGGCGGCGCGGCGTCCGCGATGACCGACTGCGCCGGTTCGCGGTCGACGTCGACGAGCAGCGTGCAGACGCCGAAGCCCGAGCGCCCCCAGGCGGGATTGCCGTGCCAGTACGTGTAGCCGTGCACGTCGACGTCGACGATCTGCAGCAGCAGCGTACGCGGCCCGGTCTCGGCCGCGGTCGCGAGCGCGCGGCGCAGCACGTAGCCCCAGCCCGCGCATTCGTACGAGCAGGTCATCCAGTCGGGCGTGTAGTCGTTCGCGCCGGCAAGGGCCTGCGCGAACACGCGGTGCTGCGGCGAATCGTTCATCAGCAGCATCGACAGGATCGTCGAGCTGACCACGTAGTCGTCCGCGCCGATCGCACCGCACAGCCGCTCGCGTTCGGCGCACGCGAGCGTGCCGATCGCGCGGGCCGTATCGTCGAGCGGCACGGCCGCGCCGTCGCGCGACGGCGCGACGCGCCGGTACGCGAGCGCCTGCACGGTCAGCGCGGTCGCCGGGGCCGGCTGGACGGCGGCGGCCGCCACGGGGGCAAGGGGCGCGAGCATCGCCGTATCAGGCCGCGTGCTGCTGGCTGCGCAGTTGCGCGTCGAGCTGCTGCAGCGTCGTGTACTGCGTGATGTTCAGCGCTTCCGGATCGATCGAACCGTAAAGCTGTTCGCAGAACACGATCAGCTCGACGATGTTCAGCGAATCGATGCCGAGTTCGCCGATGCCGGCGTCCGTGTCGACGGTTTCGACGTTGAGGATCTTCGCGACTTCGCGGGACAGGATGTCGAGCGCGTCGGCCGGAACGTTCTGGGTCGTCATGAGGGGAGCTCCTGAAGTTGAGTGGATTTGATCGGGATCGATCGGCCTGTCGCGTGGGTCAACTGCCGGCTTCGCAGCGCAGGCTCTTGCGAAGCTCGTGATAACAACGGTACGAACTGCCTTCCATCTTCGAAAATGCCAGCAGGTCGCGCTGGTCGTCGAACAGCGGCACCTTGCCGTCGCGTACGAGCGCGCTCAGGAACTCGTTCGACAGCAGCTTGATCGCGAGCACGCGCTGCACCTTGCCGAAGCTGTAGTGCGCATCGTCGGTCTGGCTGCGCGCGGCGTCCGCGATGAAGCGGTGCACGGCGCGCGCATCGGCGTCGAGTTCGACGCGGCCGGTCCGCTCGAGCCAGCCGACGTGCGCCATCAGCGCGCGGACGAAGTACGGCCGCACGACGGTCAGGTATTTGTTGAATACGGTCGGGCCGCCGATCCGCAGCCGGTCCTCGGCGGCGACGCGCACCTGGCCGCCGACGTTCGCGAGCTGCAGGTTGCCCGCGAGGAACGGCGCGCCGCAGGTCGAGCGTTTCAGCTTTCGGTATTCGTCGGGCCACACGAGGTACGCGGCCGGGAACATCACGCCGGGCAAGCGCGCGGCGACGACGGCCATGCAGTCGCGATGCGCCTCGATGCCCCACACCTTGTCGACGGTCAGCGCGAGGCCGTTGTCGTCGCTGCGCACGACCGTGCGCCAGGCAGCGAGCGTCGGGCCGCCGCCGTCGCTCATCAGGAACGCGAAGTTGTGGCCGGCGTCGATGCACTCGCAGGCGCGGCGATTCTGGTCGTCCGAGAAGAACAGCCCGAACATGATGCGGATGAACGCGCGCATGAACGGCTTGAACAGGTGATGAAACCCTTCGCGGCCGATCTGCTCGAGCAGCGCTTCGGTGAGCGGCGCTTCGTCGTGCCGCAGCGGGGTCGACGCGGACGCGTCGGGCAGCACGTCCGGTGCCGTGGAGCGCAGTGCGATCACCATCTCGCTGTCGAGCAGCCGCACGGCGGCAGCCTCGACGAGCCGGGCCGCGGCATGCGGCGGCGTGCCGATCGCGTCGAGGTGGCGCAGCACCGGATACGCGGCCTGGTCGGCCACTCGCAGCAGCAGCGGCGGCGCGAGCGGCGTGGCGGTCGAAGCGGGAACGGAAAGCGTGGACATGGCAGGGTTCCTGTCAGAAACGCACGCGCACGGCGGCGTCGATGCGGGTGCCGAGACCGACCATCCGGTACTCGGACTGGCTGTCGGAGAAGGCGTGGGTGAGCGCGACATCGACGCTCACGCGTTGGTTCACGTCGGCGACGACCTGCGCGATCGCGAGCAGGCCCTTGTCCTGCGGCGAATAGACGCCGCGCAGCGAATACTCGACGCGGCCGACTTTCTTGCCGAGCCGCGCGAACAGGTAGTCGCGCAGGCTGCCGTCGACACTCACGAAATTGGCCGTGCCGCGGAGGCCGGCCAGCGCGGCGCCGGGCGCGACGGGCAGCAGCGCGTTGTTCGCCTGCACCGCGCCGACCATCCGGCGCCACTGGCTCGCGTCGTAACGCGCTTCGTCGTGCGACCACTCGACGATCAGCGACAGGTTGCCCGGCAGCGCGCTCTGCATGCCGAGCGCGCTGCGCCACATGTACTGGCGATCGTTGCGGCGATCGACGGCGTCGTACGCGGCCGCCGTATCGAGCGGCGTGCCGTTCGCGATGAAAGCGGGCAGCGGCCGCGTCGTGCCGCGCTCGACCCACGCGCTCGCATAGACGGTGTTCGAGCGCGCGACGTCGAACGACAGCGTCGCGCCGGTGCCGCCACGGCCCGCGTGACGGCCGGCGAGCAGCGCGGCCGAGCCGCCCGACCAGTTGTAGGCGCCGCGTACGAGCTGCGTCGCGCCCTGCACGTCGCGGTTGTCGACGTCGTTGCGCAGCGTGTGGTTCTCGCCGGCGATGAACTGCAGCGTGGTCTGCTCGCCGGCCCATTTCGCTTCGACGAGCGACGTGCCTTCGACGTCGCCGTAGCGATCGTAGATGTCGGCCGTCGCGGCCCGCTTCTGGAAGAAGCCGAGCGGGAAGAACGCCTGCGACGTGTCGAGCGTATCGATCCGCTTGCCGGCCGTGAGCGTGATGCCGTTGTCGAACGCGTAGCGCACGCCGGCTTCGTTGAAGCGGCTCGCCTGCGCGCCGAGCGAGTGATTGCTCGCGACCACGCGCGCATTCACGAACAGGTTCTCGCCGTCGATGCGTGCGAGCAGGCCGGCTTCCTGCTGGTTGCGCGGCGAATCGCCGATCAGGCGGCCGAGCAGCGCGCGGCCGTCCATGCTGTCGACGGTGCGCGCGTAGCCGATGCCGTTGAGCGTGCCGAGCTGGTCCATCAGCGATTCTCCGTGCGCAAGCGTGCAGCCGAGCGCGAGCGGGATGGCAAGCGCGACACCGGGCCAGCCGCGGCGGGCGCGTTCGGGCGATGAATGGAGGCGGTCACGATGAGCGTCGGCATCGGCGTCGTACTCACTGGCCATCGGCGAGCGTGTCGGGGTTGAACCAGCCCGACGGAATCTTGCGCGGCTGGCCGTCGAGGATGTCGACGACGCTTGCGCGCTGTTTCTCGACCTCGTTGCGATACGTGATCTTGCGGATCACCTTGCGGCCGTTCGCGTCGACCGGCGCGGAGAAATCGGCGCTGCGAAACAGCAGGCCGCTCGCCAGGAAGAACTGCGCGCGCACCGGCACGTCGGTATCGGGCGTGACCCACAGCTTGATCGTCGGGTAGACGTTGTCGGGATCGGTCGCGGTCAGGTCGAGCTCGGTGGCCGGCTTGCCGGCGATCGGCGTCGTGCCGGGCGCGGCCGTCGCGCGATAGCTGTCGGCCCAGTGCGTGCGCGTGATGTCGCTGATCACGACTTCCCCTTGCAGCCGCTGCATCCCGTTGATGCGTACCGCGCTGCGCGTGTTCGGCACGTAGAACCAGTGCCCGCGCGTCGTCGCGAGGTACTTCTGGCCGTCGTTCTCGCCGCTGCGCGTCAGCGCGAGCGTGTCGCCGTTGCCGCGCGTGTAGACGAGATAGCGCGTCGCGTCGCCGGACTGTCCGCCGACTTCGTTGGTGATCTGGATGTTCGTCTGCGTATCGGCGGCCGTGCTGCGATACGCGTCGGCGCGGGCGAGCATGGTCTGGGCCGTCGGCGCGTCGGCCGCCTGCGCGGCGAGCGGCGCGCACACGACGAGCGCGGCGAATGCGGCGAACGTGAGGCGAATGCGATTCATGGGGCGAGTCCTTCGAGGATGTTGCGTTTCGCGAGCCCGAGCGTCGCGAGCAGCGCCGCGGCCACGCCGAGCACGACGAACGCGGCTTCGACGGCGGCCACGGCGACGGGCGACACGGTGAATTCGAGCAGGATCGGCTTCACGCGGCCGGGCGGCGCCGGCAGGTGGATCTGCGCGTGATTGAGCGCGACCATCGTCAGCAGCGCGAGCGCGATGCCGGCGGCCGCACCGAGCAGGCCGAGCAGCGCGGTTTCCTGGATCAGCACGCCGCGCACCGTGGCGGCCGGCACGCCGAGCGCGCGCAGCGTCGAGATCTCGCGGCGGCGCTCGACGATGCTCATCAGGATCCAGTTGCTCATCGACAGCAGGATCGTCACGCAGAGAATCGCGCCGAACACCGAGAACTGGTTCTTGTACAGCGCGACGACCTGGTGATAGAGCGACACGAGCTGATCCCAGGTCTTCACGTCGAGCGTCGGCAGCGCCGCGCGCAGCGCTGCGGCGGCGGCCGGCGTGTGCGCGGTATCCGACAGGAACACCGCGATGCGCGACGCGCGGTCGGTGCGCAGCAGCGTCTGCGCGGCCGTGAACGTCACGTTGACGATCCGTTCGTCGACGTCCTTGTTGCCGGTGCTCATCACGCCGACGATCTGCGCGTCGGTCGCGTTGATGCCGCCGTGCGCGGTCGACGCCATCAGCTGCACGACCGAGCCGACGTGCACGCCGAGCTTGCGCGCGAGTTCGGCGCCGACGACGACTTCGGTGCCCGCGTTCGTCGGCGACAGATAGCGGCCCGACAGCACCGTGTGATAGTCGAAGAAGCCGGGCGGCTCGCGGTTCGGCTCGATGCCTTCGCCGACGAAGCCGTAGCTGAGATCGCCGTTCGACACGAGCCCGTCGAAGTCGATGCCGCGCGCGGTCGTCGCGACGCCGGGCAGCCTGGCAATCGCCTGCGTGGCGGCGGTCTGCTCGTCCGCGGTCAGCCCGTATTGCAGCGGCCGTTCGCCGATCAGGTCGAGGTAGCCGTGATGCAGCACCTGCACATGGCCGACGCCGCTGTCGATCGACCCTTCGCGGACCGCGTCGAAAGTCGCGATCACGTAGCCGAGCGCGAGGCTCGACGCGAACGCGGCGACGCCGATCATCGCCATCGTCAGCACGGTGCGGCGCCGGTTGCGCCAGAGGTTACGCCACGCAAACGTCGACCAGTTCACGATTCACTCCCGGTACGCCGTCGCGCATCTCGATGCGGCGCGGCAGGTGCGCGCACAGACGATCGTCGTGCGACGCAATCAGAAAGGCGGTGCCCAGCGTGCGGTTGGTGTCGAGGATCAGCTCGGCGACCGCCCGCGCGTTGGTGCTGTCGAGGCTCGCCGTCGGCTCGTCCGCGATCACGATCGCCGGCTCCTTGGCGAGCGCGCGGGCCAGCGCGACGCGCTGCTGTTCGCCGCCGGACAGCTCACCGGGGCGGTGCCGCTCGCGCGCGGCGAGCCCCACCGCGTCGAGCATCGCGCGGGCGCGTTCGCGCCGCGTGCGCGGCGTACCCCATGCGAAGCAGCCGAGCTCGACGTTCTCGAGCGCCGACATCACCGGAATCAGGTTGAATTGCTGGAATACGAAGCCGATGCGTTCGCGGCGAATCCGTTCGAGCGTGTCCGGCGCGTCGTCGATGCGGCGGCCTTCGAGCCAGCGTTCGCCGCTCGTCGGCACGTCGAGAAAGCCGGCGAGGTTGAGCAGCGTGCTTTTGCCGCTGCCTGACGGCCCGACGAGCGCGATGACGTCGCGCTGCCCGATCGAGATCGTCGCGCCGCGCACCGCGACGACGCGGCCCGCGCCTTCGTATGTGCGCGTGACGTCACGCAGTTCGAGCACCGGGGCGAGGGACGCGGCCGTCATGCGAGCGCTCCCTGGACTGCTTCGACGGCGGCCGACGCGGGAATCACGGGCAGCGCGCCGTTCGCATAGAGATCGCGACACTTCAGGCGTTGCAGCTTGCCGCTCGTCGTGCGCGGCAGCGAGCCGGGTTCGACGAAACACAGATCCTGCGCGGCGAAGCCGATGCGCGACGCGAGCAACTGCTGGCACTCGGTGCGCGTTTGCGGCGTCGCGTCGACGGGCCGCGCCTCGATCGCGACGACCAGCCGCTCGGTGCCGGTTTCGGGATCGGGCAGGCCGAACGCGATGCAGGTGCTCTTGCGCAGCGCGCTGTGCGACGCGAGTGCCTCCTCGATCTCGTGCGGGAAATAGTTGCTGCCGCGGATGATGATGACTTCCTTCTTGCGGCCGAGGATATGCAGCTGGCCGTCCGCGACGTAGCCGATGTCGCCGGTGCGGAACCAGCCGTCGGCCGTCAGCGGCGCGGCGATCGTGCCGTCGTCGGGGTTCAGGTAGCCGAGCATCACCGACGTGCCGCGGATCGCGACTTCGCCGACCGCGCGGTTGGCCAGCGCATGGCCGCCGTCGTCGAGGATGCGGAACGCCATCCCGTCGATCGGCGTGCCCATCGCGAGCACCGTTTCGGTCTCCGTGTCCTGGCCGTCGTTCGCGGCGGCCGGCTGCGCGTCGCGGCGCTCGATCAGCGCGCGCCGGTCGAGCGTATCGGCGATCACGTACGGCGCGCCGTCGACCGCGCCTTCGTGCCATGCACGATGCATCGATACCGCGAGCGTCGATTCGGCCATCCCGTAGCACGGTTGCAGCGCCGACTCTGCCAGCCCGTACGGCGCGAATGTCGCGGCGAAATCGCGCAGCGTCGCGTCGTCCACGCGCTCGCCGCCGATGAAGATGTTGCGGCACGCGGACAGATCGACGCCGTCCATCGCGGCGGCGTTGAAGCGGCGCACGCAGTAGCGCAGCGCGAAGGTCGGCACCGACGTCGTCGTCGCGCGCGCCGACGCGATGCGCTTCAGCCAGCCGAGCGGATTCCGGATGAAGCTGTTCGGCTGCATCATCAGCAGCGGCGCGCGGTAATGCAGGTTCGACAGCAGCGTGAGCAGCCCCATGTCGTGATAGAGCGGCAGCCACGACGCGGTGCCGTCGCCGGCCGCGATGTCGAATCGCACCGATCCGCCGATGCCGAGCACGTTCGCGATCACGTTCTCGTGGCTGAGCACCGCGGCCTTCGGATGCGACGTCGAACCGGACGTGAGCTGCACATGATGCGGATCGCGGCCGCTCTTCGAACTGATCAGTGCGCGCGCGCCGGCGTCGGCCGCGCTCGATAGCGTCGCGAGATCGACCACGCGCGTGGCGGCCGCGGGAAACGCATCGTCGCGCCAGGCCGCGGCTTGCGCGTCCGCGGCAACCACGAGGCGCGGCCGGTACAGCTCGCACGCGACGTCCGCGACCTGTCGCCCGGCCGCCGCACGCCGCACGGGAACGGGCACGGTGCAGGGCAGCGCGCCCGTCATCACGCAGGCCATCATCGCGGCCGCATGCTCGACCGACGCCGGCAGCGCGAGCATCACCAGATCGTTCTCGCGTACCCCGAGCTCGCGCAGCGCGCCGGCCTGGCGAAACACCTCTTCCGCGAAGTGCCGGTACGTGATGCCCGCTTCGTGGCCCGCGTCGTCGACGAACGTCATGCGATGCATGGCGCCCGCCACGTCCTCGAGCGATTCGATCAGGCGGTGAATGGTGGATGCGTACTTCGTCACGAGGGTTCTCCCCTTGAGGAACACGGCCGCTCGCGCCACGGTGCCGGCGGCGCCGTTCGTCGAGTGAGGTGGATTCTTGCCGGATCGATTCGCCGCGACAAACGGAATCTATGCACGCTATGCATGAGCGCAGCGCATCCACTCGCGAACGGTTCCTAGGTGACTGGTCGGTCTCATTCGACCGGTCGTCTAGTTCACGATGTGGTGCGCTCATGCGCGTGCGTCATGCAATGCGTTCGGAAAATTCGTTTGTCCGAAACATCGACTCACAGAAGAATTGCATCCCGGCAGCGCGCCAGCGTCGCCGCGTCATCGTGCCGGGCAGGGCCCGGCTCAAGGAGAGCGTCTTGTCCGTCACCTCATCGCTTGTCGCCCGATCGAAACCGGTTGCAGACATGAAGAGCCGCCCGAGCGGCGTCGTCTTCTCGCTGAAGCTGGTGGTCTACGCAGCGCTCATCGCGCACGGGATGATGTTCGCGCTGTCGGCGCTCGTGATCCTGAAGATCGTCGGCATCCTGCTGATCGGTGCGATGTATGCGCACGGCGTCGAACTGCAGCACCAGGCGCTGCATTACCAGGGGTTTCGCAGCAAGCGTCTGAACATGGTGTTCGGCGTGCTGCTCGGCATGCCGATGCTCGTGTCGTTCCATGCGTACCAGGACAGCCACCTGCGTCATCACCGGCTGCTCGGCACGCCGGAGAACAAGGAGTTCTTCGACTACGGCGACCAGTACGGCGCGAGCCCCGTCGTCAATGTCGGGCTGTGGGCCTGGCGGCTGTCGATGGCCGCGCACTATATCCAGTTCGCGAAGAACGTCGCGAAGCTCGTCGTGCCGGGCGCGCGCTTCGGCGACAACGCGCTCGTGTCGCGCGCGATCCGCCGCGACTATCTGCTGATGGCCGCGGCGATCGCGCTGCTGGCCGCGCTGTCGTTCGCCTTGCACACGTGGTGCGTCGTCTGGGTGTGGGTCGTGCCGCTCGTGTTCGTCGCGGCGCCCGTGCATGCGCTGGTCGAAATGCCGGAGCACTATCGCTGCGACCTGACGAGTACCGACCCGTTCCGCAACACGCGGACGATCGAGAGCAACGCGTTCATGACGTGGTTCACGAACGGCAACAACTATCACGTCGAGCATCACATGATGCCGAGCCTGCCGATCGAGCGGTTGCACGATCTGCATGGCGCGATCGCACCGCGCATCCGCTATTACCACCGCACGTATCGGCAGTTCTACTACGCGTTGCTGCGCGGCCGGCTGTCGCCGCGCTCGGTGGAAGACGATCGGGACGATTGCGAGCCCGATGCCGAAGCGGCTGCGCCGGCGTCCACGCAATCGGCGTGAGCGCCGGTGCCGAACGCCTTGCCACGACGGTGACGACGATGCTCTATCCGGAACTTTTCAGGTCGCTCGAAGCGGTCCGCTGGGACATGGAGAAGGACATCCCGTGGAACCGGTTCGATTCCGCGTTGCTCACCGACGAGCAGGCCGAGACGATCAGGATGAACGCGATCACCGAATGGTCGGCGCTGCCCGCGACGGAGATGTTCCTGCGCGACAACCGGCACGACAGCGACTTCTCCGCGTTCATGAGCGTGTGGTTCTTCGAGGAGCAGAAGCATTCGCTCGTGCTGATGGAATACCTGCGCCGCTTCAGGCCGGAGAGGGTGCCGACCGAAGCGGAGCTGCACGCGGTGCGCTTCGAGTTCGATCCCGCGCCGCCGCTCGAGACGCTGATGCTGCACTTCTGCGGCGAAATCCGTTTGAACCACTGGTACCGCTGCGCGGCCGACTGGCATACCGAGCCCGTCATCAAGCAGATCTACGAAACGATTTCGCGCGATGAAGCGCGTCATGGCGGCGCGTACCTGCGCTATATGAAGAAAGCGCTGAACGACTGCGGCGACGTCGCACGGGCCGCCTTCGCGAAGATCGGCGTGCTGATGGCGTCGGCGCGCCGCACCGAGAAGCCGCTGCACCCGACCAACCTGCACGTGAACCAGGCGCTGTTTCCGCGCGACACCGTGCAGTCGCGCCTGCCCGATCCGGCATGGCTCGAGCGCTGGCTCGACGAGCAGATCCGTTTCGACGGCGAATGGGAGAAGAAGGTGGTCGAGCGGATTCTGCACAACCTGTCGATCCTGTTCGAGCGCACGTTCGCGACCGCGCAGGAGCTGAACCGCTATCGCCGCGAAGTGACCGCGCGGGCGAATGGCACGGTGGACCACGCGTAGCGGATCGACACGTTCCGTTGTCGCGCGGCGCGGGCCGAATTCCGGCCGACGGGCGAACCCGATGCATGCCGACCGGCGTTGCCGGCCGGCGGATTATTCATTTCCGGAAATAATCGACTCATCCATTTCTTGAAACGCATGACGATATCAAAATTCATCCGTTTAGTATATTTTAATAAACACTCGCTCCCGGATTAAAGTGGCATTTTGCATGTCTGTTGCCGACTGTTTGTTTTTCGCAATCCGGGAAATTCGGTGAAAAGTCGGCTGGTTGAAATTGAATTGTAGGCATTGGGCGCTACCTCTGTCGTGACGGAGAAATCGACGTGATGATGTCGAACTTTGCCGGAAATCGCCTGTTTTTACGAGAATTTATCAACCATTTTGGTATGCTCGATTCGTTCGCATATTAATTTACAAAATCACTACTTGATAATGTTGATGTAAGCATATTGATGCGATGAAAATCGATAGATAAATACGAGTGTCATGATTGAAAATAAGAATGATATGTAACCATGCTTCAAGATAAAATCGTTTCCGAATCCAGATAGGAGAAACGGTACAGGGAGACGAACGGCAACTTATCTGTCGAGGGGTGCAACTTTGAGGCGGCGGTATGGCTAATGTGAGATTGGCAAAGCGATTGAGAAGTTTGCCTTCGCTGGATTTCCTGAGAGGCTTCGAATGTGCGGCGCGCCATTTGAGTTTCACGCGTGCGGGGCAGGAGCTCAACGTCACGCAATCGGCCGTGAGTCGCCAGGTCAAGGCGCTCGAAGAGCAGCTCCGGATCGAGCTCTTTCACCGGCATATTCGTTCCCTGACGCTGACCGACAAGGGGCGTGAGTTGTACGACGCGATCTCGTTCGCGTTGTCCGATCTGGAATCGGTGGTCGGCAAGCTGTCGTCGAGTGTCGGCCAGCGTTCCATCTCGTTGTCGACCACCGTCTCGTTCGCCGCGCTGTGGCTGATTCCGCGCCTCGGTTCGTTCCGCGCCAGCTATCCGGACATCGACGTGCGCGTGTCGGCAACGAGCGAAATCGAAGATCTTAAACGCAAACGTTTGCACCTGGCCGTGCGCTACGCCGGCCCGTATACGTCGACCGACGATACCGACGTGCTGTTTCGCGAGCGTGTCGTGGCGGTGTGCAGCCCGAGCCTGATGACGGCGGCGGGCGACGCCGCGTCGATGCAGCCGGCCGACCTCGACAAGCACGTGCTGCTGCATCTCGACGACCCGCGCGGCGAATGGCCGTGGCACGGCTGGAGCCATCTGCTGAAGGCGCTCGGCGTGCCGCGGCTGCGGCCGGCCGGGGCGCTGCACTTCAGCCAGTACGATCAACTGGTCCAGGCCGCCGTCGACGGGCACGGCATCGCGATCGGCAGGCGGCCGCTGGTCGACGGGCTGCTGAAGCAGGGGCGGCTCGTCGAACTGTTCCCGCATTGCACCGTTGCATCGGGCAGCTACGTGCTCGTGCAGAACCCCGATGCGTGCAACGAATTCGATATCGCGGTGCTGACCAACTGGCTGCTCGAACAAGCGTGCCAGCCGCTCGCGTCGGAGCAGGATACGGCCGGCAGCAACGTGCTGCCGATGTATCGCGTCGGATAGCGCGGCGCGGCGGATGCGTCGTGCGCGGCACCTGCAACCTGTGCGATGATGCGCCGCTTCGCGTTCGTCGCAGAACGCCGCCGACCGCGGCGCGCGCCTCCGGGCCACCGCCGAGTCCTGACATCCCGGAGACAGCATGCCCGTACACGGCATTCAAGGCAGTACCCTGCATTACCTCGATCGCGGCGCCGGGTTTCCGGTGCTGCTCGGGCACAGCTATCTGTGGGACGCGACGATGTGGGCGCCGCAGATCGACGCGCTGTCGCGCCGGTATCGCGTGATCGTGCCGGACCTGTGGGGGCATGGCGAATCGGGCGCGCTGCCGGACGGCACGCATACGCTCGACGATCTCGCCACGCAGGCGAGCGCGCTGCTCGATGCGCTGGAGATCGACCAGTGCGCGATCGTCGGGCTCAGCGTGGGCGGCATGTGGGGCGCCCGGCTCGCGTTGCGCGAGCCGTGGCGCGTGCGCTCGCTCGTGATCATGGACGCGTCGCTCGAAGCGGAACCCGATGCGACGCGTGCCCGCTACTTCGGAATGCTCGATGCGATCGAGGCCGCGGGCCGCATCGCGCCGCCGCTGCTCGATGCGATCGTGCCGCTGTTCTTCCGGCCGGACGTCGATCTCGACGACCCGGTGCCGACCGCGTTTCGCGAAGCGCTCGCGAACGTGCCCGCCGACCGGCTGCGGCAATCGATCGCGCCGCTCGGCCGGCTGATCTTCGGCCGGCCCGACACGCTCGCGACCCTCGCCGAACTCGATGCCGCGCGCACGCTGCTGATGTGCGGCGCGGGCGACATGGCGCGGCCGCCGTCGGAAACCGTGAAGATGGCGAGCGTGATCGGCTGCGCGCATGCGCTGGTGCCCGACGCCGGCCATATCTCGAACCTGGAGAATCCCGCGTTCGTCACGCGCACGCTGCTCGACTGGTTCGACGCGCAGCGACTGCCGTCGAACTGACGGTCACGCGAACGGCGACGCCCGCGCGGCGTCGCATCGACCTGCGTCACGCACGCTCGCTGACCGGCGTGAACTTCCGGTCGCGCACACGCGCTTCGTCGGCGCCGCCGCGTACGAGGTTCAATGCTTCCGCGCGGCTCGCCACGCACGGCCCGGAGCCGGGCAGCGGCTGACGCGCGGTCTCGCGCAGCGCGAGCACCGACACGATGCCGATGAACGACGCACCCATCAGGTAGTAGGCGGGCATCATCAGGTCGCCGGTGCGATCGACCAGCCACGCGGTGACGAGCGGCGTCGTGCCGCCGAACAGCGACACCGACACGTTGAAGCCGATCGCGAGCGCACCGTAGCGAATCCGCGTCGGGAACAGCGCGGGCAGCGCCGACGGCATCACGCCCGTGAACGTCGACAGCAGGACGCCGTAAATCAGCATCCCGCCGAAGATCGGCAGCGTGCCGCCGGTGCGGATCAGCATCAGCGCCGGCACCGACAGCACGAGCAGGCCCACGCAGCCGGCCATCATCACCGGCTTGCGGCCGCCCTTGTCCGACAGGTGCCCGGCGTACAGCGTCATCGGCATCATCAGCACCATCACGAGCAGCACCATGAAGAGCCCGTGCGATTCGCGCACGTGCAGCGTCGCCGACAGGTAGCTCGGCAGGTACGACAGCGCCATGTAGTCGGTCACGTTGAAGATCAGCACGAGGCCGACGCATTGCAGCAGCGGCTTCCACTGTTCGACGAGCAGCGTCGCGAAGCGCTGCTTCGGCCGCGCGCGTTCGTCCGCTTCGCGCGCTTCGGCTTCCTTTTTGAAGGCCGGCGTTTCCTCCAGCTTGAGCCGCACGTAGAGGCCGACGAGGCCGAGCGGCCCGGCGATGAAGAACGGCACGCGCCAGCCCCACGACAGCAGCGTTTCCTGCGACAGCGTGGCCGTCAACAGCGCGACCGTGGCCGCGCCGAGCGTATAGCCGATCAGCGTGCCGAACTCGAGGAAGCTGCCCATGAAGCCGCGACGCCTGTCGGTCGCGAACTCGGCGATGAAGGTGGCCGCGCCGCCGTACTCGCCGCCGGTCGAGAAGCCCTGCACGAGGCGGGCGACGAGCAGCAGGATCGGGGCCATGATGCCGATCGACGCATAGCTCGGGATCAGGCCGATCGCGAAGGTGCCGACGGCCATCATGATCATCGTGGCGGCGAGCACGCGCTGGCGGCCGATGCGATCGCCGAGCGGGCCGAACACCATGCCGCCGAGCGGGCGCACGAGGAACGCGGCCGCGAACGTGCCGAAGGTGGCCAGCAACTGCGCGGACGGGCTGCTGGACGGGAAGAACACCTTGCCGAGCGTGACGGCGATATAGCTGTAGACGCCGAAGTCGAACCATTCCATCGCGTTGCCGAACGCCATCGCGCCGACCGCGCGCTTGAGGACGGCCGGGTCGACGATCGTGATGTCATTCAGCTTGATGGACTGGCGCGAAGACCGGGTTTTCGCGGGGCGCGCTTGCGACGGGCTCAATGTTCTCTCCTGGAGTTGCCTTGGCGGCGCGGCCGGCGGGAATGCGGCCGGGGGCACGCGGGCCGACGGACAGCGAAGGCGGATGTCTCGGGGATGCCTCGATGCCGGTGGCGTGACGCGCGCGGCGGACGACACCGGGCAGGTGTGTTGTGCGAACCAGTTTAGAGAAACGGGCGGGAGCGGCTATCGGTCATGCGCCCGGAACCCGGTGGTAAACGACACGCGGGGAGCGGTGTCGGTCGCGCGTGGCCTCGGGAAGCGAACGCGCGGCGTGGGCGGTCATCTCGCCGTGCGCCGGCGCGCGGATACCAGCAACGCGACGAATGCCGCTTCGTCCGCGCGCAGGCCGCGCGGCGTACGCCGGACCGCCAGTGCGGCGAGCGTGCCCGCCTCGAACGCGTCGAGCACGGCCGGATGGATGTAGCAGCGCCGGCACACGGCCGGCGTGTTGCGCAGCAGCTCGGCCACCGCGCGCACGGTCTCGACGATCTGCTTGCGGGCATGCGTGACGCCGCGATGCTCGATGCGCCGCAGCAACCCGAGCGCGTGCACGCTGCCGGCCCAGGTCCGGTAATCCTTCGCGGTGAAATCGGCGCCGCCGGCCTCGCGCAGGTAGTCGTTCACGTCGGACGACCCGACCGGATGGCGCACGCCGTCGTCGTCCACATACTGGAACAGCTCGTGCCCGGGCAGCTCCGCGCAGCGTCGCACGATCCGCGCGACCCGCGCGTCGTCGACCGTCACGTCGTGTTCGATCCCGCTCTTGCCGGCGAAGCGCAGCCGCACCTGGCCGGGCTGGATCTTCAAATGGCGCTTGCGCAGCGTCGTCAGCCCGTACGAGCCGTTTTCACGCGCGTATTCCGCGTTGCCGATCCGTGCGAGCGTCGTGTCGAGCAAGCGGACGATCGTCGCGACGACCTTGTCGCGCGGCATGCCCGGCAGCGCCAGATCGCGGGTGACGCGTGCGCGGATGCGCGGCAGCGCCCGCGCGAATGCGGCCATCCGCGCGTACTTGTTCGCATCGCGTGTTTCCCGCCACTGCGGGTGATAGCGATACTGCTTGCGGCCGCGCGCGTCGCGGCCCGTCGCCTGCAAGTGGCCGAGCGGGTCGGCGCAGATCCACACGTCGGTGTAGGCCGGTGGAATCGCCAGCGCGTCGATGCGGGCGATTTCCGCGGCATCGCGAATCCGCGTGCCGTCCTGCGCGTAATACGCGAAGCCGTTGCGCAGGCGGCGGCGCGTGTAGCCGGGCTGGCGGTCGTCGACGTGGCGCAGCGCCGCGGCCGCGCTCGAAGCGGGCTGCTTCATGCGCTCGTGTGCCGGTTGACGGCGATGGCGACGGATGGCGACCCGTGCTCGCAGGCTGCGGTCATGTGTTTGCTCCCTTGTTCGTAATGGGCCCGGACGGCGACCTGCAGCACGGCATGAGCGGTCGTCGCGGAACGGGAGCAAGAATCGTGCGCCGGCCGGCCGTACGACGCGACGGCGGAGCAGCCGGGAAATGCCGTTCGCGGCGACGACGAAACGTCATCGGCCGGCCGCGGGCTCGGGACACCTCGACATCCCCTGGTCGAGCTTCTCCAGCAGAAACTCGGCGACGGCCGTGACCGCGGGCGGCAGCGGCGGGCGGCTCGTATAGACGAGCTGCAGCCCGAGCCCGGCGCCGGAGCGTTGGTAGGTCGGCAGCACGCGCGCCAGCTTGCCTTCGTCGATCGCCACCGCGGCGAGCACCTGCGGCACCAGCGCGATGCCGAGGCCGGCGAGGCACGCCTGCATGACTACGCGCATGTCGTTGACCGAGAAACGGCTGTCGATCGAAATCTCCTGCGTGCCGCGCGGCCCCTGCAGGCGCCACATGCTGCGTCCCTGGCGGCTCGACACCGTCAGGCAATCGTGGTCGGCCAGCTCGCGCGGCGTGCGCGGTGTGCCGCGTCGTTCGAGATAAGCGGGGCTGGCGGCGAGGATCATCGTGCCCGGCGCGATCCGGCGCACGCGGAAGCTGCCGCCGGTCTCGATGCCGATCCGCAGTGCGAGGTCGATGCGCTCGGCGATCAGGTCGGACGGCGTGTCGTCGAGCAGGAAGTCGATGCTGATGCGCGGATAGCGCGCGTAGAACTCGGCCAGCCATTCCAGCTTGATCACTTCGAACAGGCCGGCCATCGCCGCCACGCGCACGGTTCCGGCCGGTTCCTGCCCGTCCGCATGCTGCCGCTCGATCTCGAAGATCCGGTCGAGTGCCGGCGCGTAGCGCTCGAACAGCGCCAGGCCCTCGGTGCTCGGCGCTAGCTTGCGGGTCGAGCGATGCAGCAGGCGCGTGCCGATGTGCCCTTCGAACTGGTCGATGCGCCGGCTCAGCGTATTGGCCGGCATGCGCAGGCGTCGTGCGGCCTCCGAAAAGCTGCCGGCGCGGACGACCTGGACGAACAGCGCGAGATCATTCAGATCGAGCATGGGATTACTCCAAAAATGGATTAATCAAATCCTGTTTATCCATCTAGTGTAAAGCTGAATCGATCTCCATACTGGTCTCACGCTACCGGCGAATCCATCCGTCTCAAGGAGAATCTGCATGAAACTGCTGCACATCGATTCGAGCATCCTCGGCCAGGGCTCGGTCAGCCGCGAACTGTCGGCGGAAATCGTCGCCCGCTTCCGCGCCCGCGATCCCGGCCTCACGGTCACGCACCTCGACCTCGCCGCGACGCCGATCGGCCATCTGGCCGCCGAGCACCTTGCCGCCGCGCAAGGCGCGCCGGTCGACGACGCGCTGAAGGCGGACGTCGACACCGGCCAGCACGCGCTCGACACGTTCCTCGCCGCGGATATCGTGGTGATCGGCGCGCCGATGTACAACTTCGGCATCCCGTCGCAACTGAAGGCGTGGATCGACCGCATCCTGGTGGCCGGCAAGACCTTCCGCTACGACGAGAACGGACCGGAAGGCCTGTGCGGCGGCAAGAAACTGGTCATCGCATCGTCGCGCGGCGGCGTGTACAGCGCAGGGTCGCCGGTGGCGTCGCTCGATCATCAGGAAACCTATCTGAAAGATGCATTCGCGTTCATCGGCATCACCGACATCACGTTCATTCGTGCCGAAGGCGTCGCGATGGGGCCGGACAAGCGCACGGGCGCCATTGCATCGGCGAAGGAAGCGGCAGCGGCTCTCGCGGCCTGACGCAACGCGCCGGCTACCGGCCACCGGAGAACCCATGTTGAATACCCTCGATTCCGTTCCCTCGACCACCGTCGCCGGCCGTCATGTCGTGTTCCGCACGCGCGGCCACGCGCACGGGCCGGTCGTCCGCATGGTCAGCCCGTCCGACGTCGGCGAGATGATCAAGCCGTTCGTGTTCCTCGACCTGATCGATACGCGGGCGCCGCTCGGCAAGCCGGCCTTCGGCTGGCATCCGCATTCGGGCATCGCCACGCTGACGCTCATGATCGACGGGCACGGCACCTACGTGGAATCGACGGGCCACGAAGGCCCGATGGGGGCCGGCGACATCGAATGGATGAGCGCGGGGCGCGGCGTCTGGCATACGGGTTCCGTGGTGCCGCCGGTCAAGGCGTTCCAGCTGTGGGTGGCGTTGCCGCCGGGGCGCGAGCTGGCGCCGGCGTTCAGTCAGCACCTGTCGATCGACGACATCCCGACGGACGGGCCGGCCCGCGTGCTGCTCGGCCGCCACGGCGACGCGGTCAGCCCGGTCGATGCGCCGCCGGGCATCAACTACGTCGTCGTGCAGTTGGCGGCGGGCGAGCGCTGGACCTGCCGGCCGCCGCAGGGCTACCGGGTCGGCTGGACCGCCGTGATGGACGGCCGCCTGCGCACGCCGGACCCGGTCGGGCGGGGCGAGCTGGTCGTGTTCGACGCGTCCGACGCGCCGATCGAATTCGAGGCCGTGACCGACGCGCGCTTCGTGGTCGGTACCGCGATTCCGCATCCGCACGATCTTCATCTGGGCGCCTACTCGGTGCATACGAGCGCCGCCGCGCTGGTGGAAGGCGAGCGCGAAATCGTACGTGTCGGCCGTGAACTGCGCGCCAGGGGCGTGATGCGCTGATGCTTTCGTCTTCGTCGATATCCGGCCTCCGTTCAAGGCGGCCGGCGCGCCGAGACGCCGCGCCCGCGGGGTCTCGCGCTTAGGTGTTTATACGTATGCCGATTTCGACATCGGCACAATCCAATATTTCATTGGAAGGTTATCGGACTTGTTTCTAGACTGATGCGGGGCATGTATACCGCGCCGGCCGCACACGCCGGCCGGCGCAGCCCGATCCGCGCCAGCGCCACGCAGAAACACAACAGCGCCGCGGCACACAACGACATCATCGGAGACGGACCATGACATTCATCAGGAAGCTGGCGGCCGGCGCGATCGTCGCCGCGGCGACGGTGCTGGCAGGCGGCGCGCACGCGCAGCAAAAGCCGATCACGCTCGGGTTCTCGCAAGTCGGCGCGGAAAGCGCCTGGCGCACCGCGAATACCGTATCGGTGAAGGGCGCGGCGAAGGACGCCGGCATCAACCTGAAGTTTTCCGACGCGCAGCAGAAGCAGGAGAACCAGATTCGCGCGATCCGCTCGTTCATCGCGCAGAAGGTCGACGTGATCGCGTTCTCGCCGGTCGTCGAATCGGGCTGGGAGCCGGTGCTGACCGAAGCGAAGGCCGCGCATATCCCGGTGATCCTGACCGACCGCGGGGTCGACGTGAAGGACCCGTCGCTGTACGTGACGATGATCGGCTCCGACTTCCTCGAGGAAGGGCGGCGCGCCGGCCACTGGCTGGAAGAGCGCTACAAGAACGACGCAGGCCCGATCAACATCGTCGAATTGCAGGGCACGGTCGGCTCCGCGCCGGCCAACGATCGCCGCGCGGGCCTGCTCGAAGTGATCAAGAACAATCCGAAATTCAAGGTGATCGCGTCGCAGAGCGGCGACTTCACGCTCGCCGGCGGCAAGCAGGTGATGGAAGCGTTTGCGAAGACCTACGGCAAGCAGATCAACGTCGTCTATGCGCACAACGACGACATGGCGCTCGGCGCGATCCAGGCGATGGAAGAAGCCGGCATCAAGCCCGGCAAGGACGTGAGCGTCGTGTCGTTCGACGCGACGAAGGGCGGCTTCCAGGCGATGGTCGCCGGCAAGATCAACGTTGACGTCGAATGCAGCCCGCTGCTCGGCCCGCAGCTGATGACCGCGGTGAAAGACGTCGTCGCCGGCAAGCAGTTGCCCAAGCGCATCGTGACCAACGAGACGGTGTTCCCGATGAACGTCGCGGCGCAGGTGCTGCCGACCCGCAAGTACTGACCTGTCCGCCCGGGCGGCGGCCTCGCGGCCACCGTCCGGCGGCGCTTCGAGGGAGGTTGCATGCAGAGTCCGCCGGTGGTCGAGATGATCGGCATCGACAAGTCGTTTCCGGGCGTCAGCGCGCTGCAGCGCGTGGACTTCCGGCTGTTTCCGGGTGAAATCCACGCGCTGATGGGCCAGAACGGCGCGGGCAAGTCGACGCTGATCAACGTGCTCACCGGCGTGCATGCGCACGATGCGGGCGAGATTCGCGTCGGCGGCGCGCCGGTGAATTTCGCCGCGCCGCGCGAGGCCGAGGCGGCCGGCATCCAGACGCTCTACCAGGAAGTGAACCTGTGCGCGAACCTGTCGGTCGCGGAGAACATCTTCGCGGGCCGGCAGCCGATGCGGCGCGGCGCGATCGACTGGAAGACGATCCATGCACGCTCGCGCGACGCGCTCGCCGAACTCGACCTGGCGCTCGACGTCACGCGTTCGCTCGATTCGTATCCGATCGCGGTACAGCAGATGGTGGCGATCGCGCGGGCGGTGTCGGTCGACGCGCGCGTGCTGATTCTCGACGAACCGACCTCGAGCCTCGACGATGGCGAGGTCGCGCGGCTGTTCGACGTGCTGCGCCGGTTGAAGGCATCGGGCATCGCGATCCTGTTCGTCACGCATTTTCTCGAGCAGACCTATGCGGTGTCCGACCGCATCACCGTGATGCGCAACGGCGAGCGCGAAGGCGAGTATCTCGCGCGCGACCTGCCGGTCGACGTGCTGGTCGCGAAGATGACCGGCCGCGAGCGCATGTCCGAGACGCTGCAGGCGGGCGCCGCGGCGGTCGAGCGTGACACCGCGACCACCGCGCCGTTCCTGTCGATGCAGCAGGTCGGCCGGCGCGGGATGATGAGCGCGCTCGATCTCGACGTGCGCCCCGGCGAAATCGTCGGGCTGGCCGGGCTGCTCGGCTCGGGCCGCACCGAGACCGCGCAACTGGCGTTCGCCGCCGCGCGCCCGGATACCGGCGCGATCGAGATCGACGGCGCGCGCAAGCGGCTCGCGTCGCCGCACGACGCGGTGCGCAGCGGCATCGCGTACTGCCCGGAAGACCGCAAGAAAGAGGGCATCGTCGCCGCGCTGTCGATCCGCGAGAACATCGTGCTCGCCCTGCAGGCGCGGCGCGGCTGGTGGCGGCTGATCGGGCGGGCGCGCCAGCGCGAGATCGCCGACACGTACATCGCCCGGCTCGGCATCAAGGCGCGCGACGCGGAGCAGCCGATCGGGCTGCTGTCGGGCGGCAACCAGCAGAAGGTGCTGCTCGCGCGCTGGCTCGCGACGGACCCGAAGCTGCTGATTCTCGACGAGCCGACGCGCGGCATCGACGTCGCCGCGAAGTTCGACATCATGGAACGCGTGCTCGCGCTGTGCGCGCAGGGGCTCGCGATCCTGTTCATCTCGTCGGAGATCAGCGAGGTCGTGCGCGTGAGCCACCGGATCGCGGTGCTGCGCGACCGCCGCAAGGTCGCGGAGCTGAGCGGCGCCGATGCGTCCGAGGAGCAGGTTTACCGGCTGATCGCGGGAGGCCAGTCATGACGTGGCTACGCACGCTGTTCCGTCATTCGCTCGCGTGGCCGGTGCTGACGCTCGCGCTGCTGTTCGCGCTGGATGTCGCGTATCGTCCCGGCTTCCTGTCGATCGCGCTGCTCGACGGCCACCTGTTCGGCGCGCCGATCGACATCCTGAACCGCGCGGCACCGCTCGTGATCGTGTCGCTCGGGATGACGCTCGTGATCGCGACGCGCGGGATCGACATCTCGGTCGGCGCGATCGTCGCGATCGCCGGCGCGGCGGCCGCGACCGTGCTCGAGGCGGACCCGTCGCAAGTCGGCACGGCGCTGGCCGCCGCGCTCGGCGTCGGGCTGCTGGCCGGTGCGTGGAACGGGCTGCTGGTCGCCTTCGTCGGGATGCAACCGATCATCGCGACGCTGATCCTGATGGTGGCCGGCCGCGGCGTCGCGCAATTGCTGACGGGCGGCCAGATCATCCCGATCGGCGCGCCCGGCTACCTTGCGCTCGGCGGCGGCTATCTCGCGACCGTGCCGTGCGCGGTGTGGATTGCGCTCGCGACGATCGGCGCGACCGCGCTGCTGGTGAACCGTACGGCGCTCGGGCTGTTCATTCGCGCGATCGGCGTGAATCCGGTCGCGACGCGGCTCGTCGGGCTGCGCTCGGGCGCGGTCGTGTTCGGCGTGTATCTGTGCTCGGGCGTGATGTCGGCGCTCGCGGGCATCCTCGCGAGCTCGAACGTGCGCAGTGCCGACGGCAACAACGCGGGGCTGCTGCTCGAACTCGACGCGATCCTCGCGGTGACGCTCGGCGGCACGTCGCTGCTCGGCGGCCGCTTCAGCCTCGCGGGCTCGGTGCTCGGCGCGCTGATCATCCAGACGCTCACCTACACGACCTATTCGATCGGCGTGCCGCCGGAGGCGACGCTCGTCGTCAAGGCGGTCGTCGTGATCGTCGTGACGCTGATCCAGTCGGACGCGGCGCGTGCGCTGCTGGTGCGGCACGCGTCGCGGCTGCTGCCTTCCGCGCGATCGCGCGCCACCACCACCGGAGCGACGCCGCGATGAACCGTTTCCTTGGCCGCCTCGCCGATCCGCGCACGCTGCCGATCGTCGTGACGATCGTGCTGTTCGCCGCGCTGTTCGGCTTCGGGTCCGTGATGTACACGGGCTTTTTCTCGATGCAGGTGCTCACAGGGCTGCTCGTCGACAATGCGTTCCTGCTGATCGTCGCGATCGGGATGACGTTCGTGATCGTATCGGGCGGCATCGACCTGTCGGTCGGCTCGGTCGTTGCGCTGACGACGATCTTCTGCGCGGTCGGCGCCGAACGGCTGCACTGGCCCGTGTGGGTAATCGTGCCGCTGGTGCTCGCGTTCGGCGCGCTGTACGGCGCGGCGATGGGCGCGCTGATCCACTACTTCAAGCTGCAGCCGTTCATCGTCACGCTCGCCGGGATGTTTCTCGCGCGCGGCGCGTGCTTCCTGATCACGACACAGTCGATCACGATCAACGCGCCGGCGTTCCACGCGATTGCGGGTATCAGCGTGCCGCTCGGCGGGGGCATGCTGAGTGCCGGTGCGCTGATCGCGCTCGCGACGCTGGCCGTCGCGATCTACGTCGCGCACTTCACGCGCTTCGGCCGCAACGTCTATGCGGTCGGCGGCAACGAACGCTCGGCGCTGCTGATGGGCTTGCCGGTCGCGCGCACGAAGATCGGCGTCTACGCGCTGAGCGGCTTCTGCTCGGCGCTCGGCGGCGTGGTGTTCACGTTGTACGTGTTGTCGGGCTACGGGCTGCAGGCGCAGGGGATGGAACTCGACGCGATCGCCGCGACCGTGATCGGCGGCACGCTGCTGACGGGCGGCGTCGGCTACGTGATCGGTTCGGTGTTCGGGGTCGGCATCCTCGGCACGATCCAGGTGCTGATCACGTTCGACGGCACGCTGAGTTCGTGGTGGACGCGGATCGTGATCGGCGCGCTGCTGTGCGTGTTCTGCGTGCTGCAGCGGGTGATCGAGCGGCACGCGACGCGGCGTCGCACCGGCGGCACCGGGCTCGGCGCGCAGCGGCCGACGCAGGCTGCCGCGCCCGCGCGGCCGGCGCCGCCCAAGGAGGACATTGGGCTGGTATCGACGATGCGGCGATCGTAGTGCGACCGACTACCCTGGCGCGAGGAGAACGAGATGAAGCGCGATGACATGACAGCGGGCGTGGCCGATGCGCTGGCCGTCGAGCATGGCCGTCGGCCGCTGCTCGATCTCGGCGACGCGCGCGACTGCCGAATCGTGGCCGATGCGCTGCGGGTGCTGCTGCGCGAGCGCTCGGAAGCGCTGGCGTTCGCGATGCGCGTGGCTGACGAGCACGGCCGCCCGCGCCCGGATGCCGGCGAATTCGGCTTGACCGACATCATTCGGTTGGCCCGCGTGGTCGAGCGGGCCGATCGGCAGCGCGAGCGAACCGCGATGGAATGATGCGGGCGGCCGCATGCCGGCTGCGGGTGGGGCCGTGCCGTCAGGCCGGCCCGGTCGCGTCCGCCTCGGTGTCGAAAGGCGTATCCGCGACCCGCGTGCGTTTCAGCGAGCCGGCCAGTTTTTCGATCGCGTGCAGGTCCAGCGCATCGAGGTGCTCGCGCATTTCCTGCACGAACGGCGCATGGCCCGGCTCGTCCACGTACTGGCCGAGCCATTCCTCGATATCGGTCAGCCGGCCTTCGCCGGCGAGCGCGATCAGCTCGGCGAGCGCGTCGGCGGGCGGGCTGCGCATCGCCGGCGCCGCGTGTGCCGGCTCCGCTTCGTCGTCGGGATGAAACTGCCGGACGAGCCCCGACGCCGGTGCGAGCGCATGGCCGAGGGCCGGTGCGACGACCGCGAACGAGAACGTCGTGCCGACGCCCGGCTGGCTCGCGACGGCCAGCTCGCCGCCCATCGCGGTGACGATGCGCTGCGCGATGAACAGGCCGAGCCCGGTGCCGCCGTTCACCGCCTGCACCTGCTGGTACGCGCGGAAGATGTCGGTGGTCGTGGTGATGTCGATGCCGATGCCCGTATCGGCGACCTCGAACAGCAGGCGCCATGCATCGCCTTCGCGCGACGCGTGGATCGACAGCGTGACCGTACCGTTGCGCGTGAATTTCGATGCGTTGGACAGCAGGTTCAGCAATACCTGTTGCAGCCGGATGCCGTCGATCAGCACCGTGCGCGGCAGCGCCGTGACCGGCCGGTAGACGAACCGGTTGTCCTGCTGTGCGCACAGCGCGACCGCGTAGTGGCCGATGTCGTCCAGCAGCCCGGGCAGGTCGGTGCGGTCGGGCGCGACGCCGAGCGGCTGGAGTTCGGCCTTCGTGAACGCGAGCAATTCGTCGATCAGCGCGAGCTGGTAGCGGATACTGCGGTCGATCGACCGGATCAGCCGCGCCTGGCCGCGCGTCGCGCCTTCCAGCAGCAGCTTCGCATAGCCGTTGATCGTCGACAGCGGCGCGCGCAGGTCGTGGCTGACATAGCCGAGCGTCTCGATCTTCTGCTGCATGTGCGTCTTCGACTGCTGCAACGCGTCGTTGAGCGCCACCGTGCGCCGCGCGACCTCGTCGCGCAGCCGGTCCTGTTCGGTGAGCTGCCAGTGTTCGAGCCGCTTGCGTGCCTCGGTGCGCTGCCGGCCCACGTGGTGAATCCACGCGGCCAGCACCAGCAGATGCGTCGCGAGCCCGATGATCGCGATGACCGGGTTCGGAAAGACGTCGGACCGGATCCATGACAGCACGGGCGGCAGCGCATCGCGGCCGTCGAGCATGCGGATCAGCATGTTGAACGTCGCGAACGCGACCGCGATCAGCATCACGCGGCCCGTCGGCGTGCGCCGGATCACGAGCATCAGCGCCAGGCTGATGTTGACGATCGCGAGCACGGTGTTCAGCCACAGGCAGAACCACGCGAAGGTCGCCAGATCGCCGAACGCCGCGCCGGCGATCCCCACGCATTCGAGCGCGAGAAACGCCACGTACACCGCGCGCATCGGCATCCTGGCCTTTTCGCGGTGCGCGACCATCAGGATGAAGACGATGAAGCACGCGACCGACAGGTACGCGAAGATCGTTTCGCCGCGCGTCGACCACTCGCGCGCGGCGGGCGACAGCGCCATCGCGAGATAGCCGCGATACGCCGCTTCGAACAGCGCGGTGTTCAGGGTCAGCGCGGCCAGCACGTGGAACACGCCGCTGCGCGAGAAAAAGCCGATCAGCAGCGCGCACCAGACGAGGGCGAGCAGCCCGCCGAAGAACCCGAAGTTCCACATCGACGCGTGCAATTCCTGCGCGATCCACCCGTCGCGGGTGAACGCGACCGGCGCGAGCCGCATTTCCTTGCGCGACGTGATGCGGATCAGCACGGGCAGCTGTTCGCCCGCGCGCAGCGTGACGTCGAGGGTCGGGTAGCGCGACGGCGCATCGAGCGCGTCGCCGCGATCGGTCGGGAAGCTGCGCTCGAGCGTCCACTGGTCGTTCCGGCCGACATAGAAATCGGCCCGGTCGACGCGCGCATCGCGAATCGCGAGCACCAGCGGGCGCGTCTCGCTGTCGCGGTTGATCAGCGTCGCGCGGACCCACCACGCCGAGCGCGAGAACGTCACGTTGAACGCGGTGCGGGCCGGGGTGGCTGCGTGACGCGACGGATCGGCGAACCGCGCGGCGACCTCGTCGGCCGATAGCGTCGTGCCGGCGTCCTCCAAAACCGATACCGCTTCGAGTTGCGCGGGATTCGGCGCCGTTGCGGCACGGGCCGTCGCGCACGTGACGGCCAGCGCCGCCAGCAGCAGGAGCAACACGCGACATCCCGCCGTCCATGCCGCGTCGTGCCTACGCATCGCCGTGGTGCCCCCCCGGCGCGGCCGGCGCGTCGACCGCGTGGCGCTGGCGCCGCCAGTCGGACGGCGTGATGCCGAAGCGTTCGCGGAATGCCGTCGCGAAATTGCCGGGCGTGGAAAAGCCGATTTCCTCGGCGATGTCGCCGATGCCCATCGACGTTTCCGACAGGAAGTGCATCGCGGCGCGCAGCCGCGTATCGCGCAGGTATTCGAATACGGTCTGGCCGAGATGATCGCGGAACACGCGCGACAGCCGCTTTTCGTGCGTGCCGACCTGCTTCGCGAGCTCCTCGAGCGCCGGCGGATGGCGCAGGTCGCGCAGCAGTACCTCGCTCGCCGCGCGCACGAGGGCGGCGTCGGGGTTGTCGGGCAATTCGGGCAGGTGTGCGAACGGCTGGCTGCGCCGCGTGCGCTTCAGGTGATTGCGAATTCGTGCGATGACTTCCGCCGGTTCGAACGGCTTGACGATGTAGTCGATCGCACCGGTTTCGAGCCCCGCGATGCGATCCTCGAGATCGCCGGCGGCCGTCAGGATGATCACCGGAATGGATTGCGTCGATGGTGTGGACGCCAGCAGCCGGCTTGCGGCGAAACCGTCCATGCGCGGCATGCGGACGTCCATCAGGATCAGATCGGGCGCGATGGCCTGCGCGCGGTGATAGGCCTGCAGCCCGTCGAACGCGACGCTGATCCGGCACCGCGCGGTGCGCAGGATTTCGGTCAGGAGCCGCAGGTCGTTCGGGCGGTCGTCGACGATCAGGATATGGGCGCCAGCGAGATCCGGCGTGGTGCGTGGCGACGCCGAACTGGGCAAGCGGGATGACATGGTTGCGAACGCGTTGGAAGGGAGTGGGCCTGTCAGGTCGGCGGCATCGCAATCTGTACGATTGTTGCGAAAAATTATATGTCGACAACAGCGTCGATTGTGAGGATTCCGTGCGGCGCGTGTGGGCTTGTCGCAGGGCATGGCGGATGCGCGGCGGGAGTGTCGGTGCTTCGGAAAATTGTGCCGAGTCCATTAATAAAATTCCGGTCTTTATTTCCGGTTGATGGGTTTTTGAAATTTGAATGGCCCGGATGATGAATTCATGCGCGAGGTGTCGAGCGTTAGATGGTGCCGCGTAAATGGAATCTGCTAATTCATTGTCGTGAAGATTAAGTTTTTCATCGATGCAGTTTGGCTATTTCCATTTCTATAAAATCCGGATTCCTGCAAATGTGTATGAATGTAACTGTCGTCCGCTCCGGAAAAGGGTTTTTCCGCTGCGGAAAAGGTTTGCTTGGACGAATGCCTGCAAACTAGCCACGGCGCGGCTGGAATCGGTTCTTTTGCCGGCTCCGGTTGCCGCCAAAATTGCTGTTGCCGTCGCTTTCATGGCAGTCGATATTCAATGTCACATTGAATGATGTAATTCCCGGATCGTGGGATGGCAGTAACAAAAGGATAACGGGCACGAGGGTAATGCAATCGTCATGATTCGCGGCGAGGTTCGATATACAAGATGAATCGCGAAATGACGGGATGGGGCTGAGGGCAGGGCATCGAGCGAGAAGAAATCGTCAAATCAATTCGATCGATTAATTCGATGCCGGGGCCGTGCGGTGAGGGACCGGTTTTTTCCGGATTTCCGGAAAAAACCGGTCGCGCGCCGGACGGAAAGGGGTGAGCGACTTTGCGTGGGTAGCCGGGCGGTTTGATCGACCCGGCAGCCGCGCGCGGTGCTCTATCGAATCAGGCGGATACGAAAAATATGAATACGACAAGCGTGGCAGGTCAGGGCGTCGGGTCGATCGATCCGGCGCCGGCTGTCAGCGTCAGCGATCCGGCGGCGCATGCTTCAGATCCGGGGACCACATGGCGCCTTTCGCCGCCTGAATGAAACATGACGGGCCGCCCGCGATGCGGGCCGGCATCCGTTCGTCCAGCGTCCGAGCGACGCTTTTCCAATGAGATTCGACGTCGTCGTTCGGCGGGAATGATGGCGTGCGCGCGTGCGGCATGGCGACGCGTCGTGCGCCATGCCGCCGCCGGGCCGGCGATGTCGACTTCCGTGAATCGATAACCGGCTTTTCGCCGTCGCGCATCGTGCCGAACGGGCATGCGCGGCGATCGGTCGTGCACGCGCGATGTGGGTCGAGCATGCCGGGCAACGCTGTTCGTAGTGTTTATTAGTAATGCGAAGTGAGAGACGGGCGGCACGAGGCAGGCGAAAACGGAGCGGGTCCGCGCTTCGCCTGACGCCGCGTTCGCTATTGCGTCATCCAGCACATGAGAACCGAGGGAACACAAGATGAACAAGTCGTTCAAGTCGATCTGGAACGAAGCACTGGGGGCCTGGGTTGCGGCTTCGGAGCTTGACCGCGCACGCGGCAAGCGTGTTGCGTCGTCGACGCGCGCGCCGGAATGCGCCGCGCACGGAGAAGCCGCGATGCACGCGGGCATACCGTCGGCGCCTTCGGTGTTGAAACTGGCGGTGCTGACGGCGACCGCTTGTCTCGGGTTGTTCCATGCGAGTGCGCATGCGCAATACGCGCAGGATGGCGGTACCGCGTCGGGCGGCACGACGGCGATCTCGATCGGCCTCGGTTCGACTGCCGCGCAGCAGAATTCCACCGCGGTCGGCAACCTGTCGACGGCGCAGGGTTTGTCGGCCACGGCGCTCGGCCCGGGCGCACATGCGATGGGCGATGGTTCGACGTCCGTCGGCATCAACTCGCAGGCGACCGGCGTCAACAGTTCGGCGCTCGGCGTGCAGGCGATCGGTTCCGGCGACTATTCGGTCGCGATCGGCAATCTGTCGAGCGCGACCCAAAGCGGCGCGGTCGCGATGGGCAGCGGCGCGGCGGCGACCGGTGTTTCCGCCGTCGGGCTGGGCAACAACGCGCTGGCGTCCGGCCAGTACGCGGCGGCGATGGGGCTCGGTGCCAGCGCGGCGGGCGCGCAGAGCGTCTCGCTCGGCTATGCGTCGCATGCCACGAACACGGGCTCCGTCGCGCTCGGCAACCAGTCGACCAGTTCGGGCGCGGCCGGCGTGGCCGTCGGCAGCGGTGCGCTGACGACCGGGAATTCCGGCGTGGCGATGGGCGTGAACAGCGGTGCGAAGGGCACCGCGTCGATCGCGATCGGCTGGGGCGGCACCGCGGGCGTGCCCGGGTCGGGCACGCAGTCGCTCGGCACGAGTTCGATCGCGATGGGCTCGAACACGAATGCCGGCGCCGATCAGGCGCTGGCCTTCGGCCTGAACGCCAATGCGTCGGGCGTCAGTTCGATCGCGATGGGCGTGCAGTCGACCGCGACCCAGCAGTTCGCGACCGCGCTCGGCAATCTGTCGCTGGCGACCGGCGTTTCCTCCAGCGCGCTGGGGCCCGGGGCGACGGCGTCGGCCACGAATGCGACGGCGGTCGGTATCAACAGCGTCGCGGCGGCGACGTCGACCGTGGCGATCGGCGATTCCAACTCGGTTGCCGCGGCGGCAGGCGCGGGTTCGGTCGCGGGCGGCTACGGCTCGAAGGTGCTGGGCGGTGTCGGCGCCGTCGCGCTGGGCTATGGCCAGACGGTGAGCGGCAACGGCGCGGTCGCGATCGGCGATCCGAGCACCGCGATCGGCACCGGCGCGGTCACGATGGGGTCGAACAACACCGCGAACGGCGACGGCGCGGTAGCGATCGGCAACACCAACAACGCGCAGGGCACGGGTTCCCTGGCGCTCGGCAATACGTCGACGGCAGCGGCGGCGGGCGCCGTCGCGTTCGGCGCGTCGGCCGTGGCCAACAACGCAAACGATGTCGCGCTCGGCTCGGGATCGACGACGGCCGCGCCGAATCCGACGGCCAGCGCGGTCATCGGCGGCGTCACGTACAACTTCAACGGCATCAATCCGGCGAGCGTCGTCAGCGTGGGGAACGTCGGCGCCGAGCGTCAGATCACCAACGTCGCGGCCGGGCGGATCAGTTCGTCGAGTACGGACGCGATCAACGGGTCGCAACTCGCGGCGACGAACACGGCGCTCGATTCATTGTCGACGTCGACGGCGTCGAGCATCACGTCGTTGTCGACCGGGGTTTCGTCGCTGTCGACCGGTCTGAGTTCGACCAATAGCGCGGTGACGTCGTTGTCGACTTCGACGTCGACCGGGATCAGTTCGCTGTCGACGGGGCTGAGCTCGACCAATAGCGCGGTGACATCGCTATCCACGTCGACGTCGACCGGCATCAGCTCGTTGTCGACCGGCCTGAGTTCGACCGACAGCACCGTGACGTCGCTGTCGACGTCGACATCGACGGGGCTGTCGTCGGCCAATAGTTCGATCGCGTCGTTGTCCACCTCGACCTCGACGGGCATCGGTTCGTTGTCCACCGGGCTGAGTTCGACCGACAGCACGGTGACGTCGCTGTCGACGTCCACATCGACGGGGCTGTCGTCGGTCAATAGTTCGATCACGTCGCTGTCCACCTCGACGTCGACGGGTATCGGTTCGCTGTCCACCGGCCTGAGTTCGACCAACAGTGCGGTGACCTCGCTGTCCACGTCGACGTCGACGGTCGTCGGCTCGTTGTCCACGGGCTTGAGTTCGACCAACAGCTCGGTGACGTCGTTGTCCACGTCGACCTCGACGGGCATCAGCTCGTTGTCGACCGGCCTGAGTTCGACCAACAGCTCGGTCACGTCGCTGTCCACATCGACGTCGACGGGCATCAGCTCGCTGTCGACCGGCTTGAGCTCGACCAACAGCTCGGTCACGTCGCTGTCCACGTCGACGTCGACGGTCGTCGGCTCGTTGTCCACCGGCCTGAGCTCGACCAACAGCAACCTGACCTCGCTGTCCACGTCGACCTCGACCGTCGTCGGCTCGCTGTCCACCGGCTTGAGTTCGACCAACAGCTCGATCACGTCGCTGTCCACGTCGACGTCGACGGTCGTCGGTTCGTTGTCCACCGGCCTGAGTTCGACGAACAGCAATTTGACCTCGCTGTCGACCGCCACGTCGACCGGGATCAGTTCGCTGTCGACGGGCCTCAGCTCGATCGCGAGCAACAACACGAACCTCGGCAACAGCACGGCCGGCGCGATCGGCGGCGGGGCCACCTACGATCCGACTACCGGCACGATCTCGGCGCCGTCGTACGTGACGTACAACAGCGACGGCTCGACGACGATCAACAACAACGTCGGCTCGGCAATCGACAACATCAACGCGAACGGCATCAAATACTTCCACGCGAACTCGACCGCGCCGGACAGCCAGGCGCTCGGCCTGGACAGCGTCGCGATCGGACCGAACGCGATCTCGCGCGTGGACGGCAGCATCGCGCTCGGCTCCGGTTCGGTGGCCGATCGCGCCGTGGTGCCGTCGTCGGGCATCCTCCGCAACGGCAGTGCGTCGATCCCGTTCGACACGACAGACCAGACGCTGCTCGGCGCGGTGTCGGTCGGCGATGCGACGAACAAGACGTATCGCCAGATCACCAACGTCGCGGACGGCACCGGCCAGCAGGATGCGGTGACGGTGCGCCAGCTGACCGGCGCGCTGCAGTCGTTCGCGGTCACCGGCCAGAAGTACTTCCACGCGAATTCGACGGCAGCCGATTCGCTCGCGGTCGGCGCGGAATCGGTCGCGGTCGGGCCGACGACGGTCGTCAACGGCGACAACGGCGTGGGTATCGGCAACGGCGCGATCGTCGACCAGACCGCACCGGGCGGGATCGCGATCGGCCTGGCGGCGAGCTCCGCGCAGTCCGACGCGATCGCGCTGGGTAGCGGCGCGACGGCGACCGGTGCGCAGTCGGTCGCGCAAGGCGCGAATGCGGTGGCGGTCAGTGTCGGCAGCGTCGCGCTCGGTTCGGGCGCGCGCAGCACCGCGACCGATGCGCTCGCGCTCGGCGCCGGTGCGTCGGCGACGTTTGCGAACAGCGTCGCGCTCGGCGCCGGTTCGCTGACCACGGTCGGTGCGCTGACGAACTATGTCGCGTACGGCCTGAGCAGCCCGCAGTCGTCGGCCGGCGAAATCAATGTCGGCAACCGCCAGATCACCGGCCTTGCGGCCGGCAAGAACGGCACCGACGCGGTGAACGTGTCGCAGCTCGATTCGGTCGCGAACCAGCTGACGACGTTGATCGACCAGCGCACGGCCAACCTCGGCGGACAGTACACGACGAACCCGAACGGCGCGAACGTGCCGCCGGGCGCGAGCGGGTCGAATTCGTCGGCGGGCGGCTCGGGGGCGGTCGCATCGGGCTCGAACAGCACGGCGGTCGGCAACAATGCGCTCGCATCGGGCAACGGCTCTTCCGCGATCGGCGTGGGTGCCACGGCAGCGGGCAACAACTCGACCGCGATCGGCACGGGCAGCAACGACGGCGGGCGCTCGAACGTGGTCGCGGTCGGCTCGGCGGATTCGGCGCGTCAGGTCGTGAACGTCGCGGCCGGCACGCAGGGCACCGACGCGGTGAACGTGAACCAGCTGAACGCGGTATCGAACCAGTTCACGCAGTCGCTGAACACGGTCAACAACCAGCTCACGCAGATGCAGCAGCAGATCCAGCAGACCGATTCGATGGCCCGCGAGGGGATCGCCGCGACCGCCGCGATGGCGTCGATTCCGCACATGGACCGCGATTCGAACTTCGCGATGGGGGTCGGCACGGCGACGTTCCAGGGCCAGAAGGCCATGGCGGTCGGCGTGCAGGCGCGCGTCACGGAGAACCTGAAGGCGACGCTGAACGGCGGTTTCGCCGGCAGCCAGCGCGTCGTCGGCGCGGGCATGCTGTATCAGTGGAAGTGATCGTGCGCAGCGGTTCGTTCCGGCCCGCGTGGCCGGAACGGACCGCGCCGAACGCCAACGTGCGCGGAGGCGTCGCGACATCGCGCCGCACGCGCCGTGCTCATCGCATTCTCGGAGTCATCAAGTGAAAAACATCCATCTTGTTCTGCTGGCGTCCGTCGTTTCCCTCGCGGCCTGTTCGAGTGCGTCGGGGCCGACGTACAACGCGTACGAGCTGCAGTCGCGAAACGGCATCCGGACGTTCCAGGTCGATTGCCACGGCATCCTGTCGACCGCGAAGACCTGCATGAAGGTCGCGACGCGCATGTGCGGCAACGAGCCCGTGCGCCTGGTCGACACCACGACGCCGTACCGCGACGGCGCCGATCCGCATTCGATCGTGTTCCAGTGCGGCGCGGCCCCCGCGCCGACGGCCGCAGCCGTTGCGCCGGCGCCCGCGCCGGTCGAGAAGGTGAGCCTGACCGGCGATGCGTATTTCGCGACGGACTCGGCCGCGCTGACGCCTGCGGCCACCGCCGCGCTCGACACGCTGCTGAACCAGCAGGCCGACCGGCATTTCGCACGCGTGGAAGTGGACGGCTATACCGACGCGACCGGGTCGGATGCCCATAATCAGGTGCTGTCGAAGCGCCGTGCGGATGCGGTCGCCGGGTATTTGCGCGAGCACGGGCTGAAAGCGGATTCGTTCGCCGCAGCCGGTCACGGGGAAGCCAATCCTGCGGCATCGAACGATACCGCCGAAGGGCGCGCGCGCAATCGTCGCGTGGAAATCTCGCTGCAGAAGTAGGACGCGGCGGCCAGGTTGCCGCAAGCGTGACCGTCGAAGCCAGGCGGCTCGCTTGCGGCAAGGCGTGCTCGCCGCGGACAACGGCAGCGGGCAAGGCTCGTTACGGCGTGCGCACGCGGTGTCCGTCGCAGCGGCGCCGCCGCCGAGCGACGACTGGCGTCCGGCACGCGGACGGATCCGTCGTTGCGCTACGCGCAACATCCGTACCGGGCCGTGGATGGCGCTCAGTGTCGGATCATGCACACGGCCACGATCTCGTACCCGGGGTCGGCATTCGCGCTCGCGGCTTGCTCCGCTTCGTCATACGAACCAAAGGAGGCGGCATCCTCGATGGCCGGCGCCATGCCGATATCGCCGTCCTCGGCGGTGCAGAGGAACTGCTCGCCGGTCTTCACGACATAGATGGACATCATGATTCCCTCCAGGGTTTGCAGGGGGAAATTCCAGTCTAGCAGGCAGGAAGCGGGGCGGCGGTCCGCTTTCGGCACGCGCGACGGGGCGGTTTTACAACCGTCGGTCGGCCCTGATCGGCCTGCATGCGGCGGAAGCGGAAAGCCGTGCACAATACCCGCATGCGATCCCCCGACCTCGAATGCCTCGTTACCGTCACCATGCCCTTCGGTAAATACAAGGACCGGCTTCTTGCCGACCTGCCCGGCAACTATCTCAACTGGCTGGCCCGCGAAGGGTTTCCGCGCGGCGAACTCGGCCGGCAGCTCGCGCTGATGCACGAAATCGACCACAACGGCCTGAGAGGCTTGCTGGACCCGCTGCGCAAGCGCGGCTAGTGCAGGGCGGCGCGCCACTGAAGCCGCTGTTTCGTCCGCGCATCGCAGGCGCGCGATTTCCGGATAGCCGATGCCGACGGGGAATCCCCGGCCGCCTGCCCATGAAGCCCGCAGGGTCGTCATGGAAAACTGTATGAATATACAGTATAGTACCCGTCGAACTCGAGCCGCACAGGTCCAACCCTTGCGGCACGTGCGCCGCGCCTGCGGGCATCCGCCGCAGCGTTCCGGCACCGTGAATTCCGGCTAACTCATTCAGACGGGTAGGCAAATTGTCATCCAGCAATCTGATCCGCATTCGCGGAGCACGTCAGCACAACCTCAAGAATCTCGATCTCGACCTGCGCACCGGTGAAATGACGGTCGTGACCGGCCCGTCGGGCTCCGGCAAGTCGAGTCTCGTGTTCGACACGCTGTACGCGGAAGGCCAGCGGCGCTACGTCGAAACCTTCAGCGCGTACGCGCGGCAGTTCCTCGACCGGATGGACCGCCCGCAGGTCGAGCGCGTCGACGGCGTGCCGCCCGCGATCGCGATCGACCAGACCAACCCGGTTCGGAGTTCGCGGTCGACCGTCGGCACGATGACCGAGCTGAACGACCACCTGAAGCTGCTGTACGCGCGCGCGGCCGAGCTGTTCGACCGCAAGACCGCGCGGCAGGTGCGGCACGACACGCCGGAGACGACCTACGCGGAACTCGTCGCGCGCACGCAGGCGGACGATCCGCGCGTCGTCGTCACGTTCCCGGTCGAATTGCCGGAAGCTGTGTCCGACGAGGAAATCGCGCAGTGGCTGTCGGCGAGCGGCTACACGCGCGTGCAGGCGCAGCGCGAGGTCGCGTCGCCCACCGGGCCGCGCAAGATGCTCGACGTGGTGGCCGACCGCTTTCGCGTGCAGCAGGCCGACAAGGCGCGGGTGGTGGAGGCGATCGAGGCATCGCTGAAGCGCGGCGGCGGTCGCGTGAACGTATACGTGCTGGCCGCGGACGCGGAAAACGCAACGGCCGAGCCGTTGATCTGGCGCTTTTCCACCGGGCTCCATGATCCCGACAGCGACCTGCGCTACGCGGAGCCGCAGGCGGCGCTGTTCTCGTTCAACTCGGCGTACGGCGCGTGCGAAACCTGCCGCGGCTTCGGCCGCGTGATCGGCGTCGATCTCGGTCTCGTGATTCCCGACGCGCGCAAGACGCTGCGCGGCGGCGCGATCAAGCCGATGCAGACGCCCGCGTGGAAAGAGTGCCAGGACGACCTGATGCGCTACGCGGCGAAGGCCGGCATCCGGCGCGACGTGGCGTGGTCCGAGCTGACGGACGCCGAGCGCGACTGGGTCGTCAACGGTTCGCCGGACTGGAACGGCAAGTGGCAGAGCCAGTGGTACGGCGTGAAGCGCTTCTTCGGCTACCTCGAATCGAAAGCGTACAAGATGCACATCCGCGTGCTGCTGTCGAAATACCGCAGCTACACGCCGTGCGACGTGTGCGGCGGCGCGCGCCTGAAGACGGAGTCGCTGCAATGGCGGCTCGGCTCGAAAGAGAATGCCGACGCCGTGCTCGCGCCGGCCGACCGCTTCATGCCGCGCGGCGTCGACTGGAGCCGCGCGCAGCTCGAAGCGCTGCCGGGCCTGACCGTGCACGATCTGATGCTGCTGCCGATCGAGCGCATCCGGCGCTTCTTCGACGACATCGTGCTGCCGAGCGCGCTGCTCGACGACGCATTGAAGCTGCTGCTCGCCGAGGTGCGCACGCGCCTGAAATACCTGTGCGACGTCGGGCTCGGCTACCTGACGCTCGACCGGCAAAGCCGCACGCTGTCGGGCGGCGAGGTCCAGCGGATCAACCTGACGACGGCGCTCGGCACGTCGCTCACGAAAACCCTGTTCGTGCTCGACGAACCGAGCATCGGCCTGCATCCGCGCGATCTCACGCGGATCGTCGAGGCGATGCAGCGGCTGCGCGACGCGGGCAACACGCTGGTCGTCGTCGAGCACGATCCGTCGGTGATGCTCGCGGCCGATCGATTGATCGACATGGGCCCCGGCCCGGGCGAGCGCGGCGGCACGATCGTGTACGACGGCACGCCCGGCGACATCCGCTCGGCGCACACGCTGACGGGCGAATATCTCGGCGGCCGCAAGCAGGTCGCGCATGCGTCGAACTGGGCGCGCCGCGTGGTCGACGCGAACACGCCGCGCATCGTGCTCGAAGGCGCGACCGAGCACAACCTGCGCGACGTCACGGTCGAGATCCCGCTGCAGCGGCTGGTGTGTGTGACGGGCGTATCCGGCTCCGGCAAATCCACGCTGCTGCAGGACGTGCTGTATCCGGCGATGGCGCGGCACCACGGCAAGGCGACCGAATCGCCGGGCGCGTTCCGCAGCCTCACGGGCGCCGACCAGGTCGGCGACGTCGTGTTCGTCGACCAGTCGCCGATCGGCAAGACCACGCGCTCGAACCCGGCGAGCTACGTCGGCGCGTTCGACGAAATCCGCAAGCTGTTCGCGAAGGCGCCGCTCGCGCTTCAGCGCGGTTACGGCGCCGGCACGTTCAGCTTCAACTCGGGCGACGGCCGTTGCCCGACCTGCGGCGGCTCGGGCTTCGAACACATCGAAATGCAGTTCCTGAGCGACGTCTACCTGCGTTGCCCGGATTGCGACGGCAGCCGCTACCGTGCCGAGATTCTCGAAGTGCGTATCGAGCGCGACGGCCGCGCGCTGAACATCGCCGACGTGCTCGATCTCACCGTCAGCGAAGCGGCCGCGTTCTTCGCGACCGATGCCGAGGTGCTGCGCGTGCTGCAGCCGATCGTCGACGTCGGCCTCGAATACGTGAAGCTGGGCCAGCCGGTGCCGACGCTGTCGGGCGGCGAAGCGCAGCGCCTGAAGCTCGCCGGCTTCCTCGCCGAATCCGCGGCGGCGGCCAACGGGCGCCGGGTCGCGACGGAAGAGGCGCGCATCGCCCGCGCGAAGCTGTTCATGTTTGACGAGCCGACCACCGGGCTGCACTTCGACGACATCGCGAAGCTGATGCAGGCGTTCGGCAAGCTGCTCGCGGCCGGCCATTCGCTGATCGTGATCGAGCACAATCTCGACGTGATCCGCGCGGCCGACTGGCTGATCGATCTCGGCCCGGAAGGCGGCGACGGCGGCGGCTTGGTACTGTGCGCGGGCACGCCCGACGACGTGAAGGCCTGCGCCGAATCGCATACCGGCGTGGCGCTGCTGCAGTACGACCGCGAGATGGAGGGCGCAGCCGCGGCTGCCGACGAAGGCGTGCCGCTGCAGGCCGCGCTGAATGCGGCGCGCGCGCGCCGTGCGATCGAAGGCGAGGACGTCGTGCGGATCGTCAACGCGCGCGAGCACAACCTGAAGTCGCTCGACGTCGACATCCCGCACGGCAAGTTCAACGTGATCACCGGCGTGTCGGGTTCCGGCAAGTCGACGCTCGCGTTCGACATCCTGTTCCACGAAGGCCAGCGCCGCTACCTCGAATCGCTGAACGCGTATGCGCGCTCGATCGTGCAGCCGGCCGGCCGCCCCGAGGTCGACGCGGTGTACGGCATTCCGCCGACCGTCGCGATCGAGCAGCGGCTGTCGCGCGGCGGGCGCAAGAGCACGGTCGCGACCACGTCCGAAGTGTGGCATTTCCTGCGGCTGCTGTATGTGAAGCTCGGTCTGCAGCATTGCATCCACGACGGCACACCGGTCACGTCGCAATCCGTCGAATTGATCGCCGCGCAACTGCTGCGCGATCATCGCGGCGAACACGTCGGGCTGCTCGCGCCGCTCGTCGTCAATCGCAAGGGCGTCTATACCGATCTCGCGAAGTGGGCGAAGGCGCGCGGCAGCACGCATCTGCGCGTCGACGGCGAATTCGTCACGGTCGATCCGTGGCCGAAGCTCGACCGCTTCCGCGAGCACACGATCGAATTGCCGGTGGCCGATATTGTCGTGTCGCCGGACAACGAGGCCGAGTTGCGGCGCAGGCTCGACGAGACGCTCGAGCTCGGCAAGGGCGTGATGCACCTGCTCGCGCCGCTCGACGGGCTGCACCACGCGATGCAGAACGATCATTCGACCGCGCAGGTCGGCGCGGTCAAGGTGCTGTCGGTCAAGCGTGCGTGCCCGGTGTGCGGCACGAGCTATCCGGAGCTCGACCCGCGGATGTTCTCGTACAACAGCAAGCACGGCTGGTGCACGACCTGCGTCGGCACCGGCGTCACGCTCACCCGCGAACAGCGCGCCGCGTACGACGACACGGTGCTCGCCGGCGACGATCGCGGCCGCGAACAGACGCTGCCGTCGGACGAGCAGGAGCCGGAAGGCGTCGGCAACGAGCCGTGCCCGGATTGCCACGGCACGCGGCTGAACCCGTCCGCGCGCGCGGTCACGTTCGACGCGCATCCGATCGTCGAGGTCGCGCAGTGGACGGTGTCGGACACGCGCCGCTGGATCGACGCGCTGGAACTCACCGGGCGCGACGCGCAGATCGCCCGAGACATCGTCAGCGAGATCGGCAGCCGCCTCGCGTTTCTCGAGGAAGTCGGGCTCGGCTACCTGAGCCTCGACCGTGCGGCGCCGAGCCTGTCGGGCGGCGAAGCGCAGCGCATCCGGCTGGCCGCGCAGCTCGGCAGCAACCTGCAGGGCGTGTGCTACGTGCTCGACGAGCCGACCATCGGCCTGCATCCGCGCGACAACCAGATTCTGCTGGACGCATTGCGCAAGCTCGGCGACAAGGGCAATACGCTGGTCGTCGTCGAGCATGACGAAGATACGATCCGCCGCGCGGATCACATCATCGACGTCGGCCCGGGCGCCGGCAAGCGCGGCGGCACGCTGGTCGCGCAAGGCGCGGTGGCCGATCTCGCCGCGCAGACCGATTCGGTGACGGGCCGCTTGCTCGCGCAGCCGATGACGCACCCGCTGCAGCCCCGCCGCAGCGTGAGTCTGCCGGGCAAGAAGGGCGGCGAAGCCGTGCCGGAAGCCTGGCTGACCGTGCATGGCGCGCGGCTGCACAACCTGCGCGACGTCACGGTCGGCATTCCGCTCGCGCGGCTCGTCGCGGTCACCGGCGTCAGCGGGTCGGGCAAGTCGACGCTCGCACGCGACGTGCTGATGACGAATCTGCTGGACGCGGTCGGCCGCTCGGTGCTGTCGTCGCCCGCCACGCGGCGTGCGCGCAAGGCCGCGCAGCAGGACACGCCGGCCGCCAACCGTCGTTCGAGCGTGCTCGCGCGCAGCGCACCGCGGCCGTCGCTGAACGTCACGCATGCGTGGCAAGGCTGCGAGTCGCTGAGCGGCTGGGAGCAGATCGATCGCGTGCTCGAAGTCGACCAGACGCCGATCGGCAAGACGCCGCGTTCGTGCCCGGCCACCTATATCGGCGTGTGGGACACGATCCGCAAGCTGTTCGCCGATACGCTCGAAGCGCGCGCACGCGGCTATACGGCGTCGCGTTTTTCGTTCAATACCGGCGACGGGCGCTGCCCAGCGTGCGAAGGGCAAGGCGTGCGCACGATCGGCATGAGCTTCCTGCCGGACGTGAAGGTGCCGTGCGACGTGTGCCACGGGCAGCGCTTCAATCCGGAAACGCTCGCCGTCACGTGGCGCGGCCGGAACATCGGCGACGTGCTGACGATGGAGATCGACGAGGCGGTCGAGTTCTTCGCGCCGATCTCGAACATCGCGCATCCGCTGCAGTTGATGAAGGACGTCGGGCTCGGCTATCTGACGCTCGGCCAGCCGTCGCCGACGCTGTCCGGCGGCGAGGCGCAGCGCATCAAGCTCGTCACCGAGCTGACGAAGGTGCGCGACGACATCACGCGGCGCGGCCAGAAGGCGCCGCACACGCTGTACGTGCTCGACGAGCCGACGGTCGGCCTGCATATGGCCGACGTCGCGAAGCTGATCCGCGTGCTGCACCGGCTGGTGGATGCCGGGCATAGCGTCGTCGTGATCGAGCACGACCTCGACGTGATCGCGGAAGCCGACTGGATCATCGATCTCGGGCCGGAAGGCGGCGTGGGCGGCGGCACGATCGTCGCGGCGGCGCCGCCGGAAGGGCTCGTGCAGGTGAAGGCCAGCCATACCGGGCAAGCGCTGAAGCCGGTGCTGGCCCGAACGGCCAGCGAAGACGCCGAAGCGGAGCAGCAGGGCGCGGCGCGGGTGGGCTGAACGCGTCGCATCCGGCGAGCGGCCCCGACGCCTGGTGAGGCATCAGGGCCGTTCTCGTTTCGTCCTTCACGCCGACGATGGCGCCGCGCTCAATTCGCGTTGACGCCGATCGCCTCGATGATGGTCTCCAGTTGCGGGCTCATCGGCAGGTTCAGACTCAAGCCGGACGGAAGCGGGCGCAGGAACCAGCGCTTGTACTGACGCGCGATCTCGCCGTCGGCGGCCAATTCCTGGAACGTGCTTTTCACGATCTGCGCGAGTTGCGGATCGTCCTTGCGGAACATGATGCCGTACGGGTCGTAGGATAGAAAATCGCCCACCACGTCGTACTGGCCACCCTTGCTCGCATTCTCGGCGATCAGGCCGTACAGCAGCACGTCGTCCGTCGCGAACGCGTCGGCGCTGCCGTTCGCGACGAGCGCGAAGCCTTGCGCATGGTCCGGCACCACCTGTAGCTGGACCCCGAGCCGGAACTTGTCATTCAGGTCGAGCAGCGCCTTCTCGTTGGTCGTGCCGGCCGTCACCGCGACTTTCTTGCCCGCGAGATCGCGGAACGAGCGGATCGGCGCGCCGCGTTTCACCATCACCTTCGTGCCGGCCACGAAGAAGATCGGCGAGAACGCCACGCGTTTCTGGCGCTCGAGGTTGCTGGTCGTGGAGCCGCATTCCAGATCGACCTTGCCGCTGACCACCGCGTCGATGCGGTTGTCGGACGTGACCGGCACCCAGCGGATCGTCAGGCTCTGGTTGATCGCATCCTCGATCGACGCCACGAGCGCCTTGCACAGCTCGATCGAATAGCCGATCGGCTGGTTGCGCGCATTCAGGTACGAAAACGGGATCGACGCGTCGCGATAGCCGAGCGCGATCGTGCCGCTGCCGCGCACCTTCGCGAGCGTGCCGGTCAGTTGGGCCGGCGCGAACGGCTCGACGCGCGGCGGCGTCGACGGCGCATCGTCCGCACGCGCGGCCGCGCCCGTCGCAAGCAGGCCCGCGAGCGCGAGCGCACGCCAGAATCGCTGCATCTTCATCGCCGGGCCTCCGTCAGACTTCCGTCGGATGTGCGATCGTCGCTTCCTGTTCCGCTTCGATGCGCGCCGCGTTGGCTTCGGCTTCTGCTTCCGGCAGGAGCTGGCCTTCCCATTTCGCGACCACCGCGCTCGCGATCGAATTGCCCACCGCATTGGTGGCCGAGCGGCCCATGTCGAGGAACGTGTCGACGCCGAGAATCAGCAGCAGCCCGGCCTCCGGCAACCCGAACTGGTGCAGCGTGGCCGCGATCACGACGAGCGACGCACGCGGCACGCCGGCCATTCCCTTCGACGTGAGCATCAGTACCAGCAGCATCGTGATCTGCGTGCCGAGCGACAGGTGCATGTTGTACGCCTGCGCGATGAACAGCGACGCGAACGTGCAGTACATCATCGAGCCGTCGAGGTTGAACGAATAGCCCATCGGCATCACGAAACTCGAGATCTTGCGCTTCACGCCGAAGCGGTCGAGCGCGTCGAGGATCTTCGGGTACGCGGCTTCGGAGCTGGCCGTCGCGAACGACAGCATGAACGCTTCCTTGATCAGCACCAGCAACTTGAACACCCGCGGCCCGAGGAACACCAGCCCCGCACACACGAGCAACGCCCAGAGCAGGAACAGGCTGACGTAGAAGTCGCCCATGAACACCGCGAACTTCAGCAGTACCGATAACCCGTTGACCGCGACGGTCGCGGCCATCGCGGCCATCACCGCGAGCGGCGCGAGCTTCATCACGTAGCCGGTGATCTTCAGCATCACGTGCGACAGCTGGTCGATCGCGGCGATGAGGATCTTGCCACGCTCGCCGAGCGCGGCGAGCGCGACGCCGAAGAACATCGAGAACACGACGATCTGCAGGATTTCGTTGTTGCTCATCGCCTCGGCGAACGACCTCGGCACCATGTGGCCGACGAAGTCCTTCAGCGTGAATTTGGATGTCGCGAGGTTCGCGGAGGCGCCGATGTCCGGCAGCGGCAGGCCGAGATTGTCACCGGGCCGCAGCAGGTTCGCCATCAGCAGCCCGAGCAGCAGCGAGACCAGCGACGCGGTGATGAACCACGTGATCGATTTCGCGAATACGCGCCCGACCGAGGCCGCGTCGCCCATGTGTGCGATGCCGACGACCAGCGTGGAGAAGACGAGCGGCCCGATCACCATCTTGATCAGACGCAGGAACACGTCGGAGACGAGCGAGATGTATCCGGCGACTTCGGCGGCGGCCTTCTTGTCCGGAAAGCTCGTGAAGACCATGTAGCCGATCGCGATGCCTGCCGCCATCGCGACCAGGATCCAGACGGCTGCAGCATTCTTTTTTCGCATCGTAAGCCTCCCATGCAGCGGTTTCGCAATCGGGGATGGAAGGACGATACAGGACCAGAATCGCGCTGAACAGTGCAACCGGGTTCGGGTTTGCGCTAGCGCCGGATCATGGCCGATGGGGCGACGGTGATGGCGGGGGTGGCGCTGCGTGCCCGTGCGCCGGCGCAACCGGGTGAGGATTGGTGCGACGCAGCACGTTGCCTGTTCGACGGACGCCGGATGGCGGAAACTTGCGCCGCGCCATTTCGCCCGTCCGTGTCCTGCGCCATCGACGATGTTGCGGTGCCGGGATGCCGCGCCACCGTGAACAGGCGCTAGTCGTGCGCCCGCGGGTCCAGCAGGCTCGTGCTGAAATCGCACGCTTGCTCCGCGAGCCGGACGATCTCGGCGGTCAGCGATTGAGCGCGTTCGGCCCGGTGCAGCGCGACGTAGCGAACCGGCGGCAGCGCCGGCTGCGTGCGCACGATCTCCAGCGCGTCGCAAGCGACGAGGTGCGCGACGCACGCCTTCGGCAGATAGCTGATGCCCAGGCCCGACAGCGTCAGGCCGATCTGCGCGAGCAGGCTGTTGCTCGACAGCACGCGCTGAGTCGCGACGCCGTGTTCCTGCAGAAAGCGCGTGTACAGATGCCCGGTGCCCGACAGATTCCCCTGCAGGATCAGCGGAAACCGTGCGATCTCCGTCAACGCAAGGGCGGCCCGGGACGTCGGCATGAATCCGGCCGCGCACATCCACGCGTTGTCGACCTCGCCGACCACCGTCGCCGTGAACGCGTCCGTCGCATGAATCTGCGGGACCACGATCAGATCGATCGTGTCGGCCGCGAGCCGGTCGCGCAGCGTCGCGGTCAGGTCCACCTCGGCCTCCACGTGCACGCGCGGATAGGCGGCCTGGATCGCCGCGATCAGGCGCGGCAGCCACGTCAGCGCGGTCAGTTCGGTCACGCCGATCCGGACATGCCGCACCAGCGCTTCCTTCGAACTCATCCGCTCGACCACGCGGTCGCGCTGTTCGAGCAATGCCTTCGCATGGTCGAACAGCTCCGCGCCCTTGTCGGTGAGCCGCGCGCTGCGATGCGCGCGATCGAACACGGTGAGGTCGAACGCGCGTTCGAGCTCCTGGATGCGCTTCGATACGGCCGACTGCGTCGTGTTCAGGCGCGTCGCGGCCGCGTCGAACGAGCCGAGCTGCACGATCCAGTACAGCGCTTCCATCTGCTTGAACGTCAGCATCGCGTGTCACTCGATAGATGAATAAAAGCGATATGTTCTCATGTCAAAAAATCGCTTTTTTTACATATTTAGGCTGTTTAAGGTGCTCCCGTTGCGTCGCCTGGCGAGTGCGTTCATCAGAAAACGCGCCGCATCGCACCCAGCGTTCAATCGAACCCCCATTCTCTGGAGATTGCATGGACACCGTCATCGACTCCCCGCCCGTCGTCGGCGCGGCCCGCAAGCCGCGCGTCGGGCTCGCGTGGCAGATCCTCATCGGCCTCGTCATCGGCATCGCGACCGGGCTCGTGCTGAACCGGTTTCCGCAACTGCGCGACACGGCCGTGTCCGGGTTGCTGCAGCCGGCCGGCGACATCTTCATCAAGCTGGTGCGGATGATCGTCGTGCCGATCGTATTCACGAGCATGGTGATCGGCATCGCCGGTGTGGGCGACGGCAAGTCGCTCGGACGCCTCGGCATCAAGACGCTGCTCTATTTCGAGGTGATCACGACGATCGCGATCGTGCTCGGGCTCGTGATCGGCAACGTGTTGCAGCCGGGCGTCGGCACCGACATGTCGCAACTCGGGCACACCGACATTTCCCGTTACCAGCAGACCACGCAACAGGTGCAGCAGGCGCACCACGGGCTGATGGCGCTGGTGCTCGGCATCATCCCGGACAACATCGTCGCGTCGATGGCCAAGGGCGACCTGCTGCCGGTGATCTTTTTCTCGCTGCTGTTCGGGCTCGGGCTGCAGTCGGTGCCGGAAGAACATCGCAAGCCGGTGCTCGCGATGCTCAAGGGCGTCGCCGACGCGATGTTCAAGGTGACGAACATGGTGATGCGCTATGCGCCGGTCGGCGTGTGCGCGCTGATCGCGGTGACCGTTTCAAGTTTCGGCTTCGGATCGCTGCTGCCGCTGCTGAAACTCGTCGCCGTCACTTACTTCGCGATCCTGCTGTTCGCGATCGCCGTGCTCGGCGTGACCGCGCGGCTGTTCGGGTTCCGCATCCTGACGCTGCTGCGCGTGATCAAGGACGAACTGATCATCGCGTTCTCGACCTGCAGTTCGGCGACCGTGCTGCCGCAACTGATGAAGAAGATGGAGGACTACGGCGTGCCGAAGAGCATCACGACGTTCGTGGTGCCGACCGGCTACACGTTCAACCTCGACGGCGCGTCGATCTATCTCGGCATCGGCACGCTGTTCGTCGCGCAGCTGTATGGCGTGCACCTCGGCTGGCAGCAGCAGGTGCTGCTGACGCTGACCATGGTCGTCACGTCGAAGGGCGCCGCCGGCGTGCCGGGCTTCATGTTCGTGATCATGCTCGCGACGCTCGCGAGCGCGGGATTGCCGCTCGAAGGGCTCGCGTTCATTGCCGGCGTCGACCGGATCATGGACATGGGCCGCACCGCGCTGAACGTCGTCGGCAACGCGCTGGCGCCGCTCGTCATCGCGAAATGGGAAGGCCGGTACGACGCGGAAAAGGGCCGCGCGTACGTCGAATCGCTGCGCGGCTGAACGCTGCCATGCACGCATCGCACAACATTCCGAAGCAAACAGGAGCATCGAAGATGAGCAGTCCCCGTGGCGCACTTTTTCCCGACGCGTTGATGCAGCAGATCAAGTCGCGCTTTCATCACGTCGATCGCGACGTCGACGGCCGCGAGCGGTTGTTCTTCGACAACGCGGGCGGGTCGTTCCGGTTGAAGGCGGCAGTCGACGCGTACGCGCGGGTCGATGCACTGCCCGATTGCCCGGAGCGTATCCATGCGCGGGCGCTCGATCTGCAGGCGATCCAGTCGCGCGGCGAGGACGACGTTCGCACGATCCTGAACGCGCAGGGCGGCACCGTGTATGCGTCGCTGACCGCATCGGGCGCGATGTTCGACATGGTGCGCGCGATCATGGAGAACGTGCCGGGCACCAACGCGGTGACGACCATGCTCGAGCATCCATCGTCCTACGATGCAATGACGGTTTACGCGGAACGGACCGGCAAGACGCTGCGCATCGCGCCGAGCAATCCTGAGACCGGCGGCGTGGACGTCGACGCGATCGTGGCGCTGGTTGACGCCGATACCGCGCTGCTCAGCGTGATGGCGGCGTCGAACATCTCCGGTGCGAAATTCGACATCGAGACGATCGTCGCGCGGGCGAGAGAGAAGAAGCCCGACCTGTTCATCGTCGTCGACGCGGTCCAGCATGCGCCGCACGGGGTCATCGACCTAGAGCGCACGCCGGTCGACGGGATCAACTTCGCGCCGTACAAGTTTTTCGGATGCCGCGGCTCGGGCATGTCGTGGCTGTCGCCGCGTGCGGCCGCGCTGCCGCATCATCGGCTCGCCGCGAAGGAGAACGGCGTATGGGAACTCGGCAGCCCGGCACCCGCGCAATTTGCGGTCGTATCGTCGATTGTCGATTACGTGGCGTGGATCGGCCGGTATTTCACCGATTCCGACGACCGGCGCACGCTGTTCGTCGAGGGTATGCACCGGATCGAGCTGCATGAACGCGCGCTGCTCGCCGCGTTGCTCGACGGCTTGCGCGCGATCGACGGCGTCGAGGTCTATTGGGATCATGCCGACCTGACGCAGCGCGACCTGATCGTCGGGATCGGCTTCGCGCATCTCGAACCGACTCAAGCGGTGCGGGAATACGAGAAGCACGGTGTGATCGTCTACGAGCGCGTTGCGTCGAGCCTGTACTCGGGCCGGATGCTGAAATCGTTCGGGCTCGCCGGCGCGGTGCGGATCTCGCCGCTCCATTGTCATGCGCCGGACGATATCGCACGATTCCTCGCGATCACCGAAGCGCTCGCGGTACAGCGCTGATCGGCGACACGGCCCGATTGGCCGGGCCGTACCGGTTTCGGCGCGGTTGTCGATCAGCCCGCCGGTGCGACCGATGCGCCCGTGATGCCGTGCCGGCGCAGCGAATCGGCGACGAAGCCCGACGCCTTCATGTCCTCGACGAACGCGGCCAGTACCGCGGCGGCCGCATCGCCGCGACTCTTCGGTACGCCCATCGCCTGCCGGATCACCATGAAGCGCTCGTCGAGCAGGCGCAGGCCGGGCGTTTTCGCGGCGTCGGTTTCGAGCTGCTGCTTCACGCCGGCCGCCACTTCCAGCCGCTGTTCGACGAACGTCGGCACGACGGCTTGCGACGTCGGCGCACGCACGATCTGCGCGGCTTTCAGTTCGCGGGTGAGGAACAGGTCGTACGCGCTGCCCTTGCCGACGGCCACGCGGTTGTGCGGCTGGTCGACGTCCGCGTTGGTGCGGATCGGCGATGCATCCGGCACGAGATAGAAGCCTTCGATCAGCACGTACGGCGCGGTGAACGCGACCGTTTCGCCGCGCAGCGGATCGACCGCGAAGAAGCCGAAATCGGCGCGCTCGTCGGTCAGCGCCTGCACCGATTTGCCGGCGGCGTCGAACACGACCAGTTCCAGGTCGGCCGACAGGCGCTCGGCGAAGGCACGGGCGAGGTCGATCGATACGCCGAACGGTTCGCCCGTTGTCGGGTCGCGGTTCGCGAGGATGGGGTTGCCGAGGTTGATCGATGCGCGAAGCTTGCCGGTGGGCGTGAAGGCGGAGACGACAGCAGGAGCGATGGGCATGAGTGGACTCGCGGGAGGCGTAGGGTCGGTCGGGCGACGGGCTGTGCGACAGCGCGTCGATGCCGAGCTTATCACCTGGGCGTTGGACGGAGCGTGTCGCCCGGCGTGCCGGTGCGTTCGGGCCGGGGGCGCACCGTGGCGACGGGGCGGCGCGCGATAGAGCGGGAGACGCCGCGCCAGCGTCGATGGCGCAGTGCATCGGTGATCGGCGACAGGGTCGGCGACGCCTCCGTACGCTGCTCTTTCGTGAGAACCGCGTGCGATCCGTCGTGCGCACGGCTGTTTCCAGCAGCCCGTCGCGGGGGAACGAAGCATCGATAGCAAGACGCCCGTGATGTGGGAAAGCGCGTCGTTCACGGGCGTACGGAGGCTACCGCTGCGCCACCGCGCTCGTTTCCCGCCAGCCGCCGCCCAGCACCTTGTACAGCGTGATGAGATTGGACTGCTTGGCGAGCATGTCCGTGACCAGTTGCTGTTGCGCGGTGTAGAGCGTGCGCTGCGCGTCGAGCAGGGTCAGGAAGCTGTCGGTGCCGCTGCGGTAGCGTGCCTGCGCGAGGTCGTAGTACTGCTGCGCGGAGTTGACGTAGTCGCGGTCCGCGGCTACCTGGGTGACGTACGTGGTGCGTCCCGCGAGTGCATTCGACACTTCCTTGAACGCCGTCTGGATGGCCTTTTCGTAGTTGGCGATGTCGATGTCCTTCTCGACTTTCGCCACGTCCAGCGTGGCGCGGTTGTAGCCGAAGTCGAAGATGGGCACCGAAATGGACGGCGCAAACGTCCACGCCCCCGTGCCCGCCTTGAACAGGTTCGAGAGGCTGCCGCTCGTGGTGCCCGCGGAAGCCGTCAGCTCGATCTTCGGAAAGAACGCGGCGCGCGCCGCGCCAATGTTGGCGTTGGCGGCCTTCAGCGTGTGCTCGGCTTCGACGATGTCGGGCCGGCGCGCGAGCAGGTCCGACGGCACGCCTTCGCCGATGTCCGCGAACGTGTTCTCGCTTTCCATCAGCGAAGGGCCTTGCGGCAGATCGTCGGGCAGCGGCGCACCGATTTCGGCCACCAGGTTGTTGCGGTCCTGCGCGACCGCACGCGTGTACGAGGCGAGACTCGACCGCGCGCTCGCCAGCGAATTTTCGGCCTGGCGCACGTCCTGCAGCGACGCGCTGCCCATTTTCATCATGCTCACCGTGAGGTCGTAGGTGTGCTGGTCCGCATCCACGGTGTTCTGCGCGATCTGCAACGACGTCTCGTCGGAGAGCAGTTGCAGATAGTCGGTGGCGACGGTCGCGATCAGGCTGATCTGCGTGCTGGTGCGCGCGGCGTCCGTGGCGAGGTACTGCTCCAGCGCCTGACGCTTGAGGCTGCGCAGGCGGCCGAAGAAGTCGATTTCCCACGACGTGAGACCCACGCTCGCGCTGCTCGAACTGTATGCGCTCGTGGAGCCGGCCACGCGTTCGCGCGTGACCGAGCCGGATGCGTTGATGGCCGGTCCGACGTTGGCGCGCGCAATGCGGTACTGCGCTTCGTACTGCGCGACGTTGAGCGCGGCCACGCGCATGTCGCGGTTGTTCGCGAGCGCGAGTTCGATCAGCTTTTGCAGTCGCGGGTCCTTGAAGAAATCGCGCCAGCCGAGGTCGGCTCCCGGCGGTGCCGCAGCCGTGCCCTGCGCGGCCTTCGGCTGCGCCAGCGCGGGCACGGTGGACCAGGTGTCGTCGACCGGTGCGGCGGGCCTTTGGTACGTCGGGTCCAGCGTGCAGCCTGCCAGCACGCCCGTGCAAACAAGGGCGATCAGTGTGCGTTTCATGCGTTGCCCTCGTTGATGTCGGCGGAGTCCGTGGTGTGACCGTGTTCGTTGAACAGTCTGCGCACCACGACGAAGAAGACCGGTACGAAGAAGATGGCGAGCACCGTGGCCGCGATCATGCCGCCCGTCACGCCGGTGCCGATGGCGTGGCGTGCGCCGGCGCCGGCCCCCGTACTGATGACGAGCGGCAGCACGCCGAACACGAACGCGAGCGAAGTCATGAGAATGGGGCGCAGCCGCATGTGGGCGGCTTCGAGTACGGCGTCCACGAGGCTGTGCCCCTGCGCCTGCAGATCCTTCGCGAACTCGACGATCAGGATGGCGTTCTTCGTGGACAGACCGATAGTGGCCAGCAGCCCCACCTTGAAATAGATGTCGTTCGAAAGCCCGCGCCCGTGAGCGGCCAGTAACGCGCCCAGCACACCGAGCGGCACGACGAGCAGCACCGCAAGCGGAATCGACCAGCTTTCGTAGAGGCCCGCAAGGCACAGGAACACGACGACGAGCGAGATCGCATAGAGCACCGTGGCTTGCGAGCCGGCCTGCTTCTCCTGATACGACTGGCCCGTCCATTCCACGGCGAAACCGGGCGGTAGCTTGTGCGCAAGCTGTTCGACTGCCGTCATCGCCTCGCCGGTGCTCACGCCGGGCCGCGTGGCGGCCGACATGCCCGCAGCGAGCTGCCGGTTGTAGCGCTCGATCTGTGGCGGCCCGAACGTCCAGTGGCTCTTGGCGAACGACGAGAAGGGCACCATCGTGGCGTCGTAGCCTGTCGTGCTCGTGGTGGTGCTCGAGGACGACGAGGACGACGAACCCGACGAACTGCTGCCTGCCTTCACATACCAGTCGCCAAGGTCGGCAGGCATCATGCGATACGGCGCGTCCGACTGCACATAGACCTTCTGCACGCGCCCCGTGTCGATGTAGTTGTTCACGTAGGACGAACCGAACGCGGTCTGCAGCGTGTCGTTGACGTCGGAGATGGAAAGCCCCAGCGCGTTGGCTTTTTCGCGGTCGATGTCCACCTGCAGCTGCGGGGTGTCTTCAAGGCCGGACGGGCGCACCATCGCGAGCGTCGGTTCCTTCGACGCCATGCCGAGAAACTGGTTGCGCACCGCGAGCAGCTTGTCGTGGCCTGCGCCGCCGCGGTCTTCTATCTCGAAGTCGAGGCCGCTTTGCGTACCCAGTTCCTGAATGGCGGGCGGATTCAGCACGAAGATGCGCGCGTCGCGATTGCCGGCGAAATGCTGGCTGGCGCGCGCGATGATGGCCGGCGCGCTGTCGCGCGAACCGCGCAGGCTCCAGTCCTTGAGCGTCACGAACGCGATGGCGTTGTTCTGCCCCTGGCCGTTGAAGCTGAAGCCGTTGATGGCGATGACCTGCGTGACGCCCGGCTCGTCTTTCAGCACGTACTGCTCCACGGCCTCCACCGTCTTCAGCGTGCGCGAGGCCGGCGTGCCTGCGGGCGCGCTGATCGACACGATGAAGTAGCCCTGGTCTTCGTCAGGCAGGAACGAGGAGGGCAACGTGACGTAGAGCAGCGCCACGACGCCGGCGATCGCGCCGTAGAGGAGCATGTAACGCGCGGGTCGCGCGACCACGCGTGCGAGCGAGGAACTGTAGCCCGCATTGCTCTTGGCGAACCACCGGTTGAACCAGCCGAAGAAGCCGCGCTTTTCGTGGTGCTCCACGTCGGCGCGCTTGAGCAGCGTGGCGCACAGCGCCGGCGTGAGTGTAAGCGCGAGCATGACCGACAGCAGCATCGCCGAGACGATGGTGATGGAGAACTGCCGGTAGATCGCGCCCGTGGAGCCCGCGAAGAACGCCATCGGAATGAAGACGGCGGTGAGCACGGTGGTCACGCCGACCAGGGCGCCGGTAATCTGCCCCATCGCCTTGTGCGTGGCTTCCTTCGGGCCGAGCTTCTCCTCGCTCATGATGCGCTCGACGTTTTCCACCACCACGATGGCGTCGTCCACGAGCAGGCCGATGGCGAGCACCATCGCGAACATCGAGAGGACGTTGATCGAAAAACCGATCATCGACATCACGCCGAACGTGCCGAGCAGCGCAACGGGCACCACGATGGTCGGAATCAGCGTGGCGCGCACGTTCTGAAGGAACAGGTACATCACGAGGAAGACCAGTACGACCGCTTCGAACAGCGTCTTCACGACCTCTTCGATCGAGATGCGAACGAACGGCGTGGTGTCGTACGGATAACTGATCGCGACGTCCTTCGGCAATTGCAGCTGGATCTCGGCGAGCTTCGCGCGCACGGCATTGGCTGCGTCCAGCGCGTTGGCGCCGGTGGCGAGCTTGATGGCGAGCGCGGATGCCGGCTTGCCGTTCAGACGCGACGAGGTGTCGTAGCTGTCGCCGCCCACCTCCACGCGCGCCACGTCCTTCAGCAGCACGCGCGAGCCGTCGCTGTTCACGCGCAGCAGGATGTCGGCGAACTGGTCGGCGGTCGTCAGCAGACTCGACGAGCGGATGGTCGCGTTGATGGCCTGCGAATCCGTTGCCGGCGAGCCGCCGACCTGCCCCGTGGAAAGCTCGACGTTCTGGTTCGTGATGGCCGTGGTCACGTCGGCGGGCGTGAGTCCGAAGCTGTGCAGCTTCACCGGGTTGAGCCAGATGCGCATCGCGTGCTGCGCGCCGAACAGCGTCACGTCGCCCACGCCGTTCAACTGCGCGAGCGGATCTTCGATCCGGGTCGCGATGATGTTGCCGAGATCCACCGAATTCCAGGTGCCGCCCGGCGACGAGAGCGCGACGATCATGAGGAAGCTCGTCGACGCCTTCGCGACCTGCACCCCTTGCTCCTGCACCGTTTGGGGCAGGGTCGGCGTGGCCTGCGTCACCTTGTTCTGCACCTGCACCTGTGCGATGTCGGGATTCGTGCCGGGATTGAACGTCAGCGTGATGGTGGCCTGCCCGGCGGAACTGCTCGTGGACGACATGTACAGCACGTTGTCGATGCCGCTCAGCTTCTGCTCGATCACCTGGGTCACGGTTGCAGCGACGGTGTCGGCGGAGGCGCCGGGGTAAGTGGCTGTCACCTGCACCGAGGGCGGCGCGATGGTGGGGTACTGCGCGACGGGAAGACTCGTGACCGCCGCCGCGCCCACCAGCATGATGACGATGGCCATGACCCACGCGAGAATGGGACGCTTGATGAAGAACTCTGCCATGCCGTTCTCCGCCTAGCGTTGTGCCGACACGGTCGAGGCCGTGTCCGTCGCGGGTGCCGCGGGTGCCGCGTTCGCCTGCGTCTGCGGCGTATCGGCCGCCACCTTGACCGGCGCGCCCGCATGCACGCTCTGCAGGCCGCTCACGATCACGCGGTCGCCGGTGTGCAGGCCTGAGGTCACGATCCATTGGTCCCGGAATGCGTTGTCGGCCGTGACTTGCACCTGCCGCGCGTTGCCGGCCGCATCCACGACGTAGACGCTCGCCTTGCCGTCTGACGCGCGCGTCACGGCCATCTGCGGTACGAGTATCGCGTTGTCGTTCTCGCCTTCTTCCAGGCTGGCGCGCACGAACATGCCGGGCAGCAATTCGCGTTCGGGGTTCGGGAACGTACTGCGCAGCGTGACCGAACCCGTGGTGGCGTCCACCGTGACGCCGGAGAACTGCAGCGCGCCGGGGTGGGCATATTCGGTACCGTCTTCCATCACGAGCGTGACGGCGGCGCTGTCGCTGCCTGTCTTCTTCAGGCGCCCGGAAGCGAAGGCCTTGCGAAGCCTCAGCCATTCCGTGCTGGGGCGCGTGACGTCGAGGTACATCTGGTCGAACGCCTGGATGGTGGCGAGCACGGTGGTCTGGTTCGAGGTGACGAGCGCGCCTTCTGTCACGGTCGATGCGCCGATGCGTCCGGAAATGGGCGCACGCACGCGCGTGTATTCGAGGTTCACGCGCGCGGATTCGAGCGCTGCCTCGTCGGCCGTGACGTTCGCGGCGTCTTCGCGAACCGCAGCGACGGCATCGTCGTAGTCCTGCTTGCTCACGGCGTTGATCTTCACGAGTTCGGTGAAGCGGTCCGCTTTCGTCCTCGCCGAAGCCAGCGTGGCGCGGGCGTTTTCCAGCGTGCCGCGCGCCTGGTCGTAGGCAGCCTGGTAGGTGGCCGGATCGATCTGGTAGAGCACCTGGCCCGCCTTCACGTCGCCGCCTTCCACGAACAAGCGCTTGAGGATGATGCCGCTCACCTGCGGTCGCACGTCGGAGACCTTCTGCGAGGAAAGGCGGCCGGAGAGTTCGGTGGTTTCGACGATGCGCTGCGGCGCGAGGGAGAGCACGCCTACCTGTGCGGTCTGCGCGGCGGAGCCGCCGGCCGGTACGCCGGTCTGCCTGTTGCAGCCGGCGGTTCCGACTATCGCAAGTATCGAGAGTGTGGCAAACAGCTGGCGCGGCCTGCACGTCATGGGGTGGTGCGCGTGGTTCGGGAGAATGGGCGTCTTCATCTTTGACCTGTTTGGGCATCGCGATGTCGCTCGATGCGAGAACGGGACGGCACCGGACGCTTCAGGGGTACCTCGGCGGTACCGGTGCTGGACAAGGCGTAACGCTACTGATGGCGCATTTTTTTGTGCTTACGGAAACTTACTGTCCAGTGAAGCGCCCCGACAGGGAAAGGAGAATCAGGCTTTCGGTGTACGTAATACCCGCGCGGCCCGGCCCTTGTGCCGGTTCCGTCAGCGATCGCAAATCACAGTAATATTCCGAAAGCCAGTCAGGCCGTATCCGGGCTACCATCATTGCGTCCTCACGCCGCCCTGAATACCTGAAATGCACCCACCTTCCATCCTCGACTCCGCGCCGCAAGTCCTGCTCGTGGACGACGATGCGGAACTGCGCGACCTGCTGCGCAGGTTCTTCCAGCAGCGCGGCATCGAGTTCTCCGTTCTGCACGACGCAACGAATCTCGTGCGGCGGCTGGAGCGCGAACGACCCGCCATCATCGTGCTGGACCTCATGATGCCGGGCGTGGATGGCCTCACCGCGCTCAAGCAACTGCGCGCGAGCGGCGACACGATTCCCGTCATCATGCTGACCGCGCGCGCCGAAGGCATTGACCGCGTGCTCGGGCTCGAACTCGGGGCGGACGACTATCTGGGCAAGCCGTTCATGCCCCAGGAACTGCTCGCGCGCATCCAGGCAGTGCTGCGCCGCCAAGGGCCACCGAGAACCGCGGCGGTGCGGGAGAAGCCCACCCCGTGCCGGTTCGGCCGCTTCGAACTGGATTTCTCGACGCGCACGCTGCTGCGCGAAGGCACGCCCGTGAAGCTCACTGGCGGCGAGTACGCGCTGCTCGAGGTGCTGGCCTCGCACCCCATGGAAACGCTTTCGCGTACGCGGCTCATCGAATTGCTCCACGGCCCGGACGCCGAAGTGACCGAGCGCGGCATCGACGTGCCGGTATGGCGCCTGCGCCGCCTGATCGAGGACGACCCGTCCAATCCCCGACGGCTGCAAACCGTGCGCGGGATCGGCTACATGTTCATTCCCGACAACCCGGCCGATGAAGAATCCGCTTGACACGATGTTCGGCCGGCTCGTCATCACCACGGTGGGCCTGCTGGTGGTGGTTCATCTTACGTCGCTGCTGCTGATCGAGCGAACGCGCGCGAGCCTCGCCGCCTTCCATATTTCGCGCGTCGTGGAGGCTGCCGCCAGCATGGGCGGCCAGGACAGCGGCGGCGAGCGGTCCGTGGCGGATATTCTCGGTATTTCGTTCGTGGACCTGAAGCAACTGCCGACCGCCGACGCGCAGCGCTTTCGCGGCGACACGAACGGGCCCATCGAACGGCAATTGCGGCATGTGCTGCCGCCGGGCACCCACGTGGCAATGGACGACGACGGCACGCTGCGCGTGCTCCGCGCGGGCAGCACACGTGGCATCGTGCTGCCGCGAGCCGAGGTGCCGGTGAGCCGCTTCACCGGGGTGCTGGCGTTGACGCTGGTGTTCGCTATCGGGGTTGCCGTCGTGCTTGCCTGGCAATTGAATCGCCCCATTCGCGATCTTGCCGCAGCCGCGCGCGAACATCGCACCGGCCACCACCTGAACATCGTGCGCAAGCGCGGGCCGCGCGAATTGCGCGAGCTGATCGGCGACTTTAACGACATGACCGGCGAGCTGGCCGTGGCCGAGCGCGAGCGCGCCGTGATGCTGGCGAGTATCGCGCACGACCTGCGCACACCGATCACACGCATGCAGGTGCGGGCAGACCTGCTGACCGATCGTGGCGATCGCGAGGGTTTTCTGCGCGATACCGAGTCCATGTCGCGTGTCATCACGCAGTTTCTCGACTTTGCGCGTGAGATCCCCGAAGGTTCGCCGCTGATCAGCGTGGACACGCATTGCCGTCGCGATTACACCGAAGCGTTGAGTCCGAGCGGCGACGCGCACCGAGATGCGCTCGTCACGCTCGATCTTCACGCGGGGCCCGACTTCATGCTACCCGCGGTCGATATCGACCGCATGCTCTCGAACCTCGTCGAAAATGCGCTCACCTACGGCGAGCCGCCCGTGGAGATCGCCACGCGAGCGCGTGGCGAGCACTACGAACTCGTGGTACGAGACCACGGGCCCGGCGTATCCGAGCCTGATCTGGATCGCGTGCTGCGTCCGTTTGTCCGGCTCGATCCCGCTCGCGGCGGCACCTCTCACAGCGGCTTGGGCCTGGCCATCGTTCACCGCCTCGTTCGCCATCACGGCGGCACGCTGCACATGTCCAACGCGGCAGATGGCGGGCTTGTCATAGTGATGAGGTTTCCGAAGCGCAGCGCCGCGCAATGAAGCGCCGCACCCGGTGTGGAGACCCGTTTGCGTGCGCCGCCAAGGTCGGCAACGCGACACAAATAGCCACGCTTGCCAACGGAACGTGCTCAAAAGTATTCCGAGACCGATCCTGCCGCCGCCAAGTTCACTTCGTCGACGCTCTCATCGGCCACCTGCGGTCAGCTAAACGACGGCCTGCGAATCGACATCGTTGCTTCGCAAAAACAGAACCTAGTACATTTTTCGGGGCGGCAGCAGGCGCTTCGCTTGCAGGCGCTGTCTGGCCACGGCGCTGGCCTTTTTCCGCTTGCGCTCCGTCGTGGGCTTCTCGTAGCCGGTGCGAGCGCGCAACTCGCGAATCAACCCGGTTTTCTCGATGTCACGCCGGAATCGCCGCAGCGCGACGTCGATCGGTTCGTTCAGCTTCAGCGTAATTGTCGTCATGTAGATCCTGTCAGGAAAGGTTGCAACGGAAAGCTAGCCGAGCCGCGTCATGACGGCGCTTGCAATCTCGTCGGATTCGAATTCCGAATATCCTGCTCCGATCGATAGCGCGCGTACCGCCATGAACATGTGCAGCTCGGGTTGATGGCACATCGCTGAATCGGCGATTCTGGCGGGTACGACGGTGTCGATCCGGGTGACTTCATTTCGTCTGATCAAGCCGAGCAGTTCGTCGATGATCATTTCGTCCTCCAAAATGCCGAAAAATTGCGTTGCACCGGCGAGCACGCGTCAGCCCGCGCTCGAAAAGAACCCCTGTTTGCCGCGATTGTCGTCGATGATGTTCTCGGCATAGCGCACTGACGCACGACGGGCGTCACCGGCGTTGTCGAACGGGGCGGTGTCGCGCAACCGGAAAGTCTGGCTCTGCGTCAGCGTATCGGTGGTGCCGCGCAGGCAAATCTTGACCGCCGCGTCGAACCCGGCGTCGTAGTTGTGCGGGCAGCCCTGCGGCGCAGCCACGTGAGGGTAGATCAATGGATAAATCTCGAATCCACGATAGACGTGCATGCTCATGACGAACTCCTGGCGTTCGGCCACGACGAGTCGCATGGGCGAACACATCCGGCCAGTATTCCCGTCGAGGGGCGGGCCGATGGGTGAAGGGGACAACGTTGCAGCGCGAGGGAGGGGCGATGCAGCAAGCGGGCGGGTGGAGGGGCGAACGCTCAAAGAACGGCTGATCGCTCGAATGAACCCATCATACGCGCATCGTTTGCCGAGCGGTCGATTTATTCCGGGTTGGCGCAAGCACGCATCCGGCACACGGTACACGATGCGATGGACGAGTGGTCAGATCGCAGGCGCGGCGCGGGCGGCGACGTCAGAGGGTCGTCAGCAATTGCAACTGACGTTCAGTCTCGTTCCCCGCGACCAGCGAGAAGAACCCGGTTTCGCGACGCTCGACTACCGTGAGCCCTTCGCTGTCGGAGAAGCCGTTCCACGCGCTGTCGTCGACATGTGCGATCGCTCCGCGCGTGCGCGCGAACGCCAGCAAGAGCGGGCTCGCCTGACGGCGGAGCACCTGACGATCCGAATTCAGCACGTAGGGCGGCCAGCCCGCACGAAGAACCAGATAGTAAGGAATGGAACCGGGATCGATTGTCATTGGAGCGGTTTCGTGGGCGGGCCTGCGTTTGCCGTCCAGTTGCATTCGGAACGGTGTCGGAGAAAGCGTGCGACGGATCGACGGGAGTTCGTCGTCGCGTGCTTTCAGTGTATGCGTTGAACCGCTCGATTCGCAGAATATCGTAACCATCTGCTGCGGCGTCGGTCACGCGCTCGATGACGGCACAATGCGCGGGCTCCGATGTCGTCGCGCGCGACTTGGGCGCTCACGTGATACCGGACGTTCTGACCATTTCCCCGATATATCGGTCCGGATGGCGCTGGAGTTTTGACTGTCGTCATGGCTGTGTTCCTGCTCCACGCATCGAGCGGAGCCGTCTACCGCCAAAAAGTTGTAGCGATCTCTACTGAATTGCAGTGTTCGTGACGACCCACTATGCTGCCGTCATGAATCCCGTCCCGACTTCCTGGCTGCTGTTGATCGTGAGTCTGCCGACCTCCGGTGCGACTGCCCGCATGCGCATCTGGCGTACCGTCAAGGCGCTGGGCTGTGGTGCGCTGCGGGACGGTGCCTACCTGTTGCCGGCGCATGCCGAGCAGGCGGCGCAGTTGCGTGAGCTCGCCGACGAGGCCCGTAACGGCGACGGGCAGGCGTGGTTGCTGGATGTCCGTGCGGACGATCCTGCCGACGAAGACGCGTACAAACGGCTGTTCGATCGCGCGGGCGACTACGCAGCGTGGCTTGCCGAGCTTTCGGAGGCCCGCCAGACGCTGCCGGATCTGGCGGCAGCCGATCTCAATCGCCTGCAACGCCGCCACGCTCGCACGTACGAGGCCATCCGAAGCATCGATTTCTTTCCCGGCGAAACCTCGCTGCGCGCGCAGGCGCAATGGCGGGATTTCACCGCCGCGATCGAAGCGTTGCGCTCTCCCGGCGAGCCGCATGCCGCTCAACGCGGCATCCCGCGTCGCGACCCTGCGCAATATCAGGGCAGGCTGTGGGCGACGCGCCGTCACCTGTGGGTGGATCGCGTCGCCAGCGCGTGGCTGATTCGGCGTTTCATCGATCCGCATGCGCGCTTCGTGTGGCTGGACAACCTCGCCGATTGTCCGGCTGACGCGCTGGGCTTCGATTTCGACGGCGCCCCGTTCACGCATGTGGGCGATCGCGTGTCGTTCGAGGTCCTGATCGCGAGCTTTGGACTCGACGACAACGCGGGCCTCGTCCGGTTGGGCGCCATGGTGCATGCGCTGGACGTGGGCGGCGCCACCGTGCCGGAAGCCGGCGGATTCGAGGCCATTCTCGCGGGCGCCCGCAAGCGTCTTGCCGACGACGATGCGCTCTTGGTGGAGATCGGCGCCGTACTCGATTCGTTGTACGTGCATTTCCGTGGCAATCGAAACCCCTGACCTTGCTGCCCGCCTCGACATGAATACACATCGCGACCGCCCGGCCTATACGCTGTGGCAACTGACCCGGTACTTCGCATGGCTCGGCGCGACCGGTTTCGGCGGGCCGGTCGCGCTCGCCGGCTACATGCATCGGGATCTCGTGGACACGCGCGGATGGATCGCGGACGCGGACTACAAGGAAGGCCTGGCGCTCGCGCAGCTCGCCCCGGGCCCGCTTGCCGCGCAACTGGCGATCTATCTCGGCTACGTGCATTACCGCATCGTCGGCGCCACGCTGGTCGGGATCGCGTTCGTGCTGCCGTCGTTTCTGATGGTGGTGCTGCTCGGCTATGCATACACGCGATTCGGCGGCCTGACGTGGATGCAGTCGGTGTTCTACGGCGTCGGCGCGGCGGTGATCGGCATCATCGCGATCAGCGCGCGCAAGCTGACCGCGAAAAGCATCGGTCACGACAAGCTGCTGTGGGCGATCTATCTCGCGCTGGTTGCGGTGACGGTGATCACCGAATCGGAAGTGGCGTGGCTGTTTCTCGCGGCGGGCCTGGTCGTCTGGTTCACGCGCGCGCCGCCCGGGTGGTTACGCCAGCGGCGCGTCGATGCGGCCGTGGCGTTGCCCGTCTCCGCGACCGGGGCATGGCTCGGTATCGTCGACTGGCCGCAGCTCGCGCAACTCGCCGCGTTCTTTGCGAAGGCCGGCGCCTTCGTATTCGGTTCGGGGCTCGCGATCGTGCCGTTCCTCTATGGTGGCGTGGTCACCGAGCACCATTGGCTCAACGAGAAGCAGTTCGTCGATGCCGTGGCCGTCGCGATGATCACGCCGGGCCCGGTCGTCATCACGGTGGGCTTCATCGGCTATCTGGTGGCGGGGCTGCCGGGCGCATGCGTGGCGGCGGCCGGCACGTTCCTGCCGTGCTACCTGTTCACCGTGTTGCCGGCCCCGTACTTCAAGAAGTACGGCAGGCTGCCGGCGATCCTGGCATTCGTCGACGGCGTGACGGCCGCGGCCGTCGGCGCGATCACGGGGTCGGTGATCGTGCTGGCCCGACGTTCGATCGTCGATGTGCCCACCGCCTTGATGGCGCTCGCGGCGATCGTGCTGCTGGTCAGGTTCAAGAAGCTGTCGGAGCCGGTGGTCGTGGGCGGGGCCGCCGTGATCGGCCTGATCGTGTACCCGCTGCTGCATCACTGATCGTGGAGGCCGCCATGCAATGGATTACGCGACAACGCCCCAAAATCGACCGGGTTGCCTGCCCCTGGCTCATTGCCCGTTTTATCGACGAGACGCCCGAATTTCTGTACGTCCCGCCGGGCGACGTGCTGCGGATCGCCAACGAGACCGGTGCGATTCCGTACGACATTCCGGGCGTGGAATTGACGCATGTCGGCGAGCAATGCAGTTTCGATGCGTTTCTCGACAAGTATGGTCTGGCCGACGATCGGGCGCTGCAGCACATGGCCCGTATCATTCGCGGCGCGGATACGTCGCGGCTCGATCTGACGCCGCAATCCAGCGGGCTTTATGCGATTTCGCTCGGGCTGTCGGACATGTTTTCCGACGATCACGACATGCTCGAGCATGGTCTGGTGATGTACGACGCGCTGTATGCGTGGTGCCGGCATTGCCAGGCCGAAGGCCATGCGTGGCCGCCGAAGATGGCGGAGTGACGACGCGGAGAACGGGGCATTCATCGCACCGTCCGGCGCCCTCGACGGATGAAAAAATGCCCGCGAGGCGCGGGCATTTCGTCAGCAGTTGCCTTTCTTGGCCTGTCCCGGCGGACAGAATCCATTCCCCGGCCCGCCTTGCGGCGCGACCACGACCGGCGGGCCCGGAACGTAGGCGACGCACCCGCTGAGCGCACCCACCATGCTCGCCGCTGCGAGCAATGCGATAACCCCTTTTTTCACTTCGTTCTCCCGTTGAGAGGAAAGGGCCGTTCGGCCCTTTCGATGATGCCGTCGGCGCGTCAGAAACCGAAGTTGACGTTGGACTGACTGGTCGTTGCGTTGACGTTTGCCGATTGGGTCGCGCCCGATGCCGCGTCGGCCTCGATCGTATATTGACCGGCGGCGGCCGGCGCCGCGGCCAGTGCGACCGGCAGCGAACCCGAGTAAGTGCCGACGATCGGCGCCGCCGCGGGCACCGACAGCGAATAGGCGCCGGTGTCCATGTTCGCGTTGATCGACGTGATCTCGTATGCGTTCGCATCGACCGTCTGCAGCGCCCGCACGAATGCGTTCGCGCTGGCCGTCACCGTACCGCTGACGGTGCTCATCGTCGACGCAGGCAGCGTGATCGGTGCGGTCGAGGCCGACACCGCCGTGGTCGTGTTCACGACCACGGGCACCGAGCGGACGATGCCCGACGCGAAGTTGTTCTGCACGATCACGACATCGTAGTTGCCCTGCGTCGAGCTCTGGATCAGCGGCGACAGCACGAACTTCCCGGAACTGTCGGCCACCGTGCCGCGGACGACCTTGCCGCCTTGTTCGGCATAAACGGTCGCGCCGGCTTCGGCCGAGGCGACGTAGCCGGAGATCGCGCCGCTCACGACGGTCGGGATCGCGGTGACGACGGGTTTCAGCGCATACGAGCCGTTGCCGCGCTGCACGATCGACTTGCACGCGTTGAAGTCGAGCACGAGATCGACGAGCGTGTTGGGCTGGACCGTGAACGGCTGGATGATCTTGTAGCCGCTTTGCGTCGCACTCGGGGTGGCGAGCGCCTGTTCCACGCCGCCGGTCGGGACGACCGAGTTTGCGAGGTTGTTACCTTGATTCTGCGCGAGGACCAGCCGAACTTGCTGATACTGGCCGGCAGGCAGCGCGGTCTGGCCGAGATCGGCGAGCACACCGTTGGTCAGCGACAGCAGGTCGATCTTCTGCGGCGTCGCGAGGGAAACGGTCGACCAGCCGGCGTCGTTGTCGGCGGCGTTCGCGTTGGCGTTGACGCGGACTTGCGAGACGGTGACGTACACATGGTCGAAACCGCACGATGGCGCATCGGTCATCGCGACGTGCAGCGTACCGGTTTGCGTGCCGCCACCGTCGTCGCCGCCGCCGCAACCAGCGAGGACGAATGGTACGAAGGCGGCGCACAGGGCGCTCTTGATGATGTTGTTCATATGTCACCCCCCATTGGGATCGTTATTGTGGGTGACGGAAGAATAGCGGGGCTGCAGCCTACTATTTGAACATCTTTGAAACGGGCCGTAACAATTTGTTCGATTGGTAAATCTTTACCGGATTCGGGGTGCTTTGGAGCGCGCCGCGGGTGGTGAGGGGGATTGCTTCGTACCGAGCGGGAGGAAGCTCTTTTGTCATACGTTAGCGTCGCTTTCGACACGGGGCGCTCACGTGAAGGCAAGAAATTGCTTTGGCGGCGCGAGTTCGCCTGCGGCTCGAATGGACGAGTATGAAGTTGACGGTGAGGGCAGGAGGCTTGCCGGCTGTAACACTGAGTTGTCGGTAAAGCAGGGCCGCGGGTGGCGGCAATCTGGCAAGATGCGTCGACTAACTGGAGACAGGGTGCCCCATGCACATCGCGATCGTAACCTTCCAGGGCTTCAACGAGCTCGACTCCCTCATTGCGCTCGGTGTGCTCAATCGAATCAGGAAGCCCGGCTGGCGCGTCACCCTTGCTTGCCCGGAGCCTTCCGTCACGTCGATGAACGGGGTAACCGTACACGCGCAATCGACGTTGGCGGACGCTTGCACGGCCGATGCCGTCATCATCGGCAGCGGTATTCAAACCCGGGACGTCGTCAACGATGCGGCACTGATGGCGCAGCTCAGGTTCGACCCTGCCCGGCAGCTGATCGGCGCGCAATGTTCGGGCACGTTGATTCTGGCGAAGCTCGGGTTGCTCGGCACGATCCCGGCCTGCACCGATCTCACGACCAAACCCTGGGTGATCGAGGCTGGTGTCGAGGTCCTGAATCAACCCTTCTTCGCCCGAGGTAACGTCGCCACGGCGGGCGGCTGCCTTGCTTCGCCGTATCTGGCCGCGTGGCTCATCGCGCGTCTCGAAGGGGAGGACGCCGCGCGCGGCGCGCTGCACTATGTCGCGCCGGTCGGGGAGAAGGACGAGTATGTTTCCCGCGCGCTGACGAACATCAAGCCCTACTTGCGGTAGCTCGACAGGACACGGTGAGCCGCCAGGCCGCCATGGCGTCTCTCATCCGGTCCGTCTCCCGCGCGGATTCACGCTGGTCGGACTGAATAGAGCATGCCTCGCTATTAGCCCGGCCCGTCGCTCGCTGCCGCGAGCAGCGGCACGACCAGATCGCTGATCGGCGTCGGAATGCCGTGCGTTCGTCCGTATCGCTGCACGACGCCATTCCGGCAGTCCCATTCGAGCGGATGGTTGCCCTGCCGGTCGGCAAGAATCGACGTACCCAAATCCGGCGGAAAGCCGTGGAATCCGTCGACGATCTCCTGCGGCACTTCATCGCCGAGCTTCGCGCCTTCCGCACGCGCGACCTCGAGACATTCCTTCAGGTAGGCGAGCGACAGTTCGGTGATGTCGCTTCGCGAGAACATGCCGGCGCGGCGACCGGTCAGCACCATGAGCCCGGCCACGGCGTTCTGCAACAGCTTGCGCCACGCGAGCGAGATGAAATCCTCCGCCACCTCGGGTGCGCAGCGCGTGCCGCGCAAGGCCGACACCACCACGTTGCTCGCCGGCGTATCGGGCAGGGTGAGGCGAGGCTTGGCCCGCAGCCACACCGACGCGCCCGATTCGCGTTGCGCCGGAAACCAGACGACCGACGGCACGATCGCGGCGCCGGCCGCATACGGTGCGAAAGCGGCTTTTTGCTCGACGCCGTTTTGCAGCACGCAGATGACGGTATTCGCACCGCATAGCGCGGCGACCCACGGTGCCGCGCTCGCCGTCTGCGTCGACTTGACCGCAACGAACACGAGATCGACCTTTTCCTTGACCGCTTGCGGGTCGGTCAGGACCGGCCCGGGCACGACGATCTCGCCGCCATCGAAGCGCAATTTCAATGCCGCGTGCGCGGAGCGGCCGCAGATCACCGGCGTGCGGCCGGCTTCGTGAAGGGCCGCGGCGACGGTCGTGCCGATTGCGCCCGGACCGACGAGCGCGACGGACGGGTAGCCGGATTTCGTCATGGTGTTCCTCCTGTCGGGTCATCCGTCAGATGCGGGCGCAGTGCGAGGGCGAGCGGAAAAATCGCGAGGGCGGTCAACGCGGTCGCATAGGTGGCGCCGTGCACACCGATCCTGTCGCCCAGGAAACCGTAGAGAACGGGCGATAGCGCGCCCGATGCGATCGTCCCCGTATAGAAAATCGCGAATGCGCGCTCGGTGCGCTCGGGCGCGGACAGCTCGGGGACGGTTCCGTACAGCACCGACGAAGTGCCGTTGAGCATCATACCCAGAATCGGCAGCAGCACCATGCTCGGCGCCAACGGGAGATACATCACCGCGATGATGCACGCCGCCGTCCCGCCCTCCGTGAGCAGCACTGTCCTCACCATACCCAGGCGCGCGCCGAGCCAGCCGCACATGAATTTGCCGGCCGCACCGCCAATGAAAACGAGTGCGAGGGCCGTTCCCAGCAGTTGAGGCGAGACGCCCTTTGCCTTCAGCAGGAAAGGCAGAAAGGTAAGCAGTCCCATGCGTACGGCCGTATCGAGCACGCCGATGGAGAACAGCGCGGAGAATCCGCTTTTTCCCGTGCCGCCGCGTTGAGCGGACGCATGCTCTTTCGCCGTCGTGTTCGCGCCGCCGCGCGGCACGGCGGGAAACCAGAGCGCGATGACGGCGGCCACGACGCAGCCCAGTCCGGCGACGATCCATAGCGCATGACGCCACGGCATCAGGGTCACGAGCAGCGAAATGGCGGCCGGCAGTGCCGATTTCCCGAGATCGCCGGAAAAGTTGTAGATGCTCAGTGGGCCTCTCGCGTCGCGCCCATAGAAGCGGGAGACGGCGCCCGATGCGATCGGATGTTGCGTGCTGGAGCCGCCGCCCGAGATTGCCAGCGCGACGCCCAGCCCGAGCAGGCCACCCGACATGCCCGCGAGCGCATAGCCGAGCGCGGCGAGCAGCGTACCGAGTGCGAGCGTCGCGCGGCTGCCCAGGCGTTGCGCGAGACGCCCGGCGGACAACTGCAGCGTCGCCATCGTGCCGGCATAGACGCCGCGCAGGATGGCCAGGGCCGCAAAGTCGAGCCCGAATTCCGACTGCCACACGGGCAGCAACGCGTAGATCATGTCCGTATAACCATCGTGCATGGCGTGTGCAACGCACGATAGCCACAGCGCGCGCCGTCGGGGTGGCGCGGTTTCCCGCAGGACGGGAGGGGAAAAAACCGGCAGGCGCATCGTTATTCGCTCCGAGCGAGCGGTGAATGGAAGGCGCTCGTGGTATCGCTTTCAGCCTCGATGTATCGATTTTAGGGCTGAGGGGACCGCCATTTCAATTGAGCTAAAATCGCGTCAATGGAGAGAAAAAGTCACGTCATGAGCGAAAGCCGGGATGTTGCGAAGCACCGGGGCGAGTTGCCCCCGCTCAATGCGCTGCGCGCGTTCGATGCGGTCGCGCGGCACGGCAGCTTCGCGGGTGCCGCGGCCGAGCTGCATGTGACCCACTGGGCCGTCGGAAAGCAGATCAGGTTGCTGGAGGACTGGTTCGGCCTGCCGTTGTTCGACCGTCGTCCACGCGGTGTCGCGTTGACCGACGAAGGGGCGGCGTTGCTGAATGACGTCAGCCACGCGTTCGAGCGCCTCGGTACCGCGGTGGTGCGGCTGCGCCACAACACGTTCACGCACCGGATCTCAGGCGTCGTGCGGGTGAACGTGCCGATGAGCTTTGCGTTTTGCTGGCTGCTGCCGCGGCTCGCCGATTTCCATGCGCGGTACCCCGACATCGACGTCAGGGTGTCGACGACATCGCGCAAGCTGCGCTATGTCGCCGACGCTTTCGATATCGGTGTCCGCTCCGGTCCCGAGCAAGGCGCGGGCGTCGTCTCGCGCCCGTTGATGCCCGACCTGCGGGTGCCGGCCTGCAATCCCGCGTTGCTGCGCCAGCATCCGATACAGAGCGTGGCCGACTTGCGCCATCACACGCTGCTGCATTCGGCCACGACGCGCTCCGCCTGGTCGCACTGGTTGAAGGAGGCGGGCGCGTCCGATCTGCGGGTCGCGCGCCATGTCGAATTCGATCACGTGAATCTTCAGCTTGGCGCGGCCATCGAGGGGCTCGGCGTCGCGCTGGCGTCGCTGCCGCTGATCGGGCGCGATCTCGCCGAGGGGCGCCTCGTGTGTCCCATCGCATCGCCCGTATGGCGCGCTGACGACTACATGCTGGTGACGAACGCCGATCGCGCCGACGATGCCGCGGTGTCCGCGTTCGAGGAATGGATGGAAGGCATGGCGAGTCGGGAGAGCGGCGCGACGCCGGAGTAGTGCGGCCACTACCCCGGCTGCGAGTCGACGATCAGAAGCCGTGGAACATGCCGATGTTGACCTGAACCTGGTTGCCGCCCGATGAGGTGTTGCCGAAGTCGGCCGCCGAAGCCTGCGCGCCCTTGGCATGAACGTAGGCACCCATCGCGTACAGCGCGGTACTCTTCGACAGCGAGTACGTCGCACCCAGCGACACCTGGTTGATCGAGGCCATCGTGCGTCCTTCGGCTGCTTGCGTGGGCGTGGCCGCGGAGCCGTAGACGTACGTGTAACCCGTCGCCAGCGACAGCGCCGGCGTGACCCGGTACTGCAGCAGCGCACCCAGCACGTTGAAGTGGATCGACGGCTGGCCGTCGTTACCCTTGTACTGGGCGTTCGAGTAGCGCAGGCCGGCCGTGTACGGCCCCACCTCGTATTGCGCGGCGACTTGCGCGATGCCCGCGCTCTTGAACGCATTGCCGCCGTTGTAGCCCGAACTCGGATAGCCCAGTGCGCCGCCGAAGCTCGGTTGTGCCGTTGCGTTCGTCCATCCGTTCTCGCCCTGGTTGGCCGCACGGAAGTAGCCGCCGGCGACCGTCAGGCCGCCTTGAGCGTAGGTCGCGGCCGCCGACCACGATTGACCCGACCCCGTTGAACCGGCCACGCCGCCGAACGAGTACGCGGCTTCAGCCTGGAAGCCGTGGATGATCGGCGAGATGTACTTCACGGCGTTGTTCTGGTTCGTCGTGTTGTCGTTGTTGTCGACGTCGCCTGGCGTCGAGAAGGTCGACGCGGAAATGGCGTCGCCCGTCAGGACCTGAACCATTTCCGTCACGGCGTCGAGCTGGCGCCCCATGCGCAACGCGCCGTACTGACTGGATGCGAGGCCCACGTAGGCCTGACGGTTGAACAGCGAACGCGTGGTACCGATCGGCCCTTGGCCGCCGATGCCGCCTGTCGCGATGTTGAAACCATTCTCGATCTTGAATACCGCCTGGAGGCCGCCACCGAGGTCCTCTTGCCCTCGAAGGCCCCACTTGTTCGAGCCCGCAGCGCCGCCATCGAGGCCGAACCGGCTGTGGCCATTGATGTTCGACGTATAGCCGATGCCCGCATCGAGCATGCCATACAGGGTGACCGACGACTGCGCCATTGCTGCCGAGGATGCTGCGAAGGCGGCAACAGCGATAACGCTGATGTTGATCTTCTTGTTTTTCATCTGCATTTCACTGTCAGGAGTGGTTTCGGGATGGGTTGAAACGGCTTGTGTCGTATTCGAATGCAGGTGACGGCGCGCGGCCTGCGCATCGTCACGGTCGCAGCGGCCGGCGTCATATTTGCCACATCGGCATGCCGGCTTCGCTCATTTCGTGATCCTTACAATTTTGTATGGGGAACGTCGTACTGCTCGTACTGCTCGATGTGTCCTGCACCCCCTGCGTGGCCGCACTTTGCAGGTGCAAAAACCATATCAGGAACATAAATTCCCGTCAAAATTTGTTTGGTATAAGTTAATCTCGTTTGATAGTCGCGCGCATTACAGGGTTTTCCCTATAAGAACCCGCACGTAGGCGATGTGTTATCGAAGTTCGCGTCATTACGCTGATGCGCCCGACGTCGGCAAGCGAATTCAGGTGGTGTGGGGACGATAATCGACTGCAAGGAACAGCCATCGCGAGCAACAATCCGGCAGTACCGGTGGTTACCGTTTCATTTTGCTTCCGGATTGAGATAATCGAAATGAAGGGGCGCGATTGTTGAATGCGTGTCCGTATAAGCCGTAAGCGCTTTCCGCATGTGATACAGCGGCGGATAGCTTCGGGTGATTCTTCTGTGGGGAAAAGGCGCCGCAAGCGATCTCGATCTTCGCGCGGCCGAACCGGCTCAGGCGGGCGCCGGTTGAACGGGGTTTTCGGGCCGGTAGCCAACTGCGTGACATCGGCCCCCGAATTGCGTTCGAACGAACGTCAGTCGTGGACGAAACTCAGCATTCGATCGGGCGCTGCATTAGATAGAATTTCATGTCGTCGCGGCCATGCAGCGAAATCGGAATCGGATCGCGATTAAAGCCGAGCATTTCATAGAACTGGTAGGCCGACTCGCGTGCCGTGCACCAGAGCAGCGTGCCGCGCTGTTCGCGCACGTGGCGAATGGACAGATTGACCAGCAGACGGCCGAACCCCAGACCGCGGACCGACGGATGGACGGCCATGCCGCGCAGGCGCCAGGCTTCCGCGTTCGGCACGCCGGATTGTCCTTCTTTACACACGGATGCCACGGCAACAATAGTGTTGTTGTCACGAACGGCAAAATGCAGGGTGGTTGGCGCGTGATCTCCGTGTAAAGCGCTTCCCTCTTCATCTCCCGCCATCAGGATCGCGGCCCTGAGGGGATAGGTTTCTTCCGCACGGACGGCACAGATGGTAAAGCGCACATCTTGTGAAGTCATATAATTATCGGCTCTCTTCGTGACGCAGATTTTCTTCCAGTTTTCTTTCGGTATACCCACTCGCAAAATTAGCAGTTGCCGTGCGTTACCAGTAAGGGTAATTTCCTATCCGTCACCTCTTTTACAATCATACGCTAACTGCGATCACAGATGACGTCGAAAGTCTCGACAGATGCAGAGCTTGCCTACGAGGAGATCCGAGCGAGGATCTTTGACGGCCGCTTTGCGCCCGGGCAGAAAGTATCCCACCGGGGCCTGTCCGACGAACTCGGCTTCGGCCAAATGCCCGTGCGCAGCGCATTGCATTTGCTCGAATCCGAAGGGTTGGTCGTCGTCATCGAAAAGAGTGGCACCTATGTTGCGTCGCCGACTACCAGCGATCTCCGCGAAATTTTCGAAATGCGGCTGGCCCTGGAGAGTACCGCGGCGTTTCTGGCTGCGAGGTCGGGCGTGACGGCAGGCCTTCGCGAGGCGGCAGCAAAAATGCAGGAACTGCTTGACCGGGACGTCGCGGACATCATGCTCGAGCAACGTATCGGTTGGGTATTTCATCAGGAGTTGTTCGCCGCCGCACGGAACGTGCGTATCTCATCGGCGTATGGTCTATTGCGAGCCCAGACCCTGGCCCTGAACGAACTTCCGCGTGGCGACGCCGAAACCGTTCGGCGCGGCACGATAGAGCACCTGCACATCTTTCACGCAATCGAAGCGAACGACGGCGAGCTGGCGCGTCAGCATATGTGGAATCACATCGTTGACGGTACGCCGGCACGGATCAAACTGCTAAAGGCACGGCATGAACACGAAAAATAAAGGGCTTTCCCTCCCGATGCAAATGCTTGGCGGGCTCGTCCTGGGCGCCGCTTGCGGCGTATTTGCTCCAGGCTTTGCCGCGAAGCTGGGCTTTCTGAGCGCGATGTTCGGCCACGCGATCAAGATGGTCGTCATGCCGCTGATTTTCCTGTCGGTCACGGTCGGGGTCTTTCGTGCGGGCCGGCTTCGCGAGCGGCTCGGCAAGGTCGCACTATCGAGTATCGGCTTCTTCGTGTTGATGACGGGTCTGGCCGCCTCGCTCGGCCTGCTGCTCAACTTTGCATTTCGACCGGGTCTCGGGGCGAGCATGGTTCAGTCCGGATCGATGCCCGCCGCGCTCGCGTCCAGTATCGACTGGACGAAATTCCTCGTCGACCTGATCCCCGCCAACATCGTCGCTGCGCTCGCCGCGGGGAATTCGCTCCCCGTGCTGGTTTTCGGGGTGATTTTCGGGGCGGCCCTGGCGGCGGCGCCGGAGCGTGCCGAGCCCGCGATTGCCGTTTTCGAGGCGCTGCTGTCGGGACTGTTCAAGATGGTCCAGTGGGTGATCGCATGGTCGCCGCTCGCGATCTTTGCCGCGATCGCGCAGCTGTTGTCGGCCAAGGGGTTCACCGGCGCGCACTCGCTTGTCGAGCTTCTGGGCGTCGCCTATCTCGGCATGGCGATTCTGGCGGTCGTCCTCACCCTCGTCATTCGCGTCGCCGGTCAGTCGCCGCTCGCCGTTCTCAGGAAGGTGAAGGAGCCGCTGATCCTGGGTTTCACGACGCGTTCGTCCGAAATTACCTACCCGTTGCACCTGAAGAAGCTGGTCGAACTGGGGGTGCCCCACGGCGTGGCGTCCACGATTCTGCCGCTGGCCTACATTTTCAATCGCGACGGCGCGGTACTTTACACGGCCCTTGCGGTCGGCTATCTGGCCGATGCCTATCATCTCGTCTGGTCCTGGCCGCTGGTGATCACGATCCTGATCCTGACGATCATCACCATCGACGGCGCGGCCAATGTGCCCTCCGGGGCGATCGTCGCCATCACCATCGTTCTCACGTCGATCGGGTTGCCGGCCGATGCAGTGTTGCTGCTGCTGGGCGTCGATGCCTTTTTCGACATGGGGCGAACCGCCCTCAACGTCTACGGGAGCTCGGCCGCCGCCGCAGTTGCGGTGAGGCTGTCCGGTTCGGACAGTATCGCCGCGGAAACCGTACCCCGGCAGGCAAGCGTGTAGGGGCTTCGGAAGCGACGGGCGGTGCGCGTTTCAATGTCGCGCCCGCCCATTGCCAGGCGCTGGCGTACGTCTATTCGAACCTTGAGGCAGGCGGGGAAAGCAGGATGGGATGAACGTACGTTCTTATCAAGTTTCAGTGGGTGGAACGACGTATTTTTTGCCGGAGAAACATGATGATTGGTTCAGAGTCCGCAGCTTTTTTCATGCTGCGCCTAGGCACACCGCATCCTTCGTGGGCATTCACTGACGACAGCAACATGCTCGGCATCGGCGATTGCGACGGCGTGATGAGTGCCATGTTCGAACTGGATCGCAACCAGGTCGCGCGGATCAGAAGACTGGGTCAGTCGGTGGAGCGGATCAGGTGTACGTGCGAACGCGCTGGCCGGGAGCTGCACTTTTATCTCCATGGCAGGCAGGTATCCCAAGGCGTGTGGGTCGGTGTCGCGTCGGCCGATCCCGACTATCTTCCGACTGACGAGATGATCGCAACATGGGAAGTACCGAAGCCCGACGATGCGTTCAGGTCAACGGGCGCGGGTGCGGACCTGATCGCATCGCTTAGCCTGGCCTAAACTGCGATCACAGATTGTCGGGCGTACGCCGTTCAATGCATGTGGTTCTGGCACACACCAACCTCGGATCGCCAGAACCGTTTTGCTGGCCAGGGCATCGGCCAGCGCTTTTTATTCCTTGAGCCGATTGCATCGGCTCGCTTGCGTCACGCTCACGGATCGGGGGTGTGACGTGCTGCACCGAAGTCCCCGTCGAACCCGGCTGGCGCTGCCGCGCCACGCCGGGTACGCGCTCCCGCACGAATCCCGCCGCTCGATGACAACGACCCTGACCTTCCTCCCCGTCACGCCGGCCGACGCCGACGCCCTCGTCGCGATCCGCATCGCCGCGATGCGCGACAGCCTCGAGCGCATCGGCCGTTTCGATCCGCAGCGTGCGCGCGACCGGTTTTTCGCGTCGTTCGACCCGGCGCTCTGCCGCTTCATCGAAGCCGACCATTCGCGTGCGGGTTTCTATACGCTCCGCCCGATGGCGGATCACTGGTTGCTCGACCACCTGTATATCGTGCCCGCGCATCAGGGCAAGGGTATCGGCGCCGCCGTGCTGCGCGAGATATTTGCTGCCGCCGACGAACGACGGATGCCCGTTCGCGTCGGCGCATTGCGCGGTAGCGACTCGAACCGCTTCTACGAACGGCACGGCTTCGTGCGAACCGATGAAGCGGAATGGGACATCTACTATCGGCGCGAACCGGGCACGGCAGCGACGTAGCGTTCGCGTGATGCATTCCGGTTGAAATCGGCACGCACGTATTAGCGTTTTCACCCATGCGGAAAACGCGAAGTCGGCCGATGTTGCAGAGAGGGCGTAAATAATTGATCCGAGGCCGATTATGACGACATCTGCAACGAACGGCGTGAATGCCGTGCCGCCCGAAACGTCCGACACCGCAGCCGCAGCCGCAGCCGCATCCGTTGAAGTGCCCCGCGTCCCGTCGATCCTGCTGGTCGACGACGAACCGAACGTGCTGTCGGCGCTCCGGCGCGTATTCCGGCCCACCGGCTACGACATCGTGATTGCCGACAGCGGCGAGACGGCGCTCGAGATCCTGGCGTCGACCGACATCGACCTGATCGTGTCCGACATGCGGATGCCGCACATGAGCGGCGCGGAATTCCTGGCGCGTGCACGGGCGCTGTACCCGGACACGATGCGCATCTTGCTGACCGGCTATGCGGAGCTCGCGTCGGTCGTGCAGGCCGTCAACGAAGGCGGCGTGTATCGCTACCTGAACAAGCCGTGGGACGATCACGACCTGCTGCTGACCATCGAGCAGGCACTGGAGCAGCGCCGTCTGCGTCGCGAAGCGGCCCGGCTGGCGGCGCTGACGGAGGCGCAGAACGAAGCACTGCGCCGTTTCAATACGGACCTCGAAACGCAGGTTCGCGCGCGCACCGAGGAACTCGGCCAGACGGTGATGTTTCTCGAAGCGGCGCAAAGCGACCTGAAAAGCAGTTTCACGGCGATGGTTCAGGTGTGCGCAAGCATGATCGAGCTGCGCTGCGGGGCCGCGAGCGGGCATGCGATGCGGGTGGGCGAGATCGCGCGCCGGCTCGCGCTGGCGTCCGGGATGAGCGAACTGCATGCGCAGGACGTCTACTTCGCGGGGCTGTTGCACGGCATCGGCAAGCTGTCGCTGCCGGACGAATTGCTGCACAAGCCGCTCGCGCGGATGACGACGGACGAGCACCGCGTGTTTCAGGAGCATCCGTTGCGTGCGCAGATGGTGCTGACGCCGGTCGCCCAGTTGCACAAGGTCGCGTCGATCGTGCTGCACCAGTACGAGCGCTTCAACGGCCGCGGCACGCCGGACGGGCTGGTCGGCGATGCGATCCCGGTCGGGTCGCGGATCGTCGCGATCGCGCGCGACTTCGAAGGGTTGCGCCACGGCGAAATCGGTGCGCCGCATTCGATCGAGCAGGCCATCGACGTGTTGCGCTCGCAGGCGAGCGTGCGTTACGACCCGCAACTGGTTGCAGGCTTCATCGAGTTGATGCGTGACCCGGCGAGCCTCGGCATCGCGGCGTCCGTCGCGGAAATCCGCTCGGCGCAACTGCGCGAAGGGATGGAACTCGCCGACGATCTGCGCACGCATCGCGGCGTGTTGCTGATGACGAAAGGCAGCGTGATGTCCGCGCATCAGATCGAGCTCGTGCGTCGCTTCGAAACGCGGGAGGGCACGCCGTTCGACATTCTCGTGCTGGCCGGGACGGCCGCGCATGCGCACGCACCCAACGCAGGCGCGCCGCCGGCCTGACATCGAACGTCGGCAAGATGGCCGCGGGACGGGCGCCTGCCCCTACCGCGGCGATGCACTCAACCCGTTGCGGGCGCCCGATCATGCATGGCATCTACAACCTTCCGCTCGTCGTGCTGTCGCTCGCGATCGCGACGCTGGCGTCGTATACGACGCTCGACCTCGCCGCGTTCATCTCGCTGCTCGACAATCCGAAGCTCAAGCGTGCGTGGCTCGGCGGCGGCGCGGCGGCGATGGGTACCGGAATCTGGTCGATGCATTTCGTCGGCATGCTCGCGTTTTCGTTGCCGGTGCCGCTCGGCTATGCGTGGCAGGAAACGGGCGCGTCGCTGGCGATCGCGGTGCTCGTATCATATTTCGCGCTGAACGTCGTCACGCGCGCACGGCTGGGCTGGCGGCGGCTGGGCATGGGCGGCGTGTTGATGGGCGGCGGGATCGCCGGCATGCACTACACGGGGATGGCCGCGATGCACATGCAGCCCGGCATTCGCTACGATGCCGCGCTGTTCGCCGCGTCGATCGGCATCGCGGTGATCGCATCGACGGCCGCGTTGTGGATTGCACAGGCGTTGCGCATGCAGCAGGCGCGCCACGCGACCGCGCAACGTATCGGCGCGGCCGTCATCATGGGCCTCGCGATTACCGGCATGCACTACACGGCGATGGCGGCCGCGCATTTCGCGCCGGATGCGCGGTGCGGCGCCGCGAACGGCGTCGACGCGCCGTGGCTCGCGACCACCGTCGCGCTATTTACGATGGCGACGCTGGTCGTCACGCTGCTGGTGTGCCGTTTCGATGCGCGCACGACTTTCCTGCGCGGGATGACCGACACGCTCGAACGGCTCGTGCGGGTGCGAACCGGCGAACTCGAACGCGCGCTGTACAGCTACGAGCAAACGACGCAGATGCTGCAACGCACGCGCGAGAACATGGCGGCCGAGATCGACGAGCGCAAGGCCGCGCACGCGCTGCTCGAACAGGAGAAGGACGAACAGCGGCGCCTGCTGCATGCGCTCGAGGAAACCCACGAGCAGTTGCTGCAGTCGGAAAAACTCGCGTCGATCGGCCAGCTCGCGGCCGGCGTCGCGCACGAGATCAACAATCCGATCGGCTTCGTCAGCGCGAACCTCAACACGTTGAAGACGTGGGTGCGCAGCCTGCTCGACGTGGTCGCCGCGCATGAAGCCGCGCTGCCGCAGCTCGATCCGGCCACCCGCGACGCGTTGACGGCCGTGCACCGCGCGGCGGATCTCGACTACGTCCGCGACGAGATCGCGATGCTGATCGACGAGTCGATCGACGGCGCGCTGCGCGTGCGGCGCATCGTGCAGGACCTGCGCGATTTTTCCCGCCCGGCCAGCGACGAATGGAGCGTGGTCGATCTGCATGCGGGCCTCGAGAGCACGCTCAACGTCGTCCACAACGAGCTCAAGTACAAGGCCGACATCGTGCGCGATTACGGCGATGTCCCGCACGTCGAATGCCTGCCGTCGCAATTGAACCAGGTCTTCATGAACCTGCTGGTCAACGCGGCGCAGGCGATTCCGGAGCGCGGCGTGATCACGATCCGCACGTCGAGCGACGGCGATCAGGTGTCGATCGCGATCAGCGATACCGGCGCCGGCATGACGCCCGACGTCGTCCGGCGGATCTTCGATCCGTTCTTCACCACGAAACCGGTCGGGCAGGGCACGGGGCTCGGGCTGTCGGTATCGCACGGCATCGTCGAGCGTCATCGCGGCACCATCGACGTGACCAGCGAGCCGGGGCGCGGCACGACGTTCCGGATACGGTTGCCGGTTCGGCGTGCCGGCGAGCGTGCGAGCGCGGCAGCGCTGGAGCAGCGGGCATGACGTCATGACGGCGGACGCTCGCGAGCGGCCGCTGCGAGCGTCGTGCGTCACGCCAATCGCTTGCGGCGCTGACGACGAAAGAAATGCCAGAACATCGCGGTCGCGTCCGGCCCCTTGGCGGAATGGAACGGCTCGCTCGGGTCTCCGCCGCTCCATGCATGCGGCAGCCGGCGGACGATGCACACCCTGACGACCAGCCGCCCACCCTTCAGATAATCGACGTAGTCCGCATCGTCCTGCGCGTAGCTGCGTTGCTCGCCGACGCGGATCGCACCGTGTTCGTCGATGAGCCGGTTGAGCCGCGCGAACGCGATGCCGAGTTGCGTCGCGTTCTGGTCGGTCACGACCGTATCGAGCGCGCCGTGGATGACGAGGGCCGGCATGCCGGGATAGGACGCGACGTCGGCGCACGCGTCGAGCGCGGCGACCGGATCGTCGCGGAGCCCGCGACGCATCAGGCTCATCGCGGCCATCGTCGACGACGGCGGCGCGATGGCCGGGCCGGAATGCAGGCCGACGGCCGCGAAACGGTCGGGATACCGGAGCGCCAGCGCTGCGGCGAGCCCGGCGCCGGCGGACAGGCCGGCCACGTAGATCCGGTCGCGATCGAAGCCGTGGCGCTGCACGATGGCGTCGACCAGCGACGCGACGGCCGCGGCTTCGGACTCGGTCGCGTCGCCATGCCAGTGCCAGCAGCGGTGCGCATGGGTCGCCTTGGCCTGTTCGGGAAACAGCACGGCGAACCCCGCGCGCTCGGCGAGACGGCAGATGCGCGTGCCCGCGGCGAACGATTCGGCGGTCTGCTTGCAGCCGTGCAGCATGACGACCGCCGGCATGCCCGCTGTCTTGGCCGGTGCGGCGGGAAGATACAGCGCGTACGCAAGATGATTCACGAGCCGGCCGGCGCTCGGGCTGGCGGAATGAAACGAGCGCAGCCAGGTGCCGGGCGGTTGGGCCGACGGTGTGCGTGCGGTATGCGTGGCACCTGTCCGTTTGGCGGCGCGGGCGGGGGCGGCCGGCTTGGCGGGCCGTTGAGTGGCCTTCGCGGCGGCTTTTTTGGCGGCCGGTCGCGGCTTGCCGGCCCGCTTCTTCGGCCGCGCACCGGTCGCGATGGAAAACAGTTCGAGATGCCGCAGCCAGAGGCTGGATTTTTTCCTGGGCATGTGCAGTTTCGTGCCGGCGGCCGGCCGTGACGGGAAGAGGCGGCCGACTCCACCGTCGGATGGAAGTCGAACGGGCGCGAAGCAAGGTTCGTGCTGCCGGTGCCGCGGCAACCGAAAGGCGGCGCCCGGCGGAACGGGGGTGACGCGCATCGATTATCTGCGATGCTAGCCGCCCGACGTGACGGGCGTGCGAATCGAAGCCTACTTCGGCCCTGGAAAGGACCATGGTGCATCCGGAGTCGTCCGGCCCGCCGGGCCCTGGCCGCCGGGCATTCGTCGCCCGCGCAGCCGGAAATGACGACGGCGGCGATCGAATCGTCGGATAACGCCGTTATTCAGTGATATCGTGCGGTTCGACAGAAGCGTTCAACGTTCATTCCGTTGTGAGGGGCGATATGCGTCTTGCTGATTTCATCGTACGGAACATGGAAACGATCCTGGTGCAGTGGGAAGCGTTTGCCGCCACGTTGCTACCGGCCGCGAGGCACATGAACTCGCAGGGGCTACGCGACCATGCTCGCGAAATCCTGACCGCCGTCGCCAAGGACATCGCGACGCCGCAAACGCGGGAAGCGCAACACGAAAAATCGCTGGGACGCGCCCCCGAGCCGGCGAATGCCAGCGAGACGGCCGCCCAGACGCATGCCGTTCTGCGCGCCCGACGGGGCTTCAACATCAACCAGCTGGCAGCCGAGTATCGGGCGCTGCGTGCCAGCGTGCTGCGGCTGTGGATCGACGCGTGTCAGCCGGCCGCGCCCGATATGGACGACATGATCCGCTTCAACGAAGCGATCGATCAAGCGCTGGCCGAATCAGTCTCTTTTTTTACCGAACAGGTCGAACAGGCTCGCAACCTGCTTCTCGGCATGCTGAGTCACGACATGCGCACGCCGCTGCAGACCATCCAGCTCACGGCGTCGTATCTTGCCGCCCTCAATGCGGGCGAGGCCGTATCGGAGGCCGCCGCTCGGCTGATCAGAAGCGGCGGCCGCATGCAGGGCCTTCTCGACGATCTCTGCGATTTCAATCGCACCCAGCTCGGGCTGGGCATCAACGTCGTTCCCCGCAATATCGATCTCGCACATGTGCTCGACAATGTGGTGGACGAGTTGCGGGCCGGTCATCCGGATCGCGAAATTACCGTCGATATGCGCGGTGATCTCCGGGGTGAGTGGGACGACCAGCGAATGCAGCAGCTGCTGAGCAACCTGGTGAGCAATGCCATCAAGTATGGCGCGCGCGATACACCGGTGCGGGTGGTGGCCACGACGACCGGCGATGAAGTGTTCGTCGAGGTCGGCAACAGCGGGCCGGCGATCGATCCGCGCACGCTCGACCGCATTTTCGATCCGCTCGAGCGCGGGGAAGAGCGTCAGGGAAGGAAGGGTGACGATGCCGGCTTGGGGCTCGGCTTGTTCATCGCGAGAGAAATCGCCAAGGCGCATCGTGGCCGGATCGATGCGCGGTCCGATCAGACGGAAACCGTGTTCGCGGTGCGGCTGCCGAGAGGTGTATGAAGCGGGGAGCGCGGGCCGGGGGATGATTCGCCGTCGGGCTTGCGGTCGGCGGTGGCGAGAGGCCGCTACCGGCCGCAACCGGTCGGTCGACTTCAACGTCCAGATCGTTGACGATTTGCGTATGGGTCTTTGGCCACTCCCAGTCGCGAAACCGTATGAGGTGCCTAGTCAGACATGAACCACCCTCCACTTGAACGTGGTGCTGTTTTCCAAACGGACTGGACAGAGCATCCTATTCGCGTGATCGCGTTTGATGCAGAGGTGGTCATGTATGACGCTTGGTGGCCACACAAGCAAGCTTGGGGCATGGAGAACCTGTCCGGCACCTTTAGCTACTACCGCGTGCGACGCCCCTTGTTCTTGTCACGAGCGCACTATCTGCGAACCGATGAATACACTGAGCTCGAGGCCAGCATTCACAGGCCAGATCTTCCCTTGGCCTACGCGCAGTTCGAATTGTTGAACTGGTATGACCAAAGGCCCGCATCTCTATCGCAACTGGCTCAACAGGTCGCCCAGGCACGAGGCCATCAAAACCCAAGCGATGATGCTTCGCTTCTAAAAACATCAGCCATCTACCTCGCGCCTTTCGGTCCAAAGGGCAGCCAGAAGCCGCCGACGGTATGCTATGCGCAGGACGGCTATGCGTTCAACGAATCAGAAGTTCTATGGAACGCGTGGCAATTGCAGGCCCCGCACCTTGGTGATCGCCATCTGACGAGCGGCATCGGCATCTATCGTTTGGGGATTCGGCGGGGCACCCCGACTTTCTATATCTGGGGTTCTTTGAGCCAGCTGAGGAACGAGTAGCTCGTAAGAAAGGAGAGCCACGATTGCTCCTGTCGCTGCTCTGCGTCCCGCGAACGGCTGCTTCCGGGATAGCCCGATGGCTGCTTCGGGTCGACGCGCGCCATCCGCTGACCCAGCCGCGGCTCGACGGCATCGTCGGGCGGTGGTCGGCCACGAACGGCCGTTCGACACAGCTTTTTAGATCGTCGGCAATCGGTGCGGATAAGGGCGTAGCCTTTAGCGGTTACCGTCGATCAGATCGTTCAGCAGCGCATCGAACGCGGCCTGTGCGTCTTCAAGTTCCTGCAGGGCGGCATCAAAGGTTTGCAGCGCGAACGGCGAAGGCTCGCCGCTGCCTTGCGGCGGAAATTGCTTCTGCATCGAGGCGAACGTACTCTGCACGCGCAGCGTGGCGGCCACCATGCGCTCCATCGCCTGGGTTTCTTCGGCTCGGGCCTGTTCCGGATTCATTCCTCTCTCCTTGGATGGTTTTCTTGAAGACCAGATCCTACACGCTGTGTCCGTTCTTGCCGCCCTTGGCAGAACGACTCCGTTGAAGGTTCCAACGGCACGCTGCGGGAGAAGCGATTTAATCGGGAATGATTTCGCAGTCGCGCCGAGGCCAAGATACTCATCGAGCGAGGCTATAAAATCCCGCCGCAGGTCACAACGATTGGCCGCTTTGGATAAGTCTGAAGGGCCGTTCTGGGTCGGCTGTTGCCGCCCATGTCGGGCAGCAGTCGGCCTCGACAGTCGTAGGCAATCGCTCTCAAGCAGCCATTCGAACGTCGACTGTACCTTGCCAAGGGACACACGCGTGCCAATCGTATCCGTCGCGGCACGCCACGCCCTGAACGCGAAGGCGCGAATATGGGCGCGTCCGATCGTCTTGGGACACGCACACCGGACACCGGTCGATGCCGTGGCGCTTGACCCGGAATGCGACTCGGTCGCCGCTCGCCGCTACCGATAAACGGCCCGTGGCTGCGCTGGCGGGCGACAACTAAATTGACGCGAGCAGAATCATGCGCCTGGCTGACCGTGCGTCACGCCACGAGCAGACAAACGGCAGCGTGTACCTTAGACTCTTGCCGCAATGACCATCGAGTGGCCGGAGGCTTCGTCAACGAGAGCATCCGAGTCAGGGACGACATCGCCTTTGTCCATTTGATCAGCATCCGAGCGAGTCCCGAAAGGTTGGGCAACCGCATGGAAGCGTTGCTGCGGCAAAGCCGCTCGGCCGTCGCGGTGAAGCCTGTGAACGATAGAAGTATCCAAGGATGCTGTATGGCGACCAAGCTGTCATTTGAAGTTCTCGAAGTTTTGGATGCAATTGACCGGACCGGTACATTCGCCGAGGCGGCCGAGTTGTTGCATAGAGTTCCGTCCACGCTCACTTACCTTGTGCAAAAGCTGGAAAGCGACATGGATGTCGAGCTGTTCGATCGCAGCGGCAGACGGACGAGACTCACGGAAGCGGGTCGTGCTGTTGTGGAAGATGGGCGTCGACTTTTAGATGCGGCTCGACACCTGGAGGCCAAAGCAAAAGGCATTCGAGACAGTTGGGAATCGGAGCTTCGACTATGCGTCGATGCAATCTTGCCAATCCAGTCCTTATGGCCGTATGTCCACGCCTTCTACGACCTGGAGATGAATACCCAGCTAAGTCTTTCCACCGAGGTGCTAGGGGGCGTGTGGGATGCCCTGGTTACGCGGCGTGCCGATCTCGCGATAGGGGCGTTCGGTGAGCCGCCGCATGCCGCCAATATTGCGGCCCGGCCAATCGGAACTCTCCGGCACGTTTTTGTCGTGGCTCCGGACCATCCACTCGCCCGCATCCCCGAGCCGTTGGAGAGCGAAACGATCGCAGGATATCGAGGTGTTGTCATCAGTGACACTTCTCGCGAACTGCAACCGCAATCTGTGGCCACCCGTGACGGACAGCCACTGGTCATCGTGCCGACGCTCGCAGCTAAACTGCAAGCACTGTGTGAAGGTATCGCTGTCGGGATGCTGCCTGATTTCGTAGCGAAAGAACCGATACACGAAGGCAGGCTGGTCGCGCGTCGCATTGTGGGTGTGCGCGAGTTCACGAATGGCTACCTCGCTTGGCGCGAGGACAAGGTAGGGAACGCTTTAAACTGGTGGATTGCGCAACTAGACAGCGCCGATCTGCTTGAACGGCTCTTGACGCCGCGTCAAGAGAGTAAAGGGCAGCCCGGGACGGCCACTTGCGCAGTCCGTTACTAAAGCGCGGCGTAACAGCCCATCAGTGCTAATGTCCGAGGATCTTCGCCGGTGCATGCAGTTGGACATCCGAAGATCAGCTTGGCACTGAACCTTGCCGTTGAGTTGCCGAGGCATCCAATGGCTGCAGCGGGTCGAACTGCGACGGCCGCACATTGCAGAGCATTGGCTGGCCATGTTCGGCCAGAACCGGTCGGTCGGCAACAGAGGATAGACTGTCGACGATCTTTAGCCACGTGACTCGTTTTGGTCCTTGAGATCACGTCGGGGCCTCCGAGACATGTGGATCGGTTCACAAATCAAAATTAATGTGCCAATATGGCCAGCATGGAACTCCGTAACGTCCCGAACCAATCTCGTCATCATCACGGTCGTCACTCGATGCGCCGTGGTTCGTTACGTCCATAGCAGGACATCCGGGGTTGCAGTTTCCCCTTCCTGTACAAACGACCAAGGCGCCTACGGCGCCTTTTTTATTTTTTACCCCGAGGAGACTCTCATGACCATGATTCGCGGAACACGTTTCATCGTTGGCGAGGAAGCTGCACAAATTCGCGCTCTGGAAACCCAATTCCGGAGCTATCTTCATTAACGCTGGAGCAGAGGAGGCGATTGTCCCGGCGTTGTGGTCGCAAGATACATTCATTCAAAAAGCCGGGGGCAGTGAGATCATCGGCCAGATGTGGGCCTTTCCCGACAAAAAGGGACGCGCTTGCTGCCTGATTCCTGAGGCAACGGCGCTGTTCCAGGAGCGATGCAGCGAGCTGCTGTGCCGACAACGGGAGCGGATGTTGTTTTATATCGCTCGATGCTACCGCTACGAACGACCCCAAGCCGGTCGCTACCGAGAATTCTCCCAACTGGGATTTGAGTATCTATGCCCCGACCCGGAATCCGCGGTCAAACGCAGCCAAGAGGTGGCGATGGGCTTTTTCGATTCACTCGGCCTTCGCTATGAACTCGACGATTCGGCCCGCAGAGGCCTCAGCTACTATCTGAATGGTCGGGGCTTCGAAATACGCTGTACCGAACTCGGAGCCCAACAGCAAGTGGTGGGTGGCGGCACCTATCAGCAGGGAGCCGGTTTCGGCATCGGCGCTGAGCGACTATTGTTAGCGATGACCGCTCAGGGGCTCGTGTAGCGAAATCCAATGCCGGTGCGGCTTGCGGCTCCGGACAGTCGCAAGCGCCATATCACCAGCTACATGTAGTAAAGCGATGGCGCGAATGTCGGCTTTCCGCGATCTCGACTGCTCCTTGTGGGTCGACTACAGCCGAACGCGTCGGGCGGCATACGGCCAGGAAGGGACGCTCGACATACCTACGTGAATTGCTGACCATCGCTATCCGAAGCGTCGCCAGTCGCGAATCGGCCCTGTATGTCGCCACTAATAAAACGTCGGCCTCTGGAGACGTGCATCTAAACGGCGAGAAAAATGTTGAGGTAGCATCATCGAACTCAACAGGGGGAAGGCGGTGTTTCGGGAAATCAAAGCACGCATAAACTCAATCAGCGTCCCTCTCGCCAGTCTGCTTCTAAGCGATCTGATGAGGATTCTGGCAGAAATGGTTGGCTATATCACGCTCCCTTGGTGGATCGTTCACCGGGGTGGCGCGCACGACTTGGCGACCTACAGCGTAAGCGTTGCCATCATCACGATTTTTGCAATGCCACTGCTTTCGCCGCTAGGGGAGCGCTACGCAAAGAGATCGCAGATTGCATGGGGTCTATGCACCCTGATGGTGGTCGCCTTTACCCTCGCTACGCTCGCCTCGCTGTCCGACTACCGACTTATGCCTCTCATCTGCATAGGCGTGGTCAGTGTCATAGCCAAAGCTTTCATCGATCCGGCCAGTTCCACCATTTCGGCCGAACTTCTTCCGGCGAATCGTTTGGCGGAAGCGCTTCGTCTTCGTAAATCGACGCAAGCGGCCGGCCGTGCCTTAGGTCCAGCATTGGCTGGCGCGACACTGGCCTTGGGCGGTATCGCCGCAACATTTTGGATGAACGGCATATTACTCGGCGTCGCTGCTTACGTGACTTTGCAGCTTCCGGCCCAATCTCAGCATCGCGAACACCATCGCAGTTTAGCCCGTTGGTGGAAAGACCTGCGCGCCGGACTGCATGCTAAATGGATCGTCCCGTTGGAGCGCGGCTGGACACTTGTAAACTTCCTCGTCTGGATATTCCAAGGCCCCGCAGTCGGCATGCTGATCCCGCTCAAAGTGCAATCACTTGGACTGTCGGGTCTCTGGCTAGGTGCTTGTGAAGCGGCCTTATCGATAGGTTTACTACTCGGAAGCTTTCGTGGTTCTGATGCACTCGTTAGTCGTTTCGGCCGATTCAACGTCCGGGTGGGGGCCGCTATGTGCGAAGGGCTGGCTCTTGCTGCTTCGGGCTGGGTCCATTCACCCATCGTTCTCGTATTGGCCTTCACATGTGTGGGTTTCGCCAACGCGTCGGTGGGCCTCGTTGGCGCGACTCACCGCTCATTGGCTATCCCGCAGAATTTCCGCGTGCGCATTCTCGCCGCCAGCATGATGACCACGCAGATTGCAGGCATCCTTGGACCGATGATCGCGGGCGCGGCGCTCACGCATTGGCCGGTGGGCGAGGTTTATACATGCTTCGGCCTTGCCACTTGTCTGCTCGCTTTTGGTTTTGTCCTCATACCACGATCGCGCGAATTCTTTGCGCTCAACCACGATCAGGTGAAAGATTGGTTTCGGCACGAATATCCCCATGCATTCGAATCACCCACGGTGCCCGAATCGAGACCGACTGTGTAGATCGTGTCAAGAAATGCCATATGTATGTGCGGGTTAGTATTAACCCGAGACATGATCGAGTGACCGCTTTGTAGCGATTTAATCGACCGGTCAGGGTCGATCTGCGCCGGTCGCGCGTCACGGGGCGGCGGCCGGCCGCGTTCGGCCAGAAGCCGCCTTTCGTGCTTCGCCACCCGGCGTCTGCGTCTGCTTGTCATCCCGAATCAGCCACGCGGACGCGCAATCGAGCGCGCGTGGCGCACGACCGTTGTCACGGAAGGCCATCTGTCGATGGGCGAATTTTGTCTGGCCTAAAATCTCCTCGATCGATGTACGGGCAGGTCAAAGCCAACGGAGCGCTGAGTGACGGTCATCGCACAACTTTCCGATATTCATGTCCGGCCTCACGGTGTCCTGTATCAAGACGCCGTGGATTCCAATGTCATGTTTTCGGCAGCCGTCGATTCGCTGAACCGCATTCGACCTGAGCCAGACCTGGTCGTCATCTCCGGCGACCTGACGGACGAGGGCACCGAAGACGAGTACCGAAAACTTCGCGAATTGCTCGTCGAGTTGAGGCGACCGTTCGTGGTTCTGCCGGGTAATCATGACGACCGTGACAATCTGCGAGCCGCGTTCCCGGATCACGCGTGGCTTCCGGACGAGGGCGCACTCTCGTTCGCGCTGGACGTGGGCGAACTACGCCTCGTGGCGTTGGACACCTCCGTTCCAGGGCTACATCACGGTGAACTGGACGCCGAAACCCTGGCGTGGCTCGACACTGAACTTGCCGAGCATCGCAATCGGACCGCGGTTGTCGTCATGCACCATCCACCGTTCATGACCGGTATTCCTTATCTGGACATCTACGGGTTGCGAAATGCGGAGGCATTTGCCGCGGTTCTGGCGCGCCACGACAACGTAGATCGCATTCTTGCCGGGCACGTCCACCGGTCGATGCAGACACGTCTTGGACGTGTTCCGGTACTCACCTGCCCGAGCACGACCACTCAGATTGCGCTGCGCGTTGAAGCGGACGCGCAGCCCGCTTCTTTTCTCGAACCCCCTGCATACATGCTGCATCGCTGGGCAGGTCGAGATCAGCCAGCGGTCTCCCACTTGTGTTACGTGGGGCACTTCGAGGGACCGTTCCCCTTCGCGTAAGCGTCCCCGTCAAGATACGGCGGACGATGACGTACGAGGCATTGGCACGGCATGGACAGGCCATGACCGCTTGCGACCTCGGAGCACGTGAGCGCATCAGGGTCGCACACCGGCGCGGCGTACTGCCGCGCCGGCAGGCGCGCCGCCCTCAATGCGCGTCGACGAGCCGCGGATCGATATACGCGTCGACGTCCTGCGACTGCTTGTACACGGCGTTACGCACGTTGAACGCATTCGCGTTGCGCGTCGAGCCGTAGATCGAATCGAGCCCGTCGCCCTTGCGGAACGCGCGCTTCGCGGCCGCCTCGTCGAGCAGATGCGTGCCCTTCAGCAGCGGAAGATATTGCGCCGGCGCGAGCCCGACGCGCGCCGACATGATCTTGACCGCATCGGCCTGCGTCTTCGGATCGTTGATGTACGCGACGCAGCGATACCAGACCTTGATCACCTTCGCCCAGTCGGCGCGGCGCGCGGCGAGACTCGCCGGCGCGACGGTGATCGCATCGTAGATCAGCCCCGGCGCATCCGCCGACGTGAAGATCGCCCGTGCGCCCGGCGCGCGCTTCAACGCCTCGCCGGCGTTCGGCTGCCATGCGGCCACCGCGGCGATGTCGGCCGACGAACCGAGTACCTGCGGCAGCTCGTTGGTTTTCGCATTCACGAGCGTGACGTCGCCGTCCTTGAGCCCGTGCTTCTGCAGCGCGGTTTCGAGCAGCAGGTGGTCGACTAGGCCGAGTTCCACGCCGACCTTCTTGCCCTTCAGCGCCTCGACGGTGCGCAGCGGCGGCTTCGCGACGATCATGTCGTTGCCGGCCGAATAGTCGGTCAGCAGGATCATCACGTTCTTCGCGCCGGACGCGCCCGTTACCAGCGCATCGCCGTTGGTCGCCGCGACCGCATCGAGCTTACCTGCGGAAAACGCGTCGAGCGACGCCGAATAATCGAACCATTCGAAATCGACGTCGACGCCGGCCTCCTTGAACCAGCCCTTGTCGAGCGCGACCTGGAACGCGACCCAGCCGGGCCAGTCGCTGTAGCCGATCTTCAGCGGTGCGGCAGCGTGCGCGGCAGGCGCCGCCCATAGCGTGGCGGCCGCGACGGCGGCGCCCAACGCATGACGGATGAAACGGAAGGACGGCAGGTGGCGAAGCGCCGGGGCGGGACGGGTCATCGTTGTTCTCCAGGAGACCGGGATCGGGATCGTCGATACGGACCGTGCGCGAGCACATGGTCCGGCTGCGTGACCGGTTCCTGCGGATGCGGAACGGACGAGCGGCCACGGAGAGGCGCGACGGCCGTTGCCATCGCCAATCTCCCGGGCTTTTGTCCCGCCGTGTAGCACGCGTGCATCCGGTCTTGCGACCGGACGAACTCGCGCCGGGCTGCTCTTGGACCAGACGTTCGATGATGAACCGGAACCCTAGCACCCCTAAGATGCGACGCCGCCGCACCTCTCGGCGTCATGCCGAGCGAGAAGCATGCCAACGGCGCGCGGCAAGGCGATTCAACGGCGGCGGGTGGCGCGCTGAAGTTCGATGAAGCGGGCGGCGAACAGCGCGTGCAGTACGCGCCGGAGCAGGTCGAGCTTGTTCATGAAGGATCGGATATGAGGTGACGGTGCATGGGTTCAGCAATGCCCATGCCATCACGCATCGGCCGGTGGGCGAGCACGCGATGCGCACTGCACCGGTGCGCGCTTGCGTGCGCATGGTGCGCCGCGCGCCCGCCGCGAGGGCAAACGAATGCGTCGGTCATTCGGATGTCGCGCGGCATTGCGCCGCCGGGCCGCGTCGTGCGGTCATCGAGCGGCGGCTGGCACGCAACTCGCTTATTCGATGCCCGAGAGGTGCGAAGCAATTTGCATCATCTTCAGGATCGCTAGGGTTCCGGTCGTGCGGCGTGTGCCGCGCGATGCCTGGTCCGAGAGCAATCCGGTCTTGCCTTCGCCTCGACGAGAGGAAACGGCGAGGCTCCACGGAGGGATAAAAGCCCGGGAGGTCGCGATGTCGTTCGGTCGCCCTCTCACGCCTTTTATCCAACCGACCCCGGAGCCGCCATGTCGCCGAGCCCCCAAGCCATTCTTGCCCCGCCGCCGCACGTCGCGTGGGAAACGCTGATTCCCGCCGGAACCCACTGGTCCGGCATCCTGCGCCGCGGCCTCGCGCTGCGCATCGTCGACGTCGACGGCGGCGCGAACCTGTCCGCCGTCTTTCATCGCCAGGAAGACCTGCTCGAACGCTACAACATGGCCGATACGCTGAAGGCGCAGCACACCGCGCATCTCACGCGCGGCCATGCGCTGTATACGGACATGGGCCGCGTGATCGCGTCGATCACGGCCGACACGCTCGGCTGGCACGACCCGCTCGGCGGCGTCGGCGATGCGCGGCTGTTCGCGCACAAGTACGGCACGTCGTCGTACCAGGCCGATCGCAACGCGATGATCCGCAACGGCCGCGACAGCCTCGTGCTCGAGCTCGCGAAATACGGCCTGTCGGCGCGCGACCTCGCCGCGAACGTCAACTTCTTCAGCAAGCTGGATACACGCGACGACGGCGCGCTCGAGTTCGTCGCCGGACATTCGCCGGCCGGCAGCGCGTTCGACCTGCGCTTCGAGATGAACACGCTCGCGGCGTTCTCGACCGCGCCGCATCCGCTCGATCCGCGCCCGGACTACGCGCCGAAAGCCGTGAAGCTGATCGCGTACCGCGCGTATCCGGCCGACGGCGCGGCGCCCGACGACGACCCGTGCCGGCGCGCATGCGCGGAGAACATGCGCGGCTTCGCCAACACCGACCGTCTGTTCGCATGAGGAGCGAGACCATGCCGATCATCGAAAGCCGTCTCGACCCGCGCGACGCGATCCACGACGTCACGCTGAACGCCGGCGACCCGTGGCTGCGCGACCTGAAGCGCGGGCAGACCTTCCGCATTCTCGACCTGGAGGGCAACCAGGCCGTCGACACGCTGTTCTACCGCACCGACGATCCCGAAGAGCGCTACAGCGCGCAGGACACGATCCGCGCGCAGCGCAACCTGTACCTGAGCGCGGGCAGCGTGCTCATGTCGAGCCATGGCAACCCGATGGCGACGATCGTCGCCGATACGTGCGGCCGTCACGACACGCTCGGCGGCGCGTGCGCGGCCGAGAGCAACACGGTGCGCTATGCGCTCGACAAGCGTTACATGCACAACTGCCGCGACAGCTTCCTCAACGCGATCTCGCACTGCACGTGCGGCGCCGGCGCGCGGCTGACCAAGCGCGACCTGGTCGGCAACGTCAACTTCTTCATGAACGTGCCCGTCACGCCGCTCGGCGGGCTCACGTTCGAGGGCGGCATCTCGGCGCCCGGCAAGTACGTCGAGATGCGTGCGGAGATGGACGTCACGGTGCTGATCTCCAACTGCCCGCAACTCAACAATCCGTGCAACGGCTACAACCCGACGCCCGTGCGCCTCATGGTGTGGGAGGCGGAATGAACGGCCCCCGCGCTCATTTGCTTTGCATGGGGCCGGAGTACGCGCTGAAGCGCTACTCCGGGCCGACACGTTCGCTGCGGGAGGCAACATGAGATTCGCCAAAGTCCTCGTCGCGAACCGCGGCGAAATTGCGTGCCGCGTGATCCGCACGCTGAAGCGCCTCGGCATCGCGTCGGTCGCGATCTATTCGGACGTCGACCGCGATGCGCGCCACGTGGCGCTCGCCGACGAAGCCGTGCGGGTCGGGCCCGCCCCGGCGGCCGACAGCTATCTGAACGTCGCGGCGATCCTCGCCGCCGCGCGCGCGACCGGCGCGCAGGCCGTGCACCCCGGCTACGGTTTCCTGTCCGAGCACGCGGGCTTCGCCGACGCGTGCGAAGCGGCGGGCCTGCGCTTCATCGGGCCGCGCGGCGATCACATGCGCGCGTTCGGCCTCAAGCACACCGCGCGCGAACTCGCCGCCGCGCACGGCGTCGCGCTGCTGCCCGGCACCGGGTTGCTCGACGATGTGACGACGGCGCTTGCCGAAGCCGACGCGATCGGCTATCCGGTGATGCTGAAAAGCACCGCGGGCGGCGGTGGCATCGGCATGTCGCTGTGCCGCGATGCGGCGCAGCTCGGTGCGGCGTTCGAATCCGTCGTGCGGCTCGGCGCCGCGAACTTCGCGCATGCGGGCGTCTATCTCGAGAAGTTCGTCGAACACGCGCGGCACATCGAAGTGCAGATCTTCGGCGACGGCCGCGGCGGCGCGATCGCGCTCGGCGAACGCGATTGTTCGGTGCAGCGGCGTAACCAGAAGGTGATCGAGGAAACGCCCGCGCCCGACCTGAGCGCCGCCGAGCGCGACGCGCTGCACGCGAGCGCGGTGCGGCTCGCGCGCGCGGTGGGCTACGCGTCGGCCGGCACGGTCGAATTCGTGTTCGACGCGAGCACGCGGCAATTCTATTTCCTCGAGGTAAACACGCGGCTGCAGGTCGAGCATTGCGTGACCGAGGCCGTGACGGGCGCCGATCTCGTGGAATGGATGATCCTGCAGGCCGAAGGCGACCTGCCGCCGCTCGACACGCTCGCCGTCGTACCGCGCGGCGCGAGCATCCAGGTGCGGCTCTATGCGGAGGACCCGAACAAGCAGTTCCAGCCGAGCGCCGGACTGCTCACGCACGTTGCGTTTCCCGACGACGTGCGGGTCGACGGCTGGATCGACGCAGGCACGGAGATCAGCGCGCATTACGATCCGCTGCTCGCGAAGCTGATCGTGCGCGGCGACACGCGGCGCGACGCGCTGGCCGCGCTGCGGGCCGCGCTCGACCAGACCGGGCTGTACGGGATCGAGACCAACCTCGACTACCTGCGTGCGGTCGTCGGCTCCGACACGTTCGCGCGCGGCGCGCCGACCACTGCCTTCCTGTCGCGCTTCGCGTTCGCGCCGCACACGATCGACGTGCTCGACGGCGGCGTGCAGACCACCGTGCAGCAGGCGCCCGGGCGGGTTGGCTACTGGAGCGTCGGCGTACCGCCGTCGGGCCCGATGGACGATCGCGCGTTCGACCTCGCGAACGCGCTGCTCGGCAACGCGCGCGACGCGGCCGGGCTGGAATTCACGATGGTCGGCGCGACGCTGCGCTTCAATACCGCGACGCTGTTCGTGCTCGGCGGTGCACCGCTCGCGGCCACGCTCGACGGTGAAGCAGTGCCGTTCTGGCAGGTCGTGCGAGCCCGGCCGGGCGCGGTATTGAAACTGGGCGGCGTGACCGGCGCGGGCGTGCGCGCGTGTCTCGCCGTCAAGGGCGGGCTGCAGGTGCCCGACTATCTCGGCAGCAAGGCGACCTTCACGCTCGGCCAGTTCGGCGGCCATGCCGGCCGCGCGCTGCGCAAGGGCGACGTGCTGCATTTGCATGCGGACGCCGGGCGCGGCGACGCCGGCGCGACGCTGGCCGCGGCCGACATTCCCGCGCTGACGCATGCATGGACGCTCGGCGTGCTCGACGGTCCGCATGGCGCGCCGGATTTCTTCACGCCGGACGACATCGCGATGCTCTACGGCACGCAGTGGACCGTCCATTACAACTCCAGCCGCACCGGCGTGCGGCTGATCGGCCCGAAGCCGCAATGGGCCCGTGCGGACGGCGGCGAGGCCGGGCTGCATCCGTCGAACATCCACGACAACGCGTATGCGATCGGCGCCGTCGATTTCACCGGCGACATGCCGGTGATTCTCGGCCCGGACGGGCCGAGCCTCGGCGGCTTCGTGTGCCCGGTGACGGTCGTGCGTGACGAGCTGTGGAAGCTCGGGCAGTTGCGGCCGGGCGATACCGTGCAGTTCGTGCGTGCGGGCGTGTCGGCCGGGATAGCGACTGCGGCGGTCGTGGAAGCGACACGTGACGTTGCTGCAGCCGCATCCGGCTCATCCGACGATTGCGTGCTGCATCGCGACCCGTCGGCCGGCGGCGGCATCGGCGTCGTCTACCGGCGCTCGGGCGACCGCAACGTGCTGGTCGAATACGGGCCGCTCGTGCTCGACCTGAACCTGCGCTTTCGCGTGCATGCCCTGATGGGCTGGCTCGACGCGCACCGGTTGCCCGGCATGCTTGACCTGACGCCGGGCATCCGCTCGCTCCAGGTGCAGTTCGACGCGCGGACGCTGCCGCTCGACGCGCTGCTCGCGCATCTGCAGGCCGCCGAGCGCGAACTCGCCGACGTGGCGGACCTGCGTGTGCCGAACCGCATCGTGCATCTGCCGCTGTCGTGGGACGACCCGTCGACGCGCGTTGCGATCGAGCGCTACATGCAGTCGGTGCGGCCCGATGCGCCGTGGTGCCCGAGCAATATCGAGTTCATCCGGCGCATCAACGGCCTGGCGAGCATCGACGACGTGAAGCGCATCGTGTTCGACGCGCGCTATCTGGTGATGGGCCTCGGCGACGTCTACCTCGGCGCGCCCGTTGCGACGCCGCTCGATCCGCGGCACCGGCTCGTGACGACGAAATACAACCCCGCGCGCACCTGGACGCCGGAGAACGCGGTCGGCATCGGCGGCGCGTATCTGTGCGTGTACGGGATGGAAGGGCCGGGCGGCTATCAGTTCGTCGGCCGGACCGTGCAGATGTGGAATCGCCACCGCACCACGAGCGAATTCGAGGCCGGCAAGCCGTGGCTGCTGCGCTTCTTCGACGAGATCCGTTTCTACGAAGTCAGCGAGGCCGAACTGACCGCGCTGCGTGCGGATTTCATCGCGGGCCGCGCGACGCTGAAGATCGAGGAATCGGTGTTCGATCTGCGCGCCTATAACCGCTTCCTGCACGACGAGGCGGAGTCGATCGCCGCGTTCAAAGCGACGCAGCAGGCCGCGTTCGACGCGGAGCGCGAGCGCTGGCGCGCGGCGGGCCACGCGGAATACGTCGGCGACGCGGAGCCGGGCGACGCGCAAGCGGACCGGGTAGCGGGCGCGCTCGACGACACGCAGCGGGCGATTGCCGCCGACGTGTCGGGCAGCGTGTGGAAGGTGCTGGTGGAGGCCGGCGAGCGCGTGACCGAAGGGCAGGTCGTCGCGATCGTCGAATCGATGAAGATGGAGGTGGCGGTGACGGCAACGGAAGACGGCACGATCGAGACGATCGATTGCGCGCCAGGCGCGGCGGTGGTGGCCGGCCAGCGGCTGATGGTGATGAAGGCGGGCGCCGCCGAGGAGGTCGCATGAGCACGACGGACCGCCCGGTGCTGCCCGGGCTGCGCTCGATTGCCGCGCTGCGTGCCCGCTATGAGGCGGGCGACCTGACGCCGCATGCGCTCGTCGACGCGATCGCCGCGCACTTCGACGCAGGCGACCCCCATCATGCGTGGATCAGGCCGCTCACGCGCGACGAGATGATGCCGTATGCCGACGCGCTGGCCGGACGCGACATCGTGTCGTTGCCGCTGTACGGCGTGCCGTTCGCGATCAAGGACAACATCGACCTCGCCGGCATCCCGACGACGGCAGGCTGCCCCGCCTACGCGTACACGCCGGCATGCAGCGCGCCGGTGGTCGAGCGATTGATCGCGGCCGGCGCGATTCCCGTCGGCAAGACCAATCTCGACCAGTTCGCGACCGGGCTCTCGGGGCAGCGCTCGCCTTACGGCGCGTGCCGCAATGCGCTCGACCCGCGCTATGCGTCGGGCGGGTCGAGTTCCGGGTCGGCGGTGGCCGTCGCGCTCGGCGTCGCGACGTTCTCGCTCGGTACCGACACGGCGGGCTCCGGGCGCGTGCCGGCCGCCTTCCACGGGCTTGTCGGGCTCAAGCCGACACGGGGCGTGCTGAGCACGCTCGGCGTGGTGCCGGCCTGCCGGTCGCTCGATTGCGTGTCGGTGTTCGCGCGTTCGGCGGACGATGCGCGCACCGTGTTCGCCGCCGCGCACGGCGTGACGGACGGCGATCCGTACGGGCGCGCATGGCAACCGCTGCTGGGTGCGGACGGGTTGCGCGCGCAGCCAGCGCGGCCGCTCGCGCAATTGCGTTTCGGCACGCCGCGTGCCGATCAGCTCGAATTCTTCGGCGATGCATCGTATCGCGCGGCCTGGGGCGCGGCGCTCGAACGTCTGCGCGCGACCGGCGCGCGGGTCGTCGAGATCGATTTCGAACCGTTCCTGGCCGCCGCGCGGCTGCTGTACGACGGCCCGTGGGTCGCCGAGCGGCTGGCCGCGATCGGCGCATTCGCCGCGCGCGAGCCCGATGCGCTGCATCCGGTGATCCGCGAAATCGTCGGCGGCGCGGCACGCTTCAGCGCCGCCGATGCGTTCACCGCGTTCGACCGGCTTGCGGCGCTGCGCGTCGATGCGGCCCGCGCGTGGGACGGCCTCGACGCGATCGTGATGCCGACCTCGGCGACGACCGCGACCGTCGATGCGCTCGAAGCCGATCCGATCGCGATCAATTCGCGCTTCGGCTACTACACGAACTTCGTGAACCTGCTCGACCTGTCGGCGATCGCGGTGCCTGCGGGCACTTGCGCAACCGGGCCGCATGCGGGCTTGCCGTTCGGGATCACGTTCGTCGGGCGTGCGCACGACGATGCGCGGCTGCTGGATCTCGCACAGGCGTGGGGCGAGGGCGCCGACGCCGTCGACGACGTTCGGCCGCCCGCGGCCGCGATGTCGGCGCGTGCCGCAGCCACGGCGGTCGTGCGCGTGGCCGTCGTCGGCGCGCATCTGCGCGGCGAACCGTTGAACGGGCAGCTCACGCGGCGCGGCGCGCGCTTCGTCACCGCGACCACGACTGCGCCGGCCTATCGCCTCTATGCGCTGTCCGCGGAGGCAAGCGGCGGCGTCGCGAAACCGGGCCTCGTGCGTGTGCCGAACGATGGCGCACCGATCGCGGTCGAGGTCTGGGAGATGCCGGTCGACGCGTACGGCAGCTTCGTCGCCGGTATCGCGGCGCCGCTCGGCATCGGCACGCTGACACTCGCCGACGGTGCGCGCGTGCAGGGCTTCCTGTGCGAAAGCGTGGCGCTCGACGATGCGCAGGACATCACGCGCTTCGGCGGCTGGCGCGCTTACCGCGCGCAGGCCGCCAGCGGCGCGCTGCAATGAACGCACGGTCGCGCGATGCCGCGGCATTCGCGCGACCGGCACCCGAAACGATACGGAGATTCCGATGACAACGACCCGCAACACGACCGGCTGGCTCGCGGTGCGCCGCGAGCTGACGACGCGCGGCAAATGGACGCTCGCGCTGGCGTCCTTCCTGCTGCCGTTCGCCGTCTGGTGCCTGATCAGCTATGTGCCGTTCGTCTGGCATCCGCAGATGCGCATCACGAACCCGGGCAGCGTCGACTATTTCCAGACCGGGATGCAGATCGATCGCGACGTGTTCGACGACGAGCTCGCGCATGCGCGGGCCGCGCACGCGGCGGTGCCCGAGGGCGAGCGCGCGAATCCGGTCTACCTGCCGGCGCCGCACCAGGTCTTGCGCGCGTTCTACACGGCGTTCACGACACCGCCCGCGTCGCGCGACGGCGTGTGGCTGCACGAAAGCCTGTGGCACAGCATCCGCATCATCTTCTGGGGCTTCGTGATTTCGTCCGCGATCGGCGTGCCGCTCGGCATCGTCTGCGGCACCTTCAGTGCGCTCGCGCGGCTGCAGGAGCCGTTCCTGGAGTTCTTCCGCTACCTGCCGGCGCCGGCGTTCGGCGCGCTGATGGTCGCGATTCTCGGCATCTATGACGCGCCGAAGATCGCGATCATCGTGATCGGCACGCTGTTCCAGCAGGTGCTGATCATCGCGAACACCACGCGCAAGCTCGAATATGGGCTGTTCGAGGCCGCGATGACGCTCGGCACGAAGAAGCTGAAGCTGCTCACGCACGTCGTGATTCCAGGCGTGCTGCCGGACCTGTATCGCGATCAGCGCATCCTGCTCGGCTGGGCGTGGACTTACCTGATCGTCGCCGAGCTGGTCGGCACGAGCTCGGGCATCACGTGGTACATCAGCCAGCAGGCGCGCTATCAGCATTTCGACAACGTATATGCGGCGATCCTGATGATCGGGATCATCGGTCTCGGCACCGACATCGTGCTCGGGCTGCTCGGCCGCCGGCTCTTTCCGTGGGACCGCACGCTGAAAGCGTGAGCGCCGCCCGTACGTCCCCATCGACCGATTTCCGCAGAGGGCATCATGCAGAACCCGCAAGCCGTTCCCGATTACCTGATTCAATCCGACGCGGTGCGCGAGCGCTTCGCGCGGCTGAAGGCCCGCGACGTGATCCTCGACGTGCGACACGTCGGCAAGCGTTTCACGACGCCGCAAGGCGAGTGCGTCGCGCTCGACGACATCAGTTTTCGCACGCACCGGCGCGAGTTCGTGTGCGTGATCGGCCCGTCCGGCTGCGGCAAGTCGACGTTGATCCGGATTCTCGCCGGGCTCGACGCGCAGACGAGCGGCGACGTGCTGCTGGACGGCAAGCCGGTCGACGGGCCGGGCGCCGATCGCGGGATGGTGTTCCAGGGCTATACGCTGTTTCCGTGGCTCACCGTGAAGAAGAACGTGATGTTCGGCCTGCGCATGAACGGCAGCAGCAGCGGCGTGGCCGAGCGCGAGGCGCTGCAGTGGCTCGATCTCGTCGGGCTGACGCGCTTTGCCGACGTGTATCCGCACCAGTTGTCGGGCGGCATGAAGCAGCGCGTGGCGATTGCCCGCGCGCTCGCGAACCGTCCGCGCATCCTGCTGATGGACGAGCCGTTCGGCGCGCTCGACGCGCAGACGCGGGCCAGGATGCAGACGCATCTGCTCGACATCTGGCGCAACATCGACGTGACGATCCTGTTCATCACGCACGACCTCGACGAGGCGATCTTTCTGGCCGACCGGATTCTGGTGCTGAAGGCGAATCCGGGCGGGGTGCAGGAGCTGATCGAAGTGCCGGTGCCGCGGCCGCGCGATTATTCGCAGGTCAATACGCCGGAGTTCGTCGCGACGAAGGCGCGGCTCGAAGCGCTGATTCACCCGAAGGAGGCCGCGACTGCCGAGGACGACGGCATCAAGCCGCACATGATCCGGATGACGGACGTGGCGGATAACGTCGAATAGCGTCGAGCCGATTCATTCCGTCACGCCGCGATCCATGTCGTACCGGACCCCTGCTGCTCGAGTTGACGACTTCACTGACAGCCGCACCAAAATAATGTCGTCAACTTGATTACACCCGGATTAATTTTGTCCACGTTTAGCGGACCTCGACTTCCCACGGTAAGCTGATGCATTCCTGATCGATTCTTCGGCTTGCGAGAGAAAGCGATGAAGGTAACCATTGCGTACATCGAGGAACCTCCGTTTGGATGGACCGAAGCGGATGGCACCGCGAGAGGTGCCGATCTCGAGCTCGCGGCGACGATCCTTCGGCAGATAGGCGTCACCCGGATCGAGTATTGCCCGACGACGTTCAGCGAGTTGCTGCCCGGCGTTGCATCAGGTCACTGGGACATGAACGTGCCGCTCTTCGTGACACCGCAGCGGGCCCATACCGTCGCGTTCAGCGTGCCGGTGTGGGGAATCGAGGACGGTTTCCTGGTGCGGCCCGGCAACCCGAAGGCGCTCAGGCGTTATGCGTCGATCGCCGAACGTCCCGATGCGCGCCTCGGCATCATCGCCGGACAGGTACAGCATGATTCAGCGATGGCGGCAGGCGTGAGCCGGCGGCAAATCGTCGTCTTCGAACAGCAAGCCGACGCGATCGCGGCCGTGCTCTCCGGCGTGATCGACGCCTATGCGAGCACCGCTTTGGGGAATCGCATCGTGGCGGGCCGGATAGGCAGCGCGATGATCGAGGCCGTCGCGCACGAGCCGGATGGCGACGGCAGCCAGCGGACGCCTCCGCTGGGCGCGTTTTCATTCAACCGGGAAAACCGGGATCTGCTGACGGCGTTCAATCGGCAACTGCGCGCGTATGTCGGCTCGCCGGACCATCGCGCGCGCATGGCGAGATTCGGGTTGACCGATCGCGAGATCGATCCAGCCGTCTCGCCGACAGGATAGGTCGCCGCCCGGCTGTGAACGGCAACCGTCCATTCGACTCGGCGAAATGGCTGAAAGCCGACGTCGATCAGTCGAACCTGACCAGGTCCTTGAAGATCAGGCGCCCCCAGTTTTTTCCGCGCGCGTGTACCAGCCATCCGCCTTCCGACAGCCCGCCAAGCTGGATCGGCGCGAAACCGAGTTGTTCCGCAAGCGTACCCACTTCCGCCGCGGCCTCGTCATCGTCGCTCGCCAGAAACACGACTCGCCTGCCGCCGTGGACGGCCGGGTCCTGGCCAAGAACGCCAGCGGCCAGATGGTTGAAGCCTTTCACCAGCCTGGCGCCGGTGAACGCTTTCGCGACGAAGGCCGAGGACGGGAGACCGTCCAGTTCGTCCAGCGGGGCCTGCGTGTTCATCGCGTCGATGACGGTCTTTCCGTTCCAGTCGGCCAGCGCTTTGGCGACCGCCGGGTGCGATTCGAAACGAACCGCCAGAAAGATGATGTCCGCCTTGACCGCTTCCGCCAGGGTAACGGGAATGATCGTCGGTCCGATCGCGGCCGCATCGGCCGTAAAGCTTTGCGGATCGCGCGTGGTTGCAACGGCCACTTCGATGCCGTTGCGGGCGAATGCCCTGGCAAGCGCATGGCCGATCTTGCCGAAGCCGATGATTGCGTAACGCATGGGTTTCTCCTTCGTTTCCCGGTGTGCTTAGAGCTTGTAACCGCCGCTCGCCTCGATCGTCTGGCCGGTCACGAGCGCGGTCTTGCCTTTCAGAGATTGAGTCATTGGGTCGTTCTCCTCAGAGTTGTGCCAGGCCGCCGTCGACGGCGACCTCGCTGGCGGTCATGAAGCTGCTGTCCGGCGACGCAAGAAAGGCGGCCACCGCTCCGATCTCTGCGGGATCGGCCATCCGCTGGAGCGGCGTCAGCGCGCCGTAGGCCTTCTGGCCTGCTTCGCCCAGCGCTTCCTTGGCCAGTTCGGTCGCCGTCGCACCGGGCGACAGCACGTTGACCCGGATGCCGGTGCCCTTCAGGTCTTCCGCCCAGGTCCGCGCGAGGTTGCGCACCGCGGCCTTGCTCGCGCTGTAGGCCGTGAAGCCGGGCGCGCCGGTGGTGCCGGCGCTCGACCCGGTCAGGATGATCGAGCCGCCCGCGCCCATCAGCGGCAGCGCCTTCTGGACCGTGAAGATCGTCCCCTTCACATTGGTGTCGAACGTGTCGTCGATGTGCGCGGCGGTGATCTGGCCGAGCGGAAGCGGGCTACCCGTCCCCGCATTGGCGAAGACGATGTCGAGGGTTCCGCGCTCGGCTTTCACCGCCGCGTAGAGCCGGTCGAGGTCGGCCGGGTCGGAGACCGAGCCCTTCACCGCGCGGGCATGCTGCCCCAGGTCGGCCACCGCCGCGTCGAGCGCTTCTTGCCGGCGGCCGAAGAGGAAGACGAACGCGCCTTCGTCGATGAAGCGCCTTGCCGCGGCGCGGCCGATGCCGGTTGCGCCGCCGGTGATCACGGCGGTCTTGCCATTCAGTCTGTTCATGTCGTGCGTCCTTCGAAACAAGAGCGGGAAACCCGATTCTGGCGCGCTTGATTCATGAAGCAAATTGACTGAATATCTATAAATACCATCTACTTTTTAGATATATCTATGCTCGACAACGTCACCATCAATCAACTTCGGGCGTTCGTCGCCGTGTGTGACCAGGGAAGCTTTTCCGGAGCGGCAAGGGAACTGAGGCGCGCGCAGTCGGCGATCAGTCACGCGATCGGCGCGCTCGAAAGCGCCTTCGACGTGATGCTGTTCGAGCGCAACACGCGCAAGGCGACGCTCACCGCCGCCGGCCGCAGCCTGCTGCCCGATGCGCGCGGGGTGATCTCACGCACCGAGGAAATGAAGATGCGTGCGGTTGCGATCGCCGAAACCGGCGTCCCGCAGGTGTCGATTGCCGTGGACACCTATTTTTCGCGCACGCACCTGATCGAATGCCTGCGCACGCTGCAGGCGGAATTTCCAACGGTTGCGATCAATCTGCGCATGACGACCATGCAGGGCGGCGAGCGTCTGGTGCTCCAGGGCACGTGCGCATTGGCGGTGACGATCACGGACGTGCCCGAGCTGAGCCCGGGCACCATCGAACGGCATCATTTATTCGATGCGCAAATGGTGACCGTATGTGGGCCGGCGCATCCGCTGGCCGCCATGGCGAAGCCGATCCCGCGGGAGGAATTCGGCCGGCACATCCAGCTCGTCGTCACTGACAATCAGCCGGATGCGGAAAAGACCCAGCAAGGGGTCGCCAGTGAGCGCCAGTGGTGGGTGAACGATCTCGGCGCGAAGCACGACCTGCTCAGAGGGAGTCTGTGCTGGGGGCACATGCCGCGTCATATGGTCGACGCGGACCTCGCGAAGGGCACGCTCGTCGAGCTCCAGCGGCGCGCGTGGCACATGCGGCCCCTCACGTTCATGGTCTCGCAGCGGCGCGGATACGCGTTTTCCGGATGCGAGACGCGGCTGGTCGAACTCCTTGGCCAGTGTCCTTCGCGAAGGGGGCGAAGAGGGAAGTCGACGTAACGTGCGGCCGCGTTCGGGAATGGTAGCGATCGTTTATCGGGCGGTCGCGGTCAAGGCATCCGATCCGGTGGCAGTGTGGTCATCGAGCAGAAGGCCTGACGCGGCCACTCACCGAAACATCACTTTGGCCATCGCCAGACGGGATTGCCCAGATGTTCGGCGAAGTAGTCGGACAACGCCGTCACCTTCGCGGGTCGCGCCCGCGCCGACGGCGTAACGAAATAAAGCCCGCCCGTCGTCAGCGACCAGTCGGGGAGAATGGCTTCGAGACGGCCATCAGCCAGATATTCGCCCGCGATGAACTCCGGCAGTTCGGCGATCGCAAGACCATCGAGCAGCGTCGGCAACAGCGCATCGGCGTTGGTGACGCGTAGCGGGCCCGTCGGCATCACCGACTCCTCATCGCCTGCGTCGTTCGTGAAGCGCCATACGGCACTGCGCGCGCGATACGCGTACGGGAGGCAAGGGCGATCCGCCAATTCGCGCGGATGCGTGGGGCGCCCTTCGCGCCTCAGATATTCCGGCGCCGCCACCACGAATTGCGTGACCGCACACAGCCGACGCGCGACCAGCGATGAATCCGGCAGCGCGGCGATACGCAGCGCCGCGTCGAACCCATCGGCGATCAGATCGACCGACGCATCCGATAAATGCAGGTCGATCGATACTTCCGGATACGCGCGAAAGAAGCCCGGCAGCAGCGGCGCGACCCAGCGCAGCCCGAACGACATCGGTACGGCCAGACGCACCAGCCCACGCGGCTGCACCGACATCTCGCGCGCCGAGCTTTCCGCCTCCTCGGCCTGACGGTAGATCTCGCCGGCCTTCTCGCTGATCGTCCGGCCGAACTCGGTCAGCGAGAGCTGCCGCGACGTGCGGTTGAACAGCCGCGCGCCGAGCCGGTCCTCCAGACGGGCCACACCACGCGAGACGGTAGCGACCGACACCCCGGTCGCGCGCGCCGCGGCGGCAAACGACCCGTGCTCGGCCACCTTCGCGAACATCGCGAGCCCTTCGAAATCAGGCAGGTACGCCATTTCCCCTCATCTTTTCATTTATGCAACGTTAGATTGCGATTGATTCTATTTCGAAAAGATCGAGCGGTCGATATTCTCCTCACATCGCAGCACGTAACACCCAACCGAAACGCCACTGATCAAACGAAAGGAGCAATACCATGGCACGCAAGCTCGACAACAAGATCGCACTCGTCACCGGCGCAACCAGCGGCATCGGCCTGGCCACCGCCCAACGCTTCGCCGCTGAAGGGGCGCACGTCTATCTCACGGGCCGCCGTCAGGCCGAACTCGATGCCGCCGTGGCGGGTATCCGTGAAGCCGGCGGCACGGCCACCGGCGTGCGTTCCGACTCCACGAAGCTCAATGAGCTCGACGCGCTGTATGCGCAAATCAAGGAAGAACAGGGGCGCCTCGATGTGCTGTTCGTCAACGCCGGCGGCGGTTCGATGCTGCCGCTGGGCAGCATCACCGAAGCGCACTACGACGACACCTTCGATCGCAACGTGAAGGGCGTGCTGTTCACCGTGCAGAAAGCGCTGCCGCTGCTCGCCGATGGCGCATCGGTGATTCTTACGGGCTCGACGGCGGGCAGCGCGGGCACCGCTGCGTTCAGCGTGTATTCGGCTTCGAAGGCGGCGGTGCGTGCGTTTGCGCGTAGCTGGATTCTCGACCTCAAGGACCGACGCATCCGCGTGAACACGATCAGCCCGGGCGCGACCCGCACGCCCGGCCTGCTCGATCTCGCCGGCGACGATGCGGGTCAGCGACAGGGGCTTGCCGATTATCTGGCGGCGCAGATTCCGATGGGGCGCCTCGGCGAGCCGGGCGAGATTGCGGGCGCGGCGCTGTTCCTGGCGTCGGACGACGCGAGCTTCGTGAACGGCATCGAATTGTTCGTCGATGGCGGCCAGCAGCAGATTTGAGCGGGGGGTGATCGGCGCGACGGGGTGCATGCGGTCGCGTCGATCGTCTTCAGTGCCGGCAGGAGCGCGTCGGTGCGCGTTGTCGCGGTGCCGCCGACCGTGCTCGGCGGCGAAGCGACGGTGTGATCGACCCGCGGTTGCCGGCCGGAAGCAGCCGGCAGTTCCCTCTCCGAACCTGACGGCCAAACGACTGCTCCACTCGGAAATCCGACGGTAGGTCCCTTTCCGGACCTCGGCCTTGGCAATCAATGGCCGATAAAAAGAAATGGCCGGCTCTGCATTCAGACCGGCCATTTGCTATTCGACGCTGAAAACGGCTGGAGAGGGTCGGTCAGCACAACCGTACCCAAGGGATGCTCATGGACCTGCGACCGGAGGTGTTCGCGCTGTCGCGAGTTGTCCTGTAGTGCATCGGGCTAAATTTGTGATCACAAGTGTGATTATTTTCGAGATATCATCCATAAGCACCCAATGTTGTGATCACATCATGAGTGACATGCGATGAACGACGCTTTGAGCGACTTCCTGACCCGGCACCGCATCCGCGAGGTGGAGTGTGTCATCCCCGACATGACGGGCATCGCGCGCGGCAAGATCCTGCCGCGCGATCTGTTCACGGCGTCGGGCGAGATGCGCATCCCCAAGAGCGTGCTGCTCAATACCGTGAACGGGCAACAGCCGGACAACAGCCCCTTCGTGGGCGATACCGATCCCGACATGGTCTGCAAGCCCGACGCCGCCACCGTGCGCATCGTGCCTTGGGCCGCCGAACCGGTGGCCGTGGTCATCCACGACTGCCTGGAGTGGGACGGCCAGCCGGTGCAACTCTCGCCGCGCGCGGTACTCCGCCGCGTGCTGGCGCTGTACGAAGCACGCGGCTGGCAGCCCGTCGTGGCGCCCGAGATGGAGTTCTACCTGGTGGCGCGCAATCAGAACCCGCACGAGCCGCTGCAGCCGCCGCTGGGGCGCACCGGAAAGCCCGAGGTGGGGCGGCAGAGCTACTCGATCGATGCGGTGAACGATTTCGATCCCTTCTTCATGGAACTGTCCGCCTTCTGCGACCAGCACCAGCTAGGCGTGGAAACGCTGATCCACGAGGCCGGCCCGGGGCAGATGGAGATCAACTTCAGCCACGGCGAACCGCTCGACCTGGCCGACCGCGTTTTCCTGTTCAAGCGCACGGTGCGCGAGACGGCGCTGCGCCACGGCGTATTTGCCACGTTCATGGCCAAACCGATGGAGGGTGAACCCGGCAGCGCGATGCACATTCATCAGAGCATCAACGACGGCGAAGGCCGCAACATCTTCAGCAATACCGACGGCACCGCCAGCGAACACTTCCACCACTTCATCGGCGGACTGCAAACGTATATCCCGCAGGTGATGCCGATGCTGGCGCCCTACGTCAATTCATACCGGCGGCTGGCGCCCTACATGTCGGCACCCATCAATGTGCGCTGGGGCCAGGACAACCGCACTTGCGGTATCCGCGTCCCCAAGTCCGGCCCCGGCGCCCGCCGGGTTGAAAACCGCGTGCCCGGCGTCGATGCCAATCCCTATCTGGCCATGGCCGCCACGCTGGCCTGCGGCTACATTGGCATGCGCGACCGGCTGCATCCCAGCGAGCCCACCGAAGGCAGCGCGTGGAACGTCGCCCACGAACTGCCGCGCCATCTCGAAAATGCGATCGAGGCCATGCGCGCCTGCGATGCGATGAAGGAGGTACTGGGCGAAACCTTCGTCGACGCGTTCTGCGCGGTGAAGGAACTGGAATTTTCCACCTACAACCGGGTGATCAGTTCGTGGGAACGAGAGCACCTGTTACTGCTGGTTTGAGGAGTCCGTCATGAACCGCACCCTTCCACATACCGGCATCGAGCACGAACGCGTACAGGCCTTGCTCGCCCGTGAGCGCGCCGAGTACGCGCAACGCAACCCGAAGTCGCAAGTGATGTCCGCACGCGCCGCGCCGCAGCTGATGTTCGGCGTGCCGCTGCACTGGATGAACGACTGGTCCACGCCTTTCGCGCTGCACGTGGCCCAGGCCCAGGGGGCACAACTCACCGACGTGGACGGCCACACGCTGGCCGACTTCTGCCTGGGTGACACGGGCGCCATGTTCGGCCATTCGCCCGCCGTCGTGACCGAGGCATTGGCGACCCAGGCACGGCAGGGCCTGACCACCATGCTGCCCAACGAGGACGCATCCGTCGTGGGTGAATTGCTGGCTCGGCATTTCGGTCTGCCGAAATGGCAGTTCGCGATGACGGCCAGCGACGCCAACCGTTTCTTGCTGCGCTGGGTACGTGCCGCCACCGGGCGGCGTACCTTGCTGGTGTTCAACGGCTGCTACCACGGCACGGTCGATGACGTCTTCGTCGACCTGGTGGACGGCCAACCCACGCAACGCGCCAGCCTGCTGGGCCAGGTGCACGATCTCACCACCACCACGCGCGTGGTGGAATTCAACGACCTGGCCGCACTGGAAGCCGCGCTGGCCCCGGGCGACGTCGCTTGCGTCCTGGCCGAGCCGGTGATGACCAACATCGGCATGGTGCTGCCCGAACCGGGCTACTGGGCGCGGGCGCAAGACCTCATCCGCCGCCACGGCAGCCTGCTGGTCCTGGATGAGACCCACACGCTCAGCAGCGGCCCCGGCGGCTATGCGCGCGCTCACGGCCTGCAGCCCGATGCCGTGGTGGTGGGCAAGGCGCTGGGCGGCGGCATGCCGTGCGCAGCCTATGGTTTCAGCGCCGCACTGGCCGAGCGCGCCGAGGCCGCCAAGCGCACGGCACCGCCGGGCCACTCGGGCATCGGCACCACGCTGACCGCCAACCTGCTGGCCATGGCGGCGATGCGCGCCACGCTCACGCACCTGATGACGCCCGAAGTCTTCGCCCCGATGCACGCGCTGGCCGAGCAACTGGCCGCCGGGCTGCGCACGATCATCGCCCGCCACGGCCTGCCCTGGTGCGTCACCCAGGTGGGCGCCCGGGTGGAGTTCCAGTTCTGCCCGCAGCCGCCGCGCAACGGCAGCCAGGCCGAGGCGGTGATGGATGCCGAGCTGGAGCACGCGCTGCATCTGGCGTTGCTGAACCGCGGCGTACTGATCACGCCTTTTCACAATATGATGCTCGTCTGCCCTGACACGACCCGGATGCACGTGCAGCGCCTGCTCGCCGCATTCGACACCGTGCTGGCTTCGCTCACCGCCGCTGCCGATTCATGAGTCACGACATCGAACCCACCACCACTCAGCAAGACACGATCTACGCCACGTTGCGGCAATGGGTCACCGTAGGCCGCTTCCTTCCCGGCGAGCGCTTGAAGATCCGCAACGTGGCAGCCGAGATGGGGGTGGGGCAGATGCCGGTGCGCGCCGCGCTGCAGCGTCTGGCTGCCGAAGGCGCGCTGCTGAACGTGCCCAACGCCGGCATGATCGTCCCCAGGCTGACGGCGCCCGAGTTCGACGATCTGCTGCAAATGCGCATGCTGCTCGAAGGCGAGGCCGCCGAGCGCGGCTGCCTGAGGCTGGAGCCGGCCGAACTCGCAACGCTGCGCAAGCTTTGCCAGCGCATGGCGAAGGCGTTGAAACACCCTGCGGATCAGCCGGCTCGCGCCAGGAAGTCCGCGGGAGACAAACCAACGCTGAAGCAGGCCGCCGTTTCGTTGAAGGCCGACCAAGCCACCGATTACCTCGCCGCCAACGAAGACTTCCATGTCCTGCTCTACAAGGCGGCCGGCTCGCCGTTGCTGTTCGAGCTGATCGATACGCTGTGGCTGAAGGCCGGCCCGATCTCGAACCGCCTCTTCGACACGTCCGAAGCCTCCGCCGTGTTGAACGACGCCCACGAAGACCTGATGGATGCGCTGGACAGGCGGGATGCCGCCGCGGCGCGACGCGCAGTGGAGCGCGACATCTTCGTGGCGGGACAGTTTCTGAGGTCGACACTAAAACGCGATTGACCATGGGTGTGACGGTCGGCATGGTCGGTGCATAGAGCGTCGTATGGGAGAGACCGCGATACGCTGTCCAGCGAGCGTTCGCGGATGTGCGGTTCATCGTCATCGGTGTCCGACGCGTTGTCGGTGGAGCATCGCGTCGACGGACGTTTTCTGCCGCGAACGTATCTTCACGCCGCCGCGGATTGTCCTTGCAGCCCGACGAGGTGCGCGAGCCCGAGGCTCTCCAGTGTCTGCGCCTGAATCGCTGCGGCTTGAGCGTTGAGGGCGTCGGCGCCGAATGACTGACCCACGACCCAACGCGCGGGGCGCGTGCCCGGTGCTTGCTCGACGAGTTGAGCGATGGCTTCGGCGACGTCGTGCGGGTCCGGCGCGTGGTCGCTCGCGAACAACGTCATCAACGTCTCGACCATCTTGTCCGGAATCGCACCGGCTTCACCGTAGCCGGGCACGCGCGCGGCGTCGGCGGGCCGCTGCGCGCTGCCGAAGATATTCGTCGGATAGTTGCTCGGTTGAACGAGAACGACGTCGATGCCCAACGTCGACAATTCGTAGCGGTAGCTGTCGGTCAACGCTTCGATCGCAAACTTCGATGCGCCATAGAGACCGAAGAACGGAAACGTCACGCGGCCGAGTATCGAGCCGACGTTCACGATCAGGCCTTCACCCTGCGTTCTGAAGGTCGGCAATACCGCTCTCGACATGCGCTGGATGCCGAATACGTTCACGTCGAAGAGTGCCTGTACCTGCTTCGTCGTGAACGCCTCGGAAACGCCGGCCGACCCGATACCGGCGTTATTGATCAGGACATCGAGACGCCCGGCATGTTCCAGCACGGAGGCGACGCCGCGCTCGACGGACGCATCGCCCGTCACATCGAGTTCGACGACCTGTACGCCGCTCGCCCGCAGCGCATCGGCATGCGGCCGGTTGCGGCCGGCGACGTCACGCATCGACGCGAATACCCGGTGTCCGGCACGTGAGAGTGTTTCCGCGGTGTCGCGGCCGAAGCCGCTGCTGGCGCCGGTGATCAGAATGGTTCTGGACATGTTGAGTGTTTCCCAGCCAATGAGGTTAGAGGACCGCAACCGCATCCGTACGTGCGGCTCCGATGCGGTTGGGATGAAACGTGTGACGTCATTGAAAACCGAGGCAGCTGATGTCTTCACCACGTTGCCATGCAGTCTAGGCTTTGCCCCGAAATCGGGCTATAGTCGTAAATGACATTAATAGAGATGTTTACGACATGAGATTGACGATCCTGGCCCTCGAGGGTCTGTTCGACACCGGGCTGACGGTACTGCTGGATACCTTTGCGATGGCCAACGAACTGGCTGCAGCCCAGGGCTTTGCCGCGCCGCCGTTCGACGTGACGGTGGTTGGCGTGCGCAAACGCATCCGCACCACGCATGGACTGTCGATGCTGGTGGAACCGGCCAGCAGCGTGCGTCGCCCGGACTGGGTGGCCGTGCCCGCGCCCGGTATCAGGGAGCCGGAGCGCCTGATCGAGACGCTGCAGCGTCGGGACGTGTGCGATGCGATGGCGCACCTTCGTGCGTGGCATGCCGACGGCGTCGGCGTCGCCGCCGCCTGTATCGGTACGTTCTTGCTGGCCGAAGCCGGGCTGCTGGATCATCGCGAGGCGACGACCACCTGGTCGCTGTCGCCTTTTTTCCGTCAACGTTATCCGGCAGTCGATCTGAACGATTCGCGCATGGTCGTCGCCGCGGATCGCGTGGTCACGGCAGGATCGGCGATGGGTCATCTCGACCTGGCGCTGTGGTTGCTGCGTCAGGCGAGTCCCGAGCTGGCCACGCTCGTGGCCCGCTTCATGCTGATCGACAAGCGTTCGTCGCAGGCCGAATACATCATTCCGGATTACCTTGCACACGCCGATCCATTGATCGCGCGATTCGAGCGCTGGGCCCGCGAGAACCTTTCCCTGGGTTTCTCGCTTCAGACAGCGGCGGCTGCATTGACCGTGGGACCACGCACGTTGCAGCGCCGTACCGAGGCGGTACTCGGGAAGTCGCCCTTGGCGTTCTTCCAGGATCTCCGAATCGAACGGGCGCAGAACCTCGTGTCGATGGGTTACGACCTGGAGACGATCGCAAGCGAAGTGGGTTACGCGGATTCGGCGACGTTGCGGGCCTTGCTGCGTCGCAGGCTCGGTCGAGGCGTGCGGGAATTGCGTGCCGACAATCGGTAGCGAACACCACTAGCGCGCGCCGACGCCCCCGTGAATACCCGTCAGTTCGACCTTGACGTCCTCCACCGCCTAAAGGCGGCGGATTCCCACACCTGGCGATGCACGTCCGCATCGGAGAATGTTCAGCGCAGCGTTGATATCACGATCATGCTCGGCACCACATCCACTGCAGGCCCATTCTCTTACTCGCAGTCCCGCGATACCTTTCGGCCGCGTCGCGCTGTCTTTCGACCCGCACGACGAACAGGACTGGGTGGAACCGCTTTCGTCCACTTCCTCGAACGTGGCCCCGTGCGCGACCGCTTTGTAACGGAGTTTGTTTCGGAAGGACGACCAGGACGCGTCGTAGACGCTCTTCGCCATCCTGGTTCTGGCGAGTTTGACAGCCGACACGTTGCCGACCGCGATGTAATCGAAGCGCCGCACCAGATCGAGCGCGAGCTTGTGTTGGAAATCGGCACGCGCATTCGCGACCTTGGCGTGCAGCTTCGCGATATGCCGCTTGTGCTTTCGCGCCCGTTGCGCTTTCGCCAGCTTTTCCGCCGCTCGTCGACCGAACTGGTCATTGGGCAGCTTCTCGCCGGTCGAAAGTGTGGCGAAGTCTTTCAGGCCGAGATCAATACCGACGCCGGAACGGATCGGGCGGGCCTGCACATCGGGCATCTCGATCACGATGTTGAGAAACCAGTTGCCGCGTGCATCCTGCGCAAAGTTGGTGCCGTCCTTGATCTTGCCTTCGGGAAGCGGTCGACTGTTGAACACCCGAAACGTGTTGCCGGCGAAACGGAACGCGTCACCCTCGCGCTTCAGGTCACGCCCCTTCAGCGGCACCCAGCCCAACGATTTCCTGCCGCGATAGCGCAGGTAGGGCCGACGGCGCTGACTGCGCGACTTCGCATATTGCTCGCACGTCGCGTTGACCGTGCCGGAGTGAATACCGAGTTCCTTGCTGCTGCCGGTCGCCAGCACGTTCAGGTTGAATCCGGTCGGCCATTTCTTGCTCCACTTGAGCGCGTGCTTCTGCGTGTCGTTGCAGAAGTTCCAGACGTAGTTCACCGCGCGGCTCTGCTTGTTAAGCAGTCCGTTGAGCGACTTCACGCGGTAGCGGTAGACGAGGATCATGCAGGTGATCCTAACCCGTGGAAGAAGCTGTCTGTCAACAGCACTCCTTTCCTTCCCGGCATCAATGGCGGGGTTTCTCGGAGCAAATTCTGATGAAATCCAGGAACGCGCGGGTCTTGGCCGGCACGTGATGCCGGGACGGGTAATACGCGTATAGCGGATACCGCTCGTCGGCCCATTCGGGAAAGAGGTTGATCAACCGGCCGTCGGCGATCAGCGGCTCGGCACCGAGCAGCAGCATCTGCGCAATGCCGGAGCCGGCTAGGCACGCGTTGAGCAGCGCGCCCGGATCGTTGACCGTGAGGCGTCCGCGAGTGTCGACCACGATGCGTTTGCGCTTGCGATGGAATTCCCACGCGAACGGCTTGCCGGTCTCCGGATTGCGAAATTCCAGGCAGCGGTGGTGCCGGTCTTCGAGGTCCTCGGGTTTGGCCGGCCGTCCCCGGCGCGCGATGTACGAGGGCGCCGCGACCGTCACGACGCCGGTATCGAGCAGCTTTCTCGCGATCAGGCTGGATGCCCGCGGTTCGCCGAAGCGCACGGCGAGGTCGAAGCCGTCCATCACGAGGTCGCCCAGGCTGTCTCGCGCGATGAGCTCGATTTCGAGTTCGGGATGCGCGTCCATGAACGCATCGAGCCGTGGCCCGAGAATGGCCCGGTAGACGACCGGATCCAGATTGATGCGCAGCTTGCCGCGCACCGCGGAGGCGCCGCCCGCGGCCGCCGCGGCGGCTTCCTCCAGCCCGGCGAGATGGGGCATGACCTGCTCGTAAAAGCGGCGGCCCTCTTCGGTCAGCGACACCGACCGCGTCGTTCGGTTGAACAGCCGGATGTTCAGCTTTCTTTCCAGCCGCGCGATCGCGCGACTGACGCCCGGCGGCGTCATGCCGATGACGTCGGCGGCAGCCGAAAACGTCCCGGCATCGACGACGGCGGCGAACACGCTGATGCTGCCTGACAGCTTCTCGCTACTGGATCTCATGGTGGTTCGACTGAATACGGGTGGCGGATCGCGCACGACCCACTGAAGGCCGACACGCCGACGCCGCACAGCGTAGCCATGCCGGGCGTCCGTGTCGATCATGCCGAATTGATGACACATTGTCACTTATCTGATGCCATCCATGTCGTTTTGTTTTGGTTGGCGTTTGTCCAGAATGCGACCCACGTATTCACACATGGAGAACGAGCAATGTATGCAATCACAGGAATCACCGGCAAGGTCGGCGGCGCACTGGCCAGTGAACTGCTGGCCTCGGGTCGGCCCGTGCGCGCGGTCGTGCGCGACGCGACGCGGGCAGCGGCATGGGCGGCACGCGGGTGCGAGATCGCGACGGCTTTCATGGAAGACCCGGCGTCGCTCGCCGACGCATTCGCAGGCGCGACGGGCGTTTTCATCCTGCTGCCGCCGGTGTTCGATCCGGCGCCCGGGTTGCCCGAAGCGCGGAAAGTGATCGAGGCCGTGTCCGCCGCGCTACTGAAGGCGCGCCCCGACAGGGTCGTGTGTCTGTCGACGATCGGCGCGCAGGCCGACGAGCCCAATCTGCTCACGCAACTCGCGCTGATGGAGCAGGCGCTGCGCGAGATGCCGATGCCGGTGACGTTCCTGCGGCCCGGCTGGTTCATGGAGAACGCCGCATGGGATGTCGCGTCCGCGCGCGACGAGGGCGTCGTCGCCAGTTACCTGCAGCCGCTCGACAAGCCTGTGCCGATGGTCGCCACCGCGGACGTCGGCCGCGTGGCGGCGCAACTGCTCCAGCAGACGTGGCACGGTGTGCGTGTCATCGAGCTCGAAGGCCCACGCCGGGTGAGCCCCAACGATCTCGCGCTGGCCTTCGCTCGCGTGTTGGGCCGGGACGTGCGCGCGGAAGCCGTCGACAGACGAACGTGGGAAGCGCTGTTTCGCGCGCAGGGCATGAAGCATCCGCTCCCCCGCATGCGCATGCTGGACGGCTTCAACGAAGGCTGGATCGATTTCGAAAGTGATCCTGAAGAAATCCTGCACGGCCATGTCGCACTGGACACGGTTCTGGGCGAGCTCGTGTCGCGTACGGTCTGATTGAATGCAGCGGGCGGCGCGTTGCGCTACGCCCGCCCCATGCATCGGATTTCCGGTCGGACGGATAGCGTCTTTCATGTCGAACGGGTGTCGTGAATGTCGCTATTAATGTCATTTATGACTATGGCGAGCGGCCTCGTCCCGAGTCTAGACTGCGAAGCATTTCCGGCATCCGCAGATTCCTCCTGCGGCTCAGTCCGATAGAGGCCAATCCGATGACATTTTCGCCAGAACTTCACCTGCTGACGCTGACCGCGATCGCGACGCTGCTGATGTGGATTCCTTACATGCTGGCCAGAATCATGACGCGCGGCCTGATGGCGGCCTTGAGCAATCCCGATCCGTCCCATCCGCCCGATCCGCCGTGGGCGGAACGCGCACGGCGCGCGCATGCGAACGCGATCGAGAATCTCGCTGTGTTCGCCCCGCTCGTATTGATGTGCGCAATGACGGGGGCGAGCAGCCCGGCGACGGTGTTCTCGGCCAGGCTCTATCTGGGTGCCCGGCTGGTTCACTACGTCGTTTACGCCGCCGGCATTCCGGTTGTTCGCACGATCGCTTTCCTGACCGGCTTCGCGGCAACGCTCACGTTCGCTGTCGCGCTGCTCGGTCACGCGACCTGACGGCTACCCGCCCGGTCTTGCCCGTTCGCTCACTTCAGAGGTCAACATGAAATCGACTCCCGGCAGCATCCTCGACACGATCGGCAACACGTCGCTCGTCCCGTTACGACACGTTGTCCCGAAGAACGGCGCGCGTCTGTTCGTCAAGCTCGAAAGTCAGAATCCGACCGGCAGCATGAAAGACCGGATCGCGCTCGCGATGATCGAAGCGCCCGAGCGCGATGGGCGTCTGAAGCCCGGCGGCGCGGTGGTCGAGTACACCGGCGGCAGCACGGGTGTGTCGCTCGCGCTGGTGTGCGCCGTCAAGCGGCATCCGCTGCATCTGGTCTCGTCGGATGCGTTCTCGAAGGAGAAGCTCGATCACATGCGCCTGCTTGGCGCGAAGCTGACGCTCGTCCCGAGCGACAACGGCAAGCAAACCGAGAAGCTGACGAAGGACATGATTCGCGAAGCGCATCGGATTGCCGGCGAGACGGGCGCATACATCACCGCGCAGATGGAAAACACCGATCAGCTCGACGCCTATACGAAGATGGCCGACGAGATCTGGGAGCAGACCGGCGGCCGTCTCGACGGTTTCGTCCAGCGCGTCGGTACGGCTGCGTCGCTGCGCGGGATTTCGCGGCGCTTGCGCGAACACGACGCACGTATCCGGATCGCCGGTGTCGAGCCGGCCGAATCGGCGGTGCTGTCGGGTGGGCCGACCGGCGCGCACAAGATCGACGGAATCGGCGCGGGCTATGTCGTGCCGCTTTGGCGCGACGGCATCGCCGACGAACTCGAGCGCGTCTCGACGGAGGACGCGAGAGCCATGGCGTTCCGACTGGCCGCGGAGGAGGGGCTGTTCTGCGGGACGTCGACCGGCGCCAACGTAACCGGCGCATTGCGACTCGCCGAACGGCTCGGCCCGGACGCCACGATCGTGACGATCATGTGCGACACGGGCATGAAGTATCTGAAGTCGTTCGCGCAAACGATCGGTTGATGGTTTTGGGGGATCGTATCCGGGTGTCCGGTACGGACAGCAGCCAGATGTCGGCGGGCTCGACCCGATCGAGATCATCGACCGGTCAGCCGGCGCCGACGAATGCCACGGTGGCGTGCGCGCACGCGATGTCACGATCGTAGATTTGCCCCGCGTCGACGATACGGTTCGCGACGATCAGGTTGCCGAGCGTCTTGCCGACGCGGCCGGCACCCACGATGGCCAGTCGGGACATGGCGATTCTCCGGCGACGGCCCGAACGACCGTCGCAGCGTGGCGGCGATCAATCGTGCCTGATCGCGATGGTCTTCAGCGCGGTAAAGCCGAGCAATGCCTCGAAGCCTTTCTCGCGGCCATATCCGCTTGCCTTCACGCCGCCGAACGGCAGCTCCACGCCGCCGCCCGCGCCGTAGTTGTTGATGAAGACCTGTCCGGCCTGCAGCTTGCGCGCGAGCCGCAGCGCGCGGGCGCCGTCGCGGGTCCAGACACCCGCGACGAGGCCATACTGCGTGCCGTTCGCGAGGGCGACCGCCGTCTCTTCGTCGTCGAACGGCATGGCCGCGAGCACGGGGCCGAATACCTCTTCCTGCGCGAGCTCGCTGTCGGGCGGCACGTCGCGGAACAACACCGCTTCCTGGTAGTAGCCTGCGCCCGATGCGCCGGCCGCGATGGTGCCGCGCGCCGCCACGCGAATGCCGTCGGCCTGCGCGCGCTCGACGATGGCCCGCACCCGTGCATGCTGCTTCGCATTGACGAGCGGCCCCATCTCCAGATTCATCGACGGCGGCCCCGAACGCAGCCGCTCGAATTGCTGCGCGAGACGATCGAGCACGCGCTCGTAGACGGTGTGCTGGACGAGCAGCCGGCTGCCGGCCGAGCAGGTCTGCCCCGCGTTCTGCACGATCGCGTTGACGATGACGGGCAGCGCCTGGTCGAGATCGGCATCGTCGAACAGCAATTGCGGCGACTTGCCGCCCAGTTCCAGCACCGCGGGGCAGTGACGCTCGGCGGCCGCGCGGCCGACCAGCGCGCCCGTCCCGGTCGACCCGGTAAACGAGATGTGACGAATGCCGGGATGAGCCGACAGCGCCGCGCCGGCTTCGCCGCCCAGCCCCGTGACGACGTTGACGGTGCCGGCCGGAAAGCCGACCTCGGCCGCGATTTCCGCCAGCCGCAGAATGGACAGGCTCGCGTCCTCCGCCGGCTTGACCACGCACGCATTGCCGGCGGCGAGCGACGCGCCGACCGAGCGACCGTAGATCTGCATCGGGTAATTCCACGGAATGATGTGGCCGGTCACGCCGATCGGTTCGCGCACCGTCAATACCGTGAACCCGGCGGTGTAGGGCAGTGTGTCGCCGTGCAGCTTGTCGACGCATCCGGCGTAGTACTGGAGGTAGCGCGCGAGTACCGCGGCATCGGTACGGGCGGTATTCAACGCCTTGCCGGTGTCGCGCGCTTCGAGCTGCGCGAGTTCGTCCGCATGCTGCGAGACGGCCGCGGCGTACGCGAACAGCAGGTTGCTGCGCTCGACCGGCGACAGCTTCGCCCACGGGCCGTCGAGCGTGTCGCCCATCGCGCGCCGGGCCGCGGAAACGGCGTGCTGTACGTCGGTCGCATCGCCGCGCGCGATCGTCGCGAACGGTTCGCCGGTGCTCGGGTCGACGACGTCGATCCGCTCGCCGGTATTCGGCACGACGCGGGCGTTGTCGATGTAGTGATCAAATTGCATGGGTCATTCCTCGATCGATGCGGGGTTCGCGATGGCGTGTGCAATCGCGGCGCCCAGTTCTTCGGTGCTGGCCGTGCCGCCCATGTCGCGGGTGCGCGGGCCGGCGACGAGCACGGATTCGATCGCCGCGACGATTTCGGCGGCCGCGGCTTCGTAGCGCGATTCGCCGCGACCGAGGTGTTGAAGCAGCAACGCGGCCGACCAGATCTGCCCGATCGGATTCGCGATGCCGCGGCCCGCGATGTCGGGCGCCGAGCCGTGCACCGGCTCGAACAGCGAAGGAAAGCGCCGCTCCGGGTTCAGATTCGCCGACGGCGCGATGCCGATCGTGCCGGTACACGCGGGGCCGAGGTCGGACAGGATGTCGCCGAACAGGTTCGAGGCGACGACGACGTCGAAGCGATCCGGATTCTGGACGAAGTGCGCGCACAGTATGTCGATGTGATATTTGCGCGTTTCGATGTCCGGGAACGACCGGGCCATTTCCGCGAGGCGTTCGTCCCAGAACGGCATGGTGATCGAGATGCCGTTGGATTTCGTCGCCGCCGTCAGCTGCTTGCGCGGGCGCGAGCGGGCGAGTTCGAATGCGAACCTGAGCACGCGGTCGACGCCGACCCGCGAGAAAACCGACTGCTGCACGGCGATCTCGCGGTCGGTTCCGGTGAACATCCGGCCGCCCACCGACGAATACTCGCCTTCCGTGTTCTCGCGCACGACGATGAAGTCGATGTCGCCCGGCTGGCGCCCGGCGAGCGGCGCGGGCACGCCCGGCATCAGGCGCACCGGGCGCAGGTTCACGTATTGATCGAACTCGCGCCGGATCTTGATCAGCGATTCCCACACGGCGACGTGGTCCGGCACGATATCGGGCGCGCCGACGGCCCCGAAGAAAATGGCGTCGTGCGCGCCGATCTGCCGCGCCCAGTCGGCCGGCATCATCGTGCCGTGGCGAACGTAGTGATCGGTACACCAGTCGCCGAACTCGTCGAACGCCAGCGGAATGTCGAAGCGATCCGCGGCGGCGCGCAGCACGCGCAGGCCTTCGGGCATCACTTCCTTGCCGATGCCGTCGCCGGCGATGACCGCGATGCGGTGCGGGTTCTTCATGTTGCGGGAAGCCTCCATGATGAAGCTGGCGTCCCGCACGGGAGGGGCAGACACGGGGAGGGTGCGTGAGCCGAGCCGCATCGACTTGCTGCGCGGCGGCCTTTGATACGCAACGCTGCATTCGATTCCCCTCGGATCGCGTCGGCATGTCTCCCGTGTCTCTTCCGTTGCGGTAACCGGCGGACTATTGAATCTGTCCGTCGAATCTACTGCGTCGCCGGCATCGGCAGGAAGTGCGGATTCGTGAACGGGACCTTCGAAAATCTGCAACACGCCGGCGTGCACACACGCGTGGCGGCGCAGTCAGTCGTTCGATTGCCCGGCTTCACCGGAGACGAGCGAAGGCGGCGCGAACGAGGCGAGAAACTCGAACAGCTTGCGCGTCGGCAGCGGCACGGCGCCGGCGCGGATGCCGACCGACATGACGCGATTGGCCCACGGATCGTTGAGGCGAATGAAACGCAGGCGCATCGGTTCGCGAAACAGCGCGACCGCGCGTTCGGGCAGGATACCGATGCCTTGCCCTGCCGCGATCAGCCGGCACATGGCTTCGAAGCTCTGCACCTGCACGCGGAAGCGGACCGACTTGCCGAGCAGCGCCGCTTCCCTGACGAGCGAACGCGTGAGTTCCGAGCGGTCGTCGAGCGCGACCAGATCGTGGTCGAGCAACGCGCTGAAATCGATCGAATCGCCGCTGAGCGGGTAGTCGTCGGGGACGACCACGCTGGCCCGATCCATGCAGTAAGGCGCGAGGTGGATGCCCTCGGGCGCGGTGCGCGACGTGACGATGCCGACGTCCGCGCGGCCTTCGCGCAGCGCCTGCAGGATGTCGGAACTTCTCAGTTCGCTGATCTGCAGCTTGATGTCGCGATAGCGTTGCGCAAAGGTGCGCAACTGATCGGGCAGATCCTGGCTGATCGCCGAGATGTTCGCGAACACGCGGACGCGGCCGACTGCGCCTTTCGTATAGTCGGACAGTTCGCTGTAGATCGCATCGGTGCGCAGCAGCAGGTCGGTCGCGTGGCGCAACAGCGCTTCGCCGGCGGGTGTGAGTTCGACGCCGGCCACCGTGCGGTTCAGCAGCACCACGCGAAAGTGATGCTCGAGCAGCGCGATCCGGCGGCTCGCGGTGGAGAGCGACATGTGGGACTGCTGCGCGGCGCGCGACAGGCTGCCCAGCTCGGCTGCACGGACGAACAGGGCGAGGGACGTGAGATCGAACAAGCGCAGGCTCCGGTTGAAACTGCGGCAAGTATGTCATTCATCGCCGCGCGCCACGGTATCGGGCGAAGTGGTGCTAACCCTGACTGGCCGCGAATGGTGCGCCGCACACCGCGACACCGCCGTCACGCCGCGATGGCCCGTATCGAGCGAGTGGTCGGCGGCCGGACCCCGTTCTTCCGGGGCTTGTGCATTGCACCGTATGATGGCCGGCCCGCGCGGGCGTTCGAGATATTCGAAGTGCCGCTTGAAGGATTTCGCATATCGGGTGGGCGGGGCAGCCGGTAGATTCGAACCGCCTCCTGTCGCACACACCTATCTCGACAGCGACTGCACGCGTGACGACGCAAGCACGCACGCGGGGCCATCCATGAACTTTCGGAGACAAACGTGGAAATCGACGCGGCCTGCAATCCGGGCGACCTCGCCGCCCCGGCATCGGCGCACGACCTCGCACAGGAGGACCGGATCTTCCGCCGGCTCGCCGTGCAAATCCTGCCTATTTTGATGTTCGCGTACGTCACGTCGTACATCGATCGCGTGAACGTCAGCTTCGCCAAACTGCAGATGAGCCAGCACCTGGGCTTTTCCGATGCGGTGTTCGGCTTCGGTGCAGGGATATTCTTTCTCGGTTACGTGATCTTCGAGGTGCCGAGCAACATGCTGCTGGTGCGCGTCGGGCCGCGTCGCTGGATTACCCGGATCGTCGTGTCGTGGGGTGTCGTGTCGGGATTGACGGCGTTCGTGTCCACGCCGATGCAGTTCTACGTGATGCGCTTTCTGCTCGGCGTCGCCGAGGCCGGCTTCATCCCGGCCATCGTGCTCTACATGGCCCGTTCGTTCCCGGGGCGGCGGCGCGCGCGGATTCTGTCGATGTTCTATGCGGCGCTCGCGCTGGCCGGGTTGATCGGCTCGCCGTTGACCGGCTTCATCCTGCAGTATTTCGACGGGGCGATGCAGATCCCCGGCTGGAAATGGATCTTCATTCTCGAGTCGCTGCCCGCATTCGTGGCTGCGCTGTATGTATGGAAGGGCCTCGACGACGACGTCACGCGCAGCGGGCGTTTCTCGCCAGCGGAGCGCGCCGTCCTGGCACGCGTGCTGGCGGAAGATCGTGCGACGACCGAGTCGGTCAAGCACCGCGGTCTGTTCTCCAACTGGCTCGTATGGGCGTTCTGCGTGATCTACTTTCTCGACGTGTTCGCGATTTACGGCTATACATTCTGGGCGCCGACGATGATCAAGCAGATGGGCATCGGCAGCGATTTCGCCATCGGCTTGCTCGCCGCGCTGCCGAATGCGGTGGCCGTGGTCGTGATGGTCCTGTTCGGACGCAGCGCGGACCGGCGCGGCCGGCAGCGGCTGCACGTCGCCGCCCTTTTGCTGATGGGCGCGACCGGGCTCGGGCTGTCGGTCGTCTGGCACGATCAGCTGTGGCTCGGCATGTTCGCCCTCTGCATCGCGAACGCGGGGCTCATCTCGTTTCCGCCGCTGTTCTGGAGCATGCCGACCGCGGCGCTCGGCACCGCGTCGGTATCGATGGGCATCGCGGTGATCAGCTCGTTCGGGAACCTCGGCGGCTTCTTCGGGCCCTATGCGGTCGGCTACCTGAAGCAGGCGTCCGGCAGTCTTGCCGCGCCGCTGTTCGTGATGGTCGGGTGCCTGTTGCTGGGCCTCGTCCTCACGATGCTGCTGCCGGCACGGCTCGTCGACCGGTAACGACTATCCATTTCGCCGCGGCGCTGCGCCGCGGTGCGATCTTTTGACGGGAACGACATGAAACAGCAGATTGGCCTGATCGGCGTGGGTTTGATGGGGCATGGTATTGCGCGCAACGTGCTGAAGCACGGTTATCCGCTCACGGTCGTCGAGCATCCGGGCAATCAGCCGCTCGACGAGCTGCTGCGCGACGGCGTACGGACGGTGCGGACCGCGCGCGAACTGGCTGCGCAAGCGGACGTCATCATCCTGTGCGTGACGGGGTCCCCCGAAGTGGAAGCGGTGCTCACCGGTGAGGACGGCGTGTTGGCCGGCCTGAGGGACAACGCGATCGTCGTCGATTGTTCGACCGCCGTTCCCGAATCGACCGTCAGAATGGCGCGACTCGTCGAAGCGGCAGGCGGGCGCTTCGTCGACGCGCCGATGACGCGCGGCGCCAAGGAGGCGCACGAGGGCCGGCTGAACCTGCTGGTCGGCGCGACGCCCGGGTTGTTCGCGGAGGTCAGGCCGGTGCTCGCGTGCTTCGCGGAAAACATCACGCGCGTCGGCGATGTCGGGGCCGGCCACAGCATGAAGCTGCTGCACAACTATGTGTCGCTCGGGACCATCGCGCTGCTGTCGGAAGCTGTCGCGTGCGCGAAGCGCTCGGGCGTGGACGTCGCGGTGCTCGCCGACGTGCTCGCCAACGGCGGTGGCGGCGGCGCCGCGCTGAACCGGCTGCGTCCGTTTCTGGAGACCGGCGACACGTCCGCGCTGCCGTTCCATATGGCGAACGCGCTCAAGGACCTGTCGTACTACTCGGCGATGGCCGAAGGTGTCGACGCGGCTCATGGGATCGCGGCGGCTGTCACGGATACGTATCGTGATGCCGTTGCGGGCGCGGGGGCGCATTGCCCGGTGTTGAAGCTGTCGGATGTGCTGATGGTGGGGGGCGCGGGCGACGAGGGTACGTCGCGTTGATGCGTTGTGTGGCCCCGTTCGTGTGGGGCTGGATCGACGTCGGGAGGGGCAGCGTGCTCAGCGCATGGTGAGCACGCCATCCGCCGACATCGACTGCCCCGTCACACAGCTGGACGCCGAGCTGCATAGCCACGGTCCGACGTTGTCGGTCGAGCGGCGCCGGGTGGTGGCTGCCGGCCATTTTGAGACGTTCGACATCGTGGTCTGGTTCGTCGACAATCCGCTTGGGGTTCAGGCTCGAGAGTCACGAGTGCTCCCAACTAGCGAACAATCGAATGGCGCGAGAATGACCTCGTACGCAGAAATATATTTGAAAGATTTTCATCGCCGCCGGGCAGGAGCAACGCGTCGAGCCTACGGTAATCGGCCTGCACGATCTGCGCAGGCAGCATACCCGTCCTCCTATCACGCACTGGCGACTCGTGTACCGAACGATGCGATGTCGCGGACTGTGCTCGATCTGGCGTGTGGTGATGGGCCATTGCTGCAAATTCTGAACGACAGGGGGCATGCAGCAACGAAGCTAATTGGCATAGACATCAGCGATGGCGAGTTGAGCGTGGCTCGGGGAATATTGCCGCACGAAATACGATTGCTCAACGAGCGTGCACAAGAACTGTCGCTCGATAGCGGTTCAGTAGACTACGTGCTGTCACATATGGCTCTGATGTTGATGGATGATATCGAACAAGTTGTTCGAGAGATTCGCCGGGTATTGCGTGACGGCGGCAGTTTTTCCGCTATCGTCGGGCGGAGCTTTTTGACTGGCAAGGTCGGCGAAGTCTTTTTGGACATCTTCAAGCCAATCGCGAAGGATCAGCTCACAGAGTTGCGACTCGGTGATGCGCGTACACGCGGTGAAGCGGGGTGGCAAGAACTACTCAAGCCCGATTTTGTTGATGTGGCTTTTGAAGACATCGAAATCGACTGGACACCTACACCCGAGCAGCTGTGGTTGGACATGCTCGACACCTACGATGCCGACCGGATGTCGGAGGCAGCGCGCGCACAGTTCAAAAGTGAACTGTTGTCGGCGTTCGCGCCCATGCAAGGCGAAGACGGTACGTTGCAAACTGGATGGGGCCTGCGTCTTGTTCAGGCCACTGCTGCCTAGATGCTCGCTCGTAGCGTCCTTGTCGAGTATCACGTTCACCAAGTCCATTTGGCGGTCACAAGAGATGCGCTGGACACCCATCCCGCCGCTTTCCACCGAGTTCCCACCACAACTCACCGCCCGTCCACCGCCCGCGCCGGAACCGCTGCCACACCCAAATTCGCGCCACCGATTCTCGGCAACCACACAAACGCAATCGTAACCAGCGTAACGCCGACGCCAAGCATCGGCACCACCATCGGCCACGCGCCCGACTGATAGCGCGGATCGGTGAAAACCGCCGCCGTCTGTCCCACGCTGAAAGCGAAGAACATCATGATGAAGCCGGACCACGATACCGCGCGGCCGGCAAGATGAGGCAGGCCACTGACCGCGCCTGCCTGTCCGCATGGTTGATGGATTCCGTGCCCGAGACAATACACGCCATGTCCGACGAGCAGCGGCCAGATGCTGCCGGGAAGCAGCGCGCACCCCAATGCCTGGATCACCGCGCCTGACAGGCTCAACGTTGCGCCTTGGCGCACCGTTCGCAGCATGCTTTGACGTCGCAGCAAGTGCCGGCAGCCAACGGTACTGAGGACATAGACGAGCGTCCCGCTCGCCGGTATCCAGCCGTATCGCTGGGGCGAGATGCCGAGCTGCCGAATGTAAATCGTCGGAGAAAGCAGCAGAAAACAGAACATGCCGGTGTACGTCGACGCGGCCAGCAGCGTCCATACCCTGAACGGGGCGTTGCCGAATATCTCGCGCACGTCCCCGGTCGAGTTCCGGCCCGGCGCGATTCTGGCGGCGCTTTCCTCGAATCCGTACCAGCACATGACGAGCAAGCCGAACGCATACAGGCTCATCCCCGCGAGTACCCATCGCCAGCCCGCGTACTGCGTGACATACGCACCGAGAATCGGGGCAAGAAACGCCATCATCCCCATTCCCATGAAACCGCGCGCCATCACGTACGGGCCGTCGCCGGCCGAATACCGGTCGCGTACCGTCGCGCGGGCGCATACCAGGATCGCGGCCATGGCAAAGCCCTGCATCGCACGCGCGGCCACCAGCATCGCGGCGCTCGATGCGAGCGCCGCCGCCAGTGCACTCAACGCATAGAGCGCAAGGCCGGTCAGCAACACGGGACGACGGCCGATTCGGTCGGAAAGACCGCCCATCGGTAATTGTCCGACACCGAATATCAATGCGAAAACCGTGAGACTGACGCTGGCGGAGCCCAGCGTCGCGGCGATTTCAGGCAGGGCCGGCAAGTAACTGTCGGTCGCCACCGGCTGGGCCGCCAGCAGCAGCGGCAACATGAGCGCGAAGTTCAGGCGAGCGGGGCGCGTGGTGTCCGGCATGACGGTGTTCGGCACGGTATCGGGCGTGGACGGAGGACAGCGGTAATGCGAGATTGCTCGGCGCAGCTCGTTCGTATGGACGCGCCCGCCGAGTCTACCGGATCGCGCCCGCCGACACTGTCGCGATCGATGCCTTGGCGCATCGGGATCGCCTGCATGCCGATCCCCATTGCGTGTTCAGTCGAACGGCACGGCCAGCCGGTCGATCACCGCGCTGGTCGCGGGCCGCACGCCGCGCCACCATGCGAACGCCTCGGCTGCCTGCTCGACCAGCATGCCGACACCATCCGCGATCCCGTGCACGCCCGCGTTTTTCGCGAGCCGGAGAAACGGCGTGAGCCGCTTGCCATAGGCGAGTTCGTAGGCGGTGCCCGTTGGACTGAACACACTCGGCGGGACAGGCGGCAGGTCACCGGTCAAACTGGCCGACGTCGCGTTGACGACCAGGTCGAAACATCCCATCCGCGCGAGGTCCGCGTAGCTGCTGGCAACAAGGGGGCCGCGTCCGGCGACCTGCGCGGCCAGCCCGCGCGCCTTGTCGACGTCGCGATTCGCGATCACGAGTTCCGCCGGGCCGGCTTCGAGGAACGGCAACAGCGCGCCGCGCGCTGCGCCGCCCGCTCCGAGCACCAGCACACGCTTGCCGGCCATCGGCAGATTGAGGTTCGCCTCGATATCGCGAACCAGTCCGATGCCGTCGAAGTTGTCCGCCAGGATGCGGCCGCCGTCGAACTTGAGCGCGTTGGCCGCGCCCGCGAGCTGCGCCCGTTCGCTGCGTTCGTCCGACATCGCGAATGCGTCGAGCTTGAACGGTGCGGTGACGTTGATGCCCTTGCCGCCGCCGTCGAAAAACGCACGAACAGTGGCAGCAAAAGCGCCTGCCGGCTCGAGCGGGCCCTCGATCGCCGTATAGCGGAGGTCCTGCTGCGTCTCTTGCGCGAAGAGGCCGTGAATCAGCGGGGATTTGGTGTGTCCGATCGGATTGCCGATCACCGCGTATTGGTCGGTCATCATTGGCTCACTTTTGAATAGAGGACGCCGTCGGCCTGCATCGCGTCGATTTCGGCCGCATCGAACCCGAGGGACCGCGCGACTTCCGCGTTGTGCTGGCCGAGATCGGGCGCGACCTCGCGAATCGTCGTATCGCAATCGGAAAACCGGAACGGCAGGTTGGGCAGGCGCAGCGTCCCGTAGCGTGGATGCTGCTGCTCGACGACCATGCCTCGGGCCTGGATCTGCGGATCGTTCAATACCTCGTCGATGCGCTGCACCTTCGCGCACGGAACGTCGATGCCGTCCAGCAGGTCCAGTACCGACGCGACGGAACGCGCGGCCACCCACGGCTCGACCATCGACAGGATCTCCGCGCGATGCGCGTTGCGCCCGGTGCTGTCGTGAAATCGGGTGTCCGCGCCGAAGCTAGCCGGGCCGCCATGTGCTTCGATCAGTTGTGCAAAGCGCTTCCATGCGTCGTCGACTTGCGCGGCGATCACGAGATCGCCATCGGCGGCACGGAACACGCCATAGAGTGTCGAGGTCGGCATGTCGTGACCGGTCTGCTCGGGCAGCACGCCCTTCAGCGTGTAGCACTGCACCGCATACTCGTGCATCGACACCAGCGTGTCGTACAGCGCCATGTCGACGTGTTGCCCGCGGCCGCTCTTCACGCGCCCCAGCAGCGCGGCGTTGATCGCCGCGACCGCATGAATGCCGGTGTACATGTCGCCGAGCGATATGCGGAGCAGCGGTGGCCGCTCGCCGGGCGTGCCGACCATCTGCATGATCCCGCTCTTCGCTTCGGCGATCAGCCCGAAGCCGGCACGATGTGCGTCGGGACCAGTGTGACCGTACGCCGAAATCGAGCAGTAGACGAGGCCCGGATTGCGCGCCGACAGTTCTTCATAGCCGAGCCCGAGTTTGTCCAGCGCGCCCGGCCGATAGTTCTCGATGAAGACGTCGGCGGAGTCGCACAACCGCTGCATGAAGGCCTTGCCGCGCGCGTCCTTCATGTTCACGCTCACGCCGCGCTTGCCCATGTTGAGCTGCAGGAAGTAGCCGCTTTGCTGGTCGTCGAGCACGGTCGCGTGCTGGCGTCCGGCGTCGCCGGTGCCCGGGCGCTCGACCTTGATCACTTCGGCACCGAGCGCCGCGAGACAGCGCCCGACATACGGGCCGGCGAGGAAATGGCTGTAGTCGACGACGCGAATGCCTTCGAGGGGACGTGCCTGCATCACAGTGCCTCCGGACGGCGCGGCACCATCAGGCGATGTTCGCCGCGTTGAACGACCTGCCCGTCCTGATTGATCAGCTCCGACGGCAGCACGACGATGCCCCAGTCCGGGCGGCTCTTGCTGGCCCGCATCGAACCGACGCGGAACGTCACGTGCAGCACGTCGCCGACCTTGATCGGCAGCAGGAAATCCCAGGTCCAGCCGAGCGACATGCCCGGCAGGAAGCGATAGTCGCTCTGCGTCTTCAGGCCGTCGGCAATGGACAGGCCGAACAGCCCGTGCGCGACGAGGCAGCCGAAATGGCTGGCGTTCGCGTATTCCTCGTCCACGTGAACGGGCGTATGGTCACCGGTGAGGTCGGCGTACGCGAGAATGCGTTCCTTGGTCACGAGGTAGGTCGGGCTCGTGCACGTGTCGCCCTCGCGGGCATCGTCCCAGTATTTCTCGACGATCGTCATGGTCATGCCTCCGCGCGCGGGTTGATCGCCAGCGCCTGCGCGACGCATGAAGCCGGCCTGGCCTGAATCAGTTCGACGGCGAGCCCGTCGGGCAGGCGAATCCAGTTGCGCCCCTGCGGCATCTCCGTCACGTCGAATCGCTGCGCCGCGGCCAGCGCGGCCTCCAGGTCCTCGCACATCACGCCGAGATGGGCGAGCCGGCCTTCCGGGCCGTCATGTTCGGGCGCGTGGATGAACTGCATGCCGCCGAGCGTCCAGTACTGTCGCGGTGCGTCGAGCGGGCCGTCCACTTCGCGCAGTGTCATGCCGAGCACGTCCTCGAAGAAACGGATGTGCCAGTGGATGTCCTTCACCCAGATCGCAACGTGTTCGAGATAGGCTTTCGTGGCGCTCATGCGGCGGCCTCCTCACGTTGGCGATCGGCCATCGCACGCTCCAGCCCCTTGATGCAGGCGACGAGCGTGGCATTGACCGGGGTCGGCACGCCATGGCGCTGCCCGGCGCGCACGACCGAACCGTTGATGAAGTCGATCTCGGTGATCGAGCCTTTCTCCAGGCTTTGCAGCATCGAGGTCTTGAAGGCGGCGGGCAGCCCCTCGGCGGCGAGGGTCCAGGCCTGTTCGGGATCGGTCATCGACAGCTTGACGCCGGCTGCCTGCGCCGCCGCGATCGCTTCGGCGACCGCCGCGAGCGACGTCGCCTTCAACAGCGGCTCGTCGTAGAGCTGCCCGTAGGTGAGGCCGGTGAGGCCGGTCAGCGCGCCCGTCGCGACATTCACCAGCAGCTTGTCCCACATCGTGCCGACGATGTTGTCGCTGATCGTCGTCGCGAGGCCGGCGGTATCGAACGCGGCGGCGATCGCCTGCACGCGCGGTGTGATGCGGCCGTCGAGTTCGCCGATGTAGGTGCTCTTGCCGATCACGCCGGATTCGATATGACCCGGCCCGCGCAGCACGCCGCCGACGTAGGTTTTGCCCGCGAGGACGCGTTCGCGGCCGACGGCGTCGCTCAGGATGTCCTCGTGGCCGAGGCCGTTCTGCAGCGACAGCACGACGGTATCGGGCCCCACCAGCGACAGGGCGCCGCGGATCGCCGCGTCAGTGTGGAACGACTTGACCAGCACCACGACCACGTCGGCCGTGCCGACTTCGGCCGCCTGCGTCGTCGCGTGTACGTGTACCTGGCGGGTGCCGCGGGCGTCGTCGATCCGCAGGCCGTCGCGACGCATCGCATCGACGTGTGCGGGCGAGCGGTCGATCAACCAGGTCTCGTGACCGCCTTCGGTGAGGGTGGCGCCGATCGCACAACCCAGTGCGCCGGCTCCCAGAATCGCGATTTTCAATGGTGTCTCCTTGACGTATGGCCTCACGATAGGAGCCGCCGCTCATACCGACAATGCAATGAGTACAATGACGTCATTGCCATGGACAATAATGCGACGATGCCTGCCGATCTGCCGGACCTGAAGCTGCTTCAGCTATTCGATCTCCTGTACGACGTGCGCAGCGTCACGCGCGTCGCCGAGCAGCTCGGCCAGAGCCAGCCGACCGTCAGCATCTGGCTCGGGCATTTGCGGGAACACCTGCACGATCCGCTGTTCATCCGCACGCCCGGCGGCATGGCGCCGACACCGCAAGCCGACGCGCTGATCGGGCCCTGCCGGGAAATTCTCGAATCGCTGCGGCGCTTCACTGCGTGGGAGATCGCGTTCGATCCCGCGACCGCCCAGCGACGCTTTCGCATCTGCATGACCGACGCGAGCCACGTCACGCTGCTGCCGCGGCTGCTGGCCCATGTCCGGGCGCAGGCGCCGGGCGTCCGGCTGGAAGCGGCACGGATCGACGGCAATACGGAGCGGGCGCTCGAATCCGGCGAAGCCGATCTCGCCATCGGCTACGTGCCGTGGCTGGGCGGCGGCATTTATCAGCAGAAGCTGTATGACCAGGACTGGATTTGTCTGGTGAATCGGCATCACCCGAGGATTCGCGGTCGGCTCGGGGCCAAGCAGTATCGTTCGGAAGGGCATGTCGCCATTACGGCGGGAACGGGGGCGCAACTCCTCGAACAGGCGCTGCGGCAGGCGCGCATCGAGCGAGACGTGGTGCTGGAATTGCCGGGCTTTCTGGGGCTGGGGGCGATCGTTCAGACGACCGACCTGATCACGACGCTACCCCGTCATATCGGCGAGACGCTGGCCCAGGCCAACGATCTGGCGGTTCATGCGTGCCCGATTCCCGTCGAAGGCTTCGCGGTGCGGCAGCATTGGCATGCGCGCTATCACCACGAGGCCGGCAACCGGTGGCTGCGCGGCGTCGTGATTCGACTGTTCGGTGCTTCGCATTGACTTGCGGTTTGGGCGTTCGCGATGGCGGCCGGAGGTTTCGTGGTTTTCGGGTGTTTCCGCCCCGGCCACGCATGCAATCAGATCATCGATAGACGATCTGCGCGGCGAGGTCATGCTTGATCGACCTGGCCATGCTTCGGAACTCGGGGTACTCGTGCGGCTGCTTGCCGGTTTCCACGCGTTCACGTTGCCCGGTTACCGCTGCACAGTTCGAGCTAACGCGGTCGAGAGAATTCGCGGCACGTCGTGCGTTCGCGGATACCGAACCGGTGCGGCATCACGGCAACGGGCAATTTCCCCGTGATGTGCGCAAGGCACGACGCATGACGAGAACATTGGGCCGGATCACCCCTCGGAAGCGCCCCATCCCTGGCTGCTGACATCTGCCAGCGCGTCGAACACGGCCGGCGAGCGTTCCAGGCGCGCGACCGTGCGGGCGCCTTCGAGCGCGGCGACCAACGCGGTCGCGGCCGAGGATGCGCGTGCGGCAGCGAAACCGCACCCCCTGAAATGCGCCGCAATCACCTCGGTCGAATCGGCAAACCCTCGCGCCACCCGCTGGGTCAACTCGGCGTCGAGCGCGGGCAGTTCGTTTGCCAGGTTTTGCATGAGACACCCGTACTGAAAATCGGTAGCGACCATTTCGGCCGCAAATGCGCTGAAGATCTGGCGAACAAAATCCAGCGCATGGCCGGTCGTATCAGCCGAGATGTTCTGCAAGACGGCAATTCGATGGGTGACGTAGTTATCGATTGCTTCCTCGGCGAGTTGGGCCTTGCCGCGAGGAAAGTGAAAGTAGAACGACCCTTTGGGCGCGCCGCTTTCCTCGAGGATCTGGGTCAGCCCGGTCGCCGTGTAGCCCTGGATGCGGAACAGCCGTTCGGCCGTGGCAATCGCGCGAGCGCGAGCGTCAGTCTTGCGTGTCATGCGGGAAAAGTACCACGTTCCGCTTGACCGGTCTATGGCGATCGCCATACTATGGTGATCACCATATTTCGGAGCTCGACGATGCCCGTCGACAAGAGCAAACCATCGGCGCCGCGACGAACCGTCCTGGCGATGGGCGCGGTCGGCCTGGTTGCTGCCTTGCTTCGACCTGCGCGCGCAACCCCGACAGGAGAGAGTGATTTGGCCACGCCGACATACGGTGCAGGAACGCTTCCGAAAGGAGTGCGCTCGCGCATGATCCATGGGGTGAACGGCCTCGATGTTCACATTCTCGAAGCCGGTCATGAAAGTGCCGGCCGGCCGCTCGCGTTGCTTTTGCACGGTTTTCCGGATCTGGCCTACGGCTGGCGGCATCTCATGCCCATCCTGGCCGACGCGGGATACCACGTCGTGGCACCCGACCAGCGCGGTTATGGACGTACCACCGGTTGGGCGAACGACTATGACGCCCCGCTCGGGCCCTTCAGCCTCCTGAATATGACGCGCGACGCCCTCGGACTGGTATCGGCGTTGGGGTATCGGCATACGTCGATGCTGGTCGGGCACGACCTCGGCTCGCCCGTGGCGGCGTATTGCGCGCTGGCGCGGCCGGACGTCTTTCCGTCAGTGGTGCTGATGAGTGCGCCGTTCCCTGGTCCGCCGGCGCTACCATTCGACACGGCGCGAAACGAGACATCGTCGGCTCAACCGAACAGCGAAGGCCGGAAGTTGGCGGCCGCACTTGCCGCGCTCGATCCGCCGAGAGCGTATTACCAGCAATACCTGTGCACACGGAACGCCAACCGGGACATGTGGCACCCGCCCCAAGGTCTATCAGCGTTTCTTCGTGCATTTTTCCACGTGAAGAGCGCCGACTGGCCGGGCAACAAGCCGCATCCGCTGAAGGCGCTCACGGCCGCGGAGCTGGCGCAAATGCCCACGTACTACGTGATGGATCTCGGCAAGACGATGCCCGAAACCGTCGCGCCATTCCAGCCGTCCGCCGCCGACATCCTTGCCTGCACATGGCTTACCGACGCGGAACTTGGCGTATACACGGCGGAGTATGGCCGCACCGGGTTTCAAGGCGCGCTTCAGGCTTATCGTGTCTTGTCCGATCCCGACCTGAATGCTGAGTTGCGCCTGTTTTCGGGCAGGACGATCGACGTCCCGTCGCTCTTCATTGGCGGCAAGCGCGATTGGGGCACCTATTCGGCGCCGGGCGCGCTCGATCTGATGAGAACGAAGGCGGCGACGAGCATGCGCGGCATCGAGCTGATCGACGGCGCAGGTCACTGGATCCAGCAGGAGCAACCGGGCAAACTCGGCGAGCTGCTGCTCGCCTTCGCGAAGGCGTGAAGCGGGGCGGTGTGGGTCCAGTCGTGACGACAGCCTCCGGCTTCGCTGCCCGCGGTCGGGGAGTCACGTCTGCGATGCGGAAGGGCGTCTCGATGTCGGCGCGTCGAGCTGGATGTCACACAGTTACAAGATAGTCGTTGACGCAGCCATCGCCTGCCGTTAGTGTATGCACCGAAGTCCAAGAAGTCCGATTGCTGTTCATCAATTGCTGCTCCTCCTCAGCGGTATTCGTTGTCCTCTCCCTCCTTGACGCTTCACGCGCTCTTCATCAGAGCAACTCTTCGTATTTTTTTCTCAAGGAATCTTCATGGATACCGGTATCGTCAAGTGGTTCAACGACAGCAAAGGCTTTGGCTTCATTACTCCGGACAAGGGCGGCGACGACCTGTTCGCTCACTTCTCCGAAATTCGTGCCGACGGCTTCAAGACGCTGGCTGAAAATCAAAAAGTGAGCTTCGAAACGAAGCAAGGCCCGAAGGGTCTGCAAGCGGCGAACATCAAGCCGCTGTAAAGTTTGAAGGGCCCGGCCTCCCACGACGGACGCCGGGTCGCAGCGACATCCCAACGGAGCTTCGCCTCCCCAAGTTGGCGCGATCGCCTTGAGCTGTATCGAGTGATTCAGCTGGCCGAGCGTCACACGTCTCGTTGCACTTCATTCCCCCTCCGGCCGCAACGCCTTATTTTCGCTTTCCGACTGCGTCAGATTCAGTCCGCAATGGCTTTGAATCGGTGTATCCGTGCGCATTTCGCACGGCACGCGCGCACTCGAACATCATTAAAATTAAAATGCACAACAAACGAATTCAACAATACAACGGCTATGCCGTCCAACCCTCGGCGCATCGCTTGCCCGACGGTAGTTTTTCATCCAACCTCCTGCTCGAACGCGCCGATAGCACGCACGACGAAGGCCGCTATCAGTTCTATTCGCTCGATTACTTCACGAGCGAGGCACAGGCGCTCGCGCATTCGGCACGCTGGGCACGCAACTGGGTCGATTCGCGCGGCTAACGGCAACGCCCTGCAGTCGGCGGAGGCGGCGCGATCCGATTCGAGCACCGTCGCTTCGGCGCCATTCCGTCGCAGGCCGGTGCAGACGAACGACCACGGTGGGTGAAGGCGGAAACGCGCATCGGGTCGAAATCGCGAGGTGTCGATGAAATACGACGCCTTGCCCGACCGGCGGTCACCGCCTCACGTCCGACAGGCCGTTTCGGCGCCGAACCGGTCGACCACGAATTCAGTGAAGCTGCGAAGCTTCGGTGATTGCTGCCTCTCCTGAAGATAAAGCAGATTCATCGTCCGTTCGGGGCCGGCGAAGTCCGGCATGATCTCGATGAGGCGCTTCTCGCGAATGTCGTCGCGTATCAAGATGGAAGGAAGCATCGCGATACCCAGCCCTCTCAGCGCCGCCCGGCGCAACGCGTCCGCATTGTCAATTTTCAGTCTGCCGTCCACGGACAGGCTCATCGGCCCATCCGGGCCTTCCAGCGTCCATTGGGTTTGCGCCGCGTGCCATTCCGATCGGGGCGGATATGCATAGGTCAGGCAATGATGCTCGCCTAGCGCGTGCGGCGTAGCCGGCGCGCCATGTTCGTGAACGTAAGCGGGCGACGCACACAGCACCAGCCGATATGGCGCCAGCGGACGCGCCACCACATCCGGGTTGGCGAGCGTGCCGATGCGAATGGCCGCCTCGAAGCCTTCGTCGAACAGATCGGCGAGCGAATCGGTTGCGACGATATCGAGCTTGATCTCGGGGTAGCGCCGGTAATAGTCCGCGAGCGCGGGAATCAGGCACTCGTTCGTAAACACGACAGGCGCGGTCACGCGCAAACGCCCTCGTGGCTGCTTCAGGTGAGCGAGCGCGAGCTGTTCCGTGTCGTCGACCAGACCGAGAATTTCGACGCATCGCTCGTAGTAAGCGTGGCCGAACGCGCTGACTTTCTGCTTGCGGGTCGTGCGGTGCACGAGAACCGCGCCCAGCCGGCTTTCCAGAGTCTGAAGGTAGTTGCCGACCATGGTCGGCGACAGATCGGACGCTTGCGCGGCCGCCGTCAGGCTACCCGTTTCCACGATACGGACGAATACTGCCATCGCCTTGAGGAGATCCATTACGCAATGCTACTGGATTCTGTTTCAAGGTGCGGCGCGTTTATCGGCCACCGGTTTGGAAATACAGTGCGATAGACGAGCGAAAGGAGAGCAGAAATGCCGTATGAACTCACAACGTTGTCGTGTCCGCTTCTGGACCAGGACAGGGTGTCCGGCCATGCGCATCGCTGGGTATCGGATGCCGGCGCGCAAGGGCGGCTGCTTGGCGCATGGCGCACGGAAATCGGTGAGCTATCGCGGATTGTCGTGCTGCGTGGCTTCGAGACGATGGATGAATTGCAGCATGAACGCGATCGGGCGTTGAGCGCCGCGCGACCTTTCGGAATTGAAAGCGCGTCCGTTCGATTGACGATGGAAAGCTATGCACTTTTTCCTTTTCTACCCGACATCGAACCGGGTGCATTCGGCGGCTTTTACGAGATTCGTCGTTACTGGCTGAAAGCCGGCGGTATTGCGCCGACCATGGCCGCGTGGGAACGTGCGGTGGGCCCGGCCAAGGCCTATACGTCGCATCTCGTCTGCAACATGTACGCGCTCGATGGACCGCCACGCATCACGCACATCTGGGGATTCTCGAGTCTGGAAGAACGCATGGCGTTGAGAAAGCGGCACTACGCCGAGGGTCTGTGGCCGCCGGCAGGCGGGCCGGAACAGATCGAAAGGGCGACGTCGACGATCGGCTTGCCGGAGACGTGGTCGCCGTTGCGCTGAATGCGCCGCTCGCGCTGGATGTCACGTATTTTCCGCTCGGGTGATCGGGGCTTGTGTCAACAGGACCTAGCCGCGCGTGATCGACCTGGCAAACTCGATGAACTGCTCGACGCAGCTCGACGAGAACGGTTCGGGCCACGTAACGACCAATTCCAGAACGTGCGGCCTCGCCAGCGGCACGTAAGCGACGCCCGAGCGTTGCAACGTCGACGTGAAGCCGGGCACGATGGCGACGCCGCGTTCCGCGGCCACCAGCGACACCAGCGTCGTGATCTGCGACGCGGTCGGCCCTGTCCGCGGCGTAACGCCCTCTTGCGCGCACAGATCCTCGAGCGCGGCGTTCAGCGCGGAACCGTAACCCGCGGGAAACGTGACGAAGTTCTCCTTGACCAGTTCACGGAACTCGATCGTCGCCTTGTCCGCGTATTTGCTCCGGGCGGGAACCGCGGCGACGAGCGACTCCCGCGACACGACGAGGGACCGGATGCGCTCCCCGGGTGCCTTCGCCGCTGACCAGCCGAATCCGACGTCCATCGTGCCGTCGGCGATCTGCTGGCGCTGAGTGGCGGTCGATACTTCCCGAAACGCCAGCTCGACTTCCGGCATGCTGCGGCTCGCATTGCGGATGATGTCCGAAAACGCGTCGGACATCGGAATGGAACTCGCATAGCCGATCACGACGCGACCGACCACACCTTGCGCCATCTTGCGCGCCGTTGCCTCCGCCTCGTCGACTGCATGAATGACGCTCCTCGCGTGTTCGAGGAACAGCGCGCCTGCCGGCGTGAGCTGCACCGCACGTGTCGATCGTTCGAACAGCCGGATACCGAGGTCGGCTTCCAGCGCGGCGATATGGCGCGTCAACGGCGGCTGGGCGATACGCAAACGCAACGCCGCGCGTCCGAAGTGCAATTCTTCGGCGACGGTCACGAAATAGCGGAGGCGGCGTAGGTCGAGCATTCTTGTCGTTTCGGTATCAATGGCCACGAAATCAGTATTGGCACGCGTGTCGTCCACTCGTCAGACTGTCACCCACACCAGAGAGGGCGTCACCAGTGGGCAACAGAACCATCCGATTCGCATTTTTCCTGTGCGGCTTCGCGGCTTTTCTCAATCTCTATTCGACGCAGGGCATCCTGCACGAACTCGCCGCGGCCTTCAACGTGAGCGCGGAACGAGCAGGCCAGGGCATCAGCGCCACCACGTTGGCGGTTGCCATTATCGCGCCGTTCGTCGGTGCGCTGGCTGCCCGCTTCGATCGCCGAACGGTGATTTCGTGGGCTGCCGTGGCGTGTGTGCTTCCCGTCGTGTGGTCGGCACACGCGGCGAGCTTCTCATCGTTCCTCGCCGCCCGCTTTGCGGCGGGCATGCTGATGCCGTTCATCTTCGCGATCTCGATCGCCTGCATCGGCGAGATCTTCAGCCACGACGCGGCGACGGAGGTCAGCGCACTCTTCGTCGCCGGCACGACACTCGGCGGCTTCGCCGGACGCTTCGTGACCAACGTGCTGACGTCCGGGTTCGGCTGGCGTCACGCGCTCGATTTCATCGCGTTCCTGTGTCTCGCAACGGGCCTCGCGATCCACGCGTGCCTGCCGTCGTCCGGCGCCGCGCGTCCGGAAGGCGAGGGAGCGTCGACACCGCGCTGGAAGCTCCTGACGCGCGGCCCGCTGCTGGCCTCGTTTCTGGTCGGCGCATGCGTGCTCGCCTCGCAGGTCGCGACGTTCACCTTCGTCGGACTGCGGCTGGCCCGCGCGCCATTTGGCTTCAATACGGTCGAGATCGGCGCGATCTATGCGGTGTTTCTCGTCGCGGTCGTCGTCACGCCGCTCGCGGGCCGCGTCGCGGCGAAACGCGGCCCGCGCGATCTCGCGCTCGCGGCGACCGGGCTCGCGATGGTCGGTGCATTGCTGACCTTGTCGGGCAGTATCGTCGCGATCCTGACCGGTCTCGCGCTCAGTTCAACCGCGGTGTTCGTCGAGCAGGCGTCGGCCAATGCGTTCATCTCGCGCGCGGCACCGGGTGCAAGATCGACGGCGATTGGCGTCTACCTGTCCTTCTATTACTTTGGCGGCAGTCTCGGCTCGGTCCTGCCCGTTCCCGCATGGAATCGGTGGGGCTGGGTGGGCTGCGTCGCATTCGTCGTCGTAGCGCAGGCGATCGCAGGCGCGCTCGTGTTTTTCTTCTGGCGCGGGACGCCTCCCGCCGGCGCAAGCAAACCACGCTCACCTGAAGTCAGGCTGACTCGGTAGTCGACTTCGATTCACGGCGCTCAGCCGCCGCTCCTGCGCCGTTCGCCGCACCGTGTGCTGCCGGCAACGCAACCCGCACATAAAGAAACGCACGCCGCTCGCGATCGGGCAGCACTTGCGGCCCGTAGCTGATCCTGACCGCGCCATCGTCGAGCTCGCCCGCCTGCGCGAAACGCCACGCACGGGGATCGCTGTCGAGCAGGAATTCGGCGCGCGCATACGCGTGCGGCTCGAACAGCTCGGGGATCGTCACCGCCTTTCCGTCGAGCTTGTCGAGCAACGCTTCGACCACGTTGAAGCCGTAGCCGTCGCGCACGATGTCGCAGATGAAGCTGCCTGCGATCCGCGGATTCAGTTCGATCACGTGCGGCACGCCATCATGCACGATGCAGTCGAGATGCACGGGCCCCCACGTGAGCCCGGCGGCGGCCGTCGCGCGCGTGCCGACGTCGATCAGCGCGCGTAGCGTGTCGGCGTCGAGATCGAGTTCCGACGTATACCCGCGCTCGAGAAAACCGGCACCATGCCGCTTCAGCTTGCGCAGCGCGCCGACGTAGCGGCCGTCGAAATACTCGACACAATATTCGCTGCCCGTCAGGAACTCCTCGATGACGACGCGTTCGGTTGCAAGCGCGGGTGCGTCGGCCTGCGCGGCGGCGGCGAGCGTGTCGAGCTGCGCGCGCACGGCGGCGATGTCCTCGCAGCGGCGCACGCCGTCGCTCGCGGAGCCTTCCGACGGCTTGACGACGACCGGGAAGCGCAACGGGGCAGCCGCCGCCGCGAGCGCCGCCGGCGCGGCCAGCGTACCCGCGACGAACTGCGCGGCCGGGATGCCGTGCTCGGCGAGCAGCGCTTTCTGGTTCGACTTCGACACCGCATACGCGACATGCCGCGCATCGGGGCCGGGCAACCCGAGCGCATCGGCGACCCATGCCGCGGTGCGCGCATAGGTATCGTGCACGGTCGTCACGCGCAGCGTGTCGAGTTCGTCCGGAAAGTGCGCGCGCAGCCAGCCGGCGAGCTGGCCGGCGTCGGGCGCGAGGTTGACCGTCTCGACGCCGTCGGGAAACACGCCGTCGAGACGATGCCCGGGCGCGGTGATGACGGTCACGGCCACCTGGCGTGCGAGGGCGGCGCGCACCAGCGCGATGCTGCTGCCGGTGGCGCGTGCGCCGATCACGATGAGTCGCTTCATGAGGAATCCTTGATCGAGGGCGGAAGGGGGAAGCCGGCTAGCGTGCGCGCCGACGCAGGCGCTGCGCCTCGAGGCGCGGCAGCAGATGCTGGACGACGCGCGGCAGCGTATAGATCGGCAACTGCGCGCACGCGAACACGAGCGCCATGGTCGGCGTCGCGGCCAGCCCGAGCGCGGCCCACATCAGCCCGACGTTGCGATTGGCGACGATCAGCGCGACGTTCAGGCGCGTGCGGACGTCGCCGGGCGTGAGCCCGTACGCGACGATCTGAAAACCCGCGTTGACGGCGAACGCGAGGGCGATCGCGGTCAACGCGCGGTGCGGGGCGTCGACGATCGACTGCTGCATGCCGGCCATCGTGCCGAGCGCGAATATCAGTAGCGCAACGACGACGATGGCGTCGATCGGTGTCGCATGGCGCGCGAGCCGTGCGCCCGCAAAGCGCCGCACGAGCAGCGCGACGCCCTCGGCGCTGCCGATCAGCAGCGCGAGCCGCAGCGCGAGGCTCGACGGCGAGATCGACACCGCCGCGTCGTGGCTGAACCAGGCGGTCAGCAGCGGCGCGGTCAGCGGCACGAACACCATCGACGCGAGGGTCGCGACGAGCGCGACACTGGCGTCGAGCGACAGCATCCGCGCGATCGTCGACGTGCCGCTCGACGGCGGCGCGCAGTAGGCGATCACCAGTGCCACGACCCAGTCGTACGGCAGGCCGGCGAGCCGCGCGGCGACGCCGAGCGCGACCGGGCACGCGATCATCGTCATCGCGGGCAGCAGCAGCGACACCGCGGGCCGTCGCGCGACCGCGCGCACGGCGCTCGGTTCGACGCGCAGCAGCGTGCCGAGCACGAACACGAACACGGTAACGGGCATCAGCGGCCGCGCGAGCGCCGCGAGCGGCGGCACCAGCAGCCCGAGGCCGACGCCGCACGCGAGCACGGTCGGACCGCGCCGCACCAGCGCGGCGATCAGTGTACGCACGGACGAACCTCGGGCGGGCGGCGAACGGGCGTGAAGCCGGAGCAGGCAGCGGATGGCATGCGGATTCCTCGGAACATGCCCTAGGCTAATCCGGATGATGGGCGAAGTAAAATGATATAAACTGAATCGGTAACAAGAGAAATCGATATGAACATCCCTCTGCTCGAAACTTTCCGGGCCGTCGTGCAGGAAGGCAGCGCGTTGCGTGCGGCCGAACGGCTCGGCTGCACGCAATCGAACGTCACGGCGCGGCTGCGTCAGCTCGAGGAGTCGCTGGATGCGCCGCTGTTCGACCGGCACGGCAAGCGGCTGGTGCTGAACGATGCCGGGCGCCGGCTGATTCCGTATTGCGATCGCATCCTGCGCCTCGTCGACGAAGCGACGCAGGTGGTGCGCGAAACGCCGGTTGCCCGCAGCTTCCGGCTCGGTTCGATGGAAAGCACGGCCGCCACGCGGCTGCCGGCGCTGGCCGCCGCGCTGAAGGAACGCGATCCGGCGCTCGGCCTCGCGGTGCAGATCGGCAGCGAGCCGGATCTGGCCGAGGCGCTGCTGCGCGGCCGGATCGACGCGGCGCTGACCGCACGGGCGGTGGTCCGGCCCGGGTTGCGTTACGAGCCCGCGTTCGCGGAAGACATGGTGCTGGTGAGCGCGGCGACCGTCACGCGCCGGCAACTGCTGGCCGACAACACGGTGCGCTTGCTCGCGTTTCACGATGGCTGCCCGTATCGCGCGGTCGCGGAGCACTGGCTGAAGGCGCGCGGCGTCGCGATCGAATCGGTGTCGTCGTTCGGCACGTTCGGCGCGATCCTCGGCTGCGTGGCGGCCGGGATGGGCGTCGCGATCCTGCCGAAGCGGATCACGACCGAACACGTGGCGCGCAAGGAAGTGCGCACGCATGCGTTCGACGATCTCGACAGCGTGACCACCTACCTCGTCACGCCCGACGAAGCGCCTGCCTTGCCCGAGCTCGACGCGTTGCGCGCGGTGCTCGGCCGGCAGGCGGGGGCGCTGCTCGCGCGCTGATACACGCATGACGCGGCCCTAGGCCGGCGCAACCGCGCCTTCGTCCGCGAAGAAATCGGCCTCGATCTCGCGAATCCGCCGGCAATCCTCGAGCAGCCGCTCGAAGGTCGGGCTGTACAGGCCGACCGTGCCGAGCGCGGTTTGCAGGTCGGTGGTCACGCGCAGCGTGTCGCCGACCTTGATCCACTGCTTGAGCCCGACGAACGACGGCAGCGCCTGGATCGCCTGCCACGTGAAATCCTGCCGCAGCACGCCATTGCGCGACGACAGCAGCAGCACGTGCCCGCAGTACCCGCGAAAATCCGTCGGTGCGGTGACGTCGCCGAACAGCCGCTCCGGATGCAGCACCGCTTCGACGGCGGCCGACACGTGATTCTCGCCGCTGACCGCACTCGTCAGCCGCGGATCGAGGCTGCCGTGCAGCCGCGCATTCAGCTCGACGATCGTCGGGCCGTCGGCCGTATCGAACAGCTCCAGGTGGGTCGGCCCGAAACGCACGTCGAGCGCGTCGAGCACATCGGCCGCGTAGTCGAGCAGCGGGGCGTAGCGCGGGTCGGCGTGGTTCAGCACCAGCATCTTGTCGAGCCGCGGCGCGTGCGTGCGGTCGCGATGCACTTCCCACAGGCTGACCACGCGGTGCCGGCCTTCGAACGATACCGAGTCGACGATGTATTCCTGCCCCTCGGAATAGCTCTGGATCACGATGTCGTCGTTCGGCTGGTTGTACAGCGAACGGGTGGCCAGCACGTCGCGCGCGGCGGCCTCGACCTGCTCGAGCGTCCGGCAGATCTTCACGCCGGCCACGCCCGCGCTGCGCGCCGGCTTCACGACGAGCGGCAGCGTGCCGTGCGCGCGCGCCCAATCGAGCGCCTCATCGACCGACGTGCTGTGGAAGTGCGCCGGCGCGCGCAGCCCGGCCTGGCGAATGCGTTCGTTCATCGCGAACTTGTCGCGCCGCGCGGCGGAGGTCGCGAGCGGGTTGCGCGACGGCACGTCGAGCCGCTCGGCCAGCGTGTCGGCCAGCTCGAGCGCCGCATCGAGGCCGTGCAGTACGGCGCCGATCCGCAGATCGCTCAACTGCGCGAGTGTCGCGTCGATGTCGCCGCGATGCTGGACCTGGCGGATGTAGTCGGATGGCACGAACTGGTTCCGGTAGATTTCCGGCAGATCGGGGTCGCTGATCACATGCACGCAACGGATGCCGTATGCACGAAACGCGGGGGCCAGGTAGGCGGCGGTCGATGCGCCGTCGACGATCAGGACGGTATCGATGAAGCGATGCTGCATGGATTCCTCGCTCGGATGGGGATCGGTTGAAGGAGGTCGGCGACGGCGCGCTCAGGGCCGCGTGCCGGTACCGGATGCGTCGCGGGGCCAGCGTACGGCCAGCACGACACAGATCGCGACGAGCACGGCCGCGATGGCAAACGCATGCGCTGCGCCGGCCACGATTGCCGCGCCCTGGCCGGCGACCAGCGCGCCGAGTGCCGCGACGCCGATCGCGGCGCCCACCTGGCGCGCGGTATTGAGGATCGCGGACGCGGTGCCCGAACGGCCGGCCTCGACGCTGCCGAGCATCGTCGACGTCAGCGCGGGAATCGCGATGCCGCCGCCGATCGCCATCGCCGCGAGCCCGGGCGCCAGCAGCAGGTACGGTGTGTGCGCGGCGAGCGTCTGCCACAGCCACAGGTAGCCGGCGAGCGAGACGGCGAGGCCGATGATGACGGTCGCGCGGAAGCCGTAGTGGACCGCGAGCCGCGCGCTTGCGATGTTGGCGAGCATGATGATCGTGAGCGGCGCGAGCGCGAGCCCCGATTCGGTCGCCGTGAAGCCGCGCGCGTTCTGGAAATAGACGCTGAGCGAGAAGATCAGCCCGTAGAACGCCGCATTCGTGACCGCACCGATCGCGAGCACGCCCGGCACGCGCGGGACCTGGAACAACGCGAGCTGCAGCATCGGCGCGGCCACGCGCCGTTCGATCGTGACGAACAACGCACCGAGTACGGCCGACGCGATCAGCGCGCCGGCCGCATACGGGTCACCCAACCCATGTGCGCCGGCCCGGATGATCCCGCCCGTCAGCAGCCCGAGCACTAGCACCGCGACGAACTGGCCGGCCGGATCGAACAGCCGCGTGCGCGCGGCGGCCGAATCCCGCACGTGGCGCAGCGTGAGCCACAGCCCGAGCGCGCAGATCGGCAGGTTGATGAAGAAGATCGCGCGCCAGCCGAGCGAATCGATCAGCAGGCCGCCGAGCGTCGGCCCGGCCGCGCTGATCGCGCCGCCCGTCGCGCTCCACCACGCGACGGCTCGCACGCGGGCGGCGGCATCGTTGGCGCAGGCATGGGTGATGAGCGCGAGCGACGTGGGCAGGATCATCGCGGCGCCGACGCCCTGCGCGACCCGCGCGGCGACCAGCGCGGCCAGCGACGGCGCGAGCGCGCAGCCGAGCGACGCGAGCAGGAACAGCGCAAGGCCGTACGCGAACAGCCGGCGGCTGCCGAAGCGGTCGGCCAGCGTGCCGGAGGTCAGCAGCAGCGCGGCGAACGACAGCGTGTACGCATCGACGATCCACTGCAGCCCGTGGATGCTCGATCCGAACGCGTGGCCGAGGCTCGGAATCGCGACGTTGACGACGGTCACGTCGAGCTGGACGATCGCGAAGCCGAGGCTCGCGGCCGCGACGGTCGGGAAGATCGCGCGCAGCGACGTGCGGGGCGAATCCGCGGCGGCGGTCGGCACGCGGTCGATGCGGTCGAGCGTCGGGGCACGGTCGCTCATCGCGGCTCCCGGGGCGGGCGGCAAGTGTGCGGCGGCAGGCGGTATCGATTCATCGGGCGGGTTTCCGTATGGCGGATGAAGGAAGCCGGCTACCCGTCGGGCGCTGGCTGCATCGTCGAATCCGACAGAAAACTAGCACCGACCCGTTGGCGAATACAAATAATAAGCAGCGATTTTTTAACAAGTATTCGTGTTAAGGGATGACGCCATGGACGTGAACCGGTTCCGCGAGGATTGCTGAACTTATATCGATAATTTTTGTTTGCAATCGAATTAATATCATTTCGAAATGCAATGACGGTCTCCTAGTCTTGTCGAGCGCTTCGCCCCGAGGACGGTGGAGCGCGGCGGTGTGCCACGCCGCTCTTCGAACCAGATCTTTATACGAGAGACCTATGACCTATCTCGCAGATGCACGCATCGCTTTGACGGCAGCGGAATCCGCTCACATTCGCCAGACGCTCGGCGCGCTGGCCTACGACCCGGCCGGCGGCGCAGGCTATATCAGCGCAGTCCGCAAGCTGGCCTACAACGCGTTTCCCGACCGGATCGTCGACGCATTCGATCGTGCCAAGGCGCCGACCGCGGACGCACACGGCTCGATCGAGATCGACAACCTGCCGATCGACGACGACGTGAAGGGCAGCCCGCGGTTCGAGGAAACCGGCCGCTCGTTCAAGGCCGGCGTGCTGAGCGAGAACGTGCTGGTCGCGTTGAGCACGCTGGCCGGCGAGCCCTATTCGATCGCACACGAGGGCCGCGAGCTGGTGAACAACCTGACGCCGCACAAGGCGACCTCGCGCGACTACACGGGCCTCGGCTCGGAGGTCGAGCTCGACTTTCATATCGAGAACGCCGCGCAGGCGCACATGCCGGAAGGCGACACGTCGCCGTTCGCGCTGCTGCTGCTCGGCGTGCGCAGCGAGGCCGGCGGGGGCCCGTACACGCGGCTCGCCGATGCGCGCCGTGCGCTGCAACTGCTGTCGCCGGACGATATCGCGCAACTCTACGGCGAGCACTACATCATCCGCGTGCCGTACCGGTGGCGCGGTGCGGCGCCCACGCCGCGCGACAACACCGACCTGAGCGCCGTGCTGTCGGGGCCGCTCGATGCGCCGCGCGTGACGGTCGCGTTCTATCCGGACATGGTGCTGGCGGTCAACACGCGCGCGCAGGAAGCGCTGGCCAACCTGTATCGCGCGGTGCGCGAGGTGTCGTTCGGCGTGCAGGTGTCGCCGGGCAAGCTGGTGCTGATCAACAACCACTTCACGCTGCATTCGCGCGACCGCTTCGATCCGCAGTACGACGAGAACGACCGCGCGTTCCGCTGGGTGCAGCGCGTGTTCGTCGCGCGCAGCCTGTGGAATTTCCGCGCGTTCACGCCGCTGCAGGCGCGTGTGTTCGACCCGAAGGCGCTGTATGCGGGCGAGTCGGTGCAGGCGAGGCAGCCGTCGCCCGTCGTGCAACCGGCGCCGCAACGTGCGGCCGCGGTCGAACTCGAAGCGACGCCTGCGTGATCGATCCGGCTGGGCAGCGGCCGGCGCCGGCCGTTGCCGACCCGCTGCCCGCCCTCGCTCCATGCATCCTCGAATAAAAACAGGATTCCACAAGACATGAGCAGAACCGCCTTTGCCGTTACATGCATCGCCCGCGTGCTGGCCGCCGCGCTGATCGCCGGGAGCGCCGTCGCCGCGCACGCCGCATCGTTCGACCTGAGCCCCGAGCAGCCGGCCCGGCAGCGGGGTACCGTGAACCCGGCCGTCGAACAGGCGCTGCCGGCCGGTTTCCGGTTCGCCGAAGCGAACACGCTGACGATCGGCATCGCACCGAACCTGCCGCCGCTCAGTACCTATGCGACCGACGCACGCACGGTGGTGGGCTTCGATCCCGATCTCGCGCAACTGATCGCGGACAGCGTCGGCCGCAAGCTGAAGATCGTGCCGCTCGCGTGGGCCGACTGGCCGCTTGCGCTGCAGTCGGGCAAGGTCGATGCGGTGATCTCGAACGTGACGGTGACCGAGCAGCGCAAGGAGAAGTTCGATTTCTCGACTTACCGGAAGGACCAGCTCGGCTTCTACGTGAAGACCGGCAGCAAGCTGGCCGCGATCCGCGAGCCGAAAGACGTCGCGGGGCTGCGCGTCGTGACCGATTCGGGCACGAACCAGGAAAAGATCCTGCTCGAATGGAACCGGCAGAACGTCGCGCGCGGCCTCGCGCCGGTCGAGATCCAGTATTACGCGGATGCGGCCGAGCGCTGGGTCGCGCTGCAGTCGGGCCGGGTCGACACGATCTTCAGCGTGAATTCGATGCTTGCGTACCAGGCGTCGCTGCGCGGCGATGCGAAACTGATCGGCACCGTCAGCGGCGGCTGGCCGCGCACCGCGGATATCGCGATCACGACCCGCAAGGGCAGCGGCCTCGCCGATCCGCTGACGCTCGCGATCAATGCGCTGATCGCGAACGGCAGCTACCGGAAGGCGCTGGATCACTGGCAACTGGATGCCGAGGCGATCGAGCGCTCGCAGACCAATCCGCCGGGGCTGCCGCGCACCTGACGACGGCACATGGCGAGGCTTGGGCGAACGGCCACTGTTCCGCTGCAACGTGAAACGGCGGTTGCGATCCGGCTACGGTTTGACGTCGGGCGGTTTCGTGCCCGGTCGATTGCCCGCAATCTCGATCGTCGTTTCCCAGCGGAAGTAGCCCGATACGGCGCCGTCGCGATCGAGCACGGCGAAATCGGCCATGCACGTGGTACTGCCCGGAGCCAGCACCTCGCTGTGCCAGAAATGGTCTTTCATCGGCCGGCACGATGGATGCAGCAGGTCATCGCCGTCCGGCACCGGCGTGGCGGCGTCGCGGATTTCCGCTTCGATCGGCGTGACGATGCCCGTATCCTTCAACGCGAACCGGACGAACAGCACGGTGACCTCCGCACGCAGCGCCAGCGCGGTTTCGCGCAGATGAAGCTGGTCGCCCGGCGACAGGCCGGCGAAGAGCCGGTTGTCGTTGTGGCCGACCTGCCCGGCGTCGCCGGGCCTCAACACGTAGATGTGCCGGCCGTCGATCACGGTCGGCGCGTCGGCGTCCCGGCTCGCTTCGGGATAGGCCGACAGCAGCGTGACGGCGTCGACGATCGCGAGCGCATCGCAACGAACACCAGACATGAGCACCTCCTCGGCAACAAGGGAGCGGCGCGGGCAGCCGTCGTGCGGCCGCCCGCATGCCGCGATCAGTTATGGATCGAGATGAACGGGTCCCACGAGAAGCAACCCTGGCTCTGGCAATTGCGATCGATGATCTGGAACTGGAAGTGGTAGGTCACGCGGCCGACCTTCAGGCATTCCGACGACCAGTAGTAGTTCGCGACTTTCTGACACGTCGGCACTTCGGGCTTGCTGGTGTTCGGCACCGGGATCGACGCCTCCGCGACCCGCGGCGTCGGCGTCGAGATCAGGTCGTTGCCGACGTTGCCGATGAACTTGTAGAACACCACCTGGTTTTCGAAGCCCAGCGACAGGCTCGTTTCGCGCCAGCGGATCAGGTCGCCGACCTGCGCCTTCAGGTCGAGCTCGCCGCCCGCCTGCCCGGAAATGACGTTGTCCTGGTTGGTGACCATGTAGACGTAGCGCCAGTCGATCAGCGTCGGCGCCGCCGGATTCTTGCTGGGATTCGGATATTTTTTGAGAATGGTTTCGGTATCGAACGAAACGAGCACATCGGTAACGCGTGACATAGAAGCTCCCGTTTGAAGTAATGGGACTTATCGTTGCGCGAATTGCTTCGTGCGGCCGCCATCGCCTTGTTCTGCAAGGCTTTTCGCCGGTATCGGCACATGCGGAGGCGACGGCGAATGCAGATTATCCCGTTTGGTTAAACGTGGAAGCTGTAAAAGTAAACAGGTCGATAAAATGATTTATCGAGTTAATTTTAAAATCGGAATCAATCGATTCGATGCGTGACATGAATATCACGACATTGAATCTGTTAATTGATTGGCCGATGATGCGGGGGGATGGAAGAAGGGGCGCTTACCGGTAGGTCCACAGCCGATGCAGCACGAACGTCGTCGGCGGGATCAGCAGCGCGATCGCGACGACGCCCATTGCCCGCGGCGCATCCAGCGCCTCGGCGGCGCGCGCGATGAGCATCGTTTCGACGAAGCCGGCGAGCGTGACCGCGAGAAAGCGCATCGCGTTGCGGGTGCGCACCGTCGACGAGAAGCTCCACAGCGTATTCGCCAGGTACGAGAATGCGGTGGCGCAGAGGAATGCGATCGCGTTCGCGGTCACCGGCGCCGCATCGAGGCGCGCGAACAGCGTCGTCGCGACCAGCACGTGGATCGCGGTCGAGCAGAGCCCGGACACGCCGAAGCGCACGAGCCGCGTGCGCTCGGCCTGGAGCAGTGTGCTCATGGCAGGCGTGGGTCAGCGCGCGCCGATGCGCGCCCGGACCGGCTGCGCGCGCCGGCGAGCCGACTGCCGGCGTGCGTCGCGCGCGACCGGCAGTTCGATCACCTTGCCGTGCGCCTGGTAGCGGCGGCGGATCAGGTAGACGGGCCGTTGCTTCGATTCGTCGTAGATCCGCCCGACGTATTCGCCGACGACGCCGATCCCGATCAGCTCGATGCCGCCGATGAACAGCGTGACCGAGATCAGCGACGCGTAGCCGAGCACCGGGTTGCCGAACAGCAGCGTGCGCAGGATGATGAACGCGCCGTACACGAACGCGAGCGCCGCGATGCCGACGCCGATGTAGGTCCAGCTGCGCAGCGGCACGGTGCTGAAGCTGGTGATCCCTTCCAGCGCGAAATTCCACAGCTTCCAGCCGGAGAATTTCGAGTGTCCGGCGCTGCGCGGATCGCGCTGGTACTCGACGATCACGGTCTTGTAGCCGACCCACGCGAACAGCCCTTTCATGAAGCGGTGCCGCTCGGGCAGGTTGCGCAGCGCGTTCACGACCTTGCGGTCCATCAACCGGAAATCGCCGACGTTCTCGGGCAGCTTCACGTCCGACAGCAGGTTGTGCACGCGATAGTAGAGCGCGGCGGCGGTGCGCTTCGCGAACGAATCGCACGCGCGGTTGCTGCGTTTCGCCGCGACCACCTCCGCGCCGTTGCGCCAGTGTTCGATCATCACCGGGATCAGGCTCGGCGGGTCCTGCAGGTCGGCGTCGAGCGGGATCACCGCATCGCCGGCGGCTTCGTCGAGGCCGGCCGTCAGCGCGGCCTCCTTGCCGAAGTTGCGGGTCAGGTCGATCACGCGCACGCGTCGCTCGGCGGCGCCGATCCGGACCAGGCGTTCCAGTGTGTCGTCGCGGCTGCCGTCGTTCACACAGACGATCTCGAAGCGGATCGCGTCGATCGCGCTCAGCAACGGAATCACGACGTCGAAGAAGCGCTCGACGGCTTCGCCTTCGTTGTAGAACGGCACGACCAGCGAGACGAGCGGCGTGTAGATGGATTCCCGCATGATGATTCCCCTTGTGATGTCGTCTTACCGGCCGGCGCCGAGCGTCGGGCGGCCGGTGCGGCGCATGCCGTGCGCCGGGCGGTGGTGCGCTCGGGCCGGATGGGCGAACCCGGTCTCGGTCGAGGTGTCGCGCGCGTCGGGCATCGACGGCACGTCGCGTCGTTCGTGAGCGATCCGGCTGACGAGCAGCGCGAGCGACGCGAGCGTCACGAGCGGCATGAACTGGAACGACAGGTGCGGCACGACCGCGAGGCCCGCGAGCGGCATCGGCCACAGCAGCATCAGCCATTCGCGGTCGAAGTGGCGCCAGCCGCGCGTCCACGCATAGCGCGCGTACCACGCGATCACGATGCCGTACCAGGTCAGGTCGTAGTCGTACAGATAGGGGCTGACGAGCAGGCATGCGCATGCGAGGGTCGCGGCGCGCAGTGCGTACGAGCACGCGCCGCGCCACGCGTAGACGACCGCGATCGCGGCAACCGCCGCCGACAGCAGTTGAAGGCCGCGCGCGACGAGCGCGGGCCAGCCGGCCATCGTGGCGAGCGCGAACAGGGTCGGCATGCGCGCGAGCTGTGCACGGCCGGTGCCGACGATGGCGTAGACGTCGGCGATCACGTGCGTGAATGCGACCCACGGGCCGACGCCGAACGCGAGTGTCGCGAGCAGGGCGCTGACCGCGATCGTCGCGGCCCATGCGGCCAGCGCGCGCCATTGGCCGGCACACAGCAGCGCGAGCGGGAACAGCACCGCGAGCTGCGGCTTCAGCGTCAGCAACCCGAAGCAGATCCCGGCGCAGACGGGGCGGCGGTTCAGCGCGAGCAGGCCGACGGCGGCGAACGTCGCGGTGAAGAGGCTCGTCTGCCCGACGATCACCGTGAGGAATGCGCCGGGGAACGCCAGCGCGCACAGCCACGCGGCATCGCGCTGCACGGTCGCGTGAATCGCCGCCGCGAACAGCGCATACGTGAGCCCGAGCCACAGCACCAGCGCCAGCGTGTACGGCAGCCAGCCGAGCGGCAGCACGAGCAGCAGCATCGTCGGCGGATAAAGCCACGGCTGCGTGCCGTTTGCGAGCGTGATCGTCGGAACCGCCGATTTTTCGATCGCGAACAGCGTGGCGTAATGCCACGCGTCGGCGCCGTGCCCGTGCGCGGCGAGCCACGCGGCACTCCAGATCGGCGAGAAATCGGGAGACAGCGGTTCGAGTGCGCCGTGCTTCGACAGGATCACGCGGGTCAGGTAGAGGGCGATGAACAGCAGTTCCGTCAGTAGCACGGCGGCCGCATAGACGCGCACGCGGTCGCGATTGAGCCAGTGCGGATGGCGGCGCGGGCCCGCGATCGGGAGTTCAGGATGCACGTCGACGGCGGAATGCGCGTGGCGGGCGAACGAAGGCGCTTTCATTGCTTGCCTCGCGACGCCAGTGCCGTGCGACGCACGACGACGAACAGCACCGCGAGCAGCACGACGGGCCCGATCTGCGGCAGCTTCATCAACCGATTGAACATCTCGAAGATCGGCAGCAGCCATGCGATCACGAGGATGCCCTGGTCGCCGGGGAGCCAGCCTTCGTCGAGACCGTGCGCGATCAGGCAGAAGATGGCGATGCCGAGCCACGTCAGTTCGTAGTGCCACAGATACGGTGTCGTCAGAAGCGTGGCGACCGCCAGCACCGCGCCGCGCAGGCGCATGTCGTGCGTACTGCGCCACACGCTGACGGCCGCGGCGATCGCGAGCAGCGCGACCGCGGCCTGGGCGGCAAGCGCGGCGGCTACCGGTGCGCCCGCGAGCCGCAGCGCCGCGAACGGCGTCGGCGACGCGAGCCAGTACGACGCGAGCATGAAATGCTGCTCGCGTACCGTCGACATCGCACGAGCCAGCCCGTGCAGCGCGGCCGGGCCGGCCAGCGCGACGCCGGCCGCGGCGAACAGCGTCGCGCTGATCGCCGCGGCCGCGAAGGTGCGCCATGCACGCGTCGCGATCAGCACGAACGGGAACACGACCGCGAGCTGCGGCTTGATCGCGAGCAGCCCGATCAGCACGCCCGCGAGCACCGGACGCTTGCCGAGCAGATGCAGCGCGAGTGCCGCGAGGCCGGCGGTCAGGATGCTGTTCTGACCGAACAGCGCGGACATGCACACCGCCGAATACGCGATGACGACCACCATCGCGGCGCGCGGCACGGGAAGATGCGCGCGCAATCCCGACAACCGCGAGACGGCGAGCGCGTAGCATAAAAGACTGCCCGCGAAAAAGAGGAAGTAAGCGGGCAGGAAAGGCACGAGGGCAACCGGCGCGATGAACAGCAGCATCGTCGGCGGATAGAGCCAGGGAAGCGGCCGGTGTTGGAGAAACGCACCGAAGTGCGCGAACTCGGCCTGCACGAATGACGAAGCGTCGTAGGCCGATGCGGCATGGCCTTGCAACACGAGATGCGATGCGGTCCAGAAGACCGAGAAGTCGGTGCCGGGGCGGGCCGTGGCGTTCGACGTGAAGCCGTTGGTGACGACGCCCCAGACGATCACCAGCGCAGCGAAGAGCATCAGCATGATGCAGCTGTACGGAATGATCCGGTCGGCCGTTAGCCATTGAGCACAGCGTATTGCGCGATCGCGCGTTCCACGATTGGCTGTGTACATGATGCCCCGTCTGTCGTGTGGCCGCGTGGTCTGTCGCAGCCGTTTGATGTTGTCGTGCCTGCGGATCGATCGCTCTGAAATGGCGTTGTCCGTGAATTCATTGTTGAAGAAAAAATCGCGTGATGCAAACCGCGCATGGTCCGCCGACATTGAATGTGTTCAGCGATTCGGGTGAAAACCGCCATTTCTGGTATGAGAAAACGCCGCCGCCGGGATTCGTGTTTCTGGCCTGAAACATTCCGCGATTTTTACCGGCTGTGCATGCCGCCGGACCCGCGACGCCCGAGCGGCTCGCGGCGTTCGGGAAAATCCCGAGAAAATTTTTTAGGCCCTTTGTGCAGCGCGGCGACGGCGTTTCATGCCGGCTGCATTCGTCGGCACCGCATATATCAAAGTTGAAACATTTCGGCTGCCGGGCGTTTGACGGGGGGCCGTGTGGATCGCCGGAACCCTTGGTGCGCCTCGATTCCGCCCGGGATGGTCCGCTCTTTGCGTAAGCGTTGGCACGGCAGTCGACGACGTGACGACCGGGCGGTTCAGGCAAACAGCAGACGAACCGGCTCGAGAATCACCTGTGGAAAAGACGGGCCGGAGCGCGTCGGGGAACACGCCGCTCCAGGTCGATCAACCGCGGTAACCGTCGTCGAACGACCAACGAGACCCGATAGCTTCCGGGCAATAAGAAATCGGCATGGCAGTACATGGGGAATAAAAATGAAAGACCACAGCACATCGCGGATCGCAAGCCGCGTTAAAGACACATTGCAGCTTTGCCGGGAGTTCATCTCTCGTTCAACCGAATTCCATGCGTCGAACGGCAGTCGTGCCGTTCCAGTCGCTCGACTTGCCCGGTTCATCCGGCCGGTCGAACCGTACGCGCGTCTCTCATGCTCCGTCTCGCCGATACCCGTTCGCACGGACAGGGGTGGTCCACCCCGTTTCCGCGACTGATCGTCGGCTTCCGATTTCCAGAGTAGTGCCGGTGGTGCCAGCTCCCGACGTCCTGACCGACGAAGGGTATTTCATAGCAGTCCGAAAGGAGAGTGCTCATGTCGAGAATCATCGAAAAGATCGCCTGGTTCGTCGAGGATCAGGACGGTGTGACGGCCATCGAATACGGCCTGATCGCCGCGCTGATCGCGATCGGCATCGTCGGTGCGCTGACGACGGTCGGTACGGATCTGAAGACCGTCTTCAACACGGTCGCCGACGATCTGGATTCGGTCGTAGCAGCCATTTGACGAACGGTACGACGAACGACCCTCCGGATTGTTCGTCGGCACCACACGGCATCAACAACCTGCCTCGACGTATCGATGCCGGATCATCCGATCCAGCCGGCACCCGAGGCTTCGAAAGTGACTACGCAAGGAGATCATCATGTCCAAGTTCATTCAACAAGTCGGCCGTTTCGTCCGCGATGAAGACGGTGTGACGGCCATCGAATACGGCCTGATCGCCGCGCTGATCGCCATCGGCATCATTGCCGCGCTGTCGACGGTCGGCAAGGACCTCAAGACCGTGTTCACCACGATCGCGGACGACCTCGATTCGGCGGTCGCAGCGATCTGATGGACCGTGCCGCGGGCGGCTCGGCTGGTGCAGCGTTCGAGCCGTCCCCGGCGATTCCGTCAACCGGAAACCGGAGACCGTCATGCAAACCATCATGCGTGTCGCACGTGGCTGGATCGCCGACGAACAGGGTGTGACGTCGATCGAGTATGCGTTGCTCGCGTCGATGTTCGCCGTCGCGGTGCTGGGCAGCGTCGTCACGCTGAAGGGCTCGCTCGGCGATGCGTACGAGATGATCGCCGCGGCCGTGACGGCCGCCGTGAGCACCGCGTTGTCCATGGTTTCCTGATCCACCGATTCGATACGCGAGGTTCGCCATGCTTCCCGTTGCGCCGCCTTACCCGGTTCCGTTGTGCGTGACGCTGCTCGCGGTCGCCGCGGCCAGCACGGACATCGCGACCCGTCGCATTCCGAACCGTCTCGTCCTGCTCGGCCTGGCCGGCGCGCTGGTTGCGCAGTGCCTGCTGCAGGGCGTGCCGGCGGGCGTGCTCGGATGGCTCGCCGGCGCGGCGACCGGCTTCGGCCTGCTGCTGCCGTTCTACCTGTTGCGCGGCATGGCGGCGGGTGACGTGAAGCTGATGCTCGCGATCGGCGCATGGGTCGGCGCGGAAATGACGTTTTACATCGTGCTGGCCACGTTCCTGGCCGGCGGGATCGGCGCCATCGCCTACGCGCTGCTGCGCGGGCGGATGCGCCAGATGTGGACGAACGTGCGCACGCTGATCGTGCGGCGCTCGCAGGCGGCGCGCGCCGAGGCCGACGACGGCCCCGTCGAGATCGCATCGGTCGGCACCCTGCCGTACGGCGTGGCGATCGCGGTCGGCACGCTGGGCACGCTGTTCGCGTCGTGCGCATAGCGCGGCGGACCCGCAACGAGAACGCAACGAGGACGCAACGATCATGAACACGAACCACACCGAACCGAGACGCGATGCGCAGGTGGCACGCCTGCCCGATCCGCCGCCGTCGCGGGAGGCCCATACGAAGCCGGGCGCGCAGCTGCCGCCGGCGCCGCGCTCGCTCGCGGAAACCGGCCTGAGCATGGCGTTCGTCGGCGGCCTCGTGCTGAAGTCGACGCTGGTGCTCGGCCGCCCGTCGTACGGCGATCTGGTCGAACGGCACTGCCTGCCGCTCGCGGTGCTCGACGAAGTCTTTGCGTTCCTGGTGCGCGAGCATCTCGTCGAGCTGACCCATCGCGGCGCGACGGATCTCGACGTGACGTTCCGCCTGACCGATGCGGGCCGCGTGCTCGCGCTCGAGGAACGGGAGCGCAGCGGCTACAGCGGGCCCGCGCCGGTGACGCTCGACGCGTATCTCGCGAGCGTGGCCGCGCATTCGGTGCGCAAGCTGCACATCGGCCAGAGCGACGTGTGGGCGGCGTTCGAAGGCATCGTGATCGACACGGCGGTGCTCGATGCGGCGGCCGCCGCGCTGAACGCGGGCCGGCCGCTGCTGATCTACGGCCCGGCCGGCAGCGGCAAGACCTTTCTCGCCGAGCGGCTCGGCGCGCTGATGCACGGCCGCGTGCCGATCCCGTACGCGATCTGCGCGGCCGGCGAGGTGATCGAGGTCTACGACCCGCTCGTGCATGTCGACGTCGGGTCGCAGGCCGGCGGCCAGTCGGTCGATCGCCGCTGGCGCCTGTGCGAGCGGCCGGTCGTGATGTCGGGCGGCGAGTTGACGCTCGACGAGCTCGACCTGCGTCGCGACGAAGCGGCCGGCTTCTACCAGGCGCCGCCGCACATGAAGGCGAACATGGGCATGTACGTCGTCGACGATCTCGGCCGCCAACGCGTCGAGCCGCGCGACCTGCTCAACCGCTGGCTGCGGCCGCTCGATCGCGGCGTCGATTTCATGACGCTCGAATCCGGCAACCGCTTCGTGATGCCGTTCGACGTGTGGCCGGTGTTCTCGAGCAACCTGGCGCCGGAGCAGTTCTGCGACGACGCGTTCATGCGCCGCCTCGGCTCGAAGCTGCACGTCGGCGCGATGTCGATCGACGACTACCGCGCGGTGTACGACGCGGCCTGCGCGTCGCTCGGGCTCGTGTCGGCGAGCGATGCCTTCGACTTCCTGCTGCATCGGCTGCACCTGCCGACCGGCAAGGCGTTTCTCGCGTGCTTTCCGGCGGACCTGCTGCGCCTCGTGGCCGCCGGCGCGCGTTACCGCGGCGATCCGCCCGAGGTGACGCACGACGCGCTGTACGACGCGTGGGCGAGTTATTTCGGCGCGGCGCCTGAACGGGACGGCAGCCATCCGCCGCCCGTCGAGCGCGGAGGCCGCACGTTCATCACCGGTTGAGCCGTTTCTTTCACGATTCGTCGAGGAGCATTGCCATGAAAAACAGTCGAGCGCTCATGATGCTGGTCGTCGCGATGGTCGCGGGTCTCGCCGCGGTCGTGTTCGCGTCCCGCTGGCTGGTACAGACGTCCACGAGCTCGGTCACGTCCGTCGCGGTGGCCACCACCGACCTGAACCTGGGCGAGCCGCTCGGGCCGAACCAGATCCACATGGTCAGCTGGCCGGCCGGCAGCGTGCCGACCGGCGCCTTCACCGATACGAAAACGCTCGAAGGGCGCGTCGTGCGCACCAGCCTCGCGCGCGGCGAGCCGGTGATCGAGTCGAAGCTCGCGCCGGTCGGCACGAAGGGCGGGCTGTCCGCGGTGATCGCCGACGGCAGCCGCGCGATCACGGTGCGCGTGAACGACGTGGTCGGCGTCGCGGGCTTCGCGCTGCCGGGCAACTACGTCGACGTGATCGTCAACACGCAGGAACAGCAGGGCAAGACCGACGGGCAGAGCATCTCGAAGATCGTGCTCGAGCACATCCTCGTGCTGGCCGTCGCGCAGCAGGTCAGCCGCGACGACACGGCGCCGAAGGTGGTCAACGCGGTGACGCTGGAAGTCACGCCCGACCAGGCCGAACGGCTCGATCTCGCACGCAGCGTCGGCACGCTGTCGCTCGTGCTGCGCAACCAGGTCGACCAGAAGACGCTGACCACCGGCGGCGCGACCAAGCTGACGCTGCTCGGCAAGGAACCCGTGCCGGAAGCGGCACCGGCGCCCGTCCACGTGCGGCCGGTCCGCGTGCACGTCGCGTCGCACGCGGCGCCGGAAGTCCGGCGCGACTGCGTCGGCGTGCTGACGGGCGTGAAGGGCAGCGTCGAATGTTTCTGAAACGAATGCAGATAGCCAGACCAACAAACCGGCCGCCGTCATCGCGCGGCGGCCTTGGAAGTCGATAACCGGCACGGCGCCGGTCTCTCGGGGGATCAGACGAAATGAAGATCAAACCGCAACGCACAGGTACCGGCCCGCTGCGCACACGCGTCGCACGGGGCACGATGATGGCCGCGATCCTCTGTTCGGGATGGCTGACCGTGTATGGCGCACTCGCGCAGGAAGGCATCGAGTCGGCGGTGCTGACGAAGGGCGGTGCCAGCGCGCCGGCCGCGGTCGGCAAGGGGCCGATGCAGATGACGATCAGCATGGCGCCGGTGCCGGCCGCCGCGCCCGCCGCGTCGGCGGGGCCGCTGCGCGGGCCGAACTGCGTCGGCGCCGTGCGCGAATCGACCAGCGTCGCGGTGCCGCTCGGCAAGTCGCTGCTGGTGCCGATGCCGGAGCCGGTCCGCAATCGGACGATCGGCAACCCGGCCGTCGCGCAGGCGACGATGGTGTCGCCGCAGACGCTGTACATCCTCGGGCTTGCGGTCGGCACGACCAACATGATCGTGCAGGGCAGGAGCGGCGCATGCCGCGTGATCGACGTCGCGGTCGGCGCGGACGCCGGCGGCCTGCAGGCGTCGCTGCTGCAACTGATGCCGAACGAGCGCGACATCCATGTGTCGACCGCGGCCGGCACAATCGTGCTGGCCGGCACCGTGTCGAGCTCGCAGGCCGCGCAGCAGGCCGTGCAGATCGCCCATGCGTACGGCGACAGCGCGGGCGATGCGGCAGGCGGCAAGCAGGGCGGCGGCGTGCTCAACATGCTGAACGTCACGTCGCCGCAGCAGGTGATGCTCGAGGTGAAGGTGGCCGAGGTGTCGAAGACGCTGATCAACCAGATGGGCAGCGCGTTCAACATCCAGGGCGGGTTCGGTTCGTGGAGCGGCGCGCTGGTCAGCAACCTGCTCGCGGGCGTCGCGAGCGGCGCCGTGTTCAACAAGGCGAACAACAAGCCGTTCAGCATCGCGGCCGACGCGCAGAACACCGACAACCTCGTCAAGATCCTCGCGGAGCCGAACCTCGTGACGATCAGCGGCCAGGAAGCGACGTTCCTCGCGGGCGGCAAGATCTTCATCCCGATTCCGCAGAGCGGCAGCAACGGCGTCTCGTCGATCACGCTGCAGGAAGAGGAATTCGGCGTCGCGCTGAAGTTCACGCCGACGGTGCTGGCCAACGGCCGGATCAGCCTGAAGGTCGCGCCGGAAGTGTCGGAACTGTCGCAGACGGGTGTCACGCTGAGCGCGTCCAACATCGGCGGCACGTCGATCCTGCCGCTGATCACGACGCGGCGCGCGTCGACGACGGTGCAGATGAGCGACGGCGAATCGTTCGCGATCGGCGGGCTGATCAAGGACAACGCGAGCGGTGCGCTGAAGGCGATCCCCGGCGTCGGCGAAGTGCCGGTGCTCGGCGCGCTGTTCCGCAGCACGTCGTTCCAGCAGGATCGCACCGAGCTGATCTTTCTGATCACGCCGCACCTGGTGAAGCCGCTGCAGACCGCGGACGTCGCGCTGCCGACCGACAGCTTCTCGAAGCCGAACGAAGTCGACGTCTTTGCGACCGGCAACATGGAAGGCCGTGGCGGCGTGCGCAAGGCAGGCGCGCAGCCGATGCAGCCCGCCAACGGCGCAGCCGCCGCGCCGCAGACGCCGGCCCAGGCGCCGGCCCAGGCGCCGGCACCTGCTCCGGCGCCGAAATCGGAAGCACCGGTCGCGCCGGCCGCGCTGCCCGCACCGCGCGCGCCGCAAGACGCGGACGTGCAGCCGCCGGTGCCGGCCGAGCCGCCGAAGGCGCCGGCGCCGGTCGCGGCCGCCGCCCCGCAGTCCGACGCGGCCACCGTGGCGCGTGTCGCGCGCATCGAAGCCACCGCCGCGCGCCTCGCGGCCGCCGGCCCCGAACCGTCGGCCCAGCCGGCGGCGCGACCGAAGCACCGGATCGCGGCGGCGCCGAAAGCGCAGGTTGCGCGCGCCGGCGCGGAACCCCAGTCCACCGATCGTTGAAACCGTCCAAGGGGAAGCTCATGAAATCCGCCTACCTCGTATTCGTGCGCCGCGCGGCGCTCGCCGCCCCGCTCGCGTTCGCGCTTGCCGGCTGCATGTCGTCGACCCCGGTGTGGGACAGCCGCTTCGGCGACTCGGTCCGCACCGTGATGCACGCCCAGATCATCGATCCGCATGCCGGCGAACGTCCGGTATCGGCATCGGGCGTCGACGGGAGCGCCGCCGCGTCTGCGCTCGACAACTACGACAAGTCGTTCAAGCAGGTCCAGCCGCCCACCAATGCGTTCGTGATCGGCATCGGCAAGTCGACCCAGTAACGACGGCACGCTCAGGGAGAACGCCATGAACCGCGCAGCCCGCTATCCGAAAGTCACACGTCGCAGCCTGCACCGCCAGCGCGGTGCCGTCGCGATCATCGTCGGTCTCGCACTGGCGGTGATGATCGGGTTCGTCGGGCTCGCGCTGGATCTCGGCAAGCTGTACGTCACGCGCAGCGAACTGCAGAACAGCGCCGATGCCTGCGCGCTGTCCGCCGCGCGCGACCTGACGTCGGCGATCAGCCTGTCGGTCGCCGAGGCCGACGGCATCGCCGCCGGCCATCTGAATTTCGTGTTTTTCCAGAAGACGTCGGTACAGATGTCGACGAACGCGAACGTCACGTTCAGCGATTCGCTGACCAACCCGTTCCTGACCAAGAACGCGGTCACGACGCCGGCGAACATCAAGTACGTGCAGTGCACCGCGACGCTGAGCAACATCGCGCACTGGTTCATCGAGGTGCTGAACGTGCTGCCGGGCACGAAGCTCGCGAATGCGGCGGAAGTGTCGGCGAGCGCGATCGCGACCGTCGGCGGCGGGCAGACCACCTGCGCGATTCCGGTGTTCGTGTGCCGTGGCCCGTCCGATCCGGCCTACAAGGTCGGCGACTGGATCTCGTCGCCGTCCGGGTCGTCGTCGACCTACGGGCCCGGCAACTTCGGCTGGGCGGCGCTCGACGGCTCGACGAACGAGACGACGCTCGCGAGCGAGCTGTCGGGCAATACCTGCAACATCACGAGTCCGCCCGATCTGGCCACCACGGGCATGAAGTCGGCGTCGCAGCGTGCGTGGAATACGCGCTTCGGCATCTATACGAACGGCGCGAACGGTTCGAGCGGCCAGCCCGATTTCACCGGCTACGCGTACGTCGGGCCGGACTACGGGCCGCCCGGAACGGCGGGCATCAAGGGTGACGCATACACGCAGTTCGTGGCGGACCGCGCGAGCTTCAAGTCTTACCAGGGCGACGGCGCGCCGCCGTCGGGCAGCGGCATCGCCACCAACGGCACGGCGACGGCGAGCAACTACTCGACGTACGGCAGCGACCGGCGCCTCGCGCTCGCGCCGGAAGGCGACTGTTCGACGCTGAAGGGCAGCAGCGGCAAGGTGCACGTCACGCAATGGGATTGCGTGCTGATGCTCGATCCGCTCCCGTTCAGCGCGGGCAGCGGCGCCGTCGTCGCGCACCTCGAATACCTCGGCTCGTCGGTCTCGGGCAACAACCCGTGCGCGACGCATGGCTTGCCCGGCAGCGGCAGTGCGTCGGGCACCCAGGTGCCGATGCTCGTTCAATAGCGGAGAGACGATCATGAAGAAGCCGCCGATTCGTCGTTCGCGCACCCGTGGCGTCGTCGCCGTCGAGTTCGCGCTCGTGCTGATGCCGATGATCATGCTCGCGACGGGCGTGGCCGAGTTCGGTCGCGCGATCTACCAGTACGAGACGCTGACCAAGGCCACGCGCGACGCGGCACGCTACCTGTCGGTCTGGCTGCCGACCGACAGCGCGTATCCGGTGTCGCAGGCGCAATGTCTCGTCGTGTACGGCAGCACGACGTGCGGCTCGTCGGGCACCGAGCTGGTGCCTGGGCTCACGACGTCGATGGTCACGATCTGCGACGCACAGCGCACGACCGGCTGCAGCGATGCGTCCGACCCGTCGCAGTTCGCGAACCTGCCGACCTACGATTCGAACAACAACGCGGCGAGCGGCACGGCCACGGGCGCGATCAACGTCGTCGAAGTGAAGATCTCGGGCTACCAGTACCAGCCGATCCCCGCGTACCCGTGGCTGCCGTCGATCACCTTCGGCAACATCGTCACCGTGATGAGGCAAGTGTCATGAACGCGCGCCATTTTCCGCTGTCCCGCCGGCGCGCGCAGCGCGGCGTGGCGATCGTCGAATTCGCGCTGATCGCGTCGGTGCTGATCATGCTGCTGATCGGCATCTTCGAGTTCGGCCGCGTGCTGTTCTACTGGAACACCGCGAGCGAGGCCGTGCGTCTCGGCGCGCGCACCGCGGTGGTTTGCGACGTGAACGCCGCGGGTGTCGTGAAGCGCGTGCGATCGCTGCTGCCGCTGCTGTCGAGCGCGAACGTGTCGGTCAACTACACGCCGTCGAGCTGCGACGTGAACACGTGCTCGTTCGTGACGGTGAGCGTCACGAACGTCACCGTCAAGACCATGATCCCGTTCATGAACGTCACGGTCAGGATGCCGCCGTTCACGACGACACTGCCGCGCGAAAGCCTGAATTCCGCGACGGGCGGCTCCGCCTGCAACTAATCGAAAAGACGAGGCACACGACATGATCAACATCCTCGTAGCTTCCGACGATACCGCGCGGCTCACGCAGATCGCGCGTCTCGTGGCCGACTGCGGACGCTATCGCACGACGCGCGCCACCGGCCGCCCGTCGCAGATCGAGCATCGCACCGACGGCCTCGATGCGTTCGACATCCTGCTGATCGACGGCACGTCGCTCGAGCCGTCCGAGCTGTCGGCGATCGAGCGCATCTGCCGCGCGCATGCGGGCCTGACCTGCATCCTCGTGACGGCCGACGCATCGCCGCACGTGCTGCTCGACGCGATGCGCGCGGGCGCCCGCGACGTGCTGCAGTGGCCGCTCGATCCGCAGGCGCTCGGCAACGCGCTCGGGCGGGCGGCCGCGCAAAGCACGCGGCGCGATACCGACGACACGCGGATCGTGTCGTTCATGTCGTGCAAGGGCGGGGTCGGCACGAGCTTCGCGGCCGGCAACATCGCGTTCGAGATCGCCGAGGGCTTCAAGCGCCGCGTGCTGCTGATCGACCTGAACCAGCAGTTCGCCGACGCGGCATTCCTCGTCAGCGACGAAACGCCGCCGTCGACGCTGCCGCAACTGTGCGCACAGATCGAGCGGCTCGACGGCGCGTTTCTCGACGCGAGCGTCGCGCACGTGACGGAAAACTTCCACGTGCTGGCGGGCGCCGGCGACCCGGTCAAGGCCGCCGAGATGCGCGAGGACGCGCTCGAATGGATTCTCGGCGTCGCCGCGCCGCGCTACGACTTCGTGATCTTCGACGTCGGCGTCGGCATCAACCCGCTGTCGATGGTCGCGCTCGATCGCAGCGACCAGATCCAGATCGTGCTGCAGCCCGCGATGCCGCACGTGCGCGCCGGCCGCCGGCTGCTGGAAATTCTCGTGTCGCTCGGCTACTCGACCGACCAGTTGCGGCTGATCGTGAACCGCACGACCCGCGCGAGCGAGCGGACCCGCGCCGCGCTCGAGGAAGTGCTCGGCCTGCACGCGGCCTGCACGATTCCCGACGACGCCGACACCGTGCTCGAAGCGATCAACCAGGGCCATCCGGTGTCGCGGCTCGCGCGCGGCTCGGCGGTCGTCCGGGCATTGCAGGGCTGTGCGAAGCAACTCGTCGACGGCGAAGTGCGCGCGGGACGCGGCGCGACGCACAGCGAACCGTTGATGTCCCGGCTGTTCGGCCGCAAGGCCACGCCGAAGCTCAAGTCGATGTAATTCTTTCGGGGAACCATCATGTCATTGCGCGAACAGATGTCCTTGCACCGGGCCCAGCCGCTGGCGGCCAGCGAAGCGGCCGGCCCGGCGCATTCGTCGGTGCGCGACGCATACCAGAAGCTGCGCCGCGAAATTCACCTGGCCGTGCTCGAGCGCGTCGAGCTCGAGCGCCTGTCCCGGTTGCATCAGGATCAGATCCGCATGGAAATCGGCGCGCTGATCGCGCGCATCCTCGACGAGGAGCGGCTGCCGGCGAACGACATCGAGCGGCGCCAGCTCGCGATCGACGTGTACGACGAGATGTTCGGCTTCGGCCCGCTCGAAGCACTGCTGCGCGACCCCGGCATTTCCGACATCCTCGTGAACACGTACCGGCAGGTCTACGTCGAGCGCTGCGGCCAGCTCGAACTGACCGACGTGACGTTCTACGACGACGCGCACCTGATGAAGGTGATCGAGAAGATCGTGTCGCGCGTCGGGCGCCGCATCGACGAATCGAGCCCGATGGTCGACGCCCGGCTGCCGGACGGTTCGCGCGTGAACGCGATCATCCCGCCGTCCGCGATCGACGGGCCGCTGATGTCGATCCGGCGCTTCGCGGTCAACCCGCTGAAGATGGACGACCTGGTGCGCTACCACAGCCTCACGCCGCCGATGGCCGAGCTGCTCGACGCGCTGTCGCGCGCGAAGGTGAACGTGCTGGTGTCGGGCGGCACCGGCAGCGGCAAGACGACGCTGCTCAACATCCTGTCCGGCTTCATTCCGCGCAACGAGCGGATCGTGACGATCGAGGACGCCGCCGAGCTGCAACTGCAGCAGCCGCACGTACTGCGGCTCGAGACGCGCCCGCCGAACATCGAGGGCAAGGGCGAGATCACGCAGCGCACGCTGGTGCGCAACGCGCTGCGGATGCGCCCGGACCGCATCATCCTCGGCGAAGTGCGCGGCGCCGAAGCGCTCGACATGCTCAACGCGATGAACACCGGCCACGAAGGCTCACTCGCGACGATCCACGCGAACACGCCGCGCGACGCGCTGACGCGCCTCGAGAACATGGTCAGCGTGTCCGGCCTGACGTTGCCGCCGAAGACGATGCGCCAGCAGATCGCGTCGGCGATCTCGGTGGTCGTGCAGGCGGCGCGCCTGACCGACGGCAAGCGCAAGATCGTCAGCATCCAGGAGCTGACCGGGATGGAAGGCGACATCATCAACATGCAGGAGATCTTCACGTTCAAGCGCACGGGCGTGGACCGCGACGGCGCGGTGCGCGGCCACTTCTGCGCGACCGGCGTGCGGCCGAAGTTCGCCGAACGGCTGCAGGCATTCGGCATCAACCTGCCGGATTCGCTGTACGACCCGTCCGTGCATTACGAGACGGACTGACGCCAGGGCGCCGTGCGCTGCCGGGGAGGCCTCATGAATGCGATCTTTTACGGTTTTGTGATTCTTACCTTCGTCGCGGTCGTGCTGTCGATCGAGGGCATCTATCAATGGTGGAACGCGCGGCACGGTGCCGCCGCGCGCCGGATCGAATCGCGCATTCGCGCGATGTCGGCCGGCGGCAACGTCCAGCAGGAGCGGCTGTCGATCCTGAAGAAGCGCATGCTCGACGAGTCGAAGCCGTTCGACCGGCTGCTGCTGCGCCTGCCGCGCGTGCATGCGCTCGATCTCGTGATCCAGCAGTCGGGCCTCGACTGGACGCTGCCGAAGCTGATCACGCTCAGCGCGACGTTCGCGGCCCTCGCGTGGTTCGTGGCGAGCTTCGCCCGCTTGCCGCAACTCGCCGCGGTGCCGGTCGCGCTGGTCGCCGGGTGGCTGCCGATGACGTACGTGCTGCGCTGCCGCGCCAAGCGGATGCGCAAGCTCGAGCGGCAGTTGCCGGACATCTGCGACATGATCGCGCGCGCGCTGCGTTCCGGCCATTCGTTCACGAGCACGCTCGGGATGGTCGGCGACGAGTTTTCCGAGCCGATGGGCGGCGAATTCCGCGTCACGTTCGACGAGGTCAACTACGGCGTGTCGCTGCACGACGCGCTGACGAATCTCGCGACGCGCGTGCCGGTGCAGGACCTGCGCTACTTCGTGATCGCGGTGCTGATCCAGCGCGAGACGGGCGGCAACCTGGCCGAGTTGCTCGAGAGCATCGCCGGGCTGATCCGCGAGCGCTTCAAGCTGTTCGACAAGGTGCGCGTGCTGTCGGCGGAAGGGCGGCTGTCGGCGTGGATTCTCGGGCTCTTGCCGTTCGGCACCGCGGCGGTGATGGCGCTGCTGAACCGCGAATTCCTGTCGGTGCTCTGGGAGGACCCGGCGGGGATCCGGATGGTCGGCACGATGCTGGTGTCGATGCTGTTCGGCCTGTTCTGGATCCGCCGAATCGTGCGCATTCGCGTCTGACGCGCGAGCCGAATAACGAACCGTTGCGAGGTTGTCATGCAAAACCTGAGCGTGGTCCAGGCCGTGATGCTGGGCGGCTTGTTCATCTTCGTGGCCGGCGGCGTGCTCGTCGCGATGCTGCTGTTCGCGCCGCGCGGCATCCAGCGCCGGCTCCAGCAGGCCGGCGGGACCGGGGCGGGCGGCGTCGCCGGCGCGGGAGACGGCGACGACATGGCGTCGCGCTGGGTCGCGAAGCTGGTCGAGCTGTCCAGCCCGATCTCGAAGCTGTCGGTGCCGAAGGAGGGCTGGGAGAATTCGCCGTTGCGCATCCGGCTGATGAATGCCGGCTGGCGCAACCAGAGCGCGGCCGCGGTGTACTTCACCGCGAAGACGATGCTCGCGCTCGGCCTGCCGTGCGCCGCGCTGCTGGCGCTGATCACCACGTCGCTCGGCGACGAGCGTGCGCTGCTGTCGTTGATCCTCGTCGCGCTCGCCGGCATCGGCTATTACATTCCGAACATCGTGCTGTCGCAGCGGGTCAAGGTGCGCCAGCGGAAGATCTTCGAGGATTTTCCGGACGCGCTCGACCTGCTGACGGTGTGCGTCGAAGCCGGCCTCGGGCTCGACGCGGCGCTGATGAAGGTGAGCGAGGAGCTGCGGTTTCGCAGCGACGTGGTCGCGAGCGAACTCGACCTGCTGCTGCTCGAGATGCGCTCCGGCTTCACGAAGGAGACGGCGCTGCGCAATCTCGCGCTGCGTACCGGCGTGGAGGACATCGAATCGTTCTGCGCGATGCTGATCCAGGCCGACCGGTTCGGCACGAGCATCAGCGAATCGCTGCGCGTGCTGTCGGACATGCTGCGCACGCGGCGCCGGATGCGCGCGGAGGAACGCGCGGCGAAGATCGCGCTGAAGCTGCTGTTTCCGCTGATCTTCTGCATCTTTCCCGCGCTGATGATGGTGCTGCTCGGCCCGGCGATGATTCACGTCTATCGCGTGCTGCTGCCGACGTTCGTTGGCGTCGCGCCGTGAGCGGCGCGCGGATGCGGCTGCGCGCGCATCGATAAAGGCCGGATGTGCCGGCCCCGGGGCCACGCGGTGGCCATCCGGCGGCCGGCACGGCAACAGGCTTCATGGAGGCTCCCTCCCCAGGCGGCGCCGCGAGACAGGTCGACCATAGCGGCGTCAATGCATCCTGGACCCATGGTCGGCCATGGAACAAGCCGTAGTCCACCGCCTTCACGGCTGCCCCCTACTGCTAACCCGTTGAAGCGGCGGTGCCCCGTGGCGGGGCAGCCGGCGCGCCGCGCGTCACTGGAAATGATGCACGTAGCGCAGCACCATCCGCGTGCCCTGCGGCCGGTTGCGCGCATGGGTCTCGAAGTACGCGTTGAACAGCAGGTGATCGTGCGGCGAGAAGCTGACCATCGCCCCCGGCCCGATCGCGAACACGGCTTCGCGCGTGCCCGGCACGTCCTGCCCGTTGGCCTTCATGTCGGTGGTCTGGCGCAGCCAGTAGCCGTTGAGCCCCAGCCGCAGGCCGGGCCGCACTTCGTACTCGGTCGCGAAGTTCACGTGGAGCGCCTGGCCGGCCTGCGTCGACGTCACGTCCGGGCCGAGTGCCGTGGCCGGCTGATGATTGGTCGCGTTCCACAGATAGTGCAGCCGCCACGACACGGTCCATTTCGGCGTGAGCCACAGCGTCGCGGCCCAGTACGGATCGAACGACCAGAAATGGCTGCCGGGATTGATCGCGCGCGACGGATCGTACGCGCCGGTCGGCACGATGAACTGGAATTCGACGCGCTGCGCGAAGCGCGGGCCCTGCGCGCCCATCACCGGGTCGAACTGGATGAACGGGCCGATCAGCAGATCACCGAAGCCGGCACGCGCATTCAGCGCGACGTTGCCGATGCCGTCGTCGGTGCGCGCGGACGCAATCCACGGCAGGATCACGTCGAGGCCCGGATGCATGCCCGCGAACGTCAGCGGCGACTGATAGACGAGCTGGCTCAAGCCGGCGAACAGGTCGATGTCCTGCTTCGGCAACCCGACCTTGTTGCCCGCATTGTCGTTGACGCGGCCGGCCGTGTAGTACTGCAGGTATTGCGTGCCATACCAGCCGGCGCCGGCCGGCGGCATCCCGTCGAGGAAACTGGTCATGCCGAGGTTGACCGCGGGCAGGTCGGCCGCGTGGGCCGGCGCGTGGCTGGCGGGGCCGGCGAGGCCGGCGATCGTGAAGCCTGCGGTGACGAGCAGGCGAGAGCCGAGTTTCATGTTCACCACCTCCTGGTTATTTGTTCGTATGGCTAATTAAACGGCACGTAAAAGATCGGGATGGTCGGCGATCGCGCGATACTGGCCCGCATGGAACACGAGCGGCGCCTTGCCCAATGCGTCGAACCGTTCTATCTCGCCGATGAAGAGCAGGTGGTCGCCGCCTTCGTAGTGGCCGACGTTGCGGCACACGAAGCGCGCGCTCGCGCCGCCGAGGCACGGCACACCGCCGCTCTCCGATGCCACGTGCGGCACGCCGTCGAACTTGTCGGCGCTGGGCGTCGCGAAGCGGCGCGACAGGTCGATCTGGTCGTGCGCGAGGATGTTGATCGCGAAGTGCGTGGCCGCGACGAAATCCGGGCGGCTCGGCGCGACCTTGCGCAGGCTCCACAGCACGAGCGGCGGATCGAGCGACAGCGACGAGAACGAATTCGCGGTGAGGCCCACCTTGCGCCCGTCGGCCGCGCACGTGGTGATCACGGTGACGCCGGTCGGGAACTGCCCGAACGCGGCGCGCAACTGCATCGGGTCGAGGGCCGCGCGGTCGGTAACGGTCGTTTCCATGGCGGTTACTCCGCACGCACGCTGTGTTCGCGGATCAGCGCCGCGCATGCCGACGGCTCGAACCACCACGGCGCGAACCGGCGCGGATCGTCGAAGCCGTCGACGATCGTTTTCGCGAGCGACGGCGACTGGCCGGCCGCGCCGAGCAGTTCGAGGATGTGCGGCGGCGGCGGGGTGAGCAGCGAGTTGGTCCAGCGCACGACATGCTGCGCATAGGCCCAGTAGCCTTCGAAGGTCTGCTGCATCCAGTCTTCGCCGAACGGCGCGGTGCCGCGCGCGACGATCGCGTCGAAATACGCGTTCGCGCATTTCGCGGCGTTGTTCGAGCCCTGGCCGGTGATCGGATCGTTGACCACCACCGCATCGGCCATCCCGAACACGGTGCGGCCCGACGGCAGCCGGAAGAACGGCTTGCGCACGGTCGGCGCGAAACGTCCGGCCAACGTGCCGTTCGGATCGGTGAGTTCGACGTTGCGGCAGCGTTCGAATTCCCATGGCACGTACTGCTGCAGGAACGACAGGCTGCGGTCCAGATGCTGCTCGGGCGTCTTCACGTCGGCCCAGCAGTCGAGCGGGCCGCCCGGGATGCCTTCGAACACCATGATTTCGCATGGGCCCGTGGTGGTCAGCGCGGGAAACACGAAATACTCGCCGATGCCCGGCAGCAGGTTGAAGCGTACGCGCGAATACGGCTCGCTCGGCGTCATCCCTTTCACGTAGGTGAGGGCCAGTGCGCGCTGCGGGCGGTCGAACGGGCTGCGCGCATCGTCGCGGCCGAGCAGGCCGACGATGTCGCCCTTGCCGGCCGCGAGCAGCACGAGGTCGTGGCTGCGGGCGAGTTCCTCGAGTTCGGGCACGCCGATGTCGGCGATGCGCACGTCCGCGCCGCGGCGGCGGACGCCGTCGAGCCAGTCGGCCATCTTCACGCGCTGGTCGACCGACTGCGCGTAGCGGGTCAGCCGCGACGACCAGTCGATCGCCTTGCGGCCATTGCCGTCCGGGTGCGGCACCGCGATGCCGATGCCTTCGACGGCCGGGCACGCTTCCTCCCACGTATTCAGGCCGAGATCGCGCTCGATCTGCAACGACGTGTGGAACATGCACTGGCTCGACATGACCTTGCCCGTGCGGATCTGCTCCGCATCGCGGTTGGTCGCGAGCGTGACGTGGTAGCCCTGGTCGAGCAGGGCGAAGGCGAGTTGCAGGCCGGACTGGCCGGCGCCGACGATAGCGATGCGTCTCATGGGGATGTCCTCGGTTGGCCGTGTGACGGCCGGAATGGTTGCGGGAAGCAGCGGCGACGCGGCACGGTCACTCCGCGAGCCGTGGAATCGCCGGCACCGCCTGTTCGGGGCCCATCGCGGCATAGCCGCCGTCCACCGCGTAGTCGGCGCCGGTCACGAAGCTCGCCGCGTCGCTGCACAGGAACGTGACGACCTGCGCGACTTCCGACGGATCGCCGACGCGCCCGAGCAGGTGGAACGGCGCGGCGACGCGATCGGTCTTCGCGCGGTCGCCGTGCGTCATCTCGTCCATCACGCGCGACCAGGTCCAGCCCGGCGATACCGAGTTGACGCGGATGCGATCGGGCGCGAGATCCATCGCCATGCTGCGCGTGAGCTGGCGGATCGCGGCCTTCGAGGTCGGATACAGCCAGCGGCCGGTTTGCGCGCACTGCGCGGAGATCGAGCTGAAGTTCACGATCGCGCCGCCGCCGCGCCGGGCCATGTGCGGATGCACGGCCTTCGCGAGCATCGCGGCCGACACGACGTTGACGTCCATCGCGGCGAGCCAGTCGTTGCGGGTCGCGTGGATGCCGTTGTCGACATAGCTGCACGCGAGGTTGACGAGCACGTCGATCGCGCCGAACCGCTCGACGATCGTCGCGACCGCGCGCTCGATCGCACGATCGTCGGTGATGTCGAGCGCGATGAACAGCGCCCGTTCGCCGAGCGACGCGGCCACGCGTGCGCCGTTGTCCGCATCGAGATCGAGGATCGCGACGCACGCACCGGCGCGGCTCAGGTCCTGCGCGACCGCGGCGCCGATCAGCGTGGCGCCGCCGGTGACGAGCGCGACTTTGCCAGCAAGGGCATTCATGGGGTGCCTCCGGGAATCGTGGGGTGAGGGAAGAGCCGCGTCAGTGCGCATCCGTCGATGGCGTGCTGTCGTGCCAGCGGCGCATCAGGCCGTTCGACGGCACGGTTTCGTCGAGCAGCTTGCGGGCCGTGTCGACGCCCGCGACCGGCAGGCCGGCCGGGTCGAGCAGGCCGATCTGCACGAGCACGCTCGCCTGATCCCAGTAGATGTGCTCGTGATAGAGCTTGTCGCCGCGAAACTTGACGATCGCGACGAGCGGAATCTCGACACGCTTGCCGGTCGGTGCGACGCCCGGCAGCATCCAGTCGATCTCGGTGGTGTGCGTGAAGCGGAACAGCAGCTCGTCGACGATCTGGCTCGCGCCGATCGTGCGCGAGATCGGCGTGATCGTCGTGTCGGGCGGGTTCGCATGCACGAAGTGATGCGTGTAGAAGCGCTTCAGTTCGTCGTGGCCGACGCCGCCCGTCAGCGTCGGAATATGGTTGACGTACGGCTCGGCGACCATCGTGGCCATCGTCGCGTCGACGTTGCGCGTGTCGAACTCGTGCTTCAGGTGCGTTTCCCACAGCGCGGACAGGTCGTAGCGCGGGCCGAGCGCGGCGCGGAACGCGGCGATCGCGCGCTGGTGGGCCATGACCGCGGCGGCCTTGTCGAAATGATCGCCGCCGGCGCGAGCGAATGCGTGATCGACGCCGGGGTAGACGTAGACTTCGACGCCGCCGCGGCCCGCCAGCGCAGCCGTGATGCGCTGCTGCGCGTCGGGCGGGCAGAAGCGGTCCAGCTCCGCGATCTGCAGCACGAGTCGCCCGTGCAGGTGCGCGGCTTCGTCCAGCGCGTGCTCGATGCCCACGCCGTAGTAACTGACCGCTGCGGCCACGCCCCGCAGCCGGCACGCGGCGAGATACGCGAGCTTGCCGCCGAGGCAGTAGCCGAGCACGCCGGCTTCGCCCGTGCATTCCGGCCGCCGGCGGAGCACGTCCAGCGCGGCGCCGATGTCCTCGACGCCCTTGTTTTCGTCGTATTCGCGATAAAGGGCCATCGCGCGCTCGAAATCGGCCGCCGTATCACCGAGCTCGATGCCCGGGGCCTGGCGCCAGAACAGGTCCGGCACGAGCACCGTATAGCCTTCCTCGGCGTAATAGTCGGCCACGTCGCGCATCGTCGCGTTCGCGCCGAAGATCTCGTGACAGAGCACGATGCCCGGCCCGGTGCCGCCGGCCGGCGTGCTCAGGTACGCGCGGAACGCGCCGCCGTCCGGCGCTGGAATCTCGATGTGACGTCCGTTCATGGGTCCCTCCATGCGGTTGGTTTCGGTGACGGCCCAGTATTGGCGGCCGAAATGGGCGTTTCTATCCGCTTTCTTCGGCCGGTATCCGCGAATTCCGGAAACCTGCGGCAGCGGCTGCCGCGGGCTGGCGGGCCGGGGCCGAGTGCGGGTATGTGCGGATGCGGAAGGCCCGCACAGTTTTCTACGATGCGCGAACGGTCCGCTTCTTGCGTGGCTTGCGCGGGACTTGCGTGTTTCGTAGGACGGACTGTCCGGATACTCCAGGCGCTGTCCGGATCGTGCGACGGATTCCCCGATAGCGGGAATGCATGCACGGCGCGAGTGCGATCGAGCACGACGGGAGAACTTCGATGGCGCAATTTTTCGAAACCGGCTGGCTGGCCGATGCCGCCTGTTTCAATCACGACACGCTGCTGCTGCAGTCGAACGACGTCGACGAGGTGCGCGCACGCGTGGCCGATGTGTTCAAGCCGCACCGGCTCACGCCGACCGGCGAATCGCGTGCGCTGCACAGCTGCATGCACCATGCGCGCTGGGGCAACCTGTCGTTGAACCTGCTCGATTACGGTGGCGGCGTCAGCATCGAGCCGGGGCCGCTCGAGCATTTCTTCCTGCTGCAGATTCCGCTGCGCGGCGACGCCGAGATCGAGTGCGGCGCGACGCGCTTCGTGTCGTCGCCGGGCACCGCGTCGCTGCTTTCGCCGACGCTGCCGTTGAAGATGCGCTGGGGCGATGCGTGCCCGCAAGTGATCCTGCGCATCGAGCGTGAAGTGATGGAGCGCCACGCGCAGCGGCATTTCGGCGACGACCGGCGTGTGAGCGTCGAATTCGAACCGGAATTCAGCCTGTCGTCGCCGCAGGGCACCTGTCTCGCACAGTTGCTGCCGGTGCTCGCTGGCGCGATCGCGACGGACGCGCATCCGTTGCGTCATCCGCTTGCGTTCGAGCAGCTCGAATCGACGCTGCTCAACCTGCTGCTGCACGGCCACCCGAACAGCGCACGCGACGGCACGCGGCGCCTGCCGACGGCGCTCGCGCCGTTCTACGTGCGGCGCGTCGAGGAATACATTCGCGCGCATCTCGACGAGCCGCTGACGATCGAACGGCTCGCCGATCTTGCCGGCGTTAGCCCGAGCACGCTGTTCGCCGGCTTTCGCAATCGCCACGGGATCACGCCGATGGGCTTCGTGCGGCAGTTGCGGCTGCAACATGTACGCGACGAACTGCTGGCCGACGATACGCCGGGGCTCGCGTCGGTCACCGATGTCGCGCTGAAATGGGGTTTCGCGCACCTCGGGCGGTTCGCGATCGAGTACAAGCGCGCGTTCGGCGAATCGCCGTCGGCCACGCTCAGGATGCGGCGCGTGCGGGGGTGAACGCGACGGCGGGCGCGCTGTCCCGCCGTCGCGACGGTCCATGCGGCTGGCCCGGCCCGGCGGGCGTGCCGGGCGCAGCCGCTGGCCGGATCGTCTACGTTACACCGTGCCTTTCTTCAGATCGTCGATGCACGGGATGCCGGCGCGCCGTTTCGGCCGCAGGAATTTCGGCACCGAGGGCGCCTGGCCGACGCCTGCGTGACTTTGATCGGTCCTGGGCTTCAACGCGGCCGGCTTGGCCTTGCGCGGCATCCGGCAGCCGCCGGCCGCCAGGTCGCCGTACGGATCGTCGTCGACGGCTGCCGCGGGGGCCGCCGGCATCGCCGGGGCGGCGGCCGCGACCAGCATCGGCGCGAACGGCAACGCATGCATCCGCTCGCCGGTCAGGACGAACGCACCGTTGGCCACCGCCGGTGCGATCGGCGGTACGCCGGCGTCGCTCAACCCGGTCGGATGCGCGTCCGACGGAACGAAGAAGACATCCACCTGCGGCGCTTCCTGCATGCGCACGGGTGGATAGTCGGCGAAACCGGCGTTGCGCACCGCGCCATGGTCGACGTCGATCGCGAAGCCCGGCTTCGTCGTCGCGAGGCCGAACAGCGCGCCGCCCTGGATCTGCGCTTCCGCGCCAGTCGGGTTGACGATGCGGCCCGCATACACGCCGGCCGTCACGCGATGCACGCGCGGTTGCTGCGCTTCGATCGAGACCTCCGTCACGTAAGCCACGACCGTCCCGGCCGATTCATGCATGGCCGTGCCCCATGCGTGCCCGGCAGGCAGCGTGCGCGTGCCGTAGCCGGATTTGTCGACGGCGAGCGCGAGCGCCTGGCGATGGGGCGCGTGCTCGGGGCCGGACAGCCGTGCCATCCGATACGCGACCGGGTCCTGTCGCGCCGCGTGCGCGAGCTCGTCGACCAGCGTCTCCATCACGAATGCCGTATGCGTATGGCCGCCCGAGCGCCACGACTGGACCGGCACGTCCGCGTCCGTCTGATGGACCGACACCTGCATCGGAAAGCCGTACGGGCTGTCGGCGACGCCTTCGGTCAGCGCGGGGTCGACGCCACCCTTGCGAATCGTCGTGCGCTCGAGCGGCGAGCCCTTCAGCACCGACTGGCCGACGACGACGTGCTGCCAGTCGTGCACGGCGCCGTTGCCGTCCACGCCGATGTCGACGCGATGCAGCACCATCGGGCGGTAATAGCCGCCGCGCAGATCGTCCTCGCGCGTCCAGATCGTCTTGACCGGGCCGAGGTGGCCGGCCGCCAGATAGGCGGCGGATACGCGCGCGGCTTCGACCACGTAGTCCGACGTCGGCGTCGAACGCCGGCCGTAGTCGCCGCCCGACGTCAACGTGAAGATCTGGACCTTGGCCGGCGCCACGCCGAGCGCCTTCGCGACCGCGGCGCGATCGGCCGTCTGCAGCGACGATCCGCCCCAGATCTTGATCCCGCACGCGCAGCTCGCCGGGCCGACGTCCACCGTACAGCTGAGCGGCTCCATCGGCGCATGCGCGAGATACGGAAATTCGTATTCCTTCTGAATCCGTGTTGCCGGTGGCGGCGCACTGCCGCTCGACGCTGTCCGCACCACGGTGCCGGGCGAGGCGGCGAGCTGCTTGTAAGCGCGCATCTGTTCCGCTGACGACACGCTCGACCCGCTGTCTTTCCATGTGACCTGCAGCGCATCGCGCCCGAGTTTGGCCGGCCAGTACCCATCGGCGATGACGGCCACGCCGGTGCCGCCGCGGTCGACCGGGATCTCGACGACTTCCACCACGCCCTTGACCGCCCGGGCCGCGGCCGCGTTGTAGCTCGCGACCTGCCCGCCGAAGCGCGGCGGGCGCGCGACCACGGCCACCTTCATGTCCGGCAGGCGCCAGTCCATCCCGTACTTGAGCGTGCCGTCGAGCATCGCGCGTGCGTCGATGCGCGGTGTCGGCTTGCCGATGATGCGGAACTGGTCCGGCGATTTCAACGGCACCCGCTGCGGCACCGGCATCGCCATCGCGTCGGGCGCCAGTTCGCCGTAGGTCGCGCTGCGGTTGCCGGCCGTCACGACACCGTTCGCGGTGCGGCACGCGGCGGGATCGACGTTCCAGCGCCGCGCGGCCGCGGCGACGAGCATCGCGCGCGCGGACGCGCCGAGTTCGCGATATTGCGCGAACGAGTGATTGACCGACGTCGCGCCGCCGGTCATCTGGATGCCCGTCACCGGGTCCTTGTACGGCTCGCCGGCCGGTGCGAGCACGGTGCGTACGTTGCGCCAGTCGGCATCCAGTTCGTCGGCCAGCGCCATCGGCAGCGCGGTGCTGACGCCCTGGCCGGATTCCGTCCGGTTGACGGCGACCGTCACCGTGTTGTCCGGCGCAATGATCAGGAATGCTTGCGGTGGCGAAGACGGAAGGGCTTTGCCGGCTTCGGCCGTGGCCCGGGTCGGCGCGATGCCCAGTGCAAGGCAGCCGCTCGCCGCCATCGTGAGCTTCAGGAAGCCGCGCCGGCCGAGCGTCGGAGAACCTGTTCCGGCGACCGGCGAAGCGTCGGGGTGGGGGGCGTCGGTGCTCGCCGGGCGGCCGGCAGTGCGAATACGCATGATCAATGTCTCCCGGCAGGCTCAGGCAAGCGCGCTGGTCGCATCGTGAATCGCGGCGCGGATGCGCTGGTAGGTCGCACAGCGGCACAGGTTGCCGGCCATCGCGCGATCGATGTCGGCGTCGGTCGGCGCCTTGTTGCCGCGCAGCAGGGCGGCCGCGCTCATCATCTGACCGCTCTGGCAGTAGCCGCATTGCGCGACGTCGTGCCGGAGCCACGCGTCGAGGACGGCCTTGCCGAGCGCATCGTCGGCGAGATGTTCGGACGTCGTGATGCGCGCACTGCCGACCGCTGACAGCGCCAGCGTGCAGCTTCGGGCCGCCCGGCCGTCGACATGAACGGTGCAGGCGCCGCAGTCGCCGGTGCCGCAGCCGAACTTGGTGCCGGTCAGCCCGAGGTTGTCGCGCAGCACCCAGAGCACCGGCGTCGACGGATCGGCATCGATCTCGGCCGGCCGGTTGTTGATGTTCAACGTCACCATCGTGAAGTTCTCCCTTGGACACCTCGTTATCGCCCGCGAATCGGAAAGGCAATGCGGCGGATCTGAATCAATTAAAGCAGATCCGGTAAAAAGTCGGCATCCGGAAATTTGATTATTTTGCCTTTCTTAATGATTTTCGCGATTTACTTAAAGAGAATCATTTTCATCTCGGGCGTAAATGAGTTAATCGGGATGAAAGAATGTTGAGTTTTGCCAAAAAAATATCCGGCCCATGGAAAACGTTTGCGAGTCGAGCCTATATTTGTCTCGCGATCACGCCTGGAGACATGAGAATCGGACGGCAGGTACTGACGAACGGGTAGGCGGGGCGACGGCGGTACGGTTGCCCGACCGGGCAGGTCCGGCGTTTGATTGTCGGGCGGAAGGCTCCGTACATACGGGATTTCGGCGGGGAGGCGGTGTTGGCCTGCAGGGACGGACGGGGTTCGACTGTGCTCCCCCGGGCAGTGCTTCCGGCTATATGAAAACAACTGTTTCTGATTAGCGAAAAACTTACCGGGTGACGAAGGGGGCTTAAAAGTAAAATATGCCGATTCAATAATACTCAGCGATTCATTCTCATTGGTTTTTAATCCAGTCAACCACTTCGGATTGGTGGCGGGGCGGTGTTTTTCTAAAAAACATCGAATAGCGAATCCCAGTATTTGTCTTCGGCATTTTAAATGCGTCGAGGCAATACCCGGTGTCGTCGATTCTCTTATGGGAAGGTGTGATTATGCGTATGCGCATGGGCTCGAACAAAAAGCGCGCGGAAGCACGTCCGAAACTCCTCGTCCCGACCGGCATGCTGGTCGCGCTGGTCGGCGCCGGGATCGTCCCCGTCGACGCGCTGGCCGCCTGCACCGGAACGACGACCGTCAGTTGTACCGGAGCCACCACGTCCTATTCGAACGGCACCAACAATCTCAACCTGACCGTTGCGCCGCTGGCGACCGTATCCGTGGTGCCGTTGCTCGGCGGCACCGCGTTGTCGCTGACCGGCAGCGGCGTCACGCTGACCAACAACGGCAGGATCGACCCCGCGTTGTCCGGGTTGAGCCTCGTGTCGAACGGCACGGTGGTCGGCAATGTCGGGTCGGCGAGCACCGTCAACGTCACGAACGCCAGCTCGGGCGTGATGATGGGGTCGACGAGCTCGCTGCTCAACGGGCCGGCGCTGACGGTATACAACGGCACGGGCGGCACGACGAACATCACGAATGCCGGCACGATCGGTACGACCGGCTTGCTGGGCTTCAGCGCCGGCCCGACCGCGCAGGTCGTGACCACGTCGGGCGGCGCACAGGTCAACTTCACCAACGCGAGCGGCGGCGCGATCAACGGTTCGGTGGTGCTCGCGCCCAGCGGGACGCCGGGCGCGGGGAACACGTTCACCAACGCCGGCACCGTTACCGGCAACGTGTCGCTGGGCGCGGCCCTCGGCACGTCGAACACGTTCAATGCGCAGACCGGGTCGTCGGTCGGGCTCGGCGTCGATGCCGGGCTGGGCGGCAACAACACGCTCAACCTGCAACTGAACACGGCTGCCGGCAGCCCGGCGAACGGCACCATTGCAGTCGATACGTACGGCAACTTCAACAACCTCGGCGTGCAGGGCGGCACGTGGGACCTCACCGGCGCATCGACCGCGACGAACGCGTCGCTGACCGGCGGCACCGCGATCGTCCACGGCGCCGGAGCGCTGGGCACCGGCACGATCGTCGCCGGCGGCGGCACGCTCGAGGCCGGCGCGGCCGGCGTGAACCTCCTCAACAACGTGGCGCTCGGCACGAGCCTGACGGTCGACGGCGCGAACGGGCTCGCGTTGTCGGGCACGATCGGCGGCGGCGGTGCGCTGAACGCGAGCGGCACTGGCACGCTGACGCTGAACGGCGCCAATTCGTTCACGGGCGGAACGAATCTGACGGGCGGCGGGGGGCTCGTCGTCGGCACCGGCACGGCGCTCGGCACGGGCGCGCTGAACGTGAGCAGCGCGGGCGGCACGCTCGGCACCAGCATCGGCGGCACGTTGCTCGGCAATGCCGTGAATATCGACACCGGCGTGACGCTCGGCCTGAACGGTTCGGCCAACCTCGGCCTGAGCGGCACGATCGCCGGCAATGGCGGTCTTGCGCAAACCGGCGCGGGGACGACGACGCTGCTCGGCGCGAACACGTTCTCGGGCGGCACGGCGCTGAGCGGCGGCGGGCTGATCGCCGGTACCGGCACGGCGCTCGGCACCGGCGCGCTGCATGTGACCGGCGCGGGCGGCTCGCTGGCGACCAACGTGGGCGGCACGCTGCTCGGCAATGCGGTGAATCTCGATGCAGGCGCCACGCTGGGCCTGAACGGCGCGGCCGGCCTGAGCCTCGGCGGCACGATCGCCGGGAACGGCGGCCTCGCGCAAAGCGGCACGGGCACGACGACGCTGCTCGGCGTGAACACGTTCTCGGGCGGCACCGCGTTGAGCGGCGGCGGGTTGATCGCCGGCAACGGCGCGGCGCTCGGCACGGGCGCGCTGAACGTATCCGGTGCGGGCGGCACCCTCACGACGAGCGTCGGCGGCACGCTGCTCGGCAATGCAGTGAACCTCGGCGCGGGCGCGACGCTCGGCCTGAACGGCGCGGCCGACCTGAGCCTCGGCGGTGTGATCGGCGGGAGCGGCCACCTGGCGCAAAGCGGCGCCGGCACGACGACGCTGCTCGGCGCGAACACGTTCACGGGCGGCACGGCGCTGAGCGGTGGCGGGTTGATCGCCGGCAACGGCGCGGCACTCGGCACGGGCGCGCTGAACGTATCCGGCACGGGCGGCACGCTCGCGACGAACGTCGCTGGCACCGTACTCGGCAATGCAGTGAATCTGGGTGCGGGCGCAACGCTCGGTCTGAACGGCGCCGCCGATCTCGGCCTGAACGGCGCGATCTCGGGCGCGGGCGGCCTGGCGCTCGGCGGTACCGGCGCGACGACGCTGTCCGGCGCGAACACGTTTACGGGCGGCGCGAGCCTGACGGGCGGCGGCAGCCTGATCGTCGGCGGCAACACGGCGCTCGGCGTGGGCGGCGCGTTGAACGTGAGCGGCCTCGGCGGTTCGCTGAGCGCAGATCTGGCTGCCGGCGCGGCACTCGCGAACGGCATCAACCTGAACGGCGCATCGCTGACGCTGAACGGCGCGAACGACCTCGGCCTGAGCGGCGCGATCGGCGGCAGCGGCGGTCTCGTGCTGAGCGGCACGGGGACGACGACGCTGTCCGGCGCGAACACCTTCGGCGGCGGCACGACGCTGAGCGCCGGCACGCTGCTCGCCGGCAGCAATACGGCGCTCGGCAGCGGCGCGCTCAACGTCGCCGGTGCGGGCGGTGCGCTCGGCGCGAGCGTGAACGGCATCGCGCTGGGCAACGCGATGAACCTCGGCGCGGGCGCGACGCTGTCTTTGACCGGCACGCACGATCTCGGCCTGAACGGCGTGATCGGCGGTAACGGCGGTCTCGCGCAAATCGGCTCGGGCATCACGACGCTGACCGGCGCGAACACGTTCTCGGGCGGCACGACGCTGAGCGGCGGCGGCATCCTCGCCGGCAACGGCGCGGCACTGGGCACGGGCGCGCTGAACGTGACCGGCGCGGGCGGCTCACTCGGCACGACCGTCGGCGGCACGGTGCTCGGCAACGCGATCCAGCTGGGCGCCGGCGCGGCGCTGACGGTTGGCGGTGCGAACGATCTCGGGCTGGGCGGGATCATTTCCGGTAGCGGCGGCCTGTCCGTGAGCGGCCCGGGCACGACGACGCTCACCGCGGCCGAAACGTTTACCGGCGGCACCACGATCGGTAGCGGCACGCTCGCGATCGGCGCGGGCGGCAGCCTCGCCGCGTCGAGCCCCGTCAACCTGACCGGCGCCGGTGCGCAGTTCAATATCAGCGGGGCGACCACGCCGCAGTCGATCGGCACGCTGTCGGGTGTCGCCGGTTCGACGATCGATCTTGGTGGGAACCACCTGACACTCGCGGGCAGCGGCAGCGGCGTCTTCGCGGGCAACATCGGCGGGGCGGGCGGGCTGACGCTCGCCGGCACCGGCTCGCAGGCGCTGACCGGCAACAACACGTATGCGGGCGGCACCGCGCTGACGGGCGGCAGCCTGGTCGTCGGCAGCGGCGCGGCGCTCGGCCTCGGCGCACTCGACGTCAACGGCTCGGCGTCGCTCGGCGCGAGCGTGCCGGGCGTGACGCTCGGCAATGCGGTCAATCTTGGCGCCGGCGTCACGCTGGGGTTGAACGGCGCGAACGATCTCGGCCTGAGCGGCACGATCGCCGGCAACGGCGGGCTCGCGCAAACCGGCAGCGGCACGACGACACTGCTCGGGGCGAACACGTTCTCGGGCGGCACCACGTTGAGCGGCGGCGGACTGATCGCCGGCACCGGCGCGGCGCTCGGCACCGGCGCGTTGAACGTGACCGGGGCGGGCGGCACGCTCGCCACGAACGTCGCCGGTACCTTGCTCGGCAACGCGGTGAACCTCGGCGCGGGCGCGACGCTCGGGCTGAACGGCGCGGCCGATCTGAGCCTCGGCGGCGTGATTGGCGGCAACGGCGGCCTTGCGCAAACCGGCAGCGGCACGACGACGCTGCTCGGGGCGAACACGTTCTCGGGCGGCACGACGCTGAGCGGCGGCGGCTTGATCGCGGGCAACGGCTCGGCGCTCGGCACGGGCGCGTTGAACGTGGCCGGCACGGGCGGCTCGCTCGGCACGAGCGTCGGTGGCACGGTACTGGGCAACGCGGTGAATCTCGGCGCGGGCGCGACGCTGACGGTCGGCGGCGCGAACAATCTCGGCCTTGGCGGCGCGATTTCGGGCGGCGGCAATCTGTCGGTCAGCGGCCCGTCGATCACGACGCTCACGGGGGCGGGCAGCTACACCGGCAACACGACGATCGGCAACGGCAGCACGCTCGCGGTGGGTGCCGGCGGCAGCCTGTCGGGCGGCAGCCTGTTCGATCTGACCGGCGCGGGCGCGACGCTCGACCTGAGCGCGGCCACGTCGCCGCAGACGACGGGCGGGCTGGTCGGCACGGCCGGCGCGGCGGTGAATCTCGGCGGCAATACGCTGACGCTCGGCGGCTCCGGTAACGGCACGTTCGGCGGCACGATCGGTGGTGCGGGCGGGCTGACGCTCGCCGGCACCGGCACGGAAACGTTGACGGGCACCAACACCTACACCGGCGGCACACTGATCAACAGCGGCACGCTGGCGATCGGCGCGGGCGGCAGCCTGGCGGCTGGCGGCGCAGTCAACCTGGGCGGCGCCGGCGCGACGTTCGACCTGAGCGGCGCGGCGTTGCCGCAGGCGATCGGCACGCTGTCGGGCGTGGCCGGTTCGACGGTGAACCTCGGCGGCAACGGCCTGACGCTCGGCGGCGCCGGCAGCGGCACGTTCGGCGGCACGATCGCGGGCGCAGGCGGCAGCCTGACGCTGTCGGGCACGGGCACCGAAACGCTGAACGGGGCCAACACGTACACGGGCGGCACGAACCTCGCCGGTGGCGGCACGCTGGTCGCGGGCAATGGTGCGGCACTCGGCACGGGCGCGTTGAACGTCGCCGGCGCCGGCGGCACGCTGGCCGCGAGCATCGCCGGCACGACGCTGAACAACGCGGTGAATCTCGGCGCCGGTTCGGCACTGACGCTCGGCGGCGCGAACGACCTGGGCCTCGGCGGCATCATCGCCGGTGGCGGCAGTCTCGCGCAAACCGGCAGCGGAACGACCGCGCTCACCGGCGCGAACACGTACACGGGCGGTACGACGCTTGGCGCCGGCGGTCTGTCGGTCGGCAGCAATACGGCGCTCGGCACGGGCGCACTCACCGTCACCGGCAGCGGCGGCGCGCTCAGTGCGAGCACGGCGAACCTGCTGCTGGCGAACGCCGTCGATCTGGGCATCGGCTCGACGCTGCATCTCGGCGGCGCGTTCGACTTCGGCCTGAACGGGATGATTTCCGGTGCAGGCGGCGTGGTGCAGTCCGGCTCGGGCACGACCACGCTCGGCGGCGCGAACACCTACGGCGGCGGGACGACGCTGAACAGCGGCGGACTGAGCGTGGGCAGCAATACGGCGCTCGGTTCCGGCGCGTTGAACGTGACCGGCAACGGCACGCTGAACGCCAGCGTGAGCGGCACGACGCTCGGCAACGCGGTGACGCTCGGCGCGGGTGCGACGCTCGGGCTGAACGGCGCGAACGATCTCGGCCTGAGCGGCACGATTTCCGGCAGCGGCGGGCTTGCGCAGACCGGGGCGGGCACCACGACGCTCACCGCCACGAACACCTATGACGGCGGCACCACGTTGAGCGGCGGCGGACTCATCGCCGGCAACGGCAGCGCGCTGGGCTCCGGCGCGCTGAACGTGACGGGCGCGGGTGGCTCGCTCGGCACGAGCGTGGCCGGCACGACGCTCGGCAATGCGGTGAATCTCGGCGCGGGGTCGACGCTGACGGTTGGCGGTGCGAACGATCTCGGGCTGGGCGGCGGGATTTCGGGCAGCGGCGGTCTGTCGGTCAGCGGCCCGTCGACGACGACGCTCACGGGCGTGAACACCTACACCGGCAACACGACGATCGGCGGCGGCAGCACGCTGGCGGTCGGCGCGGGCGGCGGCCTGTCGGCGGGCAGCGCGCTCGACCTGGCGGGCACGGGCGCGACGCTCGACATCAGCGCGGCGACCACGCCGCAGACGAGCGGCATGCTGTCCGGCGTAGCGGGCACGAACGTGAACCTCGGCGGCAACACGCTGACGCTGGCCGGCGCCGGCAACGGCAGCTATGCGGGGACGATCGGCGGCACCGGCGGGCTGACGATGGCCGGTACGGGAACGGAAACGCTGACCGGCACCAACACGTACACCGGCGCGACGACGATCAACAGCGGCACGCTGGCGATCGGCGCGGGCGGCAGCCTGTCGGCGAGCAGCCCGGTGAATCTCGCGGGTGCGGGGGCAACCTTCGACGTCAGCGGCGCGACCACGCCGCAGACCACGGGTACGCTGTCGGGCGTGGCCGGTTCGACGGTGAACCTGGGGGGCAACAACCTGACGCTCGGCGGCACGGGCAGCGGCACGTACGGCGGCACGATCGCGGGCGCGGGCGGCAGCCTCACGTTGTCGGGCACGGGTACCGAAACGCTGACGGGCAACAATACCTACACGGGTGGCACGAATCTCACCGGCGGCGGCACGCTGATCGCGGGCAGCGGCTCGGCGCTCGGCACGGGCGCGCTGAACACGAGCGGCGCGGGCGGCACGCTCGGCACCAGCGTGGCCGGTACGACGCTGACCAACGCGATCAATCTCGGTTCGGGCTCGACATTGACGGTTGGCGGTGCGAACGACCTGGGTCTCGGCGGCGCGATCTCGGGCAGCGGCAACCTGGCGGTGAACGGTCCGTCGACGACGACGCTGACCGGCGCCGGCACGTACACCGGCAACACGACGATCGGCAACGGCAGCACGCTGGCGGTCGGCGCGGGCGGCAGCCTGTCGTCGGGCAGTGCGATCGATCTGGCCGGCGCGGGCGCGACCCTGGACGTGAGCGCGGCCACGTCGCCGCAGACGACCGGCACGCTGTCGGGCGCAGCCGGTTCGGCAGTGAACCTCGGCGGCAACACGCTGACGCTCGGCGGGTCGGGCAACGGCACGTTCGGCGGAACGGTCGGCGGCACGGGCGGCCTGACGCTGTCGGGCACCGGCACGGAAACGTTGACGGGGACCAACACGTACACCGGTGCGACGACGATCAACAGCGGCACGCTGGCGATCGGCGCGGGCGGCAGCCTGTCAGGCAGCAGCCCGGTGAATCTGGCCGGTGCGGGCGCGACCTTCGACGTCAGCGGCGCGACCACGCCGCAGACCACGGGCACGCTGTCGGGCGTCACCGGTTCGACGGTGAACCTCGGCGGCAACAACCTGACGCTCGGCGGCACGGGCAACGGCACGTACGGCGGCACGATTGCAGGGGCCGGCGGCAGCCTCACGTTGTCGGGCACGGGCACCGAGACGCTGACGGGCAACAATACGTACACGGGCGGCACGACCCTGAGCGGCGGCGGCACGCTGGTCGCAGGCAACGGCTCGGCGCTCGGCACGGGTGCGCTGAACACGAGCGGCGCAGGCGGCACGCTGGCCGCGAGCACGCCCGGCACGACGCTCGGCAACGCGGTGAATCTCGGCGCGGGTTCGACGCTGACGGTTGGCGGTGCGAACAATCTGGGCCTGGGCGGCGCGATCGGCGGCAGCGGCAACCTCGCGGTCAATGGTCCTTCGACGACGACGCTGTCGGGCGCGAACACCTACACCGGCAGCACGACGATCGGCGGCGGCAGCACGCTGGCGGTCGGCGCGGGCGGCAGCCTGTCGTCGGGCAGCGCGATCGACCTGTCGGGCACGGGTGCGACGCTCGACCTGAGCGCGGCGACTTCCGCGCAGACGACCGGCGCGCTGTCCGGCGGCGCGGGCACGAACGTCAACCTGGGCGGCAATACGCTGACGCTCGGCGGCGCGGGCAGCGGCACGTACGGGGGCGTGATCGGCGGCACGGGCGGGTTGACGCTGTCGGGCACCGGCACCGAAACGCTGACGGGCACCAACACCTACACCGGCGCGACGACGATCAACAGCGGCACGCTCGCGATCGGCGGCAACGGCAGCCTGTCGTCGAGCAGCCCGGTCAGCCTGACGGCGGCCGGCGCGACACTCGACCTGAGCGGCGCCGCGTCGCCGCAATCGACCGGCGCGATCTCGGGTGTGGCCGGCTCGACGGTGAACCTGGGCAACAACAACCTGACGCTCGGCGGGTCGGCCAGCGGTACCTATGCAGGCAACATCGCCGGCACCGGCGGCGTGACGATGTCGGGCACCGGCACGGAAACGCTGACGGGCAGCAATACGTACACGGGCGCCACCACGATCAACAGCGGCACGCTGGCGATCGGCGCGGGCGGCAGCCTGTCGGGGACGACGCCGGTGAGCCTGACGGGTGCGGGCGCAACCTTCGACCTGAGCGGCGCGACCACGCCGCAGACGACCGGCACGCTGTCGGGCGTGGCCGGTTCGACGGTGAACCTGGGCGGCAACAACCTGACGCTCGGCGGTTCGGGTAGCGGTACTTACGACGGCACGATCGCGGGTGCGGGCGGCAGCCTGACGCTGGGCGGCCCGGGCACCGAAACGCTGACCGGGGTCAACACGTACACGGGCGGCACGAGCCTGACCGGCGGCGGCACGTTGATCGCGGGCAATGGTTCGGCACTGGGCACGGGTACGCTGAACACGAGCGGCGCGGGCGGCACGCTCGGCACCAGCGTGGCCGGCACGACGCTCGGCAACGCGGTGAACCTCGGCGCGGGGTCGACGCTGACGGTTGGCGGTGCGAACAATCTCGGCCTTGGCGGCGCGATCTCGGGCAGCGGCAATCTGGCGGTGAACGGCCCGTCGACGACGACGCTCACCGGCGCCGGCACGTACACCGGCAACACGACGATCGGCAACGGCAGCACGCTGGCGGTCGGCGCGGGCGGCAGCCTGTCCGGCGGCAGCGCGCTCGATCTGGCCGGTGCAGGTGCGACGCTCGATCTGAGCGCGGCCACGTTGCCGCAGTCGACGGGTGCGTTGTCGGGCGTATCGGGTTCGACGGTGAACCTCGGCGGCAACGCATTGACGCTCGGCGGTGCGGGCAGCGGCACGTTCGGCGGCACGATCGCCGGCACGGGCGGCAGCCTCACGCTGGCGGGCACGGGTACCGAAACGCTCAACGGGACGAACACGTACACGGGCGGCACGACCCTGAGCGGCGGCGGCACGCTGCTCGCCGGCAACGGTTCGGCGCTCGGCACGGGCGCGCTGAACACGAGCGGCGCGGGCGGCGCGCTCGGCACCAGCGTGGCCGGCACGACGCTGACCAACGCGATCAATCTCGGCGCGGGCTCGACGCTGACGGTTGGCGGTGCGAACAATCTGGGCCTGGGCGGCGCGATCGGCGGCAGCGGCAACCTCGCGGTGAACGGTCCGTCGACGACGACGCTCACCGGCGCCGGCACGTACACCGGCAACACGACGATCGGCAACGGCAGCACGCTGGCGGTCGGCGCGGGCGGCAGCCTGTCGTCGGGCAGCGCGGTCGATCTGTCGGGTACGGGCGCCACGCTGGATCTGAGCGCGGCCACGACGCCGCAGACCACGGGCGCCGTGTCGGGCGTGTCGGGTTCGACCGTGAATCTCGGCAGCAACACGCTGACGCTGGCTGGTGCCGGTAACGGCACGTACGGCGGCACCGTGGCCGGCACGGGCGGCTTGACGCTGTCGGGCAGCGGCACGCAAACGCTGACGGGCAACAACACGTACACCGGTGCGACGACGATCAACAGCGGCACGCTGGCGATCGGCGCGGGCGGCAGCCTCTCCGGCAGCAGCCCGCTGAGCCTGACCGGTGCGGGCGCGACCTTCGACGTCAGCGGCGCGACGACGCCGCAAACGACGACCGCGCTGTCGGGCGTCGCCGGTTCGACGGTGAACCTCGGCGGCAACAACCTGACGCTCGGCGGATCGGGCAGCGGTACGTTCGGTGGCACGATCGCCGGCACGGGCGGCAGCCTGACGCTGGGCGGCACGGGCACCGAAACGCTGACCGGTCCGAATACGTACACGGGCGGCACGAACCTGACCGGTGGCGGCACGCTGGTCGCGGGCAGCAACACGGCGCTCGGTACCGGCGTGCTCAATGCGAGCGGTGCGGGCGGCACGCTGGCAGCCGGCACGCCGGGCACGACGCTCGCCAATGCGGTGAACCTCGGGACGGGTTCGACGCTGACGGTGAGCGGTCCGAACAACCTCGGCCTGACCGGCGCGATCTCGGGGAGCGGTACGCTCGCGGTCAACGGCCCGGCGACGACGACGCTGTCGGGGGCGAACACCTACACCGGCGGCACGAGCGTCACCGGCGGCGGCACGCTGGTGGCCGGCACGCCGACCGCACTCGGCAGCGGCACGCTGAGCGTCGGCGGCACCGGCGGCACGCTCGGAACCAGCGTCGTGGGCACGACGCTCGGCAACGCGGTGAATCTCGGCGCGGGCTCGACGCTGACGGTCGGCGGTGCGAACAACCTCGGCCTGAGCGGCCCGATCTCCGGCGGCGGCAATCTGACGGTGAGCGGCCCGTCGACGACGACCCTCAGCGGCGCGAACGTGTATACGGGCAACACGACGATCGGCAACGGCAGCACGCTGGCGATCGGCGGCAACGGCAGCCTGTCGGCGGGCAGCGCCCTGACGCTGGCCGGCAACGGCGCGACGCTCGACGTCGGCGCGGCCACGACGCCGCAGACGGCGAGCGCGTTGTCGGGGGCCGCCGGTTCGACCGTGAATCTCGGCGGCAATACGCTGACCGTGGCCGGTCCGGCGGGCGGTTCGTTCGGCGGCACGATCGCGGGCACCGGCGGCTTCGCGGTGCAGGGCGGCGGCACGCAGACGCTGACCGGCGCCAACACGTACACCGGCGGCACGACGATCGGCAGCGGCAGCATGCTCGCGCTCGCCGGTGCAGGCAGCCTCGCGCCGACGAGCCCGGTGATCCTCGCGGGCAGCGGCGCGACGCTGAACCTGGCGGCCTCGGCCGCGCCGCAGTCGATCGGCACGCTGTCGGGTACGACGGGTTCGACCGTGAATCTCGGCGCGACGCCGCTGACGGTCAATACCGCCGGCACCAGCTCGTTCGCGGGCACGCTGTCGGGTACCGGCCCGCTGACGCTGGCCGGCACGGGCGCGCAGGTGCTGAGCGGGACGAACACGCTGTCCGGGCCGACGAACGTGACGGGCGGCACGCTCGCCGTCACCGGTTCGCTGGCCAGCTCGCCGGTGACCGTCGGCAGCGGCGCGACCGTCACCGGGACGGGCACGATCGGCGGCCTGGTCGTGTCGGGCGGCGGGACTGCATCGGTCCTCCAGCTCGGGCAGCCGCTGAAGGTCGCGGGCAACGCGACCTTCCAGCCGGGCTCGACGCTGCAGGTCGGCGCCACGCCGCAGCAGAGCGGCGGCCTCGACGTGACCGGCTCCGCCACGCTCAACGGTGGGTCGGTGCAGGTCGTCGCGGCGACCGGGCAATACCAGCCGGGCAAGCTCTACACCATCGTGAATGCCGGCGCGGGCGTGCAAGGGCAGTTCAGCGCGGTGAACTCGACGTATGCGTTCCTCACGCCGACGCTCACGTACAACCCGGCGCAGGTACTGATGTCGCTGGCGCCGAACGGCACGCCGTTCTCGTCGGTGGCGACCACGCCCGACGGGCAAGCGGTGGCGGGCGCGGTCGGCACGCTCGGCGCCGGCAACCCGCTGTTCGATACGGTGCTGACGTCGGATGCGACGACCGCGAACCGCGCATTCACGCAACTGGCCGGCGATCTGTATCCGAGTACGCGTAGCGTGCTGCTGTCGGACAGCCGCTACGTGCGCGACGCGGTGCTCGATCGTGCGCGGCTCGGTTCGCAGCCGGGCGGCGCGCTGTGCGGATGCGAGGCGCCGGTATCGGCGGACGACCATGCGGCGGCGCTCGACCGGCGCATGGCCGCGGAAAACGGCTGCACGCCGGCCAAGTCGTACAAGCCCGCGGTGTGGGGCCGGCTGTACGGCTCGCATAGCCGGTTCAACGGCGACGGCGTCACGTCGATCGATCGCAACCTGTATGGCTTCATCGTCGGCACGGATGCGGAAGTCAGCAGCCACTGGCGCGTCGGTATCGCGGGCGGCGCGTCGCGCAGCCAGCTCAATACCGACCAGAACGAGTCGGCGAAGGTCAACGGCGGGACGATCGCGCTGTACGCCAGCGGCCGATACGACGCATGGAACGTGCGCGGTGGCGTGTCGCAGTCGTGGTACCGCGTGCATAGCGAGCGCAATCCGTCGTTCGGCAGCTTCGCCGACCACGATACCGCCAGCTACGACGCGAACGCGACGCAGGTGTTCACCGAGATCGGCTACTCGACGGCCATTCGCAACGTCTCGCTCGAACCGTTCGTCGGGCTTGCGTTCGCGAGCCTGCACACCGGCGGCTTCAAGGAGAACGGCGGCGCGGCGGCGCTGCAGGGCGATTCCGACACGACGGGCCTCGGCTTCTCGACGCTCGGCGTGCGGGCCTCGACCGACGTCGCCGTCACGACGAAGGGCAAGGTCACGGCGTTCGGCACCGTCGGCTGGCGCCATGCATTCGGCAATACGCAGCCGGCGTCGACGCTGTCGTTCGCGAGCGGCGGTTCGCCGTTCAGCGTGACCGGCGTGCCGGTCGCGCGTGATGCCGCGGTGCTCGAGGTCGGCGTCGATGCGGCCGTGACCAAGAACCTGTCGCTTGGGCTGTCGTATAGCGGCCAGCTTGGCGGCCACATCAGCGATCACGCGTTGTACGGCAATCTGTTGTGGAAGTTCTAAAGGGAGGGGCGACGGCCGTTCGCGATGAAGTCGTCGTGAGCGGCCGATCGTTTATCGATGGTTATGTGGTGGTTTGTTTTCAGGTTCGTATTTCAGAAACTTCGTGATGCGAATCGTTTTCATGAAGCGCGTCACGCGGTGTTTGGTATCCCGTTGCATCGGTCTGTTCGAACTTGTTTCAACGCTTTGCCGTATCGGGCAGTCCGCGAACGATTCGTGCCGCCTTCGGGCGACAGGGTTCACGCGTCATCGCTCGAGCTGTTCCGCGGTTGTCCAACCGAACTGAGGTTACTCATGAAAACGAAAATGAACGTGAAATTGACGGGCATCGCCCTGTCGGTCACGGCTGTGTTCAGCCTGGCCGCCACGGCGTCCCAGGCGGTGGTCGTGACCGCCGTGCCGGGAAGTCTCAGCAACACCGACGGCTTGATCATCGAAGGCGCGTCGCCGGCGCCCGGGGGACTCATCGGCACGGTGACGGGATGGGGGAATGGGGCGGTGACGGTCGGCAACCCGAATGCAGGCGGTATCTCGATCGGGCTGGCCGGGACGGGGACGGGAAGCGCGGCCATTGGTATCGGGAGCGGATTGCTCGAGCCGGTCGCGGGCGTGGCCGGTACGGTGACGGGTGCGCTGGGTGGTCTCGGCGGAAGTGGCGGTGCGACCGGCGGGCTGGGTGGTGTCGTCGGGACGGTGGCGAACGCGGCCACTGGCGCGGTCGGTGCCGTGACGGGCGTGTTGGGTGGCATTGGTGGCAGCGGCGGTGCGACCGGTGGTCTCGGTGGCGTCGTTGGCACGGTGACCGGTGCCCTGGGTGGCATCGGTGGTGGCAATCCGACTGGCGGTCTCGGGGGCGTCGTTGGCACGGTGGCGAACACGGCGACCGGCGCAGTCGGGACGCTGACGGGGGCGCTGGGCGGTGTTGGCGGTGGGACCGGCGGTCTCGGCGGCATTGTCGGGACAGTGGGCAACGCGGCAAGCGGCGCAGTCGGCACGGTAACGGGTGCATTGGGCGGTGTCGGCGGTGGCGGGACCGGTGGTCTTGGTGGCGTCGTTGGCACGGTGACCGGTGCGCTGGGTGGCATCGGCGGTGGCAATCCGACTGGCGGCCTTGGTGGCGTTGTGGGCACGGTAGCGAATACGGCGACGGGCGCAGTCGGGACGCTGACGGGGGCGCTGGGGGGTGTTGGCGGCGGGACCGGTGGTCTTGGTGGCGTGGTCGGCACGGTAACCGGTGCGCTGGGTGGTATCGGTGGCGGGACCGGTGGCCTCGGCGGTGTTGTCGGCACGGTGGCGAACACGGCAACGGGCGCAGTCGGAACGTTGACTGGCGCGCTGGGCGGTGTTGGCGGCGGGGCCGGTGGTCTCGGCGGCGTGGTGGGAGCGGTCGGCAACGCAGCAAGCGGCGCAGTCGGTACGGTGACGGGTGCGTTGGGCGGTGTCGGCGGTGGTGGGACTGGTGGTCTTGGTGGTGTGGTCGGCACGGTAACCGGCGCACTGGGTGGCATCGGCGGCGGGACCGGCGGCCTCGGTGGCGTCGTCGGCACGGTAGCCAACACGGCAACGGGCGCAGTCGGGACGCTGACCGGCGCACTGGGCGGTGTCGGAAGCGGGGCCGGTGGTCTCGGTGGTGTTGTCGGGACAGTGGGCAACGCGGCAAGCGGCGCAGTCGGCACGGTAACGGGTGCATTGGGCGGTGTTGGCGATCCGACCGGTAGTCTTGGTGGCGTGGTTGGCACGGTAACCGGTGCACTGGGTGGTATCGGTGGCGGCAACCCGACTGGCGGCCTCGGTGGCGTCGTCGGCACGGTAGCCAACACGGCAACGGGCGCAGTCGGGACGCTGACCGGCGCACTGGGTGGTGTTGGAGGTGGGACCGGCGGTCTCGGCGGCGTCGTTAGCACGGTGGCGAACACGGCGACCGGCGCAGTCGGAACGCTGACCGGCGCACTGGGCGGCATCGGCGGCGGGACCGGCGGCCTCGGTGGCGTCGTCGGAACGGTAGCGAACACGGCAACGGGCGCAGTCGGGACGCTGACCGGCGCACTGGGTGGTGTTGGAGGCGGGACCGGTGGCCTCGGCGGCGTTGTCGGCACGGTAGCGAACACGGCCACGGGCGCAGTCGGAACGCTGACCGGCGCACTGGGTGGTGTCGGAGGCGGGGCCGGTGGTCTCGGCGGCGTCGTCGGCACGGTGGCGAACACGGCAACGGGCGCAGTCGGAACGCTGACCGGCGCACTGGGTGGTGTTGGAGGTGGGACCGGTGGTCTTGGCGGCGTCGTCAGCACGGTAGCGAACACGGCCACGGGCGCAGTCGGAACGCTGACCGGCGCACTGGGTGGCGTCGGAGGCGGGACTGGTGGTCTCGGCGGCATCGTTGGCACGGTAGCAAACACAGCGACGGGCGCAGTCGGAGCGCTGACCGGCGCACTGGGGGGTGTTGGCGGCGGGACCGGCGGCCTCGGTGGCGTCGTTGGCACGGTAGCAAACACGGCAACGGGCGCAGTCGGAACGCTGACCGGCGCACTGGGTGGCGTCGGAGGCGGGACCGGCGGCCTCGGCGGCGTCGTCGGCACGGTAGCGAACACGGCAACGGGCGCAGTCGGAACGCTGACCGGCGCACTGGGTGGTGTTGGAGGTGGGACCGGTGGTCTTGGCGGCGTCGTCAGCACGGTAGCGAACACGGCCACGGGCGCAGTCGGAACGCTGACCGGCGCACTGGGTGGTGTCGGAGGCGGGGCCGGTGGTCTCGGCGGCGTCGTCGGCACGGTGGCGAACACGGCAACGGGCGCAGTCGGAACGCTGACCGGCGCACTGGGTGGCGTCGGAGGCGGGACCGGTGGTCTCGGCGGCGTCGTCAGCACGGTAGCAAACACGGCAACGGGCGCAGTCGGAACGCTGACCGGCGCACTGGGTGGCGTCGGAGGCGGCACCGGCAGTCTCGGCGGCGTCGTCAGCACGGTAGCGAACACGACAACGGGCGCAGTCGGAACACTGACTGGCACACTGGGCGGTGTCGGTGGCGCGACCGGCGGTCTCGGCAACATCGTCGGCACGGTAGCCAACACCGGCACGGGTGTCGTCAACGCCGTCACCGGTGTCGCGGGCAACGGCGGCGCGCTGATCACGCCGATCACGAGCATCGTCGGCAATCTCGGCGGATCGCTGCCGGTCGGTGCCGCCACCGGCGCGATCGGCGCAGTGTCCGGCGCGGTAACCGGCGTCGCCGGCAGCGGCACGGCGGCGATCACGCCGCTCGCATCGGCGGTCACGTCATTGATCGGATCGGCCACGAGCGGCGCGGGCGGCATCGCCGGCGCCGGAACCGGCGTTCTCACGGGCGCAACCGGCGCGGCCGGCTCCCTCGCGGCGGTCACGACCGGCCTGACGGGTACGCTGGCGAACACCGTAACCGGCACGACGGGCGCGATCGCAGGCACGCTTCCGGCACTGAGTGTCGCGCTCAACGGCGGCACGGCGGCCGGTGCGGTCGGCGGCGCGACCAATGCAGTCGGCGCGCTCGTCTCCGGCGGCGCGACGATCGCCAACGCGGCGGTGCATTCGGTCGGTTCGGCTGTCGGATCGGTGGCCGGCGTGCTCCCGGCGCTGGCGGTTTCGCTGAACAGCGATTCCGCGCAAGGGGGCAGTGCCGGGGCAGGCGGCGGTCTGCTGGCGCCGGTGACGTCGCTCGTCAGCTCGCTGACCGCGCCGCTGCCGAGGAAGTAAGCGACGTGAGCACCCGGCCGCCGCAGTCAATGGGTGGCCGGGAACATTCGGGCGCGTCACGTACGAGCACGGCGGGATCACGATTCGGGATTCCCGCTCGCTCGTTTCGCTGACGCGCCGCGTTGCATTCGATTGCAGATCGCCACCGTAGCGATGACGCACCACGTCCCACGCTAGATCGACCAGCAGCGTAAGGAATGCGAAGAATCGGATTGACGCTCGCACGTCGAACCCGACGCAACGAGCGACTACCGGCGCGCGACGCGCCGTGACACTACGACCGGTCGCGATTCCGGGCGCGCGTCGCGCCGGTGATGACCGCGATGCCGAACAGGATGACGGCCACGATCTCGATGATGTGCTGAGAGACGTGCAGCGTCATCAAACCCCAGGCGACGCCGCCGATGAAGATGATCCATCCGACCAGATAGATAAGCAGGGTCATCGTTTTTCTCCTTGCAGTATTGGCCCATGATGCCGGTTGCCGGTCTTGCAAAATTTACCGGCGCGTGGCGAGCGCGATGAAGGGCGCGATCCGCGAGTGCAGGAGCATATTGCGCGCCTGCCCATGCGGCGGCGGACGACATTCCCGATGGTCACAGCCTGCCGAGCGTTTCATTGCGGCGCCGCATCGTGCGCCTGCAGCCCGAGCCGATCCATCAGCCTCCCGGCGTCGAACGGCGCCTGCGTTTTCGTGTCGTTGTCGAAATAGCAGTACACGTCGCGCGTCGCCGCGCGCGGCGGTTGCAGCGCCGGTGCGGCGAGACGCGCATCGTCCGGCTGCGTGCCCCGGCTCCACGCTTCGATTCTGCGCGCCCATCGTTCGAGCGCTGCATCGGCGTATTCGCCCGAATACTTCGTTTCGGTGCCGTGCAGCTGGATGTAGACGAAGTGTGCGCTCAGATCCTCGAACTGCGGCCACGCCTCGGTCGAATCCGACACGACGAGCGCGACCTTGTGGCGGCGCAGCAGCTTCACGAACGCCGGGTCCACGAAGCTGTCGTGCCGCACTTCCACCGCATGACGCAACGCTCGCTTGCGGTCGATCTGCAGATACGGTTCACGCACCCGCGCATCGTGCCGGCGGGCGAGCGCGAGCGCTGCTTCCGTGTCGGGCGGCAGCAAGCTCAGGAAGCGTTCCATGTGCGCCGGATCGAAACGCAGCGACGGCGGAAATTGCCACAGCAGCGGCCCCAGCTTGTCCTTCAGCGCGAACAGCCCCTGAGCGAAAAAAATCGCGCACGCGGTCGTGGCCGTTTCGCCGCGAAAGCGCAGCATATGCGTCAGGTAGCGCGAGCCTTTCACGCTGAACACGAACCCGGGCGGTGTGTCGGCGTACCAGCGCCGCCAACTGTCAGGCGCTTGCAAGCTGTAATGCGTGCCGTTGATCTCGATCGTCTGCATGCGGCCCGATGCATACCGCAGTTCGCTGGCTTGCTTCAGGTCGGCGGGATAGAACGTCCCTCGCCAGCCGGGGTAGCGCCAGCCTGAAATGCCGATGTGAATCCTGCCGGATGTGCGTGTCACGTCGATGCCCGGTTGCGCCGGGTTCCTGGTGCGGTCCGTGCGACGAGCAATCTGCGTGCCTCCGCCTTCGTCGATTTGATTTTTTTAAAGACCGCGCCACGTTCGGCCGGTATGATCGCTGCGCTCGCGAACGGCGCGACCGGACGGTGCATCCCGACGCTCCACGCATCACTGCCTTCGCCAGCACGGCAATCACGACACCACCGGACGGACCCCGGCGACCCGCGGTCCGCCGATCCGGCCGAACGGGCCAACCCAGCACGACGGAGTATCGAAACGATGTGGATGGAGACAGGGACGGGGCGGCGCGCGCGGGCGATCGCGGCAGGCGGAGCGTGGTGCGTGGCCGCCGCGGGCGCGGCGCACGCGCAGGCATCGGCGCCGGGCGCGGCGGTGGCGGTGCTGCCGGCCATCGACGTGCGAGGTCCGGCCGATGCTGCTTCGTCCATCGGACTGGTCGGACGGCGCACCGCCACCGGCACCAAGACCGACACGCCGATCGACGAGATTCCGCAAACGCTCAACCTCGTGACCGCGCAACAGATCGACATGACCGGCGCGGCCGACCTGAACCAGGCGTTGCGCTACGTGCCGGGTTTCGCGACGTTCGGCGCCGACAGCCGCACCGACTGGTATGCGGCGCTGCGCGGCTTCACGCCGACGCTGTACGTCGACGGCCTGCCGGCGCCGAACACGGCCGTGATCGCGAACTGGCGCGTCGATCCGTACGCGATCGACTCGATCGCGGTGCTGCGCGGGCCGACGTCGGTGCTGTACGGCGCGGGCGAGCCGGGTGCGATCATCGACGCGCATACGAAGCTGGCCGACGGCGAGCGCGTGCGCGAAGCCGGCGTGCAGATCGGCAACGATGCGCGCAAGCAAGCCATGCTCGACGTCGGCGACAGGCTTGATCCAGAGTACGCCTACCGATTCGTCGGCGTCGCGCGCGACGGCAACGCGGTGACCGGCCCGAACGGCGACCGCCGCGTCGCGCTCGCGCCGTCGTTCCGGTGGCGGCCGAACGCCGACACGTCGCTGACGCTTTCCGCGACGTTCCTGCAGGACAGCGGCGACATCTCGTCGAACTTCCTGCCCGCATCGGGCACGGTGCTGCCGAACCCGAACGGCCGCCTGTCGCAGGACCTCTACATGGGCGACCCGTCGTTCAACGACTATCGCAAGAAGCAATGGTCGCTCGGCTACGCGCTGGAACACCGCGTGAATGCGATCTGGTCGCTGCACCAGGACGTGCGCTGGTCGCACCTGTCGCTCGACGATGCGACGGTGTTCGGCAACGGCCTCGCGCCCCGCAGCACGACCAACATGATGCGTTTCGCGGGGCTGTTCCAGCTCAACTACAGCCGGTTCGACATCGACAACCACGCGCAGGCGCGCTTCGGCACGGGGTCGCTCGAACACACGCTGCTGTTCGGCGTGCAGTTCGACCGGCAGACGACGACCAACAGCGTATGGCTCGCGCTCGCGCCGTCGCTCGACCTGTACCACCCCGTCTATCGGCCCGTGACGGCCGCGATCTTTTCCGGCCCGACGTCGCTCGGCCACGTCGATCAGTACACCGCGATGAACGGTGTCGGCGTGTACGCGCAGGACCAGATCCGCTGGCAACGCTGGACGCTGACGCTCGGCGGCCGCGAGGATGTCGTGAATGCGCGCTTCGACGACCGCGCCGCCGGCACGCACGCGCAGCAGGACGTCAGCGCATTCTCCGGGCGGGTCGGGCTCGCCTATCGCGGCGACGCCGGATTGTCGCCTTACGTCAGCTATTCGACGTCGTTCGATCCCGTCATCGGTGTGCGGATGTTCGGCGGCGGCTTGCCGAAACCGACCCGCGGCACGCAGACGGAGGCCGGGCTGCGCTGGCAGCCGGCCGGCCGGAACCTGATGCTGAACGCGGCCGTGTATCAGATCGACCAGACCAACGTCGTGACGCCGACGCCGGTCAATCTCGACCCGACCGCCACGACGTCGGTGCAGACCGGCAAGGTGCGCTCGCGCGGCATCGAGCTGAGCGCGGTCGGCAAGGTGACGCACGGGCTGTCGATCGTCGCGTCGTATGCGTATCAGGACGTCAAGAACGTGCAGGCGAACGACGTATCGCTGAACCACTGGCCGGTGTCCGTACCGCTGCCGCGGCAGATGGCGTCGATGTGGGCCGACTGGACCTGGCATACGGGCGCGCTGGCGGGCCTCGGCGTCGGCGGTGGCGTGCGCTACCAGAGCGCGTCGGCGGGCGCGCCCGACAATTCGCTGACGGTGCCGAGCGCAACCCTTTACGACCTCGCGATCCATTACGACCTGCCGCGCTGGCGTTTCGCGGTGAACGTCGCGAACCTGTTCGACCGGCGCTATGTGAGCGGTTGCCAGTCGTACGCGGTGTGCGTGTTCGGCAACGAGCGGACCGTGCTGGCCAGCGCGAAATACAACTGGTAAGCGCACTCGTGTTGCATCGGCCTACGCGCGGCGTTGCGGCTGTCGGGCCGCGGCGCGCGCGCCCGCGTGGCCCTGGCGGCGCCATTCGGTCGGTGTGATGCCGAACCGTTCGCGAAAGGCGGTCGCGAAATTGGCCGGTGTGGAAAAGCCGATTTCCTTCGCGATGCTGGCGATGCTGAGCGAGGTGGAATCCAGCAGATCCTGCGCGATCCGCAGCCGCTCGTAGCGCAGATACTCGAACACCGTCTGGCCGAGATTGTCGCGAAACGCGCGCGACAAGCGCTTTTCGTGCGTGCCGACCGCACGCGCCAGTTCTTCCACCGTCGGCGGATCGTTCAGCGTGCGCGACAGGTGGCGGATCGCCGCGCGTACGATGATGTCGTCTTCCTTACCGCCCGCGGGCGAGCCTTCTGCCTGTTCCGCCGCGGCCGGTCGTTCGCGTTTCGTGCGCGAGAGCTGCACGCGAATCCGCGCGATCACTTCCGCCGGCTCGAACGGTTTCACCACATAGTCGACGCCGCCGATCTCGAGCCCTTCGAGCCGCTCGTGCAATGCGTCGGCCACAGTCAGGAAGATGACCGGGATCGCGCACGTCAGCGGATCGGCGGCGAGCAGACGGCATGCGGTGAAGCCGTCCATGCGCGGCATGCGCACGTCCATCAGGATCAGGTCGGGCATCAGTGCCTGCGCGCGCTGGCACGCTTGCGTGCCGTCGAATGCGATGCTGATCCGGCATCCCGTGCTGCGCAGGATATCGATCAGCAACCTTAGCTGGTCGGGTTGATCGTCGACGATCAGGATATGCGCGTCGCTCAATGCGGAGATTGATGAAGACATCGTGCACCTGTTGTGAAAAGGCGGTTGACTGCGTTTCCGCGGGTGGCCTGCCCGGTGCGGAGGAAACGTCGGAAGCCGCTCTATGGCGATGCATTCATCGCATCGCACGCTCGCATCGACTCCGTACAGGGCGGAACCGCGCGGCAGGCAATCGCACGGCGTTCGTTGTTTTGATCGCCGAGCCAGTCGACACGCGAGGGATTGCCGTGCTCGCGTGGAAATGATCGCGACTGCCGGAATCGGTGCGAGCGGAATTGTAGGAGCATATTTCGAATCCGGCCAGACATGGCGGCCCTATTCGCACGATTCACCCTTTACGATTATCGAAAATGGCGGTTTGCGACAGGAGCGTGAAGCGTCGATGTGCGTCAATGCTCGTGGTTTACGCGTATATCTGGCGTAAAAGCGCCGAGTCGGCCGGTTTCGAGGTTGTCTTTTTCGGAAAGTCTTTTAATTGAATCCGCTTTGGCAAAGTATTTATCCGCCCGGTAAAAGATTTTGAATAACGGCGTGGGTGCGAAATCGTTTGCGAGATGAGTGTATTTTACGTAAGTCATTGAATATTTTAGATTTTACAATCTATAAAGAATGTCGGCTTTAATAATTTAATCTCGTGTCTCATAATTCGTCCGAACTTTGAATGACGGGTGGAGCAGGGCAGCGGAAGTGCCGGAAGCGGCGACGGACGTTGTCAGACCCGGGACCTGCGCATCAATTGATGATCGCCCAGGCACATGCTTGCTGCACGGAAATGGAACCCGGTTGCCGGGGATGAAATAAAAGAAGCGTGGTGGGTCGCGGTCGGCGCGACGACAAGTCGGGGATGTTCATGACGACGGGTTGAATTTCCGGATTCAGCCGGGGGAAGACTCGTCCATAAGAATCAATACGTATTCCTAATGCAATAGCCGGATTAGCGGAACGGGACGTCGAACCGACGACATGCCCGGGGCTTTCGAACGCCCTGTCGAAACGAGCGTGCGCGATACGTGTCGTCTCGACAGGGCTTGTGTCCGGGGCGTGGAATCCACTTCCGAGAGAAGTCTCAACCGTAATCGAAGTCGAAGCTGTCAATAAAAGTAAGTAGTCCGTATTCAAACAAGACGCTACACAACGGAGCAGAAGACCATGAAGAGGAAGCAGATTTCGGCGCTCGCCGCCGCGATGTTCACGGGTGCGGGTGTGCTGATCGCCGGCGCCGCCCACGCGGACAATTTCGTCGACCGCGGCAACCCGGACAACGCGCTGAACGGCCAGTGTATCGACGGCACCAACCCGCTATGCGTGGCAACGAAGAACGGCAGCTACGTCGCGGTCAGCACCGCGAACGTGACGCAAGGCACCAATGCGAAGGCCGGCACCAGCGGCATCGCGATCGGCGACCAGTCGAATGCGAGCAGCAAGGGCGGCACCAGCAGCGGCGGCGCGATCGCGATCGGCGTCGGCTCGCAGGCGCTGGCGAACTCGGCCACCGCGATCGGCACGGTGGCGGTCGCGCAGGGCAATACGGCGCTGGCGATCGGCCGTCAGTCGGCGGCGGTCGGCGATTTCTCGATGGCGCTCGGCAACGTCGCGGATGCGCACGGCACGAGCTCGATCGCGCTCGGCCACTCGGCGCTCGCCAGCGGCGACCGCTCGGTCGCGATCGGCGGCGCGAACCCGACGTCGAGCGACGGCGTATCGGCCGGCGCATCGTACGACGCGGCGACGCAGACGCGTGCCGGCGGCGCGCAGTCGGTGGCGATCGGCGCCGGCGCGCAGACGAACGACAACAACCAGGTGGCGATCGGCTCGGGCAGCGTCGGCGCGAACAACGGCGGCACGCCGGTGTTCGGCGGCACGGCCGCCCCGGTCGGCGGCGCGGTATCGTTCGGCGCGCTCGGCAGCGAACGCCAGCTCAAGAATGTCGCGGCGGGCGCGGCCGATACGGACGCCGTCAACGTCCAGCAGCTGAAGAACGTGAACAGTACGCTGAGCACGAGTATCGGCAATGTCGACGCACGCGTGACGTCGGTCGGCAATTCGCTGTCGACCACGATCTCGAACGTCGACCAGCGTGTGACCAGCGTCGGCAACAGCTTGAGCACGAGCATCGTCACGGCCACCCGGAACGTCGTCAAATACACCGACGACTCGCATGCGGCGATCGCGCTCGACGGCGCCGCCGGCACGACGATCGGCGGCGTGGCAGCCGGCGTGGCCGATACCGACGCGGTCAACGTCGGCCAGTTGAAGGGCAGCCTCACGCCGCTGCAAACGTCCATTTCGACGGCGTCGTCGAACATCACGAACCTGCAGAACAGCGTGACCGGCATCAACGGCTCGCTGAGCACGGCGGCCTCGAACATCGCCGGCCTGCAGGCGGCCGATACGCGCAACGTCAAGTACGACGGCGCGAGCGGCTTCGACTCGGTGACGTTCGCCGGCCCCAACGGCACGACGCTGCACAACGTCGCGGACGGCAAGGACGCGCACGACGCCGTCAACGTCGGCCAGTTGAACGGCGGCCTTGCATCGCTCAGCACGAGCGTGACGAACAACCTCAGCACGACGCTCGGCAACCTGAGCACGTCGATCACCAGCCAGATCGGCAACGCGACGAAGAACGCGGTGCAGTACGACGACGATGCACACGGCGGCGTCACGCTCGGCGGCAAGGGCGCAACGGCGCCGGTCGGCCTGCACAACGTCGCGGATGGCGTGGCGGCGGGCGATGCCGTGAACGTCGGCCAGCTCGGCAAGGCGACCGGCGCGCTCAACCAGTCGATCACGACCGTCGGCAACCAGGTGACGACGAATACCGGCAACATCGCGGCGCTCCAGCAGGATGCGCTGCAATGGAACCCGGGCCTCGGTGCCTACGATGCGAGCCACGGCGGCTACGGCCCGCAGCTGATCAGCAACGTCGCGGCCGGCAAGAGCGGCACTGACGCGGTCAACGTCGACCAACTGAACGCGGCGATTCACGACGGCACGAGCCAGCTCGACGCGCTCGCCGTGAAATACGACGATGCGAGCAAGCAGCAGGTATCGCTCGGTGCAGGCAACGGCGGCAATCCGGTGCGCGTGACCAACGTCGCGGCAGGCAACGTCGCGGCTGGCAGTACCGACGCGGTGAACGGCGCGCAACTGCGGCGCGCGACCGACGGCACCGCGGCCGCGCTCGGCGGCGGCGCGACGGCGAACCCGGACGGCTCGATCGGCGCACCGAACTACAAGATCGGCGGCAGTGCGTTCAACAACGTCGGCGACGCGCTGACGAACCTCGACGGCCGGGTCGGCAGCAACACGACGACGCTCGCGAATCACGAAACGCGCATCGACAATGCCGAAACGAATATCGCGGGCAACACGGCGGCGATCGCCGGGCTGCAACAGGATGCGCTGCAATTCGACCCGACGCTCGGCGCGTTCAACGCCGCGCGCGGCGGTGCACCGACGAAGCTGACCAACGTGGCCGACGGCAACGTCGCCGCGGGCAGTACGGATGCGGTCAACGGCGGCCAGTTGTCCGGCGTGAAGACCGCACTCGAACAGCAGATCACCAACGTGTCGAACCAGGCCGGCGAAGCGGTGAAGAACGTCGTCAAGTACGACGTCGACGCGAGCGGCAACCGGCTGAATTCGGTGTCGCTCGTCGGCGGCGACGCCACGTCGGCGGTCGTGCTGAAGAACGTCGCGGCGGGCACCAGCGATACCGACGCGGTGAACGTGAAGCAGTTGAAGGACGTGCAGTCGAACCTGAACCAGCTCGGCGCGCTCGCGGTGCAGTACGACGACAGCTCGAAGAGCACGATCACGCTCGGCGGCGCGGGCGGCACGCGCATCACCAACGTGCAGGCCGGCACGCTGAGCGCCACCAGCACCGACGCGGTGAATGGCTCGCAGCTCTATGCGACCAACCAGCAGGTGTCGAAGAACACCACCGACATTTCCAACCTGCAGGGCAGCGTGACCAACATCGCGAACGGCAAGGCCGGCCTCGTGCAGCAGCAGGACCCGAACGGCGCGATCACGGTCGGAAAGGATTCGGGCGGCACCAGCGTGAACTTCTCCGGCACGGCGGGCGACCGCGTGCTGACCGGCGTCGCGGCGGGCGTGAACGCGAACGACGCGGTCAACGTGGGCCAGTTCAACGCCGCGCTGCAGAACGTCGCGGCCAACGACAAGATCCGCGCGGCCGCGACCGATGCGAACACCACGTGGATCGCGCGTGCCGATGCGGGGGCGATCGGCTCGACGGCGACCGCAACCGGCAAGAATGCGGTGGCCGTTGGCCAGGGCTCCGTCGCCGATCGCGACAACTCGTTCTCGGTCGGCGCGAAGGGCAGCGAGCGCCAGATCACGAACGTCGCGGCCGGCACGGCGCCGACCGATGCGGTGAACGTGCAGCAGCTGAACGACAACCTCGCGACGGCGTCGACGCAGGCGAAGGGGTATACCGACCAGCGCATCGGGCAGGTGTACAACTCGTTCAACGACCTGAAGAAGGACATGTACGGTGGTGTCGCGTCGGCGATGGCGGTGGCCGGCTTGCCGCAGCCGACCGGCGCGGGGCGCTCGATGGTGTCGGCGGCGACGTCGAACTATCACGGCCAGCAGGGCTTCGCGGCCGGCTACTCGTACGTGACGGAGAGCAACCGCTGGGTCGTCAAGGCATCGGTGACGGGCAACACGCGCTCGGACTTCGGCGCGGTGGTCGGCGCGGGTTATCAGTTCTGATGCAGGTTGCGCAGCGTTGAGCGTTGAGCGATGCGCGGGTGCCGGGCAACGCATGTCATGCCCGGCACCCGCGGTCGAGCGGTGGCCCGGGGTTCGTTTGCGAATCCCGGGCCGTCGTCGTTTGGCGCCTTCGTCCGACCGGTCATCCGCATCGACGGCACCTGTCGCGAATGCGAGTGGCGCCGTCCGCCGTGATCGCCTTCATCGCTCGACGGCCGGCCCCGCAAGGGTTTCGCCCGCGTCCGGCGCAACGTTCAATGCGAGTTGTTGAATGTGAGCCCGCGCTCGTATTCTGAAGTCCTCGGGCGGCACGGCATGGGGCCTGCGCCCACCACCGCATCGGAGAGCGCGATCATGACCGAAACGACACCCACGATGAAGCTCAACCACCTGAGCTTCCCCTCTGCCGACACGCTGGCGACGGCCCGATTCTTCGAGCGATACCTCGGCTTCACGATCGCGGGAAGCTGGGACAAATCCTGGATTCTCAAGCGCCCGGGCTTCGACGTCGTGATCGATCACGTCGGCGACGGCGTGCCCGCATGGCCGACCAATTTCCACGTCGGCTTCGAACTGCCGAGCCTCGATGCCGTGCACGCGTTGTTCGCGCGCTTCAAGGAAGAGGGCGTTGCAATGGAGACGGACGTGTTCAACAACGGGCGCGGCTCGCGCTTCTTTTGCCGCGCGCCGGGCGGCGTGATGTTCGAATTGAACACGCGCGCGGATGCCGCGCCGGAATATCAGGGCACTTTCGACGATTGACGCGAGGTGGCCGTTGTCGTGCCGCGTTCAGTCGCAGCGGCCGGCGTGGGCCAGCATCTCGATGACTGCGTGGGTACGCGACGGCTCGGTGATCTCCGTCCATCGCAGATGCGCGTATTTCGGGTCACCGCGCAAGCCGGCGAACTTGACGCGGTTTTTCGTGAACGTCGTGTACGACCACAGCAGCACCGAGTCGCGCGAACAGAACGCCATCCGCAGCGATTCCCGGTTGCCGTGAGAGAGCCGGGTGCGCATCAGCCCGCGGCCGATCGTGCGCCGCAGCACACGGGAAAACACCGTCCATCGGCCGAAGTTGAGCCACACGACGTGCGTGGCCCTCGACCACAGCACGTCGCGCACCGCGCTGTAGTTTCCGTCGGCGACCCAGCGGTCGCCGGCCGTCGCCGCCAGCACCGCATGTTCGAACTGCGCGGGCGGCACGGCGGTCCAGCCGGGGCCCCAGTAGAGCCGATCGAGTTCGATGTATGGGCACGCTGCGGCGGTTGCCAGCGCGCTGGCGAAGGTGGATTTTCCCGATCCGCTCGTTCCGACGACGATGACGCGCATGAGTGTGACCACGGGCAAAAAGGTGAGGGCGCGTATTGTGCCCGATGCGCGTGGATGGGCTCGCATCCGTAGCGGGAAAGACGCACTGATCAATCGAGCGGCGGCACCGCACCATCCCGCAACATCTTGACGAGCCTTGCGCGTCGCTTCTCGAGATCGGCGATCTGACGGTCGATCGCTTCGAGGCGTTCGCGCTGGACGTCGGTGATCTGATCGCACGAACGCGCACCTTCGATCAACAGCATGCAGTCCGGAAAACCGCGAATGTCGTCGAGGGTGAAACCGGTCGCGATCATGCGCTGAATCTGCTTGACCTGCGTCACAGCCTTGTCGGGAAACAGGCGATAGCTGTTGTCCGCGCGCACCGACGCGAGCAGGCCGTGCTCGTCGTAGTGCCGGATCGAGCGCACGCTCGCGCCGGTGAGCTGCGCGAGTTTGCCGATGGTCAGCAGTGGCTGGGTAGGCGGATTTTTCATGAAGGGCAGGTTAGCACGATTCGCTTGACTCTCACATCAGTGTGAGGGTTGAGACTGAGCATCCGTTCATGCCTGGAAGAAAGAACCCATGACTACCCGAGTGCTGATCCGCTGGCTGATTGCCGTGATCTGGTGGGCGACGCCGTTCGCGTTGGCGTACGACGCGGCCGCCGCGCCGCTGACCTATACCGTGACGTCGACGGACGGCGTGAAGCTGGCCGTTCAGGAAAGCGGCGACCCGGACGGCGTGCCGGTCATCCTGATCCACGGCCTGCTCGGCAGCCGCCTGAACTGGGACGCGCAAGTCCAGAGCCCCGAACTGCGCGGCTTCCGGATCATCACGTACGACCTGCGCGGCCACGGGCTGTCGGACAAGCCGTCCGGTGCGCAGCCGTATCGCGACGGAACCCGTTGGGGCGACGATCTCGCCGCGGTCATCGACGGCACGCATGCGCGCAAACCCGTCGTGGTCGGCTGGTCGCTCGGCGGCGTGGTGATCTCGAACTACCTCGCCAGGTACGGCGATCGCGCGATCGCGGGCGCCGTGTATGTCGACGGCGTGGTCGAGCTTGCGCCGGGCCAGATCGTCGATCATCCGGACGTGTATCGGGACATGAACGCGCCGGATCTGAAAACCCATCTCGACGGCGAGCGCACGTTCGTCGGCCTGTGCTTCAACCGTCGGCCGGACGCCGCCACGTTCGAGCGCTTGCTCGCCAACGCCGCGATGGCGTCGTGGGACATGCAAAAGGCCATCCCGACGATGTCGGTATTCGCCGCCGCGGGGCTCGGCCACGCGCGCGTGCCGTTGCTGTTCCTCTACGGCGGCCGCGACGCGCTGGTCGATACGCACGCGACGCTGGCTCGCGCGGCCGAGCTGAATCCGCGTATCGCCAGCAAGGTGTACGCGGAATCCGGACACGCGCCGTTCATCGAGGAAGCCGAACGGTTCAATCGCGATCTGGCCGCGTTCGCCCGGTCGACGTCCGCGCGATGAAGTGGCGCTGTCAGGCCGGCGTGACCGGGATGCCTGCCGGGTCGCCCGCCGCGCGATCATGAAAGCGCTGGAACGCATCGATGAGCCGCGCGCGCTGCGCGGCCAGCGCCGGATCGCGCCGGTCGCGCGGCCGTGCGACGTCGACCTGGATTTCGTCGTCGACGCGGCCCGGGTTCGGCGCGAGCATCAGCACGCGATCGCCGAGATACAGCGCCTCGTCGAGATCGTGCGTGACGACGATCGCGGCCATCCGGTGCCGGTGGACGACGTCGAGCAGCAGCGTCTGCAGGCGCATCCGCGTGATCGCGTCGACCGCGCTGAACGGCTCGTCGAGCAGCAGCAAATCCGGCTCGCCGAACAGCCCGCGTGCGATCGCGGCGCGCTGCGCCATCCCGCCGGACAACGTGGCCGGCAGTTGCCGCGCGACGCCGGACAGCCCAACCTCGTCGAGCAATCGCGCGACGCTCGGGTCGCGGCCGCCCCGCGCGCCGGACGCGAAGCCGACATTGTCCGCGATCGACAGCCACGGCAGCAGCCGCGGCTCCTGAAAGATCACGCCGACGCGCGCGGACGGCCCGGCCAGCGCGCTGCCGTCGAGCGTCACGCTGCCGCGGAAATCCGCGTCGAGGCCGGCGACGATCCGCAGCAGCGTGCTCTTGCCGCAGCCGCTCGGGCCGACCACGCAGACGATTTCGCCGCGTGCGACCTGCAACGCGATGTCGGCCAGGATCGTGCGATCGCCGTACAGCTTGCGGGCGATCCGCAGATCGAGCAGCGGTGTCGCGATGCCGGCGGTCGGGTGGACGGCAGGTGAGGCGCTCATTTCCTGCCCTCGCGCGATGCGCCATCGAACGCGTCGCGCCAGCCGAGCCAGCGCGACTCGATGCGGCGCATCGCGCCGTCGGTCAGCTTGCCGAGCAACGCGAGGAGCAGGATCGCGCCGAACACGAGATCGGGGCGCCCGGTTTCGCGACCGTCGCTCAGCAGGAAGCCGAGGCCGCGCGTGGCCGCGATCAGCTCCGCGGCGACCATGAACATCCACGCGAGACTGAGGCCGGTGCGCAGGCCGGTGACGATCTGCGGCAGCGCGGCCGGCAGCAGGATTCGGCGGAACAGCGCGAGCGGGCCGAGCCGGTACACCGCGCCGAGCTCGACGAGCTTGCGGTCGACGTCGCGAATGCCGGCGACCACCGCGAGGTGAACCGGGAAGAACGCGCCGATCGCGATCAGCGTGATTTTCGGTGCTTCATCGATGCCGAGCCACAGCAGCAGCACTGGCACCCACGCAAGCGACGGAATCGCGCGCAGCGCCTGGAACGTCGGTTCGAACAGCGCGTCGATCCGGCGGCTCAGGCCCATCGCCGCGCCGACGACGAGCGCGAGCCCGGCGCCGGCCGCAAACCCGGCCGCGACGCGCAGCGTGCTCGCGCCGACGTGACGTGCGACCCGCGTGACGCCCATTCGCGCGAGCGTATCGAGAATCTCGCTCGGCGCCGGCACGAGATGATCGGGCAGCCAGCCGCGCCGCACCACGACCTCCAGCAGCACGAGCGCGGCGAACGGCAGCGCGAGGCCCGCGATGCGCCAGGCGCGCAGCGGGTCTCGCCGGGCCGCGGGAGGCGGCGATGCGGGTGGGTGCGACGCGAGCGCGTCGCCGTGCGCGGTGGTGTCCGTCATCGGCGGCACGCCCGGTCTCAGTGCGACGCGGCGACGATCGGGCGCGCGAACGACGGATCGATCAGCGTATCGACGATCTTCGCGGGATCGACGCCCGGTTTGGTCAACTGCTCGGCCGTCAGCACCGGCGCCGCGGCCTTCAGCGCCGCGCGCTGCGTGTCGCCCGGCACCGGATCGCTGAAGTCGTTGCGCTGAAGCTGCAGCTTCGCGACCGGCAGCGATACCTTCGATTCGTCCGCAATGATCTGCGCGGTTTCGGCCGGATGCGCGACGATCCACTGGCGGGCGCGGTCGTAGACCTTCAGCACGCGCTCGACCGCCTGCGGATACTGGCTGGCGAACGCGTCGCGAACATTCAGGAACCCGTACGTATTGAACGCGACGTTGCGGTACAGCAGGCGCGCGCCGTCGTCGAGCTGGGCGGCGGCCATGTGCGGATCGAGCCCGGCCCACGCATCGACCTGACCGTTCGCGAGCGCGGTGCGGCCGTCCGGATGCTGCAGGTTGACGATCTCGACGTCGTCGCGCGTCAGGCCGACCGTGTGCAGCGCGCGCAGCGTGAACAGGAACGGATCGGTGCCGCGCGTCGCGGCGATCTTCTTGCCCTTCAGATCGGCGAGCGAACGGATCGGCGAATCCTTGCGTACCACGAGCGCCGTCCATTCGGGGCGCGAGAACACGTAGACGGTGTGGATCGGGTTGCCGTTCGCGCGCGCGAGCACCGACGCCAGCCCCGCGGCCGAGCCAAAATCGACCGCGCCACTGTTCAGGTATTCGAGCGCGCGGTTGCTGCCGAGGCTCAGCACCCAGCGAATCGACGTACCGTCGGCCTTGAACGCGTCGTCGAGCCAGCCGAAGTGGCGGATCACGAGACTCTCGGGCGAGTAGTACGCGTAGTCGACGCGGATTTCCGCAGGCGTCGCCGCCTGCGCTTGCATGGACATGAGGCCGGCAAGCGCGGCAACGACGACGGCCGCGGATTGCCACACGCGGGACCAGAACGGCTTCATCGGGGATTCTCCGGAAGAGCGGCAACGCGCCGCGAACAGGCAGGTGACCGGCTAATGTAACGAAGCGCAAGCGATCCGTTAACGAAGAAATCCACGTTTGAACATGCGTGCTGCTGCTAAGCCCGCGCCGTGCAACTTTATGACGCACGCCGATTAATTTATCGGTTTATATCGCTTGGGATTGCCGGATCGAGGGAACAGAATTTCCGCTGCCGGAACCTGGCGACAGCGGGGCCGCATGCGCTCGACGCCGCGATGGTCGCGAAGGCGCCTGCCCGGTTCCCCGGCTTCACGATCACCTTGCCGTGCATTCGGCATCAAACTAAGGAATCCGATGAGTTCGATCGATCTTGGCTCAGTCACGCCGGTTTCTTCCCCTATCCGCTCGGCCAGCGACGTCGCGCGCCTGATCAATACGGTGGACAGTTCGGTGAGCCACGCACGGATGATCGTGCTGCTGGCGCTCGGCGGCGTGTTTCTCGACGCGTACGACCTGACGACGCTGTCGTACGGCATCGACGACGTGGCGCGCGAATTCGGGCTGACGCCCGCGCTGACCGGGCTGGTCGGCTCGGCGATCATGATCGGCACGATCTTCGGCAGCCTGATCGGCGGCTGGCTGACCGACCGGATCGGCCGCTACCAGGTGTTCATGGCCGACATGCTGTTCTTCGTGGTCGCGGCGATCGCGGCCGGGCTTGCACCGAACGTCTGGGTGCTGATCGGCGCCCGCTTCGTGATGGGGCTCGGCGTCGGCATCGACCTGCCCGTCGCGATGGCGTTTCTCGCGGAATTCTCGAAGTTCAACGGCCGCGGCAACAAGGCGTCGCGGCTCGCCGCGTGGTGCCCGATGTGGTACGTCGCGTCGTCGGTGTGCTTTTTGCTGATCTTCGGGCTGTATTTCCTGCTGCCGGCCGAGCATGCGGGCTGGCTGTGGCGCGCCTCGCTGATCTTCGGCGCGGTGCCGGCGCTCGTCATCATCCTGTTCCGCAACCGCTTCATGAACGAATCGCCGCTGTGGGCCGCGAATCAGGGCGACCTGGCCAACGCAGCGCGCATCCTGCGCGAGTCGTACGGCATTCACGCGCACGAAGCGGACGATGCGCGGCGCGAACCGAGCCCGCCGCCGGTGCGGATTCGCGTGCTGTTCCAGCGTCCGTATCTGGGGCGCACGATCGTCGCCAGCGTGATGAACCTGTGCATCCCGTTCGAATACACGGCGATCGCGTTCTTCCTGCCGTCGATCCTGTCGCAATTCCTCGGCGCGGGCGTGTTCGAGACGATCGCGGCGTCGCTCGCATTGAACGTGCTGTTCGCGTTCACCGGCGGCTTGCTCGGCATGCGCCTCGCGTATCGCTATCCGTCACGGCATGTCGCGATCGCGGGGTTTGCGTTGCAAACGGTCGCGCTCGTCGCGCTGGCGCTGGCGGGGCATCCGCACGGTGCATTGGCGGTCGGCGTCGTGCTGCTGATGCTCGGCACCTGGCTGTTCGCCGAAGGTTTCGGGCCGGGCGCGCAGATGATGATCTATCCGACGCTGTCGTATCCGGCCACGATCCGCGGCACCGGCGTCGGCTTCGGGCGGTCGCTGTGCGGGATCGGCCAGGCGCTGGCGCTGTTCGTGCTGCCGATCCTGCAAGCCCGTCTCGGCACCAACATGTTCTGGGTCGTCGCGATCAGTGCGGTCACGCCGATCGTGTTCCTGCTGATCATTCGGTATGAGCCGACGGCGAACGACGTCGACGACGAAAGCGTGGCGTAACCGTCGACGCGGGGCGCTCGTTGTCCCCCGGCAAATACAAACGGCTTCGTCAGACTGCACGAAGCCGTTTGTACTGAAGCCGGCCGCCGCGTGAATGCGGACAGACCGGCTTCGACGTTGCCCGACGCTACGCGCTGACCGCCTCCCGCTCGGCCGCGCGCTTGACCTGTTCGATATCGCGAAACTGCGCGGCCGGATGCTCGTCCGGCAGCCGCGCCGAGCCGCCGAAGAGTTTTTCGCGCAGCGTGCCCGGCGCATACGCGGTCGGATACACGCCGCGGCGCTGCAGCTCCGGCACGAGATGGCGCACGACGTCCTCGAAGGTTTCATGCGCGACCGCATACGCGAGATTGAAGCCGTCCACGTCGGTCGCGGCCACCCATTCCTGCAGGATGTCCGCGACGGTCGACGCCGAGCCGACGAACACCGGGCCCATCCCGCCGATGCCGCCCCAGGCCGCCAGCGCCTCGATCGTCCACGCGGTGTCGCCGCCCGACAGGTGTTCGACCGCCGACACGATCGCATTCGTTTCGACGCGCCGGACGGGATCGGTCGGCGCGTACTGGCCGAAGTCGATGCCGGTCCAGCCGGACATGAACACCAGCGAGCCGTCGTACGACACGTAGCGCCGATACTCGTCGAACTTGGCCTGCGCCTTCTCGTCGGTCTCGTCGACGATCACCGTGACGAGGTTGTAGATCAGCACCTTCGCCGGGTCGCGCCCGGCGGCCGCGGCCTGCGCACGCACGTCGGCCACGTAGCGTGCGAGCTGGTCGCGGGTCGGCGCGGCGACGAACACGCATTCGGCGTGCTGCGCGGCGAACGCCTTGCCGGGGCCCGACGCGCCAGCCTGGAAGAGTACCGGCGTGCGCTGCGGCGACGGCTCGCACAGGTGATAGCCGGGCACGTCGAAGAAGCGGCCCTTGTGGCCGATCTCGTGCACTTTCTCCGGATGCGTGAACACGCGGCCATCGCGATCGCGTACCACCGCGCCATCCTCCCAGCTACCCTCGAACAGCTTGTACAGCACCTCGACGTATTCGGCCGCGACCGCATAGCGGTCGTCGTGCGTGCGCAGCCCGTGATCGCCGACGTTCTTCGCACCGCTTTCCAGATACGACGTGACGATGTTCCACGCGAGCCGGCCTTTCGTGTGATGGTCGGCGGTCGATAGCCGGCGTGCGAACGTGTACGGGTGCTCGAACGTGGTCGACGCGGTGATGCCGATGCCGAGATGCTCGGTCGCCATCGCGATCGGCGCGGCCAGTTGCAGCGGATCGTTGACGGGAATCTGCGCGGCCTGGTGGAGTGCGTGATAGTTGCTGCCCTTGTACACGTCGTAGTAGCCGATCACGTCCGCGATGAAGATCGCGTCGAAGATCCCGTGTTCGAGCACGCGCGCGAGGTCGGTCCAGTAGTCGAGATCCTTGTACTGCCACGAGCGGTCGCGCGGATGCGCCCACAAGCCGGGCGACTGGTGGCCCACGCAGTTCATCTCGAACGCGTTGAAGCGGATCGTCTTGCTCATTGCGCGACCCCCGTTTCCGCACCGGCGCCCGCGTTGGCGTCCGCACCGTTGCCGACACGCCACACGAACGGCGGCGTGCGGCCGTTGATGATCCAGTCACCGACGATACGCGCCTTGTACACGAGCGGATTGTGCGATGACACCGTGCGCGCGTTGCGCCAGTGGCGATCGAGCGCGGTCGTGCTGCGGGTGGCCGACGCGCCGAGCGCGTCGAACAGGCGCGTCGCCGCGCGCAGCACGAGTTCGGACACGACGAGCTGGCTCTGCGCGGATTCGATTTCGGCCGCGACGTTCGCCGCCTGCTCGGCCGCTTCGTCGCCGCCGAAGCGCGCTTCGTACGCATGCTGAAGCGGCTGCGCGGCACGCAGTGCGAGTGCGTCGGCCGCGTATGCCCATGACGCGATCTCGCCGATCACCTGCTGAAGCTGTGCGTCGTCACCCGCGCGCGGCGCATTGCCGTGGCTGTACACGCGCGTGCGGTTGCGCACGAGCTCGCCCGCGTCGCACACGATCGCATGGCCGATGCCGGCCAGCGTCGCGACGTGGAACAGCTGGTAGAACGCGGTCTGGTACTTGAAGCGGCGCGCGAAATCGATCACGTTGTCCGCGTCGACCGCCGCATTCTCGAAACGCGTCGTGCCGCTGCCGGTGGTGGTCTGGCCGAAGCCGTCCCAGTCGTCCTCACGGATCACGCCAGGCTGCGCGGTCGCGACGGCAACGATCACGTCGCTGCCGTCGTGCGCGCGCTGCGCGAACACGTCGATCCAGTCGGCGAACAGGCTGCCGGTGCTGTAGAACTTCCGGCCGTTCAGCACGAGCCGGCCGTTCTGCTCCGACACCTTGGTAACGGTCTGGCCGAGCGGCACGTCGCCGGCCTCCGACCACGCATTGCCGACGAGCTGGCCGCTCGCGAAGCGGTCGAACCAGGTCGTGCGCTGCGGCCCGGCCGGCGCGTTCAGCCAATCCTCGACGAACGCGAAATGCCCGCGCAGCGCCTGCGGCAAATTGGAATCGGCGGCGGCCAGCTCGGTCAGCAGCCGGAACAACTGCGGCAGCGATGCGCCTGCGCCGCCGGCACTCGCCGGCAGCCGGATCGCGCCGAAGCCGGCCGACTTCAGCCAGCCGATCGCCTCGTGCGGGAGTTCACGGTTGCGTTCGCGCTCGGCGGTGCCGGCGGCGATGCGCTCGAAGATCGGCCGGAACCGGCTCGCGAGCGCATCGTAATCGGTACCGGTGGAAAGATCGGGAGCTGCGTGCGACGAAGTCATGCGGGTTTCCTCGAAGGGCGTGCGCCGGGAGCCCAGTATAGGAAGCGTGACTCGAGCGTTCCAATAACGGATTCTCGGATCGATATCGTCGCTGCGTATTACCGCTACTGCGACCGAGACCGCGACCGCAACCGCGCGGGGACGCATCGACGTTTATGCATCCGTTGCGACGTCAAAACGCCGATTCACCTGCGTCGGGATCGACGTCGTTTGTTCTCCAAAGGAATATCGTTCCGAGAATCGCTCGGTTTTCCGGCTCGCGCGGCGCTGCTAGATTGAACGCTTTCGCCATTCGACAGGAGAGCCCGATGTCAGACACGAGCGCGACGATTCAGGAGCGGCCGGCCGATGCACGACCGCAGGTGGCCCGCGTGATTGCGGACGATGCGGAAGCGATCGCGGTCGCGCATGCGCTGGCGCAACGCCTCGCGCAAGAGGCTGCCGAGCGCGATCGCGAGCGCCGCCTGCCGCGCGAGGAAATCGAATGGTTTTCGCAGTCGGGGCTGTGGGCGATCACGGTGCCGAAGGCATATGGCGGCGCAGGCGTGTCGCACGTGACGCTCACCGAGGTGATCAAGATCATCGCTGCGGCCGACGCGTCGCTCGGGCAGCTTCCGCAGAATCATTTCGGGCTGGTCGACGTGATCACGCTCGTCGGCACCGATGCGCAAAAGCGGCATTTCTTCGCCGAAGTGCTGAGCGGCAAGCGGTTCGGCAACGGATTCTCGGAGAAGGGCACGAAGCACGTGCTCGACCTGAAGACGCGCGTGCGCCGCGACGGCGACGACTATGTGGTCGACGGCACGAAGTTCTACTCGACCGGTGCGCTGTTCGCGCATTACGTGCCGGTGCTCGGGCTCGACGACGTGCAGCAGGCCTGGCTTGCGTACGTGCCGCAACCGACGCCGGGGCTGACCGTGATCGACGACTGGTCGGGATTCGGCCAGCGCACGACCGCGAGCGGCACGGTCGTGCTCGACGCGGTGCGCGTCCCGGCGTCGCACGTGCTGCCCGCGCAGCGCGTGTCGGACGTGCCGACGCTCAACGGCCCGCTGTCGCAGATCATCCAGGCGGCGATCGACGCGGGCATCGCGAAGGCGGCCATCGACGATACGCTCGCGTTCGTGCGGACCCGCACGCGGCCGTGGGTCGACAGCGGCGTCGAGCGGGCGGTGGACGATCCGCTGACGATTCGCGAAATCGGCCGCCTGCACATCCAGCTGCATGCGGCCGACGCGTTGCTCGAACGTGCGGCGCGCACGCTCGACGAGATCACGGCCAAGGGTGACGTGACCGAGGACGACGTCGCGCGGGCGTCCGTCGCGGTCGGCGAAGCGAAGGTGCTGACGACCGAGGTCGCGCTGCTCGCCGGAGAGAAGCTGTTCGAGCTGGCCGGCACGCAGTCGACGCTCGCGGAGCACAACCTCGACCGGCATTGGCGCAACGCGCGCACGCATACGCTGCACGATCCGGTGCGCTGGAAATATCACCTCGTCGGCAACTACTACCTGAACGGCGCGCGCCCGGCGCGGCATGCGTGGAATTGAGCCGCTGGCGGCAGACGGTCCGCCCGAGCGTTGCCTGTCTCCATGGCGGCGCTAGCGGTCGGACGCCAGCAGCGCGCGGGTCAACACCCGCGCGATGCCATCGAGCGTGAAGCCGAGCGCGCCGATCACGACGATCACCGCCGTCAGTTCGGCATACGCGAGCCGGTCGCGCGTATCGAGGATCAGGTAGCCGAGGCCCGCGTTGACGCCGAGCATCTCGGCCGGCACCAGCACGATCCACAGGATGCCGATCGCGAGCCGGATGCCGTTGAGCAGCGGCCCTGCGATCGCGGGCAGCACGATATGCACCAGCAGCTCGCGGCGGGTGGCCGCGAGGCTCGCGCCGAGCTGCAGCCAGCGCCGGTCGATCTGCGTGACGCCGGCGGCCGTGCTCATCAGCACCGGCCACAGCGCGGCGAACCCGAGCAGGAAGTAGATCGCGCGGTCGCCGATGCCGAACGACATGACCGCGAGCGGCATCCACGACAACGGTGACACCATGCGCAGGAACTGGAACGTCGGCGACAGCATCCGCTCGACCCACCGCACGCGGCCGAGCAACAAGCCGAGCGGGACGCCGGCCAGCAGCGCCGCACCGAGCCCCACGCCGATGCGTCGCAGGCTGACGAGCGCGTGTTCGAGCAATTGATCGACCGCACACAGCGCGCGCAGGCTGGCGAACGCGCTGTCCGGCGCGAACTGCCGGCCAAGTGAGCCGGGCTCGGTCAACAGGTGGATCGCGGCCCACCAGACGGCGACCGTCGCCACGAGCCCGGCCACGCCGAGCCAGCCCGCGGCAACGCGTGCCGGGAAGCGTGCGCCGCCGGCCCGGCGCGTGTCGGGTGCGGACGAGCGGCGAGTGGCGAGCGCGTCAGACAACGATGATCTCCTCGCGCTGGAACGCGCCCGACTGACCGAACGCGGTCAGCCCACCGACCGCGTCGATGCTCTTGCGCACGAACCGGTCGTCGACGAGATCGCGGGCCGCGAACGCCGGGTCGAGCGATGCGAGGAAGGTGCTGTCGCCGTCGACCACCGTCCGCTTCAGCCGCTGAACCAGCGCCTCGGTATAGCTCGGGAACGGATACGGCTGGAAGTCGATCCGCTTCGCGTGCCAGTCGGCATGACGGATCGCGCCGCTTGCGCGATAGGTATCGGCCAGCGACGCCGACGGTACCAGCACGCGGTCGAGCGACGCGAGCGTATGCGGCGAATAGCGGTGCGTGCCGTCCTTCGACAGCAGTTGCGCGGTGTCCTGCGGATGCGAGCGCGCCCACAGCTGCGCCTTCACGATCGCGTTGACGACCTTTTGCGACCACGCGGGGCGCTGCGTCAGATCGTTCTCGTGCATGAACACGACGCAGCACGCATGGTTCTTCCACACGTCGCCGGTGAAGCGCAGGATCTTGCCGATCTTCATCAATTCCGCGGTCGCGTTGAACGGCTCCGCGACGATATACCCGGCGATCTGGCGCGCGGCGAGCGCGGGCAGCATGTCCGACGGCGCCATCACGACCAGGTTGACCTCGTTCGCCGCGGGCGTGCCGCGCCGCTTGAGCACCGGCGTAAGCCCCTGCTGGCGCAGCAGGTCCTGCAGCACGACGTTGTGAATCGAGTACCAGAACGGAATCGCGACGGTCTTGCCGCCGAGATCGCGCAGCGAATCGATGTCGGGCGCGACCGTCAGCCCTGAGCCGTTCACGTGGTTCCACGCGACCACCTTCGCCGGCGCGCGGCTGCCGTAGCGCGCCCACAGCGTCATCGGCGACAGCAGGTGCACGACGTTGACCTGGCCGGACAGGAACGCTTCGACGAGCTGCGCCCAACTGCGCAGCAGCTTCGGTTGCTCGACCGTCAGCCCTTCGGATGCGAAATAGCCGTTGTTGTGGGCGACCAGTAGCGGGGCCGCGTCGGTGATCGGCAGGTAGCCGATGCGAACCGGCGCATCCGGTTCGGCCGCGGCTTGCGCGTTCGCCATCGACAGCAACGGGGCGGCGCCCGTCGCGGTGAACAGGGCCGCAAGCTTCAGCCATTCGCGGCGCGACATCGGAATCTGGCACATGGATAGGCGGGTCAGGTCAGTTCAGGGATTGGAGTTCGGACGCGTGCGGGCGCTTCATGCCCGCCTGCAACGCCTTCAGGATGTCGATTCGCATCGTGCCGAGTTCGCTGACGAACGCGTCGCGCGGGTGCGGATAATCGACGTGCCACGCGTCGATGAAGCGGCCCTGCGTGCCGAGCAGCACGATGCGATCGGCCACCAGCAGCGCCTCGTCGATATCGTGGGTCACGAGCACCGTCGCGCAGCGCGTCGTCGCGACGACGTTCACCAGCAACTGCTGCATCGCGGCGCGCGTGACTTCGTCGAGCGCCGAGAACGGCTCGTCGAGCAGCAGTGCGTGCGGCTGACGCGCCAGCGCGCGGGCGAGCGCCGCGCGCTGCGCCATGCCGCCGGAAAGCTGGGCCGGGCGCAGCGACGCGGCGGCTTCGAGCCCGACCGCATGCAGCGCCGAGCGGACGCGTTCGCGTTGCTGATTGCGCGTGAGGCGCTCCTGATGTTCGAAGGCGAGACCGAACGCGACGTTCCGTTCGGTCGACAGCCACGGCAGCAGGCACGGGTCCTGAAACGCGATCGCGATCCTCGGGTGCGGGCCTTGCAGCGTCGTACCGTCGATCGACACGGTGCCGGATTGCGGTCGCTCCAGCCCGGCCAGTGCGCGCAGCAGGCTCGACTTGCCGGTGCCGCTCGGGCCGATCAGCGCGACGATTTCGCCGCGCCCGACCGACAGCGAGACATCGGCGAGCACGGTATTGCGCCGCTCGCCGTCGTAGCTGAGCGTCAGATGGCGGGCGTCCAGCAGCGGGGGCGTCATGCGGCGATGCTCCGCGTCCGTGCGGCGAGTTGCGCCTTCAACTGCACGACGCTCGGCGTGACGATCGGAATGAACGCCGCTTCGCGCCAGCGTCGCTCGAAGCCGAGCCCCGCATCGCGCAGATAGCCGCGGCCGCCGCTCGCCTCGAGTTCGAGGTTCACGGCCGTGGCCACGCGCGTCGCGAGCGCGATGCGCAACGCGAACAGGCGGTCGGGATGCAGGCGCAAGCTGCCGTCCGCGATGCCGGCCGACAGTTGCGCACACGCGGCAGCCAGTTCGGCCGCGCAGGATTCGACTTCGGGGCCGAGAATGCCGCGCGTCGTTTCCGCCGCGCGTCGCGCTTCGGCCAGCGAGCGCCGCGCGAGCCCGATCGACAGCCCGCACTGCAAGCCGAGGAACGCTGGTCGCACAGCGGACAGGAAGGTTTGTGCGTCCGGATGGATCAGCCACGCGGCGTCGCCCGGTACGGCGTCGAGGTGCAGCGCGGCGGTGTTGCTGCCGCGCAGCGCGATCAGGTCGAGATCGGGGCTGCGCGTCAGGCCGGGCGCATCATCCGGAATCGCGACGATCGCGGACGGCCGGCCATCGCCAAATGCCACCGCTGCCGCCACCACGAACCGTTCGGTGCGCAGGTTCGTCACCCACGCCATCCTGCCGGTCATCCGCCAGTCGTCGGCGCGTTCCGCGTGCGGCGTCGCGTCGATCTGAAGCGACTCGATGCCGGACAGATATTTCATCGCATTCGACAAGCCGCTTGCGCCGGCGCAACGGCCGTCGAGTAGCGCCGGCAGCCAGCGCTCGCGCAGCGCGGTATTCGGGCTTTGCAGCAGGTATTCGATGAAGCTGCGCTGACCCCACAGCACGAAGGCCGCGGTCAGCGAATGCTCGGCCACCGCGGCGATGCCGGCAATGGCGTCCGCGGTCGTGCCGCCCGCGCCGCCGAGGCTCGCCGGCACGCCGGTCCGGAACAGTCCGGCGTCCGCGAGGCGCGGCACGATTTCCGCTTTCAACGCGGCGCTCGTGTCGAGCTGCGTGGCGTTCGCGTCGAGCCAGTCGACGAGCGATGCGTCGAGCGCGGGCGCCGTCAGGCGGCTTGTGTCCGGGGTTCCCATCGGTATGCCGCCAGTTCGGGGTTGAGTTCGTTGCGCGACAGATTGTTCGCGAAGTTGCACAGCGTCGCGAGGCTCACGCCCAGCACCACTTCGAGTGCGTTCGCTTCGGTGAAGCCGGCGGCCAGGAACGCGGCGAGCGCGTCGTCGGTCACGGCGCCGCGCGTCGCGATCACGGCGCGCGTGAAAGCAGCGACGGCTTCCAGCCGCGGCTCGGCGACCGGCTCGCCGTCGCGCAGTGCATCGACGTCGGCGCGCTCGACCTGGGCTTTTTTCAGTGCGGCGGCGGTGTGGCCGGCCACGCAGAATGCACAGCCGTGGACAGCGGCCGCGGTGATCTGCACGGCTTCGCGCTCGGCGAACGTGAGGCCCGCGCGGCCGTTGATCTCCGCGACGGTCAGATAGGTTTCGAGGGCGACCGGCGCATTCGCGAGCGAACGGACGAGGTTCGGCAGGAAGCCGTTCGCGCGCTGCGATTTTTCGAGGAAGGGCTGGCTGGCCGCGGGGGCGGTCTCGATGGTGGGCAACGGCAGGCGGCTCACAGGATTCTCCGAAAAGGGCAGTGAGATCATTGTCGAGGCGCTGCCGCCGCCGGACAATGCGCGAACATCCGCGATTCCTGTGCGTTCGTCCCGCGCCGCGCGCCGCGGCCTCACGACGCCTGCTAGTGCAGGCGCGCCGCCGATTGCGACGCGTTGTCGCGCTCGCGGCGCCATGCGCCGGGTTGCATGCCCATCGTGCGCTTGAACGCGTGCGCAAACGCCGATTCCGACTGATAGCCGACGAGTTCGCCCGCCCGCGAAATCGGCAGGCCCTGCTGCAACAGGTCCGCCGCGAGCCGCATCCGCACCATCGTGACGAACTGCATCGGCGGATGGCCGGACGCTTCGCTGAAGTGCTTGCAGAACGCGGTGCGCGACATGTTCGCGAACGCGGCCATCGAGTCGGTGGTCCACGCGTCGGCGGGCGCGTCGATGATCGCGGCGACCAGCGTGCCGAAGCCGGTCCGCTGCATCAGCGTGGCGAGCCCGCTGGCCACGGTATCGTGCCCGGCGGCGTCCCGCACCGCATAGAACAGCAGCAGTTCGACCAGCTTGTCGATCAGCGGGGACGGCGCGTCGACGCCGTGACGGCCTTCGGCGCGAATCAGGTCGAACAGCCCGTGGATGCCGCGATACGCGTCGTCGCCGCGCCGCACGATCAGGTACTCGGGAAAGAGCGACACGATCGCGCGCGACACGGCGGAGTGGAATTCGATGAAACCGCAGGCGAGCCCGACGCTGCCGTCGACCGACGGGTCGAGCGGTTGCATCGACCCGCGCCGCTCGAGCGGGTCGCCGCCCGCGACCGCGCAGGCCTGCGGGTTGACCGGGCTCGGCGACAGCCCGTGCGGCACGTCACGCAGCAGAAACACGGCTTCACCGGCCGCGACCGGGATGCTGTCGCGCCCGTCGGCGAAGTGCAGCCACGCCGATCCATGCAGGATGACGTGGAAGCTCGCTTTCGCCCGGCCGGCGGTGGATGCCTGCCAGTCGCCGCAATACTGGCCGACGTGAAAAAGCTGGCTTTTCGGCTCCAGGCTGGACAGCAGCCAATGGACGACCTTGTCTGTTTGCGCGGACATTCCGATGCTGGAGGATGGGTGACGCGCCCATGCTACGGGCTGCGCCGCGCCGCTCAAACCAACGAATCGTAGAAAGCATTTTCCTGCCGTCGCAATGTCTCGCGAGGCGGCGCGGCCCGGCGTTCGGCCGGGATGCGCGCGGCGCTGGCCGGGTGCCGACGATACGGCCCGCGCGCTATGCTTGCACGCCCACCCGATACCGCGTGGTCTGCCGGTACACGTCGCCCGGACGAACGATCACGTCGTCGCGCAGGCCGTCCATGTTGACCTGATCCGGAAAGCCGCCCGCCTCGACGCACAGCGCCGCGTGTGGCACGCAGCGCGTGCCGCCGCTCACGCGCAGGCCGTCGAGATAGTTGCCCGTATAGAGCTGCAGGCCGCGCTGGTCGGTCGACACGATCAACTCGCGGCCGCTTTCCGGATCGTAGATCCGTGCGACGGGCCGGACCTCGCGCGCGCCGTTGCCGACGACGTAGCAGTGATCGAAGCCGCGCGCCCGCGCCAGTTGCGCATGCGGCCAGTCGAGGCGCGCGCCGAGCGGCGCGCTTTGCCGGAAATCGAAGGCCGTGCCCGTCACGTCGGCCGTGCCGGTCGGGATCAGCGCGTCGTCCACTTCGAGGAACGCATCGGCGTCGATGTGCAGCAGATGGCCGCGCACGTCGCTGCCCGCCCGCCCGTTCAGGTTGAAGTAACTGTGATTCGTCAGGTTCAGCGGCGTCGGCGTGTCGGTCCACCCCGAATAGTCGATCGTCAGCGTGCCGTCGTCGTCGAGCGTGTAGCGCACCTGCACGCGCACGTTGCCGGGGAATCCCGCGTCGCCTTCCGGCGAATCGAGTTGCAGCGTCAGCCCGCCGCCATCGTCGAGCACGTCCCACCGCGCGCGATGAAAACCGTTCGCGCCGCCGTGCAGCAAGTTGCCGTTCTCGTTGCGGTCGAGCAGGTAGTCGACGCCGTCGAGCGTGAAGCGCGCGCCGGCGATCCGGTTCGCCCAGCGGCCGACCGTCGCGCCGAGATAGGCGCCGGATTCGAGGTACTCGGCCGGCGTGTCGTGCGCGAGCACGATATCGGCCAGGCGCCCGGTGCGATCGGGCGCGAGCCACGACACGACGGTCGCGCCGAGGTCGCTGACGACGACGCGCATTCCGTGCGCGTTGCGCAGCGTATAGCGCCGCACGGGCTCGCCGTCGGGCAACGTGCCCCACGGCTCAGAAAGCACGCGTGCCGCGCCGGGCGTCAGGTATGAGGAATCGGTATCGATATGCATGGGTGGAGGTCGGATGGGCGGCGGATGTCAGTGGGGGGCGGCCGCGCGTTCCTGGTATTCGCGCGGCGTGCAGCCGAGTTCGCGCCGGAACACCGCGTACATGTATTGAAGCGACGTGAATCCGCAACGGATCGCGACTTCGGCGCTCGACGCCTGGCGGCCGGCGAGCAGCGCCTGCGCGGCTTCGAGCTTGTGGCGCAGGATCTCCTGGTGCACGGTGCGTTGCAGTTCGCGCCGGAAGTGCTCCTCGAGCAGCGAGCGCGACACGCCGACATAGTCCGCGACCTGTTCGGTCTTGATGCCCTGGCACGCGTACTGGCGGATGAAATGCCGGGCACGCATCACGTGCGGGCTCGCCAGCGGCTGGTGGCGCGTCGATTCGAGCACGTTGATGCCGACCGGCGGCACGAGAATGCGCTGCCCGGGAAAGCGCGCGCCGCGCAGCATCCGGTGGAGCAGGTGCGCGGCGGTGCGGCCCATTTCCTCGGTGCCCTGGATCACCGACGACAGCGGAATGCGCGTCAGCGTGCGCGTGAGCGGATCGTTGTCGATGCCGATGATCGCGACCTGTTCCGGCACCGCGATGCCGGCGATCAGGCACGCCTGCAGCAGATGCCGCGCACGCGCATCGGTCACCGCGATCACGCCGACCGGCTTCGGCAGCGCATGCAGCCAGCCGATCAGTTGCTCGATCGCGTGATTCCACCCGGACGCACTCGTCGACAGCCCGCGGTAGATCGGCGCATCGAGCCCGTCCGCGCGCGCGAGCCGGTCGAACGCGAGTTCGCGCTGCTGCGCCCAGCGGTTCTCCTGCGCGACCGGCAGGCTGTACATCGCGAAGTGCGCGAGTCCGGCGCCGATCAGGTGCGTATAGGCGAGCGACACGAGCTTCGGGTTGTCCGTCGCAATATATGGGACATCGTCCGGGTACTGCGTCGGGTCCTCGTACGACGATCCGATCGCGACGATCGGCAGCGGCGAACCTGCGAGCGCGTCGGCCACGGCCGGGTCGTCGAAGTCCGCGATGATGCCGTCGCCGTCGAAACGCTCGATCCCGGTGAGCCGGCAGCGGAAGTCGTCTTCGAGGAACAGGTCCCACACGACGCGCGTCGTGTGCAGGTACTGGCCGATGCCGCTGATGATCTCGCGGTCGTAGACCTTGTTCGCGTTGAACAGCAGCGCGATGCGGTGCGGTGTCTGGGCGGAAGGGGCGCGTGTCATCTGGGTGTCGGGTGAGCGCGTCGGGGCGCCGTGCCGTTGTCTCCGGGGCGCGCCCGGACGGCGGCGCGCGATATCTGGTGTACGTGGTGTACGGCGATTGTAGGACGGAACGCGCGCCGCACGTAGCGGCTGGCAAGAAACATCAAGCGGGCTGCGCAATTTCGCAATTGCCGGCCGATAGGCGCGCGGGCACGATCCAGTCAACCGAATTCGGCCGCGTGCGTCGTCGCGATGCGCGTTGCGCTGCAACAAGAACCCTCACGGAGACGCCATGTCGTATTTCGAGCACATTCCCGCGATTCGCTACGAAGGCCCGCAGTCGGACAACCCGCTCGCCTATCACCATTACGACCCTGACAAGCGCGTGCTCGGCAAGACGCTCGCCGAGCATCTGCGGATCGCGGTCTGCTATTGGCACACGTTCGTATGGCCGGGCCACGACATCTTCGGGCAGGGCGCGTTCCAGCGGCCGTGGCAGCAGCCGGGCGACGCGCTCGAGCGGGCGCGGCAGAAGGCCGATGCGGCGTTCGAATTCTTCACGAAGCTCGGCACGCCGTTCTATACGTTCCATGACACCGACGTCGCGCCGGAAGGCGACAGCCTGCGCGACTACGCAGCCAATTTCGCGCGGATGGTCGACTATCTCGGCGAGCGTCAGCAGGCAAGCGGCGTGCGGCTCCTGTGGGGCACCGCGAACCTGTTCTCGCACCCGCGCTTCGCGGCCGGCGCCGCGACCAACCCGAACCCCGACGTGTTCGCGTGGGCCGCGACCCAGGTGTGCCATGCGCTCGACGCGACCCATCGGCTCGGCGGCGAAAACTACGTGCTGTGGGGCGGACGGGAAGGCTACGAGACGCTGCTCAATACCGACCTGAAGCGCGAGCGCGACCAGTTCGCCCGCTTCCTGTCGATGGTGGTCGAGCACAAGCACCGGATCGGCTTCAAGGGCGCGCTGCTGATCGAGCCGAAGCCGCAGGAGCCGACCAAGCACCAGTACGACTACGACGTCGCGACCGTGCACGGCTTCCTCGTGCAGTACGGACTCCAGAACGAGATTCGCGTGAACATCGAGGCGAACCACGCGACGCTCGCCGGTCATTCGTTCCATCACGAGATCGCGAACGCCTTCGCGCTCGGCGTGTTCGGCAGCGTCGACGCGAACCGCGGCGACCCGCAGAACGGCTGGGACACCGACCAGTTTCCGAACAGCGTCGAGGAGCTGACGCTCGCGTTCTACGAGATCCTGCGCCACGGCGGCTTCACGACCGGCGGGATGAACTTCGACGCGAAGGTGCGGCGCCAGAGCATCGATCCGGAAGACCTGTTCTACGGCCACGTCGGCGCGATCGACGTGCTCGCGCTCGCGCTCGAACGCGCGGCGGTGCTGGTCGAGAACGACCGGCTCGACGCGCTGCGCCGGCAGCGCTACGCGCAGTGGGACGACGCGTTCGGCCGCAAGATCCTGTCCGGCGGCTATACGCTGGAATCGCTGGCGGCCGACGCGCTCGCGCGTGGGGTGAACCCGCGGCATGCGAGCGGCGCGCAGGAGCGGCTGGAGAACATCGTGAACCAGGCGATCTACGGGCTGCGCTGACGCCATGTACATCGGACTCGATCTCGGCACGTCGGGCGTGAAGGCGGTGCTGCTCGACCGCGACGGCGCGGTGCGCGCGAGCGCGAGCCGCCCGCTGACGGTGAGCCGGCCGCAGCCGCGCTGGTCCGAGCAGGCGCCGCGCGACTGGTGGGACGCCGCCTGCGGCGCGCTCGCCGCGCTGGTCGCGGGTGCGCGCACGGCCGGCATCGACCCGCGCGACATCGACGCACTCGGGCTGACCGGGCAGATGCACGGTGCGACGCTGCTGGATGCGCATGGCGACGTGCTGCGCCCCGCGATCCTGTGGAACGACGGCCGCGCGGACGCCGAGTGCGCGGAACTCGAACGGCTCGCGCCCGCATTGCGCACGGTGGCCGGTAACATCGCGATGCCGGGCTTCACCGCGCCCAAGCTGCTGTGGGTGCGTCGTCACGAGCCCGACGTGTTCGCACGCGTCGCCTACGTGCTGCTGCCGAAGGATTATCTGCGCTACCGGCTGACCGGCGCGTTCGCGACCGATCCGTCGGATGCTGCCGGCACGCTGTGGCTCGACGTCGCGAAGCGCGACTACGACGACACGCTGCTCGCCGCCTGCGGGCTGTCGCGCACGCAGATGCCGCCCGTATTCGAAGGCAACCGCATTACCGGCACGCTGCTGCCGGCTGTCGCACGGGCGCTCGGCCTGCGCGAGATCCCGGTGGTGGCCGGCGGCGGCGACAACGCGGCCGGCGCGGTCGGCGTCGGGATCGTGCGGCCCGGCGACGCGCTGCTGTCGCTCGGTACGTCGGGTGTGTATTTCGCGGTGTCGGACGGGTTTCGCGCGAATCCCGAATCGGCGGTGCACAGCTTCTGTCATGCGCTGCCGGACACGTGGCACCTGATGTCGGTGATGCTGAACGCGGCCGGCTGCGTCGACTTCACCGCGCAACTGGCCGGTTACGACGGCGTCGCGGCGCTGCTCGACGACGCCGAGACGAACGCACGCGCGAGCCGCCCGTGGTTCCTGCCGTACCTGAGCGGCGAGCGCACGCCGCATAACGACGTGAACGCGAAAGGCGTGTTCTACGGGCTCACGCCCGACACGCGGCGCGCCGATCTCGCGAACGCGACGCTCGAAGGCGTCGGCTTCGCGCTGCTCGACGGCATCGACGCGCTGCATGCGGCCGGACTTGCACCCGACAGCATCACGGTGATCGGCGGCGGCTCGCGCAGCGCGTACTGGACGCAGATGCTCGCCGACCTGAGCGGCCGTGCGCTGACGCTGCGCGCGGGCGGCGAAGTGGGGCCGGCGCTCGGCGCCGCGCGCCTCGCGCATCTCGCGCTCGAACCGCATGCGCGGCTCGGCGACGTGTGCCCGCAGCCGCCCGTCGTCGCGGTGCGCGAGCCCGATCCCGAGCGGCACGCGTGGTATCGCGACGCGCGGCGGCCGACGTTTCGCGCGCTGTACCGTGCGCTCGAACCGGTGTTTGCGACGGGCGCTTGACGCACATTGCAGTGACTCGATGCGGGCGGTGCAATCCGGCGGCCGCCCGCGGTTCGTGAGGTGGTTCCATAACAAGGAGTCTGGAGACATGAAAACCGTGACGCGTCGTACCGTATTGCATTCCCTTGCCGGCGCCGCCGCGCTGGCGATCCTCGCGCTGGGCTCGCCGCTCGCCCACGCGAGCAAGGACAAGCCCGAGATCGGCTTCTGTATCGACGACCTGCGCGTCGAGCGCTGGTCGCGCGATCGCGACTATTTCGTCGCGGCCGCGACGAAGCTCGGCGCGAAGGTGTCGGTGCAGTCGGCCGATGCGAACGAGGCGCGGCAGATTTCCCAGATCGAGAACCTGATCTCGCGCGGCGTCGACGTGATCGTGATCGTGCCGTTCAACTCGAAGACGCTCGGCAACGTCGTCGCCGAAGCGCGCAAGGCCGGCATCAAGGTCGTGTCGTACGATCGCCTGATCCTCGACGCCGACGTCGACGCGTACATCTCGTTCGACAACGAAAAGGTCGGCGAGCTGCAGGCGCAGGGCGTGTTCGACGCGAAGCCGAAGGGCAACTATTTCCTGCTGGGCGGCGCGCCGACCGACAACAACGCGAAGATGCTGCGCGAAGGACAACTGAAGGTGCTCAAGCCGGCGATCGACCGCGGCGACATCAAGGTGGTCGGTCAGCAGTGGGTGCCCGAATGGAGCGCGTCGACCGCGCTGCGGATCGTCGAGGACGCGCTGACCGCGAACAACAACAAGATCGACGCGATCGTCGCGTCGAACGACGGCACGGCCGGCGGCGCGATCCAGGCGCTCGCCGCGCAGCATCTGGCCGGCAAGGTGCCGGTGTCCGGGCAGGATGCGGATCTGGCCGCGGTCAAGCGCGTGATCGCCGGCACGCAGACGATGACCGTCTACAAGCCGCTGAAGCTGATCGCGAGCGAAGCCGCGAAGCTCGCGGTCGATCTCGCGAAGGGCACGAAGCCCGCGTTCAACGCGCAATACGACAACGGCAAGAAGAAGGTCGACACGGTGCTGCTGCAGCCGACGCTGCTGACCAAGCGCAACGTCGACGTCGTCGTGAAGGACGGCTTCTATACTCAGGCCCAGCTGGCGAGCCAGTAACGGCACGACGCGCGGGCGGCTCATTGGCCGCCCGCGCGCATCCTGCGAGGCATGAACGAATGACGGAACCCTTGCTGACGATGCGCGGCATCGTCAAGGCATTCGACGGCGTGAAGGCGCTCGACGGCATCGACCTGACCGTGCGCCCGGGCGAATGCGTCGGGCTGTGCGGCGAGAACGGCGCCGGCAAGTCGACGCTGATGAAAGTGCTGTCGGGTGTGTACCCGCACGGCACGTGGGACGGTGAAATCCGCTGGGAAGGCGCGCCGCTCGCGGCGTCCGGCGTGCGCGACACCGAGCGCGCGGGCATCGTGATCATCCACCAGGAACTGATGCTCGTGCCCGAACTGTCGGTGGCCGAGAACATCTTCCTCGGCAACGAGATCACGCTGCCGGGCGGGCGCATGAACTTCGCGGCGATGGTCCAGCGCGCGGAGGAGCTGCTGCGCGAGCTGCGGATCGACACGATCAACGTCGCGCAGCCGGTGATGAACTACGGCGGCGGCCACCAGCAGCTGATCGAAATCGCGAAGGCGCTGAACAAGCACGCGAAGCTGCTGATCCTCGACGAACCGTCGTCGTCGCTGAGTGCGTCGGAGACGCGCATCCTGCTCGACATCGTGCGCGACCTGAAGCGCCGTGGGGTGGCGTGCGTCTACATCTCGCACAAGCTCGACGAGGTGGCGGCCGTGTGCGACACGGTCACCGTGATCCGCGACGGACGCCACGTCGCGACCGAGCCGATGGCCACGCTGACCACCGACCGGATCATCGCGATGATGGTCGGCCGCGAGATCCGCGACCTGTATCCGCGCGAGCCGCACGAGATCGGCGACGTCGTGCTCGACGTGCGCCACGTGACGTGCCGCGACGTGACGAACGCACGCCGCAAGCGCGTCGACGACGTGTCGTTCAGCGTGCGGCGCGGCGAGATCCTCGGCGTCGCCGGGCTCGTCGGCGCGGGCCGCACCGAGTTGATGCAGGCGATCTTTGGTGCGTATCCGGGCGCGTGCACGGCGAGCGTGACGATGAACGGCAAGCCGCTGTCGATCCGCTCGCCGGCCGACGCGATCCGCGCCGGTATCGCGATGGTGCCGGAGGACCGCAAGCGCCACGGCATCGTGCCGCAGCTCGGCGTGGGCCACAACATCACGCTCGCGGTGCTGCGGCGCTTCGCGGCGCGCGGGCGGATCGACGCGGCCGCCGAGCTCGATACGATCCGCACCGAGATGCAGCGGCTGTCGGTGCGTGCCGCGCACCCGTTCCTGTCGATCGCGAGCCTGTCGGGCGGCAATCAGCAGAAGGCGGTGCTCGCGAAGATGCTGCTGACCGAGCCGCAGGTGCTGATCCTCGACGAACCGACGCGCGGCGTCGACGTGGGCGCGAAGGCGGAGATCTACCGGCTGATCTTCGCGCTGGCCCGGCGCGGCGTCGCGCTGATCGTCGTGTCGTCGGAACTGCCGGAGGTGCTCGGCCTGGCCGATCGCGTGCTGGTGATCGGCGAGGGTGAGCTGCGCGGCGATTTCGTCAACGAGGGCCTTACGCAGGAACAGATTCTCGGCGCCGCGCTGAAGCCCGCGCGGCTGCCCGCCGAACCCACCGCAATGAGTGCGACATGAATTCCGAACTTTCTTCCTCGACCCCGGCGACGCCGGATGCAGGCGCCGGCCGCGCGCCGCGGCTGCCATTGCGCCATGTCTTCACGCGCTACAAGGTGCTCGCGCTGCTGTTCGCGGTCGTCGCGATCTGGGCATTCTTCTCGGTGCTGACGGACGGCGCGTTCGTCACGCCCCGCAACGTATCGAACCTGCTGCGGCAGATGTCGATCACCGGCATGCTCGCGTGCGGCATGGTGTTCGTCATCATCGCGGGCGAGATCGACCTGTCGGTCGGCTCGCTGCTCGGGTTGCTCGGCGGCGTCGCCGCGATCCTCGACGTCAACCGCCACTGGCCGGTCGCGGCGACGGTCCCGGCCGTGCTCGCGCTCGGCGTGCTGATCGGGCTCTTCAACGGCTGGTGGTCGACCTATCGGCGCGTGCCGTCGTTCATCGTCGGGCTCGGCGGGATGCTCGCGTTTCGCGGCATCCTGCTCGGCGTGACGGGCGGCTCGACGATCGCGCCCGTGTCGGACGGCTTCGTGTTCATCGGGCAGGGCTATCTGCCGCGCCTGGCCGGCGACGGCCTCGCGGTCCTGCTGTTCGTGGTCGCGATGCTGCTGGTGGTGCGGCAGCGCGGCACGCGGCGGCGCTACCGGCTCGCGGTCGCGCCGCTGTGGCAGGACGTCGCGAAGATCGTCGGCGCCGGGGCGGTGCTGTTCGCGTTCGTCGCGACGCTCGACCGTTACGGCGGTATTCCGGTGCCCGTGCTGCTGCTGCTCGCGCTGCTCGGCGTGTTCTCGTGGATCGCGACGCAGACGGTATTCGGCCGGCGCATCTATGCGGTGGGGTCGAACCTGGAGGCGACGCGGCTGTCGGGCGTGGACACCGATCGCGTGAAACTCGCGATCTTCGCGCTGATGGGGCTGATGTGCGCGTTCGCCGGCCTCGTCAACACGGCGCGGCTCGCGGCCGGGTCGCCGTCCGCCGGCACGATGGGCGAGCTCGACGCGATCGCCGCGTGCTTCATCGGCGGCACCTCGATGCGCGGCGGGTCGGGCACGGTCTACGGCGCACTGATCGGCGCGCTCGTGATGGCGAGCCTCGACAACGGGATGTCGATGCTGGACGTCGACGCGTACTGGCAGATGATCGTCAAGGGCGCGGTGCTGGTGCTGGCGGTGTGGATCGACGTGGTGTCGCGCTCGAACCGGCGGTGACGCGCGGCGCGGTCGCGCGTCCGATAGCGGAGCGCGTCATGGCAGCGGCGCACCCCACGCCGCCGTCACGTCGCCGCCGAGCCGCCATTCGCTGAACGGGCGGCGCGGTGCGATGATCGCCGGCAGGCGGCGATCGTGAAAGCGTGCGTAGCACGGCTCGACCCAGCTCAGTTCGTCGCGGAACGTCCACGGAAACAGGTCCTGCCTGATCGGCGTGATCTTCCTGAAACTTGCGGGATCTTCCACCGCGTCGATCACGAGGTTCGCGAGGCGGCCGATCGCGCCGTCGTTTTCGCGGTAGAGATCGATGTTGCGCCGCTGGACGAGTTCGGCCGCGAACACGAGCGGCAGCAGCGCGAAGGTGTGAAGTGGAGCGCGCGGTCGCCGCGCTTCACCTCGCGTGCGAGCGAACCGTCCGGGCCGATGTCGCGAATGCCTTCGCGTACCGGCAGCAAGCCGGAATCGGGACCGAAGGCAGTCTAGCCTCCGGGGCTTTCGCGAGGCTTTCCACGGCGAGCCGCTACCGTTCCGATCCGCCGGCCGTCGGTGCGACGCATGGCGGTCGTGGCGGCTTCGCATGACGTGCAATACGCTATTCTGTCGTCCTCACCCGCCAGCCCGATCCGATGAAGCGTCCGTCGTTCTCCACCCAACTCGTCATGCTCTGGGCACTCGTCGCGGCGCTGTGCGCGACGCTGGTCGCGGTCGTCTGGGTCACCGCGAGTTCCGCCGAGAGTCAGCAGGTGGCCAGTGCCAAGGCCGCCGGCGCGTCGGCCTGCGAAGCGGTCGCGTCGCGTTACAGCGCGTCTTCCGCGTCGGCGGGCGCCGGGCCCGCCCCGGATCTGATGCACGCGATCCTCGACATCGTGCTCTCGCGGGCGCCGGACATGGAAGGCGGGTTCTGGATGCCCGGCGCCGCGCCCGGGGCGAGCGGCTTTCTCGCGTATTCCTTTCCCACTTATCAGGGCAGCGGCGTCAAACGCGACGTTCCGGAAGCCGAAACGCCGCTGATCCTCCGCACGCTGCATGCCGCAGCCGCGACGCATGCCGCGACGACGAACGTCGTCGAAGGCGCGCAGGATGCCGTGATCGCGGCGGCCTGTCCGGTACGCGGCGGTGCGGGGCTGTACGTCTGGATGCTGACGCGTGCGCGCCCGCCGCTGGGCCGACACGGGGAATTGCTGGCCACGGGGCTCGCGGCCGTGCTCGCGGTGATTCTGGCGATCGCGGCGGCGCTGGCCGTGGCGCTGCGCCGCTGGAAACGCAATCTCGCGCGGATCGAGAGCGGGCTGGGGCCCGACGGTCGCGAACATCACCTGCCGTACGTCGGCGAACCCGATCTCGACCGCGTCATCGACGCGTTCAACGAGCGGGCGCGCCGCGCCGACCGGCTGCAACAGCAGGCCGACGAACTGCGTACGCGGCTCGCGCAGGCCGAGCGCTTCGGCATGCTGGGGAAGCTTGCCGCGCAGGTCGCGCACGAGATTCGCAATCCGATGGGCGCGATGCGGCTGAAGGCGGAAAACGCGCTGGCCGGCGACGGCCGGCGGCAGCAGGACGCGTTGCGCGTGATCCTCGCGCAGATCGAGCGCATCGATGCGCAATTGTCGAGCCTGCTCGCGCTGACGCAGCCGGTGCGCCCCCATGCGGCACCCGTCGACGTCGACGCGTGGCTCGCGCAGACCGTCGACGCGCACCGCGAGCTGGCGCAGCGGCAAGCGATTGACCTGACGGTGTCGCTCGCGGGGCAAGGCGAACGGCTCGCGTGGCCGTCGGATCGTCCGGCCTTCGATCCCGACCAGATGCGCCGGGCGCTCGACAACCTGCTGCTCAATGCGCTGCACCACGCAGGCGACGGCGGCGCGGTCACGCTCACCGCCGAGCGGCGCGCGTTCGCCGGGCGCGACTGGCTGTGCATCACCGTGTCGGACAGCGGCCCCGGTGTGCCGGCCGCGCAGCGCGAGCGGATCTTCGAGCCGTTCGTGACGGGCCGTGCGGACGGCACGGGCCTCGGCCTTGCCGTCGTCCGCGAAGTGGCGGCGGCGCACGGCGGGCACGCGCGCCTCGACGGGGGCGCCGCATTCGTGATTGAAATTCCATGGCAAACATCCTCATAGTCGACGACGACGCGGCCTTTCGCGACGGCCTCGCCGAAACGCTGGCCGATCTCGGTCATCGGGCGGTCGAGGCCGCATCCGGCCGGGCGGCGCTCAGCGCGCTGCGCGACGGCGGCGGCATCGAATGCGTCTTTCTGGATTTCCGCCTGCCGGATCTGGACGGACTGGCCGTGCTCGCGCAACTGCGTGACGATCCCGCGCTGGCCGCGATTCCGGTCGTCATGCTGACGGCCCACGCGACCAGCGACAACACGATCGAAGCGATGCGGCTCGGCGCATTCGATCACCTGACGAAGCCGATCGGGCGCCGGGACATCGCGCAACTGCTCGAACGCATCGTGTCGGCGAATCAGCCGCCCGCGCCGGCGCCATCCGACAGCGGTTTCGCGGGCGAACCTTCCGCGGACCGACCGCGATTGCTGGGCGTGAGCGCCGCGATGCGCGACGTGCAAAAGCAGATCGGCCGGGCCGCGATGAGCGACGCAACCGTGCTCCTGACCGGCGAGACGGGCACGGGCAAGGAGGTGGCGGCGCGCGTGCTGCATGCCGCATCGGCCCGCCATGCGGGGCCGTTCGTCGCCGTCAACTGCGCGGCCATTCCGGCCGATCTGCTCGAAAGCGAGTTGTTCGGGCATCGTCGCGGTGCGTTTACCGGAGCGCATGCCGATCGCGCGGGGCGCCTCGTCGAGGCCGACGGCGGGACACTCTTTCTCGACGAGATCGGCGACATGCCCGCCGCGATGCAGGCCAAGCTGCTGCGCGCGCTCCAGGAGCGCCAGGTGATGCCGCTCGGCGCGGACCGCGCGACGGCGATCGACATTCGCGTCGTGGCCGCGACGCATCGCGACCTCGCCGCGGCCGTCGCGGACGGCACGTTCCGCGAAGATCTCTTCTATCGACTCAACGTCATTCCGCTGCACCTGCCGCCACTCGCGGAGCGTGTAGCCGACATCCTGCCGCTGGCCGCGCATTTCCTGGGCAACGCGGCAGGCATGCGCGCGCTGCATCTGACGAACGACGCTCAGCGCGCGCTGCTCGATCACCGCTGGCCGGGCAACGTCCGCGAACTGCGCAACGTGATGGAGCGGGCGGCCGCGCTCGCCCCCGGGCCGGCCGTCAGCGCGGCCGATCTCGGCCTCGGCGCCGTGCCGGCGCGCCAGTCGGGCGCCGATGCGGTGCCGGCGCACCTGCTCGACATGCCGCTGCCCGATGCGCTCGCGACGGTCGAGCGCGCGGCGATCGTGCACGCGCTCGAGCGTGCGAACGGCAATCGCGCGGAAGCCGCGAGGCAGCTCGGGATCGGCCGCCAGTCGCTCTATGCGCGTATGGCGAATCTCGGGATCGAGCGGGACGACTAGCCACACCGCGTCAACTGTCGGGATCGACGACATCCGGCAAATCGATGTGTCGGGAAATCCGACACGTTTGGCGCGCGTCGTCGTTCGGCGCACGGCCACGCGGTGCGCCGCAGGTTGGCACGGGTATTGCGGATACCGATGCATCGCAACCCGTCGCCGGAGCCCGCCATGAACTCGTGCCTGCCTGTCGTCCGATCGCGGCCGCGGCGCCGCGCTGCCGTTCGCCGCTCGTATCGCATGCTCTGCGCCGCCGCGCTCGTTGCCGTCGCAACGGTCAGCGTGGCGCAGGTGCCGCCCTCACCGCGCGCGGAAGACCCGGCCGGCGCCATGCCGCCTCCTCCTCGGCCTCGTGCGCTTGTGCCTGCCATGCCCGGAAACGACACCGCCTCCGACGCGCTGGTGTCCGGCACGCTGTCGCGCCTGACAATCAATCCGGAAGGGGCGGTCGACGGATTCGTGCTGACCGACGGCACGCTCGTCCGCCTGCCGCCGCATCTCGGTTCGCAACTGACTGCGCTCGTGAAAACGGGCGACCGCGTGACGGTAGCCGGCGAACGACGCGTCGACGATGAAGTCCGCGCACGCGTGGTCCGCAACGACGGCACCGGCGCGTCGCTGTCCGATCAGCCGCCCGCGCCCGTCGCGCCCGTGCCTCCCACGCTGCGCGGGGTCAACCTTGCCCGCCTGAGCGTGTCCGGCGTCGTGCGCCGCGTGACGCGCGCGCCGCGCGGCGAGCCGGACGGTGTGATGCTCGACAGCGGTGCGATTGTCAAGCTGACCGTGCCGGCCGCCCAGCAATTCGGTGCGCTGCTCGCACCCGGCGAGCGCGTGGCCGCGGTCGGCTACGGCACGCGCAACGCATACGGCGAAGCGCTGCAGGCGACGGCGTTCGGCGCACCGGGCCACGTCGTGAATCTATATGACGATGTCGCGCGCTGATCGCGTGACGTCGTTCCTCAATCCATCGAAAGGAGTCCTGCCATGCATTGGATCGATCCCGCCTGCCTGCCCGAAACGCGCGGCCGCGTCACGCAGTTCCTGCTCAATCCGCACGGAGAAATCGACGGCCTGATCCTGAACGGCGACCTGCAGGTTCACGTACCGCCGCACCTGGGCCGCGAACTGACGCGCCGTGTCGCGGTCGGCGACCGCATCCGCGTGCGGGGCGTCAAGCCGCGTCGCGCAGAGATGATCGCGGCCGTGCAACTGATCGGGCGCGACGGCGTCGGCATCGTCGACGACGGGCCCGCGCACGCTGCACCGCCGAAGCCGGCGCACGCTGCTCGACAGCCGATGGAATCGAGCGGCGAAGTCGCGTTCGGGCTGCATGGACCGAAGGGCGAGCTGAACGGCGCGTTGCTGACGAGCGGCGTCGCGCTGCGGGTGCCGCCGCATGCGGCTGAAGCGCTGCAGGATTATCTGCGTCCCGGTGTTCATGTGCAGGCGTGGGGGCACGGCGTCGTCACGCCGCACGGCACGACGCTCGACGTGAGCGAGATCGCCGAGCTCGTCGATGCGGATGCCGAATGATCGTGCGACGGTGATGCGACCATGAGGCCGGCACGCGCGCTCGAAGCGCTCAACTTCTTCCTGGCCGACGTGCAGGCCGGCATCGGCCCGTTCATCGGCGTCATCCTGCTGTCGCGCGGCTGGGGCGCCGACGCGATCGGTTCGGTCATGACGCTGGCCGGGCTCGCCGCGATGGCCGCGACGCCGCTGGCCGGCGCGCTCGTCGACGCGGTGCGCGCGAAGCGGGCGCTGATCGTCGTCGCGGCCGCCGCGACGGCACTGACCTCGCTCGCGCTGATGTTCGTCCACGGTTATCCGGCGGTGGCGGCGTCGCAGATCCTGGCCGCGGTCAGCGGCGCGGCGCTCGCGCCGGCCGTCGCGGGCGTGACGCTCGGCATCGTGCGACGGCAGGGGTTCGACCGGCAGTTCGGGCGCAACCAGATGGCGAACCACGCCGGCAACGTCGTCGGGGCGGCGCTCGCGGGGTGGCTCGGCTGGCATGTCGGATTCGATGCGGTGTTCGCGCTCGTCGGCGTGTTTACGGTCCTCGCCATCGTGAGCACGCTGGCGATTCCCGGGCAGGCGATCGATCATGCGAGCGCACGAGGGCTCGATCCGGCCGGCGGCGCACCGGGAACGGATGCTGCGCATCCCGATGCGTCCGGCACAGCGTCGACGTCGCACGTCAGCGGTCTGCGCACGCTCGCCGAAAACCGGCCGCTGGTACTGCTCGGTGCATCGCTCGCGCTGTTTCACCTCGGCAATGCAGCGATGCTGCCGCTCTACGGGATGGGCGTCGTCGTCACGCATCGCAGCAACCCGAGCGCGTTCACCGCACAGACCATCGTCATCGCGCAGTTCGTGATGATCGCGGCGGCGTGGCTCGCGCCTCGGCTGATTCGCTCGCACGGGTACTGGCGGGTGCTGCTGTTCTCGTACCTCGTGCTGCCGGTGCGCGGGGTGGTCGCCGCGGCGTGGATGAGCGAAGCGGGCGTGTGGCCGGTGCAGGTGCTCGACGGCATCGGCGCCGGCCTGCAAAGCGTGGTCGTGCCCGCGCTCGTCGTTCGTTTGCTGCATGGCTCCGGCCGCGTGAATGCCGGGCAGGGCGCCGTCGCGACCGCGCAGGGCATCGGCGCGGCGCTCAGCCCCGTGCTGGGCGGCGTGCTCGCGCAGCACTTCGGTTATCCGGCCGCGTTCGTCGTACTGGGCGCCGTGTCGACGGGCTCGCTCGCGCTGTGGCTCGGTCATGCGCGCTCGCTGAGCAGCGTGTGCGGCAAGCCGGCCGACCTGTCGGCGGCGTCGTCTTGAACGCCCTTTCGATTCTCATGCCTCCGTTGACGTGCCCATGAATCCTGTTTCGCTTGCCTGGCTGATTTCCGCGCTCGCCACCGCGGGCGTCATCACGCGCCCGTTCGGCTGGCCCGAGGCCATCTGGGCCGTGAGCGGCGCGCTGCTGCTGGTCGTGTTGAACCTGTTGCCCGTCGCGCAGGCGCTGGACGCCGTCGCGAAAGGCGGCGACGTGTACCTCTTCCTGACGGGCATGATGCTGCTGTCCGAGGCGGCCCGTCGCGAGGGGCTGTTCGACTGGGTCGCGACGCACGTCGTCAATCTCGCGCAGGGCTCGCCGCGGCGGCTGTTCGCGCTGATCTACGGCGTCGGTGTCGTCACCACGGTGTTCCTGTCGAACGATGCGACCGCCGTCGTGCTGACACCCGCGATCCTGGCCGCCGCTCGCCGCGCGAAGGCCGACCCGATGCCGCTGCTGTACAGCTGCGCGCTCGTCGCCAATGCCGCGAGTTTCGTGCTGCCGATTTCGAATCCGGCGAACCTGGTGCTGTACGGCGCGCACATGCCGGCGCTCGGCGTCTGGCTCGCGCACTTCGCGGCGCCGTCCGTCGCGTCGATCGCGTGCACGTTCGTCATGCTGAGGATCGTGCAGCGACGTGCGCTTGCCGGTCGTTGCGAGTCGGGGCTGCCGGTGCAGCCGCTGACGAGCGGCGGACGTATCGCGCTCGCGGGCATCGCCGCAACGGCCGTCGCACTGATGGCGGTGTCGGTGTTCGATCGCCCGCTCGGGTTGCCGACCGCGCTGGCGGGTGTCGTCACGGTCGCATGCGTGGTGATGCGGGATCGCGCGGCCTGCGTGCCGATCGTTCGCGCGATTTCATGGAGCGTGTTGCCGCTCGTCGCGGGCTTGTTCGTCGTCGTCGAGACGCTCGACCGGACCGGCGCGGTGCGCGTCCTGGCGGGGCTGCTGCATACACTGATGCAAAGCGGCGAGAACATCGCCGCGGCGGCGGCTGGCGTCGCGGTCGCACTGGTGTCGAACGCGGTCAACAACCTGCCTGCCGGGCTGATCGCGAGTTCGACGATCCAGGCCGCGCACAGCCCGCAAACGGCGGTCGACGCGATTCTGATCGGCGTCGATCTCGGCCCGAACCTGTCGATCACCGGTTCGCTCGCGACGATTCTGTGGCTCGCGGCGATCCGGCGCGAAGGGCTGCAGGTCGGTTTCCGCGCATTCCTCGCGGTCGGGGCGTGCGTGATGCCGCCGGCGCTGTTGCTCGCGCTGGGCGCGCGGTTCGTGGTCGGCGGCTGACGGGCGATGCCGGTCACCCGCTGCGGCTGCTGCCCTAGAACGAGTAGGCGAGCGACGCGAACAGGCTGCGCGGCGCGCCCGGCGTGACCCACAGGCTGTTGTACGAGCTGACGTAGGTGGTGCGGTTGAACAGGTTGTTCAGCACGACCGACGCACGCAGGTGCTTGTTGACCTGAAGGTAGCCGTTGAGCTGCACGGTCGCGTAGGCCGGCAGCTCGAAGCCGTCCTGCGTGTTGGCCGTGTTGCCGGCGCGGCGCCCGACATAGATCACGCCGGCACCCGCGCCGGCCTTGTCCGCGAACGGCAGGGTGGTCTCGTACATCAGCAGCGCGCTGCCGCTCAGCCGCGGTACGTCGACGAGGCGCGAACCGGGCGCCAGCACCGAATCGCGCGTGACCTCGGCGTCGACGTACGCGAGGTTGGCGATGCCGCGCAGGCCGTGACCGAGGTCGCCGCTCCATTCGAATTCGATGCCGCGGCTGCGCACTTCGCCGGCCGCGCGCGAGAAGCCGGCATTCGCCGGATCGGCGGTGAGCACGTTGCGCTTGGTGACGTAGAACGCTGAGACGGTCGTGAGCGAGCGTGCGCCCGCCCATTTCGCGCCGGCTTCGTAGCCGTGGCCCTTTTCGGGATCGAACGCGCGGCCGTTGATGTCGGCACCGTTGTTCGGCCGGAACGAATACGCGGTGTTCGCATAGAACGACCACGCGGGGCTCATTTCATACACGACGCCGATACGCGGGCTCAGCGCGGTCTGCAACTGGCTCGTCGTCACACCCTTCAGGCGGTTGTCGATCGACTGGTGGAAGCGATCCCAGCGCAGCCCGGCCAGGATTTTCCAGTGCGGCCCGAACGCGAGCGTGTCCTGCGCGTAGACGCCTTGTCCGTCGTCGCGTTCGAGCAGGTTGGTCGCGGTGCGCGGCGTCGGTGCGGGCTGGCCGTAGACCGGATCGAAGATGTCGATCGCATACGGCGCCGCGGCGCTCGGCGTGGAGCGCGTGACGAACTGGTCGTAGTTGAAGCGATACGCGTCGACGCCCATCACGAGCGTATGGCCGATGCTGCCCGTGCGGAACGCGCCGGTGGTTTCGACGCGGCCTTGCAGGTCGTTCGAGTGAAACGCGACCTGCCGATAGCGGCGCCACAGCGTGCGGCCGTCCGGCTGCAATGCGAAGGCCTCGGACGAGCGCCCCGTCAGGTCGGTGTTGCGTTGCGCGACGCCGGCATTGATCGACCAGCTTGAATCGATGCGATGCTCGAGCGTGAACTGGTGGCCCGTGTTGCGTACGTCGTAGTCGCCGTCGCGCGGCTCGCCGAGAAAGCGCGACGCGGGGATCACGCCGAGCTGCCCGTTGACCGCCAGCACGCCGCGATCGAGCGGCGCGCGCTGACGCGCGCTCTCGAATTCGTAGTGGAGCGTCGTGTCCGCACCGATGTCCCACGTGAACGATGGCGAGAACAGGTAGCGTTTGCTCGACACCGTATCGCGAAAGCTGCCGTTGTTCTCGTTCATCGCGACGAAGCGGTACGCGAGCGATTTCGTGATGGGGCCCGTCGAATCGAGTGTCTGGCGCAACGCGCCGTAGCTGCCGGCCGACACGCCGATGGTGTTCGCGCGGGCGAACTGCGGCTGCTTCGTCGTATAGCTGATGATCCCGCCCGGATCGCCGCGGCCATACAGCGCGGACGCCGGCCCCTTGAGCACTTCCATGCGCTCGAGGTTGACGGTGTCGCGCGGCACGCTCATGCCGCGATTCCACGAAAAGCCGTTGACCAGGTAGTCGGTGCCGGACGTGTTGCCGTCGCCGGCGAAGCCGCGCACCGCGTAGTTGTCCCACAGGCCGCCGAAGTTGTTCTGGCGCGAGACGCCCGCGACCCAGTCGTAAAGATCGTCGCCGCGCGTGGCGGCCACGGTCTGGATCAGCTTCGTGTCGACGCTGCTGACCGCGAACGGAATCTCCATCACGTCCACCTCGCTGCGCGTCGCACTCGTCGATTCGCGCGTGCGAAACGGCGCCGTCGCGCGTTGCGCGGACACCTCGATGGTGGGCAGCGCCGTTTCCTGCGCGTCGGCGGCGCCCACGCCGGTCGTGCCGACGACGATGGCCATCGGTGCGGCCGCCCAGTTCCTCCTGCTCATACCTCTCCCTTTCGTGTCGTTCGCGTTCGGGCACGGCGGGCGGCCTCGCGCCGACATCTGTGTTCCAAACAGTACATTTGCGCGGCAATTTAATGCAAATGAGAGGCATTTGCAATCGTAATTTTGAGATTCGGAGGCCGAAGTGAAACGGCGAGCGGCACGGCCCCGATCGATCTTATGTGCCGATTTCGTGAAATACCGAATGGCGGGAAATAAGTCGAACGTCGATGCTGGCCCGGGGGAGTGTCCGTCTCGGGTGCTCGATGAATATTCGCTGAATATCGGGTAAACGCGAAACTTGTTGGGTCTCGAAAGTGGAGTGGCTTGTTTGACAAATCCCGTAATTCGGGATTAAAGTAAAAACACTTCAGCCAAACCCGTCGAGCAACCGCATGAACATCCCACAGTCGGACAGCGATATCGAAACAAGCAGCGGGGCGAGCGTCGTCCTCACCACGGCGCGCGACGCCGGCGTCGACGTCTGTTTCGCCAATCCCGGCACGACCGAGATGCCGTTCGTCGGTGCGCTCGATACCGTGGCGGGCATGCGCTCGATCCTCGGGCTGTTCGAGGGGGTGTGCACGGGCGCCGCGGACGGCTATGGCCGCATGGCCGGCAAGCCCGCGATGACGCTGCTGCACCTCGGGCCCGGCCACGCGAACGGCATTGCCAACCTGCACAATGCGCGCCGCGCCCGCACGCCGATCCTGAACATCGTCGGCGATCACACGCGGGAGCATCTGAAGTACGACGCGCCGCTGACGTCCGACATCGAGTCGCTCGCCCGTCCGGTGTCGGTGTGGTATCGCAGCGTGGCGCGCGACACGGATCTCGCGACCGATACGGCCGATGCGATTTCGGCCTCGATGGGCGCGCAGCGCGGCGTCGCGACCCTCGTGCTGCCCGTCGATCTCCAGTCGGCCAGGGTGCGCGGCGCGGCGTCGCCCGCCGTCGTGCGCCCGGCCGCGGTGTCGTTCGATGCCGCTCGCGTCGAACGGGTTGCCGATCTGCTGCTCAGTGGCCATCGCGCCGTCCTGCTGATGGGCGCTCGCGCGCTGTCGGCCCGCGGGCAGCGTGCGGCGGCGCGCATCGCGGCCGCGACCGGCGCGACCTGCTTCAGCGAGACGTTTCCCGCGCGCGCGGAGCGCGGCGGCGGCCTGCCGGACATCGACCGCCTGCCTTATTTCCCCGAGCCGGCGCTGGCCGCGCTGGCCGGCCGGCGCGTGGTGCTGGCCGGCGCACTTGCGCCCGTCACCTACTTCGGCTACGAGGGCATTCCCGGCGAACTCGCGCGACCGGAGGACATCGTCACGCTGGCCGCGCCGGGCGACTCGGCGGACGACGCACTGGAGGCGCTGGCCGATCGCGTCGGCGCGTCGACGAACGACGCGGGTGTACGCGTCGAGCGCTGGCGCGTGGAGGATGGCCCGCTCACGCCGCAGGCCGTCGGCCGCGTGCTCGCGAATGCGTTGCCCGACGACGCGATCGTGTCGATCGAGGGCGGCACGTGCGGCTATCCGTTCGTGACCGCGTCGGCGCGCGCGCGTCGCCACACGATTCTCACGAACACGGGCGGGGCGATCGGCCAGGGCCTGCCGGTGGCACTGGGCGCCGCCGTCGCGTGCCCGGACCGCCGCGTGTTCGCGCTGCAGTCCGACGGCAGTGCGCAGTACACGATCCAGTCGCTGTGGACGATGGCGCGCGAGCGTTTGCCGATCGTGATGCTGATCGCCTCGAACCGGCGCTACGGCATCCTGCAGACCGAACTCGCGCGCAGCGGCCTGCCGGCGGATACGCCGCATGCCAGCCGCCTGACCCAACTGGACGACCCGCCGATCGACTGGCTCGCGCTGTCACGCGGCTACGGCGTGCCGGCTCAACGCGCGAGCGACACCCGTGCGCTGGTGCAAGCGCTCGACGATGCGCTTGCGCGCACCGACGGGCCGACGCTCGTCGAAATGCAGTTGTCCTGATCGCGCAACCCGCTCCTTTCCTCAATCCCGACTCTCACCTTTCATCGACATGGATCTGCAACTGCACGGAAAAGCCGCGTTCATCACCGGCGGCAGCATGGGTATCGGCAAGGCGGTCGCGCTCGAACTGGCGCGCGAAGGCGTCAACGTCGCGATCGCCGCGCGCCGCATCGAACACCTCGAAGCGGCCGCCGCCGAGATTCGCACGGCGCTTGCGCCGCTCGGCGACGCGGCCGGCGAGATCCTGCCCGTCACGGTGGACACGACCGACATGGCGTCGATCGAAGCGGCGATGGCCGCGAGCGTCGAACGTTTCGGCCGGCTCGACGTCCTGCTGAACGGCGCCGCGCATCCGGGCGGGCTCGTGCGGGCGGAGCTGGAGCACGCCGATCCGCAGGGGCTGCTGCAGGACATCGACATCAAGGTGGTCGGCTACCTGCGTTGCGCGAAGGCGGCCGCGCCGTATATGCGGCGCAACGGCTTCGGCCGGATCGTCAATATCGGCGGCCTGACCGGCCGCGGCAGCAAGCAGCTGTCCGGCATGCGCAACGTGGCGATCGTGCACCTGACCAAGACGCTGTCCGACCAGCTCGGTCCGTTCGGCATCACGGTCAACACGATTCACCCGGGCGTCGTCGAGACGCCGCACATCCACGAGCTCTACGAGAAGGAAGCGCAGAAGCAGGGGCTCACGGCCGCGGAGGTCGAGGCCAACTACGTGAAGGTCACGCCGATCCGTCGCGTGCTGCAGCCGGAAGAAATGGGGTGGATCGTCGCGTTTCTCGCGTCGCCGAAGTCCGGCTCGATCACCGGCGAGTCGATCGGCTGCGACGGCGGGCTCACGCGCGGCATTTTTCTCTGACACAAGGAGCATTTCATGACCGCAACCGTACTGGTCGCCACCGCCGGGCAAGGCATCCTGCGCTCGAACGACGACGGCAAGACCTGGCATCGCCTCGGGCTCGCCGAACCGATCGAGTTCGACGGCATCGTGCGCGCGCTCGCGGTGTGCCCCGCGACGCCGTCGCGCGTCTATGCCGGCGCCGATTCGGGCCTGTGCATCAGCGAGGATGGCGGCGCGCACTGGTTCCGGCCCGACAACCTGCTGAACGGGCAGACGGTCTGGTCGATCGCGATCGATCCGGCGAGCCCGGCGGTGCTCTACGCGGGCACCGGCGCGCCGTCGCGCGCCGCGCTTTACAAGTCGAGCGACGCGGGCGTGACCTGGGAGAGAACGGCGCCCGAGTTTCCGGAGTTTTGCTCGGGCGTCAATCGTCCGCGGCTGCTGACGATCTGCGTGGATCCGGACGACAGCCGCAACGTCTGGTACGGCGTGGAGGAGGGCGGCGCGTGGCGCAGCCGCGATGCCGGTGCGAGCTGGACGCGCGTGGACGGCCCCGGCACCGCGATCCGCAACAGCGACATTCACGCGATCGCCATCCTGCCCGCCATGCAAGGCCGCCCGAAGACCACGGTGCTGCTGACGGTCAACGCGGTGTACGTGAGCGAGGACGACGGCCTGACGTGGGACGGCAAGCTGTCGCGCGACCGCTTCGACGGGCTGTACTACACGCGCACCGTCGTGCAACTGCCGGAACCGGAAGGCGACCTGCTGATGGCGATCGGCGACGGTACGCCGGGCACCCGCAGCCGCATCTATCGCTCGACCGACCGCGGCCATGCGTGGCACGAGACGGATCTGCACACGCCGCCGAACTCCACGTTCTGGGCGTTCGGCGCGCATGCGGCCCGGCCGGCGCTCGTTTATGCGGGCACCAAGTACGGGCACCTGTTCCGCTCGCGCGACGGCGGCCGGAACTGGACCAAGGAATGGCGCGAGTTCAGCGAGATCACGGCGGTGGCATGGACGCCGTTCGAGGCGCCGCTGGCCGCCCACGCGCAGTCGACCCATTGAGCGGAGCGAACGATGACACCGTCCGATATCCGGCAATGCGCCGAGCGTGCGAACGCGAGCGGCCTGCCGCTGCCGACGCCGCGCGTGCAGCGCACCCACCTGTCGCTGTTCGTGCGCGACCCCGTCCGCTCGAGCATCTGGTACGCCGACGTGCTCGGCATGACGGAAACCGCGCGCGACGCGCAGTGGGTGTTCATGTCGTTCGGCCAGAAGCACCACGACATCGCGCTGATTCGCGCGGCATCCGATGCGGAGCTCGGCACGATCGGCCTGCAGCACTACGGCCTCGAAATCGCCGGCGGGCTGACCGAATTGCGCCGCCTGTACGGGATGCTGATTCGCCGCGACGTGCCGATCGTCAAGATCACCGATCACAAGGTCGGGATCGGCGTGTATTTCACGGACCCTGACGGCAACCGGCTCGAATTCTTCTGCGAAATGGTCACGGACGACGAAGAAGGCAAGCGCGTGCTGCATCGATACAACGCGCCGAGCGATCCCGTCCAGCTCGAACCGCTGTTCGACTGAAACGCCGCCTTTCAATCCGCATCATCGACGTCTTATATAGGAATGCAAATGAGCAAGACCGCCAATTTCGAAGGCTTTCACATCCGCAAGTGGTACACGCAGATCGAGGATTCGCTCGCGAACGAATCCGGCCAGCTCGCGGATGGCGAGCCGCTGCGCAAGATCGTGATTGCCGCGGCCGTTCACAACCCGTATGCAGGGCGATTCAGCGAAAACCTCGACGATCTCGTGCGCCCGTCGCCCGCGCTCGGCAAGGAGTTTGCGCGACGCATCGAGTCGCTCGCGGACGGCCGCGCGATCGAGAGCTACGGCAAGGCGTGCCTGGTCGGCTCGGCCGGCGAATACGAACACGGCAACGCGTTCCTCACGTCGATCTTCGCGGAGCCGATCCGCGCGGCGCTGGGCGGCGGCAAATCGTGGGTGCCGTCGAGCGGCAAGCGCGGCCCGATCAATACCGTGATCGACGTGCCGCTCGCGCACAAGGATGCACTCTACGTGCGCTCGCACTACGACACGGTGACGTGCCTGTTTCCAGATGCACCCAACGACGACGAAGTGCTGGTGATCTTCGCGTTCGCGACGCGCGGCCGGCTGCACGCGCGGCTCGGCGGCCTGAAGGCGAGCGAGATCGTCGGTCGCGACGGTCTGGTCTGAGCGCGCATGCCGATCGGGGAGCACATCATGAACACGGCATCCGTCAAGGATGGATGGGTCGACAGCGATGGACTGCGGCTGCACTACGTGAGCTGGGGGCGCGACGATGCGCCGACCGTGGTGATGCTGCACGGCTTGCGCAGTTACGCGCATACCTGGGCGCCCGTCGCCGATGCGCTGGTCGACCGCTACCGGGTCGTCGCGCTCGATCAGCGCGGGCGCGGGCTGAGCGACTGGGATCCGCGGCGGGACTACTACGCGGCAGCCTACGTGCGCGATCTCGACGCATTGGTGCGCGCACTGGGCCTGCGACGATTCGTGCTGGTCGGGCACTCGATGGGCGGCGCCAATGCATTCGTCTACGCAGCGTCGCAGCCGGAACGGCACGCCGAAAGGCTCGCCGGCCTCGTGATCGAGGACATGGGCCCCGGTGCGTCGGCCGGCTCGCCGGGTTCCGAGCGCATCAAGCGCGAGCTGCAGGAAACCCCGGACGCGTTCGCGTCGTGGGACGACGCGCGCGCATTCTGGCGACGCCAGCGGCCGAACATCACGGAATCCGCGCTCGATTCGCGCCTCGCGCATTCGCTGAAAGAGGGCGAGCAAGGCCGGATCGTCTGGCGTCACGATGCGCAAGGGATCGCGGCGGCACGGCTGGCCGCGACGCCGGAGCAGCTCGTCCATCTGTGGCCGCTGATCCTCAACCTGCACGTGCCCACGCTGTTGTTGCGCGGCGGCGACTCGGATTTCCTGTCCGCGGACGTGGCGGCCGAAATGGCGGCCGCCCATGCGGAAATCGAGCGGATCGACATTCCCGGCGCGACGCATTACGTGCACGACGATCAGCCCGATGCGTTCAATCGCGCGCTGCGCACCTGGCTCGATCGTCTCGATGACCCTGCATGGTGCGTGGGAGGCGCGGGCGAATGAAAGCGAACAACCGGAACCGGACCTCGGTCGCCATCGTCGGCGCGGGGCCGAACGGCGCGGCCATGGCGAACCTGCTCGGCCTGTATGGCGTCGATACGATCGTCGTCGAACGGGCGCCGCGGATCGTCGAATTCCCGCGCGCGGTCGGCATCGACGACGAGGCGCTGCGGCTGTTTCAGACGGCCGGCCTGGCCGACGAACTGAGCCGCGACATCATTCAGAACGTGCCGCTACGCATGTTCAAGGCGAACGGCGAATGTTTCGCCGACATCCGTCCGTCGATACGCGAGTTCGGCTGGTGGCGCCGCAACATCTTCATGCAGCACCTGGCCGAACGCACGCTGCGCGATGCACTCTCACGCTATCCGCACGTGTCGCTGCGTACGGGGGAAGAGGTCGTCGGTCTGGAGCAGGACGACGAATGCGTGACGCTTCAGGTACGCGCCGCCGACGGGCAGCAATACGAACTCGACGCCGACTACGTGGTGGCGGCCGACGGCGGGCGCAGCCCCGTCCGCGAGATGCTCGGCATCAGGCTGGCCGGTACGACGCATCCGATGAAGTGGGTCGTGGTCGACGTGAAGAACGCGCGGCTCGACCAGCCGTGTACCGCGCTGAACTGCGATCCGCGCCGCCCGAACGTCTGCATTTATCTGCCGTTCAACTATCGACGCTGGGAATTTCTCGTGTATCCGCACGAGGACGAGGAGGCGATCGCGCAACCGGAGTCGATCCGCGCGCTGATCGCGCCGTACGTCGACGACGTCGATCGCATCGAGATCGTGCGTGCGCGGACCTACACGCATCACTCTCGTGTGGCCGAACGTTTCGTCGCCGGCCGGGTGGCGCTCATCGGCGATGCCGCGCACCTGAGCCCGCCGTGGATCGGCCAGGGGTTGAACGCGGGACTGCGCGACGTGGGCAATCTGGCCTGGAAGCTGGCGGGGGTCGTGAACGGCACGTTGCACCGGCGCGTGATCTCGACGTACGAATCGGAGCGGCGCGACCATGCGAAAGCGATGATCGATCTCGCCGACACGTTCGGCGCCATGCTGATGCCGACCAGCCGTCTGGTCGCGTTCCTGCGCGACCGGTTCCTCGGGCTCGCGCGGTATGCGCCGGGTCTGAAGGACTACGTGCTGCAGATGCGCTTCAAGCCGATGCCCAGCTATACGCACGGGGTCGTGGTCACGGGCACGTCGGACGCCGTCGGGCGCATGATCGTCCAACCCGACGTCGAAACGGCCGACGGTGCACGTCGCAAGCTCGACGACGTGCTCGGCCCGTGGTTTGCGATCATCGGCTGGCGATGCGATCCACAGGCGTGCATGAGCGACGACGATTGCGCGTTCTGGACCGCGCTGGGCGCGAAATTCGTGCAGATCGTACGGTCGCGCAGCGGAACGTGCCGTGAGCAGCGCATCGCGAGCGCGCACGACAGCGTGTGCGTCGAGGACGTCGACAACGCGATGGCCGAATGGTTCGACCGGCACGCGGCGCCGCTCGTCGTCGTCCGTCCGGACCGCTATGTGGCGGCGCAGACGGACGCCGCCGGCATGGCCGGCGTGACCGCGGCGTTCCAGGCGTTTGCAGCGCGACAACGGGAGACCGCGGATGTTTGTTGAGCAACGCACCTACACGCTGGTGCCGGGCGGCGTCGCCGAGTATCTGCGGCTGTATGCGGAATGCGGTCGCGCGCCGCAGGAGCACGCACTCGGCACGATGGTCGGCTGTTTTGCGACGGAGATCGGACCGCTGAACCAGCTCGTCTATCTGTGGGCGTTCGAGTCGCTGGACGATCGCGCCCGGCGTCGCGCGGTGCTGATGGCCGATCCCGAATTCAGGACGTTTCGCGGCAAGGTCCGGCATCTGCTCGTCCGGCAGGACAACCAGATCCTCCGACAGGAAATCGGCGGCCTGTTGCGTGTACCGCCATCGGCCGCGTGATGCGGCCGTCACCCTGTCCATCGCGCATCGCGCCGTCTCTACCGAGGTATCCGTCTTGATCCCGTTTACGCCCCTGACTTCCCGCATGACGCCCGATGCGCAACGCGATTACGCGTCGCTCCATCTGTATATCGACGGCCGGTTCCTTCAGGCCGACGGCCGGCGCACGCAGCCCGTGCTCGATCCGGGCACCGGCGGCGTGCTCGGCGACCTGCCGCATGCGACGTCGGACGATATCGATGCAGCGGTGCGCGCCGCGCATCGCGCGTTCACGACGTGGCGCCGCGAGTCGCCGCTCGCGCGCTCGGACATCCTGCGCCGCGCGGCCGCGCTGGTGCGCGAGCGGGCCGAGGCGATCGGCCGCCACATCACGATGGACCAGGGCAAGCCGCTTCGCGAGGCGATCGCCGAGGTCGTGTCGTCCGCCGAACAGCTCGAATGGCACGCGGAGGAAGGGCGTCGCACGTACGGCCGCGTCGTGCCGTCGCGCTCCCCGGATGTTGCCCAGACGGTGCTGCGGGAACCGATCGGCGTGTGCGCGGCGTTCTCGCCGTGGAATTTTCCGTTCAGCCAGGCGATGCACAAGATCGCGGCCGCGCTTGCATCGGGGTGCACGCTGGTGCTGAAAGGGCCGGAGGAATCGCCCAGCGCGATCGTCGCGCTCGCGCGCATCTTTCACGATGCCGGCTTGCCCGCGGGCTGCCTGAACATCGTCTGGGGCGTGCCGGCCGACGTGTCCAGGCAACTGATCGAGTCGCCGCTGGTGCGCAAGATCTCGTTCACGGGTTCGGTGCCGGTCGGCAAGCAACTGGCGACGCTTGCCGCGTCGCACATGAAGCGCATGACCATGGAGCTCGGCGGGCATGCGCCGGTGCTGGTTTGCGCGGACGCGGAAATCGAACGCGCGGCGACGATGCTGGCCGCGTACAAGTTTCGCAACGCCGGGCAGGTTTGCGTATCGCCGACGCGTTTCTTCGTGCAACGCCCGGTGTTTGACCGGTTCGTCGCCGCGTATCTCGACGCGGTCGGCAAGATTCACGTCGGCTACGGGCTGGAGGCGACGACCACGATGGGGCCGCTCGCGCATGCGCGACGCGTATCCGAGATCGATGCGTTCGTCGCCGACGCGAAGGCAAAAGGGGCAGAGATTGCCGCGGGCGGGGTGCGCTTGGCGGAGGCGGGGCCGGGGCACTACTTCGCGCCGACGGTCGTGCTGGGCCCGGCGCGCGACACGCGGCTGATGAACGAGGAGCCGTTCGGCCCGATCGTCGGGATCGTGCCGTTCGATGCGCTCGACGATGCGCTCGACGAAGCCAACCGCTTGCCGTTCGGCCTCGCGTCGTACGCGTTCACGACGTCGTCGCGCCATGCGCACCGGATCGGCCGTGCGCTCGAGGCCGGCATGGTCAACATCAATCACTTCGGCATGGGGCCGGCGGAGATCCCGTTCGGCGGCGTGAAGGACAGCGGTTTCGGCAGCGAGGGCGGCACGGAGACGTTCGACGGCTATCTGGTCACCAAATTCATCACGCAGATGAATTGACCGGGCGCCGGTCGACGATCGGGCGCGGCATCGTTCGCGACACCGCGCGAATGCTCACGTGGCGTTGCCGATCTGTGCGGTGGCGTCGATCAGGAGCTTGCCGAGTACGTGTTCGTCGAACAGTGCGAAGTGTTCGGCGCGAAAGATCAGCGACAGGCTGCTGTTGACCTCGCCGCTGCTGGCGGTGCGAATCGGTGCGGCGATGCCGACGAACCCGGCGTCGAGCTCGCCGCGCGAGATCCAGTAGCCCGCGTCGACGATCTGCTGGCAGGTGCGCCAGAACTGCGTCCAGTCGGCGGCGAATTCGCCCAGCTCGGCGTTGTGCCGCTCATGCAGGCGCTTCAGCCGCGCGCGCGACATCGCGGCCACGATCACTTTCGACGAAGCGCCCTGGAACAGCGGCATGATGCGGCCGCGGCCGAAGCCCAGTTGCAGGTTCTCGGCGCCGGTTTCGTGCATCACGTTGATGATCTGCTCGTCGAACAGCGTCGAGACGAGCGCATCGCCGCCGGTGACCTGAACCAGCTTCTGGATCACGGGCTTCGCGGCGGTGAGCGTCGGGTCCGACTGCCGCATGTTGTAGTCGAGATGGATGATGCGCGGGCCCAGCGTATAGCGGCCGTTGGTGCCGACGAGCAGGCCGACGGAAGCCAGTTCCTTCACGTAGCGGTAGCACGTGGTGCGCGAAAAGCCCATGTGTTCGGCGATTTCCTCGGCGGTCATCGACGTCGCGGACGAAGAGAAAACGTCGAGGATGGACAGCATTTTGGTGAGGCTCGACATGACGTGATCCGGGATCAGGCGGCTTACGGCTATGGAACGGGAAGGACGAACGCGGCTCGGCCCGCCGGGCTGCGGCACGGCATGCGCCGCCGCGGGCGACAGGCCGTAGTCTAACGTAAGTCGTGCGGGCGGCAACCGGAACCGCATTGGCGAATGGGCGGGAAGCGGGCCGGCCGTGTGGGGTTGGATCACTTCACTGTAAATCATACGGATTCCTATTTTAAACGATGAAATCAAGCTGGATCGATGTTGCTGCCGCGCCGGTCGGTTCACGGGCGCATCGGCCGGGAAAATTCGATGAGGAGAAGCAGATGAAAGGGTGGTTCCGGATGGCGGCATGGTGCGGCTGCAGTGCCGTCGCACCGGCGTTCGCGCAATCGAGCGTGACGCTCTATGGGTCGCTGGACACGGGCGTGACCTATACGAGCGGCGTGGCGTCCGCTCCGCGTGGCGGGCGTCAGCTCGCGTTGCAGGCCGGTGTGTCGCGCAACGACGTGTGGGGCCTGACGGGCAGGGAGGATCTCGGCGGCGCCAACTTCGCGGTGTTCCGGCTGGAGAGCCAGTTCCAGACGTCGGACGGCGCGCTGACCGTACCGGACTCCGCGTTCAGTTCACAAGCGTACGTCGGGCTCGGCGGTGACTGGGGGACCGTGACGCTCGGGCGCCAGTTCGATTTCGTCGGCGATCTGCTGCCGGCCTTCGCGATTGGCGCAAACACGCCGGCCGGCCTGCTCGCGTGGGGCTTGCCGACGAACGTGTCGGCGGGCGGTGCGCTCGACAACCGCGTGTGGGGCGTCCAGGTGAACAATGCGGTGAAGTACGTGAGCCCGACATTCGGCGGGGTCGCGTTCGGCGGCATGTGGGGATTCGGCAACGTGCCCGGCACGGTCGCACGCAGCAGCGTGCAAAGCGCGATGCTGTCCTACACGCAAGGCGCGTTCAGCGCCGCGCTCGCGTATTTCGGCCAGCATGACGTGACCGCCGGCGGCAATCTGCGCAACTTTTCGGGCGGTGCCGGCTACAACGTCGGGCCGTTTCGTGTCTTCGGCATGGTGTCGGACGTCCGGATCAGCGCCGCCGCGCCGTTGCGGGCCACCACCTATGACACCGGGTTGACCTATGCCGTCACGCCGTCGTTGCAGCTGGGCGGCGGTTTCCAGTACCAGCAGCGCGGCGGCGACATCGGCTCGGCCAACCAGGTCACGTTGAGCGCCGACTATTCGCTGTCGAAACGTACCGGCCTTTACGCGGTATTCGCACGCGGGCACGACAGCGCGTATGGCGCGCAGGTCGAAGCGGTGCTCGGCGGGGCGGCGTCCGGCTCGACGCAGACCGCTGTTCGGCTCGGGCTGCGGCATCAGTTCTGACGACGCGGGAACACACGGGCTCGCGCGTGCGCCACGCGCGAGCCCGTGTTTTTCCGCCGGATTCAGAAACGATGCATCATCCCGACGCGCAACGCCAGCTGGTTGCGGCCCGACGACTGCCCGGCCGTGCCCAGCACGTGCGCGTAGTCGAAGTCGGTGCCGGTGTTGCCGGTCGCATGCTGGTACGCGCCCTGGATGTACGTCGAGGTCCGCTTGCTGAGATCGTAGTCGAGCATCATCGACAGCTGGTGCCAGCTCGGCGACGCATCGCCCGCCGCCGTCGCGACATGCGCATGCGTGTAGGTATAGGCGGCGCCGAGCCAGAGATCCGGCCGGAAGAAATACTGGCCGTTGACCTCGAAGTTGTCGAATTTCCACGCGTTCTGCGAGCCTGCCGCCGGCTGGTTCGTGAAGTAGAGATTCGACTCGGGGTTGGTCACGTCGACGTGAGAATACGCGGCGGACAGCGTCAGCTTGTCGCTGAACTTGTACGATGCGCCGGCATCGATGTTCTGCTGCGAGCGGCCGCTGAAGACCGTGTCGTCGCTCGACAATGCGCCGCCCGCGGTTGCGCCGCCGTTGTTGGCCTTCAGGTACGCGACGGCGGCGGAAAATGCGCCGGCCTGGTACTGCACGGCGGCGCTGTAAACGCGGTTTCGCGCGAAGCCACCCGCCTGATTCGCGAGCCCGTAGAGCACTTCGCCCTTGAAGCCGCCATACGTGGGCGACACGTACTTGACGCTGTTCTGGATGCGGTAGTCCCAGTCGGCGTTGTCGTTGTCGTACGGGTGGGCGCCGAAGTCGCCGAGCCAGTTGCCGGTGGCCGTGAAAGGACTCCACATGTCGAGCGTGGGGTCGTACTGGCGGCCGAACGTGAGCGTGCCGAACCGGTCGGAATCAAGCCCGACGTAGGCCTGCCTGCCGAACATCCGCGACGTCACGCCGAGCGCGCCGGTGCTCGCGTTGAAGCCGTTCTCGAGCTGGAACAGCGCTCTCAGCCCGCCGCCGAGGTCCTCGGTGCCTTTCAGCCCCCAGTTGCTGCCCACGGTATCGCCGCTGACCATCTGGTAAGCCTTGCTGCCGCCCGCGTTGCTCGTGAAATTGACGCCTTCGTCGATCAGGCCGTATAGCGTCACGGTGCTTTGCGCATGGGCCGTCAGGCCGAATCCCATGGCGCTCGCGGCCGATACGGCCGCCATCATCTTCTTCATCGTCGATCTCCAGGTGGGGACGGCCCACGCGGCGCGGTTTCCGACGGCATGCGGCGGCACCGGACACGTGTGGCAAGTCCGCTTGTCGTTAGTAAAACGAAATATAAAATGCGAAGAAGATCGGCCCGCCGCGATCGCGGCGGACCGAATGACGAACCTCGCCGGGCGCGAGGTTCCGCGTGGCGGCGGCGTTACAGCATCCGCCGCAGCACGTCGTTTTCCGGATTGCGATCGAAGAACCGGTGTTTCAGCGCGCCGAGTACATGCAGCACGATGAGTGCGAGCAACGTGTAGGCGAGCGTCCGGTGCAGCCACTGAAACGCCTCGAACCAGTGGTCGTTCTTCGGCAGCAGCTCGGGTACGCGGAAAAAGAAGAACGGCACGCCGTCGCTCTGCGTAAACGTGCTGGACATCGAGTAACCCATCAGCGGCACGATAATCGCGAGCGCGTACAGCAGGTAGTGGCCGATCTTGGCAAGCTTGCGGTCGAGCGTCGGCAGCGTGGAAGGCAGCGGCGGCAACGGCTTCATCGAACGAATCGCCAGTTGCGTGACGACCACCAGCAGCGTGAGCACGCCGAATTCCTTGTGGGTCGGGTAATACCAGTCGAACTTGGCCGGCAGGTTGTCGTCGAGCCGGACCATCGTCCAGCCGGTCCAGAGCTGCGCGCCGATCAGGACCGCCCTGACCCAGTGCAGCAGCCGAAGCGCGAGCGGGTATTTCTCCGCGGGGAATGCAATGGCCTGGTTGTCCATTTGACTTGTCTTCCTTTGAAACGACATTGCGACAGGCGGGATGCCGATCGTCGACTTCGACGTCCCGTGGCGATCTTCGTCGAACCGAGGCCGGATGGCGATGCGCACGAACCTTCGACGAAAAGTCCGTGCGCCGGGCTGCTTCCTGCGGTCAGGCGATCGCCCGCGAATCCGCGCAGCATTCCTGCAATGCCTCGCGCAGCGTCACGGCCATGAAGTCGGCTTCGCCTTGCTGCAACGTCAGCGGCGGCGACATCACCACCTTGTTGGCGATCGCCCGCACCAGCACGCCGCGCCGGCGCGCGGCATCGGCCACGCGGGCGGCGAACCCCAGGCCCGGATCGAGCGGCGTGCGGCTGGCCTTGTCGGTCACCAGGTCGAGCGCCAGCATCAGCCCCTTGCCGCGCACGTCGCCGACGGTCTCGAAGTCGGCCTTCAGCGGCAGCAATTGCTCGAGCAGCCGCTGGCCCACCCGCGCCGCGTTGCCCGGCAGATCCTCGGCCTCGACGATGTCGAGCACGGCGAGCGACGCGGCGCAGGCGAGCGGATGCCCGCTGTACGTATAGCCGTGCATGACCACGTGCGAGAAACCCGCGCCATGTTCGATCGCGTCGGCGATCCGCCCGTTGTACAGCGTCGCGCCGAGCGGCACGTAGCCGGCGGAAATGCCCTTGGCGACGCACAGGATGTCGGCGGCGACGCCCCAGCCGCGGCTGCCGAGCAGGCTGCCGGTGCGGCCGAAGCCGGTGACCACCTCGTCCGCGATCAGCAGGATGCCGTTGCGGTCGCATACGGCGCGCACGCGCGCCCAGTAATCGGCCGGCGGGACGATCAGGCCGCCGGCGCCCTGCACCGGTTCGGCGACGAACGCGGCGATGGTCTGCGGGCCGTGGAACGCGATCGTTTCCTCGAGCTGCCGGATGCAGTGCTCGACGAGTTGGTGCGGGTCGTCGCAGTTCCACGGATTGCGATAGAGCCACGGCGTGTCGAGCAGCACGCAGCCGGGCAGCAGCGGGCCGTGATTGTAATGGTAGACGCCGTTGCCGCCGATCGACGTGCCGCCCATGTGCACGCCGTGATAGCCGTTGCGCAGCGACAGGAATTTCGTGCGCGACGGCTCGCCCGCGGCGACCCAGTACTGGCGCGCCATCTTGAGCGCGGTCTCGATCGCGTCGGACCCGCCGCTGCCGAACATCACCCGTTGCATGTCTTCCTGCGCGAACATCGCGCACAGGCGGTCGGCCAGATCGTAGACGCGCGGATGGGCGACGCCGTCGAAGGTCTGGTAGTACGACAGCTCGTCCATCTGCCGGGCGATCGCACTTTTCACTTCCGGCCGGTTGTGGCCGACGTTGACGTTCCACAGGCCGCCCACCCCGTCGAGCATGCGGTGGCCGTCGACGTCGTACACGTAGTTGCCGTCGCCGCGCTCGATGATCACGGTGGGGGTCGTATGTCCGGCGGCCGCCGAGCTCATCGGATGCCAGAATCGTTTTTGACGCTTTTGATAGTCCATGGTGTCTCTCGTCTCTCTTGCGAAGTGCTTGAACAGGTTGCGGCGCGGTGCGCGCCGCGGGATCACAGGGCTGCGGTGACGATCTTTTCCTCGAGGTACGAATCGAGCGCGGCCTTCGACAGGTCGCGCCCGATCCCGCTTTGCTTGGTGCCGCCCCACGGCAGGCGTGCGTCGATCGGACTCCACGCATTGATCGCGACCGCGCCGACGTCGAGCCGCTCGGCGACGCGGTGCGCGGTGCCGACGTCCTGCGTCCACACGGAAGCGGACAGGCCGAACGGCGTGTCGTTGGCGATGCGAACGGCGTCGTCCTCGGTCTCGAACGGCATCACCATGCCGACCGGGCCGAACACTTCGTCGCGGGCGATCCGCATGCCCGGATGGACGCCGCCCAGGATCGTGGGGCGCATGAAGCAGCCGCGCGGCGGCACCTGTTCGTCGCCGGCGAGCATGACCGCTCCTTCGGCGAGCGCGCCGTCGACGAGCGCACGCACGCGCGCGAGGTGACGCGGGTTGATCAGCGCGCCCATCTGCACGCCGGGCTCCGATGGCGGACCGATGCGCATCGCCCGGGCCGCGTCGGCAAGCCGTTCCTCGAGTGCCTGGGCGATCGAGCGGTGCGCGAGCACGCGCGAGCCGGCGGCGCACGTCTGTCCCTGGTTCGCGAACATGCCGGCCATCAGCGACGGAATCGCACGGTCGAGATCGGCATCCGCGAAGACGATCTGCGCGGCCTTGCCGCCCAGTTCGAGCGTGACGCGCTTGAAGGTCTTGGCAGCCACGCCCGCGATCGCGCGGCCGACTTCGGTGCTGCCGGTGAAGCTGATCTTGTTCACGAGCGGGTGCGCGACCAGCGCGGCGCCGACTTCCGCGCCCACGCCGTGGACGATGTTGACGACCCCGGCGGGAAGGCCGGCTTCGCAGACGAGCTCACCGAGCCGGGTGATCGCCAGCGGCGTGTCTTCCGACGGCTTGACGACCACCGGGCAGCCGGCCGCCAGCGCCGGCGCGAGCTTCCACACCGCGATCATCAACGGCGCGTTCCACGGGATGATCTGGCCGGCGACGCCCACCGGCGCACGCCGTGTGTAGCTGAGCGTCGGGCAGCCCATGAAGCCGTCGGTCGGAATCGTGCGACCCTCGAGCTTGTCGGCCCAGCCGGCGAAGTAGCGCAGCGTGTCGATGCACATCGGGAGGTCCATCATGCGCATCTCGGCAAGCGGACGTCCCTGTTCGACGGCCAGCAATTCCGTCAGCGCGTTGCCGTCGCGCTCGACCAGGTCCGCCAGCCGAAGCAGCCAGCGCGCGCGGGCCGGGCCGCCGGCGCGGGCCCAGGCGTCGTCGTGCAGCGCGGCGTGCGCGGCGCGCACCGCGCGATCGACGTCTTCGGCGGTCGATGCGGGCACGGCGGCCACGTAGTCGCCGGTCGCCGGCGCCAGTTTTTCGAAGGTGCGGCCGGCCGCTGCGTCGCAATGCCTGCCGCCGATCAGATTCTGAATTTTCATCATGGTGTCCGTGTTTCCCAGGGGCGAATCGTCGGGCCGAACGGTGCGGCGGCGAGGGCGGCCGCCACCGTGCTGCTTCGACGTCGCATTCACTGTATGTCGATGAAATCGGGAGCCTTGTCCGCTATCGGCAATCGTTGCCGCGCGATCGGGCTAGGGAATACCCGTGCCGGCGCGACGCATCGCGGGGCGCGTCGGCAACAGGAGATGCTCGGGGAAGGCGCAACGAGAAGACGGTGCGGCGCGGCACCGTCCGGGCGGCGGCTACTGGGCGGCGCGCCCGAGTTCGCGATACAGGTCGGGGTCGCTGCGCTTCAACCGCAGCGCGGCGCGGATGCCGAGCGCGCCGACGGCGACGAGGAAATACGGAAACATCGCGACGAAGGTCGAATCCGATCCGCTCAGCACGGACAGGTTGCGCACGACCAGCACGAGACACGCGCCGAGCGCGATCACGCTGACGAGCGGCGCGATCAGGCGGTGCACGACGCCGGCGTCCCGATGGTCGCGCGCGAAGAACGCGATCACCGAGGCCGCCACCAGGATCTGCACCGCGATGATGCCGATCGTGGCCAGCGCGCTCATCCACGAGAACACGACCGCGAACGGGTCGAGGCGAAAGGCCGCCGATCCGGCGATGGCCGCGAGCGCGATCAGCGTCTGCACCTTGCCGGCGACGTCCGGGCAACGATGCACGGGGCACGTATGGCCGAGCTTGCGCCACAGTACGCGTTCGCGGCCCATCGCGTAGAAATAGCGCGTGATCGTGTTGTGGAACGACAGGATGGCCGCGAACAGGCTCGTGACGAGCAGCACGTTCATCGCGTCCGTCGCGATGCCGCCGAGCAGCCGGCCGCTGACGGCAAACCAGAGATTGGCCGGATCGCGCGCGGCCTGCGCGGCGATCGCGTGCTCGCCCCACGCCTCGACGATCGCCCACGACGACAGCGCGTAGAACGCCATGATGAGGATCACGGCCAGGTAGGTGGCGCGCGGAATCGTGCGCTTCGGGTCGCGCGCCTCCTCGGAGAAGATTGCCGTCGCCTCGAAGCCCATGTACGAGCCGAGCACGAACACGAGCGCGGTACCGAGCCCGGGCGCGAACACCATCGCGGGGCTGAACGGTTTCGCGCTGAAGCCGCCGGTGCTCGCACCGTGCACGACGATCGCGAGATCGAGCAGCATCACGATCGCGATTTCGCCGATCATCAGCATGCCGAGCAGCCGGCCGCTGAACTCGATGCGCCGTGCGCCGCAGAAGTGGACCGCGACGACGCACGCGAGCGCGAACGCCCACCACGGCACGTCGACGCCATAGTGCCGCTGGATGCTGTCGTTCAGGAAGAAGCCGAACATGCAGTAGATCGCGATCTGCACCGCGTTGTACGCGACGATCGCGACGAATGCGCCGCCCACGCCGGCAGGGCGCCCGAGCCCGTTCGCGATGTATGCGTAGAACGCGCCCGCATTGGAGATGTGCCGGCTCATCGCGGCATAGCCGATGCTGAAAATCAGGTACATCACGCCCGCCAGCACGAATACGCCGGGCACGCCGGGGCCGTTGCCGAGCGAGAACGCCGCGGGTGTCGCGCCGACCATCGCGGTGAGCGGCGCGGCCGCGGCGACGACGAAGAAGACGATGTGTGAGAGTCCGACGGCGTTCTTGCTGAGCCCCGCTTCGGACCGGGGTGACGATTCGTTCATGAGTAGTCCCGCTGGCCGGATCGTGCGTCAGGAGTCGACACCGGCATGCCTGATCGATAGCCCCGTGCCGCGCGCCGATCCTGACGAGCCGGCAAGCGATGCCGACGTTCGCCGACGCCACGGGTGTGCGCTTGGACGGCCGCTCGATGCGGTGCAGCGCATGCGAGCCGGCCGACGACAAAATTTACGGTGCCGAAAAAACGGGCGTTGTCCGTTATCGGCAATCCGCACGTGTCGGCCGGCCGGGGGATTACCCGGATGCGGCGCCGCCATGCGTCTGCCGCAGGCTCAGCTCAGGCGCGGCGTGTGCGACGGCAGCTCGTGGAAATGCTGCTGGTAGTACGCGGAGAAACGTCCGAAGTGGCAAAAGCCGAATTGCGCTGCCGCGTCGCCGATCCGTATCGTCTCGGGTGTCGTCATCAGGAAGCGGCGCACGGCGTTCAGCCGGATCGAGCGCAGATAGGCGGTCGGCGTGGTGCCGACCACGTTCTGGAAGCTGTATTGCAGCGTGCGGCGGCTGATGCGGAGGTGGTGACAGAGATCGAGGACCGTCGGTACGTCGTCGGATTCCAGCGCGATTTCCTGGCTGCGGCGCACGATGTAGCTCTGCGTCGATGCCGACGGCAGCGCACCCGCATCCGGGTCGTCGGACTGTACGAGATCGAGCAGGATGCCGACCACACTGTGCGCGAGCACACGTTCGTCGAACGCATCGCGTGCGGTGAGCGAACCGCTGTCGAGCGCCTGGCAAAGCACGCGCTCGAGGCCGTTCAGTGCATTGCCGTAGCGTGCGGGCGAGATCGGCAGCACCGGCTGCTTCAGGATGCGGGCGGGGAGGTTCGCGAGTTCGTCCAGCTCGCGGTCGGCCGTGAGCGTGCGGTCGATCGTGAACGCGAGCACCTCGGTGTCGCACGGCAGATGGGCGACGAACTCCTCGCCGCCGCGCAGGGTCAGCAGGCTCGGACACTCGACGGCGCGCCCCTGGACCACGGGCGCGACCGCACTGGCGATCGGCAGCGCGAAGCAGAGCCGGTTGCGCGGCGCGAGGCCGTGCTGCATCACGCGCTGGTTGATGCGTTCGCGAAAGACGTGAAAACGCTGGCCCGCGACCTGGCGCAGCGTGGTCGTGGCGGTGCCCGGACTGATCTGGTCGTAGTGCTGCGACCAGTTCACGATCGCCTGGGAATGGAGGAACACATCCGAGAAGCACAGTGTTTCAGCGCGCAGGTTCATGGCGTGGCGAATGCATCCCGTTTCAAATTCGATCCCGGCCGAAGCCGGCTCATGCTGCCCGGGTGCGGGCAGCGCGGCTCGTCCCGCAGACGATCATATCCAGAAAAAAACACCGGGTGACCCGATCGAAAACCCGTTGACCCTCGTCGAGCGAGCACGTCGCGGAGGGCGACGGAGCGTAACCGAACCGAAAGAAATGCGGGGGTGCCGGACAATATCGACAAGCGACCGTCGTTGGTGATCAGGTTTTTTAAAATCTCATTATAAGGGATTGTATTTATTTATAAGGTCGGGTTTGCACATGGTGTTGCGCGAGGTCTTGCAACGAGGGGAAAGCGGCCAATAAGATCGGAATATGTTGCTTTTTTCTTACAAAACTGACGACTGCGGATTTGGCGACGTGGTGCCTAACGGGTCAGCGCCCTCTCTCGTGTTAACTACCAATAAATCCCGAAATACGGGATTAGTATAATTGTCTCGCTACGCCTCGCTTGCTCGTGACGCATGTCCACATACCGGGAGCGGTCCATGTCCGAGTCACCCCCTGCCGTCTTGTATCGTCGGATCGCGCTGCGCGTGATTCCGTTTCTGTTCGTCTGTTACGTGATCAACTTCGTCGATCGCGTCAACATCGGGTTCGCCAAGCTGCAGTTCCTGCAGGATCTCGGCTTGAGCGAAGCCGTATTCGGCTCCGCGACGGCCATCTTCTTCATCAGTTACGCCGCATTCGAGGTGCCGAGCAATCTGGTGCTGTCGCGCATCGGCGCGAGCCGCACGCTCATGCGAATCATGGTGCTGTGGGGCCTCTGCACGGTGGCGCAGATGTTCGTGACCGGGAGCGTGTCGCTGTACGTGGTGCGCTTTCTGCTCGGCGCCGCCGAGGCCGGCTTCTTTCCGGGCCTGATCCTGTACCTGTCGTACTGGTTTCCGGATACGGTGCGCGCCCGTGTCAACAGCGTGCTGCTGCTCGCCGTTCCTGTAGCCGGGATGATCGGCGGACCGCTGTCCGGCTGGATCATGGCGCACCTGCAGGACACGATGGGGTTGCGCGGATGGCAATGGCTGTTCCTGATCGAGGGATTGCCGGCCATCGCGCTCGGGCTGGTCGCGCCGCGGATGCTGAGCGACCGGCCGGAGCAGGCGGCATGGCTGTCGCCGCCGGAGCGGCAGGCGCTCTTGCGCGATCTGGACGCGGAGCGGGCCTCGGCCGTGGTCGGCCATGGCCGGGTGGGCGTGCTCGACATCGTTCGCAACGGTCGGGTGCTGGGCCTTGCTGCGATCTATTTCTGCGTCTACGTCGGCATGGGTACGGTGACGTTCTGGTCGCCCACGGTGCTGAAGGCGGCCGGGGTGTCGAGTATCTCGGGAATCGGTTGGTTGTCCGGACTGATTTCCGTGTTCACGATGATCGGCAACGTGGCGATCGCATGGAGTTCCGACCGATACGGCGAGCGCCGGTGGCATGCGGTGGTGTGCATGCTCGTCACCGCCTGCAGTCTGCTGCTCCTGCGCTTCTCGGTCGGTCACGTATGGATCACCGTGGCCTTGCTTGCGATCGCGCAGCTGTGCGCGTTCACCGTGCCGATCGTGTTCTGGACGATTCCGGCTGCGCAACTGACCGGCCGGGCGGCGGCGGCGGGCATCGCGGTGATCAGCATGCTGGGTTCGCTCGGCGGCGCGTTCAGTTCGTGGCTGGTCGGCGTCCTGTTTGCGCGGACCGGCGCGCCGTATGCCGGGTTCGGGGTGGTCGCGGGGCTGCTGGTGGTCGGCGCGGTGCTGGTGACGAGCCTGGTGCCGCGCACGCTGCCGGCGCGCCGCACGGCCAGCGAACGGGCCGCGTTGCAGGGCGTTGAATAGCGCATTGCCGGCGCCCGTGCTCGCCAACGCGTGCCGGCGCCGGCACGCGATCAATCCGGATCGGCTTTCAGGCCACCCTCGATCCAGCGCGCTTCGGACGCGCGAAGATGCGCGCGAATCGCCGTCTGGGCCGCAATCGGGTCGCCGGCCTGCAGCGCGAGCAGCACGTCCTCGTGCTCGCGCACGGCGGCGGTCCAGGTCTGTGGATTCTCGGCGTGGCCGCGCATGGCGGCCGCGATCGGGTCGTGGCGGCTGTCGAACAGCTCGCCGACGAAGCGGGTGAGCACCGAATTGCCGGCGGCTTCCGCGATCAGCATGTGGAACTGCCGGTCGGCTTCGACCGGCGATTTGCCGGCCTCCGCGAGCCGCTTCATGCGCTGAACGGTGCGGCGCAGGCGCTCGAGCATCGCGGCCGTCATCCGCGCGGCGGCCAGCGCGGCGACGCTGCCTTCGACGGCCGCGCGGGCCTGCATCAATTCCGACGGACTGTCGCCGAGCGTGGCCATCGGGCCGACGTCGTCGGCCGCCGTGTCGCGCACATAGACGCCGGAGCCCATCCGGATTTCGATCTGGCCGCCGATTTCCAGCGCGATCAACGCTTCGCGCAGCGACGGGCGCGATACGCCCAGCGTCAGCGCCAGCTCGCGCTCCGGCGGCAGCCGCTCGCCGATCGCGAATTCGCCCTGACGAATCAGCGCGACGATCTGGGCCGCGACCGATTGGTAAAGCCGCTTGGGTTCTGTCGATTTCATTCGATGGATCGGGATCAAGGCGCTTTTGGCGCAAGCGCGTGTCGCGGAGTCTATCACGCTTGCTGTATCGCCCCGTGCAGCGGCGCGTTCATTCGGATGTCCGGGTTTTCACCATTGGTAAGATCAGATGTGAATAGTTAAATTGGCTTGACCAAAACGGGTTTGATTGCTGTAATTCATCCAAATTGGACTGACCAGGTCGTGTCGAGGTCGATCCACCCCAAGGAGACGCAATGGCAATGCCTCGCAATCTGCCCGGTCAGGCCGCGCCCGACGAAGCCGACCAGGAGATCCTGCGCCTGGACGGGATTCGCAAGCGCTTCCCGGGCGTCCTCGCGCTCGACGGGATTCGCCTCGACCTGCGCCGCGGCGAGGTACATGCGGTGTGCGGCGAAAACGGCGCGGGCAAATCGACGCTGATGAAGATCATCAGCGGCCAATACCTGCCCGACGAGGGTGCCGTTCACTATCGCGGCGCGCCGGTGCGGTTTCGTTCGGCCTCCGAAGCGCAGGCGGCCGGCATCTCGATCATCCACCAGGAACTCAATCTCGTCCCGCACCTGAGCGTGGCGGAGAACCTGTTCCTTGCGCGCGAGCCGCGGCGCGGGCCGTTCGTCGACACGAAACGCATGAACGCGGACGCGGCGCGCTGCATCGCGCGCATCGGCCTGAACGTCGCGCCGACGACGAAGGTCGGCGTGCTGTCCATCGCGCAGCAGCAGATGGTCGAGATCGCGAAGGCGCTGTCGCACGATGCGCGCGTGCTGATCATGGACGAGCCCACGTCGTCGCTGACGGAAGCGGAAACGGTGCAGTTGTTTCGCATCATCGAGGAGCTGCGCGCCGACGGCGTGGCGATCCTGTATATCTCGCACCGGCTCGACGAAATGGCGCAGATCGTCGATCGCGTGACGGTGCTGCGCGACGGGCGTCACATCTCGACGGATGATTTCGCCGACGTGAGCATCGACGACATCGTCGCGCGCATGGTGGGGCGGACGCTCGACGACGCCTATCCGTCCCGGCAATCGGTGCCGACCGACGAGGTGCTGCTCGACGTGCGGGACCTGCGTCGCGACGGCGTGTTCGGGCCGGTGTCGTTCGCGCTGCGCCGTGGCGAGATCCTCGGTTTCGCGGGATTGATGGGCGCCGGGCGCACCGAGATCGCACGCGCGATCTTCGGCGCGGACCGCCCCGATGGCGGCACGATCGCGCTGCACGGCCGGCCCGTGACGATCCGCTCGCCGCGCGAGGCGATCCGGCACGGCATTGCGTACCTGTCGGAGGACCGCAAGAAAGAGGGGCTCGCGCTGCCGATGCCGGTCGCGGCGAATCTCACGCTCGCGAACGTGCGCGGCATCGCGTCGCGTTTCGGATTCCTGCGTTTCGACGACGAGATCGACGTGGCGCGCCGCTACGTGCAGGACCTGGCGATTCGCACGCCGTCCGTGCACCAGCGCGTGCGCAACCTGTCCGGCGGCAACCAGCAGAAGGTCGTCATCGGCAAATGGCTGTACCGCGGCTCGAAGATCCTGTTCTTCGACGAGCCGACGCGCGGGATCGACGTCGGCGCCAAATTCGCCATCTACGGGCTGATGGACCGGCTCGCCGCCGACGGCGTCGGCGTGGTGCTGATCAGTTCGGAACTGCCGGAGCTGCTCGGCATGACCGACCGGATCGCCGTTTTTCACGAAGGTCGAATGACCGCCATTCTCGATACGAAACACACCAGTCAGGAGGAGATCATGCACTACGCGTCGGGGCGTTCCCATGCTTGAAATGACATCCGATCGAAGCCAGGCCGACGAACGGGCGGCGCGACAGCGGCGGCGCGACCTGATCCAGAAGTTCGCGGCGCTGGGCAGTCTCGTCGTGCTCGTGTTCGCGTTCTCGATATCGAGCGCGGCGTTCTTCTCGGTCGACAACCTGATGACCGTCGGCCTGCAGGTCACGTCCATCGCCTATCTGGGCGTGGCCGCCACCTGCGTGATCATCACCGGCGGCATCGACCTGTCGGTCGGCTCGGTGCTCGCGCTGGCCGGCGTCTGTGCCGCGCTGCTGGTCAAGGCCGGCGTGCCGGTGCCCGCCGCGATGGCGGCCGGCATCCTGGTCGGCGCGCTGTGCGGGCTCGTCAACGGCATCTGCGTGACGCAGATGGGCCTGCCGCCATTCATCGCGACGCTCGGCATGATGCTCGTCGCGCGCGGCATCGCGCTCCAGATCACCGGTGCCCGGCCGGTATCGGATCTCGGCGACGCGTTCGGCGCGCTCGGCAACGGCGCGCTGCTGCGGATCTCACGGATCGGCGCGGACGGCTTCCCCGACACGACCTTTCCCGGCATTCCGTATCCGGTCGTGATCATGGTCGTGCTGTTCGTCGTGGTGTCGGTCCTGCTGTCGAGAACGTCGCTCGGCCGTCATATCTACGCGGTCGGGTCGAACGCGGAAGCCGCGCGGCTGTCGGGCGTGAACGTGCCGGGCGTGAAGCTGTTCACCTACGTGCTGTCCGGCGCGCTCGCGGGCGTGACCGGCTGCGTGCTGATGTCGCGGCTCGTCACCGGGCAGCCGAACGAAGGGGTGATGTACGAGCTCGACGCGATCGCCAGCTCGGTCATCGGCGGCACGTCGCTGATGGGCGGCGTCGGCACGATTTCCGGCACGGCGATCGGCGCGTTCGTGATCGGCGTGCTGCGCAACGGCCTGAACATGAACGGCGTGTCGAGCTTCATCCAGCAGATCATCATCGGCGTCGTGATCCTCGGCACGGTGTGGATCGACCAGTTGCGCAATCGCCGGCCCTGACCGGCAGCAAGCAGTCCCTACCAACGAGAAGCGGAGCGAGACATGAACAAATCCATCCTGCTGGCGGCATCGGCGTGCGTGTTCGCGGTGTGCAGCAGCGGCGCGTATGCGGCGGGCGGCGAGATCGCGGTGATCGTCAAGACGGTCAATTCGAACTACTGGCAGAACGTGCAGAAAGGTGCGAAGGCGGCGCTCGACGGCGCCAAGGGCTACACGATGACGTTCCAGGGCCCGGCGGCCGAGTCGGACATCAGCGGGCAGGTCAACATGGTCGACAACGCGGTCACGCGTCACGTGGCGGGCATCGTGCTCGCGCCGTCCGATCCCGATGCGCTCGTGCCCGCGATCAAGAAGGCGTGGGAAGCGCACATTCCCGTCGTGCTGATCGACTCGGCCATCGCCGACGCCGGCAAGCCGTACTACCAGGCGTTCCTGTCGACCGACAACGAGAAGGCGGGCGCACTGTGCGCGAAGGCGCTGATCGACCGCGTCGGGCAGTCCGGCAAGATCGCGATCATGTCGTACGTGCCGGGCGCGGGGTCCGAGGTCAGCCGCGTCGGCGGATTCCGCAAGTACATCGAGAGCCATTCGAAGCTGCAGGTCGTCGGCCCGTACTACTCGCAGTCGCAAATGGCGACCGCGCTGAACCAGACGACCGACGTGCTGTCGGCGAACCCGGACCTGAAGGGCATCTTCGGCGCGAACGAGCCGACCGCGGTCGGGATGGGCCGGGCGCTGAAGCAGTCGGGCAAGGCGGGCAAGGTGGTGGCGATCGGGTTCGACGGCAACGAGGACCTGCAGGGCTTCGTGCGCGACGGCACCGTGCAGGCGATCGCCGTGCAGGGCTCGTGGCAGATGGGGAACCAGGGCGTGCGCACGGCGCTCGACGTGATCGAGCGCAAGCCCGCGCCGAAGCTGATCGATACCGGCGTCGTGATGGTCGACAAGCAGAACCTCGATTCGCAGGCGGCGAAGAACGTCCTGTACTGATCGCCGTGTCTCTTTCCCGCAACCAGTCACGCCTCATGAACGCAAACGATACGCGCACCTTGCCGCGCAGCGGGCTGACGGTGTCCGCGCTCGGCCTCGGCTGCTCGCAGCTCGGCGGCCTTTATCGGCCGATGTCGGCCGCCGATGCCGCAGCCCTCGTCGATGCCGCGTGGGCGGCCGGCCTGCGCTATTTCGACACCGCGCCGTATTACGGCTACACGCTGTCCGAGCGGCGCGTGGGGGCGGGGCTCGCCGCGCGCGAGCGCGGCGCCTTCACGCTCAGCACGAAGGTCGGGCGGCTGATGCGCGCCGACGCGAGCGTGCGGCCGGGCGACGACGGCTGGGCCGAGCCGCTGCCGTTCCGGCCGGTCTACGACTACAGCTACGACGGCATCATGCGCTCGTACGACGACAGCCGGCAACGGCTCGGGCTCGCGCGGATCGACATGCTGTACGTGCACGACATCGGCGCGATGACGCATGGCGATCGTCACGCGCACTACTGGGCGCAGTTGACCCGCGGCGGCGGGTTTCGCGCGCTGGAGGCGCTGCGCTCGGGCGGCGAGATCGGCGGGTTCGGTCTCGGCGTGAACGAATGGGAAGTCGCGGCCGACGCGTTGAACGAAGCGGCGCTCGACGCGGTGCTGCTGGCCGGCCGCTACACGCTGCTCGAACAGACGGCGCTCGAACCGCTGCTCGACGCGTGCGCCCGGCAAGGGACGGCGATCGTGATCGGCGGCGTGTTCAATTCCGGCTTGCTCGCCGGCAACGGCAAGTTCAACTATGCGGATGCGAGCGCCGACGTGATCGACAAGGCGACGCGGCTGGGCGCGCTGTGCAAGCGCTTCGACGTGCCGCTTCCCGCCGCCGCGTTGCAGTTCCCGTTCGGCCATCCGGCCGTCGTGTCGTGCGTGATCGGCGCGCGCAGCGTGGCCCAGTTGAAGCAGAACATCGACTGGTTCGAGCGCCCCGTGCCGGCCGAACTGTGGGATGCGTTGCGCGACGAAGGGTTGATCGCGGCGCACGCGCCGGTTCCGGGAGCCCGCGCATGACCACGCGGATAGACGCCCATCAGCACTACTGGCGAATCGGCGCGCGGGCCGGCTGCTGGCCGCCGGCCGAACTCGACGCGATTCACCGGGATTTCGGCCCGGCCGATCTGGCGCCGCTGCTCGACGCCGCGCGCATCGATACCACCGTCGTCGTGCAATCGCTGCCGAGCGACGCCGACACGCGCTTTCTGCTCGATCTCGCGGCTGACACGCCGACCGTCGGCGCCGTGGTCGGCTGGGTCGACCTGAAGGCCGACGACGCACCGGCGCGGATCGCGGCGTTCGCGGCGGCACCGAAAGCGCGCGGCTTGCGACCGATGCTGCAGGATCTGCCCGACGACGCGTGGATCGACGATCCGCGGCTGGATCGCGCGGTCGCCGCGATGCTCGAGCACGGGTTGCGTTTCGATGCACTCGTGATGCCGCGTCATCTCGATGCGCTGCACGCGTTCGCGCGACGCCATCCGAATCTGCCGATCGTGATCGACCACGGCGCGAAGCCGTTCATCGAGCGCGGCGAATTGCAGCCGTGGCTATCGGCGATGACACGGCTCGCGAGCCTGCCGAACCTTCACTGCAAGCTGTCCGGTCTCTGGACCGAAGCGGGGCCGTCGGCCGGCCCCGATGTCGTCCGCACGCGCACGCGGCCGTATGTCCACGCGCTGGCCGAGCTGTTCGGGCCGACGCGCCTGATGTGGGGCAGCGACTGGCCGGTGCTGCGGCTGGCGTCGGCATGCGGCGGCTACGGCGAATGGCTGGCCGCGTGCGAGGACGATTGCGCGCGGTTGCTCGGCTCCGCGGCATTGCCGGACCTCTTCGGCGGCAACGCACGCCGTTTCTACCGGATCGACACCGCACGCCACGACGAATGAACCCGAACGAAAGGAAAACCGACATGCTCAGCGTGATCTGCGAATCCCCCGGCGTGCTGCGCGTGCAGCAGCGCGAACTGCCCGTGCGCGGCAGCGGCGAAGTGCTGTTGCGCGTGCAACGGGTCGGCATCTGCGGCACCGACCTGCACATCTTCACCGGCAACCAGCCGTACCTCGACTATCCGCGCGTGATGGGTCACGAGCTTTCCGCGGTCGTCGTCGAGGCGGAACCGGAGTCGGGTCTCGGCGCGGGCGACGCGGTGTACGTGATGCCGTATCTGTCGTGCGGACACTGCGTCGCCTGCCGCCACGGCAACACGAACTGCTGCGTGAACATCAAGGTGCTCGGCGTGCATCGCGACGGCGCGCTCGCCGAATACCTGAGCGTTCCCGCGCAGTTCGTTCACAAGGCCGACGGCATTTCGCTCGATCAGGCGGCGATGCTGGAATTCCTTGCGATCGGCGCGCATGCGGTGCGGCGCGCGGACGTCCGTGCCGGACAGCGGGCGCTGATTGTCGGCGCCGGGCCGATCGGCATGGCGGCGATGATCTTCGCGAAGCTGCGCGGCGCCGACGTCACGTGCCTCGACACGCGGGCGGATCGGCTCGCGTTTTGCCGGCAGCATCTAACGGTCGATGCGACGGTGGAGGTGGGGGAAGACGACGCGGCGCGTCTCGCGTCGTTGACGAACGGCGAGTATTTCGACGCGGTATTCGACGCGACCGGCAACCTCGATGCGATGAATCGCGGTTTCGAGTTCGTCGCGCACGGCGGCAAGTACACGTTGATCTCGATCGTGCGCGGGCATGTCGCGTTTTCGGACCCGGAATTCCACAAGCGGGAAACCACGCTGCTCGCGAGCCGCAATGCGACGGCCGAGGATTTCGCGACGGTGCTCGACGCGATGCGCGCGGGGCGCATTCCGGACCGCGCGCTGAACACGCACCGGATGCGGCTCGAGGAGGTGCCGGATGCGCTGCCGCGCCTGCTGGATGCGGGGCAGACCGTCGTGAAGGCGCTCGTCGAATGCTGAACGATCGCATCCGGCACGCGGAGCGCACGCGATGACGCCACCGATCCTGCAGTTCGGCACGAGCCGCTTCCTGCTGGCGCACGTCGACCTGTTCGTGTCCCAGGCGCTGGACGACGGCAACGCGATGGGCGGCATCGGCATCGTGCAGACGACCGGCAATCCGGCCAGCCGCGCCCGCATCGACGCGCTGCGCGCCACCGGCCGTTATCCGGTGCGGATTCGCGGGCGCGAGCACGGCGGCGTGGTCGACGAAGTCGTCGAGTGCCGCGCCGTGCAGCGCGCGTGGGACGCCGGGCGGGACTGGGCGGAGATCCGCGCTGCCGCGATCGAGACGGTGCGCGTCATCGTGTCGAACACCGGCGACGCAGGGTATCGCCCCGATCCGCGCGATACCGTGGACCTGCTGGCCCAGCCGGCGCACGCACCGCACGGCTTTCCGGCGAAGCTGCTCGCGCTGCTGCATGCGCGCTGGCAGGTGCGGCCCGACGATGGCATCACCGTGCTGCCTTGCGAACTGGTGACGAACAACGGCGACACGCTGCGGGACATCGTGCTGGGCCTCGCGCGCCAGTGGCGGCTGCCCGACGCGTTCGCCGACTATCTGTGCAGCCGCTGCGTGTGGGTCAACTCGCTCGTCGACCGCATCGTGTCCGAGCCGCTGCATCCGGTCGGCGCGATCGCGGAGCCCTACGCGCTATGGGCGATCGAACGGCGTGCCGATATGGCGCTGCCGTGCACGCATGCGCAGATCGTCGTCACCGACGATTTGCGCGGCCACGAGCGCCTGAAGCTGTTCTTCCTCAATCTCGGGCACAGCTGGCTCGCGGAGCAGTGGCTCGCGGCAGGGCGCGACGCATCGGAAACGGTGCTGGACGCGATGAACGATGCGCGGCTGCGCGACGGTCTCGAAGCCGTGTGGCGCGATGAAGTCGCGCCGGTTTTCGTGGCGCTGGGCTTGCGCGACACGGCGGAACGCTATGTCGACAGCGTGCGCGAGCGTTTTCTCAATCCGTTTCTCGCGCATCGCATCGCCGATATCGCGGTCAACCATCGGGAGAAGGTGGCGCGGCGGATCGAGCCGCTGCTCGCGCTCGCGGATTCGCTGGCGGTGCCGACTGAACAGCCACGGCTACGGCAACTCGTCGCCCGCTATGAGCCGGCGGCCATCGCAATGACAGGGAGAGATGCATCGTGAAGCAACCGGCAATCGTGATCCTTCACGGCAACGACAACGTCGCCGTCGCACTCGACGCGCTCGCGCCGGAGGTGCCGGTCGACGTGCACGGCGTACCGGTGCGGCCGGCGGCCGCGATACCGGCCGGCCACAAGATCGCCACCGCGCCGATCGCGCGCGGCGACGCGATCGTCAAATGCGGGCAGCCGATCGGTGTCGCGCTGCGCGACATCGCCGCGGGCGAGCATGTTCACGTGCACAACGTCGGGATGCCCGACCGGCATGCGCACGACGACGGGCCGGTCGGCGGCACGCACGACGTTGCCGCGGATCGCCGCGATACCTTCGACGGATTCGTGCGGCCCGACGGCAGCGTGGGGACCCGCAACTACGTCGGCGTGATCGCGAGCGTCAACTGTTCGGCGAGCGTCTGTCATGCGATCGCCGATGCATACCGGCACGGCGCGCTCGATGCGTTCGGTCACGTCGACGGCGTCGTCGCGATTACGCATCAGAGCGGCTGCGGCATGTCGGCGACCGGCGACGGCATCGAACTGCTGCGACGCACGCTCGTCGGCTATGCGCGCAACCCGAATTTCGCCGGCGTGCTGCTCGTCGGCCTCGGGTGCGAGGTCAACCAGGTCGGCGCGCTCGCGCAACGGCTCGACGCGGCAGCGCCGGGCACCTTGCGCACGCTGGTCATCCAGGACGAGGGCGGGGTGCGCGACACCGTGGCCAAAGGCGTGTCGATCGTGCGCGAGTTGCTGGAGCGGGCCGACCGCGCGCGTCGCAGCGCCGTGCCGGCCTCGCGGCTGACGGTCGGCCTGCAGTGCGGCGGGTCCGACGGCTACTCGGGCATCACCGCGAATCCGGCGCTCGGCGCGGCCGTCGATCTGCTGGTCCGCAACGGCGGCACCGCGATTCTGTCCGAGACGCCCGAGATCTACGGCGCGGAGCATCTGCTGATCGCGCGGGCAGCGTCGCGCGACGTGGCCGAGCGCCTGCTTGGCAGGTTGCAGTGGTGGGAGCGCTACGTCGCCGACAACGGCGGCGAAATGAACAACAACCCGTCGCCCGGCAACCTCGCCGGCGGCATCACGACGATTCTCGAGAAATCGCTCGGCGCGGTGTCGAAGGGCGGCCGCTCGCCGCTGCGCGCGGTCTACGACTATGCGGAGCCGGTGCGGCAAGCCGGGCTCGTGTTCATGGATACGCCCGGTTACGACCCGGTGTCGGCCACCGGGCAGATCGCCGGCGGCGCGAATCTCGTGTGCTTCACGACGGGCCGCGGTTCGGTGTTCGGCTCGAAGCCGGTGCCGACGATCAAGATCGCGACGACGACCGGCTTGTTCGAGCGGATGCAGTCGGACATGGATTTCGACAGCGGCGGGATCGTCGCCGGTTCGCTCTCGGTCGGCGAAGCGGGCGAGCGGCTGTTCCGGCTGATGCTCGACGTCGCGTCCGGACGCCGATCCCGCAGCGAGGACAACGGCATCGGCGAACGGGAGTTCGTGCCGTGGCTGCGCGGCGCGGTCATGTGACGCGCAAGGCGGTGTGCGGTCGCGCGCGCAATCGGACGGTAAAGGAGAACCCGCGATGGAAACCAGCATGAGCGAGCCGGCGATCGGCGAAGCCGGCCAAGACGGCTCATTGTCGGAACTGGAGAAGGGGTTGCTGGGCGAGGCGCTGCGGTTGCTCGCCGAAACCCGCGCGCGTGCGCTGGAACTTTGCGCGGAGGTGAGCCGGCGGCAGGGCGGCGCTACACCGGACGTCCACGATTTCAACCTGCCGACGATCATCGAGTTGCAACGGCGCTTCGGTACGCGATCTGGCCCGGACGGCGCCGGCATGGCGGCCTCCAGTCGCTTTGCGTAGCCGAAGCCGAAGCCGCCCGGGGGCGGCACCGTTGCAGGATCGATCGTCTGCGCCGGTTATGCCGCCGACAGCGTGATCGACACGCCCGTCGCGGTGTACACCGGCGTGGCCTTGAACCCGTCGACCGTCACCGTCGCGAACTTCGCGGCAGCCGCCGCGCCGTCGATCAGCGCGATGGTGTCGCCGGCCTTCGGCGCGTAGCCGTTCACGAACTTCACGTGCAGCGTGCCGCCCGCGACGGTGAGCGGCCCGCCCACGCGCAGCCGCCCGCCGCCGTTGCCGTCGATGTCGAGTTCGAGCGTCGTGTTGTCGAGCTGCGTGTAGCGGGTGGCGATCGTCACCGGCGCGGCGGCCGCGATCCGCACGCTGCCGCCCGGGCCGACGTACACGTCGCCTTTGCCGAACGCCGTCGTCGACGCGGCCGCCAGCGTGCCGCCGCTTACCTGCGTGCCGCCCGTATAGGCGTTGTTGCCCGCCAGCGTCAGCGTGCCGCTGCCCTGCAGCGTCAGCTTGCCGGCGCCCGCGACGTCGTTGCGCCACAGGTCGGCGGCATTGAGCCCGCCCTGCGACGCATCCATCGACACGATCACGTTGCCGTTGAACGCGCCGTAGCCGTCGGCCGCCGCGAACAGGTTCAGGCGTCCCCAGCCTTCCGCGTCGTCCATGACCGGATAGCCGGACGGCAGCTCGGTCGTCTTCAGCACGACGCGTCGCTGGTCGGCGCTCAGGTAAGGGAAGCGCGTCTGCAGCAGGATTTCCGCGCCTTTCGGCACGACCGGCGGTGCGTTCGTCGATTCGATCGCGCCGAAGCCGAAGGTCATGCGGCGCAGGAACGCGGTCTTGTTCGCCGTGTAGTCGGCGAACCGGTCGGTGGCCGTCGTGCCCGAGTGCGCGAATGCGGAGAAGGTCGTGGCGCTCGTGCCGGTCAGTTGCTGCAGCGTCTGATGCGCTTGCGTGTAGGCGGCCTGCGCGTCGCCGGCGTACGCGGTCAGGTTCGCCGCGCTGATGGCCAGCGCGAGCGTGCGGCCGCCGATCACGTCGAGCGGCGAATGCATGCCGGCGAGAATCCGGTTCTCGCCCAGTTCGAGGCCGCGGCTGACCATTTCCTGGAAGCGTTCCGGCACGAGCCACGCCATCGTCGTCGCATCGCGCACGGCCTCGGCCGTGTGGCCGCTGACGAAGCCGCCGTCGGTCGCGGGCGTCGTGCTTTCGGCCGGCACGAGCGTCGGCGCGACGACCACACTCGTGCTCCAGCGGTACGGGCGCGCGTATTTGAAGAAGCGCTTCGACGGCTCGGTCGACGCGTTGTTGCCCATTTCGTTGAGCAGGTCGACGACCTTGCCGAAGCTGGCGTTGCCGCTGCTGCTGCCGACGCCGACGTTGTTGCCGGAATCGTTGTACAGCACGGTCGTCGCATCGGCGGGCACGCTGGTGATGCTGGTCGTCTGCTGGGCCGCGGTGCGCCACGCGGCGGTGAGCGGGCCCATGCCGTCGGTCACGCTGTATCCCTTGCCGCGCCGGTCGTCGTAGTACGCGGCATCGGCCTGTTGCGGCGTACGCGCGGTCGTCGCGTTGATCACGTACTGCACGTTGGCCGACAGCACCGCATCGTTCAGGATCGTGCCGCACGGCACGCCGCTGTTCGGCAGTCCGGAGCACGTCGACGGCGAGATGGCCGGGAACGCGCCGTTCGCCGGCGCGCTCACGCCCGCGTCGACCAGCATCGTCGCCGGCTGCCACAGATCGAGGAAACGGCTCAACACGCGCACCGCGGCGTTGGTCGACAGCGTCGCATAGCGCGCATCGCCGCGCTGGTTGGTCGCGACGTTGTCGACGAAAGCGGGTGCGCTCGGGATCGGCGCGCTGTCGACGAAGCCGGGGGCGGCGGGCGGCGCGGGAACGGCCGCGGCGATCGTGCCGGTCGACGTGACGTCGTCGCCGCCGCCGCAGGCAGCCAGTACGATCGCACTCGACAATGCCGCGACGTGCAGCGGGAAACGGCTTCGTGACGCAAACATGCAAGACTCCATCCTGATGGTAGAAGATGGAGGATTGTGGTGAGCGATCGTTACGCGGTCGTTACGGAATTGTTTCGCGTCGCACGCGGCCAGCGAAAATTCCCACTATCTGGTTAATTTCCGATGCTTAACATGACGGACGCCGGAATCCATGGCGTCCGTCATCGATACAGGGCGGCGGGCGCCGGCTTATGCACCGGCCGTGCGCGTGTCCAGCCGGAACAGCGAGACGGCCTCGGCAAGCCGGTTTCCCTGTTCCTCGAGCGATTTCGATGCGGCGGCGGCCTGTTCGACGAGCGCCGCATTCTGCTGCGTGACTTCGTCCATTTGCGTGATGGCCAGATTGACCTGCTCGATGCCGCGGCTCTGCTCGCTCGACGCCGCGGCGATCTCGCCCATGATGTCGGTCACGCGCGAGATCGCATGCGTGACCTGGCTCATCGTCTCGCCCGCGTTGTTCGCGATATGCGAGCCATCCTGGATTTTCTGGACCGATTGCGAGATCAGTTCGCGAATTTCCTTCGCGGCGCTCGACGAACGCTGCGCCAGACTCCTGACTTCGCTTGCCACCACCGCGAAGCCGCGGCCCTGTTCGCCGGCGCGGGCGGCCTCGACAGCTGCGTTGAGCGCGAGAATGTTGGTCTGGAATGCGATTCCTTCGATGATGCCGGTGATCTCGGCGATCTTGGCGGAGCTTGCGCTGATGTCCGTCATCGTGTCGACCATCAGGCCGACCGCCGTGCTGCCGCGCTGGGCGACCTCCGATGCATTGTTGGCCAGGCCGCTCGCCTGCTGCGCGTTGTCGGCGTTCAGGCGCACGGTGGACGTCAACTGCTCCATGCTCGACGCGGTTTCCTGCAACGAGGCCGCCTGCTGTTCCGTGCGGGAGGAGAGATCCTGGTTGCCGGACGCGATTTCGCCGGCCCCGGTCGCGACGTTGCCCGATGCGGTACGGACTTCCGAGATCAGGCGAATCAGGTTCGCCTGCATGTCCCGCATGGAAGCCAGCACGCTGCCGGCCGGCGCGGCGCCGGTCGAGGATTCGGCGGCGAGGTTGCCGGCGGCGATATGGCCGGCGATCTCGCTGAGCGCGGCGGGCTCCGTGCCCAGTGCGCGCAGCAGGCCGCGGGTGATGAAGAGGCCCGAGATCGCGGCGGCCGCGGCGGCGGCGATGCAGATCGCGATCAGCATCAGCCGTCGCGAGGTATAGCGGTCGTCCGATTCCTTCACCAGTTGGCCGGCCCGCAAGCGCGTGTACGTCGCATACGCGTCGGTGGCCGCGACGAGCTGGGCCAGCAGCGGTCGGCACTGTTCGTTGATCATCGTGATCGCCTGGTCGCGCCGGTTGTTCGCCGCTGCGTCGACGATGGCGCGTGCCACCGGGCCGTACTGCGCCTCGACCGCCCCGATTTGCCGAACCAGTTCGCGAGACTTGTCGGACGCGCCGCTTCCCTCGCGGACCGCATTCGTCAGTTCGCCCATCAGCGCGCCGACTTCGCGGTCGGCCTGCAGTGCGGCCTCCTTCTCGAGGTCCGCGTCGCGCGGGCTGGCCGCGAGCACCTGGTTGCGGGCGGCGATCGCGCGTCGGTCGACCGCGAAGCGAATCTTGTCCGCCAGCGTCGCACGGGCGTTGGTGCCGTTGACATAGTCGTCGAATGCCGCGTTCGCGTTGCCGAGCGAGACGATGCCGAGGAGGGAGACGAGCACGACCGTGCACGTAAGAAGTCCGAAAGCCATGATCAGCTTCGTGCGAACCGTTAATCGTCGATCGTTCATAGGAAGAATCCAGTTGTGGGTATTAAATAGATTTCCTGATTAACGGAACGGGGGGCGAACAGTTTAGGACCGTCGCTCGAGGCAATCGTTTGCGGGTTGCCTGTCGTCAAAAAAATCCGGCAGCGCTCCGCATTCGTCACGCCGAACGGACGAACGGCTCCGTTTTCGCGTACCACAACCGGTTTCTGCCTCGGCGTACCCGTGCCGGTCGCCGTCCGTCCGGCATTGCTCAACTTCCCGCCGCCGGTGCCGTTAAACGGATCAGGGTCGCCCTTTTCAGCGATCCAGTTCAATCATGCGGTAACGGAGACCGAAGTCATCATGCTGTCATCAATTCGCGCACGGATCCTGGCGACGTGTGTCGCCATCGTCGTGACGGCGCTGGCCGTCACCGGCGGGCTCGTCTATTACGTCGTCAAGACCCACAACGACGAGGCCATCGACCAGAATCACAAATCGATCCTCGCCGGGCATGCGCTTGCGATCGACGAATGGGTGACGAGCCGCGCGCGCGAAACCCAGGCGCTGGCGGACACGATCGCGATCGGCGAGGGCGACCCGGTGCCGGCATTGAAGCTGCTCGGCAAGTCGGGCGGCTTCGAGGTGCTGACGCTCGGCCTGCCGGACAAGACGGCGTTTTCCAACGTGCCGCTCGCGCCCGGCTACGATCCGACCGCGCGGCCCTGGTACAAGCAGGCCGTCGGCGCGGGCCGTCTGGTCGTGACGGCGCTCTATCGCGATGCGACGAGCGGCAAGCCGGCCGTGGCGTTCGCGGTGCCCGTGGTGCGCGACGGCACGGTGAAGGGTGTGCTGGCAGCCAGCCTGTTCATGGAGAACGTGAGTTCGATCGTGACTTCCGTTCACCCGACCCCGGCGAGCTTTGCATTCCTGGTGGACAAGGGCGGCCGCGTGATCGCGTCGGCCAAGACCGACCTGATCATGAAGCCGGCCACCGGTCTCTCGCCGGAACTCGATGCCGACCACCTCGGCGCGCTGCAGACGGCAGCCGCGCCCGTCGCGGTCGACATCGACGGCGCCGCCAAATTGATGCGCGCGCAACCGATCGTCGGCACCGACTGGTCGCTGGTACTCGCGCTCGACAAGGGCGACGTGACGGCCGGCATGCGAGCGGTCGCGACGACGACGCTGCTGGCAATCGTGATCGTCGCCATCATCGCGGCCGCGCTCGTCGGCGCGATGACGAACGCGGCCTTCAAGCGCATCCTGATGGTGCGCGATGCGCTCACGGACGTATCGAGCGGCAGCGGCGACCTGACGAAGCGCCTGCCCGCCGACGGCACGGACGAAGCCGCGCAGATCGCGCGGGCGTTCAACGCATTCGCCGAGAAGATCAGCGCGATCCTGCTGCAGATCCGCGCGTTCAGCACGTCCGTCAACCTCGCGAGCGCCGAGATCGCCCAGGGCAACCAGGATCTGTCGGCCCGCACCGAACACGCGGCGTCGAGCCTGCAGGAAACCGCCGCCGCACTCGAGGAGATCGCCGGCACGGCCCGCAACTCGGCCGATGCGGCGAGCCAGGTGAACCGCCTGGCGGAGTCGGCGTCGGATGTCGCGCTGCGGGGCGGTACGGTCGTGCGCGAAGTCGTGTCGACGATGAGCGACATCACGCAGGCGTCGGCAGAGATCGCCAACATCGTCGGCGTGATCGACGGCATCGCGTTCCAGACCAACATTCTCGCGTTGAACGCCGCCGTCGAGGCGGCCCGCGCGAACGAGCACGGCCGCGGCTTCGCGGTCGTCGCCGGGGAGGTGCGTGCGCTCGCGCAGCGCAGCGCGCAGGCCGCGCGGGAAATCAAGCAGCTGATCCACTCGTCGGTCGAGAAGATCGAGGGCGGCTCCGGGCTGGTCCAGACGGCCGGGGCGACGATGGACGAAATCGTCGACGGCGTGCGCAACATCACCAGCGTGATCGCCGAAATCAGCGTCGCCGCGAAGGAGCAGAGCACGGGGCTCGAGCAGGTGAATCAGGCGGTGTCGCAGCTCGACGATACGACGCAGCAGAACGCGGCGCTCGTCGAGCAATCGGCGGCTGCGGCGACGTCGCTGCGCGAGCAGGCGGCCCGGCTCGCGCAGACGGTCGGGGAGTTCAAGCTGGCGGAGCGTGCGGTGCCGGCGTGACGGGCGGCTTGACGGGGCGGGCAGGCCCCGGTTTCCTGCGAGGCGCCGGCGGAACAGCGCGCGGCCGCGAAGCCGGCCGGCATGCCCGCCGACGGCGGGCCGAATCGCGCCCCTATCCTGCGCCGATCCGCGGGTGCGCCGCCCACGCCGCGGCTGACTGCAATCGATCGCGGGCGGGGAGGCCGTATCGCCGTCGTTCCGGTCAGGCCAGCAGCCCGCGTGCCGCCAGATTCGCATACAGCGCACGCACGCCGAAGGTCCATGGCGCGATCTCCGTGCAAAGCCGCACGGTGTTGACGAGCGCGCCGAGCGCGGGCGTGGAGATCGTCACGCGGTCGCCCAGGTGATGCGTGAAGCCGCCGCCGGGCGCATCGCGATCCTGGATCGGCGAGAACATCGTGCCGAGGAACAGCATGAAGCCGTCCGGATACTGGTGATGCGCGCCGCAGGTCTGTGCGACGAGGTCGGCCGGGTCGCGGCTGATTTCGCGCATGTGGCTGATGCCGTCGAGCACGAAGCCGTCGTCCGCGCCTTCGACGCGCAGCGACACGCTGCATTCTCGTACGCTGTCGAGCGTGAAGCCGTCATCGAACAGCCTCACGAACGGGCCGATCGCGCACGAGCCGTTGTTGTCCTTGCATTTGCCGAGCAGCAGCGCGGAGCGGCCTTCGATGTCGCGCAGGTTCACGTCGTTGCCGAGCGTCGCGCCCACCGGCCTGCCGTCGCTGGCGACCGCCAGCACGATCTCCGGTTCCGGGTTATTCCACACCGATACGGGCAGCAGCCCGACGTCCGCACCGAAGCCGACCGCGGACATCGGCTGCGCCTTGGAGAACACCTCGGCATCCGGGCCGATGCCGACTTCCATGTATTGCGACCACGCGCCGCGGCGCTCGAGTTCCGTCTTCAGGCGCAGCGCGGCTTCCGAGCCGGGCACGATCTTCGACAGGTCGGTGCCGATGGTCGCGGCGATGGTGTCGCGTACCTCTCGCGCTTTCGCCGGATCGCCGCCGGCCTGTTCCTCGATCACGCGCTCGATCAGGCTGACCGCAAAGGTCACGCCGCACGCCTTGACGGCCTGCACGTCGCACGGCGCGAGCAGGTGCGTGGCGCCCGGCGTGCCGTCGAGCGCCGCCTGCAGCAGCGGCTCGACGCGGCCGAGCGATTCGCCGGAAGCGGTGCGCGCGAGCGCGACTGCGTCGGGCCGGTCGAACAGGTCCGCGGTGGTCGGCACGGTGCGCGTGATGTCGAACACTTCGCCGCCGCGCACGGCGACGACGCTCGGGCCCGCGTGGGCGCCGTCGTGCCGCCAGACGCGGCCGATCAGCAGCGCGTGGTCGAGGTCGTGCGGCAGGCAGTCGGAAACGGAAGGAGTACGCATGGTCAGCTCGGCAAGAGTCGGAGGCGGTGGGGTTAGTGCGAATGGCGCGGGTTGCCGCGCTGCTCGATCACCTTCAGGTACAGCGTGGCCGGTTCGAGGCAGCCGCCGGTGGACAGCTGGCCGACGAAGCGGCGATAGAGTTCCTGCCACGGCGTTTGCGCCTGCGGCACGGTGAAGCTGGCGGTCTCGCGGCGGCGCGCGAGTTCGTCCTCGTCGACGAGCACGTCGACGCTGCGGCGGTTCAGGTCCACCCGCACGCGGTCGTTCGTGCGCAGCAGCGCGAGGCCGCCGCCCACTGCCGCTTCCGGCGACACGTTGAGAATCGACGGGCTGGCCGACGTGCCGCTCTGGCGGCCGTCGCCCAGGCACGGCAGCGACGTCACGCCGCGCTTCACCAGCTCGGCCGGCGGCGCCATGTTCACGACTTCGGAACTGCCCGGGTAGCCGACCGTGCCGCAGCCGCGGATCACGAGGATGCAGCGCTCGTCGATGTTCAGCGCCGGATCGTTGATGCGGGCGTGGTAGTCCTCGGGGCCGTCGAACACGATCGCGCGCGCTTCGAACGTGTTCTCCGCGCCCGGCTCGGAAAGGTAGGTCCGGCGGAACGCGTCGCCCACCACCGACATCTTCATGATCGCGCTGTCGAAGAAGTTGCCCGACAGCACCATGAAGCCGGCGCCATGCTTGAGCGGCGCGTCGGGCGTGCGGATCACGTCGCGGTCGGCGTCCTGCGCGGTGTCGGCGATCTCGCCGATCGCGCGGCCCGACACGGTCAGGCAGTCGCGTCGCAGCAGCCCCGCCGCATCGAGCTGGCGCAGCACGGCGGGCACGCCGCCGGCGCGGTGGAAGCTTTCGCCGAGGTATTCGCCGGCCGGCATGCAGTTGACGAGCAGCGGCACGGTTTCACCGAAACGCTGCCAGTCTTCCAGGCTCAGCTCGACGCCCATGTGGCGCGCAATCGCGATCAGGTGCGGCGGGCAGTTGGTCGATGCGCCGAGCGCGGAGGCCACGACGATCGCATTCTCGAACGCCGCGCGCGTCATGATCGTCGACGGGCGCAGATCTTCGCGAACGAGCTCGACCGCGCGCTTGCCGGTCGCGTAAGCCATCTGGCCGCGCTCGCGGTACGCGGCGGGAATGCTCGCGCAGCCCGGCAACGACATGCCCAGCGCCTCGGCCAGGCTGTTCATCGATAGCGCGGTGCCCATCGTGTTGCAGTGGCCGATCGACGGCGACGAAGCCGTGGTCAGCTGCATGAAGCCTTCGTAGTCGATTTCGCCCGCGGCGAGCAGGTTGCGCGCATGCCAGATCACCGTACCCGAGCCGACCCGCTTGCCTTCGTGCCAGCCGTCGAGCATCGGGCCGCCCGACAGCACGATCGCGGGCAGGTCGACGGTGGCGGCCGCCATCAGGCAGGCGGGCGTGGTCTTGTCGCAGCCGGTCGTCAGCACCACGCCGTCCAGCGGAAAGCCGTGCAGCACTTCCACCAGCCCGAGGTACGCGAGATTACGGTCGAGCGCGGCGGTGGGCCGGCGGCTTTGCTCGGCCAGCGGATGCACGGGGAACTCCATCGGAATGCCGCCCGCATCGCGGATGCCGGCCTTCGTGCGTTCGGCCAGCTCGATGTGGTGGCGGTTGCACGGCGCGAGGTCGCTGCCCGTCTGCGCGATGCCGATGACGGGGCGGCCCGATTGCAGTTCCTCGCGCGTCAACCCGTAGTTCATGAAGCGCTCGACATAGAGCGCGGTCATGTCTGCGTGCGCGGGATCGTCGAACCATTCCTGGCTGCGCAGACGGCGAGGGGTGTGTGACATGGCAGGTTGTCTCCGAAGGGCCTTCTTGATTTTGCGTGCCGGATGGTACCGGTAACATCGATGGGATGTTAGCACGGGTTTTTTGCGTAGCGGAAGGGATTTCGTGTGCGCGTGGCGCAGATGCAGGGCCGGGGGGGGCGGTGCGAGGCCGCGCACGTCGCGCGTCGGCGCGCGCCCGGCCGTCAGCCCGTCAGGCGCTTTCCCGCGCGATGATCGTGTAGTCGATCCGGATGCTTTTCGACTCGGTCGGCTCGCCGCCGTCGCGCGCTTGCAGCGCCGCCAGCAACGCTTCGCCCGTGCGCAGCCCGATGCCGTACGCGTCGACCGACACGGTCGTGATGGTCGGGTGGCAGCACTCGGCCACTTCGAAGTTCCCGAAGCCCGCCACTGCGATGTCGGCAGGCACTGACAGCCCGCGCCGGTGACACTCCATGATCGCGCCGAACGCCGACATGTCGCTCACGCACATCACCGCGTCGGTGTCCGGCCAGCGCTCCAGCAGCGCCGCCATCGCCGGCCCGCCGTGGCTCATCGTGATCGGCGATTCGCCGAGCCGCACGACGCGCGGTTCGCCCAGCCCGAGCGCCTTGATCTCCGCCTGGTAGCCCTTGAGCCGGTCGAGGCCGCGGCGATCCAGTTCGCTGGCGCCGACGAGAAAGCCGATGCGCCGGTAACCGCGCTCGGCCAGATGACGCACCATCGCACGGGCGGCCCGCACGTTCGAGAAGCCCACGGCGGTGTCGATCGGGCGCGTGGGCAGGTCCCACATCTCGACCACGGGAATCGCGGAGCGCTCCAATACCTTGCGCGTCGCGTCGGTGTGCTGCGACCCGGTCAGCGCGATGCAGCGCGGCTGGTGCCGCAGCATCGAACGGACCAGCCGTTCTTCGCGTTCGAGGTCGTAGTCGGTGTCCCCGAGCAGCAGTTGAAGGCCGTGCGGTTCGAGCGCATCGGTCAGGCCGCGCACGGTGTCCGAGAAGTTGGAGCTCGACAGCGACGGCACCAGTACCGCGACGAATTCCGAGCGTCCCGACGACAGCGCGCCGGCGGCGGCATCCGCCACGTAGCCGAGCCGGTCGATGGCCTCGCAGACCCGTGCACGCGTCTCGGCGGCCACGCTGTGGCCCGCGAGCACGCGCGATACCGTCATCTTCGATACGCCGGCGAGGCGCGCTACGTCGGACATGCGGGGCGGCCCGGCGGGCCGGACGGCGGTGGGGCTGGGCATCGGAATCGCGATCGGGAGAGAGCCGGAAAGGCTACATCATACCGGTGCGGCATATCGTTCAGGCACGGTCGCGGCGTGCCCGTCGCGGTGATGGCCGTACTAGGGAAACCACGCGTCCGGCGACACTTGTACGTGCCTGTCGCGACGTGCTACCTTCGATTTTGTTACCGGTATCAACGTGCTGATCGCTCCCGTCGCCTCGCCGGCTTTTTTTTGCCACCGGATGTTATCGGTAACATCGATGCGTCAAACGCACTCGCCGGTACGAAGAAGATCGACATAAACAGGAGACAGACCGATGCCATCCCTTACGCAGGCCGCTGCCGCACCGGCCGCGGCCGACTCGTCCGAAGACGCCCTTTATCGCAAGGTCATGCGGCGCATCCTGCCGTTGCTGCTGCTCTGCTACGTCGTGGCCTACCTGGACCGCGTCAACGTGGGCTTCGCCAAGCTGCAGATGCTCGACGACCTGAGCCTGAGCGACGGCGTCTATGCGCTCGGCGCCAGCATCTTCTTCTGGGGCTATTTCCTGTTCGAAATGCCCAGCAATCTGTTGCTGCACCGCTACGGCGCACGCTTCTGGATCGCACGGATCATGATCACGTGGGGCATCGTGTCGTCGTCGATGGCGTTCATCGTGCCGCTCGCGCAGTTCTTCCACGTGCAGACGACCACGATGTTCTACACGCTGCGCTTTCTGCTGGGGCTGTGCGAAGCGGGGTTTTTCCCGGGCGTCATCCTGTACATGAACTACTGGTTCCCCGCGCGGCGCCAGAGCGTGGCGATGTCGGGCTTCCTGGTCGCGATCCCGCTCAGCCTGACGCTCGGCAGCGTGCTGTCCGGCTGGCTGATGGAGCAGACGCACGGTTTGTCGGGCATGAGCGGCTGGCAATGGATGCTGCTGCTCGAAGGGCTGCCGTCGATCGTGGTGGCGTTCATCGTGCTGGCCTGCCTGGGCGACGGCCCGCAGTCGGCGAAGTGGCTGTCCGCCGACGAAAAGGCGGTGCTGTCGCGCAACCTCGAAGCCGAGGCCGCGCACAAATCGCACAGCATCGGCGCCGCGCTGCGCAGCCCGCGCGTCTGGCTGCTCACCTTCATCCTGCTGACCTTCAATACCGGCTTCTACGGGCTGGCCTTCTGGCTGCCGTCGATCATCCGCGCGTCGGGCGTGCAGAGCCCGCTGCACATCGGTGTGCTGACGGCCATTCCGTACCTGACCGCGATCTTCGCGATGGTGTGGAACGCGTCGCACTCGCGCAGGACCGGCGAGCGCCGCCTGCATGCGGCGATTCCCGCGCTGATCGGCGGCGTCTTCCTGATCCTGAGCGCGGCGTTCGCCCACAACGTGGCGCTGTCGATCGTATTCCTGACCATCGCCACGTGCGGCATCCTCGCGCTGATGCCGATCTACTGGACCTTTCCGGGGCAAATCCTGTCCGGTACGGCCGCGGCCGCCGGCATTGCGCTGATCAACTCGGTGGGTAACCTGTCCGGCTTCACGGGCTCGATGATCACCGGCGTCGCCAAGCAAATGACCGGCAACATCAACAACGGGACCTACGCACTGGGCGCGTGCCTGCTGGTCAGCTGCGTGCTGATCGCGGCGATTCCGCGCGACATCCTGCAGCCGCCGGCGGGGCGGTAGGGCGTCGCCCGACGTTACGTCCGGCCGGGGGCGGTGACATCGCGCCGCTCCGGCGCCGGATGGCTGCGGGCGACACACGCGCCAGGCGTTACGTAACCGGTAGGCACGGAGGTCGAGCTGGAGTCATCGGCCGGCCCGAAAGGGCGGGTTGGGAATGGCTGGTGTTTCTTGCGGGGCGGATACGGACGAACGCGTCGGATGGCAGGTGGTCACTTGCGGTCGCTCGACCCCGGTGCCTGGATAGTCGACAATCGTGCGAAAGCGTATCGCATTCCCCGCGACTGAAACAGGTGAGTAAATGCAGTCAGAGCTTCCTATGGCTGATGCCGTGCCCCATGGTATCAACAAGGCAAAAATTCTATCCCAGGTGCGCAACAAGTTCGCAGGGGCGCTGGCCAATGACACAAAGTGGAACGAGTTGATTTCTTTCATGCGCGCTCTGGACGAATGGCGACCTTCCTATCGTTCAAAGTGGGTCAATGGCCATGTATCGAGATGGGATGTCGAGTGGTTCTACCACCTGCCGTTTCCATTCGTGGGCGTTGAGTGGATGGATATCGGGTTGCATCAGTCGGCTTCGGTCACGCACGAGGCCGTCGATCACTCAGCGCTCGTTTTGAGTAAGCTCGCGGAAATAGGCTTCGAATTCGAGGCGAGAGGTGGCGTTGCCAGAGTCTGGGGCTATGCCCCGAAGTCTTATGAAGATTTTCCGCCAGACGCATCGCGCTGATCAACACGGCACTGGTCGGAAACGATGCAGATCGGTGTGCGGGACTTTTCGGTGGCTCGAGCTTATTCCCGACTTGGTGAAACTTTCTCGGGCAAGACTGTATCCGGAACTCGAGCGTCTTGCGTCGATGGGCGCCGGTGGTCGTGTGTCTGCTACTTCGATCATTGACCAGCGCTGCCCCTGCGGATGCGACACCACATCCCGACACCGGGGCGAGTGGCGCTATCGGCAAATCCGACGGACGACAGCGTTCGGCCACAAGCGGAGGCGTCTCCCCTGTTAATTCCTGTCAGCTTGCCGGATTTCGTGCCATGACGACCCAGGCCGCGCCGTTGATCATCACCGCCCCCTCGCCGGGAAGGCTCGCGAAGGCGGCACGAACTGCGGCGGAGGCACGGGCGCGGATGTCGTCGGGCTGACCAGCGAGCGCACGCGACAGCGGGCCGACCTCAAGCGTCATCCTCACTGCGTCGTCAATCGCGGCGTCCCGTGTTTCGCCCTCGCCGAACGGGACGGCCGCGTCGAAGGGCGAGATAACGATTTCGGTGAAACCGGCCCCCGTCAGGATGCTCGCCACGTGCGCCCGGTCGCCGAACGAAAACGGGCCGGGCGCTTCGGGATCGGGCAGCGCGCTCGGTGGGACGATGTCCTTGAGCGCGCCCATCGGCAGTCGCATCCAATCGTTCTCGGCCGCACCGCGCCAGCAGACGAAAGCGACCCGGCCGCCCGGCCGGAGCGCGCGTCGCATATGGGCGAACGCCGCTGTCGGATCGGGGAAAAACATCACGCCGAAACGCGAGAACAGAATGTCGAACGCGCCTTCGGGCAGCTCTGCGCTGCTGGCGTCGGACACCTGAAACAGGGCCGGCGTATCGTGGCGCGCAAGCGCGCGCGCTCGATCGATCAGCGGTTCGGATATGTCCACGCCCAGCACTTGGCCCCCCGCGTCGACGCGAGCGGCCAGAGCCAGACTCGACGCACCCGCGCCGCAGCCGATGTCCAGCACGCGCTCACCCGTCGCGGGCGCGGCGGCTTCGATCGCAGCCTGCCCGAACACCGCCACCAGAGCGTCGAGCCGGGCCTGGTTGGCGACCCAGCGCTCCCCGCTTTGACCATTCCAGTCATCCACCTGATCAGCACTTTGCTTTGCCATCTCATCTCCTTGACTCGACGATTCGCCTTTCGCCGCGTCGATCTACGCCAACCTTTTCGAAGGCGACGACGCAACGAGAGCAGGGATCTGTGCTCTCAGACCACCATCGACTGCTGGGCGAAGATACCCGCCATCGCGCCCTGCGATGAAGCCTGGGAGACCGAGGGCAAGAAGGGCGTGGCGAGGTCGCCAGCGGCGTAGATGCCGGGCATGCTGGTTTGGCGGCGCTCGTCGACCTTGAGGACGATGCCGGTGGGCGTATCGACCGTAGCAAGACCCAGCGATTCATGCAGGCTTGCGGACGGCTTGTTGCGCGGCTGGGCGAACAGGACGTCGACCGCGACATTGCGGCCGGTATCGAGATTGACGGTGGCGATACGGCCCTGGTGATGGGCGATCTCGACGATCCGGCCATCGACGGCAGGTATGTTGCGGCCCGCCAGATCGGCCTGGATATCGGGCGCGATGTCATGACCATCGGCGAAGACAGTCAAGTTGTCGGTCCAATCGCGGAACAGTCTGGCAGACTGGTACGACTGCGGGCCGGACCAGACCAGGCCCCAATGCTGGCCGGCGACTTCAAAGCCGTCGCAATAGGGGCAGGGCACGATGGACGTGCCCCAGCTTTCAGCAAAGCCCGGAACGTCCGGCATCTGGTCGGCGACGCCGTAGCTCAGGATCAGGCGGCGTGCCCTCAGGCTTTCGTGATCGTCAGTGACAACGCAGAAATCGTCGATGGCGCCCGACACGCTCTCGGCCCGGGCATCGACGAAACTGATCGTTGGATAGCGCGCCAGCTGCTGCCGCGCCTCGACCAAGATGTCCAGCGGCGGCTTGTGATCGTGGCCGAGCAGGCCATGCGAGTGGCCGGCAAACCGGTTGCGCGGCCGGCCGGTATCGAGAACGGTGACCTTGCGGCGGGCACGGCCAAGCTGCAGGGCAGCAGCGAGGCCGGCAAAGCTGCCGCCAATGATGATGACGTCATTCATGGTGATGGGCTCCGTGTTGTGGATGGACGGTCGGGCTCGGCGTGGTGTGCAACCTCGTCCGGCGTTACGCATTTGAGACGGTCAGCGCGCACGGCTTCGACATTGGCAAGAAAGTTGCCCATGGCTGTATTGACCAGGCAGACAATGCTGCTCGATATCGCCCGGCGGCCCGGGGGAATACGCCCTTGGCTTGCAGATTGCGATACTGCGTGGTATCGTAATACTCAAATTTGAATACTGTCAAGTACTGGAATTGTCGTGACCGAAAATAACCAGGGCCGGCGCGGCCGGCCCGCCAACGAGGCGCTTCGCCAGACGATCGTCGACACTGCCTGCGAACTCTTTGTGGAATTGGGTTTTCAGGCGACGACCATGGACAAGGTTGCGCAGCGCGCGAAGATATCCAAGCTCAGCATCTATCGGCACTTCGAGAACAAGGAGGCGCTGTTCAGCGCGGCCATGGCGGCCCGCTGCCAGCAGTTTGCACCGCAAACCCTTACCGAAGGCATCGCCGGTTCGGCTGAAGATCAGCTCATGGCAGTGGGATCATCGCTGCTTCGCACGCTGTTGAGTCCGGACGTCCGCAGTGTCGAAGCCATGGTTTTGGCCGACAAGACGAATCAAAGGTCGTTAAGCAAGCTTCATTACGAAGCCGGGCCCGCCCATGTCATCGCCCAAATCGAGGCCGTGTTGCGTCAGTTGCACGCGAAAGCGATGCTGAACGTACCCGATGCTCCCCGGTCCGCCCGCTTGTTTGGCGCGCTCTTCAAAGGATGCGATCTGCTGCTTATCGCACGCTTCGACGAGGCGAGAGCAGAGGACGACAACGAAATCGAGTCCTATTGCCGGTCGGCCGTCGCCATGTTCATCGCCGCGCACGGTGGCATCTAAAGGTGCGCTATCGAGGCTTGATGACGAACCCGCAGCAGTTGCATACGATGTTCGCCCTGAGCAACCGATGGATGATGCGTGGACGACTGACGGGGGGGCATTGCGTGAGTGCAAAAGCCGTCCGTGCGGGCAGTCAAGCCGCCTCATCAACTCACGGGTCTAAGCGTCCGCAGAGGCCGATGACGTGTCCCCCAGGCGACGGCACGGAACGAGCGCTTCACTCCGATGGCTACCCTAGAAAAGAGACTGCTGGACCGCCTGCAACGGGTCGTTCAGAGCCGTTCGCAACCGCGAAATAATTGTTTTATCGCTACGGTCGCCTGCAAGATCTCATGCTTTGCACAAAGCGTCGCGTTGACCGCAGGCGCAGGCGCAGCCACGGCGACCCGTGGCGGCGTGACATCTTCATTTCGATCGCCGGCTCACGACACGCTGCGTCGCATCCCTCGCACCTGCAACCAAATCGCGGATATCAGGAAATAAAGCGCACCGACTCCCGCGTAGCCCGCGATCTTGACGATCGCGGGCGGCATCGGCGCATGGCTTTGGACGATGAAGAACAGGCCGGCCAGTGCCGATTGCGCACCGCTCAGGATCATCACCCACTGTGCGCCGGCATGCTTCCAGCGTCGCACGGCGGTGCCGAGCTGCATCGCGCCGGAGAGAATCGCCCAGACGCCGAACACCGTGAGCACCGCATGCATGCCCGCATTCAGCGCCGGAAATATCGCCAGCGTCGTGACGGCGCTGATCGCGACGTTGACCGCCTGCGTGCGGTTTGCCGCCATCCCGCCGCTACGGGACAGGTCGACGAAATTGGCGAGCGCATCCCAGGCCGGATAAACCACCAGCAGGACCGCCGCGCCGGCCGCGCTCTGCCGGCCGACGGCAAACGCCAGCGCGACCCAGATCAGCGAGAATATCGCCCGAGAAAAGTAGTACCGTTTCAGCCATTGTTCGTCGGCAGGGGGACGAAATTCGGGGTAGCGGTCAGCCATTTGCACTCCTTCGTACATTGAATCGTCGTTCCGGCCGGCATGCAGGGCTTCCGCCATGCGGATGCGGTGCCGCCCGGATCTCCAGTGCGCCGAGTATCGCAATCGCCCGGCCTTGCCGCTATCGGTCAGATGTCCGATGGCGATGTCCTCCGGTTGCCTGCACCGAGGCGGGGGGACTTCGCGCCGGGCCGGCCGCGGCGAACCCCGAGCCCCGACGCGCATGCGCATGCACGCCGCGACGCCGTCGCGTATGATCGTTTTCCCATCCTTGCAAACGTCCCGGCCCCGCCCGATGTCCGACGCCGAAGTCCATCTCGCCCCGCTGCGCATATTCGACGCCGTACGCGCGCTGGCCTTCATCGGCGATCTCAGCATGGGCCAGCCGACCGACCATTCGCCGCGCACCGGCTGGCTGGCGGCGCAGCTCGCGCACGCGGCACGATTCGACGCATCGGTGTGCGACACGGCGCGCGAAGTGGCGCTGTTGCGCTGGTCGGGCTGCACGGCGAACGCGGCGGGTTTCGCGCAGGTATTCGGTGACGACGTTGCGATTCGCGCCGCGATGCTCGAGAGCCGGCCCGGCATCGCCGAAGCGATCGGCGGGGCGGGCGTCGCGCTGATCCCGCTCGCGAAGATCCACTGCGAAGTCTCGGGCGAGGTGGCGCGAATCCTGGGTCTGTCCCACGCGACGGAAACTGCGTTGCGGCATATCTTCGAAACCTGGGACGGCAACGGGCTGCCCGCACGGCTCGTGCACGAACAGGTGCCGGCCGCCGTGTCGATCGTCGCGCTCGCAGGCGACCTCGACGTGTTCAGCCGCACGTACGGCATCGAGCGGGCCGTCGAACTGATCGGGCAACGCGCGGGGTCACGCTACCCGGCCATGCTCGTCGAGACGGCTGCGCGTGAGGCGCCGCGCTGGCTGGCGGCGCTCGAGCACATGGCGCCTGCCGACCTGGACGCCGCATTGGCCACACCGGACATGCAGGGCGCGACGTCCGCGGAATTGATTGCGGACGTCATCGATCTGAAACTGCCGTGGATGACGGGTTTTTCGCGTTCGGTCGCCGCGACGGCGGCCGCGTGTTACGGCCGTCTCTCGCCGGACGAGGCGGCGCGCGAACGCGTGTACCGCGCCGGACTGATTCATGGCATCGGCAGGGCCGCGGTGCCGAACGACGTGTGGAGTCTGCCGACGCGGCTGCCTGCCAGCGCCTGGGAAAAGGTGCGGCTCGTGCCGTACTGGACCGAGCGCGCCGGCCGGCAGACCGGCGCGCTCGGCGAAGCCGCGGTGCTTGCGTCGTATGCCTATGAACGGCTGGACGGCTCGGGTTATTTTCGCGGCGCGCGCGAGGCGGCGCTGACGCTGGAGGCGCGCGTGCTGGCGGCGTCGCTGGCTTGGGTCGCGTTGCGCTCGGCGCGTCCGTGGCGCGCGGCGCTGAGCGATGCGGCCGCTGCTGGCCAGTTGCAGGAAGAAGTTGCGTGCGGCCGGCTATGCGGCGAAGCGGTGGCCGCGCTCGTGACGGGTGGCGCGCCCTTGCTCCGGCGCACCGCCACGGGCGCGTCGCCCGCTGGCCCGCGCCTGTCCGCACGGGAAATCGACGTGCTGCGGGCGATTTCCCGCGGCGCGAGCAACAAGCAGGTCGCGCAGGCGCTCGCGATGAGTCCGAGCACGGTACGAACCCATGTCGAGAAGGCGTTCCGCAAGCTCGAATGTTCGACGCGTGCCGCGGCGACCCTCAAGGCGTCGGCGCTGGGGTTGCTGTGACGCGCTCCGCGCTGCGGATTCGCCTCCGTGCGCGGAAGGACGGCCCGGCCTGCGCGGCCTTTGACGCTCCGCCCGTGCAGTGGTTTGTCCCGCTTGTCGGAAATGGCGGTCGTGCCGTTCAAGACGGCCAGTCGCTCACCCGTTTCCGGCGATCCGGGGCCGTTGCGTCGGTGTCGGCCCAGCCGTACCCCAACGCCGCGATCGCGAAGTAGACGGCGCCGACGGCTTCGCAGGAAAGCAGCGCGCCAGCCAGCGCCGTTCGCGCCCCATCCGGGATCGTTCGCGACGGCGTGCCGGCGTGCTTCCCGCGACGCACCGCGATGCCGATCCGAAACAGGCCCGACAGGATAGCGAGCACGCCGAACGCGCGGGGCAGGCCGCTCGCCAGTTCAACGATGAACAGCTGACGTACCGACATTGCAGTCATCCTCCCGGTTCGGGTAGTCGCGTGACGTTGCCTATCCTGACACCCGATCGCTCGCGGCGCCATCGGACAAGTGACCGATGGCGCTCGCCGGAACCGATGCGTGGCGGCGCACGATCGCCGTTACCGCGTGACCGCCGCTACGACATGCGCGAGAACATATCCGCGATGTGCCGATCGGGTTCGATATCGGTGAACGCATCGATATCGGTCATGACGTGAGCCGTCTCCGCGGACGCGAGCGCGGCGTCCAATGCCGTGCTGTCCTTGAAGCGGCACATCGCCACGACGATCAGTTCGCTATCCTCACGTGCCGGGAAGAAAGCGTCGACGTATTCGAGTCCGTACGGTTTCCAGGATTTTTCCACCAGCGGAATGTGCTGCTCGACGTAGTAACGGGAATCGAACCGCGTGCCCGCGGCTCGGCGATAGGAAACGACGAAAAACATCAAGGACCTCCAGGTCGGACTGCTACGGCGGCGAATGTCGATACGGGAGACGACTGGCGATGACGGGCGATCACGGCCGTTTGCGCGCCGGGCCGAAGGTCGGCCGGGCAGCGGCCGGCAGCGAGGTGGGCGCGGCGGGTGCACGAGCGAGCGAGAGGCCCAGCGCGGCGCCGATGGCGAGGAACGACGAGATCGACAGGAGTGCGACGATGAACGCATGCGCGATGGCCGCCGGGTCCTGGCGCGTGCCGAGCACCGTATAGAAAATTCCGCCGATGATCGCCACGCTGAGCGACGTGCTGACCTGCAGCGTCGAGCTGACGATGCCGGCGATCATGCCGGACAGCGCGGGTGCGACGCGCCCCGTCACCATGCGCATCAGGGTCGGTAGCGCGAGGCCTTGTCCGAAACCGATGACGAAGAGAACGACGGCGAGCGGCACGGCAGCGAGCGGCATCCCGACCGGCGTGACGTCGATCAACCACGCGAGGCCGACGAGCCCGACGATCTCCAGGCTCATGCCGAACGGATTGACGTAAGCGCCGATGACACGCGAGCAGACAGGCGTCGACAGCGGGCCGAGCAGGAACCCCACGCCGAACGGCAGGAACACGAGGCCCGCGCTCAGCGCGTCGACGTGCAATGCATTCTGCAGATACACGGAGAACAGCAGGAAGAACGTGCCGATCGAGTACAGCAGCAGCGCGATCAGCAACGCCCGGCCCAGCCCCGGGGCTCGGAGCGCGGTCGGGTCGAGCAGCGGTGCGCCGCCGCGGCTGCCCAGCCGGCGCTCGTAGCGCCAGAAGCACCACGCGAGGGCCGGCACCGCGAGCAGCGACACCCATGCCCATACCGGCCAGCCCGCTTCGCGCCCCTCGATCAGCGGCACGATTAGCGCGCCGAGCGTCAGCATCGACAGCGCGGTGCCGCCGAGGTCGAGCTTGCGCGCATGCTGCGCCCGCGTTTCCTTCAGCAGCGGAATCCCGAACAGGACGACCAGAATCGCCAGCGGCAGGTTGACGAGGAAGATCGTGCGCCAGCCGAGGTTCAACAGATTCAGCGAGATCAGGATTCCGCCCAGCGCCTGCCCGACCACGGCGGCGAGGCCGAATACCGCGCCGTACAGGCTGAGCGCGAGCGGCTTTTCCGATTCGGGAAAGATCGCCTGGATCGACGCGAGCGCCTGCGGCGCCATGATCGCGGCCGTCACGCCCTGCAACGCGCGGCCGACGATGAGCGTCCACGGCGAACTCGCGAGGCCGCACAGCGTCGAGGCGATCGCAAAGCCGATCAAGCCGAGGAAAAACACGCGCCCGCGGCCGAACAGGTCGCCCAATCGTCCGCCGGTGATCAGCGTCACCGCGTACAGGCCCGCATACGACGAAATGACGAGTTGCTCGGCCGACGACGAGGCGCCCAGTTCCGCGCGAATCGACGGCAGCGCGACATTGACGATGAAGAAATCCAGCGGCGGCAGGAACGCGCCGACGAGCAGGACCGAAAACATGGCCCAGCGACGCGGGTCGGGTGATACGGGGTCATTCCGTGACATGGACGGCTCTCCATACGGAACCAATCGGTTCCAAATTGGGTAAAAAAATATCAGTCGAGAATGCGCATCGTGCGGTCGACCAGCGCGAGCATGTCGTGCTCGGGGACGCCGGTTTTCCCCAGCACGCGCATGCCCTCGACCTGGCAGACGAGCAAACGCGCCAGCACCTGTTCGTCCTGCTCGGGGATCTCGCCGCTCGCCTGGCCGCGGACGATCGCGCCCGCATAGAGCTGCTGCAGGCGCCGGAACATGCGCCCGGTGCGTTCCGCGACATCGGCATCGCGCGCGGCCAGCTCGGTGGTCATCGCGACCGCGAGACAGCCGCGCCGGCCGGCCTCGCCAATGGACAGCCGGGCATAGCGCAGCAGCGAGTCGCGAATGGCGTCCTTCACGGGGCCGGGTTGCGACAGGATGTCGGCGGTCGCCTTGAGCCCGTCGGCCATATACAGGTCGAGCGCCGCCAGCAGCAGCGCCTTCTTGTCGCCGAATGCCTTGTAGAGACTGCCGCGCGACAAGCCGGTGCCGGCGATCAGGTCGGGCAGGGACGCGCCTTCATAGCCGCGATCCCAGAAAACGTCCATCGCGTCGCGCGCGGCATCGCCCAGTTCGAATTCGCGCGGACGGCCCACGCCAGCCGGATTTGCCATTGATCGGTTTCGCAAACGATGCGGTGCCTGAAGTTGGATTCATTATATGGACCGATCGGTTCCGATGTCAACGCGCGTAGCTTGACCGGACACGGCGACGGCCGTCCTCGCGGACGGCCGGTCGGGCAGGCGTTACCCGATCAGTCGAGCCCGCCCTGGCACAGGTACTTGATCGACAGATAATCGTCGAGCCCATAGCGCGAGCCTTCGCGACCATAGCCCGATTCCTTCACGCCGCCGAACGGCGCGGCCTCGCTCGCGAGCGCGCCTTCATTGATGCCGACGATGCCCGTTTCGAGCCGCGCCGACACGCGCGCGATACGCCGCACGTCCTGCGTGTAGAAATACGCGGCGAGCCCGAACGGCGTGTCGTTCGCGGCGTCGACCGCTTCGTCCTCCGTATCGAAGCGAAACAGCGCGGCGACCGGGCCGAAGGTTTCCTCGCAGGTGAGCTGCAAGTCGGCGGTGGCGTCGGCGAGCACCGTCGGCGCGTAATAGTTCGCGCCGAGCTCGGTCAGGCGCTTGCCGCCCGTCAGCACGCGTGCGCCGCGTTCGACGGCGTCGCCGACATGGCGCGCGATCTTGTCGACCGCCCGCGCGTTGATCATCGGGCCGATCTGCGCGGCCGGGTCGGTCGCCGGCGCGACCTTCAGCGCGGCGACGCGCGCGGCGAGTTTCGCGGCGAACGCGTCGTAGACACCGGCCTGCACGTACACGCGGTTCGGCGACACGCAGGTCTGCCCACCGTTGCGGAACTTGGCGGCCATCAACCCGTCGACCGCGGCATCGAGCTCGGCGTCGTCGAACACGATGAACGGCGCATTGCCGCCGAGCTCCAGCGACAGCTTCTTCAACGTCGCCGCCGATTCGCGCGCGAGCAGCTTGCCGACGGGCGTCGAGCCGGTGAACGTGATCTTGCGCACGCGGCCGTCGGCGAGCCAGTCGGCCGCCGCGTCGACGCCGCGTTCGCGCGACGCGGTGATCAGGTTCAGCACACCGGCCGGCACGCCGGCTTCCTGCGCGAGCAACGCGAGCGCGAGCGCGGTCAGCGGCGTGTCCTCCGCCGGCTTCGCGACCACCGTGCAGCCGGCCGCGAGCGCGGGTGCGATCTTACGCGCGATCATCGCGAGCGGGAAATTCCACGGCGTGATCGCGGCGACGACGCCGATCGGCTCCTTCACCGCGCTCAACCGCTTGCCGCGCTGCTGCTGAGGGATCAGGTCGCCGTACGTGCGGGTCGCTTCCTCCGCGAACCACAGCACGTACGACGCACCGTACGCGACTTCGCCGCGCGCTTCGGCAAGCGGCTTGCCCTGTTCGCGCGACATCAGCTTCGCCAGATCGTCGGTGTGCGCGACGATCGCCGCATGCCAGGCACGCAGGATCGCGGCGCGTTCGCGCGCGGGCGTCGCGCGCCACGCAGGCAGCGCGCGGGCCGCCGCGTCGGTTGCCGCGCGCGCGTCGGCGGCGCCGCTGTCGGGTGCGTGGGCAACGGTCTCGAGCGTGGCGGGATCGGTGACGGCGAAGCGGCGGCCGTCGAGCGCATCGCGCCAGGTGCCATCGATCAGGTTGGCGGTGCGAACGAGTTCGGTTCGGGACAGCGTAAGCGGCATGACAGGTCCTTGAATGAAGCGGTTCGACAACGACAACGACGACGGCGGAGCGGGCGCGACTCCCCCCGCGCGGACAGCGGGCTGCCGCGTGACGGGATGACGCACACCGGGTGTCAGTGACGTTCGCCGAACAGCGATTCGAGCGGGTAGTGCCGTTTGACGAACGGCGACTTGATGATCACGTAACTGAAATACTTCTCGATGCCGATGTTCTGCTCGAGCAGCCCTTCGACGATCGTCTGGTAATGGCTCACGCTGCGCGTGATGAACTTCAGCAGGTAGTCGTAGCCGCCGCTCGCGAGGTGGCATTCGACGATCTCGTCGACGTTGCGGATCGCCGCGACGAAGCGGTCGAAATCCTCGCGCCGATGGTCGGCCAGCGTGACCTCGGTAAACACGACCTGCACGTCGCCGAGTTTCTCGAGCTGGATGTGCGCGCCGTAGCCGCCGATGTAACCGGCCTTCTCGAGCCGCTTCACGCGGATCAGGCATGGACTGGGCGACAGCCCGACCGCATCGGCCAGCTCGACGTTGGTCATGCGGCCGCGCTTCTGCAACTGGGAGAGGATGCGCAGGTCGATGCGATCCAGCTTGCTGTCCGTCATGTTCACGTGAGAAGGCAAAAATGGAATGTCCGGTTACTTTAGAGTCGAACGATGGCGGCCACAAGCCCGGCTTTCCCTTGGCCGGTCAGGCCGGCTGCGCGTGCGCGGCGTCGAGCGCGCGCTGCACGCCCGAATCGGCCAGCACGTCGTCGAGCGTCTTGCGCACGCGTTCGAACAGCAGGTCGAACTCGCCCGCGGTGAAACTCAGCGCCGGCGCGAAGCCGAGCACGCCGTCGCCGAACGCGCGGAACACCACGCCGTTCGCGTACGCGGCGGCCGCGATCTTGTCCGGCACGTTCAGCGCCGCGTCGAAGCGCGTCTTGTGCGCCTTGTCGGCCACCAGTTCGAGCGCACCAAGCAGGCCGACCGAGCGGGCGTCGCCGACGAGCGGATGCGCGCGCAGCGCATCGAGCCCCGCGGCGAAGCGCGGCGCGAGCGCCTGGCCGTTCGCGAGCAGGCCGCCTTCGTGATAGAGCTTCAGCACCTCGAGGCCGATCGCCGCGCTCACCGGATGCGCGGAATACGTATGGCCGTGGCCGACCACCGGCGCATCGGCGCGCTCGCCCGCGATTCCTTCGTAGATTTCGTCGGACATCAGCACCGCGCCCATCGGCGCATAGCCGGCGGTCAATCCCTTCGCGACGGTCATCAGATCGGGGTCGACCTGTTCGGCCTCGCAGGCGAACAGCGGGCCGGTGCGGCCGAAGCCGGTGATCACCTCGTCGGCGACGAACAGGATGCCGAGGCGCCGGCACGCGTCGCGCATCGCCTTCAGCCAGCCGGCCGGCGGCACGATCACGCCGCCCGAGCCTTGTACCGGCTCGCAGAAGAACGCGGCGACGTTGTCCGCGCCGAGTTCGGCGACCTTCGCTTCGAGCGCGGCGACCGACGCGGCGATCAGCGCCTGCGGATCGTCGCCGAGCGGATGGCGGTACGGGTAGGGCGACGGAATATGGTGCTGGTCCGCGCGCGGCAGGTCGAAATGGCGGTGGAACGCCGGCAGCGCGGTGAGGCCGGCGCCGAACGACGACGAGCCGTGATAGCCGCGCTCCAGCGCGATCATCTGCTTTTTCGACGGGCGGCCGGTCGCGTTGAAATAGTGCGTGATGAAGCGCACCGCGGAATCGACCGCGTCCGAGCCGCCGAGCGTGAAGTACACGCGGTTCAGCGACGGCGGCGCGAGCGCGGCGAGCCGTTCGGCGAGCTCGATCGCCGGCTGCGAGCCGAAATGGAAATAACCGGTCGCGTAGGGCAGCTTCGCCATCTGGTCGGCGGCGGCCTTCACGATGCTGTCGCGGCCGTAGCCGACGTTCACGCACCACAGGCCGGAGAACGCGTCGAGCAGCGTGTGGCCGGCGGCGTCGCGCAGGAACACGCCGTCCGCGGATTCCAGCACGGTGACGCCGCGCGCTTCGTGCGCACGGTAATTGACGACGGGATGGATCAGGTGTTGACGATCGGCTTCGATCAGCGCGGCTTGGTTCATGGGAAGGCGGGACTCTCGTCAGGTGTCAGCGGTGAGTTCATGCTAACGGGCGAGAATTCCGCATGCGTCTTCAATTTGCGGCCCGAAACGTATGCGCGCGGCGTTTGCACGGGGCGCTTCGGCATTTTCTGCTGCGCGCCCGGCGGGCCGGGGCGCGCAGCAGGTCAGTAGCCGCGCGTGCGGTCGACGACGCCGATCATCGGCTGGCCCGCGCGATGGCGCGCGAGGTTCGCGAGCACCGCGTCGACCGCGGTGTCGGGCCGCGTCGCGCTGGCGATGTGCGGCGTGAGGCGAATGCGCGGGTGCGTCCAGAACGGATGGCCGGGCGGCAGCGGTTCGGGGTCCGTCACGTCGAGGATCGCGCTGTCGAGGCGCCCGCTTGCGAGCGCCGCGAGCAGCGCCGCCGAATCCAGCTGCGGGCCGCGCCCGACCTGCACCAGCGATGCACCGGCCGGCAGCGCATCGAACACGCGCGCGCCGAGCAGGCCGCGCGTGCTGTCGGTGAGCGGCAGCAAGCAGATCAGGATGTCGGTGCGGGCGAGGAACGCGTCGAGCGCCGCGTCCCCCGCGTAGCAGTCGACGCCGTCGAGCGTGCGCGGCGTGCGGCTCCAGCCGGCGCACGGGAAACCGAAGCGCCGCAGCGTGTCGAGCACGGCCTGGCCGAGCGTACCGAGCCCGAGCACGCCGACGCGCCGCGACGCGGCCGCGCGCACGGGATGCTCGCGCCACACCTGGTCGCGCTGCTGGGCCGCATAGTCGAACAGGTCGCGATGAATCGTCAGCACGGCCTGCGTCACGTATTCGACCATCCCTTCGACGATGCCCGGCTCGATCATCCGCACGACGGGGATGTGCGAAGGCACGCGCGACAGGTCGAACTGGTCGATGCCGGCGCCGACCGAGAACACGACCTCGAGATTCGGCAGCAGCGCGACCGGATCGTCAGGCGGCTGCCATGCGGCGAGATAGCGGACGGCTGCGGCGTCGCCGAGGTCCGGCCAGATCCGGAACGGCAGATCGGGCGCCTGTTGCGCGAAGCGCGCCGCCCACTGCGCGCCGCGCACCGGGTCGGCCTTGTAGAGGAAGCTCATCGTGCGCGCCCCCTCAACCGAGCGCCTGGTTCACGATCGCGAACGGGCGCAGCGCCGGGTCGCGGGCCGGCGGCGTGCCGCGCGCCATCGCGACGACGGTATCGACGCGCGGCAGCCCGAGCCCCTGCAGCCAGTCGGACAGCCCGCTGTCGCCCGGCACGTCCAGCCGCACGAACATGCCCTCGTGCAGCGCGAGCCAGTGGCTGATCAGCGCCTGCGCGCGCAGCGCATCGGGCGCGACCACCGGGCCGATCACGTGGCCGCGGCCGAAGCGGCGGAACAGCGCGAAGCCCAGCAGCTCGCCGTCGCGATCGAGCGCGATGCCGTTCGCGACGTCGAGCAGCGCGTCGATCACCGCGCCGCGCTCGTAGCCGGCCGCGCGCGAGGCGAGCGCGGCGAGGCGCGGTCCGTCATTGGTGCCGAGCGGGCGCAGCCGCTCGCCGGGCGGCAGCGAGATCAGCGGCGGCTGGAACGCGGCGCCCTGGTGCTGATCGACCGTGCCGATCGCTGCGAAGCCGAACTTCGCGTAGAGCGGTTCGCCGGACGGCGTCGCATGCAAAAACACGGTCCGCTCGCCGAGACTGTCGACCACGCGGGTCATCAGCTCGCGGCCGATGCCGCAGCCCTGGCGCTCGGGCGACACGATCACCATGCCGAGGGACGCATGCGCGTCGTCGAAGCGCCAGCCGAGCGCGGTGCCGACGACGCCGGATTCATCCTCGGCGACGAAGCCGCCGCCGAGCTGGAACGCGAAGCGCCAGTCGTCGATGCGGTGCGGCCACTTGACGGCTTCCGACAGACGATGCGCGGCGGGCAGGTCCGTTTCGGTGAACGGGCGATAGGTAAGCGTGCGGGAAGGATTGAGGTCGGACACGCCGGACTCCGGATGGGTGGAAATGACAGGTCGACTCTGCCAGCGCGGGTGCGGCGCGGATAGGACGATTCGCCTGTTTTCGGGGTGCGGCGGCCGCTCGCGCACGATCGATGCAAACCCGCATGATCGGCGCGCGCGAACGCGCGGACCGTGCCGGCGCGGCCGGTCGATCCAGCCACTCCTGCTGTGGGAATGCCTCTACGATGCATGCACGGCGGCGTTGTCGCCTGCCGAAGGGCCGCACCGGCAGGCGCGCCCGCCGCGGTGGCGCAGTGCTCATCGGCCGGCGCCGCGGCGCCACGCCCGATCGCGCCGCAGATCGTGCTGCATGTGCCGGGCAACACGCGGCGATTCTGCGTTTTGAGCGGCGCCGAACGATGCGCGAACGACTTTTTGCCCTGATTCAATTTCGTTGAACCCAGCCCATCCCCGGCCCGCCGGGGCTTCACACCGACAGGACCCGACCATGATCCAGTTTGAACCGAAGTACATCACCTTCGACTGCTACGGCACGCTGACCCATTTCCGGATGGCCGAGACGGCGCGCGAAATCTATGCGGACCGGCTGTCGCCGGCCACGATGGAGGCCTTCGTGCGCGCGTTCGCCGCCTATCGGCTCGACGAGGTGCTCGGCGCGTGGAAGCCGTACCGCGACGTCGTCGTCAACGCGATCCGCCGCACCTGTGCGCGGCTCGGCGTGACGTTCGACGAAGCCGAGGCCGAGCTTTTCTATCATGCGGTGCCGACCTGGGGCCCGCATCCGGACGTGCCGGCCGGGCTGTCGCGGCTGGCGTCGAAGTACAAGCTCGTGATCCTGTCGAACGCGATGGACGAGCAGATCATGAGCAACGTCGACAAGCTCGGCGCGCCGTTCCACGCGGTGTTCACCGCGCAGCAGGCGCAATCGTACAAGCCGCGGATGCAGGGCTTCGAATACATGTTCGACAAGCTCGGCTGCAAGCCCGAGGACGTGCTGCACGTGTCGTCGAGCCTGCGCTACGACCTGATGACCGCCGAGGATCTGGGGATCAAGCACAAGGCGTTCGTGAACCGCGGCCACGAGCCGGGCACGCCGTTCTACAACTATTACGAAGTGTCGGACATCGGCCAGCTCGCGACGCAGCTGGGGCTGTAAGCCGGTTCGTCGATCGCCATGACGTGACGGGACGCGGCCGCGATGCCGCCGGAGCCCGTCGCGTCCCAGTGCGCGTTCGATCAGCGCACGAAGCGAGGGTAATTACCGATATTGAATCGTTCAAGGCCGGCTCGCCCGGGCCGATATATGTACCGAACGGTTAATATTGCGAGGCCCCCGCATGAAGTTGTCCACCAAACTGCTGATGCTCGTCGTCGCGGCGCTGCTCGGTATCGTCCTGCTCGCCGCGTTGTCGCTGCATACGCTGCGCGACGCGCTGATCGACAGCCGCCGCGAAGAGATCGTCATTCTGCTGACCAAGGCCGAGCATCTGGTCGATTCGTATCGCGCGATGCAGACGAGCGGCACGCTCACGCAGGAGCAGGCGCAGCAGCAGGCCAAGGCCGCGCTGGCGGCGCTCAACGCGAATTCGAAGAGCTACTTCTGGGTCACGACGTCCGACGGCGTCAACCTCGTCCATCCGAACGCGAAGTTCATCGGCACGCGCGCGAAGGGCAACCGCACGACCAGCGGCATGACCGACAGCGAGGCGTACCGCGCGGGCATGGCGCAGGCGCATTTCGCGCTCGTCGACGTGCTGATCAAGCGCAGCCCCGACGCGGACCTCGAGCCGAAGCTGCAGGGCGTGGTCGCGATTCCGGACTGGGACTGGTGGATCGGCACGGGATTCTTCTACGACGACATCAACGCGGCGTTTACCCGGCTCGCGACGGTGCTGGGCGTCGTCACGCTCGTCATTGCCGCGGCGCTCGCGGCGATTGCGTGGGGTGTGCTGCGCAGCGTCAGGCGCACGCTCGGCGGGGAGCCCGCGCAGGCGGCGCAGATCGCGGCCCGCATCGCTGCCGGCGAACTGGACGTGCAGTTCGATACGGCGCATGCCGCGCCCGGCAGCCTGCTCGTCGCGCTGGGCGACATGAAGGCGCGGCTGACCGACACCATCGCCGAAATCCAGACCACGACCCACTCGATCGCCACCGGCACCGGCGAGATCGCGCAAGGCAACCTGGATCTGTCGCAGCGCACGGAGCAGCAGGCCGCGTCGCTGCAGGAGACGGCCGCGAGCATGGAGCAGATGACGTCGACGGTCAAACAGAACGCCGACAATGCACGCCAGGCGAATGCGCTCGTGACCCAGGCGAAGGATGCGACCGAACTGGGCGGCGCCGCCGTGCAGGCGGTCGTCGAGACGATGCGGCAGATCTCGGATGGATCGGTGCGGATCGCCGACATTACCGTCGTCATCGAAAGCATCGCATTCCAGACCAACATCCTGGCGCTCAACGCCGCGGTGGAAGCCGCGCGGGCCGGCGAGGAGGGGCGCGGGTTCGCCGTCGTCGCATCGGAAGTCCGCTCGCTCGCGCAACGCAGCGCCGCGGCCGCGAAGGACATCAAGGGCTTGATCGACGCGTCGGTCGAGCGGGCCGGCAGCGGCAGCCGGCTCGTCGAGACGGCCGGTGAGCGCATGACGGAGATCGTCCGGTCGATCGACCGGGTGGCCGACATCATGGGCGAGATTTCGGCTGCATCGGTCGAGCAAAGCACCGGCATCGAACAGATCGGGCTGGCGGTTGCGCAAATGGATGAGGTCACCCAGCAGAACGCCGCGCTCGTCGAGCAGGCGGCCGCCGCCGCATCGTCGCTGGACGAGCAGGCGGCGCGCCTGCGGGCCGCCGTGTCGGTATTCCGGCTCGCTGCGTGACGGCTTCGTGCCGCTCGCGGGCAGCCGGCGCATCACTCCACCTCCATCACGCCGCACCGGCATGCCGGTGACGGACGCGCCGCCCCACGGGATCACCACGGTTCCTGACGGCTGCACGGCCCGCGTGCGCCCGATCGCCGGCCAGTCCCGTCCTCTTCCCGCCTTCTCGCCAAGCCGCTCCGATCGAGCGGCATTCTTCTGAACTTTCATCCGCGGCGTGCCACCGCCGACGCCCGTGCATGCGGCGATCTGCCGCACCGCGCGGCGCGTTTCAGCCGTCGTCGGCATGCAAGCCCCCATTCGATACAAACGTGCGGTTTGCGCGAGCCAAACGCGCGCCGGATGCCGAACGGGCAATTTTGTCGGCGCAATCTGCGGCGGCTGCGGCCTTACGATTTCCTGCATCGACACGGGTTCGGCAGCCGCCGCGACACACCGCCGGGCACACGGCGACACGGATGCGCATGCAGCAATTCATGCTGCGCGGGCGGCTCAAAACGGTCGATTCGTATCGTGCGGGCCGCCCGAATCGCGACAAACCGCATTTTGGCGATGCTTAAATGAATTGCATGTGTACGACGTCGCGTCCGCCACCAGCAAGCGGGCGCAGCGGGATTGAACAACCACGCTGGACCCTTGGACCCACTTTCCACAGTCAGGAGCAGTTCGGATGAGCGACGATATCGACAACGGCGGCAAGGGCGGCTTCACGCGCCGCGACATGATGAAGGTCATGGCGGCGGGCGGCATGATGGCCGCCGGCGCCGGCGGACTGCTGATGACCCCCGACTCCGCCTTCGCCGCGCCCGCGCCGAAGCGCGGCGGCAAGATCCGGGTTGCGAACGAAGCCGGCTCGACGGCCGATACGCTCGATCCGGCCAAGGGCTCGACGGGCGCGGACTACACGCGCTTCTTCATGTTCTACAGCGGCCTCACGCAGCTCGATGCGAGCCTGACGCCGCAGATGAACCTCGCCGAGTCGCTGCAGACGACCGATGCGAAGACCTGGATCATCAAGCTGCGCAAGGGCGTCACGTTCCACGACGGCAAGCCGGTCGGCCCGGCCGACGTGGTGTATTCGCTGATGCGCCACAAGAACCCGGCCACCGCGTCGAAGGTCAAGCCGCTCGCCGAACAGTTCGCGGAGGCGAAGGCGACCGGCCCCGACGAAGTCACGTTGACGCTCGCCAGCGCGAACGCGGACCTGCCGGTGATCCTCGCGACGCCGCAGCTCGTGATCGTCAAGGACGGCACGACCGACTTCAGCACCGGCATCGGCTGCGGCCCGTACAAGCTCAAGTCGTTCAAGCCGGGCGTGTCGACCGTCGGCGTGCGCAACGACAGCTACTTCAAGCCGGGCAAGCCGTATCTCGACGAGATCGAGCTGATCGGCATCAGCGACAGCGCCGCGCGCCTGAACGCGCTGCTGTCGGGTGACGTGCACCTGATCAACGCGATCGATCCGCGCTCGACGCAGCGGGTCTCGTCGACGCCGGGCTACGCGCTGAAGGAAACCAAGTCGGGCCTCTACACCGACCTGATCATGCGCAGCGACAACCCGATCGTCGCGAACCCCGATTTCGTCGAAGGGATGAAGTACCTGTTCGATCGCGAGCAGCTTCGCACGGCGGTGTTCCGCGGCTACTCGGTGATCGGCAACGACCAGCCGATTCCGCCGGGACACCGCTACTTCAACGCGTCGCTGCCGCAGCGCGCGCACGATCCGGACAAGGCGAAGTTCCTGCTCCAGAAGGCCGGGGCGCTCGGCGCCACGCTGCCGCCGATCTATGCGACGTCCGACGCGAACGGGTCGATCGAAATGGCCGTGCTGCTGCAGCAGGCCGGCCAGAAGATCGGGCTGAACCTGCAGGTCAACCGCGCGTCGCCCGACGGCTACTGGTCGAACCACTGGATGAAGCACCCGCTCACGTTCGGCAACATCAATCCGCGCTCGAGCGCCGACGTGCTGTTCACGCAGTTCTTCAAGTCGGATGCGCCGTGGAACGAATCGGGCTGGAAGAACGCGAAATTCGACCAGCTGCTGCTCGCCGCGCGCTCGGAAACCGATGACGCGAAGCGCAAGCAGATGTACGGCGACATGCAGGTGATCGTGTCGCAGCAGGGCCGGGTCGGCATTCCGGCGTTCATCAGCTTCCTCGACGGGTACGACAAGCGGCTCGCGGGCCTCGGTTCGATCCCGACCGGCGGGATGATGGGCTTCATGTTCGCCGAGAACGTGTGGTGGAACGCATGACGTTGTGGTTGGCCGCCGCCGCGCGGCCGGTGCGGACCCCCGCGCCGGCCACGCGCGGTTTTTTCGGGAGTGTCGCTCCATGAACCGAATTCTCATCGGGCTGATCGGCCGGCGCATCGCGGTCACCGCGCTGACGCTGCTGATCGTGTCCGCGATCATCTTCACGATCACGAACCTGCTGCCGGGCGACGCCGCGCAGGCCGCGCTCGGCCAGTCGGCGACGCCGGAGACGGTCGCCGCGCTGCGTCAGCAGTTCGGTCTCGACATGCCGGCGCACGTGCGTTACGTGCACTGGCTCGCCGGGCTGCTGCACGGCGATTTCGGCCGGTCGTTTTCCGGCGACATGCCGGTGTCGGAGCTGATCGGCGGGCGTCTGCCGAAGTCGCTCGCGCTGGCGGCGATCACGACCGCCGTGTCGGTGCCGATCGCGCTGCTGCTCGGGATTCTCGCGGCGGTCAAGCGCGAATCGGTGATCGACCGCGTGATCAGCCTCGGCACGCTGTCGCTCGTCGCCACGCCGGAATTCCTGATCGCGACGGTTGCCGTGCTCGTGTTCGCGGTGAAGCTGCACTGGCTGTCCGCGCTGTCGTACAGCGGTCCGATCGAAAGCCTGCACGATTTCCTGCGTGCGTATGCGATGCCGGTGCTGACGCTGTGCGCGGTCGTGATCGCGCAGATGGCGCGGATGACGCGCGCCGCGGTGATCGAGCAATTGAGCGCGTCGTACGTCGAGATGGCCACGTTGAAGGGCGCGAGCCCCGCGCGCGTCGTGCTGCGCCATGCGCTGCCCAACGCGATCGGCCCGATCGCCAATGCGATCGCGCTGAGCCTGTCGTATCTGCTCGGCGGCGTGATCGTCGTCGAGACGATCTTCAACTATCCGGGCCTCGCGAGCCTGATGGTCGACGCCGTCAGCAATCGCGATTTCCCGCTGGTCCAGGCGTGCACGCTGATCTTCTGCGTCGCTTACCTGACGCTCGTGCTGTTCGCCGACCTGTGCTCGATCGTGTCGAACCCGCGACTGCGCACCTGAGTGTTTCGTCTTCCTTCCGAGATGCCGCCCATGCAACCGATCGAACCCGTACAACGCAGCAGCGCGCTGCCGCCCTCCGGCGACCCGCCCCTGGGGCGGGGCAGCATGCCGCCTGCCGCGCCTGCCCCCGACCAGCCGCGCAAGCGCCGCGGCGCGCGCATCGCGTTGACGACCGGCGGCCGCGTCGGCCTGTCGATGGTCGGCCTGATGCTGTTCGTCGCGGTGTTCGCACCGCTGATCGCGCCGCATGACGTCGGCGCGATCGTCACGCCGGACGTGTTCGCGCCGTTCAGCGCGAAGCTGCCGTTCGGCTCCGACTTCCTCGGCCGCGACATGCTGAGCCGAATCCTGTACGGCGCGCGGCTGACCGTGCTGCTCGCGCTGGCCGCGGTGCTGCTCGCCGCGGTGACCGGCACGACGCTCGGGCTGCTCGCGACCGTGTCGGGCCGTGCGGTCGACGAGACGATGAGCCGGCTGCTCGACGCGCTCACGTCGATTCCGTCGAAGATGTTCGCGCTGATGCTCGTCGCCGCGTTCGGCTCGTCGCTGCCGCTGCTGGTGCTCACCGCCGCGATCAGCTACATGCCCGGCTCGTACCGGATCGCGCGCGCGCTGGCGGTCAACATCAGCACGCTCGAATTCGTGCAGGTGGCCAGGGCGCGCGGCGAAAGCGCGCTGTACATCGCGTGCGTCGAGATGCTGCCGAACATGATCCACCCGATGCTGGCGGACACCGGGCTGCGCTTCACGTTCGTCGTGCTGCTGCTGAGCGGCCTGAGCTTTCTCGGGCTCGGCGTGCAGCCGCCGTATGCGGACCTCGGTTCGCTCGTGCGCGAGAACATCGCGAGCCTCGGCGACGGCTCGGCCGTCGCGATCATTCCCGCGGTCGCGATCGCGATCCTGACGGTGGGCGTCAACCTGATGATCGACGGCCTGCCGCATCGCGGCCGCCGCAAGGGCGCGGCCGGCGCCGCCGGAGGACACTGATGCGACACGAATCGAATCCGCTCGTCGAGGTACGCGGGCTGCGCGTGGTCGGCGGCCGGCCGGGCGGCGAGGAAACGACGATCGTCCACGGCGTCGACTTCGACATCGGGCGCGGCGAGGTGCTCGCGCTGATCGGCGAATCGGGCTCTGGCAAGACGACGATCGCGTTGTCGCTGATGGGCCATGCGCGCACCGGATGCCGGATCGCCGGCGGCTCGGTGAAGCTCGACGGCACCGACGTGTGCACGCTTTCGGCTGCGGCGCTGACCGCGCTGCGCGGCCGCAAGGTCGCGTATATCGCGCAGAGCGCCGCCGCCGCGTTCAACCCGTCGCGCACGATTCTCGACCAGGTGATCGAGGCCGCGCTGATCCACAAGACGATGACGAAGCGCGACGCGCAGGCGAAGGCGATCGAGCTGTTTCGCGCGCTCGCGCTGCCGGAGCCGGAGACGATCGGCAAGCGCTATCCGCACCAGGTATCGGGCGGTCAACTGCAGCGGCTGATGGCCGCGATGGCGCTGATCACCGATCCGGAACTGGTGATTCTCGACGAGCCGACCACCGCGCTCGACGTGACCACGCAGATCGACGTGCTGCAGGCGTTCAAGAGCGTGATCCAGCGCTACGGGATGAGTGCGGTGTACGTGTCGCACGACCTGGCCGTGGTCGCGCAGATGGCCGACCGGATCGTCGTGCTGAGCGACGGCGTGATCCGCGAGGCGGGCGACACCGAACAGATCCTGCATGCGCCGGCGCACCCGTACACGCAGAGCCTGATCGCGGCGGTCACGCCGAACGATGCCGAACGCGACACGCAAGCGCAGGCACGCGAGCCGGCCGCGCCGGCGCCGCTGCTCGACGTGCGCGGCGCGATCGCCGGCTACGGCGGCCGCGCCGCGAACGGCTGGCCCGCGAAAGTGATCCTGCATGAAGTCGACCTGCGCATCGGGCGCGGGCAGACGGTCGGCGTGATCGGCGAATCGGGCTCTGGCAAGACGACGCTCGCGAAGGTGATCGCGGGCCTCGTGCCGGCGACCGGCGGCACGATCCTGCTCGACGGCGAGCCGCTCGCGCGCGATATCGGCAAACGGACGAAGGAGCAGCATCGCCGCGTGCAGATCGTGTTCCAGAACGCCGATACCGCGCTCAACCCGGTGCATACCGTCGAGCGCACGCTCGCGCGGCCGCTGGCGTTCTATCACGGGATCAAGGGCGCGCGTGCACGCCAGCGCGTCGCGGAACTGCTCGAGCTCGTGCGGCTGCCGCCGGCGGTGGCGTCGCGGCGTACCGGCGAACTGTCGGGCGGGCAGAAGCAGCGCGTGAACCTCGCGCGCGCGCTCGCGGCCGAGCCCGACCTGATCCTGTGCGACGAGGTTACGTCGGCGCTCGACACCGTCGTCGGCGCCGCGATCATCGAGCTGCTGCGCGACCTGCAGGCGAAGCTCGGCGTGTCGTACGTGTTCATCACGCACGACATCGCGAAGGTGCGCGCGATCAGCGACGACATCGTCGTGCTGTATGCAGGCCGCCGCGTGGAGACGGGCAGCCGCGACGCGCTGTGCGCGCCGCCTTATCACCCGTATTCGCACTTGCTGGTGTCGTCCGCGCCGGAACTGCGCGCGGGCTGGCTCGACGATGCGGCCGAGCGTTGCCACCGGCCGCTGGTGCCGATCGGCGAGCGCGAGCACGAGGACGAGCTGTGTCCGTTCCTGTCGCGCTGCGCGATGCGGGTGGACGGCGTGTGCAACCGGACGGCCCCGTCGCTGCGCACGCTCGGCAACGGCGCGCAGGTGCTGTGCCATCGCAGCGAGGAGGATCTCGCGAGTTTCCAGGCGGAGCCGGCGCCGGCCGGCGTCACGCCGGTGCAACTGTAGTACGTGGCGCGCGAACCGTTCATCGCGCGGTGCGGTGAACGGGCCGCCGCATAGTCTGCTGCGGCGGTCGCGCAAAACGGCGATTTGTACGCGTGCCGCGCGCGAATACGCGGCAACTGCGGTTTTTGACGGTGATTAAATGATTCTCATTGAACGGTCACCGATCGTCGTTGCAGGCATGCAAAAGAAGGATCCGATGAAACTGGAATCGTACTGGCTGGATACCCGCCCCGCGTTTCGCGACGGCAGCGTTGGGCCCGTCGAGGGGCGGGCCGATGTGGTCGTGATCGGTGGCGGTTTCACCGGCTTGTCGGCGGCGCTCGCGCTCGCGCAGCGCGGCGTCTCGGTGGTCGTGCTCGAAGCCGCGCAAGTCGCCGGCGAAGCGTCCGGCCGCAACGGCGGCCAGTGCAATACGGGCGTCGCGCAGGACTACGCGTCGCTGGCTGCGCGCATCGGTGCAGCACAGGCGAAGCAGTTCTATCGCGCCTACGAAAGCGCGGTGAAGAGCGTCGAGACGATCGTCACCGAACAGGCGATCGATTGCGATTTCCGGCGGGCGGGCAAGCTGAAGCTTGCCGCGAAACCACAGCACTTCGCGGGGCTCGAAAAGACCTTCAACGCGTTGCGGCGCGATGTCGATCCCGACATCGAACTGATCGAGCCGTCGCGAATCCGCGATGAAATCGCGTCCGACGGTTTCTACGGCGGGCTCCTGCAGCGCAACGGCGCGCAGATGCACATGGGCAAGTTCGGCGTCGGCCTCGCGCAAGCGGCCGTGCGGGCCGGCGCACGTGTGTACGAGCACGCGGCCGTCACGCAGCTCGACCGGCTCGACGGCGAGCGTCACCGAATTACCTGCGCCCGCGGCACGATCGTCGCCGACCGCGTGCTGGTCGCGACCGGCGCGTCGCAGCACGGGCCGTTCGCGTGGTTCCGGCGACGCATCGCGCCGGTCGGCAGCTTCATCGTCGTGACCGAGCCGCTGCCCGACGCGCAGTTGAACCGGCTGTTTCCGCATCGCCGTGCGTACGTGACGTCGCGCCAGATCGGCAATTACTTCCGCGTGACGCCCGACAACCGGCTGCTGTTCGGCGGCCGCGCGCGTTTCGCGATGTCGAGCCCGCGCTCCGATGCGAAGAGCGGCGACATCCTGCGCGCCGGGATGGCCGGCTATTTCCCCGAGCTGGCCAACGTGCGCCTCGACTACTGCTGGGGCGGGCTGGTCGATATCACCGCCGACCGGCTGCCGCGCGCGGGCCAGCACGACGGACTCTATTACTCGATGGGCTACAGCGGTCACGGCGTGCAGATGTCGGTGCACATGGGCCGCGTGATGGCCGACGTGCTGTATGGCGCGGCCGCGTCGAACCCGTGGCGCGAACTCGAATGGCCGGCGATACCGGGCCATTTCGGACACGCGTGGTTCTTGCCGCTCGTCGGCGCGTATTACCGGATGCAGGATTTCCTGCATTGAAGCGAGCGCGGGGAGAACTCGATATGACAGTGCAATTCGTTGGTTCGCCGCGTGTCGCGCGGCCCGTCTCGCCGGCGATCGGCGACGTGCTGCGCACGATCGACGCGTCGTTCGCGCAGCCGCTGAACCTCGACACGCTCGCGGCGGTGGCCGGCTTGAGCGTGTCGCGTTTTACCGCGCGCTTTCGCAGCGAAACCGGGCTGTCGCCGCACCGGTATCTGTGTCTCGTGCGGATACGGCGGGCGCAGGACCTGTTGCGCGCCGGTCTTGCGCCGTCGGTCGTCGCGACCGACGTCGGCTTCTTCGATCAGAGCCATCTGTGCCGGCATTTCCGGCGCGTGCTCGGGATCACGCCGCGCGATTACGTGGTTGCCCGAACGGGCAGCGCACCGGTACGAACGCCGTCGGCGCGCCTGCGCACCGAACGCCGCGAAGCGTCGTGTCACGCGGCGTAAGCGCACGCATGGACGACATGCCCCGCTGAGGATTTTCCGGCCGGAGAGCCGGCGAACGACGATTTCCGATATCGCGTGACGGCGTTGAACCAGGCCGCCACGCACTGCACAGGAGCAGAAATGACCGCAGTTTTCGTGTTGCACCGGGCCGACGGCGCACCGTCTTCCACCGCATTCCGCCAGCAGGCGTTCGGCGCGAGCGATCCGTTCGCGTCGCATCGCGAGATCGCGTGGGAAGGCCCCGACGCGATGGCCGCGGGACGTATCCGCTTCGCCGGCGAGCTGGACGTGTCGAGCTTTCCGCACATCGAAACCCTCGTCGTCGTCGAAGGCGAGCTGACGCTCGAAGCGGCCGGGGCCGCACCGCGGGTGGTCGGCCCGGGGCAAGGCGCCGTGATCGGCTGCGGCACCGCGCTGCGCATCGTCGCGCAATCGCCCGTGCTGCTGACGTTCTGCTCGGCAGCGTGCGAGACTCCGACGAAGCAAGGCATTTTTGCGCTGTACGCCGACGCGGATTTCAAACCGTCCGCCACGCTGCCGGCCGAGGTGCTGCTCGGCCCCGCGCCGCAATGTCGCAGCGACAACGTGTTCACCGACGACGCAGCCGGATACTGCGCGGGCACGTGGGATTCGACGCCGTATCACCGGATCGTCCGGCCGCATCGCGCGAACGAGTTCATGTTCCTGCTGGACGGCGGCGTCCGCTTCGCGGCGCCCGACGGCAGCGTGCAGTCGGTCGGTGCCGGCGACGCGCTGTTCGTGCCGCGCGGCGCGTCGATCGGGTGGGAAAGCAGCGAACGCGTGGCGAAGTTCTACGTGATGCAGAACGTCAAACCCTCCACCGAACGAGACTGAGCATGTCCCCTCCGCTGCGTCATATCGAAACCTTGTCCACGCCGCCGGCCGCGGCCGACGTCGTCGTGATCGGCGGCGGCATCATCGGCGTCTTCACCGCCTACTATCTGGCCCGGCGCGGGCTGTCGGTCGCGCTCGTCGAGAAGGGGCGCATCGGCGCCGAACAGTCGAGCCGCAACTGGGGCTGGTGCCGGCAGCAGAACCGCGATGCGCGCGAGTTGCCGATGGCGAGCAAGAGCATTGATCTGTGGGAACGATTCGCCGCCGAATCCGGAGAAGACACGGGCTTTCATCGCTGCGGGCTGCTGTATCTCAGCAATGACGAAGCCGAGCTGTCCCGCTGGGCCAGCTGGGGCGAATTCGCGAAGACCGCGGGCGTGACCACGTACATGCTCGACAGCAAGCAGGCCGCCGAGCGCGGACGGGCGACCGGGCGGCAGTGGAAGGGCGGCGTCTTTTCGCCGACCGACGGCACGGCCGATCCAGGCAAGGCCGCGCCGGCCGTGGCCGCCGCGCTGATCAAGCTGGGCGGCAGTGTCCACCAGCACTGCGCGGCGCGCGGTATCGAGCTCGAAGGCGGCCGTGTCGCCGGCGTCGTCACGGAGGCCGGCGTCATCAAGACCCGGACGGCCGTGATGGCCGGCGGCGCATGGGCGTCGTCGTTCTGCCGCCAGCTCGGCATCCGGTTTCCGCAGGCGTCGATCCGTCAGTCGATCCTGAGCGTGTCGCCCGTCGACACGCCGCTGCCGGGCGCGATGTACACGTCCGGCGTGTCCATCACGCGCCGCAGCGACGGACGCTACGCATTGGCGATCAGCGGCCGCGCGCGCGTGGACCCGACGCCGCAGTTCCTGCGCTTCGCGCCGCAATTCGTGCCGATGTTCGCGAAGCGCTGGCGCAACCTGCTGCCGGGCGGCCTCGAAGGCGTACGCGGCGGTCATGAAACGTTGAAGCGCTGGCGCCTCGATGCGCCGACGCCGATGGAAGCGGTGCGCATTCTCGATCCGAAGCCCGACATGCCGACGGTCGCCGAAACGTACCGCCGCGCGTCCGAACTGTTGCCCGAGCTGCGCGAGGCGACGATCACGCACGCATGGGCCGGGTACGTCGACAGCACGCCGGACGGCGTGCCGGGCATTGGCGAAGTGCCGGGCGTGCCGGGGCTGATCCTCGCGGCGGGCTTCTCGGGGCACGGCTTCGGGATCGGCCCGGGCGCCGGCCACCTGATCGCCGATCTCGCGTCCGGTGCGGAGCCGTTCGTGGACCCGACGCCGTACCGGCCCGGCCGGTTCAGCGAGTCCGCCTGGGGCAAGGTCGCGGATTTCTAACGGGGCGGCTGCGGCGCTCCGGCCGCTGCCTCGGCCCATCGTGGCTTTCGCCGTGCGTCGGCGCACGGTATCGACTCAAGGACCCCTTGCAATGAATTCCCCTGTTGTTCACCTGATGCAAGCCGGAAGGCTCGATCGCTTCTTCATCGACGGCGACTGGGTGCTGCCCGAAGGCGGCGAGCGGTTTGCCGTCATCAGCCCGTCCACCGAGGACACGCTGTGCGAGATCCCGCTCGGCAGCGCGCGCGACGCCGACCGCGCAGTGCAGGCCGCGCGCAATGCGTTCGAACGCTGGTCCGCGACGTCGCCGCAGGAACGCGCGGCGCTGCTCGACCGCATCCATGCGTTGATCCTGGAACGCGCCGAGCTGTTCGCCACCGCGCTCGCGCTGGAGATGGGCGCGCCGATCGGCTATGCACGCGGCGCGCATGTGCCGCTCGCGGCCGAACACATCCGCGTCGCACGCGACAACCTCGCGCGCTACCCGTTCGTCGAGCGGCGCGGGACGACCGCGGTCGTGCGCGAGCCGATCGGCGTATGCGCGCTGATCACGCCGTGGAACTGGCCGATCTACCAGATCACCGCGAAGGTCGGGCCGGCGCTCGCGGCAGGCTGCACGGTGGTGCTGAAGCCGAGCGAGCTGTCGCCGCTCAGCGCGTTGCTGTTCGCGGAAGTAGTTGCCGACGCGGGCGCGCCCGCCGGCGTATTCAACCTCGTGAGCGGCAGCGGCGAAACGGTGGGGGCCGCGCTTTCGTCGCATCCGGAAGTCGACATGGTGTCGATCACCGGATCGACGCGGGCCGGCGTGCTCGTCGCGCAGGCGGCGGCAACGACCGTCAAGCGCGTCGCGCAGGAGCTGGGCGGCAAGTCGCCTAACGTCGTGTTGCCGGATGCGGACCTGTCGCGCGCGATCCCGCCGGGCGTGGCCGCGGCGTTCCGCAACATGGGCCAGTCGTGCAGCGCACCGACCCGCATGATCGTGCCGCGCGCCGTGCTCGGCGCGGTCGAGGAACTGGCCGTCGCGGCGATGCAAACGCTCGTCGTCGGCGATCCGTTCGACGAAGCCACCACGCACGGGCCGCTCGCCAATCGCGCGCAGTTCGGCCGGGTCGCGCAGATGATCGACGTGGGCATCGACGAACGCGCGAAGCTGATCGCCGGCGGCCCCGGCCGGCCGGTCGGCCTCGACAAGGGCTTCTATGTGCGGCCGACGATCTTCTCCGACGTGCGCACCGACATGGCGATCGCGCAGCAGGAGATCTTCGGCCCGGTGCTCGCGATCCTGCCTTACGACACCGTGGAAGAAGCGGTCGCGATCGCGAACGACACGGTGTACGGGCTCGGCGCGCACGTGCAGGGCACCGACATGGCGCGCGTGCGAGCGGTGGCCGCGCGTATCCAGGCCGGGCAGGTGCATCTGAACTACCCGGCATGGGACCCTCAGGCGCCGTTCGGCGGATACAAGCAGTCGGGCAACGGCCGTGAGTACGGGATCGAAGGAATGGCGGAGTACATGGAGGTCAAGTCTGTCCTGGGCTTTTATGATTGAGGCGGCTGCCGCGCGCGATGCGGCAGTCGCGATTTGAACCGGTTGGCTTTGCAAGGGTGCCGAGATTGGAAAACGCCATCATCCCCGACACGTCGTTGAACGCGCACCGTGCGCACTGGGCGAAGCTGCGCCGCGACCTGCATGCGCATCCCGAGTTGCGATTCGAGGAACACCGGACGGCCGACGTCGTCGCCCGCGAGCTTGAAGCGCTCGGTTACGCGGTGTCGCGCGGGCTGGGTGGCACGGGCGTGGTCGCGAGCCTGCCCGGCGCCGATCCGGGCCGCGGCATCGTGTTGCGCGCCGATCTGGACGCGTTGCCGATCCACGAAGCCAACGACTTCGCGCATGCGTCGTGCTCGCACGGGATCATGCATGCGTGCGGCCACGACGGCCATACCGTGATGTTGCTCGGCGCCGCGCGCGTGCTGAAGGAATTGCCGCAGTTGCCCGGCACCGTCCATTTCGTGTTTCAGCCGGGCGAAGAGGGCGGCGCGGGCGCGCGCAAGATGATCGACGACGGGCTGTTCGAGCAATTCCCGACGGAAGCGGTATTCGGCATGCACAACTGGCCCGGGTTGCCGGCCGGGCATTTCGGGTTGCGCACCGGCGCGATCATGGCTGCGGGCTCGCGCTTCAGGATCACGGTGACGGGCAAGGGCGCGCACGCGGCGCAGCCGCATCTGGGCATCGATCCGGTGCCGCTCGCGTGCTCGATGGTGCTGCAGTGCCAGACCATCGCCGCGCGGCACAAGGACCCCGTCGACCCGGCGGTCATTTCCGTGTGCATGTTTCATGCGGGCACGACGGACAACGTGATTCCCGACACCGCCGAGCTGCGCGGCACGATCCGCACGCTGTCGTCGGCCTTGCAGCAGAAGCTGCAGCGCGACGTCCGGCTCGCGTGCGAAGGACTCGCGGGGGCCTATGGGGCGCAGGTCGACGTGGAGTTTTTCCAGTACTACCCGGCGACGGTCAACACGCCGGCCGAGACGGCGCTGTGCGAAGCGGTGATTCGCGATACGTTCGGCGACGAGCGCCTGTCTCCCGACGTGCCGCCGAACATGACGTCCGAGGACTTTGGCTTCATGCTGGAGGAGCGGCCGGGCGCTTATGTGCTGATCGGCAATGCGCAGGATGGCGCGGCCTCACCGGCGCTGCATCACCCGAAATACGATTTCAACGACGACATCATTCCGGCCGGCGTCCGGTATTGGGTCGCGTTGGCGCAGCATTACTTCACGCGATCGGCGTGATGCTTCGGAGCGGCGTGGAAACCGGCTGATGTCTGGTTGATCGGGCGTCAGGTCCGGGAACGGCGTGCTTCCTGATCGTCGGGCATTCATGCCAGCCGGGGAGCGCCGTGCAATTTTTAGCCGCTTCGATGTGGTCACTGCGCATTTTTCTGACGTGCCGTGTCGCACGAAAACACCATTTAGACGGACTGCTTGATGACCCAGGAACATGAAGTGAAGGAGCGCGGCGCGACGTCCGCGCTTCACTACCGCAGATTCACCGCAGAGGACGTCCCCGCTGCCCATGCGCTTTCCATGGCGCTGCGCTGGCCGTTCCGGGCGGAAGACTGGCAGTTTTCCGCCGACACGTCGATCGCGTTCGCGGCCGAGGAAAACGGCGTCGTCATCGGCACGGCGATGTGCTGGAAGTACGGTGCGGATCGCGCGGCGATCGGGCACGTGATCGTCTCCGACGCGCATCAGGGCCGGGGAATCGGCCGCAAACTGATGGAGACGCTCCTCGATGAGCTGGGGCCGCGCATCACGTTTCTGCACGCGACGCCGGCCGGTCGGCCGCTCTACGAGAAACTCGGATTCAACGTGTGCGGATCGTTGAGCCAGTATCAGGGGAACGTGGATCGGCCCGCCGCGGTGGCCGTGCCCGATGGCGAGCGGCTGCGCGCCGGATCGCCGGCCGACTGGCCGCGTCTCGTCGAACTCGACGCGCGTGCGTCCGGCCTCGAGCGCGAAGCGCTGTTGTCCGCGTTGCAGGCGCGGGGAGAAAGCGTCGTGCTCGAACGCGACGGCGAGGTCGTCGGGTTTTCGGTGCTGCGGCGCTTCGGCCGCGGTTACGTGGTCGGCCCGGTGGTTGCGCCGCGTTCGGGCGACGATGCGCATGCGAAGGCGCTGATCGGCTATTGGCTGACGAAACGGGACGGCGAATTCGTGCGGATCGATGTGCCTGACGGGAGCAGTTTGCCGGCGTGGCTGAGCGAACAGGGACTGAAGCAGGTGGATACCTGTTCGAAGATGGTTCGCAATGCGCCGGCCGCGGCACACGAGGGCGTGGCCGACCCGGTAGCCGGGCTGTACGGGCTGGTCAGTCAGGCGATGTTGTAGCGGGCCCGACCTGGTGTCCGGCTCCCGCTCGATCCGGACGCCAGGGGCGCGGCCGCGTGGCCGCTGTCGCCGGCAACGGTATGGCGTCGCGGCGAACAGGCCACGCACGCCGCCGGTTCAACCGCTCGGCGACGCCCTGCACAGCCTCCCGGCGCATGAACGCGCCGCATCGCGCTCAACGCGCTCAACGCACGAGCACCGCCACGAAGTCGCGATACGTCCGCAGCGGGCGGCCGAGGATCGCGGTCAGCCGCTCGACGTCGCCGGCCTCCGGCACCATCCCGTCGCTGACGAAGCGTTCGGCCATCAGCCGCATTTCGTACGCCATCCATTTCGGCATGAATTTCGCGAAATTGTCTTCGAACGGCGTCGGATCGTCGCCGCCATAGGCAACCGGACGGCCGAGCGTGTCCGACCAGATCGACGCCAGTTGCGGGCCGGTCAGCGTGTCGGGCCCGACGAGATTGAGGGTCTCGACCGGCAGCTTGCCGGGCGCATCGTGGCGGCGGATCAACTCGAGCGCTGCGACTTCCGCGATGTCGCGCGCGTCGATCATCGCGATGCCCTTGCCGCCGATCGGCATCGGGTACACGCCGTGCCCGGCGATCACGTCCTTGACCGTCGCATCGTTGTCCATGAAATACGCGGGCCGCAGGATCGTCGCGCTGAAGCCCATCTGCTCGATCATCCGCTCCGCGCCGAATTTCACCGCGAAGTGCGGCACGTTCACGAAGCGGTCGGCGTGCAGGACCGACAGATAGACGACGCGCTCGATGCCCGCTTCGCGGGCCAGATTCAGCGCGATCAGCGCCTGCGTGAATTCGTCGCCCGCCACGCCGTTGAGCAGGAACAGCGTGCGCACGCCGGAGAAGGCCGCCCGCAGCGCGTCGACGTCGAGCATGTCGCCCTGCGCGACGGTCACGGCCGCCGGAAAATCGGCCTTGGCCGGATCGCGCACCAGCACGCGCACGTCGGCGCCGCGATCGACGAGTTGACGGACGAGCTGGCGGCCGATACGGCCGGTGGCGCCGGTAACGAGAATGGTCATGATGTTCGCTCCTGAGGTAATGGTCGGGTTGACTGCCTACCTAAGTTAAGTGATCCACACACGATCCGGAAGGTGTGGTAAATAGACGTGTCGTCTCACTGGTGGAACGCATGGACCTGCTCGCTCTCGCCGATTTCAACCTCGTCGCCCGCCATGGCAGCTTCGGGGAGGCCGCGCGGGTCGCGGATCGCCCGAAGGCGACGCTGTCGCGCCGCGTCGCGGAACTGGAGAACAGTCTGTCGCTGCGCCTGTTCGAGCGCGGCTCGCGCGGCGTGAAGCTCACGCAGGAAGGGCGCGCGCTCTACGAGCGCACGGGCGCGTTGCTCGCCGAGCTGGCCGACAGCGCGTCGGCGATTGCAGCGGGGAGCGAGCGGCCGCGCGGCCGGCTGCGCATCAGCGCGCCGATGCTGTTTTCCCAGTTCGCGATGGGGAGATTGGTGGCGACGTTCGCGCTGCGATACCCGGACGTCCGGCTGGAGGTGACGACGGAAGACCGGCCGGTCGACATGATCGAGGAAGGGTACGACCTCGTGATTCGCGTGAACCCGGACCCCGACGAGAGCCTGATCGGGCGCGTGATCCTGCGCGACCGGCTGGTCGTCGTCGCGAAGCCCGGGCTGGCGCGGCCCGGCGGCGCCGTGCCCACACCGGCGCCGGCCGTGGTGCGCGGCGCGAACGACACCCGCACCGGATGGGAGGTCACGGGGCCGGACGGGACGGCGCGCATCCCGGTCGAACCGGTGGCGCGGCTGTCGTCGCTGAGCATGGTGCGCGATACGGTCCGCCTCGGCCTGGGCGCCGCGTGCCTCCCGATCTCGCTCGTGAGCCGCGATCTGGCTGCCGGCACGCTTGTCAGTTGGGGCGACGTGCCGGCGTCCGATATCGCGCTGTGGGCGCTGTATCCGTCCAGGCGATTATTGAGCGCACGCGTGTCCGCGTTTCTCGATCACCTGAAGGACGCGTTTCCGTCAGGCGAGCCGGAAGAACTGGCCGCGTATATCGAACCAGGGCGGTGAAACGGCCACGGCGGCGCGCATCGCGATGTCCCGAGCGGGCGGCCGTCGCGATCGGCAAGGGCGCATGCCACGCCACCCGTCCCGATCGAACCGCGGTTTTCACACCGCGTCCGTCTGCGCGCAACACACGCGGTTCCTGCCTTCGCGCTTCGCGCGGTAGAGCGCCATGTCCGCCTGGTGCGACAGCGCGAGCATGGACGCGTGCCGCGCGCGCCGACCGGTCGCGCAGCCGATGCTGACGGTGAAAGGCGGCACGGTTTCCGCAAACCCGACGAGCCGGTTGCCTTCGACTTCCCGGCGAATCGCTTCGGCGACCTGCGCGGCGCCGTTTTCGTCCGTATCCGGCAACACCGCGACGAATTCCTCGCCGCCGTAGCGCGCAGCGAGGTCGCCGCGCCGCCGCGTATGCGCGCGGATGCATTCGGCGAGAAAACGCAGCGCGGTGTCGCCCTGCGCGTGCCCGTGCTGGTCGTTGTACTGCTTGAAGTGATCGGCGTCGATGAACAGCACCGACAGGCTGCCGCCGCTGCCGCGCTGCAGCCGCTCCCATTCGTCGGCCAGCGCGGTATCGAGCGCGCGACGATTGCGCAATCCGGTCAACGGATCGGTACGCGTGAGATCGGTCAGCAGCGTCTGCTTGCGGAAGTTGTCGCGCAACGCGAAGGCCAGCAGCCAGACCACCGCGCAGAACGACGCGCCGATCACGGACGCCGACACGCCGACCGTCCACGACAGGCGCCGGATGCCGGCCAGCACGTCGTTTTCGGCCGGCGCGACGACCGCGATCAGCGGGGTGCCCGGTATCCGCTGGTAGGTGTACAGCCGCACGATGCCGTCGATGCTCGAACGCGCGGGATAGAAGCCCGATTCGCTGTTCACCATCCGCTGGAAGGATTTCGAACGGCGCAGGAGATTCATCTGGCCGTCGTTCAACGACGGGTTTCTCGCGAGGATCGTGCCGTCCGCGCGCACGATCGCGCTGACGCCGTTCGGCCCGACATCGAGGCGGGACAGCAACTGCTCGAAGTAAGCGAGATCGACGGCGACGACCGCGATCCCGTCGAACGTATGATCCGGCCGCTCGATGCGCCGCGACAGCGCGATGGACTCCTTGCCGCCGCGCGAGCGCGCGCGATAGGGCTGGGAGACGTAGAGCCCGACGTTGTCCGCATCGCGATGGACCTTGAAGTAGTCGCGATCGGCGAAGTCCCAGCGATGGGTCGTGCTGCAGCACCCGTCAATGAGGCGGCCGCGCCGGTCGGTCACGCCCATGCCGGTCATGTATTGCGCCGCGGTGCGCTCGAACAGCAGGTCGTGCCGCAACCCGACGTCCATCCGCTGTACCGCCGGCTTGCCGAGATCGGCGGCCAGCGCGACCAGCGCGTTGTTCGACGTTTCGACCGTCCTCGCGATCTGACTCGCCAGGACGGCCGCGACGTTGCGCGACGTCTCATGCGCGTGCTCGATGACTTCGCTGCGCGCGACCCACAGCGTCACCGCGCTGATCCCGAGTGCCGCGAGCGACATCAGCGTGCCCAACGCGCCGACGACGAACGGGTGGCGTCCGGCCCAGTCGGCGATTTTCTCGATCGAAGTGAATGCGGGCATGCTCGCGCTCGTTTTGAGATGCCGGCTGCACTTGCGCCGGCGCGGGTCCAATCAGGGTTAACGGCACGGTTAACAAAAAATCGAGGCCGAGAAGGCCGCTGATCGATCGCCCGTCGACGACATCGGCCGGGCGCGGCGACGCAAACGTGTGCGGCCATGCGGCGATACGGCCCGCTCACTGTCCGGACCCACGCGGGTCGTTTTCGATTGATAACAACACTGCATCAATCGTTCCGAAAATCGCACTTATCGTTTGATCGATACCGCGCCAACATGCCGGAAAACGACAATCGACCAGCCCTTCCCGCGTATTCCAGGATTTTCAGGAGACACCCAGATGCACCCCTCGTCCAGCCTTCCGGCCGAACGCTCGAAGGCCGCCGCGATCTTTCGCGTCACGGCCGGCAACTTTCTCGAGCAGTTCGACTTCTTCCTGTTCGGCTTCTACGCCACGCAGATCGCCAACGTCTTCTTCCCCGCGCAAAGCGAATTCGCATCGTTGATGATGACCTTCGCCGTGTTCGGCGCCGGCTTCCTGATGCGTCCGCTCGGCGCGATCGTGCTGGGCGCGTACATCGACGAGGTCGGCCGCCGCAAGGGCCTGATCGTCACACTGTCGATCATGGCGAGCGGCACCATCCTGATCGCGTTCGTACCGGGCTACGCGACGATCGGGCTGCTGGCGCCCGTGCTCGTGCTGATCGGCCGGCTGCTGCAGGGCTTCTCCGCGGGCGCCGAGCTGGGCGGCGTGTCGGTCTATCTGGCCGAGCTGGCGACGCCGGGCCGCAAGGGCTTCTTCACGAGCTGGCAATCGGCGAGCCAGCAGGTGGCGATCGTCATCGCGGCGGCCCTCGGCTTCGCGCTCAATCAGTGGCTGAGCGCCTCGCAGATCGCCGCGTGGGGATGGCGCGTGCCGTTCTTCGTCGGCTGCATGATCGTGCCGTTCATCTTCATGCTGCGCCGCAATCTGGAGGAAACCCAGGAGTTCAAGGCCCGCAAGCATCGTCCGGGCATGAAGGAAGTGTTCGGCACGCTGGTCCAGAACTGGGGCGTCGTGGTCGCCGGCATGATGCTGGTCGCGATGACCACCACGAGCTTCTACCTGATCACCGTCTACGCGCCGACCTTCGGCAAGACCGTGCTGCATCTGAGCACCGCCGACAGCCTGCTCGTCACGCTCTGCGTCGGCGTGTCGAACTTCGTGTGGCTGCCGATCGGCGGGGCGCTGTCCGACCGGATCGGCCGCCGGCCGTTGCTGGTCGGCATGACGATGCTCACCGTCGTGACCGCCTACCCGGCGCTGTCGTTCCTCGCGCATGCGCCGTCGTTCGCCAACATGCTGATCGTGCTGCTCTGGCTGTCGTTCATGTACGGCATGTACAACGGTGCGATGGTCGTCGCGCTCACCGAAGTGATGCCGGTGCAGGTGCGCGTCGCGGGCTTCTCGCTCGCGTACAGCCTCGCGACGGCCGTGTTCGGCGGCTTCACGCCGGCCATCTCGACCGGGCTCATTCACATGACGGGCGACAAGGCCGCGCCAGGCTACTGGATGAGCTTCGCCGCGGTGTGCGCGCTGCTGGCGACGTTCGCGCTCTATCGTCGCCGCGCCGCGACGTTGACGCCGGCGCATTGAGGTCCGGCCCGGCCGGAACGTTGATCCACACCCACGCATTCGCACCACCATGATCATGAAAAACCTGTTCCTGAAATGCTGCGCGACCGCACTCGTCGCCACCGCGGCCGTGGCGGCCAACGTCCAGGCCGCCGAACTGCACGTGATGAGCTCGGGCGGTTTCACCGCCGCCTACAAGGTGCTCGGCCCGCGGTTCGCGTCCACCACGGGCAATACGCTCGCGACCGCGCTCGGCCCGTCGATGGGCAAGTCGCCCGAAGCGATTCCGAACCGGCTCGCGCGCGGCGAGCCCGCCGACGCCGTGATCATGGTCGGCTACGCGCTGGACGATCTGATCAAGCAGGGCAAGGTCATCCCCGATTCCCGCGTCGATCTGGCCGACTCGCGCATCGGCATGGTCGTGCGCGACGGCGCGGCCAAGCCCGACATCAGCACCCCCGAAGGGCTCAAGCAGGTGCTGCTGCACGCGAAATCGATCGCCTACTCGGACAGCGCGAGCGGCGTGTACATCGAACGCGAGCTGTTCAGGAAGCTCGGCGTCGAGGAGCAGGTGAAGTCGAAAGCGAAGATGATTCCGCGGATTCCGGTGGCGTCGGTCGTCGCGAACGGCGACTACGAAATCGGCTTCCAGCAGGTCAGCGAGCTGCTGCCCGTCAAGGGGGCGACTTTCGTCGGCAAGATTCCCGAATCGCTGCAGTCCGTCACGCGCTTCGCCGCCGGCATCCCGGTCGGCGCCCAGCATCCGAAGGAAGCGAAGGCGCTGCTCGACTATCTCGCGTCGCCCGACGTGCAGGCCGACGTGAAATCGACCGGCCTGGATTCCGTTTCCGCGCATTGAACCCGAGCGACGCGCGGGCGCGTATCAGACCGTCTTCCCGTCGCCGTCACCGCCGTCTGCCGCGGCACCGTTTTCATCGGCCCCGTTCGTCAACGCCGGCCCGGCCGCCGCGAGCCGCTGCGCGAGACGCGCACGATCGCACGCACCTTCCCACGACGACACGAAGATCACCGCGCACGCATTGCTGATCACGCTGGTCAGCGCGCGCGCCTCCGACATGAAGCGATCGATGCCGACCAGCAGCGCGACCCCGGCGACGGGCAGGTCGGGCATCACGGCGAGCGTCGCGACCAGCGCGACGAGTCCGCTGCCGGACACGCCGGCCGCCCCTTTGGACGTGACCAGCATGATCGCGAGCATCGTCGCGACCTGCGGCGCGGAAAGCGGGACGTCGCAGGCCTGCGCGATGAACAGCGCCGCGAGCGTCAGGTAGATCGCGGTCCCGTCCAGATTGAACGAATAGCCGGCCGGCAGCACGAGCCCGACGACGCCTTTGTCGCAGCCGAGCGCTTCCAGCTTGACGATCAGGCGCGGCAGGACCGGCTCCGTGGACGAGGTCGCGAGCACGATCAGCAACTCTTCGCGCAGGTAGCGCAACAGCCGCCACAGCGCGAAGCCGTGCAGTCGCGCGAGCGGGGCGAGCACCAGCGCGACGAACAGCGCGCAGGCCACGTAGAAGGACACCATCAGCTTCGCCAGCGAGCCGACCGAACCGATGCCGAAGCGGCCCACCGTGAACGCCATCGCGCCGAATGCGCCGAGCGGCGCGAGCCGCATGATCATCGCGAGCACGCGAAAGACGACCTGGGCGATGCCGTCGATCAGCACGAGCACGGGCCGCGCGGCGCGCGGGTGCGCATTCAGCGAGAAGCCGAACAGCAGCGACAGCAGCAGCACCGGCAGCACTTCGCCGGTGGCAAATGCGCCGAGCATCGTGTCCGGAATCACGCCGAGCGCGAACGTGACCAGGCTGCGCGGCTCCGCATGCTTCGCATACGGCGCGAGGATGCTCGCATCCAGATGATGGACGTCGATGTGCATGCCGGCGCCCGGTCGCAGCACGTAGGCGGTGACGAGCCCGAACGCGAGCGCGGCGGCCGTCAACAGATAGAACAGCGCGAGCGAGCGCACGATCGTGCGGCCGATCGCCTGCCCGTTCGACAACGACGTGATGCCCGACACGATCGTGCAAAAGACGATCGGCGCGATGGTCATTTTCACGAGCCCGACGAATGCGTCGCTGAGCGGCTTGAGCATCGCGCCCGCCGCCGGCCACACGTGACCGATGCCGATGCCGAGGATCATCGCGAGCAGGACCTGCACGTAAAGCGATTTCAGCAGCCGGGCCCCCCTCACGATGCGGTCTTCCTTCGTTTCCGTTCCGTCGTCGTCATGCCGATGTGCCGTTGCCGGCGGCGTCGCCGCGCTTCGCGTCGACGATCATCCGGTGAAATGCCTCGGCGGCCGGCGTCAGCGAGCGCCCGCGCCGCTTGACGATGCCCACGCGCCGCTTCACGGCCGGCTCGACGAGCGGCACGCTCGTGAGGACAGGGTGGTCATGGCCCGGCATCGCCATCGACGGCACCGCGGCGACGCCGAGCCCCGCCTCGATCAGCCCGAGCAGCGTCGTGACGTGGCGCGCCTCGCACACGCTCGGCGTGCGCGGCGCGACGGCCGCCAAGGCCTGGTCGAGCAGCAGGCGGTTACCGGACGTCTTGTCCACCGACACGTAGTCGTGCTCGTAAAGCTCGTTCCAGGTGACGCGCTTCTTGCGCGCGAGCGGGTGGTCGCGGCGACAGGCGGCGACGAACCGCTCCTGGAGCAGCACCTTGAATTCGACCTCCGCCTCCTGGCTGCCGATGAAGCTCACGCCGAAATCCGCCTCGCCGCTGATGACGGCGCCCAGCACCTCGTTGGCGCTGGCGTCGAGCAGCTTCACCCGGATGCGCGGAAAGCGCTGATGATAGCGGGCGATGATGGGCGGCAGGAAGTAGTAGGCGACCGACGGCACGCAGGCGATCGTCACATGGCCCAGGCGGCTCGACGACACGTCGCGGATGCCGAGCAGCGCGGCGTCGAGATCGTCGAGCAGTTGTTCGGCGCTCTGCGCGAACACGCGGCCGACGGTGGTGAGCGCGACGCGGCGCGTGGTGCGCTCGAAGAGCCGCACGCCGAGCGCGTCCTCGAGCTTGTCGATCCGGCGGCTCAACGCAGGCTGCGAGAGGCTGACCGCTTCGGCGGCCTTGCGGAAACTGCCCGTTTCCACGACCGCGCGAAACGCCTGCAAGTCCGTCAAATCGAAATTGATGCCCACCGGTCACTCTCCGCCACTCAGATGCGCAGCATTTTGCATGATTCCGTCGGCGTCATGCGTGTCGCGTCCCCAGTGCGGCAGCGTTGGCGTGGCTCGGTGTGCCTCCGGGCCGGCCGGGATAGCGCGGGCCGCGCCGCGAATCGATCGTCCCGGTGCCGCTTCCTGATGTACCGTATCGCTTTTGGGCGGGCAGGGCTCCGGCACTGCCGCGCTGCCGCCAGCGCCGGCCAGCCGCGCGAGCCCGCTCTCTTCAACGGATTCCAGCATGCGCATTCCGCCGCTCAAGGCCATCATCGCGTTCGAAAGCGTCGCCCGGACCAAAAGCGTCAACCGCGCGGCGGAAGAGCTCGGCCTGACCGCGTCCGCCGTCAGTCACCAGCTCAGCAACCTCGAAGCGCAGATCGGTCAACCGCTGTTTCAGCGCTCGGGGCGCGGCCTCGTCCTCACGCCGACCGGCGAACGCTACCTGGCCGACGTCACCGGCTCGCTGGCCGACCTCAGCCGCGCGACCGAGCGCGCGTCGAGCCGCACCGAAGTCGATATCCTGCGCGTGCATTCGAGCCCGAGCTTCGGGCTGATGTGGCTGCTGCCGCGGCTGTCGTCGTTTCAGGAGGCGAACGGCGATATCCAGCTGAACCTCGCGTGCTCGTACGAAAACGTGTCGTTCTCGAACGGCTTCTACGATATCGACGTCCGGCACGGCTACGGCAACTGGGACAACCTCGAGGTGAAGACGGTGCGCGGCGAGTTCATCGCGCCGCTCGCGTCGCCGCGGTACCTCGAGCAACATCCGGTGCACGCGCCGGAAGACCTGCTCGCCCATCGTCTGATCTATTCCGAAACGCCGCTGGTCCAGTGGAAGCAGTGGTTCGGCCGCACCGGCGTGCCGCTGGCGGCGCAGAAAACCTTCGACTTCTCGTTCGACCGCTCGTACATGTCGCTCGAAACCGCCGCGCTCGGCCTCGGCATCGCGCTCGAAAGCCTGATGCTCGCGTCGGTGAAGATCCGTCAAGGGCTGCTGGTGCCGGTGTTCGGCGAGCGCCATGCGGTCGAAGTCGGTGCTCATCATCTCGTTTACCCGCGGCAGAATGCGGAATTGCCGCGCGTGAAGCGCTTCCTGGCGTGGATCGAGCGGGAAGTCGCCGTTCATCGCCAAGCGGGTTGACCGCGCCATCCGGCGGCACGCCCCGCGATATTGCGCTGCAGCACCGGGTACTCGCCGTCATCTGAAATTTTCTCAACTATGGCTGAACGTTTCCGCGTTGATGCGGGTGCCCGGTGAGCCGACACTCCGGACAACACATCAACACAGGAGACAAGCGATGTTGCTCGACAACCGGACCATCATCGTGACCGGCGCCGCGTCGCCGCGCGGGATCGGCAAGGCCACGGCCCGCGCGCTGGCCGCCCACGGCGCACGCGTGGCGATCCTCGACCTGCGTCGCGACGACGCCGAAGCGGCCGCCGCCGAACTCGGCGCCGGCCATCTCGGCCTCGCCTGCGACGTGACCGACCGCGACGCGTGCGCGGCGGCCGCCCGCGCGGCGCTGGAGCACTTCGGCCGCATCGACGGCCTCGTGAACAACGCCGGCATCACGCAGCCGGTGCGCACGCTGGAGATCTCGGCGCGCGACTTCGATGCGATCGTCGACGTGAACCTGCGCGGCACGCTGTACATGTCGCAAGCGGTGCTGCCCGCGATGCAGGCGCAGCGCGGCGGCAGCATCGTCTGCATGTCGTCGGTCTCCGCGCAACGCGGCGGCGGCATTTTCGGCGGCCCGCACTACAGCGCCGCCAAGGCCGGCGTGCTCGGCCTCGCGAAGGCGATGGCGCGCGAATTCGGCGCCGACCGGGTCCGCGTCAATTCGATCACGCCGGGCCTGATCCAGACCGACATCACCGGCGACAAGCTGACGCCCGACATGCGCGAGGACATCATCAAGGGCATTCCGCTCGGCCGGCTCGGCGAGGCCGCCGACGTCGCGCATGCGTGCCTGTTCCTGCTGAGCGACCTGTCGAGCTACCTGACGGGCATCACGCTCGACGTCAACGGCGGGATGCTGATTCACTGAGAACGGCGCCGCCCGATGCGCGGCGCCGACCATCATGCACCCGGGACAACCCGGGGCCATGGCAGGAGACAAGGATGAGAGCAAAGTACCCCGCACCGCCCGTCGAGGGCGAGATGCTGCAACGGGACGACGCGCGGACGTTCGAAGCGGCCACCTACGCGAAGGTCGCGCGACGGCTGATCCCGTTCCTGATGTTGTGCTACCTCGGCGCGTATCTCGACCGCGTCAACGTCGGCTTCGCGAAACTGCAGATGCTCAACGACCTGCGTTTCAGCGAGACGGTCTACGGGATGGGCGCCGGCATCTTCTTCCTCGGCTATTTCCTGTTCGAGGTGCCGAGCAACCTGATCCTGCATCGCGTCGGCGCGCGCCGCTGGCTCGCGCGCATCATGCTGACCTGGGCGGTGATCTCGGCGAGCTTCGTGTTCGTCAAGTCGCCCACCGCGTTCTACGTGCTGCGATTTCTGCTCGGCGTCGCCGAAGCCGGCTTCGCGCCGGGCGTGATCCTGTACCTCACGTACTGGTTCCCGTCGGCGCGGCGCGCGAAGGCGCTGTCGCTGTTCTTCATGGCGATTCCGCTCGCCGGGATCATCGGCGGGCCGCTGTCGGGCGCGATCATGCATTCGCTGCACGGCGCGATGTCGATGGCCGGCTGGAAGTGGCTGTTCCTGCTCGAGGCGCTGCCGTCGTTCGTGCTGGGTTTCGCGATCCTGCTGTATCTCGACGACGGCATCGCCGGCGCGAAATGGCTGACCGACGCCGAAAAAGCCTTGCTCGCGCGCAACGTGTCGGCCGACGCCGCGCACACCACCGCCCACCTGTCGATTCGGACCTTCGTCGCGGACCGCCGACTGTGGCTGATGGCAGCGATCTACTTCTGCGTGGTGCTCGGGCAGTACGGCCTCACGTTCTGGCTGCCGACGATCATTCGCAAGGCCGGCGTGGCCGATCCGCTGTGGGTCGGCCTGTTCACCGCGATTCCGTATGCGTGCGCGATCGTCGCGCTGCCGCTGATCGGCATCAGCGCGGATCGTCGCCGCGAGCGACGCTTCCATCTCGCGGTGCCGATGCTGGTCGCGGCGGCGGGCTTCGCCACGTTGCCGATGCTCGGCAGCGTCGGCGCGTCGATCGTGTGCCTGAGCATCGCGTCCGCCGGCATCCTCGCGTCGTCGTCGCAGTTCTGGTCGCTGCCGACCGCATTGCTGGGCGGGATGTCGGCGGCGGCGGGCATCGCCGCGGTCAACTGTTTCGCGAACTTGGCGGGCTTCTTCTCGCCGGCGATCGTCGGCTGGCTGAACGACCTGACCGGCAAGTCCACCGCGGGGCTCGTGTTCATCTCCGTCGCGATCACGGCCGGCGCGCTGCTGGTGTTCCTCGTGCCCCGATCCGTGAACCGCTGATCACCGCCGATTCATTTGCATTCCTTCCGACCCGATACTGGAGTGATCGATGGAAACCGAAACCATCCATGAAGCGGTCACGCTCGCCGAGCGCGCGTACCGCATCCGAAGAAACGCCGTGCTGATGGGCGAAGTGCAGGGGCAGGGCTATGTCGGCCAGGCGCTCGACATCGCCGACGTGCTGGCCGTCGCCTATTTCGGCGCGATGCGCTATCGCGCCGACGATCCCGACTGGGAAGGGCGCGACCGCTTCCTGCTGTCGAACGGGCACTATGCGATCGCGCTGTACGCGGCGCTGTTCGAAGCCGGCATCCTGCCGGCCGCGGAACTCGAAACCTATGGCAGCGACGACAGCCGCTTGCCGATGTCCGGCATGGCGAGCTACACGCCCGGCATGGAAATGTCCGGCGGCTCGCTCGGGCAGGGGCTGACGATCGCGGTCGGCCGGTGTCTCGGCCTGAAGCGCAAGGGCTCCGATGCGTTCGTCTATACGCTGTTCTCGGACGGCGAACTCGACGAAGGCGCGATCTGGGAAGGGCTGATGTCGGCCGCGCACTGGAAGCTCGACAACCTGATCGCGATCGTCGACGTGAACAACCAGCAGGCCGACGGCCCGTCGACCCAGGTCATGGCGTTCGAGCCGCTGGTCGACAAGCTCGAGGCGTTCGGCTGGTACGTGCAACGGGTGGACGGCAACGACATCGACGCGGTGAAACGTGCGTTCGACGATGCGCGCCGGCACGACGCGCCGCAGCCGCGCATCATCGTCTGCGACACGAAGATGGGGTGCGGCGTGCCGTTCCTCGAAGCACGCGAGAAGAGCCATTTCATCCGGGTCGATGCGCACGAGTGGCAACTCGCGCTCGACGCACTCGAAGCAGGGAGACACGCATGAGCACCGCCGACAACAAGCCGCGCCTGAAGACGTCGGCGATGATCGCCTCGATCGCCGCGGAAGGGCAGGCGACCCGCTCCGCGCCGTTCGGCCATGCGCTGACCGAACTCGCGCGCACCAACGCCAACGTGATCGGCATGACGGCCGATCTCGGCAAGTACACCGACCTGCACATCTTCGCGAAGGCGTTCCCGGAGCGGTACTACCAGATGGGCATGGCCGAGCAACTGCTGATGGGAGCCGCCGCCGGCTTCGCGCACGAAGGCGCGCAGCCGTTCGTCACGACCTATGCGGTGTTTGCGACGCGCCGCGCGTACGACTTCATTCACCAGGCGATCGCCGAGGACAACCTCGACGTGAAGCTGATCTGCGCATTGCCGGGGCTCACGACCGGCTACGGGCCGAGCCACCAGGCCGCCGAGGATCTCGCGCTGATGCGTGCGATGCCGAACATGACGGTGATCGACCCGTGCGACGCGCTCGACATCGAACAGATGGTGCCAGCCATCGCCGCGCACAAGGGGCCGGTGTACGCGCGTCTGCTGCGCGGCAACGTGCCGGCCGTGCTCGACGCATACGATTACCGTTTCGAGCTCGGCAAGGCCAAGCTGCTGCGCGACGGCAACGACGTGCTGCTGATCTCGTCCGGGATCATGACGATGCGTGCGCTCGAGGTGGCGAAGGCGCTCGAAGCCGATCGGGTCGATGTCGCCGTGCTGCATGTGCCGACGATCAAGCCGCTCGATACGGCGACCCTCGTCCGCGAGGCCGCGCGGAAAGGGCGCATGGTCGTCGTCGCGGAGAACCATACGGTGATCGGCGGGCTCGGCGAAGCGGTCGCGACCGCGTTGCTCGGGGCCGGGGTGACGGTGCCGTTCCGGCAGATCGCGCTGCCGGACGCGTACCTCGCCGCGGGCGCGCTGCCGACGTTGCATGAGCGCTACGGGATCTCGGCTGGCGCGATGCGCGCGAATATCCGGTCGTGGCTCGGGTGACGATCACCGGGCCGTCGAATACCGGTGCGTGGCGGGTTGCGCGTCGGTGATCGACCCGGCTGCCCGCGCGCGGCGAGCCCATTCGCCTGGCGTGGCTGCCGGGCCGTCACCGATCGCAAGCGCGATACAAGTCACGCTTGCCGTCGTGCGCGCGGTACGTCGCCCGAATCGCGGCGCGGCCCGGTGCGATTTCGTCTCACGTACCGGTCCGACACGACGGCCCGTCGCTGAATCCACGCGAGCGCGAGTTCGAGCGCCTGGTCGCTGGCTTCGCGGGTATCGGCGAAGTCGCCGTCGACGCCGAGCGTCCGGGTTTCACCGTCGCGATCCGTGAGGATCGCCGCCGCCGAGTAGCGGCCCGTTTCCGTGTCGGTCACCACGGCCCGGACCGTATATCCACCATGTTCGATCGTCCTGTTGGTATGCATCGGATGCCTCCTGCAGGGAAATGCGACAGGTGTCACCACGCGCTGGCGCCGCCGCGCAAGCGGAGCGCCAGCCCTTCACGCCGCAAGCGTGAGCGCGGGATGCCCGCGCCTGGCGTACGAAGCGGCGCGGATCGCGCCGGGTGGATGACACGCACCCGGCGCCGCCACTCACCCCGCCATCACCTGAATCCGCCGCGGCTTCGCTTCTTCACGCCGCGGGATACTCAGTTTCAGCACGCCGTCGCGCAGTTGCGCGTCGATGCGCGACACGTCGAAATCCGGGCTGAGCGTGAAGGCGCGCGAGAAGTGCGGATGCTGCACTTCGCCGTGCTGCAGACGCAGGCCCGGTGGCGTCGGAATGACGGCCTCCGCTTCGATCGCGAGGCTGCCGTCGTGCACGCGGACGTCGAGCTTGTCGCGCGGCACGCCCGGCAGGTCCGCGTACAGCGTGATGCCGTGCGCATCCTCGACGATGTCGACGGCGGGCGCAATCCGCGTGCGCGGCGTGTCGCGCTGAGCCGCTTCGCGGTTCGTCACGGCCGTTCGCGTCTCGGCCGGGCGGGTGGTCAGTTCGGTCGTGTTCGTGTCACTCATGATGTCCTCCGTCATGCGTTCGTGACGTCGTACTGTTTACTGGACGGTAATCGCCCGCGGCTTCGAGGCTTCCGACTTGCCGACGCTGATCGTCAGGCAGCCGTTCGCATAGCGGGCCTCGATCTTGTCGGGGTCCGCATGCTGCGGTAGCTCGACCACGCGGCGGAACGCGCCCATGAAACGCTCGTTCGCGTAGATGCGCCGCTCGTCGTCGGTCGCGCCGTCGTCCGGGGGTGTGCGCTCGCCGCTGATCGTCAGCAGCCGGCGATCGACGGAGATGTCGATCTTCGCGGGGTCGAGACCCGGCGCGAACGCGACGATCTCGATCGTGTCGTCGGTGCTGCCGATATTGACCGGTGGGAACGTACCGGGGCGCGGCGCGCGCAGACTGGCCGGAAAGCCCGTGAACGCGCTGGCCATCTGCCGTTGCAGGCGGTCGAATTCCGCCAGCAGATCGGTAGGGAAGAAGATATCGCTCATGATTGGCTCCTGTTGCCCCTGTGCGAAGGGACGAACCGGACCACGCGCTCCAGTTCGTCCATCCGCGACAGGGTCGCTGACTAACAAATCGAAACACGCAGCGCGTCAACCGCGACTGCCTTGAGCGATACCTAAAATAGGATACGTCGAGTGAATTTCAAGGGGGGAGGGCGACGGCATTCTGTCGATACGTGCGGGTGCCCTGTAGGAGATTCATCGTCGGGGCGTCGGCATGATCGGCGTCGCGATGGCGGGGGCCGACATGTCCGGCGCTGCGCGGATCAAAGCACGGCGATAGAAGGCGGAATTTGCAACGGCACGCTGGAAAAGACGCGGCGGCGTACCTGCGCCGTCGCGTCGCGTCCATCGGTTCAGCGCGACGGCCCGGACGGCGGCTTCACTTCGGACAAGTCGTCCTCGCGAACCTCGGCCTGACGCACCGTGGTGCCGTCGTCGCCGGTTTCAGAAATATCGGTTTCGAAGGTCTGCTGCCCATCGTCGCGTTTCTCCGCGGGCTTCTCGTTACCTGTCTGCTTGTCTGCCTGTGGCTGTTGACGTGTCATCTTGCTCTCCTTGGTCGCAACCTGGGATGTTGCGCACGTTGCAGGTGAGCAAGGCGCGGGCCGCGCGAAGCTTTCAAACAGAAAGGTTCGCGCGATACCGTCAGCAACCACGGCTTGGCGATTGACCTCGACGAGGGCCGCCGCCTATAGATACCAATCCAGCGTCTTCACGATTCCCGTTTCGAAGCTCTCCGCCGGCCGCCATTGCAACTCGCGAGCGAGTTTCCCCGCATCGATCGCATAGCGCCGGTCGTGACCGGCGCGATCGGTGACGAACCGGACGAGCCGCGCATGCGGCGCGTGTTCGGGCCGTCGCGCGTCGAGCAGCGTACAGATCAGCGCGACGATGTCGACGTTGCGCCATTCGTTGCAGCCGCCGACGGTGTAGGTTTCGCCGATCGTCCCGCGCCGGATGACCGCATCGATCGCGCGGCAATGGTCGTCGACGTACAGCCAGTCGCGCACGTTCGCGCCGTCGCCGTACACGGGGATGTCGGTGCCTTCGACGCAATGACGGATCACGGTCGGAATGAACTTTTCGCCGTGCTGGCGCGGCCCGTAATTGTTCGAGCAGTTCGTCGTGGTGACGGGCAAGCCGTACGTATGGAAATACGCTCGCACGAGGTGATCCGAGCTTGCCTTGGTGGCCGAGTACGGAGAATTCGGCGCATAGGGCGTCGTTTCGGAAAACGGCGGGTCGTCGGGGCCCAGCGAACCGTACACCTCGTCGGTACCGATATGGTGAAAGCGGCGGCGCGCGAGGGCGTCGGCCCGGCCGAGTTTCTGATCGTTCAGCCAGATCTGGCGGCACGCATCGAGCAGCGTCCACGTGCCGAGCACGTTCGTGCGGACGAATTCGCCTGGACCGTCGATCGAGCGGTCGACGTGGCTTTCGGCCGCGAAGTGGACGACGGTATCGATCGCATGGTCGCGCAGCAGCGACTCGACGAGCGGTCGGTCGCAGATGTCGCCGAGGACGAACCGATGACGACCGGCGCCCGGCAGGTCGTCGCCGAGATTGTCGAGGCTGCCCGCGTAGGTCAGCAGATCCAGCGTGGTGACGCTGACCTGCGGGTCGCTGTCGAGCAGATGACGCACAAAATTGGCGCCGATGAAACCGGCGCCGCCCGTCACGAGAACATGTTTCGGTCGATAGCTCATGGGTTTCGCTTCCAGGTGGCAAACACGTCGGTGAGACCCGCGATCCACGAAGGCGATTCGACCCCGAAGTGTTCTCGCAGGAGGCTGCAGTCGAGCGCGGAATTCGCCGGTCTCGGCGCAGGCAACGGATAGGCGTCGGTCCGGATCGGCCGGACGAACGGCACGCGGTCGATCAGGCCGGTGCGCCGCGCCTCGGTGAAGATCGTTTCGGCGAAGCCGTGCCACGTGGTCACGGGCGTGCCGCACAGGTGATAGGTGCCCCAGCGCAGCGCTTCACCGGCCCGGTAGCGCGCCGCGATCGTCAGCAGCGCGTCGGCGATCCCGCCGGCATGCGTCGGGCCGCCGTACTGATCGGCGACGACGCCGACGACCTCGCGCTCGCGCGCCAGGCGCAGCATGGTGCGCACGAAATTGCTGCCGTGCGCGCCGAATACCCAGGCGACGCGCAGAATCAGATGACGGTCGGGCAACCGCTCGCGCACCGCGTCCTCGCCCGCGAGCTTGCTGCGGCCGTACACGCCGAGCGGCGCGACGGCGGCGGTTTCCGCGTACGGGCCGGGCAGGCGGCCGTCGAACACATAGTCGGTCGACAGATGGATCAGTGGAATGCCGCGCGCGGCGCACGCGTCGGCCAACACGGCCGGGCCGTCGCGGTTCGCCCGCCACGCGGCATCGGGCTCGGCCTCCGCGCGGTCGACGGCGGTCCATCCGGCGGCATTGATCACGAGCGTGGCGCGATGTTCGTCGAGCGCGCGGCGCACCGCGTCTGCGTCGGCGATGTCGAGCGCGGCGCGCGACAGCCCGACGAGCGGCTGCTCGCCCGCGCGCAGCACGAGTTCGCGGCCCACCTGGCCGAGCGCGCCGGTCACGACGATCGTCATCGCGCGCTCCCGTAGGCCGGCAGCATCCCCGGCGCACCGGCGGCGAGTTCGGCGAGCGGCGGCTGCCGACGATCCTTGTCCGACAACTGATACGGCGCGCCGGGATCGGGCCAATCGATGCCGATCGCCGGATCGTCCCAGCGCACGCCCGCATCCGAATCGGGATCGTAGTACTGCGTGCACTTGTACGCGAAATCGGCCTCGTCGGACAACACGCAGAAGCCGTGCGCGAAACCGGGCGGAATCCATAGCATCCGGTGCGATACGTCGTCGAGCAGCGCGCCGAACCAGCGGCCGAAGGACGGCGAGCCGCGCCGGATGTCGACGGCGACGTCGTAGACCGCGCCGCGCGCCGCGTGCACCAATTTGCCTTGCGGATTCACCCGCTGGTAGTGCAGCCCGCGCAGCACGCCGCGCCGCGAGCGCGACTGGTTGTCCTGCACGAAGGTGGCGTCGACGCCGGCGTCGCGCAGCCAGCTTGCCCGGAAGCTTTCGACGAAAAAGCCGCGCGCATCGCCGAACACGCCGGGCTCGATCACCAGCACGCCCGGCAATGGCGTCTCGATCACCCGTGTCATGCCGCGACCTCCTTGCTCAGCAGATCGAGCAGATAGCGGCCGTAACCGCTTTTCGCGAGCTTGTGCGCGAGCGTTTCGAGCTGCTCCGCATCGATCCAGCCGAGCCGGTACGCGATTTCCTCCGGACACGCGATCTGCAGACCCTGCCGCGCCTGCATCACCTGGATGAAATTGGCCGCGTCGAGCAGCGATTCGTGCGTGCCGGTGTCGAGCCATGCGTAGCCGCGCCCGAGTAGCTCGACGTTCAGCGCGCCGCGCGCGAGATACGCGAGGTTCAGGTCGGTGATTTCCAGCTCGCCGCGCGCGGACGGTCGCACGGCCTTCGCCAGTTCGACGACGTCGTTGTCGTAGAAATAGAGGCCGGTGACCGCGTAGTTCGACTTCGGCTCGCGCGGTTTCTCCTCGAGGTCGATCGCGCGGCCATCCGCATCGAACGACACGACGCCGTAGCGCTCCGGATCGCGCACGTAGTAGCCGAACACGGTCGCGCCGGCGGTCCGTGCGGCGGCTTGCTGCAGCAGCGACGACAGCGCGGGCCCGTGATAGATGTTGTCGCCGAGCACGAGCGTCGCCGCGTCGCGACCGATGAACGGCGCGCCGATCACGAACGCCTGGGCGAGACCGTCGGGGCTCGGCTGCACCGCATACGAAAAGCTCATGCCCCACTGGCTGCCGTCGCCGAGCAGTTGCTGGAACGCGTCGAGATCGCGCGGCGTCGAGATGATCAGCACGTCGCGGATGCCCGACAGCATGATCGTGCTGAGCGGGTAATAGATCATCGGTTTGTCGTACACCGGCATCAATTGCTTCGATACCGAATGCGTGAGCGGATGGAGCCGGGTGCCCGAGCCGCCCGCCAGAATCAGTCCTTTACGGCCAATCGCTGTTTGCATGAGGTCCCTCGCTGCAAGAGGAAAAATGCGTGCGTGATACGCGGAATACACCGAATGCGCTGATCGCGCCCGATTGCGCCCGATTGCCGGCGATACCCGTGCGCGCCCGGCTACGACTGCTCGGCGGGCCCGGCGTGAATCGCACGAAACACGATCGCGAAGCCGAGCGCGTACAGCGCGGCGATCACCGCGAAGCCGACGGCCGTCGCGCGGTCCGGATCGTCGACCACGTGCAGGATCACCGACGCGATCGCGATGCCGACGAGCGAGCCGATCTGCCGGCTCGCGTTCAGCGACGCGGCGGCGAGATTCGCATCCGCCGCATCGGCCGACTGCATCACGACGAGATTCATCGCCGGAATGGCCTGACCGGCGCCGAAGTTGGCGAGGCCGACCGCCAGCGCCAGCACCGGATACGGCATCGCCGCGACGCCGACGAGCGCCACGCTGCCGAGCGCGGCGAGCGCGAGCCCGGTGAGCAGCGTGCGGCGCGCGCCGAGCCGGGCGCTGACCTTCGCGGACGCGAGATTGCCGATGCCGAACATCGCCATCAGCGGAAACAGCTCGAATCCGGCGACGAGTGCGCTCGCGCCGCGGACGTTCTGCAAATAGAGGCTCAACAAGAAGATCTCGGCGAGAATGCCGAAGTTGATCGCGAGGCCCAGCGTGCTGCCCGCGACGAAGCGCCGGTTCGCGAGCAGCGCCGGCGACAGGATGCGCGAGGTCGCGTAGCGCTCGCGCAATGCGAATGCCGCGGTGGCGGCCAGCGTCGCGGCCACGCCGGCGAGGATCGACGGCGAGCGCCAGCCGGCGCTGGGCCCTTCGATCAGCGTGAAGCTCAGCGCGGCGAGCGCGAGTGCACCGAACAGATGGCCGAGCGCGTTCAACGGGCCCGGATGACGCGGCGCCCGCGCGATATGCCGGTACGTGAGCCACAGGCCGGCCGCCCCGACCGGCAGGTTCACCCAGAAGATGCCGCGCCAGCCGATCGCGTCGACCAGCACGCCGCCGACGCAAGGGCCGAGCGCCATCGCGGCCGACACCAGCGCGCCCCAGATGCCGATCATCCGCGTGCGCATCGGCCCCGGCGGGAACGCGAGCGTGAGCAGGCTCAGCGAACTCGGCATGAAGAGCGCCGCGCCGACACCCTGGGCGAGGCGCGCCGCGACCAGGGCGCCGCTGGACTGCGCGGCCGCGCACAGCACCGACGCGCCGACGAACAGCGCGAGCCCCGCGACGTAGACGGCTTTCGACCCGTAGCGGTTCGCGAGCGCGCCGCCGAGCAGCAGCAGCGCCGCGAAGCTGAGCGTGTACGCATCGACGACCCACACCAGCGCGGTCAGCGACATCGACAGGCTGGTTTCCATCGCCTTCAGTGCGACGTTGACGATCGTCACATCGAGCATGGCCATCACGAAGCCGCACGCGAGCGCGACCATCACGAGCACCGGGCGCGCCGCCGCGGAGGCGTATGCGCCGGCGGCCGGCGCCGCGCGCCCGCCGTTCATGCGGCCCTCCCGCCGAGGTACAGGCGCCGCATCTCGTCGCTGTCGAGCAACTCGGCAGCGGAGCCTTCGAGCGCGACGCGCCCCATCGTCAGCACGATGCCGCGATCCGCGATGCGCAGCGCCTCGATCGCATTCTGCTCGACCATCAGCACGGCGATATGCTCGGTGTCGCGCATCCGGACGATCGCGTCGAACACCTCGTCGACCATCTTCGGCGACAGGCCCGCCGACGGCTCGTCGAGCAGCAGCAACACCGGGCGCGGCATCAGCGCGCGGGCGAGCGACACGATCTGCCGCTCGCCGCCGGACAACGCGCCGGCCAGCGACCGGTGGCGACGCCGCAGCACCGGGTACTGTTCGCACAGCTCGTCGATGCGTGCCTCGCGCGGAAACGCCGACATCGACTGGCCGCCGAGTATCAGGTTCTCCCGCACGGTCAGCGACGCGAACACGTTGTCGGTCTGCGGCACGAAGCCGATGCCGTATTCGCGGATCTTGCGATGGACCGGCACGCGCGCCACGTCCGTGCCCTGGATCGTCACGCTGCCGGCGCGCGGCAGCACGAAGCCCGCGATCGCCTTCAGCAGCGTCGATTTCCCGCAGCCGTTCGGGCCGAGGATCGTCACGATGTCGATGGCGCCGACCGTGAGCGACACACCGTGCAGGATGTCGACTTCGGGCGTGTAGCCGGCGACGAGTTCGCGCACGTCGATCATGACGCCTCCAGCGGGCGAGGGGCGGCATGGGCGCGCCCGAGATACGCATCGAGTACGCGACGGTTGCGCTCCAGCTCGGCCGGGCGGCAGTTCGCGATCGTCACGCCGCGGTCCAGCACGACACAGCGGTCGCACAGCTCGCGAATGAAATGCATGTCGTGCTCGATGACGACCAGCGTGACGCCCTGTTCGCGAATCCGTTGCAGCGCGTCGATCAATTCGCCGCGCAGGTTCGGGTGCACGCCGGCGGTCGGCTCGTCGAGCAGCAGCAGCTTGGGCTCGGTCATCATCGCGCACGCGATGCCCAGCAGCTTCTTCTGGCCGCCGGAGATCGACGCGGCGGAAAGGTGCGCGACGCCCGAGAGTTTCAGCTCGTCCAGCAGCGCGGCGGCGCGCGTACGGGTATCGGCATCGAGCGCGCGCGTCGCCCGGCCGCGCCAGAGGGCGGCGGCGATGCCGTGGCGCGCGGACGAAGCCGCCATCGCGAGTTCGAGCACCGACATGCGCGCGGGCATCGACGGCAACTGGAACGTGCGGCGCACCCCCAGCCGGGCGATCCGGTGCGGCGTCAGCGCGTCGATACGCTGGCCGTCGAAGCGGATCGCGCCCGCCGCGAGCGGCGCGAAGCCGGTGATCGCGTTGAGCGCGGTGCTCTTGCCGGAGCCGTTCGGGCCGAGCAGTCCGACGATCTCGCCGCCGTCGACCGACAGCGTGACGCCGGACAGGACGACGTTCTCGCCGTAGCGGATCGTCACGCCGTCTAGATCGAGCAGCGCGCTCATGGCCGCACCTCCAGGCGCTCCGGCACGAGCCCGTGCGGGCGCCAGAGCACGCACGCGAGCAGCATCAGGCCGACGAGGCCCAGCCGCACCGCGCCGGTCAGGTCGCTGCCGACCCCGAGCCAGTCCTTGAGAAACGGCGCCAGCGCGTAGACGGCCTGCACGATCAGCGTGCCGACCAGCACGCCCACGTGGCTGCCGAGGCCGCCGACCATCACGACGGTCCAGAGCGCGAAGGTCTCGGACGCGATCATCGCGTCCGGCCCAACATAGCCGATGTACCACGCGGCGAGCGCTCCGGCCAGCGCGGCGGGGAGCGCCCCCGCGATGCTCGCACGCGTCTTCAGCGCGAGCGGATCGTAGCCGAAGCAGACGGCGAGCGCGGGTTCTTCGCGCATCACCTTCAGCGCCCGGCCGAAGCGGCTCGCGGTCAGGCGCCGGTAGGTCGCGTAGGTGAGCGCGAGGCAGCCGGCCGTGACCGCGAGAAAGGCGAGGTCGGCCCACGGCGCCCGCAGCCCGGGGAACAGCGGCGCGATGCCGCCGATGCCTTGCGCGCCGCCGGTCAGCCAGCTTTCGTTGAGTGCGATCGTGCGCAGGATCTCGGCGATCGCGAGCGTCGCGATCCCCCAGTAGTCGGCGGAGAGCTGTCGCCCGAGCCGCGCGACGACGATCGCCAGCGCACCCGCGGCGGCCAGCGCGAGCGCCAGCGCCGAAGGCAACGGCCAGCCGAGCTGCGACGCGATGCCGGCCGCGTACGCGCCGAGCCCGCTGAACGCAATGAAGCCGAAATTGACGAGCCCCGCATAGCCGGCCTGCAGGTTCAGCCCGAGCGCCATCGTCGCGTACAGGCAGCCGACGGTCAGCAGATGGATGACGAAGCTAGACACGTCGTACCTCCCGATCGAAGATGCCGTAGGGCCGGAAGATCAGGGCGACGAGCAGGATCGCGAACGACACCGCGCCGACGTACTCGACCGGAAAGAACTGCATCGGCCGGTCGACGAGCCCGCCGAAGTCGACGTTCAACGCGACGGTTTCGGCCACCGCGATCAGCAGCGCGCCGGCTGCCGCACCGAGCGGATTGCCGAGGCCGCCCAGGATCGCCGCGGAAAACACCGGGATTAGCAGCCCGTAGCCGAGATTCACGTGCACGCTCTCGGTGGCGCCGAGCATCGTGCCGCCGAGCGCCGCCAGCACGCCGCTCGCGAACGTGATCACGTTGGTCACGCGGGTCGCGTCGATGCCGGTCGCGAGCGCCAGTGCGCGATTCGACGCGAGCGCGCGCATCGCCCGGCCGAGGCCGGTGCGGTACAGCAGTGCCGCGAATATCGCGAGCGCGCCGGCGCCGCATGCGATCGAGCCCAACTGCGGCACGGACAGCGCGACGCCGGCGATCACCATCGGCGGATGCACGTCCCGCGCATACTGCTGCGGCCGCGAGCCGGCGATACCCAGCACCAGCGCGACCGCGAGCATCGAGATCGCGAGCGAGCCGATCATCGCCACCGCGCTGCCGGAGCGCAGCAGTCTCGCGAACACGAACAGGTTCAGCAGCGTCGCGGCCGTGCCGATCAGCACGCAGGACACGACCGTCGCGAGTGCGAACGGCATCCCTGCGCGCTCCAGCCAGAGCGTCGCAAATGCGCCGAGCATCGCGTACTGGACATGCGCGATGTTCGGAAAGCGGATCAGCGAATAGAGCGTCGACAGGCCGACCGACACCAGCAGCAGATCGGCGGTGCGGATCAATACGTCGACAATGAATGACAGCATGGCGAGGTCCTCGGGTTCATCCAGGCGGGCGGTCGCTCACTGCTGCGCGACGACCGATTGGCGGTAGATCACCTTCTCGTAGGGCTGGACTTCGCGCTGGCCGTCGGCATCGAACGCGATCGCGCCGGTCACGCCGGTATACGACTTGCCCAATGCCGCGAGCGCCGTGCGAATCTTCGCCGGTTCGATGGATTGCGCGCGGCCGATCGCGGCGGCGGACAACAGCGTCGCGTCGTACGCATAGCTGCCGAACGCCGAGCGCGGGGCCTCGTTGTACGCCGCCTGATAGGCGCTCGCATACGCTTTCGCGCCCGCGCCGAGCGCGGCGACCTCGAGGCCGATCTGGCCTTGCGCGATCTGCGCGGGCGTGTCGCTCGTGCACATCGTCAGATAGATGCCGTACCACGGATGCTGGTTGAGCCGCATCTCGAACGCCTGGCGGTTCAGCGTCGCGGCTTCCTGGCCATAGGCGCTGTAGACGTACGCGTCGGGCTGCGCGCGCGACGCCTGCTCCAGCTCGCGGCGATAGGTCGATTGCCCTTCCGTGTAGAGCACCGTCGACACCACCGTGCCGCCGAGCGCCTCGAAACGCTTCCTGAACTCGCCCGCGATGCCCTGGCCGTAGCCGTTGTTCGGTGCGATCAGCGCGATGCGGCGCAGCTTGCGGGCATACACGTCCTGCGCGGCGAAGCGCGCGGACAGGTCATCCAGCCCGATCACGCTGAACGAGCCCGCGCCGATCTTGCGCACTTGCTGACTCGACGAGCCGATGTTGATGTGCACGTCGCCCTGACGCACCAGGAACTGCCCGACCGGAATCGTCACCGACGACGAGAACTCGCCGAGCACGACCGGCACGTGCTCGACGGTCGCGAGCTTGCGCGCGGCGTCGAGCGCGGTATTGGCCGAGCCGCCCGAATCCTCGATGCGCACGGCGAGCTTCTGGCCTAGCACGCCGCCTTTCGCATTGATCTGCGCGACGGCGAGCTCGATGCCGCGGCGCTGGTCTTCGCCGATCGACGCACTCGCGCCGGTCAGCGGCAGCACCGCGCCCACGCTGACGTCGGCCTGTGCAGCGCCCGACGCAACCGCACCGAGCGCGATCCAGATACCGACACTCCACTGACTTGCCTTCATCTTCGTTCTCCCGTCGCATGGTCGGCCGCACGGCTGGCGGCATGGTTTGATATACAGAAGTGTCGACAGAATCACAGATCAAAAATCGTTTGCAAATAAATTTTCGAGTGGCTGTGAAGAATCGTAGAAGCCCTGGGAATGACAGAAAAATCGCCCTGTTTTCATGCATTTATGCACGCATATAAAGATCGCGAATAGCCGTGGTGCACGCGCGCTCCAATGTGGAGCAATCGAGAATATTTCTGAAAAAAGTGTATACAGAGGTGAATTGTGGTGCTTAAATCTGCCCAACTCGACACGGCCTCGGAGGGCAGTCAGATGGTGGAGATCAAGCGATACGGCGTGGGTGAACGGATGAGCCAGCTGGTGGTCGCGGGCGGGCTGGCATTCGTCGCGGGCCAGGTGGCGGACGATACGTCGCTCGACGTGGCCGGACAGACCCGTCAGATTCTCGACAAGATCGACCGGCTGCTCGAAGGCGTGGGGCTCGACAAGCGCCGGATCGTGTCCGCGAGCATCTGGCTGGCCGACTATCGCAGCTTCGCCGAGATGAACGGCGTATGGGACGCGTGGGTGCCGCAGGGCGACGCACCGGCACGCGCGTGCGTCGAATCGAAGCTCGCGTTTCCCCAGTACACGGTCGAGATCGCGGCGATTGCCGCGAGCTAGTACAGGAGAACCGGACGATGAAGACGATCGTGCTCGGCGGCGGCATCGTCGGCGTGACCACTGCATATTTTCTCGCGAAGGCGGGCGACGAGGTGACGGTGATCGAACGTCGCGACGGCGTCGCGCTCGAAACCAGCTTCGCGAATGCGGGGTTGATCGCGCCTGGCCATTCGTATACCTGGGCGTCGCCGCGCGCACCGAAGATCCTCTTCAAGTCGCTGTTCGCCGATGGCCAGGCGCTGCGGCTCAAATGGACGCCCGACTGGCGCATGTGGGCCTGGTGCGCGCTGTTCCTGCAGAACTGCACGGCCGAGCGCTCGCGACGCAACACGTCGATCAAGGTGCGGCTGTGCCGTTATGCGCAGCAGCGGCTTCAGCAGGCGACGCACGACGAACGGCTCGAGTACGACCGGACAAGCGGTGGGCTGTTGTACCTGTATCGCGATCCGGCGTCGTTCGAGCGCGGCGTCGCGAACATGCGGATTCTGACCGACAACGGTCTGCCGCTCGACATCCTGGATGCGCGGGCCACCGTCGAACGCGAGCCGGCACTGCGCCACGCGGCGGCCGGGATCGCGGGTGCGATCCATTGCCCGAGCGACGAGAGCGGCGACGCGCATCTGTTCACCCGTGCGCTCGCCGAGCGCTGCCGTGCGCTCGGCGTCGAATTCCGCTTCGGCACGTCGATCGACGGCGTGCGCGCGAGCGCCGACGCGATCGACTACGTCGAGACGTCGCAGGGCCGCGTGAGCGGCGATCGTTACGTGCTCGCGCTCGGCGCGTATTCGCCGGGCGTCGCGCGCGCGCTCGGCTACCGGTTGCCGATCTATCCGGTCAAGGGGTACTCGGTCACGCTGCCGATCGGCGATACGCACGAGCCGCCGGCGCTCGGCGGCGTCGAGGAGAACCAGCTCGTCGCCTGGGCGCGCTTCGGCGACCGGCTGCGGCTGACCGCGACCGCCGAGTTCAGCGGCTACGACACCACGCATTCGCCGGGCGATTTCGCGCACATGCTCGCGACCGCGCAGGCACTGTTCCCGAACGGCGCCGACTACGCGAAGCCGTCGTACTGGGCCGGGCTGCGGCCGATGACGCCGGAGGGCACGCCGATCATCGGCGCATCCCGGCACCGCAACCTGTTTTTCAACACCGGCCACGGCCATATGGGCTGGACCATGTCGTGCGGCACCGCGAAGATCGTGGCGGACCTGATCCACGGCAAGCGGCCCGATATCGACATCACCGGGATGACCCTGCAATGAGCGAACTTCTCTCTACCCCCCAGACGTCCGATCCGAGCGTCGGCGCCGGTCCGGCGCGCGATGCGTACGCCCGCTTCGATTTCTCGCTCGACGCCGGCATCGCGCGGCGCGCGGCGATCGGCCTCGTCGTGCTGGCGACCGATCATACGATCGAATACGAGTGGCGGCGTCTGCTCGCGATCGATGGCGTCGCGTTCTACGAAAGCCGGATCGCGAATTCGGCCGAGATCACGGCCGAAACGCTCGCGCGGATGGACGGCGGCATCTGCGCGGCGGTCGAGTTGATCCGGCCGGGCGAGCGCCTCGACGTCGTGGCGTTCGGCTGCACGTCGGCGTCGATGGTGCTCGGCGAGGAGCGTGTGTTCGAGCGCATTCGCGAGGCGCGGCCCGGCGTCGCGTGCACCACGCCGATTACCGCGGCACGCGTCGCGCTGACGGCGCTCGGCGCGCGCGGCGTCGCGCTGCTGACGCCATACGAGCGCACGATCAACGATGCGATGGCCGCATACCTGCGCGCGCGCGGCGTCGATATCGTGCGGGTGGGCTCGTTCGAGCACCGCGACGACAACGAGGTCGCCCGGATCGAGCGCGCGTCGATCGAGCACGCGGTGCTGACGCTCGCCGCCGATCCGGCCGTCGATGCGGTATTCGTGTCGTGCACGAGCCTGCGCATCGTCGATGCGCTGGCCGACATCGAAGCCCGGGCGGGAAAACCCGTGCTGTCGAGCAATCACGCGCTCGCATGGCACGCGCTGCGGCTTGCGGGCGTCGATGACCCCGTACCGGGCTTCGGCAGCCTGCTGATGCGCTGATCCATGGCTCGTGCAGGTAAAAAGACGCGCGCGGGCAAATTGCCGATGGATAATGACGCGCGGTGACAACAGGTGGAACCAGGAGACGAGATGTCGACTTCCGTTATGGCTGGCCGGGAGACCGCGGCGCCGATGCGCACGGGCCTCACGGTCAACGAGATTTACGAGCAGTTGAAACAGATGGCCGTGCTGTACGAGATCCGGCCGGGCGAACGGTTCAACGAGCTGGAGCTTGCCGAGCGCTTCAACGTGAGTCGTACGCCGATTCGCGAGGCGCTTAACCGGCTCGTTGCCGAAAATTTGCTGGTGTTCGTGCCGAACCGCGGTTTCTTCATTCGGGAACTGGAGGGGAAGGATGTGTTCGATCTGTTCGAATTGCGTCGCTCGATCGAGACGACCGCGGTGATGCTCGCGTGCGAGCGTGCGTCGGACAACGACATCAAGGCGCTGCGTCGCTTCTGGAAGCAGGTGATGAAGAATGCCGCGCGAATGTCGTCGGCCGAGCTGGTCGTCAAGGACGAACAGTTTCACCTGGAGCTCGCCGCGTTGTCGGGCAATGCCGAGATCGGCCGGGTGCTGCAAGGGATCAATGCGCGGATTCACTACGTGCGCTGGGTCGACGTCGATCAGCGACGCAACGAGGCGTTTACCGAGCATCTCGAGATTCTCGACGCGCTCGCCGAACGCGATGCGGCGCGCTGCACGACGCTGACCGACACGCATATCCGCTGGCGGATGGAAGAGATCACGCGCGTCGTCCAGGCGAGCGTCGTCAAGCTGTACGCAAAATAAGGAAGACCGGCTGCAGTGCGTGCGACGCTCGCGTGCCGCACGCGAACGGGCAGGCCCGGCCGGTCGACGAGACAAGCAGTCACGCAAAGGAGGACGGGCCGCCCGGATCGACCGGCGCGGCGCATCGCTACCTGATCGTCACGAGGTGCCGTCATGCCACACGGTACGTTGGTCACGCTGTACAAACCCTCCGCGGCGCAGATCGAGCATTTGCTGACCTTGCCCGCGAAAAGCCCCGCCGTCGTCGCGGTCGACAATTCGCCCGTCGCCGATCCCGCGCTGTACGCACGGCTCGCCGCCGGCGGCGTCGACGTGATCCCGAATCACAATCGCGGCGGTATCGCCGGTGCGTTCAACGCCGGCGTCGAATTCCTGATCGGCCGCGGCTGCGACGTCTTCTTCATCTTCGACCAGGATTCGCACGTTCCGGACGACTATTTCGATCGCATGCTGGCCGGCTGCGCGCGGGTGGGCGACAGCCGCTTCCTGGTCGGCCCGCGGATCTTCAACCGCAATTTCCAGCGCGACCTGCCGTTGTTCACGGTGCGCCGCTGGTCCGCGCAGATCACGCCGATCCACGGCGGCGCGCACGGCTTGCTGTCGTGCTCGGTCATCATCTCGTCGGGCACCGCGATCTCGCTCGATGCGTATCGTGCGCTCGGCCGTTTCCGCGAGGACTTCTTCATCGACCACGTCGACGCGGAATACTGCATGCGCGCGCAGGCGCACGGCGTGCCGGTGTGCGTCAATGCCGACGTGTCGTTGCCCCACGAACTCGGCAGCCCGTCCGCGCAGCAGCACTGGCCGCGCGTCGAGATCTTCGATCAGAGCGCGCTGCGCCACTACTATGCGGCGCGCAACTGCATCCTCGTCGCGCGCGACTACTGGCGGCGCTATCCGGCGATGCTGCTGATCAATCTCATCACGCTCAAGCACGTCGCGTTCGTGCTGCTGCATGCGCGTAACAAGCGCCTGAAGCTGAAGGCGATCTATTGCGGCGTGACGGACGGGCTGCGAGGGCGGTACGGGCGCGTGTGACGCGTGATTTATCGCGGTATCGGCGCATGACGAACGCGCCATACAATTCGGATCACTGATTATAAGAGAGGGTTCCAGATGAGCTTGCCTACGCCGATTCACCGCCGCTATACAGGCGCGTTCTCCGTCGCGCCGACGATCTTCACCGAGTCGGGCGAGATCGACATGCCGGGCCAGAAGCGCTGTGTCGACTTCATCATCGACGCGGGAGCGGATGGCCTGTGCATCCTGGCGAACTACTCGGAGCAGTTTTCGTTGACCGACGACGAGCGCGAGCGGCTCATCGCGGCGATCCTCGAGCACGTGGCGGGGCGCGTGCCGGTGATCGTGACGACCACGCATTTCAGTCCGACGATCTGCGCGGCGCGCAGCCGCGCCGCGCAGGCGGCCGGTGCGGCGATGGTGATGGTGATGCCGCCGTACCATGGCGCGACGATCCGGTGCGGCGAGGCCGCGATCGAGCAGTTCTATGCGGAGCTTTCCGACGCGATCGCGATTCCGATCATGTACCAGGATGCGCCGATGAGCGGCACGCAGGTATCGGCCGCGTTTCTGGCGCGCATCGCACACACGATTCCGAATCTGCGCTATTTCAAGATCGAGGTGCCGCAGTCCGCGGCGAAGCTGCGCGAGCTGATCGCGCTCGGCGGCGACGCGATCGAGGGGCCGTTCGACGGCGAGGAAGCGATCACGCTGCTCGCCGATCTCGATGCGGGCGCGACCGGCAGCATCCTCGGCGGCGGTTATCCGGACGGGCTGCGGCCGATTCTCGCCGCGTATCTCGCCGGGCGGCGCGACGAGGCGGTCGCCCAGTACGAGCAATGGCTGCCGTTGATCAATTACGAGAATCGTCAGGCCGGCCTGCTGGCGGCGAAGGCGCTGATGAAGGAGGGCGGCGTGATCGCATCGGACGCGCCGCGCCGTCCGCTCGCGCCGCTGCATCCGGCCACGCGCGCGGGCCTGATCGAGATCGCGCGACGGCTCGACGCGCTGGTGCTGCGCTGGGCACGCTGACGCGACCGCCTCGCGGCACGACCCTGCGATTTCCGCCGCGGTCCGTGCGCACGACGCGTACGCGTGGCCGCCGTACTCGATGACACAACCAAGGAACCCGAAGAATGAGCATGCCGACGATACGCGCGGTCCGCGCGCTGACGGTGCGTGGTGGCGGTGCCGACTACCACGATCAGGATGCCGGTCACTGGATCGACGACCACATCGCGACGCCGATGTCGCGCTACCCCGAATACCGGCAGAGCCGCCAGTCGTTCGGCATCAACGTGCTCGGCACGCTCGTGATCGAGGTCGAGGCCAGCGACGGCACGGTCGGCTTTGCGGTGACGACCGGCGGCGAGATCGGCGCGTTCATCGTCGAGCGGCATCTCGCGCGCTTCATCGAAGGGCAGCGCGTGACCGACATCGAGAAGATGTGGGATCAGATGTTCCATGCGACGCTGTACTACGGGCGCAAAGGTGTCGTGCTCAATGCGATTTCCGGCGTCGATCTCGCGCTGTGGGATCTGCTCGCCAAGGTCCGGCGGGAGCCCGTGCACCAGTTGCTCGGCGGCAAGGTACGCGACGAGCTCGAGTTCTACGCGACCGGCGCCCGGCCCGATCTCGCGAAGGAGATGGGCTTCATCGGCGGCAAGCTGCCGTTGCATCACGGCCCGGCCGAGGGCGAGGCCGGCCTGCGCCGCAATCTCGACGCGCTCGCCGACATGCGTTCGCGTGTCGGCGCCGATTTCTGGCTGATGCTCGACTGCTGGATGAGCCTCGACGTGCCGTATGCGACGCGGCTCGCGCACGAAGCGCATGCACTCGGCCTGAAATGGATCGAGGAATGCCTGCCGCCCGACGACTATTGGGGCTATGCGAAGCTGCGCCGCGACGTGCCGCGCGGCATGCTCGTCACGACCGGCGAGCACGAGGCGACCCGCTGGGGCTTCCGGATGCTGCTGGAGATGGATTGCTGCGACATCATCCAGCCGGACGTGGGCTGGTGCGGCGGGCTCACCGAGCTGATGCGGATCTCGGCGCTCGCCGACGCGCGCGGCGTGCTGGTGATTCCGCACGGCTCGTCGGTTTACAGCTATCACTTCGTCGCGACGCGCCACAACAGCCCGTTCGCCGAATTCCTGATGATGGCGCCGCAGGCGGATCGCGTCGTGCCGATGTTCGATCCGCTGCTGCTCGACGAACCGGTGCCGGTCGGCGGGCGGATGAAGGTGCCCGACACCCCCGGGTTCGGTGTGCGTCTGAATCCGGACGTGCGCATGCAGCGCCCGTACGAACACTGAGCGCGCGATGGTCAAAGCAGAGGAGGGCGCAATGACGAAGTTGCTCGAAGACAGGATCGTCGTCGTGACGGGTGGATCGCGCGGGATCGGCCGTGCGATTGCGCTGGCGTGTGCGCGGCATGGCGCCGACATCGTCGTCAACTACTGGACGAACCCGCTGCTGCCCGCACAGGCCGAGCACGAGATCGACGCGCTCGTCGACGCGATCCGCGCGACGGGCCGCGACGCGCTGGCCGTGCCGGGCGACGTCGCGCAGCCCGACACGGCGCGCGCGCTGGTCGCGGCCGCAGTCGAGCGATTCGGCCGGATCGACGTGCTGGCGAGCAATGCCGGAATCTGCCCGTTCCACGGCTTCCTGGACTTGCCGCCCGAGCTGCTGCAAAGAACGATGGAAGTGAACCTCCACGGCGCGTTCTACATGACCCAGGCCGTCGCCCGGCAAATGGCCGCGCAAGGGCGCGGCGGCGCGATCGTCGCGACCAGCTCGATCAGCGCGCTGGTCGGCGGCGGCATGCAGACGCACTACACGCCGACCAAGGCTGGCGTCCATGCGCTGATGCAGTCGTGCGCGGTCGCGCTCGCGCCGCACCGCATTCGCTGCAATTCGGTGCTGCCCGGCACGATCCGGACCGAAATCAACGACGACGATCTCGCCGCGCCCGGCAAGACCGAGTACTTCGAGCGCAGGATTCCGCTCGGTCGCCTCGGCGAGCCGGACGACGTCGCCGACTGCGTCGTGTTTCTCGCGTCCGACATGGCGCGCTACGTGAACGGCGCCGCGCTGCTCGTCGACGGCGGCATGTACGTGAACCTTCAGTGAAACGACGAGGCATGACCATGGAAACGATCGCCTTCAGGATGCGCCTGCACCCCGGCAAGCGGGACGAATACCGGCGCCGGCATGATGCGATCTGGCCGGAACTCGCAGACGCGCTTCGTGCGGCAGGTATCTCGGACTACTGGATCTTTCTCGACGACGACACCCATCACCTGTTCGCCGTGCTCAAACGGCCGGCCGATCACCGGATCGCGCAACTCGCCGAAACGGACGTGATGCGTCGCTGGTGGGCGTACATGGCCGACCTGATGGCGACCGGGCCGGACGGGCGCCCGGTCGAGAAAGCGCTGGAGCCGATGTTTCATCTGGAATGAGGCCGGCCGCTCGACGGGCGGCCACGTTCGACGTGTGCCGACCCGTTGCAGCGGATCATCGTGTCGCATCAACTCATGGAGCCCACATGCAGGTTGTCGATCCCCATGTCCATTTCTGGGACGCCGACGCGCTGAGCTACGGCTGGCTCGATCGCGCCCAACCGGCGTTCTCGGGCGCGGTGGCGGAATTGCCACGCCGGTACCTGCCCGCGGACTTGCGCGCGGATGCCGGCGCGGATATCGACGTGCTGAAGGTCGTGCATGTCGAGGCGATCCACGATGCGTGGACGAGGCCGAGCGAAGTCGACTGGCTGCAGGCGCTTGCCGATGCGCCGGCGAGCGGCGGGATGCCGGACGGCATCGTCGCGGGCGTCGACCTGTTCGCGCCGGACGCACGCATCCGGCTCGCCGGCGCGGCGGCGCATCCGAACGTGCGCGGCATCCGGCAGGTATTGAACCGGCATCCGGACCCCTGGTACAACTACGTCGACGTGGATTATCTGGCCGAGCCGCGCTGGCGGGAGAACTTCGGGATGCTGAGCGAGTTCGGTTTGTCGTTCGACCTGCAGCTGTACCCTGCCCAGGTCGGCGCCGCGCTTGCCGTCATCGACGCGCACCCCGACACGCCCGTGATCGTCAATCACACGGGCATGTTCGTCGACCGAAGCAGCGTGCACGGCTGGCGCGAATGGCGCGACGGACTGCGCGGGCTCGCGCGGCGGGCGAACGTGACGATGAAGCTGTCCGGGCTCGCGATGTTCGACCATCGCTGGACGGTCGAAAGTTTCCGCCCGTACGTGCTCGAGGCGATCGACGTGTTCGGTGTGGCGCGCTGCATGTTCGCGTCGAACTTCCCGGTCGATCGACTCCATGCCGGCTATCGGGCGCTCTGGCACGCTTATGCGGCAATCGTCGCGGGCGCCGGCGACGATGAGCGCGACGCGCTGTTCGTCCACAATGCGCTGCGAACGTACCGATTGTGAGCCGCGTGCCACCACGGACGCCAACGAACGTGCACTCCGCGCGTCGCCGGTCGGCGTAATTCGCACCGCGCCGCAACGTACGCTTGCGCCGGCTCCGACGGGCCACGCGCAGCAGGGCGGCCGGCTGTATCGGCGCCGGCCACACTGCACGCCGTCGAGCGGCGCGGGCCGGCGCCGCCCAGGAACCTGCTCGATTTAACCGCGCAGCGCGGTCGCGACGACGCTCGCGAACGGCGTCGTGGGGCGACCGATCAGTCGCGCGAGGGCGCCGCCCTCGTCGAACAGCGCACCGCGCGACGCGGCCACGTCGGCATCGGCCAGGACGCTGGCAAACTCGGGCGGCAGCCCGGCGCTCGTCAGCGCGTCTGCATAAGCATCCTGCGCGAGATCGTTGTAGACGACGGTCTTGCCGGATTGCCGCGAAACCTCGGCAGCCAGTTGCGCCAGCGTGAACGCATCGTCCGCCGCCAGTTCATACGTTTTTCCTGCATGGCCGTCCGTCGCCAGTGCCACGGCCGCGGCCGCCGCATAGTCCTTGCGCGCGGCGGAAGAAAAGCGCCCGTCCTTCGCGGCCCCGATGAACGCGCCGTGATCGAGCGCCGCGGGGAGGGCCATCAGATGGTTCTCGGTGTACCAGCCATTGCGAAGGATGACGGCGGGAAGGCCGGCGGCCGCGATGATTTCTTCCGTCTGCCGGTGCTCGATCGCGAGTCGGGCGGGCGAGGTGTCGGCGTGCAGCATGCTCGTATAGGCGAGCAGCGAGACTTCTGCCCGCCGGGCCGCGTCGATCACCGCGCGATGCAGCGGCAGGCGCCCGGCGACTTCGGTCGACGAGATCAGCAGGAGTTTGTCGACCCCGACGAACGCGCTGGCGAGCGTTTCAGGCCGCTTGTAGTCGGCCTCGCGCACCACCACGCCGCGCGCCTCGAGGTCGCGTGCCTTCGCGGGATTCCTGACCGCCGCGACGATCCGGTCGGCCGGAACGGTTTCAAGCAATGCATCGATCACAAGGCGCCCGAGTTGCCCGGATGCTCCCGTTATTGCATACATGTTCATTCTCTCCGTGAATCGGTGGGTGAGGCTCCCAGTGTAGGGATGAAGGTTTCCATTGGAAACCACCTATCCATCGGTTACCATCATTTTCAAGTAACCAAATGGAAACCATTCCGGGACGACGATGGGCTTGAGAATGCGAAAGAAGGTGGAGCCGCTTCCCGGCTGCCCGATGTCGAAATGCATGGCGCTGATCGGCGGCCTGTGGACGCCCGAACTGATCTGGTGCCTGAGCAATGGCCCGCGTCGGTTTTCGGAGTTGCGGCGCGACAACCCGACCATCACCGCGAAGGTGCTGACCGGCAGGCTGCGTGATCTGGAGGAGCGGGGCGTGATCCGGCGAAGCGTGTTGCCGACGTCGCCGCCGTCGGTGGAATACGAGTTGACGTCGCTGGGCCAGGAACTGCTGCCGGCGATTACGTCGATCGTGGAGGTCGGGTCGCGCCTGCTGCTTCGCGACCGGCCCCGTTAGCCATTTCTGCCTGGCCGGCCTACCGCGCCGCCGCGGAACGCTTCCGCTTCGTATTCGGCAACGGCTCGTGCTGCATCGGCCCCTTGACGAGTTCGCTCATCGCGTCGCGAATCCAGCGGTTGGCCGGCTCGTGATGAAAGCGCGGATGCCAGTGCAGATAAAGCTCGTACGTGGGGGCGGGGAAGGGCAGCGGCAGCAGCTTGACGTTCACGAACTCCGCGAAGCGCCGCCCGACGGCCTGCGGCACCGCCGCGATCATGTCCGACCCGGCGACGACGAACGGCACGCCGATGAAGCGCGGCGTACTGAAGCGGACGTTGACGCGAATCCCGAGGCGCTCGTGCGTGCGGGCGAGCACGTCCTGCTCGCGGCCTTCGGGATGCACCATCACATGCGCGGCGGCGCGGTACTGATCGAGCGACAGCGTGTCCCCGATTTCCGGATGATCGTCGCGGGCGATACACACATACGAGTGCCGGTACAGCGCCTTGCGCTTCAGCGATTCGCTGTTCAACCCCGGAAAGTAGCCGATCGCGAGGTCGACGTCGCCGCTCGCCAGCCCCTCCTCCAGCTCCGGCATGCTGAGCGCGACCGTCTTGATGCTCACGTGCGGCGCCGCCTTGTCGAGAAAGCTCTCCAGGCGGGGGAGGAACACCATTTCGCCGATGTCCGACATGCACAGCACGAAGTTGCGCGACGACTCGGCGGGGCGAAACTCGGGCATCGGCAGGATTTCGGTCTGCACCAGATCCAGTAGCCGCGCGACCGGCTCGCCGAGCGCCTGCGCGCGCGGCGTCGGCTCCATGCCGCGGCCCGTGCGCACGAACAGCGGGTCCTCGAACAGCTCGCGCAGCTTCGACAACGCATAGCTCATCGCCGGCTGGCTGAGCCCGATGCTGACGCCCGCCTGCGTCACATGGCGCTTTTTCAGCAGCGCATCGAACACTTTCAGCAGATTCAGATCGACCTGACGAATATCCATGGTTTGGATGATACCTATCGATTTCACATAATTGACGGATTTTATCGGGCTTCCTACCATCGTTTCCACAACAAAGGAGTGAGACACCATGTCCGATGGACGCAAGCCGCAACGCCCGTTGCGCAGCAATTTTCCGCGCGGTTCCTACCTCGGCGCGGTGCGCGCCGCGCAGTGGCGCAATCTCGGCATCAGCGAGGAAGACCTCGACAAGCCGAAGATCGCCATCGTCAATTCCTCGTCCGAACTCGCCACCTGCTTCAGCCATCTCGACGGCATCGCCGCGCAGCTGAAACAGGCGATCCGCGCCGCGGGCGCGCTGCCGTTCGAGATCCGCACCGCGGCGCCGAGCGACTTCATCACCGGCGCGGGCGCTCGCGGCGCCTACATGCTGGCTGCGCGCGACCTCGTCACGAACGACATCGAAGTGGCCGTCGAGGGCGCGCAGCTCGACGGCATGGTGTGCCTGGCGTCGTGCGACAAGACCGTGCCGGGCCAGCTGATGGCCGCCGCGCGGCTGAATATCCCGAGCATCGTCGTCGCGTGCGGTTATCAGCCGAGCGGCGAGTATCGCGGCGAGCACGTGGACATCGAGGACGTGTTCGTCGGTGCGATGCATGCGCTGACCGGCAAGCTGCCCGTCGAGGACCTGATCGGCATGAGCCAGAACGCGATTCGCGGCCCCGGCGTGTGTTCGGGGCTCGGCACCGCGAACTCGATGCACATGGTCAGCGAGGCGCTCGGCATGTCGTTGCCCGGCAGCACGCCGGTCGCCGCCAACAGCGAGCGGATGTTCGCGTTCGTGCGCGAAGCCGGCGCGCGCATCGTCGAGATGGTGCGCGACGACCTGAAGCCGCGCGACATCCTCACGCACGGCGCGTTCGCGAATGCGGTGAAGACGGTGCTCGCGGTCGGCGGCTCGATCAATACGGTCAAGCACTTGCAGGCGGTCGCGGCCGAAGGCGGGCTCGACGTCGACGTGTACGCGCTGTTCGAAGCATTCGCCGCGCAGATCCCGGTGCTGACCGGCGTGCGTCCGGTCGGCTCGCACACGATCGAGCAACTGGAGGCGGCGGGCGGTGGCCGCGGCGTGATGAAGCGGCTCGAAGCGTGGCTCGACACCGGTGCGCTGACGGTGACCGGGCGCACGGTGAAGGACAACCTGGCCGATGCGACGATCGCCGACGACGACGTGATCCGCCCGCCGCAACGCGCGTTCGCGAACCATCCGGCCATCGTGCTGGTGCGCGGCAACCTCGCCCCGCAGGCCGGCATCGTCAAATTCGGCATCTCGCCGACCAAGCAGCGCACGTTCACCGGCGACGCGATCTGCTTCTCGACCTCCGACGACGCGATCGCCGCGATCAAGGACGGTCGCGTGCAGCCGGGCAAGGTCGTCGTGATGCGCGGCGCGGGCGTGTGCGGCGGCCCGGCAATGGGCGGCGGGGCGTCGCGCGTGGTGTTCGCGATCGACGGCGCGGGCTTGTCCGAGCAGGTCGCGATGCTCACCGACGGGCATCTGTCGGGGCTGGTCTGCAAGGGGCTGGTGGTCGCGGAAGTGGCGCCGGAAGCCGCGACCGGCGGCCCGCTCGCGCTCGTCGAGGACGGCGACACGATCGACATCGATCTGGACCGGCGCGTCTGCGACCTGAAGGTCGACGAAGCCGAGCTGGCGCGCCGCCGCGCCGCGTGGCAGCGTCCCGCGCCGGTCAACGACACCGGCTGGCTGAAAATCTACCGCGCGACGGTCGGCACGATGCCGCAAGGCGCGGTGCTCGGCGCGGACCGGCCGGCGCGGGAGCGTTGAGATGAGCGGCGAAACCGTAATCGACATCGGCACGGTGATCGAGCGGCAGCAGACCACCCGCTTCGGTGTCCTGCTGATCGTCGCGATGGGCGTGATGATGATGACCGAAGGCTACGACCTCGCCGCGATGGCGTTCGCGGCCCCGGCGCTGAGCCGCGCGTGGCACCTCAAGCATGGCGTGCTCGGCCCGGTGTTCGGCGCATTCGTATTCGGCACGATGATCGGCGCGTTCGTGCTCGGCTATCTCGGCGACGTGATCGGCCGCAAACGCATGATCGTGATCGGCAGCGTCGTGCTCGCGGGCTTCACGCTCGCCGCGTCGCGTGCCACCGGCCTCGAACAGTTGCTGGTGCTGCGCTTTCTGGCGGGCATCGGCATCGGCGGCGTGGTGCCGAACGCGATCGCGTACACGACGGAGTTCGCGCCGAAGCGCTGGCGCGCGACGTGGGTCACGCTGATGTACAGCGGCTATACGATCGGCAGCAGCGTGGGCGGTCTCGTGTCGGCGTGGCTCGTGCCGAAGTTCGGCTGGCAGGTGGTGTTCGTGATCGGCGGCCTCGCGCCGCTCGTGTCGAGCGCGATGTTGTGGTTCGCGGTGCCGGAGTCGATCCGCTTCCTGACGCTCAAGGGCCGTCACGCCGAAGTCGCGCGAATCGTCGCGCGGATCGCACCGGGCTTCGCCGTCGCGCCGCAGGCCCGCTTCGTGATCGGCGGTGCTTCGCCGGGTCACGCGCACGAGCACCGCCGCGACGGCTCGCTGCGGCTGCTGTTCGCGGGCCGGCTGCGCGCGCTGACGCCGGTGCTGTGGGCCGTCTACATCGCGAACTCGATGGCGCTGTTTTTTCTCAGCAGCTGGCTGCCGGTGCTGATCGAAAGCGTGGGCCTCGCACCGCGCGACGCCGCGCTCGTCTCGACGATGTTCCAGGTCGGCGGCACGCTGGGCGGGCTCGCGCTGATGCGCTTCGTCGACACGCGCGGCGCCATCATCATCACCGTGCTGCCGCTCGTCGGCACGCCCCTCGTCGCGCTGCTCGGCACCGGACTGCCTGCCCCGATGCTGGTCGCGGCGGTGTTCCTGACCGGCTTCACGGTGGTCGGCACCCAGTTTGGCCTGAACGCGGTCGCGGCGCTCGTCTATCCGACCGCGCTGCGCGCGAAAGGCACGGGCGCGGCGGTCGGTATCCAGAAGATCGGCGCGATCGCCGGGCCGGTGATCGGCGGGATGCTGATGTCCGCGCATCTGCCGGTCGAACGGATGTTCTTTCTCGGCGCGGTACCGGTCGCCTTCGTCGCGCTCCTCGCGTTCGCGCTCGGCCGCCTGCATCGCCGCGGCGACGATGCCGCGCCGGACAACGCCCAAACAGGAGCCGCCCATGTCGCTTGAAGTCGTTCCCATTGACGCCGCGCGTCCGGATTTCGTCGGTCTCGCCAGCGGCGTCGATCTGACCGCGCCCGTGTCCGAACCGCTCGCATGCGCGATCGACGCCGCGATGAACCGCTACGCGGTGCTGGTGTTCCGCGCTCAGCCGCTCACGCAGGACCAGCAGCTCGCGTTCGCGCGTGCGCTCGGACCGCTCGATGTCGGTTTCAAGCGCGTCGCGCGTCCGCATGCGCGGCTCGCATACCAGGAACTCGCGGACATCTCGAACGTGGACGAATCCGGGCAGATCGCGGATCGCGCGCACCGGCGCATCGTCGGCAATCTCGCGAATCAGCTGTGGCACAGCGACAGTTCGTTCCAGCAGCCGGCGGCGCGCTATTCGATGCTGCATGCGGTCGTCGTGCCGGAGTGGGGCGGCGAGACCGAGTACGCGGACATGCGCGCCGCGTGGGATGCGCTCGACCCTCGCGAGCAGCGCGAACTCGACGGGCTTGAAGCGGAGCACTACGCGCTGCACTCGCGCTTCCTGCTCGGCGATACCGACTACAGCGACGCGCAGCGCAACGCGCTGCCGCCGGTGCGCTGGCCGCTGGTGCGCGAGCACGCCGGGTCGGGGCGCCGGCATCTGTTCATCGGCGCGCACGCGACGCATGTCGTCGGTCGCACGCTGGCCGAAGGCCGCGTGTTGCTGATGGATCTGCTCGAACATGCGACCGCGCGCCGTTTCGTGTATTCGCATCGCTGGCGGCCCGGCGACCTCGTGATCTGGGACAACCGCTGCACGCTGCACCGCGGCCGCCGTCACGATCTGTCGGTGCGCCGCGAGCTGCGGCGCGCGACGACGGTCGACCTCGACCGATACGTGGCGGCGCCGGCGGAGCCACTCGAACCTGTACAGGGAGCACGCTAATGCAGTTGAACGACGACGAACGGGCGATGCTCGACGGCCGCGACGGCGCGGCCGTGCAGCGCGCGATGGATCTGCTGGTGCGCTACGGCGAAGCGCTCGGCGCGGCGCGCCTGGTGGACACGAACAACGTGTGCGGCACGGTCGGCGCGACGATGCCGTTCCTGCGCGATTACGCGGCCACGCACGGCGGCCTCGACGCGGTGTTTTCCGAATTCAACCTCGATAGCCCCGAGGTGGTCGAGGTGCCGAAGGCGAAGGTCTTCAGCAGCCACCTGCAGCAGGGGCTCGACCCGCAGCATGCGCGGCGCCAGGGCATCGACGGCGAGATCGTGAAGCTGTACCGCCAGGGCGAGGCGTTCACCGGGCGGCTCGGCATCCAGCCGCTCAACACCTGCGCGCCGTACCTGACCGGCAACGTGCCGGTGCGCGGCGAGCATTGCGCATGGATGGAGTCGTCCGCGGTCATCTACATCAACGCGGTGCTCGGCGCGCGCTCCAATGCCGAAGGGCGCGAGAGCACCGGCGCCGCGATGCTGACCGGCAAGATTCCGTACTGGGGCCTGCACCTCGACGAAAACCGCGGCGGCACGCATCTGATCGAACTCGACGTCGACGTGAAGACGGTGCAGGACTGGGGGCTGCTCGGCTACTACGTCGGCGAATGCGTGCAGGACCGCATTCCGGTGATCGACGGGCTGCGCGACGTGCCGAACCTGCCGAAGCTCAAGCACTTCGGCGCGGCCGCGGCTTCGTCGGGCGGCGTCGAGATGTACCACATCGTCGGCCAGACGCCGGAGGCGCGCACGCGCGACGAAGCGTTTCGCGGCCGCAAGCCGCTCGAGACGATCCACTACGGCGCGGCCGAGCGGCGCATCGCGTACGAGCGCGTCAACACCACCGCAAAAGACGCCCAGGTCGACTTCGTGATGCTCGGTTGTCCGCACTATTCGATCGAGCAGATCTGGGAGGTCTGCCAGTTGCTCGAAGGCCGCCGTATCGGCACGAATACCGAGCTGTGGATCTTCACCGCGCGCGCGACCCGCCAGCTCGCGGACCAGGCCGGCTATACGAAGCTGATCGAGGACGCGGGCGGCGTGCTGATGACCGACACGTGCTCGGCGATCGGTCGCGTGATGCCCAAGGGCACGCGCGTCGTTGCGCTCGACTCGGCGAAGCAGGCGCACTACCTGCCGGCGATCATGGGCGTGCAGGCGTGGTTCGGCACCACGGCCGATTGTATCGAGGCCGCGGTGAGCGGCCGCTGGCGTGGAGGGCTGGCCGCATGAGCACGCATCACGACATGAATGGTGAAGCCGGCACGCCGATCGTGCTGCGCGGACGCAAGGTGGTCGGTGGCCGTGTCGAGGGCGAGGCGCTCGTCACGCGCGATCGCATCTCCGGCTGGGGCGGTATCGATCCGCGCACCGGCACGATCATCGAGACGCGTCACGAACTGCGCGGCCAGAGCTTCGCGAACAAGGTGCTGGTGTTTCCCGGCGCGAAGGGTTCGTCCGGATGGTCCAGCCAGTTCCATATCGCGCGAATCGCGGGCACCGCGCCGGCCGCGATGCTGTTCAACGAAATGACCACGAAGATCGCGCTCGGCGCGGTGGTGAGCCACGCGCCGTCGCTGACCGACTTCGACGTCGATCCGCTCGACGTGATCGAAACGGGCGACTGGGTGCGCGTCGATGCCGAGCGCGGCGTCGTCGAAGTGCTCAAGCGCAGCCGCACCTGATTCCGGCGCGCGGCTTCGTCCGCGCTCCACCGCGATGGATTTTCAAGGAGAGCATGTTTTGAACACTGGTACTCGTATCGTCCGCCGCGACGGCCAACCGACGGGCTGGACACTCGACGCCGACGTGTGCATCGTCGGCGCGGGCATCGCCGGCACCTCGGCTGCGCTCGAAGCGGCCGCGCTGGGCCGCAAGGTCGTGCTGGTTGACAGCCTGCCCGCGCTCGGCGGTCAGGCGGTCAACTCGATCATCGGCACGTTCTGCGGGCTGTTCTCGAACGGGCCGAAGCGCTTCCAGGTCACGCACGGCATCGCGGACGGCATCCTGCGCGATCTCGGCGAGAAGGGCGCGCTGCACTACAAGGAAGGGCCGCTGACGACCGTCGTGCTGTACGACGAAGTCGCGCTCGCGCGCTGGATCGAGCAGAAGATTCTCGACGCAGGCATCACCGTCGTGCTCGGCGCCGTGTTGCGCGACGTGGTGCGCGAAGGGCGGCGGGTGCGCGAACTCGACGTCGCGACGCGCTACGGCGACGTGCGCATCGCGGCCGACGGCTTCGTCGACGCGAGCGGCGATGCCGCGCTCACGTGGCTGGCCGGGTTCGACTGCCAGGAGCCGGAAACGCCGATTCGCGGCACGCAGATGATCGTGCTCGAGAACCTCGACGAGACCGATCTGCCGACGCCGCCCGCGTTTCGCGAGCGCGTCGAGGAAAAGGCACACGCGTATGGGCTCGAACGCAAGGACGGGCTCGTGTTCTATTTCCGGGGCCGCAACATCGGCATTGCGAACATGACGCACATCGAGACGCCGCTCGAACCGATGGCGGCGTCGCGCACCGCGCTCGTCGGCCGCGACCAGGCGGACCGCGCGTTCGAGTTCCTGCGCGCGGAGTATCCGCACATCTATCGCAACGCGCACATCCGCAGCTACGGGCTGCCCGGCATCCGGCAGACGCGCTGGATCGTCGGCGCCCAGCAGTTGCGCTCGGAAGACGTGATCGCCGCCCGGCAGTTTCCGGACGCGGTCGCACGCACCTCCTGGCCGATCGAATTGCACGATCGCGCCGAAGGCTACGAATGGAAGCCGTTCGGCGACGACCATCTGCATACCGTGCCGTTCGGCAGCCTCGTCGTGAAGGACGCCGACAACCTGATCGCGGTCGGCCGCTGCATCGACGCCGACGCGACCGCGCTGTCGAGCGTGCGGGTGATGGGGCCGTGCATCGCGATGGGCGCGGCGGCCGCGCACGCGTTCGATCTCGCGGATGGCGGCAGTGTCCATGACATCGATCGCGGCCTGCTGCGCGAGCGGCTCGCCGACAACGTCGATCGAATCGATCCACCGCATCTGAAGCACTGACGCACGACCCGCCGGCCGCGCGGCAATACCACAGAGGTGCATCGGGCGCTCCGCCAGGAGGCTCGCAACCAGCACCCGCTGCCGCGCCGGCCAGAGACGAAACGAAGGAACGCGCGACGCGCCGGAATCTGCCGGCGCGCCGACGTGGCACCTGAGGAGGAGACGATGATTCAACGCTTGCCCGATGCGCGCACGGTGGACGTGTCGCGCCTGATCGACGAACAGAGAATCGGCCGCTTCGCGATCCTGCTGATCGCGTCGACCTGGCTCGTGATGCTGACCGACGGCTACGAGCTCAGTGCGCTGGCGTTCGCCGCGCCTTCGCTGATTCGCGCCTGGCACATCGAGCGCAGCGTGCTCGGGCCGGTGTTCGGCGCCAACGTCTTCGGCATCATGATCGGCTCGATCCTGTTCGGCTATATCGGCGACCGGATCGGGCGCAAGCGCGCGATCCTGTTCGGTGCATGCTGGTACGGGCTCATCACGCTCGCGACCGCATGGGCGTCGAGTGTCGACCACCTGCTGTGGCTGCGCTTCGCCGCGGGCATCGGCATCGGCGGCGCGGTGCCGAACGCATTCGTGCTCGTGTCGGAATTCGCGCCGAAGCGGTTGCGGGCGACCTGGGTCACGCTGATGTTCACCGGCTATACGCTCGGGGCGGGCTTCGGCGGCGGCGTCGCCGTGTGGCTCGTGCCGCACTTCGGCTGGCCGGCGGTATTCGTGGTCGGCGGCCTCGCGCCGCTCGTGGTGGCCGCCGCGCTGTCGTTCGTGATGCCGGAGTCGCTGCGCTATCAGGTACTGAAGAGCTGGCCCCGCGACGGCATTGCCGCGACTGCCGCGCGCGTGCGGCCCGAACTCGCGTTGCCGCCGGATGCGCGCTTCGTCGTGACCGACGAGCGCCGCGTCGCGAAGTTCTCGCCGCGCATGCTGTTCGCCGGCCGGTTGCGCTACGTGACGACCGCGCTGTGGCTCGCGTACATCGCGAATTCGATGGCGCTGTTCTTCCTGCAAAACTGGCTGCCGGTACTGATCGAGGCGACCGGCGTCGCCGCGCATCGCGCCGCGCTGATGACGACGCTGTTCTCCGTCGGCGGCACGCTCGGCGGCCTCGTGCTGATGCGCTTCATCGACCGCCATGGCGTGCGGCTCGTCACCTGTCTGCCGCTCGTCGGCTTTCCGCTCGTCGCGGCGCTCGGCATGAACCTCGAGACCGCCTGGCTGACGGCCGCCGTGTTCGGCGTCGGCTTCTGCGTCGCCGGCACCCAGGCAGGGCTCAATGCCGTCGCATCGATCGTCTATCCGACCAGCTTCCGCTCGAAAGGCACCGGCACCGCGATCGGCGTCGCGAAGATCGGCTCGATCTCCGGCCCGATGATCGGCGGGATGCTGCTCGCCGCGCATGTGCCGGTGCGCGAGCTGTTCCAGGTCGCGGCGCTGCCGGTCGTCGCCGTCGCGGCGCTGATGTTCGTGCTCGGTCGGATGTACCGGCCCGGCGACACGCACGACGACGGGCTCGCGGCGTGTGATCCCGTCGGCGCCGAGCCGCCGCTACCCGCGGCGGAGCGCTAGGAACAGCGGCAGCGGCGGGGCCGGCCGGGCGCGGCGCGCGCTCGCGCACGGTCGCCGGTGCGATGCATGCGGCGCGTTCGCGCCCGCCGCGCGTTCCCGCCGCCTTCGATCCGCATCACCTCATTCCATCGAAACCGGAGAAGCACGATGAAAACAGCAGTCTGCACTGCTGCGGTGGCTTGCGCCCTCGCGGCGCCGCTCACGGTCCATGCGCAAAGCTCGGTCACGTTGTACGGCATCATCGATACGGGCATTGCCTGGACGAATACGGTCGCGTCGTCGATCAAGGCACAGGGCGCGTCGCGCTGGTCAATGGCGACCGGCTGGGGCAGCGGTGACCGCCTGGGTTTCCTCGGGCGCGAGGATCTCGGCGGCGGCCTCTCCGCGGTGTTCCAGCTCGAAGCGGGGTTCAGCGGATTGAACGGCACGTCGTCGCAGGGCGGCCGGCTATTCGGACGGCAGGCGTACGTCGGCTTGTCGAGCAAACAGTACGGCAAGCTGACGCTCGGCCGTCAGTATGACTACACGTTCGACTACGTCGCACCGCTGATGGCATGGCTTCAGTTCGGCAGCATCTACGGCGCGCACATCGGGGACGTCGACGACAGCTTCCAGACGTTTCGCCTGAACAACAGCGTCAAGTACGAGGTGAGTCCGCTCGCGGGACTGAAGCTCGGCGCGCTCTATGCATTCAGCAACCAGGCGGGCGGCGGCGCCGGCCAAGGCTTCGCCAACAACCGCGCGTACGGCTTCGGGCTCGATTACCTGCGCGGACCGTTGCATGTGGTCGCGAGCTATCTGCAACTGAACAATCCGTCGGCGGGGATTGCGTCGTCGGGGAATAATCCGAACGGCGCGATCGGCGACGAGTACAGCGGTTCGACCAGCATCTTCTACAACGCTGGCTTCGTCGAGCGTCAGCGCATCTCGGCACTGGGCGCCGGCTATTCGTTCGGCGCGGCAGCGGTAAACCTCGTCGTCACCGACACGCGGCTCGTTTATCGCGGCGGCCACAGCCTGCGCGTCGACAACTACGAGATCAACGGGCGCTACAACTTCACACCGGTGCTGATCGCGGGGGTCGGCTACATCTTCACCGATGGGCATGGGTATACCGGCAGCGGCGCCACGTCGTTCGCGACCGGCGACCGGCCGAGATGGCATCAGGTGGATGCGGGCATCACCTACCTGCTGTCGAAGCGCACCGATCTGCACATGTCGATGGTCTATCAGCGGCGGGCCGGCGATGCGAGCACCGTTGCGATCAACTTCTTCGGACCGGCGGGGGCGGGGCGTAGCAGCCAGATCGCGGTGCTGGCGGGGCTGCGGCATCGCTTCTAGCCTGCGAGTGGCGCGCGGCGGGCCGGCGCGCGTTGCCGCTTGCCGAACGGGACAGCGTCGTCACGACGTTCCGTGAACGGAGCGCCCGGTGTGACGTCCCGCCTGCGCCACGCGTTACGCGTCTTTCAGCCAGGGCATTTCCACGGGCGATACGACCAGTTGCCGGAATTCGCGCTTCAGGTCGAAGATGAACCCGACCAGGATCATGGAGTCGGCGTAAGGAATCGGAAAGACCTGCGGATTTTCCGGAGTACGCAGCGGGCGCTCCGGCGTGTCCGCTGTCGCCGCAGCGTTTTCGCGAACGCTTTCCAGGTCGTCTGCCATGGCCGGCCCGCCGGCTTTCAGCACGCGGCTACGCAGCTCGCTGAAGGGTTCGATGCGCGCGGCGTCTTCGTGGTATTCGGGCACTTCATAAACGAACCAGGACATTGTCGTCTCCCATGAGAAGGGGCGCTATTCTAACGCTACGCGAGAATTCGCCGAAAATCGAGGCCGCCCACTTCTCCAAGCGTATCCAGGAACCCCGCGAGGTCATCGCCTCTCGAGTGAATTGCCGCAGTGTCACACTTCGGACAGCACCTGACGCGCCGCGCGAACGACCGCATCGACCGTGATGTCGAATTTTTTGTACACGTCCTTGATTTTTCCCGACTCGCCGAAGCTGTGCATGCCGACGAACCGGCCTTCCGGTCCGAGGTACCGCTCCCATCCCAGTTCGACCGCCGCCTCGACCGCGACTCTCGCGGGAGACGTGCCCAGCACGGCCCGCTGGTAATCGCGTGGTTGCTCCTCGAAGAGCAGGCGGCACGGCATCGATACGACGGCCGTCGGCACGCCTTCCTGCTGCAGGATGTCGCGTGCCTGGACGGCGAGGTCGACCTCCGAGCCTGTCGCGAGCAGGGTGAGTCGGCGTGGCCCGCCATCGGCCTCCCGCAAGACATAGGCGCCGCGCGCCGACTTGTTTTCGTTTCCGGGCTCGTTGCGCAGGAGCGGGACCGGCTGTCGTGACAATGCGAGCAGCGCAGCCCTGCGGGGCTGTTCGAGAATCAGTTCCCAGCACTCTGCCGTTTCGACTGGATCGGCCGGCCGATAGACGGCGAGCTGGGGAATGGCCCGAAGGGCGGCAAGGTGCTCGACGGGTTGATGCGTCGGGCCATCTTCTCCGAGACCGATGGAATCGTGCGTCATCACGAAGATGGAGCGCACCCGCATCATCGCGCTCAACCGGATCGCCGGGCGGCAGTAGTCCGAAAAACACAGAAAGGTGCCACCGTACGGAATGAGGCCGCCGTGAAGGGCAATGCCGTTCATGGCGGCGGCCATGCCGTGTTCGCGGACGCCGTAGTGGACATATGAACCCTTGAACTGCCCGGGCTCGATCGCGATCTGGTTCTTCGTCTTCGTATTGTTGGACTGCGTGAGATCCGCCGAGCCGCCCAGCAATTCCGGAATCGCGTCGAAGAGATGATCAAGCACTTCACCGCTGGCCTTGCGGGTGGCCATTGCACCGCCTGCGGCAACAAACGCCTGCCGTGCCGCCGCAATCGCCGTCTTCCAGTCATCCGGAAGCCTTCCCGCATTGCGCCGGTCGAATTCGGTACGCAGCGCCTGCGGCGCCCGGCGGACACGCTCATCCCACGCGAGTCTTGCCGTGCGGCCGCGCGCCCCGATCTCCCGCCATGCTTTCAGCAGGTCATCCGGGATTTCGAACGGCGGCGAATGCCAATCGAGGGCCTGGCGTGCGCCCGCGATTTCATCCTCGCCCGGGGCATCGCTATGGGCTTTCTCGGTGCCAGCCTTCGTCGGAAAGCCGAACCCGATGATCGTCCTGCATGCGATCAACGTCGGTCTGTCATGCGTTGTCCTGGCGGTCTCGATCGCGCGTCGTATCGCGTCCGTATCGTGACCGTCGATTTCCAGGACATGCCACCCAGCCGAGTGAAAGCGCTCGATCTCGTTGTCCGAGACCGCGAGTTTCGTGGCGCCGTCGATGGAAATCGAATTGTTGTCCCAGAACGCGATCAGTCTGCCCAACCGGAGGTGGCCGGCCAACGAAATGGCCTCGTGACTAATGCCTTCCATCAGGCAACCGTCGCCGAGAAATACGTATGTGTAGTGATCGACGAGGTCATCGCCGAAGTGCGCATTCATGACGCGCTCGGCCAACGCCATGCCGACTGATTCCGCGATGCCTTGCCCGAGGGGACCGGTCGTCAGTTCGATTCCATCGGCGTGCGAATACTCCGGATGCCCCGGCGTCTTGCTGCCGACTTGCCGGAAGCGCTTGAGCTCGTCGAGGGTCATGTCGGCATAGCCCGTGAGATAGAGCAGGCTGTAGAGGAGCATCGATGCGTGTCCGTTGGAAAGGACCAACCGGTCCCGATCGATCCAGTGGGGGGCGGATGCATCAAATTGCATGAACTCCTTGAACAGGACCGTCGCAACGTCGGCCAGCCCCATTGGCGCACCAGGATGGCCGCTGTTGGCATTCTGTACTGCATCCATTGCAAGGAAGCGAATACAGTTCGCCAGCGCGCGTAGATGCGGGTCTCGCGGGGGCGGCACCGCTTTGGCGGTCGTGCGGGAATGTGCGGTGGGATCGCTCATCGGTTCTCCTGTTTTTCGCTCGGAAAGATGAGGCTACGGGGCAATATCCATGCCTTTTCCACGGGTGCAAGCTTATGGGCGAGTTGAGGTCAGTTCTGCGGCGGACGGAGGGACGTTCCGGGGCGCGAATGGACGTCGAACTGTTGGAGGAAATGGGCGCGGGACGACGCGGCGTTGCGTACCGAACGGCGGTTGGGCAATCCGTTCATCTGGGGGATCAGGACGCTGGTGACGTTGTTGTGAGTCGGCGTGGGGATTCAACCCTTTTTCACGCCAAGGGGGCGAGGCGAAAACGGCTAAAGACTACGATCTACAGCAAGCGCAATCGAATCGGGACTTTAGGTACGCACCATCGTCGCCCTCGTGCGAAGCATCATGATTCGACCGGTATATCGACGGAAGCGTCAGCCTGACGCGCGGCGCATGTTGTCCGCATCGAGGGCAGCACGCAGGAATATCTCGTTCGGAGACCGTGCGGCGCGCGTCGAATACGCCGCAGCCGGGACATGCGTACTCGTACATTGGCATGTCGTGATCATCCGAGCGCGCCGAGCTCGCCCCGCGCGACAAACCGTCCGCGTCCCGTCGGGCCGACCCACTCGTCATCGTCGACAAGCCATTGTCCACGCAGCATCACTTTCTTGACACGCCCTGTCACTTGACGCCCTTCGAACAGCGTGAAATCACAGTCGCTGTGCTGCGTGTGCGCGCTGATCGTGTGCCGTTCGTCCGGATCGAACAACACGATATCCGCGTCACTGCCGATCGCGAGCGTACCTTTCCGTGGAAACAGGCCGAACAGTTTCGCCGGCGCGGTCGACATCAACTCGACAAACCGGTTCAGCGAAATCTTGCCATCGCGTACGCCGCCGTCGTAGACGACGGTCATTCTCGTTTCGACGCCAGGGACGCCGTTCGGGATCTTCGAGAAATCGCTCGCGCCGAGCGGTTTCTGATTGAAGTTTCCGCGATGGCCTTCCTTCATGCAGTAAGGGCAATGGTCGGTGGAGATCAATTGCAGGTCGTCGGTCCTGAGCGCCGTCCAGAGCGCATGCTGCGCTTCCTTTGAACGCAGTGGCGGGCTCATCACGTAGCGGGCCAGATCGAAATTGTCGTCGGCATAAACGGACTCGTCGAAGAACAGATAGTGCGGACAGGTTTCGGCGAAGACCGGAATGCCCAGGTCGCGCGCTTCGATCACGTGCTTGAGGGCTTCCTTGGCAGAGAGATGCACGAAGTAGACGGGCGCTTCCGCAAGCTCGGCCAGCTTGATGCCGCGGTGAGTCGCTTCGCCCTCCATGATGGCCGGACGAGTCAGTGCGTGATAACGGGGGGAAGTGTGGCCCTGAGCGATCGCCTCGCGAATCAGCAGATCGATCACGGTGCCGTTTTCCGCGTGGAGCGCGATCATCCCGCCATGCTGGCCGACCATGCGCATGGCCTGGAAGATCGCCGCATCGTCGGACATCACGGTCCCGGGGTAGGCCATGAACATCTTGAAACTCGACACGCCTTCATGCCGGATCGCGTCACGCATGTCTGCCAGAACCTGCTCGTCGACTTGCGTGACGATCACATGGAAGCCATAGTCGATATTGGCGGCGGACGACGCTTTTGCCCCAGCGCGCGCGATCGCTTCAAGCGGGCTCGTGCCGGGTGTCTGCAGCGCGAAGTCGACGATCGTGGTAGTGCCGCCAAACGCGGCCGATCGTGTGCCGGATGCGAAATTGTCGCAAGTGGTCGATGTGCCGAAGGTGTTTTCCATGTGGGTATGGCAGTCGACGCCGCCGGGAAATACCAGCAAGCCGCTGGCATCGATCACGTGGGTGTCCGGGCTGACTTCGAGCGCGTGACCGATGCACGCGATGCGCTCCCCCTCGACGATGAGGTCGGCGACGTAGTCGTCGACCGCCGTGATCAGGCGGCCGCCCTTGATGAGGGTACGGGGTGTGGCGTGCGTCATGTGGAACTCCGGTCTGGTTCGAGGGCGAGAGCGAGGGCGGCTTCGAGGCGTGAAATTTCGTCGGCGGACAACGGTGTGACTGGCGGGCGTGCCGTCGGATGTGGAAACTTGCCGGCCAGGTGAAGGCATGCCTTGAGCCGTGCGGTGGCGCGCGAGCCGGGCGCGGTGCCGTAGATCGCCTTGGCAAGCGGGTAGAGCATCGAGTGCGCACGCTGCGCGTCGGCGAGCCGACCTTCCGCCACCGCGCGATAGAGCGCAACGATCTGCACCGGAACGAGCGCCGCGAGACTGACGAGACTGCCCTCCGTTCCCAAGGCAAAGCATGTGAACAGATGCTCGTCGCCGGACGCCATCACCGCGACGTGTGGCGCGACCTCCCGCAGGAGCCTCCGATTGGCGTCGTACGCACTGGTTTCCCAACTGCCCTCCTTGACGGCAACCACGTCCGGCAGAGCGGCGAGCGCAGCGAGCGTATCGGGCGGATACGCCATTGCACCGGTATTGACGCCTGCCTGATAAAGGATCATCGGCAGGCGCGCAGCGGCGTTCGCGATATGGTGATGCGCGAGGACGATGTCACGATCGGTAGACAGCGCCCAGGAGAATGGCGGAAACAGGAGCAGCGCATCGGCGCCTGCGCGTTTGGCATCGTCGGCATGGCGTTGCGCTTCGTAGCTGTCCTCCGCATTGACGCCGGCGACGATGATCGAACGATCGCCGCAAACTGCATGCGCGATTTCGACGACGCGTCGTTTTTCATCACGGGAAAGTGCATGGTTTTCGCCGGCGTGCCCGTTGACCAGGAGGCCGACGATGCCAGGCACCGATGTGACATCGTCGAGATGGCGGGCGAGCGCGGTCTCGTCGAGCGTGCGACCGTGCGCGTCGAGCGGGCATAGCGTGGCGGCGTACACGCCGTGGAACGGGTGCGGTGTCGATGGAATCATGCGGTGGCTTCCGGTGAGGTCAGGGTGGGCGTACCCGTTGATGCGATCAGCCGCGCGGGGTCGAAGAGCGGCATTTCGAGTGTCCGGCCAAGCATCGCATCGGCCAGCAACCTGCCCATGTAAGGGCCGCTCGTGTAGCCGGAATGCACACAGCCGATTACCCAGGCATCGTCGTGCCCGGGTAGCGCGCCGATCATCGGCATCGCATCCGCGGTTTCCGCCTCGAGGCCGAGCCAGATTCTTGCGACGCGCGCGTGCTCGAGGGCCGGAATGACGTGCTGCGCGAGACGCAGGTTGCCGATCAGGTTCTGCGGCAAGGCTTCGACTGCCCCACGCCGGCGGTCGCCGATGCCTTGCCAGCCACCGCCGATCAGGACGGTGCCGTTCGCGAATTGCTTGAGCGAGAGGAGCCCGTTTGCGATGCTCAACACTGAGCGCATCACCGGCGGCATCCGTTCGGTGACGATCAATTGATTGACGAGCGTCTTGACCGGAATGTGAATGTCGAGCAACGCGAGGAGAGGTTCCAGCCATACGCCGCCTGCCATCACGAGACGCGTCGCATCGACGGACACCGCGCTGTCCGGGCCGTGCAGACGATAACGGCCATTCGCGCGGTCAATGTGCGTGACTGGCGTCTGCTCCAGAATCTCGACCCCCGCCTCGCGCAACGCTGCGTGATAGGCGCGCCCCGTCAGATAGGCGGTTGCGAAGCCGTCGGTCGCGCAGAATGCCGCCTCGCGCACGGCGGGATTGAGCCCGGGCTCGATCCCGCACGCGTCAGCGGCGGATATCAGATCGATTGCAGCGCCGTATTGACGGCGCGCGTCGGCCCGCTTCCTCAGCAGCGCGCATTCGGCATCGGTGAACGCGAGCGACAGTCCCGCCGCGGCCGTCGCGAGTACGCCGCCGCCGAGCCAGGTATCGGCATGCATCCACATGTCCCACGCGCGGAGGGCATAGGGAACGAGGGCGGCTCGCGTCATGTGCAGCGTCAGCGTGCCGGCGTTGACGCCCGACGCGGCTCGACACAGCGCATCCCGTTCCAGCAGTACGACGCGCATCCCGGCGCGGGCCAGAAACAGGGCGGTCGTGCATCCCATGACGCCGCCGCCGACCACGGCAGCGTCGTAATGGCCGGAGATACGATGGGGTATCGCTTTCATAGCGGTGCAGCCTGCGGAATCGGAATGTCGTCATAGCAAAACGTCCCGGTGAGTGCGCCGATGGGAACGGGCCGCAACGGCGCGCGCGCGGTCAGGCAGCCGGCTGCTTCACGTGTTCCGACTTCCGCACGGCTTGCAAGTAATTCGCCAGCGATGTCGCCGCAGGTGCGCCCCTGGCACGGTCCCATGCCGCAGCGTGTCCAGGCCTTCAACTGATTGATGTCGAGTGCACCGGCGTCGATCGCAGCGTCGATCTCGCTACGTCGCACGTCTTCGCAGCGACAGATGATCGTATCTGCACCGATCGCGTCTGCCTGGCCCGGCCGCAGGGCCATCAGACGGGCCATGGCACGACCGGCCCGTGCCGCTTTCCGATATGCACGGCGCAAACTGTCGAGCCGCTCGGTCACGCGCGCGACATCGGGCGCCGACAAGTCGAGCGCGCAGGCAATGCCGGCGAGTTTTCCGTGAATGGCGGCTGCTGCCGCACCGGCGAGCCCGGCCGCGTCGCCCGCGACGTAGAGGCCGGACCGGGATGTCCGGCCGTCATCGTCGGCACTGGCAACCCATCCTCCGGCATCGCGGGAATAGCGGTGCGACGCGCCGAGCAGGCGCGTCACATCGGTGGAAGGCGTGAGGCCATGGCCGACCGCGACACAGTCGGCGATGACCGTCGTGCGCGCGTTGTCGATCGGACGTCCGGCAGCATCGCATCGGGCCAGCGTGGCGAGCAGGCGCTCGCCGTGCGGCTCGACGCGCACGATGGTATGACGCGAATGAATCGGTACCCCGGCACGCCGGATGACACGCCACCAGTCAAAACCCTGGCGCAACAGGCCGGGGCGCCCCGACATCGATGGTAGCGTGCGCAACCAGTCCGCATGTCCCGCCAGATCGGCTATCCCGACGACCAGGCCACCTTTCAGGATCGTTTTCGCCGCGACGGCGGCGAGCAGCGGTCCGCATCCCGCCACGAGCGTCGTTCGCCCGGGCAGCCGGTGCTGCGATTTCAGCAGAATGGTTGCGGCGGCGAGGCCGATGACACCCGGCGTCGTCCAGCCGTCGAAAGGCACGACGCGTTCCGTCGTGCCGGTTGCGACGACGAGTGCGCGCGCGTTGCATTGAACCAGGCCGCGCGGTCCGACTGCGTCGATACGGTAGTTGCCGCCGATCGACCACACCGCATGATCGGTGAATACGGACACGTCGCTCGTTTCGACGGCTGCTCGCAATGCGTCGCCGTCCTCGCGCTCCGCGTCACCGTCGACCGGTCGCGGATCGACCGGCGCTCGATAGACCTGTCCACCGATCGCGCGATTCTCGTCGAATAGCGCCACCTTCAATCCTGCCCCGGCTGCGGCAAGCGCCGCGTTCGCACCGGCCGGTCCACCGCCCAGCACGACCAGATCGAAATCAGTCATGGACGTAGACCTCCGGAACTGACCGAACGCGCAGTGCCGCCGTCACCGTCGTGCGGCAAGCGAGCAAGCGTTCGCCGTTGACCATGACGAGGCATTCCTGACACGACCCCATCAAGCAGAACATGCCGCGCGGCTGAAGCAGGCGGGGACTCTTGCGAAGCGTCTTGACGCCGGCGGCGAACAGGGCCGCCGCGACGCATTCGCCCGCGCGGGCAGTGAACTTTCGTTCGTCGAAGAAGAATTCGACCGTGGCAGCCTGATCCGCGATCTCGTTTCGCATGACGTTCTCCGGTTGCACAGCGTTGCTTGACAACAAATTTGGGCGATGATTTGATACTAACGTATACGATTCGTATACGCAAAATCACCAAAAAAATCGTACTTCGAGGCGAGCGTTTCCAGCCCGAATCCTTGCAACCCGACCCGTACCGTTAGGAGCTTTCCATGCAGCCTCCGATCATCCTGAGCCGTCTTCTTGCCGCCGGCCTCGCCGCTGTCGCGCTGATCGGCGCGTTCCCGGCCCACGCGCGTTCACTGCAAGAAATCCTCGAATCAAAGAAGATCGTGTTCGGTATCAATCCGAACTTGCCGCCGCTCGGTTTGTACGACGCGAAGAATACGATCGACGGCTTCGATGTCAGCGTTGCCCGCAAGCTGGCCGATGCGCTCGGTGTGAAGCTCGAAATCGTTCCCGTCGGATCGGCCGATCGCGTGCCGTTCCTGATGGCCGACAAGATCGATGCCGTGATGGGCGGCATGACCCGCAACCCGGACCGGTTGAAGGTGATCGATTTCACCGATCCGGTGAATACCGAGGTGCTGGGCGTCCTGACGACGCAGGCCACCACGTTCAAGGACTACACGCAACTGAACGATCCCTCGGTCAGGCTGGTACAGGTTCGCGGCACGACGCCGGTGAAGCTGATCCAGGAACAGTTGCCCAAGGCGCAATTGCTGTTGCTCGACAACTACCCGGACGCGGTGCGTGCGATTGCCCAGGGACGTGCCGATGCGCTGATCGATGTGCTCGATTTCATGCTGAGCTATACGAAGAACTATCCGACGAAATGGCGAGTCGTCGATTCACCGATCGAGGTCGACTACGATTGCATCGGTATCCGAAAGGGCAATGCCGCGCTGACCGAACGTTTGAACAAGGAAATCGCCACGCTGCATAAAACGGGCTTCGTCGCGGCCAGCTGGAAGCGCTGGTTCGGCGGCCCGATGCTGCACGATCCGACTGCGGCGCCTATGACCGCCGCAAAGTGACGACGATGGCACTTCAGTTCGCCCCGATCCTCGAACAGTGGCCGTATCTGCTCGCAGGTGCATGGCTGAGCCTGCAGATCGCCATGCTCGCGTTCGTGTTCGGCATGCTGATCGGCGTCGTATGCGCGTCCATTTTGCATTACGGGCCGGCCTCGCTAAGGCGAGTCGTCGCCGCCTACGTCATGTTCGCGACCAACACGCCGCAGCTCGTCCAGATCTTCTTCCTGTTCTTCGCGCTGCCGGAAGTCGGCGTGACGCTGAGCCCGTTTTCGGCGGTGCTGATCGGCGCGACCTTCAATGCAGGCGCCTACCTGTGCGAAATCCAGCGCGCCGGTTTCGCGTCGGTGCGTCAAGCAGAGATCGAGGCGGCAGAGGTGCTCGGGTTTTCGACCGCGCAGATAGTGCGTTACGTCATCTTTCCGCATGTGTTGAAAGTCATGTTTCCGCCGTTGTCGAACCAGTTCATCATGATGACGCTCGGGACTTCGATGGCATCGGTGTTCGGTGTCGAGGAATTGACCGGGCGAACGTTCAATCTCAGTTCGCAGACGTATCTGTCCATCGAGGCGTTTAGCGTGGCGGCGGTGATGTACATCGCGATCACGTTGATTGCGACGTTCGCGCTCGCGGCATTTGGGCGGTATGCCTGCCGAGCGAAGATAAAGGTGTTTTGATGGTCGATACTGCCGCGTCGGAACTGCGCCATCTGTTCTCCTACTACAACGCCGCGCTGCTGGTACAAGGCTTCGTTGCGACCCTCGTGCTCTCCGCCGTCGGGTGTGCCGCGGGCTTTGCCGTCGGGTTCGCCGTCGCCGTGGTCCGGGTGACGCGCACCCGCGCGCTGGCACCTGCACGAGCGCTGCTGTTCGCGTATTGCCTCGTGTTCCGGCGTATACCATTCCTCGTCACATTGATGCTGGTGTTCTTCGCGAGCCAGTCGAGCGGCGCGAAGCTGTCGACATTTGCGGTCGCGCTCGTCAGCGTAAGCCTGATTGCGTCGGCGTATCTCGGCGAAATCGTTCGAAGCGGGCTCGAATCCGTTCATCCCAATCAGCGGGAGGCGGCCGTCACGCTGAATTTCGGCTACTTGAAAATGCTGCGGTACGTGGTTGTGCCGCAAGCCTGGCGGGTGATCGTGCCGCCGACGTTCGGTTTTTTCGTCATGTTCATCAAGGATACCGCGCTGGCCTCGCAGATCGGCGTGATGGAACTGACGTCCGCCGGAAAGGTGCTCAACGACAAGGGATTTTCCGCTGGTCTCGTCTACGGCGCGATTCTGTTGCTGTATTTCGCCATGTCTTACCCGCTGTCGCGTTTTGGAAAGCATCTGGAGAAGAGCCTTGCCGCAACTCGAAATCGTTGATCTGAAAGCATCGTATGGCGCTCATACCGTCCTCGAACGCATCAATCTTTCCATCGAGAAAGGCGAGGTCGTCAGCCTGATCGGTCCGTCCGGATCGGGCAAGAGCACATTGTTGCGCGTGCTGCTCGGGTTACTGCCGCTCGCGCAGGGCAGCGTGCTGCTCGATGGGCGCGAAATCGATTACGCCAGCCGCGAGCGCGTGCGCGCCTTGCGCACGGATGTCGCAATCGTGTTCCAGCAATACAACCTGTTTCAGAACATGACTGCGCTCGAGAACGTGATGATCACGCCGACGAAGATTCGCGGCAGACCGAGCGGGCAGGTTGAACGGGAGGCAACGGAGCTGCTCACGCGCGTCGGTCTCGCTCACCGGCTGCATGCCTATCCCGACGAGTTGTCCGGCGGACAGCAGCAGCGTGTCGCGATTGCCCGTGCGCTGGCGCTGAAACCCAAGCTGTTGCTGCTGGACGAGGTGACCGCGGCACTCGATCCGGAACTCGTCAACGAAGTGCTCGATACGATCCACGCGCTGGCGCGGGACGGCATCACGATGGTGATCGTGTCGCACGAAATGAGCTTTGTCCGGCAGGTATCGACGAAAGTGGTGTTCATGGCGGGCGGACAGGTGGTCGAGTCCGGGTCGCCGCAGGCAATTTTCGATGCCCCACAAGAATCACGGACGCGCGAATTCGTGGGAAAGATTCTGCGCCATTGAGCCGGTTCGGCGCCGGAAATCACGTTCGCGTCGTGCACCGCTGGTGCAGCGGCGCGGTAGTTCACTGCCATTCAAGGAATTGCAAATGGATGCAAAGTTGCTTTCAGCAGCGCTGCTCGACACGATCGATCGAAATTTCGCCACGCAGGTCGATTTTCTTGCCGCACTTGTGCGTAAGCCGTCGGACAACCCACCCGGCGACTGCACCGCACATGCGGACATGGCAGCCGACTGGCTGGAGACACTGGGCTTCACCGTGGAGCGGCATTCGGTGCCCGCGCCTGAGGTCATGGCGGCCGGTATGGTCAGCGCGACCAATCTCGTCATTCGCCATCGTTTCCGCGACGGCCCGGTTGTGGCGCTGAACGCGCATGGCGATGTCGTTCCCCCGGGCAACGGCTGGAGTGCGGATCCGTACGGTGCCGAAATCCGGGACGGCTGGATGATCGGCCGCGGCGCCGCCGTATCGAAATCCGATTTCGCGACGTATGCGTTCGCGCTCAAGGCGCTGATCGATAGCGGTGCGCAGCTGGCTGGTACGATCGAACTTCATTTGACGTACGACGAGGAGACCGGCGGCCTGATCGGGCCCGCCTGGCTCTTGAAACAGGGCATCGTGAAGCCCGACTATGCGATCTGTGCGGGCTTCTCGTATTCGATCACGACCGCACATAACGGTGCGGTGCATCTGGAGGTGACGGTGCGCGGCAAGTCGGCGCACGCTGCACGGCCCGATACGGGCCATGATGCGCTGGAAGCGGCTACTGCGGTACTCGGTGCGCTTTATGCTCATCGGAACGCACTGCGCGAGATCCGCTCGACGACGCCCGGCATTTCGCATCCGACGCTCGTGGTTGGCCTGATCGAAGGGGGGATCAATACGAACGTCGTGCCGGACAAGGTGACGTTCCGGCTCGACCGGCGCGTCATTCCGGAGGAATCGCCTCACGACGTGGTGAGCGAGCTGAAGACGCTGATCGGCACGGCAGTCACCGGTTGGCCCGGCATCGACGTGGAGATTCGCGAAGTTCTCGTGACGTCGCCGCTGCGCGCCATCGATGGCGCAGAGCGCTTGTCCGCTGCACTCCAGCGGGCGGCCAAGGAGGTGTTCGGTCACGATATCCCGACGGAAGGCGTGCCGCTCTATACGGATGCACGCCTGTATTGCGAAGCAGGTGTTCCGACGGTCATTTACGGGGCGGGCCCGCGCACGCTGCTCGAGGCGAACGGCCACCGTGCCGACGAGCGCGTGGCAATCGAGGACCTGCGCATCGCGACGAAAACGGTCGCGTTGGCGCTGCAGGACCTGCTCGCGAGTCCGACGCACGAGTCGAATCAACCATAGGTGCCTTCGGCCAGACGCTCGAGCACGTAGCGGCGGAGATTTTGAAGATGGGTACGCACGGCGGCGCGCGCTGCCTGTGCGTCGTCCGCCAGATAGGCTTCGAGAATCGCGAGGTGTTCGGCGCGATCGTCCTCGATGCGATTAAAGGGCGTGACCAACTCGAATAGCCGGCTGTTGGTTCGAACGAGTTCGATCGTTCGTGCCAGCACATCGTTGCCGCTCGCGCGGGCCATCAGCGTATGCACCTGGTCGTCGACTTCCCAATGTGCCTGTTCCTGCTGGCCGCTGCTGAGCGACTTGATTTTCTTGATGAGCTGATGAATCTGCTTTTTGTCGATCTTGCCGATCGCGAGTGCGACGGCCTCGGACTCCAGGAGTTCTCGCACCTTCATTGCCTGAAAGTATTCTTGCGCGCTGACGAGGCGAACCGAGTATGAACGTGCGCCAGAGCGAACCAGCAGGCCTTCGCCTTCAAGGCGGAGGAGCGCTTCGCGCATCGGCGTGCGCGAGATGTTCAACTCCTCGGCGAGGCGCCCTTCGACGACTGGGCCGCCGCTTCTGAGCGCTTTGTCGAGGATCATGCGGCGCAACGCTTGGTAGGCGAGTTCGCCGAGTTTCTCGGAATGGGTCGGGGCGGGCGCTGTCATGTGTCTCGCAGATGGTTTTCGGTATATGTATTGTATACGGTCGGTGTGTTGGTTGGTCATGCAGTAACAACCGAAACGTCCACGTGACGCCTATGATTTCCGTCTCCGTCCCTGTTGACGGGTACATGGCACACAACTTCATCCGCCTGAAGCCTTCCCCTGAATAGCTGAAGGTCGACTCGTTCGCCGTGAAGTGCAGCGCCATGAGCCGTCCGGTTGCATCGTCGATGAACACCAGTAATGTGCAGGCCGGCGCACGGTCCTCGAAATCCGCGTAGCAATGCCAGCGCCCGCTGCGCCTTTCCAGCAGGCAGTTGATGCGCCCGCGCTTGCCTGACACCAACCCCGCCACGCCGGCAGCACGATAGCGGCGCAATACCAGACGCTCAATCTGCCGTGTCGTCAACTCCAACCGTTCCGCTGCACGCCGCGGCTTGAGCTTGCCGTCGGCCACGTCCTGAACGGCCTTGAATCGGTCCAGCTCGCGCATCGTCAGTGTCACCAATCCGGCTGGCTGCATGGTCGGCTCCCGCGCTTGCTCAACGAGCCGTCCAGCATGCCAGCAGTCAAAAACACGACATCTGTAAATAGCCAGAACACGACATTAGGATATGGCTGCCACATCAAAAAATATCGATAATCCGCATTATGTCAATTAATATCAGAGGTCATCCCGAAAGCCTGTGTGATCCATTCGCATCGCAAGCGCCAGCAACGGCAACGGGCGTCCCATGCCGGCACACCCGTTGACGTCCAGCTCAGGATGCGGCCACGGTCACGCTGATAGTGGCGTGATTGCCCGAATTGTCGATGTTCACATTGAGGACATCCGGATTGGTGTTGCTCGCCACGGTCCAATTCGCGCTCGAATCGACGAAGGAGACCGTCCCGATGATCGCGCCATTCGAGTTGTCGGTCACTTTCAGCTTGAATTGCGCCGACTCGAAGAAGCAGCTTCCACTGTTTTTCGCCTCGATGTAGATCCGGCCGCTGTCCGGATAACGGCTGCCCGCACCGATCAGCAAATTGTCGAAATACTCGAGATGGCTACCGTCGCCGCCGTTCTCGTACATGCAACTGACGTCGGTGACGAAAGTCTTGATCGCGGCCGACCGGTTGTTGGTCGCCGACATGAATGCGCCATATCCCATGTTGATCGCCTCCTTTGCGTGTTTTCAGCTGTTGGGCTCGATGTGGACGAGCACGCCATAGAAATACTGCCCCTTGGTCTCACCGGTCAGTTTGGTGATCGCCACCGTCACCGTGTATTGATCGAATGTCGACGAGACGCTAAGCTGTCCGTTCGGTGCCGAATGTGCGTCGTAGGTGGACTGCGCGCTACCCGAGGACGAACCGACCCAAACCGTGTTGTCGCCGGACCACGGGATCGAAACCAGCAGGTTCGCGACCGACGTCGCGCCGCCGGACGGCGTCAACGTGATCAAATCGCCGATCGAGCCAAGGTCGCTCGAATTGATGAACTGGAAATTCGCCTCGTAAGCGCATTTGACGGATGTCTTGTCACCCCACATGTCCGTGTAATAAGCCATCTTCGGGATGACCTTGCCATTGTCGGATTTCGGGCTGACGGACGTCTTGCCGGACGCCTGATACGAGATGTCCCAGGCGAAATCGTAGTCGGTCTCGTTGATGACCAGCACCGACGTGACCATGTTGTGCCCCAGGTACGAGACGATCATCGGCACGGCGGCGAGCGCCCCCATTCCGGCCACCTCGAGGGCGCCCGCGCCCCAGTTGATGGTTGCGTACTCGACCCCCTCCTCGGCCAGTTCGCCACCTACGTCCTCCACCTCCTCCGATGCGTCTGACAGCGCGTCGTCGGCGGCGCCTTCCGGATCGACATCTGGATCTTCGACCTGGGCATCCTCCTGAATCTTGCGAGCGTTCTTCGTGATCCACGTCTTCATGTTGCCGTACAGCGGCGACAGCAAGTCGCCGAACAGCGCCTTGCTCAGCAGGATTCCGGGCGGGAGGCCGGCAATCGAGAGCGCGAAAGACACCGTCTTCGACGCACGTGTCGTCGTGTTGCCGGTCTGAATCGTCGCGACGCCGACGACCGGCGGCTCGTCGTCTTCGGCCTTGCCCGCTTCGGTATCGCCGCGATAGAACGCGCCGTAACGCATATCGACGTTTCCGCTCGAACCCATCATGATCGGATCGCCGTTGGGATCGTGGCCCGGCGCGAACGGGTTCAGGTTGTCGCCGGCGTTCTCCGCAAGCCAGCCCCAGAAGTCCGCTGTCTGGTTCATCGCGTCGTAGAACGACTGCAGCGCGTCGCCGCCCGCTTTCGCCTGGTTGATCACGCTCTTGAAGTTGTCGTCGACGACGTTCGGGAAACCGCCTTTGGTGATCGGCATCGCGACGAGTTTCGCGGTGTTTTGGTCGTTGTTGCTGGACATGATGGGCCCCTCTGGTTGGGCGGCCGAGCGCCGCGTGTGAGATCGAGTGAAGTGAATCGTGTCATGAGATGACGATCAGCACTGCGTACCAATAGACTCCGTTTGTTTCGCCTTGAAGCTTGTTGGTTGCCATGCAAACCGTATAACCGGCAAACTGGGCGACGTAACTCAGCCGGCCGTTCGACGCATGGTGGTCGCTCCACGTTTGGTTCGGGCTCGCGGACGGCGCACCGGCCCAGATCGTGTTTTGGCCGGACCACGGAACGGACACGACCTCCGCGGCCCGCGCCCCGCCCTGCGCATTGGTTTCCAGCACGATGCCGATCGAATAGGCAGTGCTCGTATTGATGTATTGGGACAGGCCGGTTTGCAGCAACGCGGGTTGATCTCCTCGCCCAAGCGGAAAGTCGACGTGCGAGATCGCGGGCAGCGTCGCAGCCGGCCAGTTGACGGATGACTGGCCGTGCGGCTGCGCCGCGAGCGAAAGCGTGAAGTCCAGACGACTGTTGTTGATCACGAGCACCGACAGGTACATCGGATGTGCAAGATAGGACAACACGAGCGGTACGGCCATCAATGGTGCGACGACGCTCAGGTTGAACGCGAGTGCGTCAAAACCGACGAAGAGCTTGCCGAGGCCCCACGCGGTCAGCGACCCCGCCACACTAATCGCCTTTTGCGATGCCGCCGACAGCACGGTGACGATGAAGGTCTGAGGATCTATCGACGGATTTTCCGTATCCGCCATTACCGCGAGTTGCGCGGCCATCGACCTCAGGACGTCGGCGAAGCTCGAGTAGAGAAACGGCCGAAGCGCGGCGAACAACGCGTCACCGACGACACCTTGCGCGGGCACCTCGTCGAGACATATGTAGAACGCCATCGCCTGCTGGATGCCGGTCTGGCGGTTGCCGAGCTCGACGACCATCGTGCCGAACGGCTTGGAAATATCGGTCGCACCGGACCATACGGCGATCAGGCGCATGTCGACATTGCCACTCGACGCGATCACCACCGGCACGCCATGCGGATCGGTGCCGTTCACGAAGCTCAGTGTGCCGTCGGCGATGTCCGCCCAGAAGGCTGCCGTCTCGTTGAGCTGCTCGAAAAATGCCTCGGTTGTCTTGCCACCCTCGAGCGCGGCATCGAGGGTGGCGGCAAGCGTGTCGGTCACCACGATCGGAAAGCCCGTGGTGATCGGCGCATAGCTGACATGAAGCGTATCGGTGGCGGATCGAATGTTCATCGCGCATGCCTCGGGCCCGGATCAAAGCGGCTCGATCGTGAGCACGCAGTAGTACTGGTCGTGATTGCCCGACAGCGCGTTGATGGCGAGCCTGATGAAGAACTTGAGGTTGCCGTGCTCGACCGCCAACTGGCTCGACGCGCCACTTGCCTGATCGTAGATCGCGCTCCAGTTCGGATTGCCCGGCACGTCGCCCAGCCACACGACGTTGTCGGCGATCCATGGGATCGAGATCACCGCGGCAACATCGGAGCCGGCGGGCGCCCCCTTGGGCATCAGATGCAGCAGCAGGCCGATGCCGCTGAAGCCGCTCGTGTTCATGGACGAGTAATTCGCCTGGTATGCGACCTGAACCGTGGTCTGATCACCCCAGATATCGGTGGCATAGCCGAGCTTCGGCACCGTGTCGCTTTGGGGCTGGGACGTCATCGTCCCTTCGTCCATATATTCGATCTTCCATTCGAGATCGTAGTCGGTGAAGTTGTCGACCTCGAAATGAAGAATGAACTTTTTCTCCAGCGTGCCGACGATGAACGGAATCGCGACGAGCGCGCCGAGCACGGCAAGCGGCGGCGCGGCGGCGGCCAAATCGATGAAGGCTTCCGCCGCGACCTCGTCGACGACGATTTCCGCCGCCTCTTCCCCGACGGCATTCGCTGCATCGGATGCACCATCGGCAATGGCATCGCCTGCAGCATCGATATCCTCGCCGAGATCCAGCTCGGCCCAGTTGTCGAGGCATGTCTGGACGAACTGCGTGAGCTTTTCCACGATCGGCTTGAAGAGCGCATCGATCAACGCTTGTCCGGCGTTGAGGCCGGGCGGAATTTCGGCGAGGCTGATCGCGAGATTGACGATCCGGTCGATGGATTCCGGCGACGGTAATTGCAGCTTCACTGTCGCGATGCCGTGCACCGGCGGCCGGTCGTCCTCGGCCATCTCGTACAGCCGTGCATCGCTCTGGCCGGCCAGCCGGACGTTGATCGATATCGTCGTCTGTCCATCGGTCGCGCTCGCCTGCCTTGATCCCTTCGGGCCGTCTTCATAGCGGTAGGCCGACGCTCCGGCCTTTTGCAGATAGACGGCGAAATCAGCAAACTTCTGCACGTGCGACAGATAAAACTCAGTGCCGGAGCCGCCCGAGGCAGCCTGCTGCAGCATGGTGCGAAACACCTCGTCGTTGGTCGACGGGAATCCGTCGCCCGTCAGAGCGGATACGGACAGCTGCAGCTTGGGCTTGTTCTGGGACATGGGTCGCTCCTCTCCCGTGACAGAAGACGCTGTACCGACGTATCGGTGAATTCGGTCAAGGTACGTCTTTTCACCACGGCGAATCCATTACACCCAATTACACGGGCAACACGCGCACGTCGCATTGCGCAAGCGCATGCCGATACGGAAATCCCCGTTGATCAAATATCGCCTGGCGAAATGGCAACAATCAAAACCAGCATTTAATAAATAAAATTCCGGCGACTTTCTTGATTCGGCCTCACGTCGCTCACCTGCCCGTCTATTTGACCCGCGCCACGCCCTGACTCGGCCCGGGTATCACAAGCCCGGCAACCACACACTGCCGATACGCCGTTGCTTTTGCCGCCGCACCCATCCGACACGATCGTTTCAAATCCCTCACCAAATCCTGACTTGATTGACGGCGATGGAATGAAAAATCAATCGAATGGAAAATATCTTGTAATTATAAAAACGACCTTCTAGCATCCCCCTGCTGTTCGCGACATGTCTTGTTTAAAAGTCATCACTTGATGCATTCCTCGAACAAACCCATCCATAACCTGGGGAATTACATGAAGAAACTGTCTCGACTGCTGCCCATCACCGCGATTACCGTCGCGAGTCTCAGCGCTTTTGCCCAGGCCGGCGACCAGCCGGCCGCTGTCGACAAGGCGCTGCAACTGATCCAGCAGAACCCGGCCGCCTTCAGCGTGGCCGTCAGCGGCACGGCACGCACGTTGAAGTTCGCGGGGCCGCAAGCAGCCGCACCGACCGACGGCGATCAGTTCCAGGTACGTGATGTGATCGTCGATCCCGACGGCACCGAGCACGTGCGCTTCGACCGCTTCCATGCGGGCCTGCCCGTGATCGGCGGCGACGTGGTCGTCCATTCGAGCAAGGGGCAACTGAAGCAGGCCAGCGTGACCCAGCTCGCGCCGATCAACCTCGCCGGCACGATCGGCAAGGTCGGGAACCGCGCCGTGGTACGCAACGCACCCGACGTGGGCGCGACGCGCGCGAGACACATCGCGGCCGCGCGCTTCAACTCGGACGTGCGCCGCGTCGACGACGCGGAGCTGGTCGTGTTCGCACGCGACGTCACGCCGACGCTGGCCTACGCGGTGCGCGTCTACGGCAAGGCAACCGACACGCATGGCGACGCCGTGCTGTACTACGTCGACGCACGCACCGGCACCGTGCTCGACGCACAGGACCTGATCAAGACCGCCGCCGCGACCGGCACCGGCCGCTCGCTGTACTACGGCAACCTGACGCTCACGACGGACCAGACCGGCACGAACGCGTACCGGATGCTCGACCCGGGCCGCGGCGGCGGCTCGGTCTACGATGGTCGTGGTCTCAGCTCGGACGAAGTCGAGCAAGCGACCGACCTGCCGATCTTCACGAGCAGCACGAACGTGTGGGGCAACAACACGACCACCGACCGGCAGACCGTCGCGGCAGACATCGACTACGGGCTGGCATTGACTTGGGACTACTACAAGACCACGCACAACCGCAACGGCATCTTCAACGACGGCCGCGGCGTGAAAAGCTACGCGCACGTGGTGTTCAATACCGGCAGCGGCACGACGGGCGCGAACGCGGCATGGCTGTCGTCGCGCGTGATGGCATACGGCGACGGCGAACCTGGCACGCGCCTGCCGAAACCCGTGGTGTCGGTCGACGTCGCCGGGCACGAGATGAGCCACGGCGTGACCGAGGCTACCGCCAACCTGAACTATTCGGGTGACGCGGGCGGCCTGAACGAATCGACGTCCGACATCTTCGGCACGCTCGTGAAGTTCTACGCGAACAACCCGAACGATCCCGGCAACTACGTGATCGGTGCACGCGTGGTGAGCGGCGGCCTGCGCAAGATGTACAAGCAGGACCTCGACGGCCGGTCGTTCAGTTGCTATCCGTCCGGCGGCTTCTCGTGGTCGAATCCGCGCCACGATCCGCATTTCTCGTCGGGGGTCGGCAACCGCTTCTTCTATCTGCTGTCGGAAGGCCCGTCGGTGCCGTCGACCGACACCGGCCTGTCGAGAGCGCAACTGGTCTGCAACGGCGACACGACCTTCAGCGGGCTGGGTCGCGACAAGGCCGGCAAGATCTGGTACCGGACGCTGACCGTGTACCTGAACGCCAACTCGAGCTATCCGAACGCGCGGCGTGCGTCGATCCAGGCGGCAAACGACCTGTATGGCGCGAACTCGGCCGAAAGCGCGACGGTCGCGCGCGCGTGGAGTGCGGTGGGGGTGAATTGACCGTGTTTGTATGAACGCGTCGAATCCCGGAAGCCGCGTGACGGGATTTCGCTTCGGAGAAAAGCGATTCGGCCGTGGTCATGCGGCGTTCGGGTGAATGACGGGAAGGTGCCGACCGATCGTCTGCGTATGCAGGCGGTTGGTCGGTGGATCGTGCGTCCTTGCGGTCCGACAGATGAAGGGGCGCCCGACGGGTACGCATTCCATATGCTGCCAGGCGTGCCGCCTCCAACGTGGCCGGCGTATTCGCGAATCGTCCGGCCGGACGCTCCGCGTGCTCCCTTCCATCGTATCGCCGGCACCGCGCCGGCAGCCGGCTTCCTGAGCGAGCCGACAACGCGCTATATTCTGGTCCCAGGCGGAATGACGACGGAAGTCTCCCGCCATCGCCGCCCTTCCCCACGCGCTTCCTCACCCGAGAGAACGATAAAAATGGACCACGCGCAGTATTTCAGCCAAAGCTCGATCCAGGCCGCGAATCTTCGCCTGCACTATCTGTCGCAGTTGCTGCGCGAGCAGACGGGCTCGATCGTCCAGTACGGCATCCTGCGCGGTTTTCCGATCGGCTTCAGTCACTGGGCGGAAGTCGCGGTCGGCGGCTATCTGCTCGGCACCTACGAGATCGCCGTTTGCGCGATCCTCGAAGCGCTCGGATCGCCGGAGAAGGTGTTGGTCGACCTCGGCGCCGCCGACGGGATTTTCGGCATCGGCCTGGTCAGGAACAACGTCTTTGCGCGCAGCCTGTGCTTCGAGATGGACGAGCAGCGCCGCCACGCGATCCAGCACCGCGCCGCGGAAATGGGGCTGGCGGACCGCGTCGCGGTCTTCGGCAAGGCCGATCGCGACTTGCCCGCGATTCTGTCGGAGCACGGCGGGGAGCCGGCCGGGCGGGTCATCCTGTGCGATATCGAAGGCGCGGAGTTCGACCTGTTCGACGACGCGCTGCTGGAACAGCTCTCCGGCAGCCACGTGATCATCGAAATCCACGACTTCCTGCTTTCCGACCCGGAGCAGGCCGCACGCGCCTTCGACGAATTGAGCCAGCGTGCGGGCAAGTACTTCAACGTGTACGAAATCCGCGACGGGCTGCGCGACATTCGCAACATCCCGTTGCTGCGACACTGGTCGGACTGGGACGCATGGCTGATGTGCGTGGAGGCGCGCTACCGGATGATGCGGTGGCTTTGGCTCGAGCCGAAAAACCAGCCGCGACGCGCCGATCAGGACATCGATCGCCTGATCCTCGACTACCAGCGGCGGATTTTCGCCGTTTGACGAACGCGAACCGGCACATATCGAGCGACCCCGCACGCGCCTCCCGTTTCATCGCTTCACCCCGCCGCAACCAGCGGATTGAACGACGTGTCCCAGAACGGCGCGACATGGGCCGGCCCGTCCAGCACGCCGATGCGGGCAAACACGTCCGCGACCTGCTGGTGCTGCGCGATCACGTCGGGCGTCACCGGCAGCAGCGCGAAGTCTTCGCTGCGCTGGTCGAACATCGCGACGAGATCGGCAACCGGCACACGCGTCTCGCGATTCTGCGCGAGCGCATAGTCGCGGAAATGCCCGTTCGCCCACGCATACGCACGTCGAAACCGCAGCAGCAGATCGCCCGTCGCCGCACGGCGACGCGCATCGTCGAGCGTGCGCGGATTCGCGTACACCGGAAAATTGCCCGACAGATACCCCTTCCCCGTCTTCAGCACACGGGCGTCGTAGCGATTGCGCGCGAGCTGGCCGTTGTAGCCGTAGATCGCCCACGCATCGATGTCGCCGCGATCGTACGCGGACAGCCCGTCGGTCGGCGACAGGTTGATCGGCTGGATGTCGTCGAAGGTCAGGCCGGCTTCCGCCAGCTGTCGATACAGGAAATAGTGCGACGTCGTCGCGCGCACGTAGCCGACGCGCTTGCCCTTCAGGTCCGCGATGCTGCGGATCGGCGTGTCCTTGCGCGCGAGCGTGACCTGGTTGTTCAGGTCTTCGCGCACGCGCGAGATGAATCGCACGTTGGCTTTCTGGCGCGCGGCGAACACGGCCGGAATTTCGCTACCCGAACCGATATCGAGCGCGTCCGCGTTGAGCGCCTCGATATGCAGCACGCCGTTGTTCAGTTCGCGCCAGTCGATCCGGTACGGCGTGTCGGCGAGCCCGGCCGCCTGCAACAGCGCGCGCCAACCGCCCTTGTAGGTCGCGACGCGCAACGTCGTGCCGGCCAGATCGGCGTCGGCGGCCGGCGCGGCGCACGCGGCCAATGGGTGCGCCGCGATGGCGGCGCCGGCAAGCAGCAGGCGGCGACGTGCCGCCGACATTGACGACATCGGATGCTCCTGTCGATCGGATAAGAAGGAAGTGAAACCGCCGCGTCAATGCAGCGTCGGAAAACCGTGGCGCTCGGCCAGCAGTTCGAGGATGCGGCGCGCGTCGGTGACGAAGCGCACGTCGCCGAGCGTCTGCGCGTCGTCCGGCGCGGGCTGGTCGCGGCCCAGCACGAGCACCGGCAGGCCCTGGTGTGCGTCGTCGAGCGCGTCGATCACCGCGGGCCGCGGCCGCGCGAAGCCGACACGCTTCACGTCGAGACGCGCGGCGAGATCGGGCGCGCTTGCCAGCAGCCCTTCGATCGGCAATCCATGCGGACAGACGAAGCGCTGGCCCGGATGCTTCGGATCGGCAAAGCCCGGCTCCAGCAGAAACAGCACATCGCGACTCATGTCAATCGGCTCCTTTCTCGTTGATCGATCCAGTCGGGAAGCGCGCGCACCTGTGCGCCCTGCCGTTCCCGAGGCATGCCCGGCCAGCGCCGGATGCCAGACTGTACCGGCGCACCTCGCTTGGCCCTACCAACGTTTTGCGGAATCGATATGCGAACGCGCATAGCGCATCGGCCGGTGGTCGCCTAGCGGGCCGTTGCGTAAACGCATCGTCATGCGAATGACGGATATTGCGGATATCGAATGATTTCATCGATCGATATGACCGCACACGGTCGTTTCCGGCGAGCGACGTTCGCGGTCCGCGCGATGCGTTCGCCGCAGCAGGCACGCCGGATGCGATCGCGACACACCTGTCGGGCCGGCGGCAACGCACATTACAAATCGGCCGCGCCGCGATTTACAAACCACGGATCGGCCGTTCATCGGCGCGTCGGTCGTCAATAGCATCGTGATCCTCGCAAACGTATTGATAAAAACAGAGGATGGTCATGATCAAAAAAACGGTGGTACTGGGTTTGGTGTCGATCGGTTCGGTCAGCGCGCAGGCGCAGAGTTCGGTGACGTTGTACGGCGTGGTCGACGCCGGCATCGCATACACGAACAACCAGGGCGGCGCGAGCAACATTCAGCAGACGAGCGGCAAGCTGAGCGGCAGCCGCTGGGGCCTGAAAGGCGCGGAGGATCTCGGCGGCGGCCTGCAGGCGGTCTTCACGCTGGAAAGCGGGTTCCGGCCGAGCGACGGCGGGCTCGGCCAGGGCGGCCGCCTGTTCGGCCGGTCCGCGTACGTGGGCCTCGGCAAGAAAGGCCTCGGCACGCTGACGTTCGGCCGTCAGTACGAGCCGATCACCGATCTCGTCGCGCAGTATTCGGGAGCGGGTTTCTGGTCGCCGGCCACGCACGTGGGCGACAACGACAACCTGAACCAGAGCTTCCGGCTGAACAACGCGGTGAAGTTCCGCAGCGACACGATCGCCGGCTTCACCGCCGATCTGCTCTATGCATTCAGCAACCAGGCCAATGGCGGCGCGGGCACCGGGTTCTCGAACAACAACGCGTGGGGCGCATCGGCGAATTACGTGAACGGCCCGCTGTCGATCGGCGGCGGCTATGTGCGGTTCAATCATCCGAATGCGGCGTCGAATACCAGCGGCGCGGTGGGCGGCGCGACCTCGACCACCGGCAACGACTACAGCGGCGCGTTCTTCTACGGGCTGAACGGCGGCGTGCTGAAGCAGCAGATCGGCGCGGTGGGCGCGAACTACGCGCTCGGCCCCGCGACGCTCGGCTTCGCATGGAGCCACACGCAACTCAACTATCTCGACGGTTCGTCGCGCAAGTTCAACAACTACGACGTGAACGCGCGTTACCAGATCACGCCGGCGGCCACGCTGATCGGCGTCTATACGTTTACTGACGGGCGCGCGAGCGGCCTGCCGGGCACGAGCGGCCAGACGCTGAAGCCGCGCTGGCACCAGTTCACGCTCGGGTTCGACTATGCGCTGTCGAAGCGTACCGATATCTATGTGTCGGGCATCTACCAGCTCGCGGCCGGCGATGCGAGCACCGCGACGTCGGGCGGCTATCGCAAGATCGCGGCGATCTCGAACATCGGCAGCGCGTCGTCGACGAACCGCCAGCTTGCGTTCGTCAGCGGGCTGCGCGTGAAGTTCTGACGGCACGCGCGTCGGGCGTGGCGCAATCGTCACGATAAGCAAAGCGGGAATCGTTGTTTGCCGTGCCGCGCCCGGTTGCCGAGAATGATCGTTTGTCCGCGCGGCTCCCGCGCGCCATACACGTTCGACCATGACCGATTCCCGTTTTCCTCCCCGTGCGCCGCGCTCCGGCCGGCGTGCGGCGCTGCGCCAGCTCGCCGGCGGCTGGGCAGCCGCCATGCTGCCCGCCGGCGGTGCGCTCGCGAGCGAGCCGCTCGATGTGCCGCCGTGGACGCGCACGCCCGGTGCGCCGCTGCTGTCGCCACCCTACGGCGTGCCAGGTCAGCACGAGCGCGACGTGATTCGCCGCAGCGCCCGCACGCCTGCGCTGCCCGGTTCCGGTTCATCGATGACGCCGCTCGCCGACCTGTTCGGCGACATCACGCCGAACGGGCTCGTCTACGAACGTCATCACGCGGGCGTGCCGGACATCGATGCGCAACGCCATCGCGTCGTCGTGCACGGCCTCGTGCGCGAGCCGCGCGTCTTCACGCTCGACGACCTGCTGCGCTTTCCGTCCGAATCGCGCATTCACTTCCTCGAATGCTCGGGCAACACGGGCAGCGAATGGAACGGCCCGAGCGGGCTGCCGGTTCAGTTCACGCACGGGTTGCTGTCGTGCTGCGAATGGACCGGCGTCCGGCTGTCGACGCTGCTCGACGAGACAGGTGTCGACGCCGACGCGCGCTGGCTGCTCGCCGAAGGCGCGGACGGCGCGGCGATGACGCGCAGCCTGCCGCTCGACCGGATTCTCGAGCGCGCGCTGGTCGTCTATGCGCAGAACGGCGAACGGCTGCGCCCGGAGAACGGCTACCCGGTGCGGCTGATCGTGCCGGGTTTCGAAGGCAACACGAACATCAAGTGGCTGCGGCGGCTGAAGCTGGTGCGTGCGCCGGAGATGACGCGCGAGGAAACGTCGAAGTACACGAATCTGCTGCCGGATGGCTGCGCGCGCCAGTTCGTGTTCGAGATGGACGCGAAGTCGGTCATCACGCGGCCGTCGGCCGGCCATCGGCTCGCCGCGCACGGCTACTACCCGATCAGCGGCTACGCGTGGTCGGGTCGCGGCCGGATTCGCGCCGTCGACGTGTCGACCGACGGCGGCCGCACGTGGCGACCGGCGCGGCTCGCCGGCGACGTACGCGATCGTGCGCTGACGCGCTTCGAAGCCGACTGGGTGTGGCGCGGCGAGCCGGCCGACCTGCAAAGCCGTGCGACCGACGAGACCGGCTACGTGCAGCCGACCCGCGACGCGCTCGTCGCCGCGCGTGGCCTGAACTCGCAGTACCACTACAACGGCATCCAGAACTGGCGCGTCGGCACGGACGGCGAGGTGCGCAATGCGTAAGCCGCTCGCCTGCCTGCTTGCAGCCTGCGCGATGACGTCGAGCGCGTTCGGCGCCGGCTTCGGTCTCGGCCAGCCGGTCGATCGCGCGGCGCTCGCCGCGTGGGACATCGACGTCGCACCGGACGGCAGCGGCCTGCCGCCCGGCGCGGGTACGGTCGCCCGCGGCGGCCACGTGTTCGCGGACAAATGCGCGATGTGTCACGGCGCGGGCGGCGAAGGCGGTGTCGGCGATCCGCTCGTCGGCGGGGTCGGCTCGCTCGCCAGCGCGAAACCCAAAAAGACGGTCGGCAGCTACTGGCCGTACGCGACGACGCTGTTCGACTACATTCGCCGCGCGATGCCGTACAACGCGCCGCAATCGCTCAGCGCGGACGATGTCTATGCGGTCACCGCGTACGTCCTGCACCTGAACGGCATCGTGCCCGCCGACGCCCGGCTCGACGCGCGCACGCTGCCGCGCGTGCGGATGCCGAACCGCGACGGCTTCGTGCCCGATCCGAGGCCGGGCAAGTTATGACGCGTCTCGCTCCACTTGCCGCCGCATCGGGCCACGCACCCGCGCGAGTCGCGCGGCACCTTTCAGCAAGGACCCTGTGATGAGCGATTCCACCCTCGCCGCCCCGCTCGCGCCGACGCCGTTCGTCGACGTTCGTTCGCCGGCGGAATTCCCCGACAGCCCCGTCTCGCGCACGCTCGCGCAGCCGCTGATGCTCGGGTTGTTCCTGCCGATCCAGGCTGGAGGATGGAGCGCATCGACGCTGCCGCGCTCGACCGACTGGACGTTCGACTACAACGCCGATCTGGTGGCCCGTGCCGAAGCGCTCGGCTTCGACCTCGTGTTCGCGCTGTCGCAATGGCTGCCGAAAGGCGGCTACGGCGGCGTGTTCGACGGCCAGGCGCTCGATTCGTTCATGACGCTGGCCGCGCTGACGGCGCGCACCGAGCGGATCATCCTCGTCGCGACGAGCCACGTGCTCTACGGGCCGTGGCATCCGCTGCATTTCGCGAAGTTCACCGCGACGCTCGACCACATTTCGCGCGGCCGCTGGGGCATCAACGTGGTGACCGGCCACCGCGCGATCGAGCATGAGATGTTCGGCTGGAACCGGATCGAACACGACCGGCGCTACGAGATGGCCGCGGAATTCCTCGATGCGGTCCAGCAGTTGTGGGCGCAACCGGATAATTTCAGCTACACGCCCGAGCTGTCGAGCTGGCGGCTGGGCGGCGCATTCGTGACGCCGAAGCCGCGCTACGGCCGCCCGCTGCTGATCAACGCGACGGGTTCCGATGCGGGCATCGCATTCGCCGCGCGCTATTCGGACATCGTGTTCGTCACGAGCCCGGCTGGCCCGGACGCCGAACGCGCGATCGACGCGCTGCCCGCGCATACCGCCCGCGTGAAGGCGGCCGCCGCCGCGCGCGGCCGTACGATCCGCACCTTGCTCAATCCGCTCGTGATCTGCCGCGAGACGGCGGCCGAAGCGCGCGCCTACCGTGACGCGATCGTCGCGCATGCGGACGAAGGCAGCTTCCACCGCTTCGACAGCGACGCGCACGCGTGGCGCGGCGGGTTCGAGCAGCGTGCGCAGGGGGCCGCGCGCGCGATCGGCGGCAACATCTCGATCACCGGGTCGCCCGAAGAAGTCGCCGATACCATCGTGCGGCTGCACCGCGCGGGCATCGACGGCATCCAGTTGAGTTTCTACGACTTCAAGCCCGACCTGGACTTCTTCGGCGAGCGCGTGCTGCCGCTGCTGCGCGAAGCCGGCTTGCGGCGTTGAAGCCGACGCCGAAACCCGCCACGACGGCGTAGCCGCCGCCGCTGGCGGCCGTCGTCAGAACACGCGCCCTTCGGTCAGGTGCGTGGTCACGCCGTTCAGCACGTAATCGCCGACCACGCGCGCCTTGTGCAGCAACGGGTTGTGGCTGAAGATCGTGCGCAGGTTGCGCCAGTGGCGATCGAAGTTGTGCTCGCGCGCCGTCGCCGACGCGCCGCCCACTTCGAACAGCCGCTCGGCCGCATGCAGCGCGAGCTTGCTGACGATCAGTTGCGTGCGCGCGGTCGCGAGCGCGCTGTCGAGCACGAGCGCATCCGCGTCGGCGGCGCCGGCTTCGATCGCGTCGGCGGAACGGTCGAGCGCGCGCGCGTTTTCTCGCACGAGCGCGTCGATCGCATGGCTGTGCGCGGACAACTCGCCGACGATCTGCTGGACGAAATGATCGTCGCGCGCGGTCGGCGCCGGGCTGTGCAGCGCGGGACGGCCGTGCGCGAGCACGTAGCGGCGCGCATCGGCCACCACGTTGCGCACGATGCCGGCGCCCGTCGCAACGAGATGAAGCTGCCGCAGCGCGCCGCAATGACGGCCGACGAGCGTCGACCCGTCACGCGGGACCACTTCGTCCGCGAACACCTGCACGTCATTCAGCAACAGGCTGCCGCTCGCGGTCATGCGCTGGCCCATGCCGTCCCAGTCGTCGAGCACCTGCAGGCCGTCGCGCGCCACCGGAATGATCACGGCGAGCGCGTCGCCCTGCTCGTTCTCCACGTTGATGCGCGCGAAATCGGCGAACGCGGTGCCCGTCGAATAGTATTTGCGGCCCGTCACGCGGTAGTGGTCGCCGTCGCGGCGCAGCACGGTCGTGTTCTCGCCCGGGCGCGACGTGCCGCGCTCGGTCGACGCGCCGCCGAAGATCGCGCCGGCGAGCACGCGCTCGAGCTGCACGTCGTTGAACGCCGTCCGCGGCGACAGCCGCAGCGTCTCGGTCTGGTCGTAGTGGATGCGCAGCGCGTGCGCGAGATTCGAATCGGCGGCCGCCAGCGTCGCGATCGTGTCGAACAGGTCGACCAGCGTGCCGCCGAGGCCGCCGCGCTCGACCGGAATTCGCAGCGCGCCCAGCGCCGAGCGCCGGAAGAGCGCGAAGCCTTCGAACGGCAGTTCGCGACGCGCCTCGCGTGGTGCGGCATCCTCGCCGATCAAAGTCGCGAGGTCGGGCAGCGCGGCGAGCGCGTCGCGCAATGCGTCGCGCGGATCGACGGCATCACGGGCAGTCATTCGGCAGGTCCTTATTGGGGGAGATCGGGGGGCGAGGCAACGCGCGACACGGCGTCCGTTACACGCATCCGCCGAGTATAAGGACGCCCCCGCCGCGCGTGAAAAACCGATTTCAGCTTACGTTATACAAGCGCCGGGATTGATCGCGGACCGCCCCGTCAGTGCTGAATGCCCCAGCGGCGCACGGTCGCGCGTTCGAGCGTATCGAACACCAGATTCTCGACCAGCAGCCCGATCACGACGACGGCCGCGAGCCCCGCGAACACGCGGTCGGTATACAGCTCGTTGCGGTTCTGGAAGATGTACCAGCCGAGCCCGCCCTGCCCCGCGCTTGCGCCGAACACGAGCTCGGCCGCGATCAGCGTGCGCCACGCGAAGGCCCAGCCCACGCGCAGGCCCGACAGGATCGACGGCAGCGCGGCCGGCACGAGGATCAGCGCGATCTGGCGCAGGCCCGTGAGCCCGTAGTTGCGCCCGGCCATTTTCAGCGTGGCGGGCACGCCGACGAAGCCGGTATAGATGCTGAGCGCGAGCGGCCACAGCACCGCATGCACGAGCACGAACAGCAGGCTGCCGGTGCCGAGCCCGAACCACAGTAGCGCGATCGGCAGCAATGAGATCGACGGCAGCGGATTGAACATCGACGTGAGCATCGTCAGCAGGTCGCGGCCGATGCGCGTGGATACCGCGAGCGACGTCAGCGCGAACGCCAGCAGCACGCCCAGCGCATAGCCGCGCAGCAGCACCGACATCGAGATGCCGGTCTTGACCAGCAGTTCGCCCGACTCGATGCCCTGCACGAACGCGGCCAGCGTCGCGCCGAAGGTCGGGACGAGCAGATCGTTCGCGACGATGCGCGCGACGATCTCCCATGCGGCGATCAGCACGAGCGCGATGACGCTGCGGCGAAACCAGGCGGCGCCGGCGATGCGGCGCAGCAGCGGCGTGGGTGCCGCACGCTCTACGTCGGGCAGCGTATCGAGCGTGCGCGTGTATTCGGCGCGCACGGGGGGCAGCGGCGGCACGGCCGGATCGATCGTACTCATGATGCGGCGTCCTCCGTCGTCGCTGCGTGCGGTGCATGCGGTGCGTCGGTGTCGAACAGCAGGTGATGGATTTGCGCGACGTTGTCGCGGAAGTCGCCGGTATCGACGTTCTCCAGCGAATGCTCGTGACTGTTGAGCTCCGCGCGCACGCGGCCCGGATGCGGGGACAGCAGCAGAATCCGATTGCCGACCACCAGCGCCTCCTCGATCGAGTGCGTGACGAACAGCAGCGTGAAGCGGAATTCGTCCCACAGCCGCAGCAGTTCCTCCTGCATCTTGCGACGCGTGAGCGCGTCGAGCGCCGCGAACGGTTCGTCCATCAGCAGCACGCGCGGCTGCATCGCCAGCGCCCGCGCAATCGCGACACGCTGCTTCATGCCGCCCGACAACGTATGCGGATACGCGTCGGCAAACGCGCCGAGGCCGACCTTGTCGAGATAGTGCAGCGCACGCTCGCGTGCTTCGGCGCGCGACAGCTTCGCGGCGGCGCGCAACGGAAACGCGACGTTCTCGACCACCGTCTTCCACGGCGGCAACTGGTCGAACTCCTGGAACACGACGATGCGGTCGGGCCCCGGCCCGCGCACGGGCTGGCCGTCGAGCGTGATCGAACCCGAGACGGGCTCGATGAAGCCGGCGACCGCCTTCAGCAGCGTCGACTTCCCGCACCCCGACGGGCCGAGCAGCACGAAGCGGTCGCTGCCGTACACGTCGAAGCTCACCTGATGCGTCGCGCGAACGATCCGCGCGCCGCTGCGGTATTCGAGGCTGACCTCGTCGATGGCGAGCAGGCGTTCGCTGTGCGCGCCGGCCTGCGCGGCATGCGCCGCCGGCCGCCCGGCGGCACCGGCCTCGGATGCGGCGGACGCGGCCGGCGATGCGCTGCCGCGTGCCGCATACGGCGGCAACCAGGTTCGGGGAGAAGTGGCGTTCACGATCGAATCTCTTGCGGGAAAAACATCAACATACGGCCGGGCGTCGTGCGGACCAACCATCGATTGCACATATCGAAACCGCGCCGACGCATAAGCGTCGATCGCGGCGTCACGGCATCGGCGCCGCTCAACTGCCGCCGGCCGTCGCCGGATCGTCGAAGAAGTAGTCGCGCCACGACTTCGGTTCGTTGCGGATCGCGCCGGTGCGATGCATGAACTGCGCGAGCGGCAGCGTATTCTGCGGCGCGGTCTTGAACTGCACCTGCGGATTGCGCAGGATCTTCAGCAGCAACGCGCGATCGATCTTCGACCCGTTCACGCGAATATAGGTATCGGCCGCGCGTTCCGGATCGGCCGCGATCTGCCGGGCGGCGTCGGCCAGCGCGGCGACGAACGCCCGGTAGGTCTTCGGGTTGTCGTCGCGGAACTGCTCGGTCGCGTACAGCACCGTCGCGGAGCTCGGGCCGCCGAGCACGTCATACGAATTCAGCACGATGTGCGCGTTCGGGTTGCCGGCAAGTTCCTGCTCCTGGAACGGCGGATTGCCGAAGTGGCCGGTGATCACGTTGCTGTTCGCGAGAATCGCGGCCGTCGCGTCCGGATGCGGAATCGCCTGCGTGAGCGGGTCGAGCTTGTCGAACTGCTTGTCGCCCCACTGCTTCGCGGCCGCGTACTGCAGCACGCGCGACTGCACCGACACGCCGACCGCCGGCACCGCGATGCGGTCCTTCGCGCTCAGGTCGGCGATCGTCTTCACGTTCGGGTTGCTGCTCACGAGGTAGTACGGAAAATTGCCGAGCGACGCGACGCCCTTCACGTTCTGCCGGCCGCGCGTGCGGTCCCACACGGTCAGGAGCGGCCCGACGCCCGCGCCCGCGATGTCCACCGCGCCGGACAGCAGCGCGTCGTTCACGGCCGCGCCGCCCGACAGCCGCACCCAGTCGACCTTGATGTCGAGGCCGGCCTTGCGCCCTTCCTTCTCGATCAGTTGCTGGTCGCGCGCGACGTTCAGCATCAGATAGACGACGCCGAACTGCTCGGCGATGCGGATGCGGCCTTCCGCATGCGCGGCTTGCGGAATGACCGCGCCCGCGAAGGCGAGCGCGGCGGTGAGCGTGGCCGCCAGCGCGCGACGCGCCGGCAAGAACGAAAACGACATCGGAACTCCGGTCAGGATGGGGCGGAAATGAATGACGCGGCGCGCGGCTCAGAAAGGCGCGTCGCCTTCGATCGTCGTGCGGTACAGCTTGCGGCGCAGATGGTCGGGCGTGCCGGCGGCGAGATGCATCAGCGAACGGTTGTCCCAGAACACCAGATCGTGGTCGCGCCATGCGTGCCGGTACAGGTGCTCGGCGCGCACGCTGTGCGCGAACAGTTCGTCGAGCAGCGCGCGGCTTTCGTCGTCGGGCAGCCCGACGATGCGCGTCGTGAAATGCTCGCTGACGAACAGCGCCTTGCGGCCGGTTTCCGGATGGGTGCGCACGATCGGATGCACGACCGCCGCGACCTGCGCGATCTGCTCGGGCGACAGGTTGGGCCGCCACGGGCTGCGCGCCTGCAGTTCCGCGTAGCGCGCGAGATACGTATGCTCGGCGCGCAGCCCTTCGACCGCGCGGCGCAGATGGGCCGGCAGCGTGTCCCACGCGAGATGCATGTTCGCGAACAGCGTGTCGCCGCCTTCCGCCGGCAGCTCCTGCGCGTGCAGCAGCGAGCCTAGGCTCGGTTTTTCCTTGTACGACAGGTCGGAATGCCAGAAATGGCCGGCGTCGCCGAGCCCGACCGGTTTGCCGTTCTCGACGATGTTCGACACGATCAGCACTTCCGGGTGGCCGGCCAGCGCGAACTGGTGCAGCACGTGAATCTGCAGCGGGCCGAAGCGGCGGCTGAACGCGATGTGCTCGTCCGGCGTGATGCGCTGGTCGCGAAACACCAGCACGTGGTGATCGAGGTGCGCGCGATGGATGCGCGCGAAATCGTCGGCGCCAAGCGGTTGCGACAGGTTCAGGCCGATCACCTCGGCGCCGAGCGGCGCGTCGAACGGCACGATGTCGAAATGCTGCGCCGCGCCGTCCGGCCGCAAGGCGGGATGCCTGGCGGAAAGCGTTGCGGCGTCGCGGATGGCGGTAGTCGTCACGGCACGGCCCCTGATTCGGTCAAAACGCGAATCTACGAGGCCGTGCCGGCGTGCGTCAACGAAGCGATTCGGATACGTTTATCTGCTGCGGTGATAAAGATCGCTGCTCGCGCATACGGCGCCGATTTGGGGCGGAATCGCCCAAGCGGTGTCGATGAACGGTGGCTCCGGCCGCATACAGCCGCGTCGGCCTGCACCGCGCAGCCGACTAAGGCTGCCCCGCCCCACCCGACGCGCCATAGATCTGCCCAGTCACGTAGCTCGAGCGCGACGAAAGCAGCTCGACGTAGATCGACGCGATCTCGGCCGGTTGTCCCGGCCGCCCCATCGGCACCTGTTCGCCGAACGTCTCCACGTTGTGCGTGGTCTGCCCGCCGCTGACCTGCAACGGCGTCCAGAACGGCCCCGGCGCGACGCCGTTGACACGAATGCCGCGCTTGATCATCTGCTTCGCGAGCCCCTTCGTGAAATTCGCGATCGCCGCTTTCGTCATCGCGTAGTCCAGCAGGTTCGCCGACGGGTCGTACGCATTGACCGACGTCGTGTTGACGATCGCCGAACCGGGCGGCATGTGTGGAATGGCGGCCCGCGTGATCCAGAACATCGCGTAAAGGTTGGTGCGCAGCGTCCAGTCGAACTGCTCCGTGCTGATGTCGAGAATCGATTCGTGGCTCTGCTGGCGGCCCGCGTTGTTCACCAGAATGTCGAGCCCGCCGAGCGCGGCGACCGCCCGTTCGACGAGGCCGTTGCACGCGCCTTCGCTGCGAATGTCGACCGGCAGCGGCACCGCCTTGCGTCCCGCGCCGCGGATCAGGTCCACGACTTCGCGCGCATCGGGCTCCTCGTCGGGCAGATAGACGATCGCGACGTCCGCGCCTTCTCGTGCACAGGCGATCGCCACCGCGCGGCCGATGCCCGAGTCGCCGCCGGTGATCAGCGCCTTGCGGCCGTCGAGCCGGCCGCTGCCGCGATAGCTGCGCTCGCCGTGATCGGGGCGCGGCGTCATGCGGCCCGCGAGGCCCGGCCAGGGCTGCTGCTGTTGCGGAAACGGCGCATGCGGATAAAGCGTGCGCGGATCGCGCGGCGCCGTATCGCCGGCGTCGGGCGCGCCGCCGCCCGTCTGCGCGAGCGTCGGCAGGGCGACGCTGGCGACCAGCCCGGCCGTCGTGCCTTGCACCCATTTGCGGCGCGACTCGGAAACTTCGTCTGATGACATGATGGACTCCGGTGCGTGGATGGCGGAACGGAACGACGCGTGACGATTCGGCCGGCGCCCCCGCTCCGGTGCGCTACAGCGGCCGCGGCCGGTTGCCCGAATCGTCGGGCGCATCGTGCTCGTCCGGCCACGGCTTGCCGGCCGGATCGTGCGCCTCGGTCTGGCGCGGATCGTCCGGCACCACCTTGCGCGCCTGATCGTCGGGAATCGTGTCGAGTTCGCCGCCGCCGGGCGCATGGCCGGGGCGCGCAGTCGATTCGCCGCCACGGGTCGGGTTACGCCGCTCCGGCGTGTCGGCCGTCTCGCGCACCGCGTCGGGCGACGCGGGGTCCTGTCGTTGACTGTCCTGGGTCATGAATTTCTCCCTGTCCGGATGGGGACTGCGTTGCGCCGTGCCACGCCGCGACGGGCGATGCGGCGGCCTACGACGCTTCCAGCAAGCGACATGCCGTCATCGGGCTGCGTCGTCGCATCGCGAGCGAATGAATCCGCTAAAGAAATTACAAGCGGTGCGTCATCCGGCGCAGCCTGCGCAACACGAGTGGCAGCGCCGATACGAAACGCAACCCGGCACGCCCGATGCTCGAAAGCGACATGCCGGCTGCGCGCCGGTGCCCTGTCGACACCGAGGAGGACGATCATGAGCGCGACGCACACGACAAACGCGACACCGAACGACGACGAGATGACCGACACGCCGGATATTCCGCCGCCGGAGCCCGACGACGGGCGCCACGACGATCTACCCGACTTGCCGGACCCGACCGAAGTGGGCGAGGACGGTTAGCCGATCGCGCCGCCGCAGTGCGCGCTGCGGCCCGATCGCGCACGTCGCGTCGTACGATGCGACGTGCGCCGGCCGCCCCCTACTGCTTGTTGCCCGGCTCGCGCGTACGCTCGCCGTACGTGCCGTTACCGCAATGCGGGCACTTCGGGATCGGGTGTCCCGCCTGCACGTGCGTCGACCGGTGGCATTTCTCGCATCGAAAGTCACCGGTCTTTTCCGCCTTCTCTCCTGCGTGCGCCGTCATCTTCGTCCTCCTTGCCGGCTCGCCGCGCACCGCGTTTCACCGCGTGCGCCGCCTTTCGTGCGCGACCTCGTCGGTCGGTATGGCATCGGTGTCCTGCAGCGGCTCGCCCGGAATGCGCCGCTTCGCGGACTGATCGGCCGGCACTTCTTCTGTCTGCCCGGCGCGCTCGTCCACTGCGATGCTGCCCTCGGCGTCGAGTTGCTGCTCGGCCCGTTGCCAGTATTCGTCGGCCCTGCCGTCCGGCGCGCCGTCCGCCTGCCACAGCCGGTACGCACGCTCGCGGATCTGCGTTTCCCTGTCTTCGTTCATGTCGTTCTCCGTGTCTGCCATGGCGATCACCGGTCCGGGCGCGACGGCGCCGATACGGCGCCGAGCGTCGACGACATCGCGCCGTCCGCGGCGGTCGCCAGATCGCCCAGCGCGACGATGCCGACCAGCCGCTTCTGCCGGTCGACCACCGGCACGCGGCGGATCTGCGCGTCCTCCATCTTCTTTTGCACCGCCGAGATGTCGTCGTCCTCGTAACACCAGTTCGCGGGCCCGCTGACGACGCCCTCCACCGCCTCGTCCGGCGGCACGCCCATCGACACCGCGCGCACGACGATGTCGCGGTCCGTCAGCATGCCGATCAGGCGCGTGCCGTCGCATACGGGCAGCGCACCGACGTTCAGGTCGCTCATCAACCGGGCCGCCTCGCGCAGGCTCTGCGTCGGGCCGATGGTCGCGGCGTCGCGTGTCATCACTTCCGATACACATGTCATGTTTCGCTCCTTGATCAACCGCCCCACGGCGGCTTGCTGCACGAGCATCGCGCGTTCCGGCCGTCGGGCCGGTCAGTTCTCGGTCGAGCAGCGGGCCGACGTCAGGCCGGCCGATTCGACGATCCGCATCAGTTGCTTCAGCATCACGTCGGCGCCGACCGCTTCGCGCCACTGCACGAACAGTTCTTCCTCGCGCACCGCTCGGGCGGCCGTTTCGCTAAAGCTTTTCGTCCGGCAGGTGAAACCCGCATCGCGCAGCTTCGCGGCCAGTTGCTCGCGTGCAGCCGAGCCCAGCGGATATTCGACCGTGACCAGCGCGGTCCTGACACCCCTCAAGCGCCGCTCGACGAACCGCAGCGGCCAGACGACCAGCAGTGCGAGCGCCAGTCCGAGCACGCCGAGCGACAACTGGCCGCCGCCGATGCACAGCCCGATGACCGTCACGAACCATAGCGTCGCGGCCGTGGTGACGCCCGACACGAGGCCGTCGCGATGCAGGATCGCGCCGCCGCCGATGAAGCCCATCCCGGTCAGGATGCCGAGCGGCAGCCGCATCAGGTCGAGCACCGAGAACGCGCCCTCCGGTTTGCCCGCCTGCAGCAGCAGCGCGTTGACCTGCAGCATCGACAGGCATGCGGCGAGGCAGACGAGAATCGTCGTGCGCAGGCCGGCCGTCTTGCCGGATTCGCTGCGGTCGACGCCGATCAGCCCGCCCGCGACGAGCGCCAGCGCGATTCTGGCGAGCACGTCGTGCCATTGCAGTACGACCGGCATCGGTTCCATACGCCCTCCCGTGCAAATCGTCATGTGTCGGGGCGCGAACGCCGCCGACGACGCTTGCCGGTCGCAAGGACCGGGCCTGCTTTTGGGACGGACAGCGGGTGTAGCGAATCGAACGGGATTGTAGAAAGGGGCGTTCTGCGGACAGCGTGCCGCGGTGGCGAAAGGTTCGGGCCGAATCTGTTCGCGGAACGATCGAGGATCGTCGCTCGGCGCGCGGAACGGCCGCGGACTGACTGCCGAGGCGGACATCCAGCGGGCGCCGTCGTCGGCGTGGCCGGTGGGGCGCGTGCAAAGGTGCGACGGTCTCGACCCTCTCCGTATCCGATCGTATACGAACATCGTCCCGGCACTCCTTTCTCGGCGATCCGTTCCCGGTCGGGAACGAAATAAAGATGCAGCTTGCAGGATCCACCGTTCGTTCCCGTACGAATACGAATTGCTGCCGAATCCGATGAGGTATGCAATACTGTTCCCGATCAGATACGAAGCACGGAGAACGTTATGTCGGAGTCCCAATCCGTCGACACGATCGGCGCGCTCGCCCACTTCATTCGCGCGGCGCGGATCCAGCAGGGATTCACTCGGGACGAGCTCGCGAACGCGACCGGGCTGTCGCCGAAATTCATCAGCCAGGTGGAAGCCGGCAAGCCGACCGCGCAAATCGGCAAGGTCATGCTGCTGCTGGGCGAACTGGGCGTGCGGCTGTATGCCGAGTCGTCGATCGAGATCTCCGAAGCCACCGCGCTGAAGGCCGCGCAACGCCGCAGGAGCAGCCATGGCGGCTAGAACGCTGATCGCATCCGCGAACGGCGTGCGCATGGGCACGCTGACAGACGACAAGGGGATCTGGTCGTTCGCGTACGACCCGCAATGGCTCGCGTCACCCGTCGCATATCCGCTGTCGCCGGCATTTCCGCTGCACGCGGGCGTGTTCACCGACACATCGACCGATCGCCCGGTCCAGTGGTTCTTCGACAACCTGCTGCCCGAGGAGGGCATGCGCACGTCGCTCGCGCGCGAGGCGAAGGTCGATGCGGCCGACGCGTGGGGCCTGCTCGCATACTTCGGCCGCGAATCGGCCGGCGCGCTGACGCTGCTGGCCGATGGCGAGCAGGAAACGCCCGGCGGCCTGCAGCCGCTGCCGCTCGACGAACTCGAGCGCCGGATCCAGGCGATGCCCGAGCGCGCGCTGACCGCCACCGCGCCCAAGCGCATGTCGGCGGCCGGCGCGCAGCAGAAGCTGCTGCTGGTGTTGCGCGGCGATGCGCCCGACTACGCGCTGTTCGAGCCGGTCGGCAGCGAACCGTCGATGCACCTGCTCAAACCCGACATGCGCGCGGCCGGCTATCCGCATTCGGCGATCAACGAGTTCTTCTGCATGCAGCTCGCGAAGAAGATGGGGCTCGACGTGCCGGACGTGCATTTCCTGCGCGCGCCGTCCGCCTGCTACGTGATCGACCGGTTCGACCGCGACATCGCGTCCGAACCGGCCGGGCGCGTGCATACGATCGACGCGATGCAGTTGCTCAACTACGACCGCGGTTTCAAGTACCAGCGGGCGAATGCGCGGGAGCTCGCCCGCGCGATCGAGCGCACCAGCACGCGCGCACTGACACGCCTGTCGGTGTTCCGCTGGACCGTGTTCAACGTGGTGGTCGGCAATGCCGACGCGCACCTGAAGAACCTGTCGTTCTTCGTCGACGCGCGCGGCTACCGGCTCGCGCCGTTCTACGACATCGTCAGCACGGTCGTGTATCACACGCCGACGCACCGGCCCGACCATCGCGGCGAGCACTGGCCGCACTGCGAGCTGACGATGCCGCTCGGGAATGCGACGCGGTTCGCCGATATCGACACGAATGCACTGGTCGCGTTCGGTCAGGCGCTCGGGCTCAGGGACAAGGCGGCCGCCAGCGAACTGCAGCGCTTTCTCGAACCGCTCGATCGTCACGTCGAGCAGACGCTCGATGAAGTGCGAAACATCGCGCATCCGGACGCCGGGGAAATGCGGTTGCTGAATTCAATCGTCGCGATGCCGATCGCGGAGATGGGGCGCGCGCTGCGGCAGGCGCGCGGCTAGCTTGCCGCGCGCGAGTATCGAACCGCCGCCGATACCCGCGCGGCGCCCGGCCTGGCGAATGCCTGGGCGTCAGCCCCGCGCCGCAAAGGCATCGACGCCCGTCGCTGCCGCGGACCACGCCCACAGCCGCGCCGCGTCCTCCGGATCGATCGCATGCGGCCGCACGCCCGATTCCTCGTCGCCGAGCGTCACCGTCGCGACGTCGCAATCCTCGCAATAGACGCCGCCGAGATCGGCCAGGCGCGGCGACGTCGCCGCCCATACCTGGGTTGCCGCCCCCTGCGCGGGCGTCTTGAACGTCGGATCGATCGGCACGCCGTGTTCGTCGACCCAGCCCTGCGCCATCATTTCCTCGCGCGTCAGATGGCGCTGCAGCGGCGTCGCGATCTTGCCCGGATGCAGCGAATACGCGCGGACGCCGAACGGCGCGCCGAGCATGTCGAGTTGCACCGCGAACAACGCATTGGCGGTTTTCGACTGCCCGTACGCGAGCCATTTGTCGTAGCCGCGCGCGAAATCGATATCGTCCCAGCGGATCGGCGACAGCCGGTGCCCGAGCGACGACACCGCCACCACGCGGGCGCCGTCGCCATGCGCGAGCACGGGCCACAGCCGGTTGACGAGCGCGTAGTGACCGAGGTGATTGACGGCCAACTGCGCTTCCCGACCGTCGCCCAAGCGAGTCTCGGGGCACGCCATGATGCCCGCGCTGTTGATGACGATATGCACGTGGCGTCCCGCATCGACGAACCGCGCGGCGAATGCGGCCACGCTGGCTGGGTCGGCAAGTTCGAGCGGCGCGACCTCCACGCCGGCGATGCCGTGCGTCGCCTCGCGCGCGGCCGCGACGCTCCGTGCGCCGACGACGACGTGCGCACCGGCCTGCGCCAGTGCTCGCGTCGTCTCGAGCCCGAGACCCGAATGGCCGCCCGTGACGATGGCGGTCTTGCCGTGCAAATCGAGGCCGGCCAGGACGTCGCTCGCCGTCGAGGCGGCGTCGAATCCGGAATGAAGGGGATGCTGCCTGCTCGTCATCGAAAGCTCCAGGAACGGTGCGCGAAGCACGCGACCGCCCGTCGGCCGCGTCACTGCACGAACGCATTCTCCGGCCGCGCATCCGGACTGTGAATGCAATAGAATCCGGTTTTTCGTCGAGATCGTCCGGGGAATGCGCGTGGACCCGCTATCGGAAGTGCTGTCGCTGCTGGAAACGCGCGACTCGTTTTTCACCGGCCTGCGCGCCGGCGGCCCGTGGGCGGTCGACCTTCCCCCGCCCGACGGAATCAAGTTCAATGCGGTGGTCGAAGGCAGTTGCTGGCTGACCGTCGACGGTGCGGGACCGCCCGTTCGGCTCCGCACGGGAGACTGCTTCCTGCTCGCCGCGCCGCGGGCATTTTCGCTGGCGAGCGATCCGTCGGTCGCGCCGGCGCCGGCCGCCGACGTGTACCGGCATCTCGAACGCGGTATCGCGCACTACGGCGAGCCAGCCGACTGCTTTCTGATCGGCGGCCGCTTCGCGTACGAGGAACGCATGCCGCTGCTGCTCGGCAGCCTGCCGCCCGTGGTGATCGTGAACGGCGATTCCGAACCGGCGGCGGTGCTGCGCTGGTCACTGCAGCAGCTCGCACGGGAATTCGGCGCGTCGTCGCCGGGCGGGTCGCTGATGGTTCGGCATCTCGGACACATGATGCTGGTGCAGATCCTGCGGCGCTACGTGGACGCCGGCGCGAACGGCGATGTCGGGTGGCTGGCCGGGTTCGCGGATGCGCGGGTCAGCGCGGCGCTGGCCGCGATTCACGCGGCGCCCGAGCGGCGCTGGACCGTCGACGCGCTGGCGGCCTGCTGCCACGTGTCGCGGTCGACGTTCGCGCTGCATTTCAAGCGGCGGTTGGGGTTCGGGCCGCTCGAATACGTGCTGCGGTGGCGGATACAGCTGGCGATGCGCGAACTGCGCCGCTCGAACGCATCGATCTCGGCGATCGCGCAGCGGCTCGGCTACGACTCGGATAGCGCGTTCGGCCACGCGTTCAAACGCATCGTGGGCTGCTCGCCGCGCGCCTATCGTCAGGACGTGACGAAGGAACCGGGAAACTAGCGTCGTGACCGCCCTCCTCGGGCGCGCGATGGTGCGAATCCGTCAACGCCACGCATTCGCATCACGACCATCGGGATAAGTATTCTTATCACAATACCTCGATTGCACTTCCAAACTTGGCCGTGCAGCAACGCGTCAGCGCATCACGCGCGGGTATGCCGCAATTCCCCGTCGATGTGCTGCGGCAGCCTCAGCAGGTTGAAGATCGGGCACACCTCCTCCACCGCCTGATGCAATGCACGGATCGCCTCCGGCGGCTCCGGCGACACGATGTCCAGCGTATAGCGGAGGTTGTGCGGGAATACCGGCACATGCTCGAACCCCGGCTGCTGCGCGAGCGGATGCTGGTCGCCGGTGACTTCGACTTCGATCGCGTCGATCTTCAGCCCCCGCTCCGCGGCCTGGATCAACGTGATGTGCGTGAGGCAACTGCCGAGCACGCCGAGCTGCAACTCCGGCGATGCGGGCCCGAGGTTGTAGCCCGCGAAATCGGGCGGGCTGTCGCTGATCACCTGGAAATCGCGAATCCGGATCTCGCGCACGCCGCTGCGGCCAAGCGCGCGCACGGTCGCCTTCAGCGGCGTCGCCTTGAAATCGGGATCGTTGCGGGCGGCCTGCTGCTTCGCGTGCCACGCATCGCGCTTTTGCGCGAGATAGTCGTTCAGGGTCGTCATGGTCGAGTCATGGGTAGGCGGCACGCGGGCGCCGGATCGGTTCGCTGCGTGCCAGCGCGATCAGTCGAGCGCCGGAATCCACGCGGCCGTCGCCGCGTCGCTCGCGCGGAACGCCGGAAACTTCGCGCCGAGCTCGGCCACGGTGTGAATGTCGTTCTTCACGAGGTCGTCCCGCGTGATCAGCGTCGGCTTGACCGCGATGCGCGCGCCCGGGTTTTGCCCGGCGACCAGCAACGCCGCAGCCCGCACCGACACCGCGCCGACGACCGCCGGATTGGTCGCGGCCGTCGCGACCCACGCGCTGTTCGGCGCGCGGATGGCCGCGATGTCGGCCGTCGACACGTCCGCGCTGTAAATGCGAATTTTCGACGAGAGCCTGGCCTCGTCGGCCGCGAGCTTCGCGCCGCGCGCGAACTCGTCGTACGGGGCGAACACGACGCGAATGTCCGGATTCGCACGGTACGCAGCGGCCGCCTGGTTCGCGACCGACTGCGCGATCGGATTGTCGACGGTGCCCCAGCGCGCCTTTTCCTGCACCTTCGGGTGCGCGCGCTTGAAATCGCGCCACGCGGCGTCGCGCCGGTCGAGCGGCGCGAATCCGGCCACGTACACGTACCCCGCCGAGAACGCGTCGCCGTTGTCCTTCACGGCCTGATCGAGCAGCAGGTTCGCGAGGTCGCGATCGTTCTGCTCGATCTGCGGCACCTTCGGATTGGCGAGATCGACGTCGAACGCGACGACCTTGATGCCTTTGTCGAGCGCGCGCTGAACGACGTCCTTCAGCGATTCCGGCAAGCCGTGATTGACGATGATCGCGGACACGCCGATGCTGATCGCCTGCTGAATCTGCTCGCGCTGCTCGGCCGCGTCCTGCCGGCCTTCGTAGATGCGCAGATCGATGCCGAGCGCGCGTGCCTGCTTCTGCGCGCCGGCTTCGTAGGCCTGGAAGAAATCGCCGGTCGACAGGTAGTTGACGAGCGCGATCTTCACGCCGCCCTTGTCGAACGGCGCGGGCGCGCCCTTGAGCGGGCCGGCGTGTGCCGCGGGCATACCGAGCGCGAGTGCGGCGCCCAATACGAGTACACCGAGTTTCGGTTCGAGGCGCGACTTTCGGCGAAGCAACGAGCGCATGGCGGGTCTGTCTCCGTACAGAACGATATCGACTCAATCTATCAGCACGGCACACGAACTCAAACCGACCGATTCGGCAATCGATATTACTTTGGATAACAAACAGTCAGGCCTTCAGGTTATTCGAACCAGTCCGTGCCTGTACCAAGGCTTGCGACCTCACCCGTCACGCCCGCGCATCCGCCCGGCGACCGATGCCGAACGTAAACGCGAGGGCCAGCACGAGCAGCACGCCCTTGATGAAATCCTGCATATAGTAGGGAGCGTTCAGCATCGTGAGCCCGTTGAGCAGCACGCCGACGAACACCGCGCCGACGACCGTCCCGAACACGTTGGGCCGCTTCGCGCCCCACACCGCGTAACCGATCAGCGCGGCGGCCACCGCGTCGAGCAACAGCGAGTGTCCCGCGCTGACGTCGCCGCGGCCGACCCGCGCGGCGATCAGCACGCCGCCCAGCGATGCGATCGCGCCCGACACGACATACGCGGCGACGCGGTAGCGCGCGGCCGGCGCGCCGGCCAAACGCGCAGCCGTTTCGTTGCCGCCGATCGCATAGATCACGCGGCCCCAGCGCGTCGCTTCCATCGTGACGCAGGCCAGCACCGTCACCGCCGCGAGCAGCAGCACCGGCAACGGTACGACGTCGAACACGCGGAGCCGGCCGAGCGCGAGGAACGCGTCGGGGAACACGCCCGTCGCGTCCGTGCCGTCGGGCAGCACGGAGCCGGTCGCGAGCGAGCGGCCACCGGTCGGGATCAACTGAAGGCCGGCCAGCAGGAACAGCGTGCCGAGCGTCGCGAGCTGGTCGGGCACGCGCAGCCGCGTGATCAGCAAGCCGTTGAACAAGCCGGCGGCCACGCCGAGCACGACGCAGGCGAGCACGGCCGCCCACGCGCTGCCGTGCCAGACGACCAGCACGTAGCTCGCGGCCATCTGCGCGGTCGCGGCCACGCTGCCGACCGACAGGTCGAAACCGCCGGCCGCGAGCGTGACCGTCACGCCAATGCCGAGCAGCGCGACGATCGACACCGCCTGGAGGATGCTGAACAGATTGTCGAGGTTCAGGAACGCAGGCTCCCTGAGCGCGAACACGACCACGAGGACGGCCAGCACGAGCAGGATGCCCGTCCGCTCGAGCGCATCGCGGATGCGCGCCGGCCGGCGGCGCGACGACCGTTCGACGGATGCGGCTTGATGCACAGCGGAAGAAGAAGTCACGGGTTTCATGAGCAGGCACCCACGATGGAGGAAGTCGGAGACAGGCCATCGAGCGTCGCGCGATCGAACCGCACGATACGATCGGCGATCTCGGCGGCTTCCTCGAGATCGCTGACGAATACGATCGTCGTGCGCTCATGCGCATGACGCCGCAGCGTATCGACGATATCGGCGCGCGCGCCCGCATCGATGCCCTGGAACGGTTCGTCGAGCAGCAACAGCCGCGCCGGCTCGGCGTGCCAGCGCGCGAGCACGACCTTCTGCTGGTTGCCGCCGGACAGGTGTGCGACGCGATCGTCCGGCCCCTCGCAGCGAATCCCGAATCGCGCGATCGCCGCGGCGGCCGCCGTGCGTTCGCGCGTTCGGCGCACCGCACCGCTCGCGAACCAGCGCGCCAGAAATGGAAAGCCGATGGTGCCGGCGATCGACGCGAACGGGACGCTGTCGGGAAACAGTGACGTGCGCCAGCGATCCTCGCCGGCCAGGAATACGCCGGCGCGAATCGCATCGGCGGGCGTTCGTGGCCGCCATGGCCGTCCGTCGAGCGTCATCTCGCCGCCGGCCGCCCGCACGGCGCCGAAGATCGTCCGCGCGAAGCGCGACTTGCCGCCGCCGACCGGGCCCGCGATCGCGACGATCTCGCCACGCCGGACATCGAGGTCGAACGGCGTGCTGGTCGGCGTCAACCGGATCTGCCGCACGCTGAAGCCTGATCCGGGCCCGGATTCGGCCGGTGCGACCCGCTCCGGCGCCACCGCACGCGTACGCGGCAACGGCCGGCCGATCATCGTTTCCACCGCGGCGTCGAAATCGATCGGCGCGGCCAGATCCGCGACGATCCGGCCATCGCGGACGATCGCCGCGCGATCCGCGATACGACGCAAGTCGCCGAGCCGATGCGACACCAGCAGGATGGCGACGCCATCGCGGCGCAACGCGTCCACCAGCTCGAACAGCCGCTCGGCCTCCGTCGCCGACAGGCTGGCGGTCGGCTCGTCGAGGATCAGCAACGACGGCTGCCCGGCCAGCGCACGGGCCAGGGTCACACGCTGCTGGTCGGCCAGCGACAGCGAGGCGAGCGGCGCCGCCAGGTCGACGTCGAGCCCGACCCGCGCGGCAAGCGAACGCGCCGCGGCACGCCGCGCGGCCGGCGGCGCGCGCCACGGCGAGGCCGGGTCGCACAGTCGGTCCAGCAGCAGGTTGTCGGCGATCGACAGCGTCGGCACGACGGCGTCAGCCACCGACTGGTGCACGGTCGCGACGCCGAGCCGCTTGGCCGCGTGCGGCGACGCCGGCCGATACGGTTCGCCGCGCAGCGTCAGCGTGCCGCCGTCCGCTTGCAGCGCGCCGCTCAGGATCTTGACGAAGGTCGACTTGCCCGCGCCGTTCGCGCCCATCAGCGCGACGACTTCGCCGGCGCCGATCGACAGGTCGAGCGCCGCCAGCGCGACGGTCGCGTCGAAGCGTTTCGCGATGCCCGTGGCGCTCAGGACGGGCGGCGATGCCGATCGATGGGGTCGAGCTTCGCGCCGCGTCGCCTCCATGGTTTCGTTCGTCGCGCTATTCATGCCGGACGATCCCGGTCGGCACGATGCAGTTGCGGCAGGAACAGTACGTCCTCGATCATGTCACGCCACTCCGATGAAAGTCGTTCGGCATTGATCGGCTGGTCAGCCCGCTTCCGGCACGGGAAACCGGAACGACGCGCCGTAAGCCGTGTCCGGCAGGCGGTCGCGGCCGCTCAGCCGTGAACGGAAGGTGCCGCTCGCCGGCGTCGTCCGGTACAGGCCGCGCTTCTTCAGCTCAGGCACGATCAGTTCGGCGAAATCGTCGAGCGTGCCCGGGCTGATCAGCGGATTGAGCATGTAGCCGCTCGTCGTCGACTGCCGCGCATGCTCCGCGAGCTGGTCCGCGACTTCGTCCGGCGCGCCGACGAGGATCAGGTCGGTGCCGCGTGTGACGCTCGCGAACTTGCGCCGCACGTCGCCGGCGGTGAGCGGCTTGCCGCTGCCGTCCGGCCGCACCACATAGGACGTCAGCCCTTCCGTCTGCGTCGTCAGCGGTTCGTCGTCCGCATAGCGGTCGATGTCGATACCGGTGTCGCCCGCATAGCTGACGAGTTGCGCGTGCTGGTGATAGTGCTGCTGCAGCGAGTGATACTTCTCCTTCGCGTCGCTCGACGAGCGCGCCGTGACGATCCGCAGCACCGTCAGCGACTTCACGTCGTCCGCCGCGCGGCCGCGTTCGGCCGCGAGCCGCCGAATCTCGTCGAGGCCCGCGCGAATCTCGTGCGGATTCGATTTCGCGACGAACACCACCTCCGCGTGCTTCGCCGCGAACGCGCGCCCGCGCCCCGACCAGCCGGCCTGAATCAGCACGGGCGAGCGCTGCGGCGACGGCGCGCACACGTGCGGCCCCTGCACGCGATAGTGCGCGCCTTCGTGCGCGATCGGCCGCACGCGCTCGCCTCGCGCATAGCGCGGCGCGTGCTTGTCGGCGATGACCGCGTCGTCCGCCCAGCTTCCTTCCCAAAGCTTGTACACGACGTCGAGAAATTCCTCGGCGCGTGCGTAGCGTTCGTCATGACCGATCATCTGGTCTAGCCCGAAGTTGCGCGCCGCGCTCGTCAGGTAGGACGTCACGATGTTCCAGCCGATCCGGCCGTGGCTCAGGTGATCGAGCGTGCTGAAGCGGCGCGCGAGCGCGAACGGGTGCTCGTAGGTCGTGCTCGCCGTCACGCCGAACGCGAGCCGTTCGGTCTGCGCGACGAGCGCCGGGATCAGCATCATCGGGTCGTTCGCGGGCGCCTCGACCGCCCACTGCACCGCCGCGTCGGCCGACCCGCCATAGACGTCGTACAGGCCGAGCACGTCCGCGAAGAACAGCATGTCGAGCTCGGCCTGCTCGGCCGTGCGCGCGAGATTCGACCAGAACGCGAGCGTATTCGCGCGCAGCCGTTCGTCGGCCGGATGGGTCCACAGGCTCGGCGCGCCGCCGCAGCCGACGCTGGCTTGTTCATACAGGGAAAACAGCAAGGGGCGAGGATCGGACATCGTCGAAATCGGTACCAAGGCAGGAATCAGTTGGGTGCCGCCCACGCGCCCGACGACGCGCGGCGACGCCGGGCGGGCACGCGTTCGTCGGGCTGGCGCGTCAGGTAGCGATTGATGCGCTGCTCGAGACGGGCGGCGGGAATGGTCAGCAGCGCGACCAGCACGACATAGACGATCGCCGCACCGGCCAGCGGTTCGTATACGCGCAACGTCTCGAAGCGCAGCGTATTGGCCGTGCCCATCACGTCGAATACGGTCACGGTCGACGCGAGGACGGTCGATTTCAGCAGCAGGATGGCCTCGCCGGTAAGCGCGGGCAGCGCAAGCCGCCACGCACGCGGGCCGACGATGCGGCGCAGCACCTGCAGGCGCGTCATCCCGTATGCGTGGCCGGCCTCGATCTCGCCGGCCGGCACGCCGGCGATCGCGCCGCGCAGGATCGTCGCGACGTACGCGCTCTCGTTCACGCTCAGCGCGACGATCGCGTACCAGAATGCGTCGCGCAGCAGCGGCGACGCCCAGCTGTCGCGCATCCATTCGCGCGGAACGATCTGCCCGAATCCGTAGTACAGCAGATAGAGCTGAACGAGCAGCGGCGTGCCGCGGATCAGCATGAGCCAGCCGCGCGCGGACCAGCGCAGCGGCGTATGGCGTGCACCGGCGGCGAGCGCGAGCGGCACGCCCAGCAGCACGCTGGCCGCACCCGACACAAGCGTCAGCGCGAGCGTCGTCGGCACCGCGGCGAGCAGCTTCGGCATCACCGTGTCGAGCAGGAACGGCAGCGAGAAGATCATGTCGTCGCGCGCCTCGTGCCGCGGTTCGCATGCCGCTCGAGCACCGCGAAAATGCCGGTCGACGTGATGCTCAGCAGCAGGAACAGCGCGGCCGTGACCAGATAGAAGAATACGTAGTGCCGCGTCGCACCGGCCGCGAGCTGGCTCGCCTTCAGCAGATCCGTGAACGATCCGAGCACGCTGATGAACGACGCGTCCTTGGTCGCGTTCAGCCACACGTTGCCGACGCCCGGCAGCGCGAGCCGCGCCGCGGCCGGGAGCCGGATGCGCGCGAACGTCTGCCACGGCGTCATCCCGTACGCGTGCGCGGCTTCGATCTGGCCGACCGGCACGTTGGCGAGCGCCGCGCGGAAGATGTCGGTGAGATACGCACCCTGGATGAAACCGAGCGACAGCGCGGCGACGACGAACGGATCGAACGCGAAGTCGCCGGAAACGATGCCGCTGCCGCGCAGCGCGTTCTCGATGACCGGTGCGACCGCGTAGAACGCGAGCAGCAGGCACAACAGCTCCGGCAGCGCGCGCACGAGCATCGTGTAGAGCCGCGCCAGCCACACGAGCGCCGCGTATCGCGACAGCTTGCCGAGCGCGCCGGCGATGCCGAGCAGCACGCCGGTGCAGAACGACGCGGCCGCGACGCCGAACGTCAGCGCGAACGCGCCCGCGAACACGCGGCCATAACCGCCGTCGCCGAAGGCGAGCAACGCGAGCAGCGAATCGTCCGCGGCCATGCGCTCAACGACCCTTCTCGATCGTGCCCTTCAGGTTCGGATAGCGGGCGGTGATCGCATCCCACGTGCCGTCCTGCTGCAATTGCGCGATCGCGGTCGACAGCTTGCCGCGCAGCGCATCGCCGCGGCGCACGCCCGCGCCGATGCCGAGGCCCAGCACCGGATTGTCCGCGCACGTGGCCTTGACCTCGAAGTCCTTGCCGTCGCGCGACGCGAGGAACGCCGTGAACAGCCCCTTGCCTTCCTGCACGTAGTCGACGCGGCCGGACACCAGATCCGCGAGCGCATTGTCGAACTTGTCGAACGCCTTGATCTGCGCGTCCTGCTTGAAGCGGGCATCGAGGAACGCCGAGAAGTTGGTGCCGGCCTCGACGCCGATCACGCTGCCCTTGAAGGTCGTGGGCACCGCACAGTCGACACGGCGCCGGTCGCTTTTCGCGCCGACGAACACCGTCGGCGATTCGTAATAAGCACGGCTGAAATCGATGGCTTTCTGCCGCTCGCCGGTGATCGTCATCGACGACCAGATCACGTCGATCTTGCGGTTCTGCAACGCCGGAATCAGGCCGTCCCACGCAATGTCGGTGAGCTCGCACCGTACGTTCAGCTTGCCGCACGCGGCATCGAGCACGTCGATTTCCCAGCCCTTCCACTTGCCCGTCGCGTCCTTCGAAAAGAACGGCGGGTACGACTCGGCGTCGATGCCGACGCGCAACGTCGGCTGGGCCGCATGGGAAACCGGCGCAAGGCCGAGCACGAACAGCGCGGCCGCGGCACGGCGGACCCTGGAACGCATCAAACGATTCATGTGGCGCATTTCTGAAATAACGTCGGAACGACCGGCGTGGCAGCCGGCAGGAGGCGTGACTGTAATGCGCGCCGAAGCGTGTACCAAATGGTTATTTTTGCGATGGATATCTGATCGCGCGATATGCGCCGAACCGCGGACCGGCCAACGTCCTCGCCCGGTACGCGGGTCATCCGCTCACGCCGCCACGGCCTCGCGCCGCAACGCCGGCAGTTCCAGATTCGCGCGGAAATCGCCGCCCACATAGTCGGTATCGAGCAGATCACGCCGCCGCAATTCGGGCAGCAAGCCGTTGAGCAGCAGGTCCTCCTGGTCCGGCTGGCCGAGCCCGTGCAGCGACAGCACGTCGACGAGCCCCGCGCGATAACGCGTCTCGATCGCGTCGGCGAGCTGCTCCGGCGTGCCGGCGACGAACCAGTGGCCGGTCTCCTGCGCGCGGATGATCAGCTCGCGCAGCGTCAGCCGCTGGCGCGCGTAGCCGACGAAGATCGCCACGCGTCCGCGCCGGCGGTGCACGCTGTCGATCGCCGGCAGCAGCGATGCCGGCAACGGCTGGTCGAGCGGCAGGCCGCTCAGGTCGACGCCGCCGCCCAGCATGTCGGCGAGCTTCAGCCTGCCTTGTTCGTAATCGATGCGTTCATGCTTGTCGCGCAAGCGCCGCGCGACGTCGGCATCGGATTCGCCGATCACCGAATGAAACGAGTTCATCACGAGCGGCGGCCGGTCGCCGCGACCGAATGCGGCCGCCTGCCGGTGCAGCTCGGCGACGAATGCGCGTGCATCGTCGAGCGTCGGCTGCGACGTGTAGACGACTTCCGCATACCGCGCGCCGAGCGCCACGCCGCTTGCCGACTGCCCCGCCTGGAACAGCACCGGCCGCCGTTGCGGCGACGGCGGCACGTTCAGCGGCCCCTGCACCTGGAAATGCGCGCCGCGATAGTCGATCGCGCCAAGCTTCAACGGATCGACCGAGATGCCGCCGCCCGGCCCGCGCCGCGTCGCGCGCGGATCGTTCGCGTCGAACAGCGCGTTGACGACTTCGACGAATTCGGCCGCGCGCGCATAACGCTGCTCCGGGTCGGGCAACGCGGCGTCGCCGAAATTCTCCTCGCCGACCGATGACGTGACCGCGTTCCACGCGGCGCGGCCGCCGCTCACGTGATCGAGCGTGCCGATCAGCCGTGCGAGGTTGTATGGATGGTGATACGTGGTCGACACCGTCGCGACGAGCCCGATGGCCGATGTCGCCTGGCTCAGCGCCGCCAGCGCGACGATCGGCTCCTGGCTGCCGGTGGTCCCGGCGAGGCCCGCCGCATCGGCCTGCAACAGGTCGGCGGTAAAGAGGCCGGTGATCTTCTCGGCTTCCGCCTTGCGCGCGAGCGACGCCGCGCGCCGCACGCCCTGTGCGATATCCGCATCGCCGGGCGCGTAGAGCACGCTCGCCGCGCCGACGAGCGTCTTCAGCCGTCTGCGTGCGCCGCTCATGACACGGCTCCGGTCGCCGTGAGGGCCTTACGTCGTTCGCGTTGCTGGTTCATTCGCATTCCTCGTGATTCCGTTCGATCGGATAATCGGAGCGTGCCCGCAAACAGCGCGACGGCGAGCGTACGCGCGCCGGAGATCGTCGGGCAGGCTCCACGCACACGCCGCGAGGCGCGCAGCCAACGACCATAGCGCAAGCCCCCCGGGCGGCCGGAACGAATATTTTCGGCTTTCGATATTCTTCTTGATTGTTTGACCGTGCGAACGTCGACGCAAAATAATTCGGCATGCCAAATCCGTTGATCAGGCCGTTTCGACCCGCGCCGATCGCATCATCATGACGTTCGACGCCCTCCGTTCCCACTTCGATTTGTCCGCTTTGTCCGCGCTGCCGTTCCGCTTGAGCGTGCTCGACAAGAGCCCCGTCACACCCGGAGAAACCGCCGCCGACGCACTGGCGCGCAGCGTATCGCTCGCACGCTTCGCCGATGCGGCCGGCTATCACCGCTACTGGCTCGCCGAACATCACAACACCGCCGCGCTCGCATGCCCGTCGCCGGAAATCCTGATCGCCCACGTGCTCGCGCATACGCGGCGCATTCGGGTCGGATCGGGCGGCGTGATGCTGCAACACTACAGTCCGTACAAGATCGCGGAAAACTTCAACCTGCTCGCGTCGCTCGCACCCGGCCGCGTCGACCTCGGCGTCGGCAAGGCGCCGGGCGGCCTGCCGCTGTCGACCCGTGCGCTGCAGGCCGGCTACGATCCGGCGCGGCGCGCGTCGTTCGCCGATCTGGCCGACGAGCTGAATCGCCATCTCAAGGGTGACGATGCGACAGCCGATGCAGCCGGCCAGGATGGCGGCGCTACGCTGCATGCGACGCCACGCCCGCCCGAGCCCGCTCAACCGTTCCTGCTCGGCGCGAGCGCGGAAAGCGCCACGCTCGCCGCGCGGCTCGGCTGGGCGTTCGTCTACGCGTCGCACCTGAATGCCTCCGCGACGGATCTGGAACGCACGTTCGACACTTATCGCCAGGCGTCGGGCGGCCGCACGCCGCTGCTGGCCGTCTCCGCGATCGTCGCCGACACCCGCGACGCGGCGGCGCAACTCGCGAGCGGGCATCAGGGCTTTCGCGTGCAACTGGGCGACACGGCCGCCGTCAACGTCGGCAGCCTCGAACAGGCGCATGCATACATCCGCCAGGCCGGCGGCGGCCCGCACCGGATCGAGCCGCGCGAAACGCGGATCGTGCACGGCACGCGCGACGACGTGCTGCGCGAGCTCGACGCATTGCATCGCCGCCACGGGATTGCCGAATTCGTCGTCGACACGCCGGTCGCCGATGCCGCGCCGCGGATTGCGTCGCTGCGATTACTGGCCAGCGCGCGTGCCGACGATCACGACACCGCGGCGGCGCGCGACACGCACGGCGAATCGAACGCGCGAGCCCCGCACGCGCGCACGACCACGCATCAACCGGACTTCGAAGGCACCGCGCCATGACCGATACGATCCGCATCGCCGGCGCGGACGACGTGCCGGCCGTCTACGCGTTGCTGCAGGACGCCTACGCGCCGCTCGCGGCGCAGGGCGTGCACTTCACGATCACGCGCTCGCCGATCGAACGCGTCGCGCAGACCGTCGCGCGCGAAACGACGTTCGTGCTCGAACACGCGACACCCGACGGCCGCACGACGCTCGCGGCCACGTTGACCGTGCGGTTTCCGTGGGTGTCCGGCGAACGCCATCGCACGCCCTATCCGTTCCTGCACTGGTTCGCGGTCGCCCCCGCGTTCAAGCGACAAGGATTCGGAAACGCACTGATCGCGCACGTCGAGACGCAGTTCCTGGCGTCGCAAATCAAGGCGCCTGCAACGTACCTCGCGACCGCGACCAATCATCCGTGGTTGCAGTCGTATTACGAGCGCAGCGGCTACCAGCCGTTCGACCGCTCGACGAACGCGCTCGGCACCCCGCTCGTCTGGTTGAGAAAAATCCTGATCCCGGATCTCTACCCGGGCGCAGCCGCGGACGACACCGCCCGGGACCACGAACGCATCCACGCGAACGCATAACGTGACGTACCGGCCGGCCCACATAAACGACGCGAACCGCATCCACCGCTATCCACCTCGTAAAAGGCTTTCTCGCATGACATTCGCATTTCCGGATTCCGCGCTGCGCGCGTCGCGCCGCAGCGTGTCGGCTGCGCTGCTGCTCGCGCTCGCGCTGCCGCATGCGGCGTTCGCCCAAGGCGCGCCCGTCTCCGGCGGCACGCTGACCTGGGGCGTCGAAACCGAGCCGCGCACGCTGAACCCGCAACTGAACGGCCAGGACAAGGTCGAGCTGCTGCTGCGCAACGCGTACGAAAGCCTGCTCGCGCAGAAGCCCGACGGCAGCTACGTGCCGTGGCTCGCGACCGGCTACAAGGTCTCCGCCGACGGCAAGACCTATACGTTCACGCTGCGCGACGGCGTGAAATTCACCGACGGCGCGCCGTTCGACGCGAAGGCCGTCGCCCGCAATTTCCTGAATGCGCGCGAATTGTCGTATGCGGCCGGCAGCCAGCTCGCGCGGCTGATCTCGCACGTCGCCGACGTCAAGACGCCGGACGAGCACACCGTCGTCATCACGCTCGACGCGCCGTATGCGCCGTTCCTGACGTTCGCGGGCCGGCTGCCGCTGCTGTCGCCGAACGCATTCGACCGCCCCGGCCTGAAATCGGGCGGCCCCGACATCGCGGGCACCGGCCCGTTCATCCTGCGCCGCTACGTGAAAGGCCAGGAAATCGAGTTCGCGAAGAATCCCGACTATCGCTGGGCGCCGCCGACCGCCGGCCACCAGGGCCCCGCGTATCTCGACCGGGTCGTCTACCGGTTCCTGCCCGAATCGTCGGTCCGCACCGGCGCGCTGCTGTCCGGCCAGGTCGACGTGATCGAAGGCGTGTCCGGCAACGACGCCGCGCTGATCCGCAAGAACGCCGATTTCACCTACCGCCGCGCGCTCAACACCGGCACGCCGTACTCGCTGTTCCTGAACGTCGGCTACGGCCCGACTCAGGACGTGAAGGTGCGCCGCGCGCTGCTCGAAGGGCTCGACACGACCGGCATCGTGCAATCGATCTACCGCGGCGAGCGCACGCGCGCATGGGGCATCACGTCGCCGATCGATCCGTTCTACGACGCGTCGATCGAAAAGACCTACGGCAACAACCCGAAGCTCGCGAACCAGCTGCTCGACGAAGCCGGCTGGAGCGCGCGCGACAGCGGCGGCTTCCGCACGAAGAACGGTGAGCGGCTGACGATCGCGGTCGTCCAGGCACAGGCGACCGTACGCGACCAGCGCGACGTGCTGCTGCAGGCGCTGCAGGCGCAAGCGCGGCAACGACTCGGCGTGGACCTGAAGATCCAGTACGTCGACGACGGCACGTACGTCGAGGCACGCAAGAGCGGCAAGTTCGGCTCGATCGCGAACTCGAACACGCCGCCGGACGGCATCGACATCGAAGGCCACTACCTGCCCGTCGATCGCGGCGGCGCGCTGAACTACAGCCGTGCGGCGGCGCCCGAGCTGACGCGCTGGCTGCAGGCGGCCGCGCGCACGCAGAACGTCGCCGAGCGCAAGAAGCTGTACGGCGAGCTGCAGCACTTCGCGATCAACGAGCAGGCGTACGCGCTGCCGCTGTACGAGCCGGAAGACCAGATCGCCGCCGCGAAGGCGGTCCAGGGTTTGCGCTTCCGCTCGTTCGCGCAGATGCCCGAGAACCCGTACGACGTGTGGGTGAAGAAGTAAGCCGACGCTTGCCGGCCTGCCTCGCATCGCCCATCGCGCCGCCCCGACAGGAGAATCGACCATGAACCGTCCGTCGTCCGCTTTCGTCTCCGTCCCGGACGCGCGGCCTGCCGCTGCGCCGCCGGCCGCATGGCGCCGCTGGCTGCGTTCGCCGATCGCGACGCGGCTCGCCACCGGCGCGCTCGTGCTGTGGGCCGCGGTGACGCTGTCGTTCGCCGCCGTGCATCTCGCGCCGGGCGATATCGTCAGCATCCTGATCGGCGAGCAGTTGAGCACGCCGGAGATCGAAGCCGCGATCCGCCAGGAATGGGGGCTCGACGAGCCGCTTGCGCTGCAATACGTGCATTACCTGTGGCGCGTGCTGCACGGCGAGTTCGGCCGCTCGTACATCCTGAACACCGACGTCGCGCCGCTCGTGCTCGGCCAGCTGTGGCCGACGCTGAAACTGACGGGCGCGGCGCTGGTGGTGACGATCGTGTTCGCGGTCGGCCTCGCGGTGCTGACCGCCGGCCGCCGCTGGGCCGGCCGCGCCGCGTCGGGCGTCGAGTTGCTGCTCGCGTCGACGCCGTCGTTTTGGCTCGGCATCATGCTGCTGTTCGTATTCAGCTTCACGCTGAAGCTGTTCCCGGTAGCCGGCGATCGCGGCTTCGCGTCGCTCGTCCTGCCCGCGCTGTCGCTCGGGCTCGCGCAGGGGGCGGTGATCGGCCGCGTGCTGCGGCAAGGCATCGAGCGCGCGCTCGACGAGCCGTACGCGCTGACGGTGCGTTCGTGGGGCATCGGCGGGCTCGCGCTGCGCGTGCGCCATGCGCTGCGCCACGCGGCGCTGCCGGCCGTCACGCTCGCCGGCTGGCTCGTCGGCGGCCTGCTGAGCGGCGCGGTGATCACCGAGCAGGTGTTCGGCCGGCCCGGCCTCGGCAAGGTGACGGTCGACGCGGTGCTGTCGAAGGACATGCCGGTGATCCTCGCGATCGCGATCCTGTCGGCGGCCATCTATGTCGCGCTCAGTACGGCCGTCGACCTGCTGTACCTGCTGATCGATCCCCGCCTGCGCGACCGCCGCGCAGCGCGTTGAACCGGAGACTTCGATGTCCACGCCCATCGACTTCACGTTGCGCACGCCCGCGACATTCGCCGCCGCCAGCTGGCTGCGCCGCCATCCGGGCCTCGCGCTCGCCGCCGTCTATCTGCTGCTGAACGCGATCGCCGTCGTCGCACCGGGCTGGCTCGCGCACTACGACCCGCTGGCGGCCGATCCGCTGTCCGCGCAGCTCGGCAGCAGCGCCGAGCACTGGCTCGGCACCGATCAGCTCGGCCGCGACATCTTCTCGCGGGTCGTGTACGGCGCCCGCTACTCGCTGTCGATCAGCGCGGCCGCGATCGGCGTCGCGACGCTGTTCGGCACCGCGCTCGGGCTGTTCGCCGGCCTCGCGCGCGGCTGGCTCGACGAACTGATCACGCGCGCGCTCGACGTCGTGTCCGCGTTTCCCGACCTGCTGCTCGCGCTGATGCTGATTTCGTTCACCGGCCCCGGCGCGGTCAACCTCGTGTTCGCGCTCGGCGTCGCGTCGGTGCCGCGCTTCGCACGCGTGGTGCGGGCGCAAACCTTCGTCGTCGCGGCATCCGGCTATGTCGAGCACGCGCGCACGCTCGGCCTGGCGCCGGCGGTGCTGGTGTGGCGGCACGTGTTGCCGCATGCGATCGCGCAGGTACCGGTACTCGCGACGATCGGGCTGGGCACCGCGATCATCGGTACGTCGGGGCTGAGCTTCCTGGGGATGGGACCGCAGCCGCCCGCCGCGGAATGGGGATTGATGCTCGCCGAGGGCCGCAACTATCTGTACAACGCGTGGTGGATCGCGGTGTGGCCCGGCCTCGCGATCACCGCGGCCGTGATCGCGGTGAACGCGCTCGGCGGCTACTGGCAGGCGCGCTTCGAACATCGGGAGGCGGCATGAGTACGCCCGATACCGTTGCGCACGCAACGACATTCTCCGCCGCGCCGCTGGCCCGCATCGAGCGCCTGACGATCGGTTTTCGCGGCCCGCAAGGCACACAGGCCGTCGTCGGACCGCTTGATCTCGCCGTGCATGCCGGCGAATGCGTCGCGCTCGTCGGCGAATCGGGTTCCGGCAAGTCGGTCACCGCGCGCAGTCTCGTCGGGCTGAACGGCCCGCACGCGGTGATCGACGCCGACCGGTTCGAGATCGCCGGCATCGATGCGCGCGGCCATCGCGAGCGCGACTGGCGCGCGATACGCGGCCGCCGGATCGGCTATGTGCTGCAGGACGCGCTGGTGTCGCTCGACCCGCTATGGCGCGTGCGCGACCTCGTCGCGGAGGCGTTGCACGATACGCGCCGGCGCGATGTCGCCGCGCGCAGCGCCGACCTGCTGCGCTCGGTCGGCATCGACGATCCCGAGTGGCGGCTGCCGCAGTATCCGCATCAGTTGTCGGGCGGCTTGCGGCAGCGCGTGCTGATCGGCACCGCGATCGCGGGCGGCGCGTCGCTGCTGATCGCCGACGAGCCGACCACCGCGCTGGACATGACCGTGCAACGCCAGATCCTGTCGCTGCTGCGTGCGCGCCGGGATGCCGGCGATGCGATCCTGCTGATCAGCCACGACCTCGCGGTCGTCGCGGAGCTGGCCGACCGCGTGCTCGTGATGCGCGCCGGCCAGGTCGTCGAACAGGGGCCGGCACGCGACGTGCTGAGCGCACCGGCGCATCCGTACACGCGTGCATTGCTCGCGGCGATTCCCACCGCCGCGTCGCGCGGGTTCCGGCTCGCGAACGCCGAGCGCGTGCCGCTGCCGCCGAAGCGCATCGACGCGCAGGCACCGGTGCTGGCCGTCGACGCGCTGACGAAGCGCTACGGCGGGCGCGATGCGCCGGCCGCCGTCGACGGCGTGTCGTTCTCCCTCGCGCGCGGCGAGACGCTCGGCATCGTCGGTGAATCCGGTTCCGGCAAATCGACGGTCGCGCGGATCGTGCTCGGGCTCGTCGAACCCGACGCCGGCACCGTCACGCTCGACGGCCAGCCATGGAACGGCATCCCCGAAGCCGCGCGGCGCACCCGCCGTGCGCGGCTGCAGCTGATCGCCCAGGACCCGTACAGTTCGTTCGATCCGCGCTATTCGGTCGGCCGGATCATCGGCGAAGGGCTCGAGGTGGTCGGACTCCACGGCGACGCGCGCCGCCGCCGCGTGCTGCAACTGCTCGACGAAGTGCAGCTCGGTGCGGCGTGCCTCGACCGTTATCCGCGCGAATTGTCCGGTGGCCAGCGCCAGCGCGTCGCGATCGCGCGCGCGTTCGCGTCCAATCCGGCGCTGCTCGTCGCGGACGAACCGGTCAGCGCGCTCGACGTGTCGATCCAGGCGCAAGTGCTCGACCTGCTCGCCGATCTGCAGGCCGAACACGGCACCGCGATGCTGTTCATCTCGCATGACCTGGGCGTGGTGCATCACGTGGCCGACCGGATTCTCGTGATGCGACGGGGCCGCGTAGTCGAAAGCGGGCCGGTCACGCAGGTATTCGACGCGCCGTCGCACCCGTATACCGCGTCGCTTCTCGATGCACTGCCCACGCTGCCCGTCGGCACGGCTACCGCGCCGACGCTCACCGCGCTCGCATGACGGCTGCCTGCCCCGGTCGAACCGCCTCGTTGGGCTGATCGACCACCGGTGCTCGCCGTCAAGTCCGCTTCGGCGCGATCACGCGGAATCGAACCGCCCGGCGCCTGCGCGGCGATCGCGCGGCAACCACGCGTCAGCGCCCGATCGGCAACCCGGTCGGCTCGATCCAGCCGAGCTTGTACGCGATCAGCAGCGACAGGAACAGCGTGACCGACAAGCCGACGCGCGCGGCGAGCGACCACGCCATCCGCTTGGACTTGCCGCGATCGTGATTCATGAAGTACAGCGCGAAGATCAGACTCGCGATGATCATCGCGAATGCCACAGAAACCAGCAGGGTTTTCATTGCCGTTGCCTTTGAAGATCCGAATCGGCCTGAATCAGTTCGGCCAGTTTTTGCCGCTCGTCGGCGACGCCGCCGACGCCCGACGCCGGCCAGTCCAGCGCGACGCCATTGCCCAGCGAATCGCGCACCAGCGCCTGGTAGCGCCGGTCGTTGATCGTGTCGTGCGCCATCGTGTCCGAGATCTCGCGCCTAAACGGCAGCGGGAAACTCGCGTACGCGCGCGACAGCGCCGCGTATTGTCTCGCATCGATCTCTTTCGACGATGGTATGACAGTCCAGATCACCACGGCGACGATGGCCGTGAACGGGATCGCCGTGTAGCGAAGGATGAACTTGATCGGGGTCATGAAGCGGTGGGCAGAAGGGAATCGCAGGCGCGCGCCGCACAGCGGCGAAACAGCCGGCCGGTGGCGCATTGCACCATTGTACTGAAAGCACCATCCGGCCAACAGGGTATGATAATGACATTATCATGTTCATCACATGATTCGACAGCCCGGTATCCGGTGCAAGCGGCGTGCCCGTCACGCCGCCCGGCACCGGTTTTCCGCCTGTGCCCGCGAATCCGCGACGATCGAGCGAAGCCCTTATGCCAGCGCAGTACTTTCGAAACCTGACGGGAAAACACCGCAGCGCGACCGCCAATCGCCAGCTCGGGTTTTCGCTCGCGTTCGTCGCCGGCGCGGCCAATGCCGGCGGCTTTCTCGCGGTCAAGCAATACACGTCGCACATGAGCGGCATCGTATCGGCGATCGCCGACCAGACGGCGCTCGGCGACGTGCGGCTCGCGCTCGCCGGCATCAGCTCGCTGGGGTCGTTCCTGATCGGCGCCAGTTGCTCGGCGATCCTCGTCAACTGGGGGCGCCGCCGGGGCCTGCACAGCCAGTTCATGCTGCCGCTGCTGGTCGAAGCCGCGCTGCTGTTGCTGTTCGGGCTGCTCGGCAGCCACCTCGCGCTGTGGGAAACGTTCTTCGTGCCGGTGACCGTGACGCTGCTGTGCTTCATCATGGGGCTGCAGAACGCGACGATCACGAAGCTGTCCGGCGCGGAAATCCGCACGACGCACATCACGGGCATCGTGACCGACCTCGGCATCGAGCTCGGGAAGCTGTTCTACTGGAACCGCTCGGCCATCGACGTCGACGCGCACGCGGTGATCGCCAACCGTTCGAAACTGCGGATACACGCGACGATGCTCGCGTCGTTCTTCGTCGGCGGCCTGGCCGGCGCCATCGGCTTCAAGCATGTGGGCTACGTGTCGACCGTGCCGCTCGCCGCGGTACTCGTCACGCTCGCCATCGTGCCGGTGATCGACGACCTGCTCGCGCTGCTGCGCAGCCAACGCTGATGGTGCGCCACGGGCAGTGCGCGCGGCGCGCGCGGTAACGCCGAAAGCGGATCGATTATCATTTGATTAACATACCGACCACCCTCGCCCCGTCATGGAAACGAAAACCGCCCGCCTGACCGTCCTGATCGATCCCGCGAAGAAAGAAGCCTTCGAGATGCTCTGCGCGGAGCAGGATCTTACGCCGTCGCAAGTCGTCCGGCAGTTGATCCGCGAATATCTCGACCGGCACGGCGTCACGTACAAGACCCGCAGCGCGATCGGCAAGCGCGTGAAGTAAGCGCGGCCGTCAAGGCCGCGTGGCGCCGGCCGGGTACCCCGGCACCGTTACGCGCCGATCTCCCAACGTTCGTGCGATTGCGCACGCCACACCAGCCGCCGCGGATCGATGCCCTCGCCGTGCTTCATGCGCCGCGCGGTGGCAGCGAGCTTCAGTTCGCCGGCCTGCGGGCAGGCGAGCGCCCGCTCCAGCAGGGTACGCAACGACGGCAGCCGGCTGCCGTCCTTCCACGCGAATGCAACGAAGTTGTTGTCGTCGCCACACGGCACCAGCGCATACGACGAACCGAATACCGATCGCAGTTGCTCGAGGTGCTCCGGCAACGCCGGATCGTCGTCCATGAAGTTGATCGCGAGCACGCCGGATTCGCTCAGGCGCGCGCGGCACATATCGAGAAATGTGCCGCCCGTACAGCGCCCGCGCCTCCCGTCGGCGACGAACGCGTCGTGCAGGATCACGTCCGTCCGGACGTCCGCTCGCTCGAGATGATCCGCGCCGTCCGCGCATACCACGCGAAAGCGCGCATCATCGGCAGGAATCCTGAACACGTCGCGCAGCGCGATCACGTCCGGATTGATTTCGACCGCGTCGAGCGTCGTGCCGGGCAGGTGGCGGTAGCAGTACTTCGCGAGCGACCCGCCGCCGAGCCCGAGCATGCAGATGTGCGCCGGCTCGGCCTGCAACAGCAGGAAACCCATCATCACGCGCGTATAGCCGAGCGCGAGCCGCACCGGATCGCGCAGCGACATGAAGCTCTGGGTGCCGAAATGATCGAAGTGCAGCGAGACCGCGTGCTGCGTCTCCAGCACGAACGGCCGGCCGTCGTTCAGCGGCGTCGCCAGGAACCTGACGAACGCGTCGTAGGAAGTTCGATCCTCGGCCATGTGCGGGTAATCGGCTGGAAATGCGGCGGATGAAAACGCGGATGCAGCGGCTGCCTGAACCGTGTGCTCAGACCTTCTTCAGATAGCATGCCTTCAGCATGAAGCCGCCCATGTCGGTCTTGCAGTCGACTTCATGATCGCCGCCGACGAGCCGGATGCTCTTGACCTTGGTGCCCATTTTCAGCGTGATCGACGAACCCTTCACGCGCAGGTCCTTGATCAGCACGACCGAATCGCCGTCCGACAGCACGTTGCCGTTGGCGTCCTTGACGACGTCGCCCGCCGGTTCGTCGCCGGCCTCGGCGCCGGCGTCGGCCGACCATTCATGGCCGCAGTCCGCGCACACGGTCAGCGCGCCATCCGGGTAAGTGTTTTCCATCGCGCATTGCGGGCAGGCGGGGGCATTCATTGCAGCTTCCATTCGGGGAGAGGTTCGGGTCGATCGACGATGCCGGGCGAGCAGGTCGCATGCCCGGATGCGCCGCCACGCGGCCGCCGGCAGTGCCACGGGCCGCCAGCGGCGCACACAGCATTATAATGCAATTCACATGATCTGGCCGATGCATTATAATCATCCACTTCCCGACAATCCGCGCACTTGAATGCGCCTTCGCAGCGGATGTCGGCAAGTTCGCGCCGAATGGCGCGCGCACTCCGCCCGGCCGGCGCCCCGCGACCCTGCGGGAAAATCGTGACATGCCGGCCGCCCGATGTCCGCAACACGCGCGCAACCGTGCAGGTCGCGCGCCGCCCCGCCCACCTGTCCGGAGGCTTTCCAGCATCGTGGCAACTGTCGTGTACGTTCAAATCGGCCCCGCATGGAACCGTAATCGGGGCCGCGCCGCGCGCGACGCGACCGTCGACGCGGCACGCCGTTTCGACAGCGATATCCAGCTGATCGCGAACGGGCACGGCAGCAACGCAAAAGACAGCGGCGCGATCGCGTCGCTGCAGGTTCACGGCGGCACGTCGGCCCAGGTGCTCGCCACCGGCCCCGACGAGGAAGCGGCGCTGCAGGCGCTGTTGCCGTTGCTGCAAGCAGGCTGACGTTTGCGCCGCCGATCCCGCGGCCACGCGCCGTCCATCCCGAAACGCCATTTCCCGAGGAAGCGATGAACGACAATCTCACGTCCAACACCCCCAACCTGTCGGCCTCCGCGATCTGGGCGCTCGAACGCCTCGCCGATGTTCGCTACGGCCGCGATGCGCCGGCGCTCGGCTGGTCGATCGCGCGGGAGCTCGTCAGCGCCGGGTTCGTCAGCCATCCCCCGCACGGCCGCTCCGGCGCGTCGATCACGGCCGAAGGGCGTTCCTTCCTGAAAAGCCGCAAGTAACGACCCTACGGGACGGGCACGATCGCACGTCATGCCCCGATGCGGGCGGGGCATGTCGCCCCGCTCGCCGTTTACGCGGTATCGTACGGAGCCCAAGCGCGGCAGCCGTGCCGCCCTCCCTCATGGAACGCCCGATGACATTCAGCGCCGTGCCACCTGTCTCGTCCCCGCCCGTTCTCGACACGCCGCGCCTGATTCTCGAAGGCCATCCGCTCGGCGACTTCGACGCACTCGCCGCGATGTGGGCGGAGCCCGGCGTCGTCGCGCACATCTTCAACGGCACACCCTCCACACCGCGCGACTCGTGGATGCGCATGCTCGCGTATCGCGGGCTGTGGCCGCTGCTCGGCTATGGCTACTGGGCGATTCGCGAAAAGGCGTCGGGCCGCTATGTCGGCGATCTCGGCTTCGCGGATTTTCATCGGAACATCGAGCCGCCGATTCGCGGCGTGCCGGAAGCCGGCTGGGCGCTGGCGACGTGGGCGCAAGGCAATGGCTACGCGACGGAGGCGCTCGCGGCCGCGCTCGCATGGCTCGACGCACAGCAGCGGTTCGAGCGCAGCGTGTGCCTGATCGCGCCGACCAACGTCGCCTCGATCCGGGTCGCGGAGAAAGCCGGTTACGGCGAGCCGCGGCGCATCCGCTTCAACGACGCCGATTCGCTTTTGTTTTCGCGCAAGAGCCGGTAAGCGCGGGAACCGGCAGCCGAGTCAGTCGGCTGCCGGTTCGTAGCAATGCATGAAGAGGCCGTCTTCCATCGGCCAGCAGTTGCCGCATTCATCCCGCACGATCCAGTCGCCCGGCTTCACCGATCGCCAGCCTTCCGGCGTCGCGACCGCCCACTTGCCCTCACGACGCTCTACCCGTTCATGGTCGCCCTCGGCGAACCATCGTGTTGCATCGACCTGACTCGTGCGTTTTCTGAATCTCATGCCGCCACCGAAGGAAACGAATCTCAATGTCGCGTTGCCGCGGCGCCGGTCTCGAGCGACCGCTGCCGCACCCTCAGCGCGTTCGTTGCCGCGCGGGTTGCGTGCAACGCCGTCCAGCCCTCCGCGACGAGCGCCTCCAGCGTTTCGCGCGCGACGGTGGAGATCCGGACATCGATCTCCTGCACTTTCATCAGCGCCGACATGACCTCGTCCGGTTGATCGGGTGCAAGCGCAACAATGAACGCCGAACGCATCTCGGCAGCGCGGACGGCCTCGTTCCAGTCGGCGCGCGCCACCGCGGCTTCGATCGCATGCGTGAGTGCATCGAGACTCAGGACGACTTGCAACGGCGTCATTTCGCTTCCCCGTGAATCCCGTGATTTCCGTGAATCATTCGCCTTGTCCGCTTGCCGGCCCGTCGCGAGCCGGTGCGGCATCGATCCGACCCACGCGCATCCCGGTTCCGCACGCGAGCCGCCTGACTCGACGTGTCGTCGAAACCGGCGGTCGATGCGACCGGAAAACAGAGGCCATCGCAGTATGCGATGCGCGTAAGTCAGGTTCGCGAATTGTAGGGACCGAGACGCGCCAACGTCGGTAATATTTTGTAATGATATGTCGACTAACCTTGCCTGGCCTGGGTTCGGCCGGTGCAAGCGAGGTTCGCCGACGCCGGATCGGCGCAAACGTTTTCGTCTGAAGGATGCCCGCTTGCGCATCATCGCGCGCGCCGCGCCGGACCTCGCCTCGACCTGTTTCAACCTCACAAGCGGCCTGACGGTACCCAACCCGCGCTTTCCACCCGCCGGCAGCGATTGGCCCACAGCTAAGCTCACCGAACGATCCAGATTTCGTCACATTTCGTCGGAATGTTGAGCAGTATCATCCACGTCGCTTCGGCTACGACGCGTTCGGACTGGGCCTGACCGCTCGCCACCTTCCCGTTTTGCCCCTTCGTTTACCGATGCCCATTCGAATCCTGCTCGTCGAAGACGACGTCCCGCTGTCCGCGCTGATCGCCGACTATCTGCGCCAGCATCATTACCGGGTGGAGACGTTGTTCGACGGCGCCGGCGCGGTACCGGCGATCGTCGCGAGCCGCCCCGATCTCGTGCTGCTCGACGTCAACCTGCCGGGCAAGGACGGCTTCGAGATCTGCCGCGAGGCGCGCATGCATTACGACGGCATCGTCATCATGGTGACGGGCCGCGACGAGCCGTTCGACGAATTGCTCGGCCTGGAACTCGGTGCGGACGACTTTCTCCGCAAGCCGGTCGAGCCGCGCCTGCTGCTCGCGCGGATCAAGGCGCAGTTGCGGCGTACGCGCGTGCCGGCCGGCGAGCCGGTGCCGGATTCGCCGCAGCGATACGTGTTCGGCAAGTTCTCGATCGACCGGGCCGACCGTCGCGTACATCTTCCCGACGGCAGCATGCCGCGCCTGACGTCGACCGAATTCGATCTGCTGTGGGCGCTCGTATGCCGCGCGGGCGAGGTGGTCAGCCGGGAAGACCTGACGCTGCTGCTGCGCGGCATCGCGTTCGACGGCCTCGATCGCTCGATCGACGGCCGCATCTCGAAGCTGCGCCGCAAGCTGCGCGACGATGCGAACGAACCGAAGCGGATCAAGACCATTCGCTCGAAGGGCTATCAGTTCAGCAAGCACGCGTGGGATTGAGGCCGCGCGCGGGCCGGCGAACGACGTTGCGCGAGCGCGGCTCGCGAAGCCCGGCACACGCTTGCGGCTATCTGGTGCGTGCCGCCCCTGCTCCCGCATCCGAGTTCGTGCCCGAGCCGGCCTCCCATCCGCCGCCGAGCGCCTTGTACAGCGCGACGAGATCGGTCGTCTTCTGCAACGCGCCCTGCTCGGCCTGCTGCCGACCTTCCGACCATTGCCGCTCGGCGTCCAGCACGTCGAGGAACGGCGACAACCCTTTCCGGTAGCGATCGCGCGCGAGATCCAGCGCGCCCTGTTCGGCCTTCACCGCGTCGTCGAGCGCGGCCGCGCGCGCCTGGTCGGTGCGGTACACGGCCAGCGCATTGTCGACGTCGCGCAGCGCCAGAAGCACGGCTTGCCGGTAGGCGAGCGCCGCTTCCGCCTGGCGCGCCTGCGACAGCCGCAGGTTCGACACGAGCTGCCCGCCGGAGAAGATCGGCAGCGAGACGGCCGGCCCGAACGAATAGAACAGGTGCGACCAGTGCGCAAGCTCGCGCACGTGCGACGCACGCAGCCCGACTTGCCCCGTCAACGAGATGTCCGGATAGAACTGCGCGACCGCGACGCCGACGTCGGCGGTGGCCGCATGCAGCTCGGCCTCCGCGCGGCGGATGTCGGGGCGCCGGCGCGCGAGCGTCGACGGCAGCCCGACGGGCACGGCCGGCGGCACGTCCGGCAACGCGCGCGGCGCGTCGAGCCAGTCGTCGAGCGCGCCCGGCGCGCCGCCGACCAGATACGCGAGCCCGTTGCGCAGCAGCACGATCTGCTGGTCGAACTGCGGGAGTTGCGCGCGGATCTGTGCGAGCCGGGCCTCGGCGCTGCGCACGTCGAGATCGCTCGCGAGACCGTGCGCGGCCTGCTCGCGCGTCAGGTCGAGCAGTTCACGCTGCGCGCGTTGCAGATCGTCGGCCAGCGCGCGCTGCGCTTGCGCGCCGCGCAGTTGCAGATAGGTCTGCGCGACTTCGGCCTCCAGCGACAGCAGCGCATCGTCGCGGCTCGCGATCGCCGCGCTCGTCTGCGCGCCGGCCGCTTCGACCGAGCGGCGCACCCGGCCGAACAGATCCAGCTCCCACGATGCGTCGAACCCGGCCTGCCACAGGTTGACCGGCGCTTCGAGCGCATCGAGCGCGCCGCGCGCGCCTTGCTGCACGCTCGCGCCGGTGCCCGGCCCGAACCGGTCGAGCGGCGAGCCCGGCGCGCCGAGACGATCGACCCGCTGGTCGATGCCCTGCTCCTCGACGATCCCTTTCAGGCCAAGTTGTTCGCGCTGGTAGCTCGCGGTCGCACGCACGTCCGGCAAACCCTGCGCGGCGGCCGCGCGGACCTGCGCGCGTGCCTGGGCGATGCGCAGCACGGCGGCCTGCACGTCGAGGTTGTCATGCGCGGCACGCTCGACGAGCTGGTCGAGCAGCGGATCGCCGAATGCACGCCACCAGCGCGGATCGGGATCGGCGCTCGTCACCGGCGACGATGGCGCATGTGCGCCGGGGGCTGATGCAGCCGATGCCGCTGACGCGCCCGATGCCGGCGATGCCGCGTCCGCGGCCTGCAAGTCATGCCAGTTGGCCGGCGCGTCCGCCTGCGGCGGCTTGAAATCCGGTCCGACGGTACAGCCCGCGAGCACCGCGCAGGCGGCGAGCATCGCGGCGATCCCGCGTGCGGGTAGCGAATGTCGGCGACGGCCGCGTCGATGCATCGTCATCGTCAATGCCCTCCCGCGCCGCCCGCGGCCTTCGCCGGCGAGAACAGGAACGTCAGCGGAATGCTGAACGCGCAGAACACCGCGAGGATCGCGAACACGTCGATATACGCGAGGATCGTCGCCTGTTCGATGAAGGTCTGGTACAGCCGGCCACTCGCGGTCTGCAGCGCGGCCGACGGCTGCGCGCCCGTCAGCGCGCCGATCGCTCGCGCATTCTCCTGCAGCGCGTCCTGGAAGTTCTGCGACAGCGTCGACATGTGCGTGGACAGATGCGCCATGCGCGCCTGCGTGCGCTCGCGGATCAGCGCGGTCGACACCGAGATACCGATCGAGCCCGCGACGTTGCGGAACATCGTGAACAGCGCGGACGCGTCGTCGTTGAGCCGCTGCGGCACGGTCAGGTACGCGAGCGTCGTGATCGGCACGAACATGAAGCCGATCGCGAGCGACTGCGCACAGCGGATCAACATCAGGTGCGTGTAGTCGATGTCCGGCACCAGCGTGCGCGAATAGATCAGCGACGCGCACAGCAGCACGAAGCCGAACCCGACCAGATAGCGCGTCTGCACGTGCGGCATCAGCCGGCTCACGAGCGGAATCTCGAGCGTGATCAGCAGCGCGCCGGGCGACAGCACGAGCCCCGCGAGCGTCGCCGTGTAGCCGAGACGCTGCTGCGCGAGCTGCGGCACGATCACCGCGCTGCCGTACAGCACGGCCGCGAACGTCGCGATCGTCACGCAGCCGAGCGCGAAATTTCGGTCGCGCAGGCACGACAGGTCGACCACCGGTTTCTTCGTACGCAGCAGCCACAGCGTGGCGCCGACCAGCCCGAGCACGGACAGCACGGCGAAGACGCGGATGAAGTTCGAGCCGAACCAGTCCTCGTCCTCGCCGCGATCGAGCATCACCTGCAGGCAGCCGAGGCCGATCGCGATCAGCCCGATGCCGATGTAGTCGATCGAGATTCCGCGTTCGGCGCCGCGCCGCCACGGCGGGTCCTCGACGAGCTGCATCACCGCGAGCACGGTCAGCACGCCGATCGGCACGTTGAGCAGGAACACCCAGCGCCATGAGAAATGGTCGGTGATCCAGCCGCCGAGCGTCGGCCCGAGCACCGGCGCGACGACGATCGCGATCGCCGAGATCGAGAACGCGCGATTGCGCTGCTCGGGCGGAAACGTATCGAGGATGATCGACTGCTGGTTCGGCTGCAGCCCGCCGCCGAACAGCCCTTGCAGCACGCGGAACACGATCAGTTCGCCGAGGTTGGTCGCGACGCCGCACAGGAACGAGCACACGGTAAACGCGGCGATGCACAGCAGGAAGTAGCGCTTGCGGCCGAGCAGCCGCCCGAGGAACCCCGAAATCGGCAGCACGATGCCGTTCGCGACGAGATACGACGTGAGCGTCCAGGTCGCCTCGTCGTAGCTCGCCGACATCGTGCCGGCGATGTGCGGCAGCGCGACGTTGACGATCGTCGTGTCGAGCACTTCCATGAATGCGGCGAGCGTGACGACGATCGCGATGAGCCACGGGTTCGCGGCGGGTCGCCAGGTGCCGCCGGACGCGCCGCCGCGCTCGGGCGGCCGGTTCATCGGCTGGCCTCGCGAAACGGGAACGGCATGCGGGTATCGGGCATCGGATCGCTCCGGTCGACACCGGCCGCGGCACGGCGGCCGGTCATTTCAGGTGGACGGTCGGCACGGCCGACAGGCCGAGACCGAGCGGTGGACGGGTCGGCAGCGGGCCGTCGAGCACGATCTTCACCGGCACGCGCTGCACGATCTTCACGAAGTTGCCGGTCGCGTTCTCGGTCGGGAATGCGGAGAAGCGCGAGCCGCTGCCGAGCTGGATGCTGTCGACGTGGCCGTGCAGATCGAGATCGGGATACGCGTCGACCGACACGTCGACGCGGTCGCCGATCCGCATCCGCTCGAGCTGCGACTCCTTGAAATTCGCGGTGACCCACACGCGCGGCGTGACGATCGAGAAGATCGACGTGCCCGGTTGCAGGAACGAGCCCAGTTGCACGTTGCGCCGCGTGACCCAGCCGTCGGACGGCGCGCGCATCTCGCAGTACGACAGGTTCAGGTTGGCCGTCTCGAGCTGCGCGCGTGCCTGCAGCACCTGCTGGCGGCGTTCCTCGACGGCCGTCTCGGCCTGCCGGATCTGCTGCGGCACGAGGCTCGCGGTGCGCGCCTGCGCCTGGGCCATCGCGACGTTCGCGTCGGCGGTCGCGCGCTGCGCATCGGCCGCGTCGATCGCCTGCTGCGAGGTTGCGCGCGCATCGACCGCCCGCTGGCGGGACTGCGCGGCGAGCGCCTGCCGGTACGCGGCTTCCGCCGATTCGATCTGCGCGCGCGCCTGCCGGTACTGGGCCGGATACTGCACGCGCGCGATATCGAGCTGCACGCGCGCCGCGTCGAGCTGCGCCTGCGCGAGACCGAGCTGGGCCTGCGCCGCGTCGACCTGCGCGCGGTAGTCGCGCGGATCGATCTCGACGAGCACGTCGCCGCGCCGCACGAAGGTGTTGTCGTCGACCGCCAGGCGCGTCACGTAGCCGGACACGTGCGGCGCGACCGCAATCGCGTTGCCGTCGGTATACGCATCGTCGGTGCTTTCCTGGTTGCGCGTCGCGAACCACCACACGAGCCCGCCGATGAGCAGCACGAACACCACCGCGCCCAGGATGATCAGCGGCTTCTTGCCGGGCCGCTTGCGTTCGCCGTCGTTGCCATCCCCGTCGCCGCCGGTGCGGCCGCCGCGATCGTCGTGCGGATGGTCGTCGCCGCCACCGCCGCCCGGCGCGTCGGTCGGGTGCTCGCCGTTGCGGCCTGGCGTTGCGCCCGAGCCGCTGCCGCCGCCGGACTGGCCGTCGCCTGCACGGGCGATGGCGGTGGGCCAGCGCTCGAACGCAGGCGCTAACGCCGGCCAAGGCGCGCGCATCGGCGTCATCGGCATCGACAGGGCGACACCGGCCACCGCCGGCGCGAACGCGTCCGGCGCGCCGGTGCGTCGCGGTCCGGGCGTCAACGCGCGCCGGACCGCGACGCACCATCGCTCACGAACGGACAACGGGCACAGGATCGCATCGGGCATGAAACGGGGCTCCAGGCGGCGGCGCGGGCGACATTGCTCGCGCCGACCTCAAGCGCGCGATCAAGCAAACGGCGGGCCCGGCCACCTGCTTCGTCCGACCGCGGCATGCGCGATGCGCGACGCGTGCACTTCGACCGCCCCGACAGGACTCGCGAACCATGACACGCTCGACCTCGCTCGACACCGATACACGCGGCGAAGATCGCGGCGACAGCACGCCCGGCCCCGAAGGCACGCGCCGCGGCACGGGCACGCCGCCGCCGCGCAGCGCCCACGACCCCGCCGAAGGAAAACCGACCGAGCCGGGAAGCGGGACGCCGCCGCATCGGCCCGACGAACCGGACGACTCGCGATAGTTCATACGTCGCGCCGCACCGCCCGTCTGCCCTCGATGGCCGGCGGCAGAAATGACAAGCCGTTGAAAAATCGCGGACGGCGATCAGGCAGCGGCCCTGAAACGTCCGCATGCCGGCCGGCGCGGCGCCGAAGTGGGCATGCACGTTGCTGTACAACGCCGTGGATCTTTCAATCACCCGCCGCCTGCCTTGCATGACGCTACCCGACCCGGCCGATTTCCCTGTTCGCGCGGTGCCCTTGGCGCCATTGGCAAAGGAACGCGCCACGATCATCTGCCATCGCAATCAGCGCGTGCTGCTGGTCGCGCGCGGGCAAGCGTCGCGCTGGACACTGCCGGGCGGCGTGATTCGGCGCGGCGAATCGGCGCTCGATGCCGCGCATCGCGAACTTCGGGAGGAAACGGGGCTTGCCGATCTCGAACTCGCGTATTTCTTCTACGTGGACGGCAACGTGAAACGCCATCACGTCTTCGTCGCGAGCCTGCCGCGCGGCGCGCATGCGTGCCCGGGCCGGGAAATCGCGCTGTGCCGCTGGGTCGGTATCGACGCGGTATCGCACTGGCCGGCCAGCGCGCCGACGCAGCGCATCATTCGTCAGTTCGCGGGCCTGTGCGCCGCGAGCGACCTGCAACCGCGCGCGCTCACGCGTCTTTCGTCGTCTCGTTGAGCCCGGCGACCGGCGACCGCGGATCGCGCGCGAGCCCTTGCGCGAAGACCTTCAGCCCTTCGAGCAGCGGCGTCAACGCATCCCACAGCGCCTCGTCGTGCAGCAGCCGGTAGACGCCGCGCACGCCGGGCGCGACATGCTCGTGCTGAGACGGCTGCCACGAGCCGACGTGATGCAGCGCGTCGGCCGCCGCGAACGCGGCACGGCTGAACTGTTCCGGCGGAATGCGCGACAGCGCCGTCACGAGCACCGCGAGATTCTCCATGCCGCTCTGCATGCCGGGCTTGTCGAGCGCGTCGACGAACGTGTCGGCCAGCCGCGCGTTCGCGCTGATGACCTCGTTCGCGAAGCGCAGGAAGCCGTGCCGGTGCAGGCTGCCGAGCAGGTGTTCGAGCGCGTCGTGCGCGCCGGGCTCCGGCTGCGGAGGCGTCGTGTCGGGGGGCTGGCGTTCGATCATGGGCTTGCTCCGGTTGGGGCGCCAGGCTGCCGTCGTGCCGGCAGCCGTGCGTGCGCCGAATGCGTGTCGTACTCGTTCACCGGCCCCCCGCCGGTGCGGGCAGCCGCGGCCGCGTCACTGCGAATGACCGTCGGGCGACGCCTTGTACTCGCTGCGCGCGCCCATCGCGTCCTCGACGTGATGCACGCCATGCAGCGCGGCGACGCCGTCGATCAGCGCCTGACGTTCGGCTTCCTCGACCTGTCCGGTCAGGCACACGTTGCCGCGCTCGACGCTCACGTCGATGTCGCGCGGGCGGGCGACGAGCCGGCCGAGCGCCGCGCGCACGCGCTCGGCCACCTGCACGTCGCTCGCATCGCCCGCGAGCCAGTCCGCCCGCAGGCCGGCGATTGCGCCGCGCGCATGGTCGGCCGCCCGCTTCACCTGCGTATTCGCATAATCGGCCACGTCGTGCCGGCCCGCAACCGCCTTGTCGCGCAAATATGCGCGTCGGCGCCGACCGGACGCCGGATCGAGGAAGTACATCGCGGCCGCTCCGCACGCGACGGCCACCGCAAGGTTCAACAACGGATTCGAAGGGGTTCTGGAGTTCATGGAGGCACCGTAGGCAATACCCGGAACGACCGGGCTTCGTTTCGGCATGCAGCACGTGCCGTTCCCTGCTGCGAGCGGCGCATGTGAGCCGTCGCGTCACGGTGTGCCGACCGAAACGACAAGCGTTTGAAAAATCATCGGGCCGCGCATCGCTCGATCGGAAGATCCGACGATCAGGATTCGGGCGGCGTGTCGGCCGTTTCCGCGCGCTTGCCGCCCGGCTCGTCCTCGCCGCGCTCGGCCGCGCGCTGCGCCATTTCGACATAGGTCTGCGCCAACGCGCGCAACTCCTCCTCCGACGCATCCTCGATCCCGATCAGCCGGTCGCTCGCCGCGCGCGTGACCGCGAGCAGTTCGTCGAGCTTCAGGTGCAACGCCACGCTGTCGCGGTTCTGGTTGCGCTGCAGCAGGAACACCATCAGGAACGTGATGATCGTGGTGCCGGTGTTGATCACGAGCTGCCACGCGTTGGAGTAATGAAACAGCGGCCCGCTCACGAGCCACAGCACGGTGATCGCGACCGCGCTGCCGAACGCCACCGGCGAGCCGGCCCAGGTGGTCACGCTCGACGCAAAACGTTCGAACGCGCGGGTGACGGCGTTCCCGGCCGGCCGGGAACCGGCGCCGGGCCCGCACGCCGTGTCGCGACGACCGCTCGGTGGTTCGTTGGGTTCGCGCATGAAAGCCTCCGGATTCGATGGTCTCTTTGAATGCGCGCATGAACCGCCGCGCCGCCCGCCGCGAACCAGTCGCAAGCAAGGCGCTTGGGGTTCGGTCCCGTGCGCGCGCCGTCGACACAAGCATCGCGCGTGCCCGGCCCGCAGCCCGTGTGGGCTTTACCGCGGCGCGTGTGTGTCCTCGTCGTCCGGGAAATAGCGCGTGTCGGTCAATTGCGCGATGCCGTAGAGATCCGGAAAGATCGTCGCGACGCTCACGCCGACACCGGCGAGTTCCTGCCGGATCGTCGCGAACCGGGCGCCCGGCACGACGATACGCATCAGGCGGCCGGCGAGGTCCGCATGCTGGTCAAGCGGCACGAAGCGCTCGGCGCCGGCGTCGTAACAGTGAATCGTGAACCAGCCGTCCTGCGCGGTGATCCTCGGCATCACGTGGCGCGGCCGGAACACCTTGGTGCGCGTGACCTGCAGCGGCGCGCGCCGTTCGGCGGCGGTCGCGATGTCGTCGGCGTCGTGCGACAGGCACCACACCACGCCGTCTCCGCCCGCTTCGCCCGCGCGCCGGACCGCGAACCACAGCGCGGCCAGCGCGTTGCCGGACCAGTCGAGCAGGCGCGTACGCATCCCGTGCTGCTGCGCGAGCGCGAGCCAGTCGCACGCATCGAGGTTCTGCCCGGGTTCGAGATGCGGCAGCGCGCGCCGCGTGAATTCGTCGAGCATCCGCGCCTCGACGTCGGGCGACGCGCGCTGCCGCGCGATGCCCGGCACGAGCGGCCAGCCGGCGTTGCACTGCCCGCGAAAGAGCCGCAGCGCCATCGTCTGCCGCTGCGCGCCGATCGCGGCCATGTAGTCGGCCACGCTATCAATTGAGCGGCCTGTCGTCTCGCGCTTACCGTCCATGCATCGCGCCTCCTGTCGCGGCCGATAGGACGCACGGCCCTCGCCTCGGCACGGGTCCGGTATCGTCACTTATCGGATGCCGAACCATCGATACAGCCGGCTGCCTGTCGCCGTCTCGCATCGCGGCTCACGGCGTCTTGCCGTGCTCCTTCTGCCAGCGCTCCATCAGCGCGATCTCGTCGCGCTGCGCGGCGACGATCCGGCTCGCGAGCTGCCGCAGCGTCGGGTCCTTGCCGTATTTGAGCTCGACCTGCGCCATGTCGATCGCGCCCTGGTGATGCGGCGCCATGTGTGAGACGAAATCGCGATCGGCGTCGCCCGTGTACGGCGCGCTCTCCATCGCTTCCATCATTTTTCGGTCGGCGCGCTTGAACGCCTGCGTGGACGTGTCGGGCACGCTGGCGGGATTGGGCGGGCGCAACTGGGCCGCCGCGGGCAGCGCCGACGCGCACGCGGCCAGCAGTGCGCAGGCGGCAGAATGGCGTATGGATGAACGGTTGAATGCAGGCATGAGATGAATCCTCGACAAGAGATTGAACGGTTCGCGTACGGCGCCCTCTCTCGCACGCACACGTCGTACCGGCCGTTGGCGGGGCCGCGCCGCGCGATTCACCGCCATCGCACACGCGCATGCGCGTCGCCGCGTGCCACCAGCGCGCGGATGCGGTCGGCGGTACGGCACGCGATCGCCTGGATCGTCAGCGACGGATTCACGCCGCCCACCGTCGGAAACACCGAGCCGTCGCACACCCACAGGTTCGGGATGTCCCAGCTTCGGCAGTCGGCGTCGACGACGCTCGTCGCCGGGTCGTCGCCCATCCGCACGGTGCCGGCGAGATGGCAGGTGTCGTCTTCCTCGTGCCAGATGTCGCGCGCGCCGGCCGCTTCCAGCGAACGCGCCATCTGCGCGAGCGCATGGCGGATCATCCGGCGGTCGTTGTCGTCGTACGAATAGGTGACGCGCGCGACCGGTAGCCCGAACGCGTCGCGCTCGTCGGCGAGCGTCACGCGGTTGTCCGCGCGCGGCAGCGTCTCGCCGACGATCTTCAGGCCGGCCTGGAAGTTGTAGCGCGCCATCTCGCGCTTGAGCGCATCGCCCCACAGCCCGCGCGCGGCGACCTTGCGCGCCCATTCGATCGGCAGCGGCCCCTGGCTCATCCAGCAATAGCCGCCGAAGAAGTCCTTGCCTTCGTCCGCGTAGTTCCAGTGCTCGGTGATCGACAGCGACGGCGGCCCCTTGTACCAGCGCACTTCGTCGTCCATCGTCCCCCACGATGCCTGGTTGAGCTGCGCCATCAGGTAGCGGCCGACGAGGCCCGAGCTGTTCGCGAGCCCCTGCGGATGGCGCCCGTTCGCGGACAGCAGCAACAGGCGCGGCGTCTCGATCGCATAACCGGCGACAACGACGTTGCGCGCGCGCTGGAACCGGGTCCGGCCGTCGCGCCGGTAATGCACGCCGGTCACGCGATCGCCTTCGGCGTCGATCCGCAGCGCCATCGCGAGATCGCGCACTTCGGCGCCGGCCGCGACCGCGCGCGGAATCCACGTGACGAGCGCGCTCTGTTTCGCATTGGTCGCGCAACCGGCGATGCAGAAGCCGCGATACACGCACGGATGCGCGCGGCCGCGCGGCGCGGACAGCGTCGCGAGCGGCGTCGGCGTCCAGTCGATGCCCATGGCCTCCGCGCCGCGCGCGAGCACGAGCGCGGCCGCATTCAGTTCGTGTGCGCGATACGGGTAGCGCGGCCGCGGCGGGCCCCACGGGTAGTTCACCGGCCCGCTGATCTTCAACGCCTGTTCGACCTCGCGGTAGTAACGCCACATCTCGCGCCAGTCGAGCGGCCAGTCGACGCCGTAGCCGAGCGCGCTGCGCGAGCGAAACCACTCGGGCCGGAAGCGCAGCGACACCATCGCGAAATGCACGGTGCTGCCGCCGATCGCCCGGCCGCTGTTGTTGGTGCCGAGCGTGAGCGGATCGGCGCCGTCGCAGATCCGCTCGTCGGTCCAGAACAGCTTGTGCTGATGCGTCTCGTCCGACGCGAATTCCTCGAGCGGCCGCCACCAGGCGCCCGCATCGAGCGCGACGACCGAGAAGCCGTATTCGGCGAGCTTGCACGCGAGCGTGCCGCCGCCGGCGCCGGTGCCGACGATCACGAAGTCGACCGCGTCGTCGTCGCGGAACATCCGCATCGGCGACCAGCCGCCGACGCGCAACGGATCGGGCGCACGGCCGTCGCGGCCGCGCGGCGTCGGGGCGGACAGCGGTTCATCGGCGGCCATCGTGATCGCCCTCCTCCACGCGCATTTCCGCTTCCCACGGGTCGCGCCGGTTGAAGTCCATCCGCACGTAGCCGCGCGGGCTCGCGGGGCCGCCGAAACCGATCTCGTTCCACGCGAACGGATGGCCGTAATACGCGCCGCAGATATCCATCAGCACGCGCTTCATGAAGAACGTGTGCGGGTCCGTGCCGGCCCACGCCGGCGCTACCTGCGGATCGACGCCGCCGTTCTGGACCGCCTGCAGCAATGCATCGGCATCGCGTGGACCGAGCGCCGCGAACGGGCAGCCATACGCGTGCCGCGCCATCGCGTCGAGCGCGGCGAGACCCGTCTGCCAGGCAGCGCGCAGCGGCGGCAGGCGTGCATCGCGATAGCCGTCGCCGCCGTCGGCCGCGAGCCGCGCGTCGACCAATGCCGCGGTCGGAATCGCGCCAGCGCCGCCCGGCTGCTGCGGGACGATGCGCGCGCACAACGCGCCGAGCGTCGCGAATCGTTCGGGATCCAGATAGCGCGGCGCATTGGCCGCGACGCGCAGCCGCGCATCGATTGCGCGCCGTGTTGCGTCGTTCCACGACGGCGTATCGCGCTTGGCGAGCACGTCGTAGCCCGGGTAGCGCGGCAGCGCGACGGGCTTGCGGTTCACGTCGCTCATGGCGCCTCCCGTTCGGCGAGCGCGGTCGCGGCGAGCCCCGCGATCGCGAGCGCGGTGAAGCTCGGCGGCGCCGGCAGCGGCGGGCCCGACAGCAGGTTCTGCGACCAGTTGCGCCAGCCGCCCATCTGCCGCGCGACGCCGCGCGCATGGAAGGCAACGCCGACGCACCCGAGCACGGCCGTCGCGCGCAGCCATCCTCGACAGAAGCGTCGGTCGGCGCGCGGGCGCGATAGCGCGAGCTGCGCGGTCGCCAGCGCGGCGAGCGGCGGCACGACGACCGGCGCAAACATCGCGCGATGCTGGAATGCGCCGCGAAAATGCAACAGCCCGACTTCGCCGAGCGTGCCGACCAGGCCCGCCGTGACCAGCGCGGCCAGCGCGCGCCCGGCCGGCAGTCCGGCGAGCCGCGGCGCGTCGGCCGGGCTCTCGCGCAGCCGCTCGCCCGCCGCACCCAGCGCGCCCGACAGCAGCAGCGCGAACGGCGCGCCGAGCGGTGCGCCGTAGAACAGGTTGTGCCAACTGAATCCACCGGGCCGCTTCGTCACGTTGTACAGGTGGAACGCCGAGCCGGCGACGCCCACCGCGGCCGACGCGACGTGCACCGCGTCGCGCAGCCGATGGCGCGCGGGCGTGTCGTCCGCGTGACCGTGCACGCTCGCGATCACCGACAGCGTCGACATCGCGAGCGGCGCGAGCATCGCGCGATTGTGAAAGGTGCCGCGATAGTGCTCGACGCCGCTGTCGGCGAGCACCGAGCCGGCCAGCAGCAACGCGCTGCGGTTCAACAGTCGCGCGGCGTCGGCCAGCAACCTGTCACGCTCGTCGGCGCGATGTCGGGGGTGTCGCATCGTTCCTCCTTGTCGGGATTCAGCGCGCGAAATCCAGCAGGTCGGCGGCGCGCAATTCGAGGCCGAGCCCGGCGCGCGTCGCGTCGATTTCCAGTGCGCCGTCGACGAGCGTCGGCGCACCGTCGAACAGCATCCGCTCGATGCGGACATGATCGTGAAACCATTCGACGTGACGCAGGCGCGGGGCCGCACATCCAACGTGCCGGTGCAGCGCGGGCGCGCAATGCGCGGACAGGTCGACGTGATACGCATCGGCCAGCGCCGCGGCCGCAAGAAAACCGCTGACGCCGCCGCAGCGCGTCGCGTCGGCCTGCAGCACGTCGACTGCGTGGCCTTCCAGCAAGCGCCGGAAATCGTCGGGCGTATACGCGTATTCGCCGGCGGCGATGTCGACTCCCGCACCGACGTGCTCGCGCACGAATCGCAACCCGGCAACGTCGTCGCTGCTGACGGGCTCCTCGAACCAGCGGATGTCGCAATCGGCGGCGGCCTGCGCGAACGCGAGCGCGGTGCGCGGCGCATACGCGCCGTTCGCATCGACGAACAGATCCATCTCTGGGCCGAGTGCATCGCGCGCCGCGCGCACGCGCGACAGATCGTGCACATCCTCCACGCCGATCTTGATCTTGCATGCGCGTACGTGTTCGTCCCGCCAGCCGTCGAGCTGCGCGGCGAGCGTCGGCGCATCGTAAGTCGTGAAGCCGCCGCTGCCGTACACCGGCACGCGGTCACGCAGACGGCCCAGCAGCAGCGCGAGCGGCGCGTCGGCGAGTTTCGCCTTCGCGTCCCACAACGCGACATCGAGCGCCGAAATCGCGGTCGCCGCGACCCCGCTGCGGCCGACGTTGCGCACCGCGTGCCACAGCGCATCGACCGCGGCCGGGATATCCACCACCGGCCGGTTGCGCAACACGCCGGCCAGCAGCGACGCCACGAGCGGCACGGCGCTCGCGTCGGTGTACGTATAGCCGAGCCCCGTCACGGGCCCCGCGTCGATCTCGACGACCACGACCGTCGTCGCGGTCCATGCGTAGGTGCCGTCGGCTTCGGGCCGGTCGGTCGGCACGCGGTACGCGCGGGCGCGCACGTCGTCGATCGCCGGCGCGGCGGAAAGTGCCATCGTTGCGCTCCGGTCAGCTTGCTTTTGGGTGCGGATGCCGCGTGCAACCGCTGTGCCCGACGCACGCGGCGCGGCACGTGCCTTGCGCGGCAACCTCGCATCGGCTCATCCCGAACCAAGGAGAAACGGCATGGCGACAGTGGCGGATTTCATCGTCGAGCGGCTGTACGACTGGGGCGTGCGCCGCATCTACGGCTACCCGGGCGACGGCATCAACGGCTTTTTCGGCGCGCTGAACCGCGCCGACGGCAAGATCGAATTCATCCAGGCGCGCCATGAGGAGATGGCGGCCTTCATGGCGTCCGCGCATGCAAAATTTACAGGCGAGCTGGGCGTATGCGTCGCGACGTCGGGGCCCGGCGCCGCGCACCTCGTGACGGGCCTGTACGATGCGCGGCTCGACCACATGCCGGTGCTCGCGATCGTCGGCCAGCAGGCGCGCGCGGCGCTTGGCGGCCACTATCAGCAGGAGGTGGATCTTCCGGCGCTTTTCAAAGACGTTGCAGGCGCATTCGTTCAGCTTGCAACGGTGCCGGGCCAGGTGCGCCATCTGGTGGACCGCGCGGTGCGCACGGCGCTCGGTGCGCGCACGGTCACCGCGCTCGTGCTGCCGAACGACCTGCAGGAGCTCGATTACGCGCCGCCGAAGCGCGCGCACGGCACCGTGCATTCGGGCGTCGGCTATACGGCGCCGAAAGTCGTGCCGTATGCGGACGACCTGCGGCGCGCGGCCGACGTGCTCAACGCGGGGTCGAAAGTCGCGATGCTGGTGGGTGCCGGCGCGCTGAAGGCGACCGACGAGGTGATCGCGGTAGCCGACCGGCTCGGCGCGGGCGCCGCGAAAGCGCTGCTCGGCAAGGCCGCGCTGCCGGACGACCTGCCGTGGGTCACCGGCTCGATCGGGCTGCTCGGCACCCAGCCGAGCTACGAACTGATGACCGAATGCGACACGCTGCTGGTCGTCGGCTCCGGCTTTCCGTATTCGGAATTCCTGCCGAAGGAAGGCCAGGCGCGCGGCGTGCAGATCGACCTGAAGGCCGACATGCTGAGCCTGCGCTACCCGATGGAGGTCAACCTCGTCGGTGACAGCGCCGAGACGCTGCGCGCGCTGCTGCCGCTGCTGAACGAGCGGCGCGATACCGCGTGGCGCGACCGGATCGCGAAATGGAACCATGACTGGCACGACACGCTCGCGGCGCGCGCGGCCGCGAAGGCCAGCGCCGGGCGCGGCGTGAATCCGCAGCGCGCGTTTACCGAGCTGTCGCCGCGCCTGCCCGACGACGTGATCCTGACGAGCGATTCGGGCTCCTGCGCGAACTGGTATGCGCGCGACCTGATGATGCGGCGCGGGATGATGGGTTCGTTGTCCGGCGGCCTCGCGTCGATGGGCGCCGCGGTGCCCTACGCGATCGCCGCGAAATTCGCGTACCCGGTGCGCCCGGTGATCGCGATGGTCGGCGACGGCGCGATGCAGATGAACAACATGGCCGAGCTGATCACCGTCGCGAAATACTGGCGCCAGTGGCCCGACCCGCGCTGGATCTGCATGGTGCTGAACAACGAGGACCTGAATCAGGTCACGTGGGAGCAGCGTGTGATGGAGGGCGACCCGAAGTTCGACGCGTCGCAGCAGATCCCGAACGTGCCGTACTACCGCTTCGCGACGCTGCTCGGCCTCAAGGGCATCTACGTCGACGATCCGGAACAGCTCGGCGCCGCGTGGGAGGAGGCGCTCGCGTCCGATCGGCCGGTCGTGCTCGAAGTGAAGAGCGACCCCGAGGTGCCGCCGCTGCCGCCGCACGTGACGCTGCAGCAGGCGAAGCATTTCGCCGAAACGCTGGTGAAAGGCGACCCGCGCGAGGGCAACGTGATCGTCGAGACCGCGCGGCAGGTGTTGTCGGCCGTGCTGCCGGGCAACGGCGAACATGGCGGCAAGAGCGGCAAGGGAGGGAAAGGCGAATCGTAAGGCACGCGTGCGGGACGGCGCGACACCCTAACCGATGTCCACGTCGTCCCGCCCGTTGCCCTGCAGCGCGAGCGCCGCATTGACGAGCGCGACCTGCGCGAGCGTAAACGGAAAATTCCCGCACAGGCGTCGCGCCGTCACGTCGTATTCCTCGGACAGCAGCCCGACGTCGTTGCGCAGGCCGAGCAGCCGCTCGAACAGCGCATGCGCGTCGTCGTCACGCCCCTGCATCCGGTACACCTGCACGAGCCAGAAGCCGGCCGGGAGAAACGCGCCTTCGTCGCCCTCGCAGCCGTCCGCGAAACGCGGCGGCCGATAGCGAAACGGCATGCCGTCGTCCATCAGTTCGCGCTCGATCGCGGCGACCGTCGCGACCACGCGCGGGTCGGACGCATCGAGCATCCCCGTCAACGGAATCAGCAACAGGCTGACGTCGATGCCGTCGCCGTCGAAGCGGTCGACGAAGCGGCCCAACTGCGCGTGATAGCCGTGCTCGAGCACCTCCGCACGCACCGCATCGGCCCAGCGCCGCCATACGTCGAGCGGCGCGTGGTGGCCGAAGGCGCGCGCGGAACGGTACGCGCTTTCGACCGCGGCCCATACCATCACCTTCGACGACGTGAACGGGTGCCGGCCGCTGCGCACCTCCCAGATGCCTTCGTCCGGGTCGCGCCAGATCGTCGCGAGATGTTCGAGCAGCCTCCGCTCGAGCGTCCACGCGTCGTCGTCGGGCGGCAGCCCGTGCCGGCGCGCCTGGTACAGCGCCCCGAGCACCTCGCCGTACACGTCGAGCTGCAACTGGTCGGCCGCCGCGTTGCCGAAGCGCACCGGCTGCGCGCCTCCGTAGCCGGCCAGATGCACGGCCTCCCACTCGGCCGCGCGCCGGCCGCCGTCGGCCGCATACAGCACCTGCAGTTGCGACGGATGATCGGCGATCGCGCGCACGAGCCAGTCGCGCCAGCGCGCGGCTTCGTCGCGATAGCCGCAGCGCACCAGCGCACGCAGCGTGAAGCTCGCATCGCGCAGCCAGCAGAACCGGTAGTCCCAGTTGCGCTTGCCGCCGAAGCGCTCGGGCAGCGAACTGGTCGGCGCCGCGACGATGCCGCCCGTGCGCACGCTCGACAGCAGTTTCACCGTGATCAGCGCGCGTTCGATCGCGTCGCGATGCGGGCCCTTCGCGGCATTGCAATCCGACCAGCCGCGCCAGAATGCCTGCGTGTCGTGCAACGACGCGTAGGGATCGGGCACGGCCGGCGCCGGGTCGAACGAGCGCGCGTAACTGATGCAGAACGCCACCCGCTCGCCCGCCGCGATCCGTCGCGTGCCGACCAGCCGGTCGCTCTGCACGTCGAGCCGCGCATCCGTGTCGAGCCACATCGCATCGCCGCCCGTCATCATCCGCCAGCGCCGGCCCAAACGCCGGCACCACGGCAACGCGTTGCCGTAGTCGAAGCGCACGCCGAGATCGATATCGACGTCGACCGTCCCGCGCTCGCCGCGCACGCTGCGGATCAGACACGGATCGCGCGCGTTCCAGCTCATCCAGTCGGTGATCGAGATACCGCCCGACGACGTTTCGAACGTCGTTTCGAGGATCGCGGTGCGCGGCAGATAGCGGCGTGTCGTGCGGGCATCATGCTCGCGCGGCGCAATCCGGAACCGGCCGTTGTCCGGCGTACCGACGAGCGCGGCGAAACACGGCGGCGAATCGAAGTCCGGCCAGCACAGCCAGTCGATGCTGCCGTCGCGCGCGACGAGCGCGGCGCTGCGACCGTCGCCGACGAGTGCGTAATCCTCGATCCGCATCGCGCTCATCGGCGCCATTTACGTGCGGCGGCACACGCTGCGGCGAGCACCGCGACGGCCGCGCCGAATGCAAGCGCGCGCGACGCACCGAGCCCGGCCTCGACGCCCGTGCGGCTCGCTTCGTCGGTGAATGCGCCACGTGTCGCGTGGTGGCCCGGCACCGGCGCCCAGAGGTTCGATGCGCGCGGGCCGGCCGGCGCCGCGCGCTGCTGGCCGCGCACGGCCGTGCGCGCGAGATAGCGGTCGAAGCAGCCGGGTGCGATGCCGTTCGCGACGATCGCCGCGAGCGACGACCAGCCGACCCAGCGCTCGCGGCACGGATGCCGCGCGGCGTGCACGATCGCATCGGCCGCCACCTCCGGCGCATAGACCGGCGCGACCGGACGCGGTGCGTGCGGCAGCACGGATTTGGCCCAGTCGAACTGCGGCGTGTCGATCGCGGGCAGTTGCACCATCGTTACGCGCACGCGGCTGCGTGCATGCAGCAGCTCGCAGCGCAGCGCGTCGGTGAAACCGCGGATCGCGTGTTTCGCGCCGCAGTACGGCGCCTGCAGCGGAATCGACCGGTACGCGAGCGCCGAGCCGACCTGCACGATCGTGCCGCGGTTGCGTGGGGCCATCCGCGCCAGCGCGGCCCGCGTGCCGTACACGCAGCCGAGGTAGGTGACGGCCGTCACGCGCGCATAGTCTTCCGGCGAAATGGCGTCGAACGGCGCGAACACGGTGACCATCGCGTTGTTGACCCACACGTCGAGCGGCCCGAGCTCGTGTTCGATCCGCTCGGCCGCCGCGTCGAGCGCGGCCGCATCGCTGACGTCGACGGCGATCGGCAGCGCCTGGACGCCATACGCGCGGACCTCGCTCGCGGTGTCGTCCAGCGCGCGCGGATCGCGAGCGAGCAGTGCGACGTTCGCGCCGAGCCGCGCAAACGCGTGGGCGGTCGCACGACCGACGCCGGCGCTCGCGCCCGTGATCGCAACGGTCTTCACGGTCGGTTCCTCCCGTTTTTCGATGCGGGCCGGCGCGCGATAACGGGCCGGAACGGGATGGGCGCAGCAAACGGCATGCCGCCGTCCATGCGAGCCGTATCGCCCCGGCATGTGCCATAAACGGCCGCCCAATTTACAAGCCGGCTGTAACGCACGGGCCGTGGCGCGCACGATTCCGCACCTCCAAGGCTGCCTATGAGCGCGCCCCGTGCGCACGAAATTTGCTCTGCCGCGAACGGCTGTCGTCATGCCGCCGAATGCGGCAAGGAGTCGTGTTGCTCGTTCCGCCGTCCACGAAAACGGGTCGTATGGCACGCATCGCACCGTTCGCGTGGGCGGTCGCGCCGATCGTCGCGCGTGCGGCCGCCGAGCCCGTGGCGCCCGGCAACCCTGCCGCGCCGCTGCCGCTCGCGTACGTCGTGCACGCGGCCGGCCCCGCCGCGCAGCCGGTCTTCGTGCTCGGCTGGGCGCTGCTCGCGCTGTGCACGTTCGTCTGCGTCGCGATCGCCGTGCTGCTGCTGATCGCGCTGTTTCGCCGTCGCGCGCAGGCGGGCGGCGGCTACGGCAGCGGGCTGACGATCGTGACCGTCGGCACCGCGATCTCGATCCTGCTGCTGTTCGGCGCGCTCGTGTACATGCTGCGCGTGATGGGTGCGGTCGCGGCGCCGCCGCGTCCGCCCGCGCTGACGATCACCGTCACCGCGCAGGACTGGTGGTGGGCCGTGCGTTATCCGGACGACGCGAACGGCCCGGGCTTCGTCACGGCGAACGAGATTCATATTCCGGTGGGCGAGCCCGTCGCGATCGAACTGAAGAGCGCCGATGTGATCCACGCGTTCTGGGTACCGCAACTCGCCGGCAAGACCCAGACGATTCCCGGCCAGACCAACCGCCAATGGCTGCAGGCCGACCGGCCTGGCGTCTACCGCGGGCAATGCTCGCAATACTGCGGCGCGCAGCACGCGCACATGGCGTTCGAAGTCGTGGCCGAGCCGCCGGCCGCGTTTCATGCGTGGCTCGCCGCGCAGCGGCAGCCGGCCCAGGCGCGCGCCGCGGGCGCCGGCACCGAACGCCGCGGCCAGCGCGTATTCGCCGCACGCTGCGCCGGCTGCCACGCGGTGCGCGGCACCGATGCCGCAGGCGACGCGGGCCCCGATCTCACGCACGTCGGCACGCGCCGGCTGCTCGCGGCCGGCACGCTCGACAACACCCCCGACAACCTGCGCCGCTGGATCGCGCATGCGCAGCAGGTCAAGCCGCAGTCGCTGATGCCGTCGATCGCGCTCGCGCCGCGCGATGCCGACGATCTCGCCGCGTATCTCGCGACGCTGCACTGAACCGAGGACGCCGATGGCCATTGCCCGCGACACGCCCGCCCCGCTCAGCCGCGTACCCGATCTCGGCGAAGCGCCGCCCGGCTCCATGCACGAGCGCGTGCTGGCCGAGCTGTGGGAATCGGAACCCGGCTGGCGCGGCTGGCTCGGCACCGTCGATCACAAGCGCATCGGGCTGCGCTACATCGTCACCGCGTTCGTGTTCCTGCTGCTCGGCGGCGTCGAGGCGCTCGTGATGCGCATCCAGCTCGCGCGGCCGAACGCGACCGTGCTCACGCCCGCGCAATACGACTCGCTGTTCACGATGCACGGCGTCACGATGATCTTCCTGTACGCGCTGCCGGTGCTGTCCGGCTTCGCAAACTACCTGTGGCCGCTGATGCTCGGCTCGCGCGACATGGCGTTCCCGCGGCTGAACGCGTTCTCGTACTGGTCGTTCCTGTTCGCCGGGCTGTTCCTGTACGCGAGCTTTCCGCTCGGCGCGGTGCCGGACGGCGGCTGGTTCAACTACGTGCCGCTCACGTCGCTCGACTACAGCGCCGGCGCGAACATCGACATCTACGCGCTCGGGATGATCCTGCTCGGCATCTCGACGACCGGCGGCGCCGCGAACTTCGTCGTCACGCTGCTGAGGATGCGCGCGCACGGCATGTCGATCGACCGGCTGCCGATCATCGTGTGGGGCACGCTAACCGCGTCGGTCGCGAACCTGGTCGCGGTGCCGTCGGTGAGCCTCGCGTTCCTGCTGCTGTGGCTCGACCGCAATGCCGGCACGCACTTCTTCGACGTCGCGCACGGCGGCCGGCCGCTGCTGTGGCAGCACCTGTTCTGGATGTTCGCGCACCCGTGGGTCTACGTGGTCGTGCTGCCGGCAATGGGGATCGTGTCGGATGCGCTGCCGACCTTCTGCCGGCGGCCGCTCGTCGCGTACGAGGCCGTCGCGGTGTCGACCGTGGCGACGATGCTGATCGGCTTCGAGGTGTGGGTCCACCACATGTTCGCGACGGGCATCGCGCCGCTCGCGCTCGCGTTCTTCGGCGCCGCGAGCATGCTGATCTCGATCCCGAGCGCGGTCGCTGTGTTCGCATGGATCGCGACGATCTGGACCGGCCGTCCGGTGTTCCGCACGCCGTTCCTGTATTTCGCGGGCTTCGTGCTGATGTTCGTGGTCGGCGGCGTGTCGGGCGTGATGACCGCGGCCGTGCCGCTCGACTGGCAGCTCACCGATACGTACTTCGTCGTCGCGCACCTGCATTACGTGCTGCTCGGCATCAACGTGTTCCCGGTGCTCGGCGGCGTCGCGTACTGGTTCCCGAAATTCACCGGGCGGATGATGAACGAGCGCTTCGGCAAGCTGACCTTCTGGGTCGTGCTGGTCGGCTTCAATCTCGGCTTCTTTCCGATGCACATTTCCGGGCTGCTCGGGATGCCGCGCCGGATCTACACCTATCCATCGGGGATGGGCTGGGACACGTCGAACCTGCTGACGACGATCGGCTCATTCGTGTTCGGGATCGGCATCGTGATGTTCGTCGTCAACGCGCTGGTGAGCGCGCGGCGCGGCGTGCGTGCCGGCGACAACCCGTGGGGCGCGGCCGGCCTCGAATGGTCGGTCGCGTCGCCGACGCCCGTGTACAACTTCGCGGTGCTGCCGCTCGTCGCGTCGCGGCATCCGCTGTGGGAAACGCGCGACGATCCGACCCGCACCAGCCTGCGGGTCGGCTACCGGCTCGCTGACGGGCGCGAGGCGCTCGCGGTCACGCCGCTCACCGCCGCGCCGAGCGCGATCCTGAAGATGCCCGAAGACAGTTGCGTGCCATTCGTGCTCGCGCTGCTCGCGACCGCCGTGTTCGCGGCGATGCTCGCGCGCTCGCCGACGCTCGTCTGCGTGGCCGTCGCCGGTTGCACGATCGCCACCGCCGCGTGGCTGTGGCCGCGCCGCGAACTCGGACAACGCGCGCGCCTGCCGGCCCGCGCCGACACGCAGGCGCCCGCCGCGGCCGCCGGGCTTCATCCGGACGAACCGCCGTCGGCGACGGTGCCGCCGGGGGCGCCGGCCGCGTGCATCGAACCGCTGCCGGTCGGCAGTTGCGGCGAACGCGCGGGCGGCTGGTGGGGCGTGCTCACGCTGATCGTGACCGAGGCCGGACTGTTCGGCTATTTGCTGTTCTGCTACTTCTACCTGCAGTCGCAGTGGTCCGCGCCGTGGCCGCCCGAAGGCATGCCGAAGATCGGGCTCGCGGCCGCCAACACGGCCGTGCTGCTGTCGAGCAGCGTGTTCGTGTGGCTCGCGGAGCGCGCGGTGCGAGCCGACAGGCAGGCACGCGCGGTCGCGATGCTCGTCGTCGCGCTGGTGCTCGGCACCGCGTTCGCGCTGGTTCAACTGCATGAATGGCGCGACCATCCGTACGGCCCGACCGCGCATCTGTACGGCAGCCTCTACTTCACGATCACCGGGTTCCACCTCGCGCACGTCGTGGCCGGTCTCGCGATCCTCGCGCTGCTCGCCGGGTGGACCGCCGCCGGTTTCTTCGGCCGCGAACGGCGCGTCGCGCTGACGGTCGGCGGGCTCTACTGGCACTTCGTCGACATCGTGTGGCTGTTCATCTTCACCGCGCTGTACGTATCGCCCTTCTGGCTGAGGAGCACGGGATGAACGACGCCCGACGCGCGTGGACCCCGCTGCTCGCGATCGCGGCCGGCCTCGTCGGCGCGCCCGCGCTGTGGTTCGCGCAGATGCTGGTGTCGGAAACGCTCGCGTCCACCGCGTGCTATCCGCTCGGCGTCGCGCAGGCCGTGCCGCGCTGGGCGCACGTCGGCGTGTGGCTCGCGCTGATCGCCGCGGGCGCGTTCGCGCTGGCCACCGCCTGCGCGACGTGGCTCGCGCGCGCGTGGCGGCACCGGCACGATGCCCACGCACCCGCCGCGACGCGCGACGACAGTACGCGCTTTCTCGCGCGTTGCGGGATGCTCGCCGCGCTCGGCTTCGTGATCGGTCTGGTGTTCACGGGGATCGTCACCGCTTTCGTGGGGCCTTGCAGTCCATGGCGCTGATCTCGTTCGCTTCGTTTCCGTTCCGCGTTCCGGGCCGCCGCGCGGGCGTCGCGTTCGCCGTGTGCGTCGCGCTCTGCGGATGCGACATGCGGCAGGACGACAACCCGGCCGCACCCGGCAATGCGGCCGACGCCGCGTCGGCGGCGGAAGCGCCCGAGCCCGCGTCGGGCTGGCGGTTCGTGCGGATTGGAGCATCGGCGGCCGATGCCGGTGCGTCGATGTCCGCGCGCGTGAAGGACGACCGGCGGCTGTCACGCGACCGGGACGCGTCGGTGGCGGATTCGACATCGTCCGCGGCGTCCACCCCGCCGCCCGATGCGGCTTCCGCTTCGACCGCCCGCCGCCCGGTGATCGCCGCGGCTGCCGCGAGCGCCGACGCCGCGACGCTCGCGCGCGGCCGCTATCTCGCGCTCGCCGGCGATTGCGCCGCGTGCCACGACGCGGCCGACCATACGCCGTACGCGGGCGGCCAGCCGGTGAATTCGCCGTTCGGGCCGATCTATGCGCCGAACATCACGCCGGACCCGACGCACGGCATCGGCAACTACACGCTACGGCAATTCGACGATGCCATGCGGCGCGGCGTGCGCGCGGACGGCAGCCGGCTGTATCCGGCCATGCCGTATCCGTCGTTCGCGCATCTGACCGATGACGACGTGCGCGCGCTGTATGCGTATTTCATGCGCGGCGTCGCGCCGTCCGCGAATGCGGCCAAACTCACGCAACTGCCGTTTCCGTTCAACCAGCGCTGGGCACTCGCGCTGTGGAGCCTCGTGTTCGCGAACCGCGACCGGTTCACGCCGCAGCCGTCGCAATCGGCGCAATGGAATCGCGGCGCGTATCTTGTGCAGGGGCTCGGCCATTGCGGCGCCTGCCATACGCCGCGCGGGCCGGCCTACAACGAACGCGGCTACGACGAGCGCAGCCCCGCGTTCCTGACCGGCGGCATCAACGACCACTGGTTCGCACCGAACCTGACCGGCGCGGCCCCGGATGGCCTCGGCCACTGGTCGGCCGACGACATCGCCGCGTTCCTGCGCAGCGGCCATGCGGCGCGTGGCGCGGTGTTCGGCGCGATGGCGCCGGTCGTCGGCGAAAGCACCGCGTTGCTGACCGATGCCGATCGCCACGCGATCGCCGTATACCTGAAGTCGTTGCCCGCGCAACCGACTGCCGCGACGAATCCGCTGGGTGTGGGCGTACCGCGGCTCACCGTGGCCGGCCCGCGGCCGGAAGGCGGCCAGCAGGCGCCGGGGGCCGGCGTGTATGCGGGGTTCTGTGCGCGCTGCCACGGTGCGGACGGCACGGGCGTGCGCGATCACGGGCCGGCGCTCGCGGGCAGTTCGATCGTCGTGGCGGCCGATCCGACCAGCACGATCCGGATCGTGGTCGAAGGCGCGCGGCCCACGCCGGGCAAGCCCGGGCCGGTGCAACGGATGCCGGCGATGCGCGGCGCGTTGACGAGCGGCGAGATCGCGGCGGTGGTCAGCTACGTGCGCGGTGCGTGGGGGAATCGGGCGGCGCCGGTGTCGGAGCAGGATGTGAGGCGGTTGCGGGGAGCGATCAAGCGGTAGCGGCGTGCTGCGCGCGGGGCTTCCCCTGCGATGCCGGCCGGATCAATGCGGACGGGCCCGGCGCGAATGTTTCAGCCTGGCCCTGACGATATCACCCGTGGGCTGCCACACGTGCGGGTGAGCGCGTGCGGGTGCGCGAGCTCGGTTCAGTTGCGGGTGCCGCTGCGGCGGTCTGCGTGGTCGGCGCAACGGTCAGATGCAATCCCAACGCGGCGACGACCTTCATGATCGTTGCAAATTCCGCGTTCCCGCCTTCCGACAGCGCACGGTAGAGCGCTTCACGCTTCACACCGGACTCGCGCGCCAGCGCCGTCATGCCGCGCGCCTTCGCGACATTGCCGAGCGCGGCCTGGATCAGTCGAGGCTCCCCATCTTCGAACGCCTGCGCCAGGTAGTGGCGAATCGCTTCGTCATCCTTCAGGTACTTCGAGCCATCGAATTCGGCCAGTTCGCTGATTTTCATCTTCAATCCTCCAGTTCGGCGGCGATCAGGTTCCGATACTACCGCTACCGGCTCGCAACGGCCTGCGCTTCCGGCGCCTGCCAGCCACCACCGAGGGCTTTGAACGCCGCGACCGCCGCGCGCGCCGATTCGGTTCGCGCCTGCACGCGTTCATCGGACGCGCGCAGCAGGCTTTCATCCGCCTGCAACACTTCGATCAGGCTGACGACCCCTTTCTGATAAGCCGCGAACGACGCGGCCCGCGCGCGGCCGAGCGACTTCACGCCGTCACCGAGAATCGCCGCCTGCTCGTCACGCTTGACGAGCGCGGAGAACGCATTCTCGACGTCCTCGGTGGCATGCAGCGCCGCGAGCCGATACGCGGCCAGCATTTCGGCATCCTGCCCTTTGGCCTGCGCGATCTGCGCATTGATCCGGCCGAAATCGAACAGACGCCAGCGCAAGCCGAGCACGCCCGCAGCCTGGTTCGCGCCGCCGGCAAACAGGTTGCCCGCGCCCATCGTCGTCGCGCTGCCGATCAATCCGCCCAGCGAGAACTTCGGGTAATACTCGGCGATCGCCACGCCGATGCGCGCATTCGACGCCGCCACGCGCCGCTCGGCGGCGATCAGGTCGGGCCGGCGCCGCAGCAGTTCGCCGGGCGTGCCCGTCGCCGCGATCCGCGGCGCGACCGGAATCTCGCCGCCGGCGAGCAATTCCGCGCGATGCGTGCCGGGCTGCGCGCCGAGCATCACGTCGAGCGCATTCATCGCCGCGTCCAGCGCCGCTTCGAGCACCGGCACCGTGGCACGAACCTGCGCGAGCGCGCCTTCGGCCTGCCGCACCTGAAGCTCCGCCGCGAGGCCCTTTCCATAGAGGAGGTTGAGGGTCGACAGCAGATCCTGCTCGGTCTGCACCTGGTGCCGCGCGACCTCGAGCCGGCCCTGCAACCCGCGAATCGTGATGTAGGTATCCGCCGTTTGCGCGGCGACGGCGAGCCGCGTCGCGACCGCCGCCGCTTCGGAGGCCTGATAGTCGGCGAGCGCCGCTTCGCGGCCGCGGCGCAATCCGCCGAATACGTCCAGCTCCCAGCTCGCGTTGAAATCGGCCTCGTAGTCATTGCCATGACGGTCGAAACCGGGCGTCGCATTCAACACCTGCCCCAACGGCGTTTCGACCGACTGGTAGACGCGTGCGGCCTGGCCGCTCACATTGCCGGACGGCAGCAGCGCCGCATTCGCCGCGCCGAGCCCCGCGCGTGCCTGCGCGACACGCGCCGCGGCCTGCGCAAGATCGAGGTTCTGCGCGAGCGCCAGCGTGATGTAGCGCGTCAATTGCGGATCGCCAAAGCCCGTCCACCACGTCGCGAGATCGGCGTCGGCCGCCGCGTGGCGCTGATCCACGGCGCGCTGCCCCTGGAACTGCCGCGGCATCGCCACGTCCGGCCGCGCATAGTCGGGACCGACGGCACACCCCGCCGACAAGATGGCGGCCAGCGCCGCGGCAACGATGGGTTTGGGTAGCATGAGGGCTTTAGCAAGAATCCGGTAGTGACTATAATACCAAATAGTCACTCGTTGTCCATTCCCGTCAGCTGCAGCCCATGAAAAAAATCGACCCTTCCCCGGCGCCCGCGCGCGGCCCGGCCGACCACGACGTCCGCGACCAGATCGTCGCCGCCGCCACCGAGCACTTCAGCCGGTACGGCTATGAAAAGACGACCGTGTCGGACCTCGCGAAGGCGATCGGCTTCTCGAAGGCCTATATCTACAAGTTCTTCGAGTCGAAGCAGGCGATCGGCGAGATGATCTGCGCAAACTGCCTGCGCGAAATCGAGACGGACGTGCGCGCGGCCGTCGCCGCGGCCGAGCTGCCCACCGAAAAGCTGCGGCGGCTCTTCAAGGTCTCTACCGAGGCGAGCCTCCGGCTGTTCTTCCACGACCGCAAGCTGTACGACATCGCGGCGTCGGCCGCCACCGAAAACTGGCAGTCGGTGCAGGCCTACGAGGCACGCGTGCAGACGCTGTTGCAGGACGTCCTCCAGGCAGGCCGGCAAAACGGCGAGTTCGAACGCAAGACGCCGCTGGACGAAACCGCGACGGCGATCTACCTCGTGATGCGGCCGTACCTGAACCCGCTGCTGCTCCAGTACAACCTCGACACGACCGACGCCGCGCCGGCCCAACTGTCCAGCCTCGTTCTGCGCAGCCTCGCGCCGTGATGTGTCACCGTTTGTGACTGTTGACTATATTGGTCACTAGATACACAATGAAAGCCCCGCTCACTTCGTCACTGGGTCTTTCATGGTTCGGCGTCGCCCCGCTTTCTTCGCAGTCGCTTCCGCACTGCCCCTCGCGCTAGCCGCCTGCAGCGGAAAAGCGCCGTCCGATCCGCGCACGGAAGCACCGCTCGTGCGTACCGCCATCGTGCAGGCGGCCGTTCCCGCGTCCCGCTCGTTCACCGGCACCGTCGCCGCGCGCGTGCAGAGCGATCTCGGCTTCCGGGTGTCCGGCAAGGTGCTGGAGCGGCTCGTCGATACCGGTCAAACCGTCAAGCGCGGCCAGCCGCTGATGCGGCTCGACCCGGTCGACCTGAAGCTCGCGGCGCGCGCCCGCGACGAAGCCGTCGCCGCCGCCCGGGCCCGCGCGCGGCAGACCGCCGAGGACGAAGCGCGCTACCGCGACCTGCGCGGCACCGGCGCGATATCGGCATCGGCCTACGACCAGATCAAGGCCGCCGCCGATGCCGCGAAAGCGCAACTGAGCGCCGCCGAGGCCGACGCCGACGTCGCGCGCAACGCGACCGGCTATGCGCAACTCGTCGCGGACGGCGACGGCGTCGTCATGGAAACGCTCGCGGAGCCCGGCCAGGTCGTCAGCGCGGGGCAGCCGGTGGTGCGGCTCGCGCACGCCGGCAGCCGCGAAGCCGTGATCCAGTTGCCCGAAACCCTGCGTCCGGCGATCGGATCGGTCGCGCAGGCCGGGCTGTTCGGCAAGCCGGACGTCAGCGTCCCCGCGACGCTGCGCCAGCTTTCCGATACCGCGGATGCGAGAACGCGTACTTTCGACGCGCGCTACGTGCTGCAAGGCGCGCTGGCCGCCGCCCCGCTGGGCGCGACCGTCACGATCCGCATCCCGGACGACGCGCGCGCGGCTTCGCCACGCGGCATGCAGGTGCCGATCGGCGCGCTGCTGGACGCGGGCAAAGGGCCCGGCGTGTGGGTCGTCACCGGTGAACCGGCCAAGGTGACGTGGCGGCCGGTCAAGGTCGAGCATCTCGACGACGACAGCGCGCGCGTAGCCGGCGACGGCGCGCTCAAGCCAGGCGAGCGCGTCGTCGCGCTCGGCGCGCAGCTGCTGCGCGAAGGCGAAGCGGTGCGCGTGTCCGCGCCGGTCGCGACGGTCGCGAGCGCAGGAGCACGGCCGTGAGCGAGCGACGATTCAACCTGTCGGCGCTCGCGGTGCGCGAGCGCGCGATCACGCTGTTCCTGATCTGCCTGATTTCGCTGGCGGGCCTCGTGTCGTTCTTCAAGCTGGGCCGCGCGGAAGACCCGGCGTTCACGATCAAGGTGATGACCATCATCACCGCATGGCCGGGCGCCACCGCGCAGGAAATGCACGACCAGGTCGCCGAAAAGATCGAAAAGCGCATGCAGGAGCTGCGCTGGTACGACCGCACCGAGACCTATACGCGCCCGGGCCTCGCGATCACGACGCTGACGTTGCTCGACAGCACGCCGCCGTCGGAGGTGCAGGAGCAGTTCTACCAGGCGCGCAAGAAGATCGGCGACGAGGCGACCAACCTGCCGGCCGGCGTGATCGGCCCGATGGTCAACGACGAATACGCGGACGTCACGTTCGCGCTGTTCGCGCTGAAGGCCAGGGGCGAACCGCAGCGCCTGCTGGTGCGCGACGCCGAAGCGTTGCGCCAGCGGCTGCTGCACGTGGCGGGCGTGAAGAAGGTCGACATCATCGGCGAACAGCCCGAGCGCATCTACGTGCAGTTGTCGCACGACCGGCTCGCGACGCTCGGCGTGAGCCCGCAGGAGGTGTTCTCCGCGCTCAACGGCCAGAACGTGCTGACGGCGGCCGGCTCCGTCGAGACGCGCGGGCCGGAGATCTTCATCCGCGTGGACGGCGCGTTCGACAAGCTGCAGAAGATCCGCGACACGCCGATCGTCTCGCAGGGCCGCACGCTGAAGCTGTCGGACATCGCGACCGTCGAACGCGGTTACGAAGATCCGTCGACGTTCTTGATCCGCAACAACGGCGAGCCCGCGCTGCTGCTCGGCATCGTGATGCGCGACGGCTGGAACGGGCTCGACCTCGGCCGTGCGCTGGACCACGAAGTCGGCGCGATCAATGCGGGGCTGCCGCTCGGCATGAGCCTGACCAAGGTCACCGATCAATCGGTCAACATCAGCTCGGCCGTCGACGAGTTCATGGTGAAGTTCTTCGCCGCGCTGCTCGTCGTCATGCTGGTGAGCTTCGTCAGCATGGGCTGGCGCGTGGGTCTCGTGGTCGCCGCGGCCGTGCCGCTGACACTGGCCGTGGTGTTCGTCGTGATGGCCGCCACCGGCAAGAACTTCGACCGCATCACGCTCGGCTCGCTAATCCTCGCGCTCGGGCTGCTGGTCGACGACGCGATCATCGCGATCGAAATGATGGTCGTGAAAATGGAGGAAGGCTACGGGCGCGTGGCCGCATCGGCCTATGCGTGGAGCCATACGGCCGCGCCGATGCTGGCCGGCACGCTGGTGACCGCGGTCGGCTTCATGCCGAACGGCTTCGCGCGCTCCACCGCCGGCGAATACACCAGCAACATGTTCTGGATCGTCGGGATCGCGCTGATCGCATCGTGGGTCGTGGCGGTGGTGTTCACGCCGTACCTCGGCGTGAAGATGCTGCCCGACTTCAGGAAGATCGAAGGCGGCCACGATGCGATCTACGACACGCCGCGCTACAACCGTTTCCGCCAGGTGCTGACGCGCGTGATCGCGCGCAAATGGCTGGTCGCGGGGTCGGTCGTCGGCCTGTTCGTCCTCGCCATTCTCGGCATGGCGGTCGTCAAGAAGCAGTTCTTCCCGATCTCCGATCGCCCCGAGGTGCTCGTCGAGGTGCAGATGCCGTACGGCACGTCGATTTCGCAAACGAGTGCCGCCGCATCGAAGGTCGAGGCGTGGCTCGCGAAGCAGAAGGAAGCGCGCATCGTCACCGCGTACGTCGGCCAGGGCGCGCCGCGCTTCTACCTGGCGATGGGGCCGGAGCTGCCCGACCCGTCGTTCGCGAAGATCGTGGTGCGCACCGACAGTCAGGAAGAGCGCGACGCGTTGAAGGCGCGCCTGCGCCGCGCGGTCGCCGACGGCCTCGCGCCGGAAGCGCGCGTGCGCGTCACGCAACTCGTGTTCGGCCCGTATTCGCCGTTCCCGGTCGCATACCGGATCACCGGCCCCGATCCCGACACGCTGCGCGGCATCGCGTCGGAAGTCGGGAACGTGATGAACGGCAGCCCGATGATGCGCACCGTCAATGCCGACTGGGGCACGCGCGCGCCGACGCTGCATTTCACGTTGCAGCAGGACCGCCTGCAGGCGGTCGGGCTGACGTCCAGCGCGGTCGCGCAGCAGTTGCAGTTCCTGCTCACCGGCGTGCCGGTCACCGCGGTGCGCGAGGATATCCGGACCGTGCAGGTGATCGCGCGTTCGGGCGGCGATGCGCGGCTCGACCCCGCGCGACTCGACGACTTCACGCTCGCCGGCGCGAACGGGCAGCGCATTCCGCTGTCGCAGGTCGGCAAGGTCGACGTGCGGATGGAGGAACCGATCATGCGCTGGCGCGATCGCGTGCCGACGGTCACGGTGCGCGGCGACATCGCCGAGGGCTTGCAGCCGCCGGACGTATCGGCCGCGATCACGAAGCAGCTCCAGCCGATCGTCGACAAGCTGCCGAGCGGGTATCGGATCGAGCAGGCCGGCTCCATCGAGGAATCGGGCAAGGCGACGACGGCGATGCTGCCGCTGTTCCCGATCATGCTCGCGATCACACTCGTCATCATCATCTTCCAGGTGCGCTCGATCTCGGCGATGGTGATGGTATTCATGACCAGCCCGCTCGGCCTGATCGGCGTGGTGCCGACGCTGATCCTGTTCCGGCAGCCGTTCGGCATCAACGCGCTGGTCGGGCTCATTGCGTTGTCGGGAATCCTGATGCGCAACACGCTGATCCTGATCGGGCAGATCCACCAGAACGAACAGGCGGGGCTGGACCCGTTCCATGCGGTCGTCGAAGCGACCGTGCAGCGCGCGCGCCCGGTGATCCTCACCGCGATGGCGGCCGTGCTCGCGTTCATCCCGCTCACGCATTCGGTGTTCTGGGGCACGCTCGCGTACACGCTGATCGGCGGCACGTTCGCCGGCACGATCCTCACGCTGGTGTTCCTGCCGGCGATGTACGCGATCTGGTTCAGGATCAGGCCCGGCCGTGCCGCCGGTTCGCATCACGGCGAGCCCGAACCGGCGTCGCTGCCCGACTCCACGCTTGCGGCCACGCTCGACGCACGCAACTGACCGTTCCATCATTCACCCGCTCGAAGGAAGCAACCATGTCGAACCCTACCGTTGTCGTCGTGACCGGCGTGTCTTCGGGCATCGGGCGCGCGGCCCTGTCTGCGGCAAGCGGGGTTCCCGCGCAACGATAGCCGTCGATCACCGCCGCAGCACCGCCACCGCCTTGATCTCGACGATATAGCCGGGCGAGCCGCCGAGCATGTGCGCGCCGACGGCCGTCCACGCCGGCCGCGGATGCGCATGGAAATGGCGGTCGCGCACCTGCATGAACAACGGCAGGTCGCGCATGTCGGTGTGAAAGGTCGTGAGGTCCACGACGTCGTCGAACGAAGCGCCGGCCGCTTCCAGCACGTGCTTCAGGTTCTCGAACGCCTGCACGATCTGCGCTTCGCGACCTTCGACCAGCTGCATCGCGGCGTCGCGGCCGATCTGGCCGGATACGTAAAGCGTATCGCCGGCCCTCAGTCCCGGCGCATAGCCGATCTTCTCGTACACCGCTTCCATTCCCGACGGAACGACGGCTTTGCGTTCGTGCATGATTGTCTCCGTGGCCGGTGGCGTCGCACCGGTCGTCTGGTTGTCGATGAAAGCTGTCGATGAATCAAGGCAACCGGTACGCCGCTCAACCCGTATCGCCACCCGCGACCGGCAGCACCGTGCCGGTGATGTAGCTCGCCTCGTCCGACGCGAGAAACAGGATCGGCGCGATCTGCTCGTCGAGGCTGCCGTAGCGCTTGAAGTACGTCGATTCCGTCACCTGCCGCACGGCCTCGCCCATCCACGCCTGTTCCTGCTCGGTGTCGCCGGCCGCATTGCGCGGCACGCGGCGCGGCGGCGCGCTGGTGCCGCCCGGCGCGGTGGCGACCACGCGGATGTGGTGTTCCGCATATTCCATCGCGAGCGCCGACGTCAGCGCATTCACGCCGCCCTTCGCCGCCGAATACGGCACGCGGCGAATGCCGCGCGTCGCGTTCGACGAGATGTTGACGATCGTGCCGCCGCCACGCGCGATCAGGTGCGGCAGCGCCGCGTGACAGGTATAGAGCGTCGGCATCAGCGAGCGGCGGATTTCCGCGTCGATCTGCGCCGGTTCGAACTCGGCGAACGGACGCATGCGAATCGCGCCGCCGACGCCGTTGATCAGGATGTCGATGCCGCCGAACCGCTGCACTGCATACGCGATCGCCGCGTGCGCGCCCTCATAGGTTTCGAGATCGGCGCCGAAGCCTGCCGTCTCGCCACCGGTCGCCTCGGCCGCCACGTCGGCGACGAAATCCGCGCGATCGACGAACAGCACCTTGCCGCCCTCGGCTGCCGCGCGCAGCGCGACACCGCGGCCGATGCCCTGCGCCGCGCCGGTGACGACGACGACCTTGCCGGAGAATCGTTGCATGGTCATGCCGCCTTTGCCGTGACGTTGGGGGTGAACTTCTCGTAGTGGAAGCTGTTAGGCTTCACGCCTGCGTCGTCGAAATACTGGCGTACCGCATCGACCATCGGCGGCGGTCCGCACAGATACACGTCGACATCGCCGTCGTTCAGCGCGTCGGCCGGAATGTGCTGCGTGACCCAGCCCTTGCGCGCGTGGGTCGACGCCGAATCGGCAACGACCGTCGCGAAGCTGAAGTTCGGCAGCTTCGCCGCCAGCGCTTCGATCGCATCGACCAGCACGAGATCGAGATCGCGTGTCACGCCGTAGACCAGGTGCACCTTCTGCTGCGACTCGCTGCGCGCGAGCACCTCGAGCATCGACAGGAACGGCGCGAGGCCCGTGCCGCCGGCAAGGAACAGCAGCGGCCGCGCCACGTCGCGCAGGTAGAAGCTGCCGAGCGGCCCGTGCAGTTCGAGCGTGTCGCCGAGTTTCGCCGATTCGAGCCACGTGCTCATCACCCCGCCGTGGATCTTCTTGATCAGGAATCCGATCTTCGTGTCGCCCGGCGCGGACGAGAACGAATACGAGCGATGCTGGCCACTGCCCGGCACGCCGATGTTCACGTACTGGCCCGGCAGGAACGCCGGTGCGCTCGCGCCGACGTCGAGTTCGAGCACGACGGCCGCATCGTTGTGCTGCTCGACCTTCGTGACCGTCGCGGCAAAAGCGCTCTGCCCGGTCTTGCACGCGACCGACGACGTCGGCACCGCGATCACGCAGTCGCTTTGCGGCACCATCTGGCACGTCAGCACGAGGCCGCCGTCCTTCTCGGCCTCGGTCAGCGCATCGTCGATGTAATCGTCGCCGAGGTCGTAGTGCCCGCTCTCGGCGCGGCACTTGCAGGTGCCGCACACGCCGTCGGAGCAATCCATCGGCAGGTTGATCTTCGCGCGGAAGGCCGCATCGAGCACCTTCTCGCCGGCCTTGCAGTCGATGAAGCGGGTTACCCCGTCCTCGAAATTCAATGCAATCTTGTAGCTGGACATCGCGTCACCTCCACTTCCTTTCATGGCAAACCAACGGCATCAGACGTGATAGACGTCGAGCACCTGCCGGATGTAGTCGTTCTTCAGCACGATCTTCTTGCGTGAAATCAGCAGCGCGTCGCCCGTGCGGCGCAACGTGACGAACATCGTGCCGAAGAAGTGATCGGTCACGCGGTAACGGTGGTTCAGCGTGTGGAAGTTGTAGCGCACGTCGACCTCGTCGTCGCGCTCGGCCAGCACCTCGACGTTCGTCACGTTGTGGCTGGTGCGCGGCTCGGGCGTCGATGCGCCGCTGCGCTCGGTCTTGATCCGGAACACGCGATCCTCGAGGCCGCCGCGATCCGCGTAATACATCAGCGAGATCTCGCTGCGCGGATCGTCGGTCGGCCGGTCATCGTCGTCCCATGCGGGCATCCAGTACGTGACGTCCTCCGTGTAGCAGGTCAGCCACGCGTCCCACTCACGATCGTCGAGCAGGCGCGCCTCGCGATACAGCGCCGCGCAAATCGTCCGGTAATCGAAGCTCATGCCGCCACCTCCCCGCGTTCCTTCTTCAGCGCATCGCGCATCACGTTCACCCAGTGTTCGTGCTGGCACACGAACAGCCCTTCGTCCTCGCTGCGTTCGCCCGAAATGCGCGGCTTCAGCCCCATCTTCCGCGCGTTCTCGTCCGGCCCGTCGACCCACAGCGGCGCACCGCGCGACAGGTCGTTCCACATCGCCGTGATGCCTGCATAGCCGGCCTGGCACGCGCGAAACTCCTCGAGATCGTCGGCCGTGCCCATGCCGGTCACGTTGAAGAAATCCTCGTACTGGCGAATCCGCGTCGTGCGGTCGGCCTCGCTCTCGCCCTTCGGCGCGAAGCAGAAGATGCTGACTTCCGTCTTGTCGACCGCGAGCGGCCGCACCACGCGAATCTGCGTGCTGAACTGGTCCATCAGGAACACGTTCGGGTACACGCACAGGTTGCGCGTCTGGTTCACGATGAAATCGGCCTGCACGTCGCCCACGCGCGCCTTGATCTCGTCACGATGCTGGTACACGGGCCGCACTTCCGGGTTCATCGTCCGGGTCCACAGCAGGATGTGGCCGTGGTCGAAGCCGTACACGCCCGCGACCGACTTGCTCCAGCTGTTCGCGTCGACCGCCTTGGTGCCGTCTTCCTTGCGGCGGCCCATCGTCGCCGCATAGTTCCAGTGCACGGTGCTCACGTGATAGCCGTCGCAGCCGTTCTCCATCTGCATCTTCCAGTTGCCTTCGTAGATGTAGGACGAGTTGCCGCGCAGCACTTCGAGCCCGTTCGGCGCCTGCTCGACGATCTGGTCGATGATCACGCGCGCTTCGCCGAGGTAATCCTCGAGCGGCAGCACGTCGGCGTTGAGGCTGCCGAACAGGAAGCCGCGATAGTTCGCGAAGCGCGCGACCTTCTTCAGGTCGTGCGAGCCGTGCGTGTTGAACTGCACCGGATACTCGGTCGTCTTCTCGTCCTTCACCTTCAGCAGCTTGCCGGTGTTCGAGAAGGTCCAGCCGTGGAACGGGCACGTGAAGCTGCCCTTGTTGCCGTGCTTGCGGCGGCACAGCATCGCGCCCTTGTGCGCACACGCATTGATGACCGCATGCAGCTCGCCGGTCTTGTCGCGCGTGATGACGATCGGCTGGCGGCCGATCCATGTCGTGTAGTAATCGTTGTTGTCGGGAATCTGGCTTTCGTGCGCCAGGTACACCCAGTTGCCCTCGAAGATGTGCTTCATCTCGAGCTCGTACAGCTCCGCGTTCGTGAAGATGTCGCGGCGGCAGCGGAAGATGCCGGCCTCCTTGTCATCCTGCACGGCGGTTTCCAGCAGATGATCCAGGTCGTTGGTGTGGTCGATCGTGGCGGACATGATGGCTCCTCCCATGCGCGTGCCGCGTCCTGCAAGCACGCTCGCATCGGTATCGGTTGAATCTCGGGGTGACCGGCCGGCAGCGGCGGCGCTCGCGCGCCGCCGTGCCGCCGGCGGTTATGCGGTGGCGGACGCGCGCAGGCGTTCGACGATCTGGTTGTCCTTGCCTTGCACGCGCGACGTCAAGACGAAGTTGAATTCGATGTCCTGGTACGCGTCGGCCTTCATGCCGAGCGCGGTGCCGCCGGTCTTTTCGGTCACGGGCGGAATCAGCTCCTCGCGCGTCGCATACGCGAAGTCGTCCCAGATCAGCGGATCGCCGTCGATGTTGAACTGCGTCGTCAGCTTGCGGTGAGCGGGGCTATCGACGAAGAAGTGCACGTGTGCGGGGCGGTTGCCGTGGCGGCCGAGGCGATTCAGCAGTTGCTGCGTCGCGCCCTGCGGCGGGCAGCCGTAGCCGACCGGCATCAGTGTGCGGAATTCGTATTTGCCGTCGGCGCCCGTCTTCACCGCGCCGCGCAGGTTGAAGTCGCTCTGCTTGCCGGTCGGGTCGAAATGCGAATAGAAGCCGTGCGAGTTCGCATGCCAGCATTCGACCACCGCGCCGGCGATCGGCTTGCCGTCGAGACCGGTGACCGTGCCGTGGATCACGAGCGGGCCCGCGCCGTCGTCCGCGTCGAGGTCGATCTTCGCGACGCCGTCACGCACCGGTGCGCCGGCCACGTACAGCGGCCCCTCGATCGTGCGCGGCGTGCCGCCGTCGAGGCCGATCGCCTCGTCCTCGGCGTCCATCCGGATGTCGAGATACTTCTCGAGACCGAGGCCTGCCGCGAGCAGCGCTGCTTCGCCATCCTGACCGAGCTTGTTCAGGTAGTTGACGCCCGCCCACACTTCGTCGGGCGTGATGTCGAGATCGTCGATCGCCTTGAACAGGTCGCCGAGCAGGCGCAGCACGATCTGCTGCGTACGTGCGTCGCCGTTCGTGCCATTTCCGCCATTCCCGGCCGTGTTCGATGCAGCTTTCAGCAGGTCCTGCACTTCCGTCGTGTCGAAAACTTTGACGCTCATGATGCTGTCTCCATGTGTATTTGGGGGGTGACGGTCCTTGCCTGACTCGGTTACCGCGCGACTTTCGTCAGCCCGTCGCGGGTGAAGCGCCTGATCTTGTCCTCGTCGAGCGCGATGCCGAGACCGGGGCCGTCCGGCACGGTCAGTTCGAAGTCGCTGTAATCGAGTGGCTGCGTCAGGATTTCCTCGGTGATCAGCAGCGGCCCGAACAGTTCGGTGCCCCACTGCAGGTTCGCGACGCTCGCGAACAGGTGAGCGGACGCCACCGTGCTGAACGCGCCTTCGAGCATCGTGCCGCCGTACAGCTCGATGCCGGCCGCATCCGCGATCGCGGCCACGCGCTGCGCGGCGAAGAGGCCGCCGCTCTGTTCGATCTTGATCGCGAACACGTCGGCGCCGTGATGCTTCGCGATGTCGAATGCGCTGTCGGGGCCTTGCAGGATTTCATCGGCCATCAGCGCGACGGGGAAGCGGCGCATCAGGCGCGCCAGCGCCGCGGCGGACGCCACCGGCTGCTCGACCAGTTCGCAGCCCGCATCGGCCAACGCCGGAATCGCGCGCGCGGCCTGCGTTTCGCTCCACGCCATGTTCACGTCGACACGCACCGATGCGCGATCGCCAAGCGCCTTCTTGATCTCGGCCACGTGGCGGATATCCGTTTCCGGTGCTTTCGCGCCGATCTTCAGCTTGAATACGTTGTGGCGGCGCAGGTCGAGCATGCGTTCGGCTTCGGCGATGTCGGTGGCCGTGTCGCCCGACGCGAGCGTCCAGGCAACCGGCAGACGATCGCGGCGGCGGCCGCCGAGCAGTTCGCTGACCGGCACGCCGAGACGCTTGCCGTGTGCGTCGAGCAGCGCGGTTTCGAGCGCGCTTTTCGCGAAATGGTTGACCTTCGCGAGCTTGCCGACGAACGCCATCAGCGTCTGGACACGCGTCGCATCCTTGCCGACGATCGCCGGTGCGAGGTACGCGTCGATCGCAAGCTTCATCGCTTCCGGGCTTTCCGGGCCGTAGGCCATTCCCGCGATCGTCGTGCCTTCGCCGATACCGGTCACGCCGTCGCTGCAAAAGATCTTCACCAGCATCAGCGTCTGGCCGTGCATCGTGGCCACCGACAGCTTGTGCGGGCGGATCGTCGGCAGATCGACGAGGCGGGTTTCGATGCGTTCGATGGTGGCGGAGGACATGGGGCGCGCTGCGTGGGGGTGGTTCATGGAACGGATTTATACGCGGCGGGGAAATGGGGCGTCCAATACTTTTAGGCGGGATTTTTGATACCTGATGGGTATTGAAACCTGGCAATGCATGCGGAATATTGCGGTGCGTCATACCTGTTTTGATGAGGTAGGCTGGCGGGGAGGCTTGATGGAGCAGGTTGTGCGGGGTTGGGGATCGTTTGGGCGGCGGGCCGACTGCGGCTGCTTGTGACAGCGGGAAAATCGGCTGAAAACCGGCGGCCTGGCGAGTCGATCAGGGTTTTCCTGACGGGAAAAACGGGGGCTAGCCGTCCGGCCTGCGGCTTCGGTGTCGGTTTCCGAGCACGAGGGGAAGGAAGTGAGCAGGCGGATATCGACGTTCGTCGCCGATGTTCGTCGGTCGTCAAAAGCCGACGGCCACTATCGGGTCAGAGCTCGACGATGCCCCATGACGCTCGACGCGTCGCGCTTCAAACTATTCCGGGGAGGAATGACAGCTATCACCCGGTGCTGCCTTCTGCGGATTCGCGCTTGCCCTGAAGATCCAGAGGCCCTCTTCCTCTTTTACTTTTTCAGGTAACGCGCAATGAATATGCTCTTCACCCCGACTCGGGTCGGCCCCTATCCGCTCGCTCACCGCGTCGTCATGGCGCCGCTCACACGGATGCGCACCGACGCGCACAACGTTCCCGGCGATCTGATGGTCGATTACTACGCACAGCGCGCCTCGTCGGGGGGGCTGCTGATTTCCGACGCAACCTCCGTGTCGCCGCTCGGCTTCGCTTATGTGGATGCGCCGGGCATCTACACCGAAGCACATGCACACGGCTGGCGACGTGTTGTCGACGCCGTCCACGCGAAAGGAGGACGCATCTTCGTGCAGCTGTGGCATGCGGGACGACAGGCGCATCCCGCCAACATCGGCGCAGAATTGCCGGTCGCGCCTTCTGCCGTGCGCGCCTATGAACACTCGGCGATCCACGACGAAAATGGCCAGGTCATTGAAGTCGAACAGGTGCTCCCCCGGGCACTCGCGCTGGAAGAAATTCGCGGCGTGATCGAAGAATTCCGTCACGCAGCGGCGCTGGCGAAACAGGCGGGTTTCGATGGTGTCGAACTGCATGCCGCCAATGGTTACCTGCCCGACCAGTTCTTGCGGGACGGCTCGAATCACCGTACGGACGCATATGGCGGCTCGCTCGAGAACCGCGCACGCTTTCTGTTCGAGGTGCTCGATGCAATCGGTTCGGTGTGGGAGGCCGGCCGCATCGCGGTCCGTCTTTCGCCCGGGAGTTCGTACGGCACGATGTCCGACAGCGATCCGCATGCCACGTTCGGCTATGTCGCGCGTCGTCTGGATGACCATGGGCTCGCTTATCTGCATGTGGTCGAGCCGCGCGTGCGCGGTAACGATGACGTCGCCGCCGCGGCGTCGGCGGTCTCGGCGAAAGACTTGCGGCGCGTGTTCAACGGCACGCTCATCGCGGCGGGCGGCTTCACCGCGGATAGCGCGCATCGCATGATCGAGGCAGGCGACGCCGATCTCGTCGCATTCGGGCGCCTGTTCATCTCCAATCCGGATCTGCCCGAACGACTGCGCGTCGGGGCGCCGCTCAACCACTACGACCGCTCGACGTTCTATGGCGGCGATGCACGCGGCTACACCGATTATTCGTTCCATCGCCCGGCGCCGGTCATCTGAACCAGCCTGCACGCGCGGCTGGTTGGCTTTTACGAATCGTTTCCGTGGGCGTGCGTGCCATTCCGCCGGCAAGAACCGATCGCCCGCAGTTTCATCGGCCACGTGTTCCGACGCGCTAGACTTAAGCCTTTGCGCCTTGGCACATCCCAACCACGACACGGACTTCACGGTCCTTCACGGAGAAGCAGCGGCATGGACCGGATGGCAGCAATGGAAACGTACGTCAGCGTCGTGGAGGCAGGCTCGTTCTCGGCCGCCGCCAAGCGACTCAAACTCGGGCAGCCGGCCGTCTCGAAGTCGATCGCGCAACTCGAGGCGCGACTGGGCGTGCGACTTCTTTTGCGCTCGACACGCGGGCTGACGCCCACCGATGCCGGTCAGCGCTTCTACGAGCACGCGAAACGCGCCATCGAAGAAGTCGATCTTGCCGAGCAGGTCGCGCGCGATGCGTCTACCGGGTTGGCCGGCGTGCTGCGCATCAGCGCCGCCGTGACCTTCGCGCGGCTGCATATTCTCCCTTCGCTCAAGACGTTTCTCGATCGGCACCCTGACTTGCAGATCGATATCGTGCTGGACGACCGCAGCATCGATCTGCTCGAGAAAGGCGTGGACGTCGCCCTGCGCATGGGATCGCTCGACGATTCGACGATGACCGCGCGCCGCATCGCGCAAAGCCGCCGGCTGGTGGTCGGCACGCCGGCCTACCTCGCCGAGGCGGGCGTGCCGACCACGCCGGCGGACCTCTGTCAGCATCAGGTGATCGTGTATTCGCTGCGAGGCGGCGGCGAGTCCTGGGCGTTCAGCCAGCACGGCAAGGAAGTGGCGGTGGTCGTATCCGGACGCGTCAGCGTGAGCGCCGCCGAAGGCATGCGTACGACGGTGCTCGGCGGACTGGGCCTGGCGATCGCGTCGGAATGGATGTTCTCGCCGGAACTCGCCGACGGCACGGTTCAGGCGGTACTGACCGACTGGGAATTGCCCCCGATCGACCTGTGGGCAGTCTTTCCGGCCGGGCGCCTGGTCAGTGCGAAGGCAAGAGCGTTCATCGCCTTCGTCGAAGAGGTGCTCGGTACAGCCGGCAGCAGTCGTGCCGGCCCGCACTCAGAAAGCGAGCTTGCCGATTGATGCTCCGCCGTCGACGTAAAGCGTCTGACCGGTCATGAAAGCCGCCGCATCGGACAGCAGAAACGCGATCGTCGCGGCGATTTCATGCGGCTGGCCGAAACGGCCCATCGGCACGGCGGCGAGATAGCGCTTCTCGCCTTCGCTGCCCGGCGGATTGTTCGCACGAAACAGCGCGGTCTCGGTCGGGCCTGGCGCGACGGCATTCACCGTGATGCCGGTGCCGGCCAGTTCCAGCGCCCACGAACGCGCAAAACTCACGAGCGCCGCCTTGGCCGCTGCATACGCGGTGCGCTGCGTCATCCCCAGAATCGTCAGGCTCGAGATGTTCACGACACGCCCCCAGCCGCGGGCCCGCATGCCGGGAAGCAGCGCCTGCACCGTCTGCACGGCAGGATGAAGATTCAGCGCGAGAACGTCGTCGAGATCGTTCAGCGCGACCTCACCCAGACGCTGCGGCCTGACCAGCGCGACATTGTTCACGACGCCGTCGAACGTGTGACGACGCACGAGATCATCGAGCACCGCGCCCGTCGCGGCACGGTCGGCCAGATCGACGCGGACCAGCTCGCCCGGGAAATCGCTCGCGTCGCGCGCGAGGCCCACTACATGGTGGCCGTCGGCAATCAGCCGTTCCGTCAATGCGAGACCAATGCCCTTGGTCGCGCCCGTTACGAGAAATGTACGATGTGTCATCGAATGTCCTTTACGAACCGGAAGAAATCGACATGCCGCGACCGGTTCCCCCGGTGCGGCGTGGCAATCTGTGAGCGTTGAATGGCAAGGCTCAGGCGCTGGCTATCGCTTTTTCCAGAACCGGGAACATGTCCGACGGGTCCGGACGGCGCGTGTAATCGGGGTTGACCTCCGAATACAGCACGATGCCATTCTGACCGATCACATAGCGAGCGGGCATCGGCAACGTCCAGCTCGGGTCGTTATTGAACGCCGGCAGATCGTTCTTCAGGTTTTTGTACAGTTCGACCAGATAGTCGGGCAACGCGAAACGCAGTCCGAAGTCGGCACCCGTCTGACCGTTCACGTCGCTCAGCACCGGAAAACCCAGTTCGTTGGTGCGCACGGACTTGCGGCTATTGACCGCCGTCTGCGGCGAAATCGCCACGACGTTCGCGCCGTAGGACCGGATCTCCGGCAGCACTTCGTTGATCGCCTGCAATTCGATATTGCAGTATGGGCACCAGACGCCGCGATAGAACGTCACCACCAGCGGGCCCTTCACCAGCAACGCAGCGGAAGACACGTCGTTGCCATCCTGATCTTTCAGTTTGAAAGACGGCGCGCGGTCGCCGGCCTTGATCGCGCGACCCGCTTGCCCGCTCGCAATCAGTTCTGCGGTGGCGCGTTCCATCACCGGATGAATCTCCGGCGGTGCGTTGAACGGCGGCTTGCCTGCCTTGAAGTCGACCCGGAACGCGTCGAGTTTGTCTTGGAGTGACATGAGTATTCTCCGTCGAGAGGAATAGAGGAATAAGGAACGAACGAATCAGTGGGTTCAGGCCGCGTTTTGCGCTGAGGCAATGCGTGCCGCTTCGACCGCAGCGATACCTTCGAGCGCCGGGCCGTGGCCGATGCCCTCGTCGATCACGCGACGCAGGCCCGGCTCAGGCAGCGACCGGTTTGGTCCACTCGTTACCAGCCATGAAGCCGTCGAGTTCGGTGTGGACGATGTGGTTCGTGTAGTTGCTCATCACCTTGGTCGCCACACCCAGAATCACTTCAAGGACGTTCTGACGGGTGTAGCCGGCGGCGAGGAACGCATCGACATCGGCGTCCGGGACGAAGCCACGCTCACGCACCATGAGCGTCGTGAAGTGATGCAGCGCTTCGAGCTTGGCATCGGGCAGCGGCGTGCCCGCGCGCAGCGCGGCGATCACGCCTGCGTCCATCTTGATCATCTTTGCCAGCGTGCTGTGACCGGCCATGCAGTAGTGGCAGTCGTTCTCGAAGTTCGAGGTCAGGTAGACGACCTGTTGCTCATGCGGCGTCAGCGTGCTTTTCGAGAACAGATCCCACAGCGCCGAATTACCGGCCAGCAGCGCGGGCGATTCCGCCATATGCGCCTGAAGGTTGGGGACGAAGCCGAAGGCGCGCTTCGTGTCTTCGAGGCTGGCCTTCGACGCGGCCGGCGCGTTATCGATCGTGTAGGTGGGGAAGTGGCTCACCGTTTTGCTCCTGGTGGTTGACGGTGAACAAATGATGAAGGTCAGCGCCCGCTCGAAGAAGGCACGCGCCGTCGATAACAGTCATTCCTCGCAGGCATACCGCGATGGCGGTGCGGTTGGCGTGCACACGCTTGAAGAGACAGAGGGGCGCGACGGGAGGGCGTATTTCGATGCCGCCCGACGCGTTTCGACCAATTGGCTTTGGGGTGGGACCGGCCGCTCGCTGCAATTCGTTCAGGCCGCGTCAGCGGTCCAGGCCTACCATTGCCTCACATGCTCAGATGGCGTAGGCAAGCTCCCGCTCTTCCACTTTCTCGTTGAACGCATCCGTTCCAATGGTCGGCGCTTCGTCACAAGCACTGAAATGGTACCCGGCATAGTGCGCGAACATTCGAATGTCCTTCCCTCCGATGCGACGCTTTTGCAACGCGTATGCTCGAGCGGATTCGGAAAGAAAGAATCGATGTTCGCCGTTACCCGGCTCAACACTCACCAGCGACTTCTCGGTCAGTTCAGCAATGTCGCCGGCAACGTCAGACAGCGTATACCGCGCATCGCATACCAGCGCACGCAATGCCTCGAACGTAAAAGCACGCTGGAATGCCGCAACGTGACCCAAGAGCTTCTGACTCGACGGGCTCAGCGACGCAAAGCTCCAATCGAAGCTGGCCTGTAACGTCTGGTGGTGCGCAAGCGCCGTCCGATATCCCCGCGTCAGCAACTTGAAGCGATCGTCGAGAAATCCGTGAACACCTCGAACGCCCAATGCACCGATACGCCCGACTGCCATTTCGATCGCCAGTGGATTACCGTCGAGCCGACGGCAGATATCGCCAACGAGACGAGCGCTTTTTCTTAAAGTATCAAGGTCGCAACCCGACTGTCGCGCGCGCTGCAAGAACATTTGCACTGCCTCACAATCCAGCAGCTCTGCGATAGATGACTCCGGACGTGGCACCTGGAGCGGACGCACGTGGAAGACACGCTCACCTGATACCCTCAACGGCTCACGGCTCGTGACGAGTACCCGCAAGTTGCCAAGCCGCATGCAAACTGAATCGACCAGTCGAGCGACTGTATCGATGACGTGCTCGGCGTTGTCCAGCACCAGCAGCGTGCGGTCTCGCGGCAAAGCTGCGACCAGCGCGTCGACCGCCGACCTGTCGTCCCGTATCGGCAGGCCGAATGCCGTCGCGATTTTCTGCAAGACCGCTTCTGGCGAGGCGGCATCGGAAAGCGCGACGAAACGCGTGATATCAAAACGGCCGCTTACTGCCGCATGAGCAACTTCAATTGCCGCGCTCGTTTTCCCGACTCCCCCGGCGCCCACCAGTGTCAATATATGCGTCGTGTCCAGTATTGCCGCAATATTGGAGACCAGGCTGTCGCGTCCCGTGAGCGCCCCGTGCCGTCGCGGAATATCGCTGTCGCCCTGCCTGAGCGGTGTAGCCGGCGTCAAATTCGCGGTCGGGGCGGATCTCTGCGTCAGTTGGTAACCGCGACCGGGTACGGTCACAATCAGGTCGCGTTGTGGTCCGAGCAATTTTCGCAACGCGGAAATATGGACCTGCAGATTGTTTTCTTCAACTACCGTGCCGGGCCAGACCGCGGCCATCAACTCGTCTTTCGTGACGAGACGTCCCGCCGCCGACAACAGTACCGCGAGCACGTCAAATGCACGCGAACCGACATGGATAGCCTTCCCATCACGTCGTAACGAGCGCGTCGACAAATCGACTTCGAGTGTGCCCAGCAACATGACTCAGGCCTCGTCCATCAGACCAACCGGGCCACTGAGCCAGCAACCGCTGCTTTCATCGGCCGGATCGCGAAAGTTCACCGTGATCGCGGACGGACGTCCCATCGCCACACCCTGACGCACGACGATGCCGCGTCCCGCTCCGGTGACGAGCCCATAGCGATGCGCGCCGTACAGGAGCGCTGCCGCTGCGATGCCGGTCGCCGCGTCTTCCGGATAGCCGGACGCGCGCGGGAATTGCCGTGCGTCGAACACGTGCGGTGCATCGGCATCCAGCGCAAACGGATACAGACCGGTCGACGACAGCGCGTCGCATAGGGCTTCGATCACGTCGAGTTTCGGCGTGATCGCATTCAGCCGTGAGGGCGTGCGGATCGGCACCAGCGTTTTGGTGCGGCTCGTCGTTGCGTTGACGATGCCGAGCGGCAGCAGATCGCCCGCATCGAGGTTCAATGCATCGAGTGTCCTGGCAATGAGCGCCGCGTCGACAACCGGCTCGACGCGTCCCGCCGGCTGGCTGACTTCGATCCGCGCGTCGGACGCGTCGTACCGCGCGTCGACGCTGCCGCTCAGCGTTTCAATCAGCGCCGTGTTCGTGCGCCATGCGCCCGTGCGACGCAGCAGCCACAATGCGCCCAGCGTCGCGTGTCCGCACATCTCCATCTCGTGGTTGGGCACAAAAAAGCGGAAGCGGAAATCATGGTGCGGATCGACGGCGCGCATCACGAACCCGCTTTCCAGACCATACGCGCGGGCCATCTCTTTCATTTGCGCGTCAGACCAGCCGTTCGCGTCGAGCACAATCGGGGCCGGATTGCCGCCCTCGTCGGTGGTGGAAAATACCCGTACAAGCCGCACACGTTGTACGATGCTCATGCGCTTGCTCCCTAATTAACTCCGCCTATCGGTGTGCCGCCTTTTGTGAAGCCGGCGGGAAGGCCAGTCCGCCGTCCCTCGCAGCATGCACGGCCTGCGTTTTTTATTCGCTTCCATTTGGGCCGGAACATGCTCACTATCGGGCCATGGCGATTGGCGTCAGCGCGTTGCCCGTCCCTTATAAAGTCCCAAGTCGCAGGTTCCCGCCATGTTTTATCAGACGTCCAAATCGCACATTCCCGCCGACCGCGTGGCTGCGACCCGTCGCATCACGATGGCCGATTACGTGACGTCGTGGCACGAGCACGAAGAGTTCATGTTCCTGCTGCCGAGTCAAGGCACGCTGACGCTGACTTCGGAGTGTTCAAAGCATTCGCAACGCATCGGCGCCGGCGTGCTTGCGATGGTTCCTGCCGGGATTTTTCACGACACGACGAGCAATCCCGGAGAGCACTGCCATACGGCGGTCTATGCGGAGCGCGACTTCGTTTCGTTTTGTGCGCGCAAATCCAATGTCCGGATCGCCGGGGGCGATGCACCGCGCTACTGCGTGCCGCCGCCTGCTCTGCTTGGGGCACTGCGTTTGCAAACACAGTTCGACGCGGTCGACGAAACGGAGGAAGCGCACGATATGGCGCGGTATCAGAACGATCTGGTCGATCGGCTGATTGCGTCGGCGTGCGTGGCGGCGGTGCTCGGCGCCGAACCGAGCGGTGCCAATCCGAAGGTTTCGCGCGAGCAACTGGTCAGTGAAATCAAGGCGTACCTTGACGTCATGCTCGCGGAGCGGATCGATATCGAGACAATCGCTTCGGAATTCGCCATATCGCGACGTCATCTCACCCGGATCTTCCGCGAGGAAACCGGCGAAAGCCTCACCGATTATCAGCTCCGGCAACGGGTCATGCGCGCGCGTTCGCTCTTGAATGTTCCCGGCACGACCGTGCTGTCGGCAGCCCTGAGCGTAGGGATCGAATCGCCGTCCTACCTGGCAAGGCTATTTACCAAGTTCGGTCTGCCTGCGCCCCGCGATCTGAAGGCGTCCCGTGCTCGATGCAAGTGACGGCTGACCGCTCGCGATAAGCTTGCTGTCGGCGGTTTGGACGCTGCCGTGTCGTCACACTGCGTGCGGCACAAGTCCACACGGCAACTGTTCAATTTCCGCACACCGAATCGTATCCACCCGCCAATCCATGCGGGCGCGACGGATGGGAAAAAACCCGGATACCCCCGTTTCACCGCCGTCCCCTACCCTCGCGCGCATGCCGATCGACGCTCACGCAACGATCCGGCCGATCCGAAATCCCCAGGAGCGCACATGGATAGCAACACCCCCGCACTGTTCGACACCGACATCTGGCGCGGCAAGATCTTCACCGGCCGCTGGCACGCGAGCCCACAGGCGGCCGACGTGATCGAGCCGGCGACCGGCAACACGCTCGGCCGCATCGGTCTTGCCGACAGCTCGGCCATCGCCGAAGCATCAGCTACCGCGCACCGCGCCCAGCCCGCTTGGTTCGCCCTGCCCTACGACGACCGCGCAGCCGTCCTGCGCCGCGCCGCAGCCATCGCCGAAACGCACGCCGACGCAATCGTCGACTGGCTCGTGCGCGAAAGCGGCTCGACGCGCGCGAAGGCGGCATTCGAAACGTCCGTCACGATCAAGGCGCTGCACGAAGCGGCCGGGCTGCCGTCGCGCGCGGCCGGCGAAGTGCTGCCATCAGCGGCCGGCCGGCTGTCGCTCGCGCGCCGCCGCCCGCGCGGCGTGGTCGGCGTGATCTCGCCGTTCAATTTCCCGCTGTACCTCGCGATGCGCGCGGTGGCACCCGCGCTCGCGCTCGGCAACGCCGTCGTGCTGAAGCCCGATCCGCGCACCGCCGTGTGCGGCGGCATCGCGATCGCGCGCGTGTTCGAGCTCGCCGGCCTGCCCGAAGGCGTGCTGCACGTGCTGCCCGGCGACGGCGCCGCCGGCGCGGCACTGGTCGCCGATCCGCACGTCGCGATGATCCAGTTCACCGGCTCCACCGCCGCCGGGCGCAAGGTGGGCGAAGCGGCGGGCCGCCACCTGAAGAAGGTATCGCTCGAACTCGGCGGCAAGAATTCGCTGATCGTGCTCGACGATGCCGATCTCGACCGCGCGGTCGCCAACACCGCATGGGGCGCGTATCTGCACCAAGGCCAGATCTGCATGGCGACCGGCCGCGTGCTCGTGCAGCGTGCGATTCACGACCGCTTCGTCGCGAAGCTCGTCGAGAAGGCGCGCAGCCTGCGCGTCGGCGACCCGGCCAGCGGCGACGTCGGCCTCGGCCCGCTGATCAACGCCGCGCAACGCGACCATGCGGCGAACCTGGTCGACGCGGCCCGCCGCGCGGGCGCACGCGTGGAGACGGGCGGCGGCCATCGCGGCCTGTTCTTCGAGCCGACCGTGCTGAGTGGCGTCGCGCCGGGCAATCCGGCGTTCGATGAGGAGATTTTCGGGCCGGTCGCGATCGTCGTGCCGTTCGATACCGACGAGGACGCGATCGCGCTCGCGAACCGGACCGAATACGGGCTGTCGATGGCGATCCTGTCCGCCGACGTCGGCCGCGCACTGCGGATCGGCGAGCGCCTGAACACGGGGCTGCTGCACATCAACGACCAGACGGTCAACGACGAAGTGATCAACCCGTTCGGCGGCGTCGGCGCATCGGGCAATGGCTCGAGCATCGGCGGTGCGGCAAACTGGGAGGAATTCACGCAGTGGCAGTGGCTGACGATCAAGGGCGAAGCGCCGCCGTATCCGATTTGACGAGGAGACCGACCATGTACACCGAACACGACACACGCGCCGTTACCGCCGCCGTCGCGCGCGCCGCCGGCGCACCCTTCTCGATCGAAGCGGCCCGCATCCGCGCGCCGCGCGGCGACGAGGTGCTGGTGCGCGTCGTCGCGACCGGCTTGTGCCATACCGACCTGATCGTGCGCGACCAGTACTATCCGGTGCCGCTGCCGGCCGTGCTCGGTCACGAAGGCGCCGGCGTGGTCGAGGCGGTCGGCCCGAACGTGAAGACGCTCGCCGCGGGCGACCACGTCGTGCTGACCTACGGCGCGTGCGGTCACTGCACGTCGTGCGTCGGCGGTCACGGCGCGTATTGCCGGCAGTTCTTCGCGCTGAACTTCGGCGGCGCCGACGCGGACGGGCAGACCGCGCTTCGTGACGAATCCGGCCAGCCGCTGCACGATCATTTCTTCGCGCAGTCGTCGTTCGCGAGCTACGCGCTCGCCCGCGAGAACAACGCGATCAAGGTGCCGAAGGAAGCGCCGCTCGAACTGCTCGGCCCGCTCGGCTGCGGAATCCAGACCGGTGCGGGCGCCGTCATCAATTCGCTCGCGGTGCGCACCGGCAGCAGCTTCGCGAGCTTCGGCGCGGGCGCGGTCGGGATGAGCGCGGTGATGGCCGCGCGCATCGCCGGCGCAACGACGATCATCGCGGTCGACATCGTGCCGTCGCGGCTCGCGCTGGCGCTGGAGCTCGGCGCGACGCACGCGCTCAACAGCCGGGAAGTCGACGTCGTCGACGCGATCCGCGAGATCACCGGCGGCGGCGTCGACTTCGCGCTCGAATCGACCGGGCTGCCGGCCGTGCTGTCGCAAGGGATCGACGCGCTCGGCTCGCGCGGCACGATGGGCGTGGTCGGCGCGCCGAAGCTCGGCACCAAGGCCGAATTCGACGTGAACAGCCTGCTGCTCGGCGGCCACACGATCCGCGGCATCGTCGAAGGCGACAGCGTGCCGCAGACGTTCATTCCGCAGCTCGTGCAGCTGTATCTGCAAGGGCGGTTTCCGTTCGACCGGCTGGTGAAGTTCTATCCGCTCGACCAGATCAACCAGGCGGCGGAAGACAGCAGCAACGGCAGCACGCTCAAGCCGATCCTGCGTTTGCCGCATTGAACGCAACAGGCGCCGCCGGCCGCACGCCGACGCACATCGCCCGCATGCGGCGGCGCCTCTTCCCGGGAAAATACCCGCCTTCAGGCGCCGGGCTATATTACGCATTCGCGCGACACGCCAGGCCGACACGCCTGGCCCGGACCTCGACTTCAAATGGAGCGCAGCGTGAACACGGCCCCCGAATCCCTTTCACGGCCGGTCGACCTCGACCGGCTCCGCGCCCGCTTCGCCGCGGGCGAACCGCTGCCGGACACGGCGTTGCCGGCCAGCGTCGCGCGTTCGTGGCTGCGTTCGCGCGACGCCGGGCTGCGGCCCTGGCAAACCGCCCGCTATGAAATGCAGCGCGAACCCGACGAATCGCGCGCGGACCGGCGGCTCACCCGCTGCGTCGCGCAGGAGATCGAGCCGCTGTGGGCCGCATTCGGCGGCAGCGAATGGACGGTCATGTGCGTCAATCCGCACGGCACGATCGTCCATGCGCGCCGCAGCCCGCAATGCGACGACGCGCTGCTGACGCCGATCGTCGCCGGGCGCCGGATCGTCGAACCGAACATCGGCACGACCGCGCCGAGCTGCGTGATTCACGACGGCGCCGAAACCGTCGTCGCGGGCGCGCAGCACTATCTCGACGAGTTGTCGCGGGTGTTCTGTCTTGCGGTGCCGCTCGTGGGCTTCGACAGCGAAGTGATCGGCGCGCTCGATATCACCGGCGTCGGCCGGCGTAATATCGCGCAATTGCGCGAGTCATTCCGGCACGCATCGCTGTCCGCCGAACAGCGGCTCTATGCGATGCTGCGCGACTGCCATCTGCTGCAGGTGCAATTCGATCCGCGCTGGCTCGGCACGCCGCTCGCCGGCGTCATCGCGCTCGACGAAGCGGGCCGCGTGCGCGCGGTGAGCCGCCTGGCCCGCCAGATGCTCGACCTCGCGCCCGCCGGGCCGGTGGCGCCGGTCGATCTCCGGCAACTGTTTCCGGGCGCGACGCCCGCGCAGCAGCGCCGGTTGCTGACACCGGCACGCACGCCGCAGCGGATCGCGCGCGACGATGGTAGCCACGTATGGGTGCGCACCGTGCGTGCGCCGCTCGACCGGGCGACGAGGGCGCGTCACGCCGATGTGCTCGAAGACGCTGCCGACGTGTGCAACGTCGCGTCGACCGCCGGCCCGCAGGCGAGCCTGCACGAACAGTCGCTCGATGCGATCCGGCGCGCGCTCGACGAGCACGACGGCAATGTGTCGGCGGCCGCGCGGCAGCTCGGCATTTCGCGCACGACGCTGTACGCGAAACTTCGGCAGCTCGACGCGGCTGGGATCAGGCACGACGGACCGCATTGACGATGCGGAGTGAAGCAGGTCGCATGGCAATTGGCGCTTGGGGCCTGTTCATGCTGACACCGGGCTGGCGTTGCCCCCGAAGGCCAATACATGTTTGGCCCACCTCATAGTCTCGTGTAATCGCAGCCCGTCATTCGCGTGTCGATACGCGTCGTTGTCGATAACGGAACGTCCGCGGTCGGACCATACGCCGCCTAAGCTCGGCGGCGATCGTCACGTCACGCTCGGGCGCGGATTGAAACACGCATGTGCCATGTCCACGTCAATGCGGCTCAGAAGCGGCCTCCAACCGAAAGGATGCCGCGAATTCCCCGCGCCCGTGCCGAGCATGACCTCATAACGATTCCACGATTCCTTGGTTCCCTCGATGATGCGGTGTCCGTATCGTTCGCGTATTCATCAGACTTATCGACCGATGACGGCGGGTTCCTTCGACGGCGAAACGACGGCGCAAAATATTGCGTTGGTTTCAAACCACTTTGACTCCGGTGGTTTTTGTAATGGCATACTCAAGCCTGGGCGCTGCGCAGGGGCGTTGTCACTTCCAGAGGCGTGGCGGCGCAAATAATGTGCGCTTCTTCATGTGCTGTTTTCGTGCACGCTTGCGTGCCTTGACGCCGCGGGTCCAGGAATCCGTTTCATATGAATTACAGTTCACCGATCAGTGGCTCCCCCACGAGATGCGATGTCGACGACGAACGCACGCGCTCGCGCGCTGCATGGCTGACGAGTGAATTCCGCGCGAGCTATGCATGGCTGAAGTCGAAACTGCAAAGGCGCGTCGGCTCGCCTGCCGATGCGGAGGATCTCGCGTCGTCGTCGTTCGCGGAACTTGCCGGTATGCAGGACCTGACAGCGGTGCGCGATGCACGCGCCTTTCTCACCGTCATCGCCCAGCGCCTCACCTATGAAATGTGGCGCCGCCGCGACCTGGAACGCGCGTATCTGGAAACGCTCGCCCATCGGGAAGAAGCCGTCACCCCGTCGGCGGAAAGCATGGCGGAAGTGACACAGGCGCTCTTGCTCGTGGATCAGGCGTTGAACGGCCTGTCACCCAATGCGAAAAGCGCGTTCGTGATGAGTCAGATCGACGGCCTCACGCACGCTGAGATCGCCGAGCGGCTCGGCGTGTCGGTGAGCATGGTGCGCAAATATATCGCGCAGGCCTTGACGCAGTGCTATCTGATGACATGAGCCGGCGGCACCCGCGTCGGCGCTCGGCTGCCGGCTGACCTTCTTCCCTGCCGTTTGTTGTCGCCAACGTGCCGCTTTCACTGCGCCGCACCGGGTCGCTCCAGTTGCCGTGCGACGATGTCGATCACCCGGACGGGCGCCGTCTCGAGTTGCGCGTCGTGATCCGTCACGAGCGCAGCGAACGCGCAAAAGGCGGCCGGATCGAATCCGTAGCGGCCTTCCTCTCCCGATTCATAGGCATCGCCGGCGATGCGCTCGTATTCGTCGGACGCATGCAGGCGTTGCCCGCCGTAGCCGAGCTCGCGCAGCATCGCGGCGGCCATCGCCACGCGCAACAGGATGCGCAGCGCGGTCAGCGAACCGGCCCCGGCGCGCAGCGCTTCGAGCTGAAGGTGATACTCCAGTGAAAGCACGTCGCGAATGGCTTTCGGCAAAGGCAGAAGTTCCGTCTTGTCCGCCCGCGACCGGACCCTCGACTGGTCGAGACGCTGCGTCCACCCTCTCATCTTCGGTTCGCCATCCGTCCGCACGCATTCGTCATGCCGTGCCGCCCACCGTCATGTCGTCCACCCGAACGGTAGGCTGCCCCACGCTCACGGGCACCGACTGGCCGGCCTTGCCGCACACGGCGCGGCCCGTGTCGAGCTCGAGGTTGTTGCCGACCATGCTGATTTTCTGGATCGTGTCCAGCCCGTTGCCGGTGATCGTCGCGCCTTTCACGGGTGCGCAGAGCTTGCCGTTTTCGATCAGGAATGCTTCCGACGCCTCGAACACGAACTGCCCGCTCGTGATGTCGACCTGCCCGCCCTCGAGCCCCGCCACGTAGATCCCGCGCTTCACCGACGCAATGATCTCGTCGTGCTCGCGATCGCCGTTGAGCATGAACGTGTTGGTCATGCGCGGCATCGGCAACACCGCATAGCCCTCGCGGCGGCCATTGCCCGTCGGCCGCATGTTCATCAGCCGCGCGTTGAGCGAGTCCTGCATGCAGCCGCGCAACACGCCGTCCTCGATCAACACCGTGCGTTGCGTCGGACAGCCCTCGTCGTCGACATTGAGCGAACCCCGGCGGCCTTCGAGCGTGCCGTCGTCGACGATGGTGACGTTGCGCGCCGCCACTTGCTCGCCGACGCGGCCCGCGAACACCGACGTCTTGCGCCGTATGCCGTCGGCCTCGAGACCATGGCCCACGGCTTCGTGCAACAGCACGCCGTTCCAGCCCGGCCCGACGACGACGGTCATCGTTCCCGCCGGCGCGGGCCGTGCATCGAGTTTCGTCAGCGCGGCTTCGACACGGTCATACACCAGCGTGCGGAGGTCGTCGTCCGACCACGAAGCGAGCCCGTAGCGGCCGCCGATCCCGCCGCTCGCGCTTTCGACCCGGTCGCCCGATTTGACCCGAACGTTGATCGCCAGTCGCAGCATGGGTCGCACGTCGCCGACGCCGAGCCCGTCGCAACGCGCGATCCACACCGTCTCGTGCGTCGCGGCGAGCATGGCGTTGACCTCGACCACGCGCCGATCCTTCGAACGCGCCAGTTCGTCGACGCGCTTGAGCAGCGCGAGTTTCCGCTCCGCGCCGATCGCGCTAAGCGAGGCGCGCGGAAGATAGATCGATCGCGCCGCCGCGGAGCCGGCTGGTTCGCCGCGAGGCGTTACGCGGGAGAGAACCTCCGGTCCCGACCGAATCTGCCGCGCGATCGTGCGCAACGCGTCCGCCCCGATTCGTTGCGAACTCGCGAACGTCGTCTCCTCGCCGTTCAGCACGCGAATGCCGAATCCCGAATCGCACTGCCAGGCGCCGCCCCGCACGGCGCCGCCTTCGAGCGACCACGATTCGGCGATCGACTCCTTCAGATAGATGTCGGCAAAGTCGCCGGACTGCCCGAGCGCGCTGTTCAGCGCGGCGAACAAATGCGTTTCGTCGATGCCGTGTTTGTCGAGCAGTCCTACATACGCCGCGCGACGCATGTCGTGGAGCGAGGGGCCGCGGGTGTCAGTCAGGGTTTCGTGCGTGTCCAGCATGGTGTCGTACCGGTATGTGACAGGAAAGGATGGCCGCGCATCGCGCGCGTCAGCTGCCGCCGATTCTCATTTCATCGATCAGCCACGAACCCGTGCGGAAGCTTCCTCTGGTCACGGTGTCGGCCCCCACGGCGAGCAGGCCGGAAAACATCGCATTCAGATTCGACGCGATCGTGATACCGGTGACCGGAAAACGGATCTGGCCGTTCTCCACCCAGAACCCCTTCGCGGCACGCGAGAAATCGCCGGTCAGCCGGTTTACGCCGCCACCTGCCATCTCGGTGACGAACAGGCCGCGATCGAGCCTCTCCAGCATCGCGTCGATCCCGTCCGAGTCAGCGGTTTTCGCGCTGCGCACTTCGAGGTTGTGCGGACCCCAGCCATTACCGGTCGGCGCCATGCCGAGACGCCGGGCTGCGTACAAGCCAAGAAAATAGCCGCGCAACACGCCTGACTCGACAACCGATCGTCGGGACACGGCAACGCCATCAGAGTCGAAGCATCGACTCGCCATTCCCCTGGAGACGAATGGATCTTCGTACAACTGAATGTGATCGGCAAAGACTGGGGTGCCGAGACGGCGAGTCAGGTACGAGCCCGTCCGATAAAGCGCATCGCCCGACGCCGCGTTGACGAACTCGCCGAGCAGCGACATCGCGGCCATCGGCTCGAACAACACGGGGCAACGCTGCGTTTCAATCTGCGTGCCGCCCAGCAGCGCGAGCGCGCGCGTCGCGGCTTGCGTACCGATCCGTGCGGGTGCGTCGAGATCGGCATAAGCGCGCGCGCCGTCGCTCCAGAATCCCATCTGTTTCTCGCCAGTGCCGGCCGCGATAGGCATGCACGACACGAAATGCGCGGACCACGGCACGCTGTGCCCGAACCCCTCGCTGGTCGCGAGCAGCGACAACCCCGCGGAAGTTCCGACGCTGGCGCCGTTGGTCGTCACGATGGCAGGGCTCGTGGAAAACGCGGCCTCTTCCGCGCGACGGGCGTCGTCGAGCATGTCATCGAGCGACAGATCGAGCGGATGATACAAGTCCAGATCGATGAAGTCCCTGGCGAGCAAGTCCGCCGGGGCCAGGCCGGCAGCAGCATCGACGTCCGTGACCGACGCGATGTCGATGGCGGCCGCCACCGCACCGGCGAGGCCGTCGGGGGACAAATCGGACGAGGTCGTCGCGCCGCGTCGGCCATTGCGATAGACCGCGAGCGAGATAGATGAAGACAGTCGAAGGCTCCGCTCGGTCGGCATCCGGTTGCGTACGGTTGCCGTCCGCGATTCGACATGATCGACCTCCACGCGAACGCCGTCGGCCCCTGCTCGTCGTGCCAGATCGAGCGCACATTCGGCCGCCGCCTCCAGATCGGATTTCACGTCGCGCCATTGCGTACCGCCGTCATGCATGGAAACCACTCCGAGTGTTGAATTGCCGTGCGCCCCACGCGCCTGCCCGTCTGCCGAGACGTTTTCGCGTCATGTCGAACGGGAGCACATTGGAAATATTCTATCGAGCGCGATCGGAATTTTTTTACGAAAGAAATCGCCGTCTCGCGGATTCGTGGAATCGTTTTGCGCGCACGCCGGCGTATCCGGAATTTACGTTCGACGCGCGCTTTTTCTCAGATGACTTACGCGCAGCGCTGCGTGATCGCGATCAAACGATCGCCGATGCTCGTGCCGACCGTTTTCATGGCCTTCGTGCCATCGCCGTAGTGAGACCGAAACCGCGCGATGAGTTCAGCATCCACCAGCCCGATTCGCTCGAGGGTCTTGTCGCCTTGCGAAGCCTCTTCGCCGCGCTCCACCGCGCGCTTCGACGTTTCTTCCGCGAGCTGCATGAAGCGTCGGTCGTCATCGCGCGTCCAGTTGCAGGCCGCGCGCAACAACTCCCAATGCGCGCCCGCAAGGCCGAATATGAAATCGGTGACGATCGCGGCATCGCCGAGCGGCTGAGCGACCAACACGAGAAGCCGTGTCGCCAACGCGTGTGCGGCGCCGGCTGCCGCAGCGTCGGCCTTCGCGAGCGCCTGCTTGATCGCGGCCAGTTCCGAGTCGAGCGGCCCTGCCGCCCGCGCCGGATCATGCTGCGCGACAAGCCGGTCGCGAATCGACAGCAACGCCGCATCGTCGCCGATCAACTCAGACATCTCGCCGCCGGACAGCAGATCCGTGACCAGCATTTGCGGCAGCCGCGAGAGATTCGCTCCCACCGGAACGGCGTCAAGCCACTGCGCGACGAACTCCGCTCCGTTCAGATGGGTACTGCGATAGCTCGACAGCGATTCCACCACGGCCAGCACGTTGGCCGGAATACCCAGCGTTCTTGCGCAATCGTCCACGTCCGCGGTGTTGCAGACGAACTGAATGGCGCTGCCGATTTCGCCGTCCCACATCGCTTCGGAAGGCGCGGCTCGCTTGCGATCCAGCCACACGCGCAACGCGGCAAGGCGCTCCGTCTTGAGCTGGGCGTTGCCGCCGAACGCGTTCGGTGCAACGGCGATCGCCGCCGGCAACGCCGTCACGGAGCCGAGGTGGTTGTCGATGAAGCCGGCCAGTTGCGTGGCGGAGCGATTACCGACCACGCGGCCGAGTTCCTTGCCGCCGCGCAGCAGGATCAGCGTCGGAATACCGCGAACGCCGAATCGTTCGCGAACGCCTGCATTCTCGTCCACGTCGATCTTCACGAACGCCACGTTGCCTTCAAATTGCTCGCTCAATTTCGACAGCGTCGGCGCGAGCGCCTTGCACGGACCGCACCAGGGCGCCCAGAAGTCGACCAGTACGGGCAGCGGGTTGTTGATCACGTCGGCTTCGATGGTTTCCAGCGTCACTGCTTTCAGATTGCTCATGGATCGATCTTGTCCTGTTTCACTTGTTGGCGCGCCGTACATTGTTCAAATGCACGGCGTCGGTTGGGATCGTGGCGCTCAGCACAGTTGCGTTCCGACGGATGCGCGACCGCCGGCGTGTGCGCCCTCTGTTTCGTCGGCCGCGTCCTGTCGTGCTTCCGGTGCCGCCGGTGCGGGAAAATCGAGCGTCGTGTCGTGAAACGCCAGCAGCTCCTTGCGATGCGCGACGCTGACGACCGTGGCCTGAGGCAAACGCTCGATTAGCAGACCGTAAAGTTCCTTCTCGCTCTGGCTATCGAGTGCGGACGTGCATTCGTCGAGGAACACCGTGGAAGGTTTGGCGAGCAGCACGCGCGCAAATGCCACGCGCTGTTGCTCGCCGCCGGACAGCCGTGTGCTCCAGCGGTCCTCGACATGGAGCAAGGGCGCATAGGCCGACAATCCGCATGCGTGCAGCAGTGCCTCGCATTCGCTGTCGGGGTACGCCGAAGCGTCGCGCGGATAGGTCACGGCCGCCTTCAGCGTGCCCGGCGGAATATAGCTGCGTTGCGGCAAGAAGAACGTGCCGGCTGCCGGACGCACGATCGTGCCTTCGCCGTAGGGCCATAGGCCGGCCAGCGCGCGCAGCAACGTGCTTTTCCCGCACCCCGATCGACCTCGCACGAGGCACCGCCGGCCGGCCAGGAGCACGAAGTCGGGCACGCGCGACAGTGTGGCGCCGGACGCGTCGCGCAAGACGAGCCCGCTCGCGGCGACCGCTCCGGTGCGGCTTTCGTGAAGCGCGATGTCCTGCCGCGGATCATGCTCGCTCACGTGCAGGAATTCGCGCAAACGGTTGGCTTCCGCGCGCCACGACGTAAATCCCGGATAGGCTTGCCAAAAAAATGCCAGCGACCCCGTGACGGAATTAAATGCGCTGTTCGATTTCATCAACCCGCCGAGCGTCAGCCCACCCGACATCAGCTGCGGAAGCATCAGCAAGGTCGGAATGATCGGAATGGCCGAACTCAACTGACCGACGATATTGTTAAAGAACGAGACGCGCGTCCTCACCCACAGCGTCGCGTATAGATTCGATACCACGAAGCGAAACGATGCCTGCAGACGCCCATGCTCGGACGTTTGCCCCTGAAAGAACGCGATCTGTTCCGCGAATTCACGCACGCCCACCATGAGCACGCGAAAATCGCCCTCGAGACGATGCTGTCTGGCCGTCAGCGTGATGAGCCTGCGGCCCAGATAATGCGTCGCCACGAAAATGACACTGGTGTAGGCAAATGCGGCGAACACCAGATAACCGTGCAATACGTATGACGATCCGCCGACGTGCATTTGAAACGGGCCGCCCATGCGCCACAGCACGACGCTGAACGACACGACGCTGACCGGTACCGAAAGAAGCCCAAGACCCAGCAGCAGCGTGTCGTTGACGAACAGCTTCACGTCTTCCGCGATACGCTGATCGACGTTCTCGAGTTCCCGGTCGCGTTCGATCCGGTAATAGTTGTTGCGCGCGAGCCATTTCTCGGTGAGCCATGTCGTAAGCCATCGGCGCCAGCGGATCTGCACGATCTCCTGCAACACCCCCCCGGTAATATGCACGGCCGCACCGGCCATCGCTACGAGCAGGAAACGCACGAGCAGCTCCGGCAGCACCTTGAATCGGGAAGCGCCGATCGCATCGTAGAACATGCCGGTCCAGTTGTTGTTCCACAGCATCACGTACGTCGTGGCCCAACTCGATCCGATCACGAGCATCAGCAATATCAGCGAGAACACGCCTTCGCGCGTACGCCAGTACGGCAGCAGCAGGCGCCACACCGGCGGAAAGCGGCGGCGCGCTTGCGCGTCTTCCGCGCGGTCAACGGGGAAAGCGCCGTTCACCGTCATTGGTGCGCCTCGGGCGGTTGCATCACGAAGTTGATCTTGTTGAGACCACCGCCCTGGAGCGCCGCCAGAATGGTCGCGACCTTGCCGTACTCGACGTGCTGATCCGCGTTGATGTTGACCGCGGGCGGCTCGCCCTGCGCCGCGGCCTCGGCCACGCGCGCCTTCAATGCATCCGCGTCGACCGGCTGCTTGTTCCACAGCACCGTCTTGTCGGCCGTGATCGACAGATCGATGTCCTGCGTTTTCGACACGGCCGGCTGCGCGGCCGCCTGCGGAAGATCGACCTTCACCGCCTTGTTAATGACGGGCAGCGTCACGATGAAGATGATCAGCAACACCAGCATGACGTCGATCAGCGGCGTCATGTTGATGTCGTTCATGACGCCTTCGTCGCCGCCGCCATCGGTAATCATTGACATGGCGGGCTCCTTCAGGCGGCCAGGTTGGGCGTGGCGCGCTTGGTCGCGACCGGTGCGCCGACCGGCCGGCTGGCGTCGGCGCGGGCCTTCGCGCCGGTGACGAAATACACGTGCAGCTCGTGCGCGAAGCGGTTCAGCCGATGGCTCACGCGCTTGTTGCCGCGGTTCACGTAGTTGAAGCCGAGCACCGCCGGAATCGCGACGAACAGCCCGATCGCCGTCATCACGAGCGACTCGCCCACCGGGCCGGCAACGTGATCGAGGCTGGCCTGCCCCGACATGCCGATCGCCATGAGTGCGTGATAGATACCCCAGACAGTACCGAACAGCCCCACGAACGGCGCGGTGCTGCCGATCGAGCCCAGCACGGCCAGGCCGTTCTGCAGGCGTGCGACTTCGTCGTCGAATGCGTTGCGCAGCCCGCGCGCCACCCATTCGCTCGCGCTCAGGCTGCCTTGCATCGACGGTTCGTTGCCCGCATGCTGTTCATTCGCTTCGCGCCCGGCAAGCACCAGCGCACGATAAGGATTGTCACCGCGCTCGCCCAGCGCCGCGATGCCGTCGCTGATCGACGCACTGGACCAGAAACCAGTTTGCGCGCGCTTGCCGAGCGATTCGAGACGCCGATTGGCGAATCCTTTCGTCAGTATCACGAACCAGGAGACGACGGACATGCCGATCAGGAAAACGAAGATGAAGCGGGTAACGAAGTCACCCTGTTGCCAGACGTTGGCGATGCCATACTGTTCCATGTGTTGCTCCGATTGGTGCGGGTTCAGTCGTTCAGGTTGAATGCGATGGGTTGGGAAGCTTCGACCGAGCGCGCGATGCCCGCGGTCTCGTACGGGTGACAGCGGCCGGCACGGATCGCCGCGACGGCGGCCGCGTCGAGCAGCGGCGAGCCGCTGCTCTGCGCCACGCGCGCGGACGTCACCGCGCCGTCGGTGCCGATGCTCAGATGCACGACTACGGTGCCCTCCTGTTGCAGCCGCCGCGCTTTCGCCGGGTAGTCGGGTCGCGGCATCTGGCATCCCAACTGCTTCAACTCGCCCGCGCTGATTTGCTTCGGCGCGTCCAGCAGGTTCGGCCCCGGCGCGGGTTGCGCGACAGGTTGGGCCGGCGCTGCTTCAGGTGCGGGATGCGGCACGGGCGCCGGCGCGACCGGCCGCGTTTCGGCGGGTTTCGGCGTTTCCTGGGGCGCCGCTTCCACCGTGCGCGGGCTCGGCGCGTGCGACGCCAGCACGTGCGCCTTTTCCGGCTTCGCCGGCGCCACCGGTTTCGGTGGCTCGGTCCGCGGCTTGGGCGGCGCAGGTGGGGTTGGCGCGGGCCGCAGCGCCGGCGCGGCAACCAGTTGCACCTGCACCGTGCCGCCCGCGGGACGTCCCGCCTCGAGCCTGAGCGTCACCGCGCTTTGGTGGACCGCGACGTACAGCCCCAGCGCATGCGCGAGCAGCACCCCTGCGGCACACGCGATGCGGCGTATGCGCGCATAAGGCGCCTGGGACGTGTTCTCGCGTACGGCGATGTCGTCCCACCGGCGGGCGGGCAAGGAATCAGAAGTCATAGGTTCCGGTCAGCATGACCGTCCGCTCCGGACCCATCGGAATCATGGTGGCCGACGTGCTGCTGTAGTAGAGCTTGCGGTTGAACACGTTCTTGATCGAAAGATTCAAGCCGTACCCCTTCTTCCGATAGAACAGGCCGAGATCCGTCTCCACCTGGCTGGGGATGCGGTACGCCGAGCCCGAGCCGATGTACTGCCCGCTCGCGAAGAAGAGCCCCGCGCCGACACCGAAACCCTGGAGCTTTTCGGTCTGGAAGTTGTAGGTCGCCCACAGGCTGGCGCTGTTCTTGGGCAGGTTCACCGCCAGCTTGGTGTTCGGGGGCTGCACGAAGTCGTTGTACGTATAGCTGCCCACCACGTTGACGCCGGGCAGCGGCTGCCCGGTAATCTCCGCTTCGAATCCGCGGCTCACGGCGCCGCCGGCAGGAAGATAGAAGCCGCGATGGGCCGGGTCGGCAACGTTGTAATTGCTGAAGGAGGTGCGGTAAGCCGAGGTCGTGATGGCCAGCTTGTCGTCCAGCAGGTTGAACTTCATGCCCACTTCGACCTGCTGACTGATCTGCGGGGGGAGCACACCGCCACCGAATTGAAGCGCCGTGCCCGGCTGGAAGCCGCGGTTGTAGCTGGCGTAGGCAGCAACCTCGGACGTCAGTTCGTAGAGCAGGCCGAGGCTTGGGCTATAGGCGTTCTGATGGCTTCCCGCTGGTGGGTTACCGGCGTAGGTCGCATGTGTCAGATAGGTATCCCGGCGCACGGACGCGAGCGCATGGAAATTCTTATAGGAAAACTGATCTTGTAGATATAAACCGGTTTGAGTGAAGTAGGTAGTGCCATTCGGCATCACGTTTCCCGTGTCGGAAGACGGGAGCGTAAATGAGCCGAAGACATTCGGAATGGAAATGAATTTCGATGTCGTGGTGTCAGACTGATGCTGGCTGTAGCGAAGAACGTCCCAGCCCGCAATCACCGTATTTTTCGCAGTGCCGATATCGAACTTGGCTCGCAGGTAATTCTGGAAGCTCCAACTGTAGAAATCCGAGACCGAATCGAAGTTGTGGAACAACGTGCCGTTGGTCGCCGAGAGCGGCGTCGCCGTTGTCCAGGCTTGCTGCGTTTGTTGGGTCCGCGTATAGGAACCCTTGCTCACGAAGGTCAGCGCCGTGCCGAGCTTTTGTTCGAGGTGAATGAAAATATTGTCCGTTTGCGCGCCGAAATGGTCGGACGGCGTGCCAAGCGGCTTGTCGATATAGTTTCGATAGATATCGCCCTTGGCATAGCCGACAGTGAACGGGGGAACCGGCTCGCGATTGACCGTGCGCTCATAGCCTACCGTCAGATCCGTGGTCGAATCCTTCCATTCCAGGGTCGGGGCAAAGTAGAAATTTCTCTCGCCGTCATATCCCATCGAATTCTGGCCGACCCGTTCACCCGAGATGATGAAGCGATACCGAAGCTTCTTGTCGGCGGTGATGGCGCCCGTGCTGTCCAGCGCGATCTGCTCGCTGCCGTAGGAGCCGTAGCCCACCTGGATTTCGTGAAACGGCTCGGCCTGCGGCGTCTTCTTGACGAGATTGATGACGCCTCCCGGCGGACTGTTGCCATTCACGATGGCCGAGGGCCCCTTGACCACTTCCACGCTCGAGATGGCGATCGTCGGCGTAACGTTGGGGGCCGTCCCGACAGTCGCCAATCCATCCGATGTGAGGTTTTGCGCTACAAACCCGCGAATCGTGTAACTCGGCACACCAAGCGGCCCCGGCCGCGTGACGACACCGGAAGCATTCCTCAGCACATCGGAGAGCGACTGAGCGGCCTGGCTCTGGATCACCGCCGCGTTGATGACGCTGACCGATTTCGGCGTCTGGCTCAGCGGCACGTCCGAGCGCGCATAGGTGGACGACGATTCCGCGACGAAGCCGGTGCCGCCGGAGTCCCGGCTGGCCGCCACGCTGATGAGCGGAAGCGTGGTATCGACAGGCCCCACGGAGGCTGCCGCCGCCGACGCCGCGACGGGCGCCGCCGCAGCGGGCTTCGCAACCGCCTTCTGAATGGTCAGACCACCGCTGCCCGTCGCGACGAGATCGAGGCCGGTGCCTCGAAGCGCTTGTCGAATCGCGGCCTCGGCGGTGTAGCTACCCTCGACGGGCGACGATTTCAACGATTGCACGAGGCCCGCGTCGTAGCTCAACCTCACGTTGGCCGCCTGCGCGATTTCGACCAGCGTACGGTCCAGCGGACCGCTCGCGAGATGCCATGACTGCTGGGCAGCCTGTTGTGCATGCGCCGACGCCGCGATGAAAACCTGTGCAACGGCGACCGCGATGGCAACCCCTGATGCCTGGCTCGAGATCGCCCGGCGTGTTCTGATGTTGAGCTTCACGTTTGAACCACTCCCTTGTCGAATGTATTGGCTCTTCGTCCGTTCTGTCAGTATTCCTACGCGTAATCGCGTCATCATCGTGTCGCAAAGTACCGTCATGCTTCAAATCGGGCTTCGGTCAGCCTCTGCCCGAACGCGTCATCGATGAAACAAGTCTATCGTCCGGGCCTGGAATGTTTTTTTGAAACAATTCGCTTGCGCCGCCCGTTTTGGAATTCCATTCCGCGGTTTCCGCCGCGCCGGTGAAATTCCGTCCTTCTCCGTCCCTGTCGATAAATTGCTCCGCCCGCGCGGTCACAGCATGTAATCGAGCGGTAATACGGTGGTCTGCTTAATGGTCTCCATCGCGAAGCTCGAACTGACGTCGAAGATATCGACCGCGCCGATCAGACGCCTGTATACGCTGTCGTACGCGTCGATATGCGGCACCACGACCTTGAGCATGTAGTCGATGTGCCCGCTCATGCGATGGACTTCCACCACCTCGGGAATCGTCGCCACCACGTCGCAGAAACGCCGCAACCACGCGGCGGTATGTTCCGCGGTCTTGATTTCCACCAGAACGGTCACGCCCACGTTGAGCTTCTTCGCGTCCAGAAGCGCCACGCGACGCGCGATCACCCCGTCCTGCTCGAGCTTCTGAATGCGTCGCCAGCAGGGCGTGGTCGAAAGGTTCACGCGGTCGGCGATTTCGGCCACCGAGAGCGTGCTGTCCTGCTGCAGCACGGACAATATGGACTTGTCGATAGCGTCGAACACACTTCCTCCACTCGAGTGCACGGGTTGATGTCGAGCGATTCGATGCGCTCTTATTTACCTTGTGCAACGAGCGGCGAAAAGTGACACCGCAAATCGAAAAAAATTCGGAGGGGACTGGAGCGGAAGCCTGCGGTTTCAGGCAGCGGTGGCGACGGCGAGCATGTTGCCGTACAGATTCAGGGAAAACCCGAGGCTTTCGGCCAGTTGTCGGAGTGCGGCCGGCGCGTCGTCGAGCGGAAAGACGCCGCTCACGCGGCGCGACAGCGCGGCCTCCGGAAAACGGATATAGCCGCCGAAGTAACGGCCCAGCGTTTCGATCACGTCCGGCACCGCGCGGTCGAGCACGACCAGCGTGCCGCGTGTCCACGAGAAGATGTCGGCCGACGTTTCGGGCATGCGGGCGATCTGCCCGCCGGACAGCGACCACGCCGATCCATCGGGTACATGCAAGCGGCGCCCGTGAGGCACGGCCAGCACCGCATCGCCGCCTTGCACAGCCACGACGGTATGCAGGCGCAGAACGTCCACGCTCACGCGCGCCCGCTCGGTGCGGACCATGCCGTCGCGGGTGGTCACGACGACAGGCTGATAGCCCGCGCGAGCCGGATCGGTTGCAACCTGGCCGGCGGCCAGATAAAGGTCGGCCTGGTCACGCGCATGGGTATAGACCCGCGTGGCCGCGCCGGCCGTGACCGAAACGCTGCCGTCGAACTGGACTCTTTGCGGGACCACATCGCCATTGTGGTAGTCCGCGTCGAGCGAAAACGTCGAAATGAGCTGGCGCGTGCCGATCCCGGCGAGCACGAGGCCTCCCAGGCCCGCGCCGGCTTTCAGCCATCGTCTGCGGTGACGCGACGGCTCGTCGAGCGCCCGCCGCACCGCCGTACTCGACGTGCCCTGCAACGGGCCCAGCCTGCCGAGCCGCTGCTGCAGCCGCGCCCACGCTTCTTCGTGGGCCGGGTCCGCGCGCCGCCATGCCAGGAATGCGTCGCGCTCCGCCTGCGAAATCTCGCCGGAGCGCAGCCTCACTTCCCAGTCAATCGCCTCTTGCGCCACTGGATCGAGCGTGGAGTTACCGTTCATGAGCGTCAATCAATCGAGGGCGAACGGCCGTGCCGCACACGCGGCCCGTTGCCGAGCCGCGAATTCCGGAGCACGGGTTTCGCGCGGAGCATAACACGCCGTAACGAGCGCATCGCAACGAACGATGCGGCGAAATGCGCGGATCGGTGGCGTGATGCCGGGCCTCGCGGCGGTCCTCACATCGACGATCGGCCGCAGCGCCTTCAGGCGGGCCCGAGGTTGCCGAACAGCCGAAATTCGTCCGGCGTAGGGTCGGGCACGGAAAGGTTCATGATGCCGCCGCGACCGACGTTTGCCGTTGTGCGGCGCCCCCTACTCCCGCCACGTCGCATCCGCGAGCTTCGCCACCAGTTCGTCGTACACCACCCGGATACGACGCGGCATCGGCCCGCGCCGCGGCCGATAGACGTGCAGCTTCCACGGCTCGGGCTCGAGGCTCGGCAGCACCCGCACGAGACGCCCCTTCCTGACGTACGGCCGCACCAGATATTCCGAACACTGGCCTACTCCCACCCCTGCGCACACGGCCTCGATTTCCACCTCGGTGTCGTCCGTCAGGTAAGCCGGCGACGACGGCACGAACTGCTGCTCGCCGCGAAACATCCACGGCCACGGCCGCCCGCTCGCCCGATCGATCAGGCACGTCACCGGCATCGCTTCAAGCGCCTTGCGGTTTTTCGGCTCCCCCAGCCGCCGGATCAGCGACGGCGCGGCCACCACCCACATCGGCAGCGGCCCGACCATGCGCGCGACGAAGCGGTTGTCGCCGATCGCGCCGACACGCACGCCGATGTCGATCTGCTCGTCGACCACCGGCGACGGCACGTCGGACAGCCGCAGATCGGGCACGAGCCCCGGATACCGCTGCATGAGGCCGGTGAGGATCGGCTGCACGTAATGCCGCCCCATGCCCGACGGCGCGGTGATCCGGACGACGCCGACCGGCTCGTCGCGCTGGCCGGTCGCCGGCCCGAACAGCCCGTCGACCACGGCCAGCGCGCCCTGCACCTCGCGCGCGAACGACTGGCCGAACGCGGTGATCCGGATGCTGCGGGTCGTCCGGTGAAACAGCGTTTCGCCGAGCATCTCCTCCAGTTCGCGCACCGCGCGCGTGACGACCTGCGGCGACACGCCGAGCCGCGCGGCCGCCTCGCGAAACGTCGGCGCGGCGGCGGCCGCGGAAAAGATCTTCAGGATATCGAGGCGGTTGAGCATGGGAAGCCTTTATGATGCCCGCGAAAAAGCGATTTTAATTCCTCAAGAAGGAATTCTAAATGCGCCATTGTTCCATTTTTTTGTCGCCGCCGAGCGACCACAATGCGCATCAGACGTCGCTTCGACGCAACGGATCACCCCTCACGGAGAAACGCATCATGAACGCAAGCACGCACTCTGCCTCGCTCGACGGTCGCATCGCCCTCGTGACGGGCGCCAGTTCCGGCATCGGCCGCGCATCGGCGATCGAACTCGCGCGCCGCGGCGCGAAGGTCGTCGTCAGCGCCCGACGCAAGGCCGAACTCGATCGACTGGTCGACGAGATCGCGACCGCCGGCGGTAACGCAACGGCCTTTGCCGCGGATGTCGCGAACGAAGCCGAGCTTCGCAAGCTGTTCGATTTCACGGTGTCGACCCACGGACGGCTCGACATCGCGTTCAACAATGCGGGCACGGAAGGCGTGTTCGCGCCGATGCTCGAGCAGGACGCGCAAAGCTACGACCGGGTGTTCGAGCCGAACGTGCGCGGCGTGTTCAATTCGATGAAGTTCGCGGCCGAGATCATGCTGCGCCAGGGCAAGGGCAGCATCATCAACAATGCGTCGATGGGCGGCGTCATCGGCTTCGAGAATGCGTCGGTGTATATCGCGAGCAAGCACGCGGTGATCGGGATGACGAAGACGGCTTCGATCGAATGGTTCAAACGCGGCGTGCGCGTCAACGCGCTGTGCCCGGGGCTGATCGATACGCCGTTCCATCATCGCGGCATCTGGCCGTCGGAGGAAGCACGGCTCGCCTTTGCCGAATCGACGCCGGCCGGCCGCTGGGCATCCGCCGACGAGATGGCGACGGTCGTCGCGTTCCTCGCGTCGGACGATGCCAGCTATGTGTCGGGGCACGCGCTCGTGGCCGACGGCGGCTATTCGATCGCGTGATGCACCGGCGGCGTGCCGGGCAGCGGCTTCAAGGCGCGGGGGCCGCGAGCGCCGCTTCCCGTTTCGCGTGCAGCCGCAACGCGGCCCACGCGACCCCGGCCGCGAAGATCGCGACCACGCCGCCGAAGGTACCGATCCACGGCAGCCCGAAGTCGCCCGCGATATGGTTGCCGAGCAGCGCGCCGGCGCCGATGCCGACGTTGTACAGCCCCGAGTAGATCGACACGGCCAGGTCGGTCGCGTCCGGCGCCAGCTTCAGCACCCATGCCTGCATCGCCAGCCCGAAGCAGACGATCGCGCCGCCCCACACCAGCGTGTGCACGGACAGCGTGACGATGTTCAGCGCGCACGGGAACAGGATCAGCAGGCAGCCCGACAGCGCGACGATCGACGCCAGCAGGAAATCGTCGGGCCGGTGCGGGTAGACGCGATTGAAGCAGACCGCGGCCGGCAGACCGGCGATGCCGAACAGGATCAGCACGTACGTGATCCGGCTGTTGCTCGCATGATTGATGCTCTGCACGAACGGTTCGATGTACGTGTACGACGTGAAGTGCGCGGACACGACCAGCACGGTGATCGCATACAGCGCGACCAGCGCCGGCTTGCGCAGGAACACGCCGATGCTGCTCAGCGACCCGGCGCCCTGGCTCGGCAGCAACGGCAACGTGGCGCGCAGCAACAGCAGCGCGATGCCCGCCGTGCCCGCGATGATCAGGAACGTGACGCGCCAGCCGAACGCCTCGCCGATCACGCGGCCGAGCGGAATCCCGGCGACCATCGCGATCGCCGAGCCCATCGCGATCAGGCTGAGCGCACGGCTTTTGCGGTCGCTCGGCGCGAGCCGCACCGCGAGCGGGATCGAAATCGACCAGAACACCGCATGCGCGCACGCGATGCCGAGCCGGCCGATCATCAGCACCGTGAAATTCCACGCGACGCCGGTCACGACATGGCTGCCGATGAACACCAGCAGCGCCACGCTCAATAGCTTGCGACGCTCGACGTGCCGCGTGACGAACGTCAGCGGCAGCGACACGACCGCGACGGCCCACGCGTAGATCGTCAGCATCAGGCCGACCGCGGTCGGCTGCATCTGCAGGCTGTCGCCGATCGCGCTCAGCAGCGCGACGGGTACGAATTCGGTGGTATTGAAGATGAAGGCGGTGAGCGCCAGGGCCAGAACGCCCCACCACGATTGTTCGGAACTGACGGCGTCGGGGGTTGCCATACGGGGATTCGACGAAGGTTGGGCGCGCGCGGGCGGCCCGCCCGGCGCATCGGCGCGATTGTACCAGCGGTGTTCGCCCCGCTGCCGCCGGGCGCGGCGCATGCGGCGCGGGACATGGCGGTGACACGGCCGTGCGCCGATAATGTGACGCATTGGGTTTTGCCGACGATTTGCCCGACGACCATCGGGCCAGGAGAGTTACATGCGCATTGAAACGTCATTTCTGTTCGATCTCGACGGCACGCTCGTCGACAGCGTCTATCAGCACGTACTCGCGTGGAAGGAAGCGCTCGATGCCGAAGGCATCGAACTGTCGGTGTGGCGCATCCACCGCAAGATCGGGATGAGCGGCGGCCTGTTCCTGAACCAGTTGCTGCGCGAAACGGCCGGCGACATCGACGCCGACCGTGTCGAGCGGCTCGCGCGGCTGCACGCCGCTGCGTACCAGCGGCTGCGCGCGCAGGTCCGGCCGCTGCCGGGTGCGCGCGAACTGCTGGCCGCGCTGTCGAATGCCGGCATTCGCTGGGCGATCGCGACCAGCGGGCGGATGGAAACGGCCGCCATCAACCTCGAGGCGCTCGGCGTCGATCCCGCGAAGAACGTGGTCGTCACGCGCGATCAGGTGAAGTATGCGAAGCCGGACCCGGATTTGTTCCTGACTGCCGCCGCGAAGCTGAACGTGCCGATCGAGCATACGGTGGTGGTCGGCGACAGCATCTGGGACATGCTCGCCGCCGCCCGCTGCCGCGCGCTCGGCGTCGGGCTGCTGGCGGGCGGGTACGGCAGCGATGAGCTGGAACGGGCGGGCGCGCTGCGCGTGTACGACGATCCGGCGGATCTGCTGTGGCATCTGGACGAGGTGGCTGCGCGGCCGTAGGCGCCAGTGCGCCGCGCCCAGTCCGCTCCTGCGGGAGCGGGCATTTCAGTCGAGCTTGACGTCATGCGGCCGCACGAGCTCGTCCGGCCGGATAGCCGCGCGCGCGATCGTTCGCGTCGCGGCTTTTTTCGATTCATCGAATCGAAACAATCCCCACCGCCATTGACAAGCGCGATTTTAATATTTTTATCCGCGCCCATTTTCCCGTGTTTTTAAAACAGACGGGAAGATTCTTGAAAAATCGAATCGCCTTTCATATAACAAAAACACTTCGCTTCCGGTTCACGATCGCAGTGCCAGAATCGTGAAAATACGCGTTGCGTACGGAGCCGAACCGGCCAGCCGGCGCCAGCCCGCATCGCCAGACGTCCCAGGCACGATATGGGGCCTGTGTCGCAATGTGGCGTCGTTGCGCCCTTTCCGCCATTTATCCGGGGATTCTATAAATGCGCACGGATCTTTCACCTTCATAACGTTTCGACCGAAGCATTACCTCGATTTATTCAATCGCACGATCACAGGTATCGGCCGGGGTATTTTTGTGCCGGCGTTTCGTAAAGATGTGCGCCGCCGCTCGATCGGCGGGCATTGTTTTGTCCGGTTCGACGGAAATGGACAACGCGAGGATTTCGATGAATCAGGTCAGCGAACGGGCGATCGCCGAACTGCGCGCGCCGCACCTGGAACCCGCCCTGCCGATCCGGGTGCTGCATGGCGAGACGGTGAGCGATTACGAGCGGAAAGTGCAGACGACCTACGCCGGCAGCCCGGACGACTGGCGCAAGGCGATCGGCGAGTACCTGTTGTTCCAGTTCGGTGTGTACGACGATCCGCGCTCCACGCCGCCGATCTCGCTCGATGAATCGGGCATTCGCTACTTCGAACGCCAGCTTCATCTCGCCGGCTTCGACGGCCCCGTTCCCCCGCGCGTCGAACGTATTCTCGACATCGGCTGCGGCTGGGGCTACATCCTCAAGTATCTGGCCGGCCGCTTCCCCGGCTGCATGCGCCTCGACGGTATCAACGTCAGTCGCGAACAGCTCGACTACTGCGCCCGCTTTCATGCGCAGCACGGGCTCGCGGAACGCATCAACCTGTATCAGTGCAACGCACAGGACGTCGATCGACTGCCCGACCCCGCGACACCGTACGATCTCGTGATCATTCGCGGCGTGATCTCGCATTTCCCGAACGCGCTCTACGAAAAGGCGATGCGCGCGCTGCATGCGCGTGTGCGCGGCGGCGGCTCGGTGGTCATCTCGGACAATCTGTACAACGTCGACCTGAGCGAATACGCGTCCGACACGCCCGACGAGGTCGACCGGATCGCATGCAAGCACCGCAAGACGCCCGATTATTTCAGGCAGGTGCTGATCGACGCCGGGTTCGCGATCCGCGACATGCGCGTGCTGCCGTCGAACATCGACGTCGCGCGCTGGCTGATGGATGCCAAGGCCAACATCGACCGCCATTTTCCGCACCGTGCACCGGACACGCTGGAAGAACTGCGCGTGCTCGCCGAAAACTGGTCCGTCGCGCTGATCAAGAACAAGGTGTCGACCTACAGCATCGTCGCGGTCAAACCCGACGCGTAACCCGGAGAGCCGCATGCAAGCATCCGGAACGCCGCGCGCCACGAGCGCGCCGCCCAGCGAGACGCAAACGCAAACGATGGTGCTGCCGCTGCCGCATCTGTCGCTGCCCGTCGCACGGCACCCGCAGCATGAAGCAATCGAGCGGCAACTCGCGATCGACGACTACCCGTACATCGTGCAGCACTATCGCAGCGACGCAGCGGCGCGCCGTTTTCTCGCGCAGCGCATTCCCGCGTATGGCAGCCTGTGCTACCCGAATGCGCGGCCCGATCGCGTGTACGCGCTCCACCGCATGATGCACGTCACGACGCTGATGGACGACGCCTTCACGCATCTCGCGCGCATCGGCGACCAGGCGGGGCTCGACACGTTGCGCGAGCATTTCCTGGCGGCCGTCGACGGCACGCCTCCGCCGGCCGACGCACCTTCCGCGCGACTGCTGCACGACACGCTGCAGTTGATCCGCACCCAGAGCGAGGCGCGTCCGGCCTTCTGGCGGCGGTTCGTCGCATGCATCCGCGAGCAGATCCATACGCAGGCCAGCCCGACGGCAACCGACGCAACGCGCCTGTCGTTGGTCGACTATCTCGCGTTTCGCCGGGTCGAGGGCTTCGGCCACTGGATCACGCTGCTCACCGAATACGCGCTCGACATCGACATGGGGCAGCGCCTCGCGCAACACGCGGCGCTGGCCGACGCGCGCGATGCGGCGATCGATTCGGTGATCCTCGTCAACGACCTGTTTTCGTTTCGCAAGGAATGGTCCGCGCACGAGCGATTCAACGCCGTGTGGATCCTGATGCGCGTCGAGCAACTGAATGCGCAGGCCGCGCTCGACCGGCTGGCGGTACTCTGCACGTCGAACGAACACCGTCTGATCGACGCGCGTGAAGCGGTCGCGACGGGCGCGCTGGCCGGCGACGCCGATGCGCAGGCTTACGTGACGGAGCTGTGTTACATGAGTGCAGGCAATGCGGAGTTTCATGCATTCAGCACCCGTTACCACGGCGACGATCTCGGCGGCGGACGCTTCGCCGGCGGCGCAGTCGCGATGACGGCACTGCCGACGCTCGAGGAAATCGCGGCGGCGGACCGGCATGCTTCGCCCCGGTGACTGGAGACGCACATGCACGCACCGATCCCTGTTGTGCCCGAACCCGCCGCCGCCTCGCGACATCGCTATCCGGACGGCTGGTTCGCGCTGGCCTACAGCCGCGACGTCAAACCCGGCGCGCTCGTCGTAACGCGCTTCATGGGCGCGGACGTCGTGCTGTATCGAACGGCATCCGGCCTGATTCGCGCGGTCGCGCCGCATTGCCCGCACCTCGGCGCGCATCTCGGGCACGGCGGCATCGTGCGCGGCGAGGAGATCGTATGCCCGTTCCATCACCTCGCGTTCGCGCCGGACGGCACCTGCGTGCGCGCCGGGCGGGACGGCAAGCCGCCCACCGCCACGCTGCGGCAGCGCCACGTGCTCGAATGGAACGGCCTCGTGCTCGCGTGGCAAGAGCGTGCGGGCGCAGCGCCGTCGTGGTCGCTGCCCGAACTCGACCTCGACGGCTATTCGCGGCCGCGCGGCCAGTGCCATACGCTGAACGGCAGCCTGCAGAATCCGGCCGAGAACGGCGTCGACGTCAACCATTTCAGCCCGGTGCACGGCTGGTCGAACCCGGTGCTCGAGCCGCCGCAAGCCGACGGCCACCGGATGACGATGCGCTCGACGCTCGTGCTGCTCGGGCAACGGCTGCTGCTGGACATCACGATGCACGGCCTGGGCTGCATGGCCGCGCGCATGGAACTGCCGGACCTCGGGCTGCACGCGCGGGTCGTGCTGTTCCCCACGCAGATCGAACCCGACCGCTGGACCTGCCGCGAATTCGTCGCGCTGCGCGTCGAACGTGCGTCGGCGTGGCCGTCGCCGCTGCGCCGGGCCCTGCACGAGGTCCTCGCGAGCGCCGCATACCGGCTGTGGTTCGTGCCGCAATTCAAGCGCGACCTGCGCATCTGGGATCACCGCGACTACGACGCACGCCCGACGCTGATGGCCGGCGAGCTGCCGATCATGACGTTCCGGCGCTGGGCCGCGCAGTTCTACCCAGGGGCCGACGGCGACGCTCAGCACGGGCAAGACGGCGCCGGGCCGCCGGCCGTCATGCACGCCGATCGGGAATTCGCGCGATGAGTGCCATGCCGATGCAGGAGCGCGCGATGCATGCAGCCGGCCCCGTCGACGAAACCGCGCCGCTGCCCTATCCGGACGGGTGGTTCGCGCTGTGTTTCAGCCGCGAGCTGAAGCGCGAGGCCGTGCTCACGACGCCGTTCATGGGACGCGACGTCGTGCTGTACCGGACGGCCTCGGGCGTCGCCCGCGCGGTCGACGCGTATTGCCCGCACCAGGGCGCGCATCTCGGCCACGGCGGTACGGTCGACGGCGAGCAGATCGTCTGTCCGTTCCATCACTACGCGTACGGCCCCGACGGCCGGCGTATCGCCGCCGGCTGCACGAAAGGCGGCCAACGGCTGACGCTTCGCACCTGGCATGTGCGCGAGTGGAACGGCTTCGTGTTCGTATGGCAGAACGCCGACGGCCTGGCGCCGACCTGGGAACTGCCGGAAGTGGACATGACCGGCTTCTCGGCACCGGTCGGCCAGGCATTCACGCTACGCGGCGTGATGCAGAACCTGCCGGAAAACGGCTTCGACCTCGAACATTTCGGCGCGCTGCATCGCTGGAAGGACATGAAGCCGCATACGCCCGTGATCGACGGCCCGCGCATTTCGATGCAGGTGGACATGGCGTGGAAGCACATCAAATGGAGCACGGTGATCGGCGTTCATGGCCTTGGCTGCGTGTCGTCCGATCACGAAATGAAGGCGATCGGCCTCGAAGCGAAGATCTTCGCGTGCGGCGTGCAGATCGCGCCGCTGCGCTGGACCTTCCGGGACGGTATCTCGTTCCGCTTTTCGTGGCTGTCGAGGTGGCCGGCCCCGGTGCAGCGGCTCGTCTACGCCGTGCTCGGCCGGTTGCTGCACCGGCTGTGGCTGGTGCCGGTGTTCAAGGAAGACATCATGGTGTGGAGCCATCGCGACTACACGGGCTACGGGACACCGCTCGCAGGCGACGGGCCGTACCCGGTGTTCCAGCGATGGGCGCGGCAGTTCTATCCGGGCGACGATCGCGTTGCGGCACGGCATCGCGCCGCGCAGGCTGACGCGTTCGCCGGGAAATAGCGGGAGTTGAAGCCCGGCTTCGGGATATCCTGCCTCACACCGTCCGCCTGACCAGCATCGTCCGGATCTCCGAAATCGCCTTGGTCGGATTCAGCCCCTTCGGGCACACGTCCGTGCAGTTCATGATCGTCCGGCAGCGGAACAGCCGGTACGGGTCCTCGAGATCGTCGAGCCGCTCGGCCGTCGCGAGATCGCGCGAATCGGCGATGAAGCGGTACGCCTGCAGCAGCCCGGCCGGACCGACGAACTTGTCCGGGTTCCACCAGTAGCTCGGGCACGACGTCGAACAGCACGCGCACAGGATGCATTCGTACAGCCCGTCGAGCTGGTCGCGCTCGTCCGGCGACTGCAGCCGCTCGCGCGCGGGCGGCGTCGTGTCGTTGATCAGGTATGGCCGGATCGAGTGGTACTGGTTGAAGAAATCGGTCATGTCGACGATCAGGTCGCGCACCACCGGCAGCCCCGGCAATGGCCGCAGCACGATCTCGCGCGGCAGCGTCTGCATGTTGGTCAGGCATGCGAGGCCGTTCTTGCCGTTGATGTTCATCGCGTCCGAGCCGCAGATGCCTTCGCGGCAGGAGCGCCGATACGACAGCGTCTCGTCGTCGCATTTCACGCGGCCCAGCACGTCGAGCAGCATGCGGTCGTCCGGGTTCACGTCGATCTCGTAGCGCTGCATGTAAGGCGCCGCGTCGCGGTCGGGGTCGTAGCGGTAGATATGCAGGGTACGCGGATCGCTCATCGGTTCCTCCCGGCGCGGGCCGGTATGGGTTCATGGGGTACTTGCACGGCGGGGCGCTGTCGCGGCACACGGCGCCGCAAGCGCGATGCCGCTCAATCGTCGTCCACCCGTTTGTCGATCAGATAGCGGCCGCGCTCGAGGCCCGCCCGCAGCGCCTCGACCTCGGTCAGCCATTCCGGGCCGGCGGCTTCCGGCACCACCAGCTCGATGCGCGCGCCGTTGACGTACACCTGCACCTCGTCACGCCATGCGCCGTGCTCGTTGGGTCGCGCCCACACGAAAATCTCGTGGCCGCGATACGGGTCCCGAACCTGTGCGTCCTGTTGATGTGCCACGGTGGCCTCCTGTCTTATCTGCGATAGCGATGCAAAAAATGCGCGCCGCATGCTCGCCAGACGCGCCGCCGGCCTTGCGCGCACGCGCCGTGCCCGGCCGGCACGCTGCTTGCGTCCCTTTTCCGTATCGAACCGCTACCGGGCCCGCCTCGCTGAGGGCCGGAAGGGATGCACATCATGATCGGCCACCTCGAATTACTCGGACGCCTGCTGCTGGCCGCGCTGCTCGGCAGCGTGATCGGGCTCGAACGCGAACGCCTGAACTGGGCCGCCGGGCTGCGCACGCACATGCTCGTTTGCGTGGGCTCTGCGCTCGTGATGCTGGTGTCGACGTTCGGCTTCGAGGACGTGCGCGGGCAGAACGGCGTCGTGCTCGATCCGTCACGGGTCGCCGCGCAAGTGGTGTCCGGCATCGGCTTTCTCGGCGCGGGCTCGATCCTGCTGCGCGGCGAAGTGGTGCGCGGGCTGACGACGGCCGCGAGCCTGTGGGCGGTGGCCGGCGTCGGGCTCGCGGCGGGCGGCGGCATGGTGGTTGCGTCAGTGGGCGCCACGGCGATCGTGCTCGCGATCCTCGCGGGCGTGAAGCCGCTCGAGCGCCGCTTCATCGCGCAGCGCCAGCAGCGCACGCTGCTGCTCGTGGCCGAGCGCGGCGGCCTCACGCTCGGCACGCTGCACGAAGCGCTCGGCCCCGGCCGGGTGCGGGTGAAACGGTTCATCGTCCAGCAATCGGACGACGATCCGGACACCGACGACATCTCCGTCTCGTTCTCGCGCACGAGCGGGCCGGAATTTGCGGCGATCTGCGAGACGCTGCAAAACATCGCGTGCGTACGGGCCTGTCAACCCGACACCTCGTCAAGGAGTTTCGTGTGACCCAGACCGACCTGCTCTCCTATCTCGTGACGAGCCAGCTCGCCGCGCGCATGCGCAGCGGCGCCTGGCTCACGACCAGCCAGCTGGTGGGCGCGCTGCGCGCGTGGCTCGCGTGCCAGCGCGCCGAATGCGACTGGCTCGACCGGATCAGGATCGCGCACGCGTCGGCGACGATCGCGCAGGAGATCTACGACATCGCGGTCGCGCATGGCGAGCATGCGCGGCTCGACGCGCATTCGCCGGAATTGCAGGGGCTTCGGGCACGCTGCGATGCGCTGCTGCAGCGGATCGATGGCAACCGGGACGTCGGGGCCCGATGATCGCGCCGGATCGCATGACCCGCGCCGACGACCGGCGCGTCGACGCCGCGCCGGCGGACGGCCCGTCGCGGCACGGCCTGCTCGAACGCGGGCGCAACTGCGATACGATCCGCCACGCGGACCGCTTCACGATGCTGGTCGACGGCGACGCGTATTTCTCGACGCTGCGCGCCGCGCTGCTGCGTGCGCGCCATACGGTGTTCATCGTCGGCTGGGACGTCGACAGCCGGATGCGGCTCGCGCCGGGCGGCGCGGACGACACGCTGCCCGACACGCTCGCGGCCTTCCTGCATGCGCTCGCGTCGGCCCGTCACAACCTGCGCATCTACGTGCTCGCGTGGGATTTCGCGATGATCTACGCGCTGGAGCGCGACTGGCCGCCCGTGTATCGGGCCGGCTGGCGCGCGCATCGCGGCATCCGGTTCCGGCTCGACGATGCACACCCGCGCGGCGCATCGCATCACCAGAAGCTGGTCGTGATCGACGACCGGCTCGCGTTCGTCGGCGGCCTCGACCTGACGCGCGCCCGCTGGGACACGCCCGCGCATGCGGCCGACGATCCGCGCCGCCGCGACGAGCAGGGCATGCCGTACGGGCCGTTCCACGACGTGCACGCGATGTTCGACGGCGACGCGGCCGCCGCGATCGGCGACCAGGCGCGGGCCCGCTGGCTGCAGGCGTGCGGGCGCCCGATCGCGATTCGCGCGCAGCGGCATCTCGACCGGCCCGACGACGACGATCCGTGGCCGCGCGAGGCGCGCGTCGACGTGCGCGACGTGCGGCTCGGCATCGCCTATACGGCGCCGCGCCACGGCGGCCGTGAACCGGTGCGGCAAGTGCGCGCGCTGGTCGAGGATACGATTCGCGCCGCGCAACGGCACCTGTATGTCGAAAACCAGTATTTCACCGCGGCGGTGGTGCGCGAAGCGTTGTCCGCGCGCCTCGCCGATACGGACGGGCCGGACGTCACCGTCGTCGCGCCGCGGGTGCAGAGCGGCTGGCTGCAGGAAGCGACGATGGGCGTGCTGCGCGCACGGCTGCACGCGACGCTCGCGTCGGCCGACCGCTTCGACCGCTACCGGCTGCTGTATCCGCACGTCGACGGGCTCGGCGACGGATGCGTGAACGTGCACAGCAAGATCGCGATCGTCGACGACGAATGCATCGTGATCGGCAGCGCGAACCTCAATAACCGCTCGATGGTGCTCGATACCGAATGCTGCATCGCGCTCGTCGCGGCCGGCGATCCGCGCATCCGCGGCGCGATCGCCGGCATGCGCGAGCGGCTGCTGGCCGAGCATCTCGGCACGACGCCCGCGGCTGTGGCCGAAGCGTTCGCGTGCGGCGAACGGCCGAACGTCGTACTCGACCGGCTGCGCGCAAAACCCGGCCGCACGCTGCGCACGCTCGATCCGGCCGTGTCGCCGCAATTCGAGGCGCTCGTGCCGGTCAGCGCGCGGCTCGACCCCGAGCAGCCGATCGAGCCCGACAGGTTCGTCCGCGAATTCGTGCCGCACGAACAGCACCGCTCGCTCACCGCGCGCTTTTTCGTGCTGGGCGCGATCGTGCTCGCGATCGCCGCGCTGGCGCTCGCGTGGCGCTTCACGCCGCTGGGCGCGCACCTGAACGTCGCGTCGCTGTCGCACGCGGTGGCCGGCATCGCGCGGCTGCCGGCCGCGCCGGTGCTGCTGCTCGCGGCCTACGTGGTGGCGGCGACCTGCGCGGTGCCGATCACGCTGCTGATCGCCGCGACGGGGCTCGTGTTCGGCGCGTGGCCGGGCTTCGCGTATGCGGGTATCGGCTCGATGGCGGCCGCCGCCGCGACCTACGCGCTGGGCCGCTGGCTCGGGCGCGACGCGGTGCGCCGGCTCGCCGGTCCGCGCGCGAACCGGCTGAGCGAGCACATCGGCCGGCGCGGCGTGGTCGCGATGGCCGTGCTGCGGCTGCTGCCGATCGCGCCGTTCACCGTCGTGAACCTCGTCGCCGGCGCGTCGCACATCGGGCTGCGCGACTACCTGATCGGCACCGCGCTCGGAATGCTGCCCGGCATCGTGCTGACCGTCACGTTCGCGCACCAGCTGACCGCCGCGCTCAGCCATCCGGGGCCCGGTGCGTTCGCGTGGCTCGCGGCGATCGGCCTCGCGCTGGTCGGCGTGTCGATCCTGCTCGTGAGGATGCTGCGACGATGGCGCTGAGCAAACAACCGGCCCCGGCGCCGCACGTCGTCACCGCCGACGCGGCGCCCGCCACCGCGCCGGGCGGGCGCGACCTGCGGATCGCGACCTACAACATCCACGGCGGCTACGGCGCGTGGCCGGCGCGTGCGGTCGACCGGATCGCGGCCGTGATCGACGAACTCGACGCGGACGTGATCGCGCTGCAGGAAGTACCGCTCGGCGGCACGCGCGCGCCGGACGTGCTCGCGCACCTGCGCGACGCGACCGGCATGCACGCGGCGGCCGGCCCGACGATCGACACGCCCGAGCGCCGCTACGGCAACGCGGTGCTGTCGCGCTGCCCGATCCGCGCGGCGCGCACGCTCGACCTGTCGTTCCATCCGCGCGAGCCGCGCGGCGCGCTCGACGCCGACATCGACTGCAGTACCGGCCCGATCCGCGTCGTCGCGACCCATCTCGGGCTGTCGGCCAGCGAACGCAGCGCGCAGGTGCAGCGGCTGCTCGCGGCATTCGATACCGGCGCGATGCCGGTGATCCTGCTTGGCGACATCAACGAATGGTTCGTGCGCGGCCGCGCGCTGCAGGCGCTCGTCACGCGGTTCCGGCGTGCGCCGGCGCCGCGCACGTTCCCGACCGTGTGCCCGGTGTTCTCGCTCGACCGGATCTGGATTCATCCGGGCGAGCTGCTGGTCGACGTGGTCGTGCACCGCAGCGCGCGGGCGCGGCACGCGTCGGACCACTACCCGCTGGTGGCGCGGATGCGTTCGACGCCCGCGACGGGCACGGCGCTTGCGCGGTGACGCGTTTTTCGATCCGACGGAGGCAGCCCATGCGAACCGACGCACTCGACGGAAAGGATCTCGACTACTGGTGCGCACGCGCGTTGTGCGCCGATGACGAAGACACGCTGCGCTTCACGGCGGTCGCGCCGACCGTCGTCGTGACGGCCGCCTGCGACGCGCTCCGGCATCTCGACGCACCGTTCGCGCCGTCGGCGTCGTGGGCCGACGCGGGCGCGGTGCTCGATCGCGTGGAGGATCTGCGGATCGCCCGCCACGGCGACGACGTCGAATGCGACGCGACGTTCGTCGACGGCCCGTCGACCTGCGGCGCGCGTGGCCACACGGCGCGTGAGGCGCTGCTGCGCGCGTTCGTGCGTGCGCGCTTCGGCGACGAGGTGGACGCGCCGCCGTCGTTCCCGCACCGGATCGAACATGGCGCGGTGGTGCGATATGACCCGGGTGTGCCGATTCCGACGACGGACGACGATGCCGCGACCGGCGACAGTTCGGATATCCGCTCCATACCGCGCATGTAGTACATACGTGGGCCTGGCGCTCATGTAAAAACGACAGGCCCCTTCAAACCGCTTTCCCCTGCACGCCCCCGTCCTGCTGACGTTCGCGCAGCAGGCACGCAGGTTGCGACGAACCGGCTTTACCGCTCGCGCTACCCGCCCACGCCGCGCCACGCCATGGACTCCACACCACCGTTCGCTCCCCACCTCTACTTCTGCGACGCCCGCCTCGTCGGGCCGCTCGACGCGTGGCCGCAGACCTTCGCGCATATCGCGGGGATGGGCTTCGATCACGTGCTGGTCGGCGCGTTCTGGGCCGCGAGCGTGGCCGGCTTTCCGCGCCACGTGGCCGATTTCCGTCGGCCGGCCCAGTCGTTCGAGACCCGCGCGAGCGCGCTCGAAACCTTCTCGCGGCTCGCGCAACTGGCGAAAGGTCACGGGCTGCGCCTGCTGCTCGAAGTCGTGCCCGACCGCATCGCGCGCGACAACCCGCTGCGCACCGAGCACCCTGACTGGTACGTCGAGCGTACGCACGACGACGCGCTGATCGATCCGCGCGGCACCGCGCACGCACTGGATATCGCGCATGCGAACACCGCCGACGAAGCCGTGCGCGACGCGCTGTCCGCATGGTGGTGCGCGCATCTCGCGACGTACGCCGACGCGGGCGCGGCCGGCTTCCTGATCGACGCGCCGCATCACCTGCCGGCCGACTGGTGGCCGGGCTGGCGCGCGGCGCTGCGCCGTGCGCGCCCGGACGTCGCGGTGCTCGCCGGGGTGCCCGGCCATGCACGCGACGCGCTCGCGCAGCTCGAAGCCGCCGGGTTCGACGCGGTGTTTTCATCGGTACGCTGGTGGGACCTGCGCGCGCAGTGGTTCGCGGACGAGCACCGGCTGCTGCGCCGCATCGGCGCGCCGATCGCGTTCCCCGATGCGCCCGACGGCCCGCGTCTCGCCGACGACTGGCCCGACGCGCCGGACGACACCGTCGCCCGCGCGTATCGCCGCGCGCTGTGGACGGCCGCGGCCGTCGGCACCGGCTGGCTCGTGCCGATGGGCTTCGAGCGCGGCGTGACGGTGCCGTTGATGGCCCGCGACGCGGACGCCGCGCGCTACCGCGCCGCGTTCGAGCACGCGCGTTTCGACCTGTCGGGCGCGCTCGCCGATGCGAACGCGTGGCGCCGCGCCACGCCCGTCGCGGCGGCGCGCGGCGAAATCGTGCAACTGAGCGCGCCGGGCGCGAGCGCGACCGCGCTGCTGCGCGGCACCGGGCCGCTGCTCGAACACGACGACGCGGCGTTGCTGATCGCATTGAATCCCGATCTCGACGCGCCGGCGACGGTCGACCCCGCGACGATCCTGCCCGGCGTGCCGGGCGGCTTCACGCGCGTCGTCACGCAGGACGGCGCGCACACGCATCCGCCGGCCGCGCTCGAGCCGTTCACGCTCGCCCCCGGCGCGTATGCGCTGCTGCATGCATGGCGGGCGCCGCCCGTCACGACGCGCGCCGACGCCGCGCGCGAACGCACCGCGCTGTCGGCCGCGCTCGTGGCCGACCGGATCGCGATCGAGCGCGTCGAGCCGTCGGTCGACGACGGCCGCTTCGCGATCAAGCGCGTGATCGGCGAGCCGCTCGTCGTCAGCGCGTCGATCTTCACGGACGGGCATGCGCATCTCGCGGCCGTACTCCAGTGGCGCGCCGCCGACGACGACACCTGGCGCGAAGTGCCGTTCGAAGCCGAGCCGAACGACCGCTGGCACGCACGCGTCACGCTCGACCGGCTCGGCCGCCATGAATTCCGCGTGGTCGCGTGGCGCGACGACTGGGCATCGCTCGTCACCGATATCGCGAAGAAGCGCGCGGCCGGCCAGGACGTGACGCTGGAGGTGCGCGAAGCGCAACTGCTGCTCGCCACCGCGCTGAAGCTCGCCGATCCCGTCGATCCGCGCGCGGTCAAGCAGATGGAACGGCTCGTCGCCGAACTCAAGGACGCGTCGCCCGACGATCGCCTCGCGCTGATCGGCGGGCCCGCGCTCGCCGACGCCTTCGCGGCGCTGCGCTACCGCCCGTTCGTCACGCACGATGCGACGACCTACCCGGTCGACGTCGAACGCCGCCAGGCGCGCTTCTCGAGCTGGTACGAGATGTTTCCGCGCTCGGCGAGCGACGATCCGCACCGGCACGGCACGTTCGACGACGTGATCGCACATTTGCCGCGCATCCGCGACATGGGGTTCGACGTGCTGTATTTCCCGCCGATCCATCCGATCGGCACGTCCGCGCGCAAGGGCCGCAACAACAGCCTGACCGCCGGCCCCGACGACGTCGGCAGCCCGTACGCGATCGGCTCGCCCGACGGCGGCCACACGGCCGTGCATCCGCAGCTCGGCACACTCGAGTCGTTCCGCGCGCTGGTCGGCGCCGCGCGCGGGCACGGGCTCGAGATCGCGCTCGATTTCGCGATCCAGTGCTCGCCCGACCATCCGTGGCTCGCCGCGCATCCGGGCTGGTTCGCGTGGCGGCCCGACGGCTCGCTGCGTTTCGCGGAGAATCCGCCGAAGCGCTACCAGGACATCGTCAACCCCGATTTCTACGCGCCGGACGCGCTGCCCAACCTGTGGCTCGCGCTGCGCGACGCGGTGCTGTTCTGGGTCGACGCGGGCGTGCGGATCTTCCGCGTCGACAACCCGCACACGAAGCCGCTGCCGTTCTGGGCGTGGATGATCGCCGACGTGCGCGGCCGGCATCCGGACGTCGTGTTCCTGTCCGAGGCGTTCACGCGGCCGGGGATGATGTACCGCCTCGCGAAAGTCGGCTTCTCGCAGTCGTACACGTACTTCACGTGGCGCGAGTCGAAGCGCGACTTCATCGACTACCTGACCGAGCTGACGGCCGGCCCGCCACGCGAATTCTTCCGGCCGAACTTCTTCGTCAACACGCCCGACATCAATCCGCGCCACCTGCAGAACGCGCCGCGTTCGCAGTTCGTGATCCGCGCGGCGCTCGCGGCGACGCTGGCCGGCTCGTGGGGCCTGTACTCGGGCTTCGAGCTCGGCGAATCGGTGCCGCTGCCGGACAGCGAGGAATACGCGGATGCCGAGAAATACGAGCTGCGCGCGCGCGACTGGAGCAAGGCCGCGCACATCGGCACGGAAATCGCGCGGCTGAACCGCGCGCGGCGCGATCACGCGGCGCTGCAGACGCATCTCGGGCTCACGTTCGTCGAGGCCGACAACGATTCGGTGCTCGTGTTCGTGAAGGCGACGCCGGCGTTCGACAGCGTGGTGATCGTCGCGATCAGTCTCGACCCGTGGCATCCGCAGGCCGCGAACTTCACGCTCGATGCGGCGCTGTGGCGCGGCCTCGGGCTGGCCGACGGCGAACCGCTCGATGCGCTCGAACAGGACGCCGCGCATGCGGAAACCTGGCGCGGCCATCGCCAGTACGTGTCGCTCGATCCGCACGTGCGGCCGTATGCAATCTGGCGGCTCGCGCCGTCTCCGGGCGCCGCGCGGGCGGCGGCACCCGAACCGGACCCCGCCCGCCGCCCTTCGGGAGCGCATGCATGATGAAACGCGAAGATTCCCTCGACGACGTGCGCCGCGCGCAATTCCCGTCGCTCGCGCCGGCCGGCACGCCGCGCCGGCGCCGCGCGCGGCGCCGCGAACCCGCGCTCTGCGCGGACGATCCGCTGTGGTACAAGGACGCGATCATCTACCAGGTGCACGTGAAGTCGTTCTACGACTCGAACAACGACGGCATCGGCGATTTCCCCGGCCTGATCGCGAAGCTCGACTACATCGCCGAACTCGGCGTCGACACGATCTGGCTGCTGCCGTTCTATCCGTCGCCGCGCCGCGACGACGGCTACGACATCGCCGACTACCGCGACGTGCATCCCGACTACGGCACGCTGGCCGACGTGCGGCGCTTCATCCGCGAAGCGCATGCGCGCGGCATCCGCGTGATCGCCGAGCTGGTGATCAACCACACGTCGGACCAGCATCCGTGGTTCCAGCGCGCGCGCCGCGCGAAGCCGGGCTCCACGCATCGCGACTACTACGTGTGGTCCGACACCGACACGAAATACGCGGGCACGCGGATCATCTTCCTCGATACCGAAACGTCGAACTGGACCCACGACCCGGTGGCCGGCCAGTACTACTGGCACCGCTTCTACTCGCACCAGCCGGACCTGAACTTCGACAACCCGGCCGTCGTGCGCGAAGTGATCCAGGTGATGCGCTTCTGGCTCGACCTCGGCATCGACGGGCTGCGGCTCGACGCGGTGCCGTATCTGGTCGAGCGCGAAGGCACCAACAACGAGAACCTGCCGGAGACGCATGCGATCCTGAAGCGAATCCGCGCGACGATCGACGCCGAGTATCCGAACCGGATGCTGCTCGCGGAAGCGAACCAGTGGCCGGAAGACGTGCAGGAATACTTCGGCAACGAGGACGAATGCCACATGGCGTTCCACTTCCCGCTGATGCCGCGCATCTACATGTCGATCGCGAGCGAGGATCGCTTCCCGATCCTCGACATCATGCGGCAGACGCCGGCGCTCGCGCCGAGCAACCAGTGGGCCGTGTTCCTGCGCAACCACGACGAGCTGACGCTCGAGATGGTCACCGATTCGGAGCGCGACCTGCTGTGGCAGACCTATGCGAGCGACCGCCGCGCGCGGCTGAACCTCGGCATCCGGCGCCGGCTCGCGCCGCTGATGGAGCGCGACCGGCGCCGCATCGAGCTGATCAATTCGCTGCTGCTGTCGATGCCCGGCACGCCGGTGATCTACTACGGCGACGAACTCGGGATGGGCGACAACATCCACCTCGGCGACCGCGACGGCGTGCGCACGCCGATGCAGTGGTCGTCGGACCGCAACGGCGGCTTCTCGCGCGCCGACCCCGAACTGCTGGTGCTGCCGCCGGTGATGGGCTCGCTGTACGGCTACGACGCAATCAACGTCGAGGCGCAGACGCGCGATCCGCACTCGCTGCTGAACTGGACCCGCCGCATCCTCGCGACGCGCCGCGCGTCGCAGGCGTTCGGGCGCGGCACGATCCGCTTCCTGCGCCCGGAGAACCGCAAGGTGCTCGCGTACCTGCGCGAGCTGGACGGCCACGAGCCGGTGCTGTGCGTCGCGAACCTGTCGCGCGCGTCGCAGGCGGTCGAACTCGACCTGTCCGAATTCGCGGGCCGCGTGCCGATCGAGATGACGTCCGATTCGCCGTTTCCGCCGATCGGCCAGCTCCCGTATCTCCTCACCTTCCCGCCGTACGGGTTCCTGTGGTTCGTGCTCGCCGAGCATGGCCGGGAACCGTCGTGGCGGCAGCCGCATGCGGAACCGCTGCCCGAATACGTGACGCTGGTGATGCGGCGCGGCGATACGCGGCCGGACGTGTCGCAACTGCACGCGCTGGCGCACGACGCGCTCGCGTCGTGGCTCGCGCGGCGGCGCTGGTTCGCGTCGAAGGATCGCAAGATCGGCGACGCGTGGCTGAACGTCGTCACGCCGATTCCGGACGAGCCGTTCCAGTATGCGGAGGCGTGGGTATCCGCGAGCGACGGCGGCGTCGAGCGCTACGTGGTGCCGCTCGCGGCCGCCTGGGGCGGCGAGACGTCCCATCCGCTGTTCACGCAGCTCGCGCTGGCGCGCGTGCGGCGCGGCCATACGGTCGGCTACCTGACCGACGCGTTCGCGCTGCCGGCGTTCGCGCGCGGGATGCTGCGCAAGCTGCGCGACGGCGCGACGGTGCCCACGTCCGACGGCGGCCAACTCACCTTTCTGCCGGAAGGCGCGCTCGCCGGGCTCGATCCGGGCGACGACGCGGAAGTGCGCTGGCTCGCGGCCGAGCAGAGCAACAGCTCGCTCGTGATCGGCGACGCGATCGTGCTGAAGCTGGTGCGCAAGGTCGCGCACGGCACTCATCCGGAAGCGGAAATGAGCCGGCACCTGACGCGCATCGGCTATGCGAACACCGCGACGCTGGCCGGCGAAGTCGTGCACGTCGACCCGGACGGCACGCCGCATACGGTCGCGATCCTGCAGCGCTACGTCGACAACCAGGGCGACGCGTGGACGCGTTCGTTCGACTTCCTGCGCCGCGCGATCGACGAACTGGCGCTGCCCGCTGCGGACGAAGGCGAGGCGGCCGAAACGGACGAGGAACCCGACGCGCTGCTCGGCTACGCGGCGTTCGCGGGCATCATCGGCACGCGGCTCGGCCAGTTGCACGTCGCGCTTGCGCAGCCGTCCGACGATCCCGCGTTCGCACCGGAAACCGCGACGCCCGATCACGTCGACGGCTGGTGCGTGGACGCGATCGCGTCGTTCGAACGCGCGCTCGACGTGCTGGGCACGCGGCTCGACGCGCTCGATGCGCCCACCCGCGCGTCGGCCGACGCGCTGCTCGCATCGCGCGACGCGGCCGTCGAGGCGCTCGGCGAGCTCGTGCCGCGCACGCTCGATGCGCAATGCACGCGGATTCACGGCGATTTTCATCTGGGCCAGGTGCTCGACGTGCAGGGCGACGCGTTGCTGATCGACTTCGAAGGCGAACCGGCGCGCCCGCTCGAGCGGCGGCGCGCGAAATCGCATCCGTTGCGTGACGTGGCCGGCCTGCTGCGCTCGCTGTCGTACGTGAGCGCGACCGCGCAGTTCGCGATCGAGAAGGCGCCGCCGCAAGCGGCCGGCCGCAAGCGCGCGCTGTTCGACCGCTTCGGGCAGGCCGCCGCCGACCGCTTCGTCGAATGCTATCGCGCGGCGGCCGACCTCGCGCCCGCGCGCTTCGTCGATCCGCACTACGCGGACCGCCTGCTCGCGCTGTTCCTGATCGACAAGGCGTCGTACGAGCTGTGCTACGAGGCCGCGAACCGGCCCGACTGGCTGAGCGTGCCGGTCGGCGGGCTCGCGGCGCTGGTCGACCGGCTGCTCGGCGACGGCGTGCTGCCCGACGACGGAGGAAATCCATGACCGATACGCTGTTCGAACGCGCCGATATCGATGCGCTGCTCGCCGGCCGCCATCCCGACCCGTTCGCTTGCCTCGGCCCGCACCGACACGATGACCAGATCGTCGTGCGGGCGCTGCTGCCCGGCGCCGAGCGCGTGCGTGCGCTGTCGCCGGACGGCGCCGAACTCGGCACGCTCGCGTGCGTCGATCGCGCGGGCTGCTTCGCGGGGACGATCGCGCACGATGGCGGCGCGCCGCACTATCTGCTCTCGATCGACTGGCCGGATGCGCACCAGGTGACCGACGATGCGTACGCGTTCGGCACGCTGCTCGACGAAGCAGCGCTTGCGCGTTTTTCGGCCGGCGATCCCGAAGCCGTGCTCGACTGCCTCGGCGCGACACCGGTGCGCATCGACGATACCGACGGCGTGCGGTTCGCGGTGTGGGCGCCGAGCGCGCAGCGCGTGTCGGTGGTCGGCGATTTCAACGCATGGGACGGCCGCCGCCATCCGATGCGGCTGCGGCGGCCGTCGGGCGTGTGGGAGCTGTTCGTGCCGGGTATCGGCCCGGGCGAGCGCTACAAGTACGAGCTGGTCGCGGCCGACAGGCGCGTGCTGCCGCACAAGGCCGATCCGTGCGCACGGGCGACCGAGGCGCCGCCGCGCACGGCGTCGGTGGTCGCCGACGTCGCGGCGCTCCACGCGTTCGCCTGGCACGACGACGGCTGGATGCACGCGCGGCCGCGCCACGACGACCGCTACCGCGTGCCGTGGTCGATCTACGAGGTCCATCCGGAGTCGTGGCAGCGCATCCCCGAACAGATGGACCGCAGCGCGACGTGGGACGAACTCGCCGAGCGGTTGATTCCGTACGTGAAGGGGATGGGCTTCACGCACGTCGAATTCATGCCGATCGCCGAATACCCGTTCGGCGGTTCGTGGGGCTACCAGCCGCTCGCGCAGTTCGCGCCGTCCGCGCGCTTCGGGCCGGTCGAGGGCTTCGCGCGCTTCGTCGATCGCGCGCACGCGGCCGGCATCGGCGTGCTCGTCGACTGGGTGCCCGCGCATTTTCCGAACGACGCGCACGGGCTCGCGCAATTCGACGGCAGCGCGCTATACGAGCATGCCGATCCCCGCGAGGGGATGCACCCCGACTGGAACACCTGCGTGTTCAACGTCGGGCGCACCGAGGTCAGCGCGTTCCTCGTCGCGTCGGCGCTCGCGTGGGCGCGCCGCTATCACGTCGACGGCATTCGCGTCGACGCGGTCGCGTCGATGCTGTATCGCGACTATTCGCGCAAGGAAGGAGAATGGGTGCCGAACGTGTACGGCGGCCGCGAAAACCTCGAATCGGTCGCGTTCCTGCGCCGGCTGAACGACACGCTGCACGGTGACGCCGCGCCGGCCGGCGTCGTCACCGTCGCGGAGGAATCGACCGCGTGGCCGGGCGTCACCGCGCCGACCGCCGACGGCGGGCTCGGCTTCGACTTCAAGTGGAACATGGGCTGGATGCACGACACGCTCGCGTACCTGCACGAAGACCCGATCCACCGCCGCTATCACCACGACCGGATGACGTTCGGACTCGTGTACGCGTTCTCCGAGCGCTTCGTGCTGCCGCTATCGCACGACGAGGTCGTGCACGGCAAGGGCTCGCTCGTCGCGAAGATGCCCGGCGACGCGTGGCAGCGGCTCGCGACGCTGCGCGCGTATTTCGGCTTCATGTGGGCACACCCCGGCAAGAAGCTGCTGTTCATGGGCAGCGAATTCGCGCAGTGGAGCGAGTTCGCGCACGACGCGACGCCGCACTGGGATTTGCTCGACGCGCCCGCGCATCGCGGCGTGCAGCGGCTCGTGCGCGATCTCAACCGCGCGTATGCGGCCGAGCCGGCGCTGCATGCGCTCGACTGCCACGCGGCCGGCTTCTCCTGGCTGATCGGCGACGACCGCGACAACAGCGTGTTCGCGTTCGCGCGCCGCGACGATGCGGGGCATCTGGTCGTCGCCGTCTGCAACTTCACACCCGTGCCGCGCGCCGGTTATCGGCTCGGCCTGCCCGCGCCCGGCCACTGGCGCGAACTGATGAACACCGACGCCGCGTCGTACGGCGGCACCAACGCCGGCAACGACGGCGCCGTGTGGGCCGAAGCCGTGCCCGCGCACGGCGAGGCGTGGTCGGCGAGCTTGCGCCTGCCGCCGCTCGCGACGCTCTGGTTGACCCCCGCCTGATCATTCACCTCCCCGACACGGAGATCCACCCCATGCCGACCGCCCTGCCCGACCGTCTCGAACCCGGCCGCAGCTATCCGCTCGGCGCCAGTTGGGACGGCCTCGGGACCAACTTCGCGGTGTTTTCCGCGCATGCGCAGCGCATCCAGCTGTGCGTGTTCGACCCGACCGGCCGCAAGGAACTCGCGCGCCTCGACCTGCCCGAATGCACCGACGAGGTGTGGCACGGCTACCTGCCCAACGCGCATCCGGGCACCGTGTACGGGTTCCGCGCGGACGGCCCGTACCAGCCGCAGCACGGCCATCGCTTCAATCCGACCAAGCTGCTGCTCGACCCGTACGCGCGCAAGCTGGTCGGCCAGTTCCGCTGGTCGGACGCGCTGTTCGGCTATCGCGTGCATTCGAACCGGGCCGACCTGTCGATGGACCGCCGCGATTCGGCGCCCGCGATGCCGAAAGCGGTGGTCGTCGACGAAGCGTTCGACTGGAGCAACGACCGCCGCCCGAACGTGCCGTGGCGCAGCACCGTGATCTACGAGACCCACGTGCGCGGCGCGTCGATGCGCCGCGCCGGGCTGCGCCCGCCGGAGCGCGGCACGTTCGCGTCGCTCGCGCATCCGGCGTTCATCGATCACCTGCTGTCGATCGGCGTGACGACGGTCGAGCTGCTGCCGATCCACGCGTTCCTGCAGCAGCGCGAACTCGTGAAACGCGGGCTGCGCAACTACTGGGGCTACGACACGGCCGCGTTCTTCGCGCCGGAGCCGTCGTATCTGACGACGCGGCGGCTCGACGAAATGCGCATCGCGGTCCGCCAGCTGCATGCGGCCGGCATCGAGGTCGTGCTGGACGTGGTCTACAACCACACGTGCGAAGGCAACCAGCTCGGGCCCACGCTGTCGTGGCGCGGCCTCGACAACGCGAGCTATTACCGGCTGCGGCCCGACGATCCGCGTTACCACGTCGACGAGACCGGCTGCGGCAACACGCTGAACATGTCGCATCCGCGCGTCGTGCAGATGGTGATGGATTCGCTGCGCTACTGGGCGACCGCGTTCAACATCGACGGCTTCCGCTTCGATCTCGGCGTAACGCTCGGCCGCGAGGATCACGGCTTCGAGCCGGGCGCCGGGTTCTTCGATGCGCTGCGGCAGGACCCGGTGCTCGCGCAGCGCAAGCTGATCACCGAGCCGTGGGATCTCGGCCCCGGCGGCTATCAGCTCGGCCGCCACCCGCCCGGCTTCGCCGAATGGAACGACCGGTTTCGCGACACCGTGCGGCGCTTCTGGCGCGGCGACGCGGGGCAGCGCCCGGAACTGGCCGCGCGCCTGTCGGGCTCGGCCGACCTGTTCAATCACGGGCGGCGCCGCACGTGGGCCTCGATCAATTTCGTGACCGCGCACGACGGCTTCACGCTGGCCGACCTCGTGGCGTATGCGGGCAAGCACAACGACGCGAACGGCGAGGACAACCGCGACGGCCGCGACGATAACTGCAGCGCGAACTGGGGCGTCGAAGGGCCGACCGACGACGCGGCGATCCGCGACGTGCGGCTGCGCGTCGCACGCTCGATGCTCGCGACGCTGTTTACCGCGCTCGGCACGCCGATGCTCGTGGCCGGCGACGAATTCGGCCGCACGCAGCACGGCAACAACAACGCGTATTGCCAGGATAACGAACTGTCGTGGCTCGACTGGGACCTGGCGCACAGCGACGCCGGCGTGCAGATGACCCGCTTCGTGTCGCGGCTCGCCGCGCTGCGGCGCATGTATCCGGTGATGTCGGCGCCGCGCTACCCGTCGGGCGACCGCGACGGCGCGCCGGGCATGCGCGAGATCGACTGGTTCGACGAACGCGGCGACGCGCTCACCGTGCCCGCGTGGGAAGACGGCGAACGCCGCGCGCTGACGATGCGGCGCGTCGGCACCGGCCGCACGGGGCGCACCGAGGCATTGCTCGTGATGCTGAACGCATCGGCCGACACCATCACGTTCATGCCGCCCGCGCCCGTGCTCGATTACCGCATCCTGCTCGACACCGCGACGCCCGACTCGGGCCCGCGCTCGTGGCCGGAAGCGGGGCTCGACGTCGCCGCGCATGCGGCCGTGATCGCGGTCGCGGCCGTGCCGCCGCCCGATCAGCCCTCCTGAGGACCGCCATGACATCCCGTTCCGCCCGCCCCACCGGCACGCACGTATTCGAATCGTCGTTCGGCGCGACCTGCGTCGAGGCCGACCGCACGCGCTTCCGGCTGTGGGCGCCCGCGAGCCGCACCGCCGCCGTCGAGCTGCAGGACGAAGGCGGCCGCGCGATCCCGATGACGCCCGCCGGCGACGGCTGGTTCGAGACGGTCGCGCCGTGCGGCCCCGGCACGCTGTACCGCTACCTGCTCGACGACGCGCTGGCGGTGGCCGATCCCGCATCGCGCTTCCAGCCGTACGACGTGCACGGCCCGAGCCAGGTCGTCGATCCGGCCGCGTACCGCTGGCGCCACGACGCGTGGCGCGGCCGCCCGTGGCACGAAACGGTGCTCTACGAGCTGCATGTCGGCGCCTGCGGCGGCTACGCGGCCGTCGAGCGGCGCCTGCCGGCGATCGCCGAACTCGGCGCGACCGCCGTCGAGCTGATGCCCGTCAATGCGTTTCCCGGCGCACGCAACTGGGGCTACGACGGCGTGCTGCCGTTCGCGCCCGACGCGTCGTACGGGCGGCCCGAGGAACTGAAATCGCTGGTCGACAGCGCGCACGGGCTCGGGCTGCAGGTGTTCCTCGACGTCGTGTACAACCACTTCGGCCCCGACGGCAACCTGCTGCCGCGCTACGCGCCCGACTTCTTCCGCGCGGACCGGCAGACCGCGTGGGGGCCGGCGATCGACTTCACCCGCCCGCAGACGAGCGCGTTCTTCATCGACAACGCGCTGTACTGGCTCGACGAGTACCGCTTCGACGGGCTGCGCATCGACGCCGCGCACGCGATCGACGACGACGCGTGGCTGCGCGAACTCGCGCGCCGCGTGCGTGCGCAGGCAGGCGACGCGCGCCACGTGCATCTCGTGCTGGAGAACGAGCGCAATACCGCGAGCCTGCTCGGCCCCGGCGGCTTCGATGCGCAATGGAACGACGACTTCCACAACAGCGCGCACGTGCTGCTGACCGGCGAGCGCGACGGCTACTACCGTGCGTACGCCGATGCGCCGCTGCGCCATTTCGCGCGCACGCTCGGCGAAGGCTTCGCGTATCAGGGCGAACCGTCGCCGCTGCACGACGGCGCCGCGCGCGGCGAGCCGAGCGCGCACCTGCCGCCGACCGCGTTCGTCGTGTTCCTGCAGAACCACGACCAGGTCGGCAACCGCGCATTCGGCGAACGGCTGCGCGCGCTCGCGAACGACGATGCGGTGCGCGCGGCCACCGCGCTGATGCTGCTCGCCCCGTCGATCCCGCTGCTGTTCATGGGCGAGGAAGACGGCAGCACGCAGCCGTTCCAGTTCTTCACCGACTATCGCGGCGCGCTCGCCGATGCGGTGCGCGAAGGCCGGCGCCGCGAATTCGCCGCGTTTCCCGCGTTCGCCGACGCCGCGCATCGCGACGCGATTCCGGACCCGAACGACATCGCGACTTTCGTGCGCTCGTCGTCGCACCATCCGCCCGACGAGTCGTGGCCCGACGCAGCCGCGTGGCGGCGCTTCTATCGCAGCGCGCTGGCCGTGCGCGCGGCGCTCGTGACGCCGCACCTGGCGAACGCGCGGTCGCTCGGCGTCGAATTGCTCGCGGGCGACGGCGACCCGCCGGCACTGGTCGCGCGCTGGCGCCTCGGCGACGGCAGCACGCTGACGATCGCGCTGAATCTCGGCTCGCACGACGCGACGCTGCCCGCGCTGCCGGTCGGCAAGATCGTGTTCGAGACGCCGCCGCGGGCGCGCGACCGGCTGCCCGGCGGGCACGTGCCGCCCCGCGCCTGCATCGTGTGGCGCGACGGCGCGGTCAACCGGGATGCGCGGCATCACAGCACGAACGGACGGAACCCCTCATGACGACCGACGTCCCGATCGCGGCGCTCGCCCGTGCGGCCGGCCTGCAACCCGACTGGACCGACGCGGGCGGTGTCGCGCGGCGCGTGGACGACGACGCGCTGGTCGCGCTCGTCGATGCGCTCGGCTGGCCGTGCGGCACGGCGATCCAGCGGGTCGACAGCGCGGCGGCGCTCGCCGATGCGAGCGCGTCGCCGCCGCGCCTCGTGACCGGCGACGCCGGGCTGCCGGTGACGCTGCCCGCGACCCTCGCGCCGCCGGGCGCGCGCTTCCGGATCTCGCTCGAAACCGGCGGGCACGTCGACGGACGCGTGGGCGGCGCGGGCGAACACGGCACGCTGCCGCCGCTCGCGATGCCCGGCTACCACGCGCTCGACATCGGCGAACAGCGCATCGGGCTCGCGATCGCGCCGCCGCGGGCACGGCCATTCGACGCACTCTCCCGTGCGCACGACGGGGGCCGCTGGGGCATCGCGGCGCAGCTCTACAGCCTGCGCCGCACCGGCGACGATGGCGCGGGCGACTACACGGCGCTCGCGCGACTCGCCGCACAGGCGGCGCGACACGGCGCGCAGGCGGTGGCGATCAGCCCGACGCATGCCGGCTATCCGGCGCTGCCCGCGCACGACAGCCCGTATTCGCCGTCGTCGCGGCGCTGGCACAACGTCGCGTATCTCGACTGCGACGCGGTGCCGGGCGCCGACGCGGCACATCGCCCATCCGCTGCCACTGCCGACGCCGCGCTGATCGACTGGCGCAGCGTGCTGCCGACGAAGCTGCGGCGCCTGCGTGCATGCTTCGACGCATGGCGCGCGAGCGACGACCCGTCGCGCGACACGTACCAGCGGTTTCGCGCGGCGGGCGGCGCGGCGCTCGACGCGCATGCGCGCTTCGATGCGCTGCAGGCGTTCTGCATCGAGCACGGGATCGGTGCGGACTGGCGGCAGTGGCCGTCGCCATGGCGCATGTCGGGATCGGCGGAAGTCGACGCGTTCGCGCATGAGCATGCCGACACGATCGCGTTCCACACCTTCCTGCAATGGTGCGCGTCGCGCGCGCTCGGCGACGCGCAGCACGCGGCGCGCGGCGCGGGCATGGCGACCGGGCTGATCGCCGATCTCGCGGTCGGCTCCGATCAGGCCGGCAGCGACGCGTGGGCGCACGGCACGACGCTGCTGCGCGGCGTATCGCTCGGCGCGCCGCCCGACCTGTTCAATGCGGCCGGCCAGGCGTGGGGCGTGACGACGTGGACGCCCGATGCGCTGCGCGCGGACGGCTTCATGCCGTTCATCGAGCTGCTGCGCGCCGCGTTCGCGCACGCGGGCGGCATCCGTATCGATCACGTACTCGGCTTCGCGCGGATGTGGATCGTGCCGGACGGCGGCTCGCCGCGCAGCGGCGCGTACCTGCGCTATCCGCTCGACGATCTGGTGCGGCTCGTCGCGCTCGAGGCGGCGCGCCATCGCGCGATCGCGATCGGCGAGGATCTGGGCACCGTACCGGCCGGGTTGCGCGAACGGCTCGGCGCGCAGGGTGTCGCGGGCATGCGCGTGCTGTGGTTCGAGCGCGATGCGGATGGCGCGTTCCGGCCGCCCGCCGCGTGGGATCGCGACGCGATCGCGATGACCTCGACGCACGATTTGCCGACCGTGGCCGGCTGGTGGCGCGGCGTCGATCTCGGATGGCGGCGCGTCGCAGCCGAGGCCGCAGCCGCTAAGCGACGCGACGAAGCGCAACCACCGCGCGATGTCGCCGCCCCGGCGCCGGACGACGCGAGCGCACACGATTCGGACGAGATCGTGCAAAGCATGGCGTTCGGACACGACACCGTGCAGCGCCCCGATTCGAATCGCTCGACGCCTCCGCCGCCTCCCGAACTGCTCGCCGCGCATGCGGAACGCGCCACCGAGCGTGCCGCGCTGTGGCACGCGCTGCAGCACGCAGGCTGCGCGCCGGCCGACGCTGCGGTGCCGCCAACCAACATGCCGCCGGTAAAGGCGATCCTCGGCTACGTCGCGAGCAGCCCGTCGCCGCTCGCGCTGCTGCCGCTCGAGGATCTGCTGGCCCTCGACGCGCAGCCGAACCTGCCGGGGCCGCCGTGCGGCCATCCGAACTGGCGGCAGCGGCTGCCGCGCACGATCGATGCGCTGTTCGACGCCGACGTGCGCACGCGCATCGCGACCGTCGTGGACGCGCGCCGCTCGCGGAGGCATGGCCCATGACCCCACGCGCGACGCTGCGACTGCAGCTGCATGCGGGCTTCACGTTCGACGACGCGGCCGCGCACGCCGACTACTTCGCGCGGCTCGGCGTGAGTCACCTGTACCTGTCGCCGGTGTCCACGGCCGAGCCCGGCTCGCGGCACGGCTACGACACCGTCGACCACGGCGCGCTCGGCGCGGAACTCGGCGGCGAAGCCGGCTTCATGCGGCTCGTCGACGCGCTGCGTGCGCGCGGCCTCGGCATCGTCATCGACATCGTGCCGAACCACATGGGCGTCGGCGGGTCGTCGAACGGCTGGTGGAACGACGTGCTCGAATGGGGGCCGGCGAGCCCGTACGCACGCTATTTCGACATCGACTGGCATCCGCCCGACCCCACGCTCGACGGCAAGGTGCTGCTGCCCTGCCTCGGCGCGCCGTACGGCGATGCGCTCGCGGCCGGCGACATCACGCTGCGCGCCGATCCGGCCACGGGCCGCTTCATCATCGCGTGCCCCGGGCGGCGGCTGCCGGTCGCCGCCGCCACCTACGCGGAGATCCTGCGCATCGCGAACCGCGCGGACCTGAACGCGCTCGCCGAGCGCTTCGATGCCGCGCCGGCACACGACAGCGCACGGCTCGCCGCCGCCCATGCGGCGCTGCGCGACTATGCGGCCGCGCACGGCCCGCATGCGTTCGACGCGGTATTGCGCGGCGCCGACCCGCGCCGCGCCCGCTCGCGCGCGTGCCTGCACCGGTTGCTCGAACGCCAGCACTACCGGCTCGCCTGGTGGCGCACGGCCGCCGACGAGCTGAACTGGCGGCGCTTCTTCGACATCGCGACGCTCGCGGCCGTGCGCGTCGAGGACGATGCGGTGTTCGACGCCGTGCATGCGCTGCCGCTGCGCCTGCATGCCGCCGGGCTCGTCGACGGCGTGCGCGTCGATCACGTCGACGGCCTTGCCGATCCGCGCGCGTATTGCCGCCGGCTGCATGCGCGGCTCGCCGCGCAGCGCGACGCGCGACCCTACGTCGTGGTCGAAAAGATCCTCGCGCCCGGCGAAGCGTTGCGCAGCGACTGGGCCGTCGACGGCACGACCGGCTACGACTTCATGAACGACGTCGGCGCGCTGCTGCACGACCCGGCCGGCGCCGAGCCGCTCGCCGCGCACTGGGCGGCCGTGTCGGGTTCGGCGCGCACGTTCGCGCAGGAAGCGCTCGACGGCAAGCGGCGCGTGCTGATGCGCCAGCTCGCCGCCGAGCATGCGCGGGTCGCGCGGTTGCTGCACGAGATTGCACGGGCGTCGCCCGTCACGCGCGACGTCAGCCGGATCGCGATCCAGCGCGTGCTCGGCGAACTCGCGGTGCGGCTGCCCGTGTACCGGATGTATCCGGCCCCGGGCGACGAGCCGGCCGACGAAGACCGGCGCGTGCTCGCCCACGCGTACGAAGGCGCATACGCGGCGGTCGACCCGACCGACCGGTTCGCGCTCGAACGCGTCGCCGCGTGGCTCGGCTTGCCGGTCGTGCGCGTGCCGCGCGCGAACGCCGATGCGCTGCTGGCGGCGCGCGTCGCGTTCGCGCAGCTCACCGCGCCGCTGGCCGCGAAGGGCGTCGAGGATACCGCCAACTATCGCTACGGCCGGCTGCTGTCGCGTAACGAGGTCGGCGCCGACGCCGGCGACTTCAGCCTGTCGCGCGGCGCGTTCCATGCGCGCAACCGGCGCCGCGCGCGCACCGTGCCGCACGGGCTCGTCGCGACGGCCACGCACGACCACAAGCGCGGCGAGGACGCACGCGCGCGGCTCGCGGTGCTGAGCGAGGTGCCGGATGCATGGCGTGCGGTGTCGCTCGACTGGTCGGCGCTGAACGCGCCGCATCGCGGCGGCCCGCACCGCGACCTCGCGTGGACGCCCGGGCCGGCCGCCGAGGCGATGCTTTACCAGACGCTCGTCGGCTGCTGGCCGCCCGCGCTCGCGCCCGACGATGCGGCCGGGCTCGACGCGCTCGCGACACGCGTCGTGCAGTGGCAGACGAAGGCGCTGCGCGAAGCGAAGCAGTACACCGACTGGCTCGCGCCCGAGCCGGATTACGAGCACGGCTGCGAAGCGTTCGTCCGCGCGATCCTGACGCCGCGCGGCGCGGGCGATTTTCCGCATCGGCTGCATGCGTTCGTCGCACGGATCGCGCTGGCCGGCGTCGTCAACAGCCTCACGCAGACAGCACTGCGGATCGCGTCGCCCGGCGTGCCGGATCTGTATCAAGGTACCGAGTCGTGGGATCACTCGCTCGTCGATCCGGACAACCGGCGCGACGTGCCGTTCGCGACGCTGGCGGCCGAACCGGTCGATGGGCCGGTCGCATCGTATCTGCCGACATGGCCCGATGCGCGCGTGAAGCGCGCGCTGATCGAACGGATGCTGGCGCTGCGGGCGCGATGGCCGGCGACGTTCGCGGACGGGGCGTACGTTCCGCTGCGGGTGCGCGGCAAGCTTGCGCGGCACGTGGTGGCATTCGCGCGATGTGATGAGGCAGCCACCGTGGTGGTGGTCGCGACACGGCTCGCGTGCCGGTTGCTGGGGGAAGCGCCAGAGATACCGCGCGTGGAGCCTGCGCAATGGGGCGATACGGCGGTGGTGCTGCCGCGCGGGGTTGAAGGACCGTGGAACGATTGGTTGAACGCGAGCGACGCGATCGATGCGCCGGATGGTGTGCTGGCGCTCGATCGCTGTCTGGCCCAGTTGCCTGTGGCGGTGCTCGTCGCGGCGCGGACGGGAAATTGAAGCCGATGCCCGATGCGTGCCAGCTCTGTGTCACCGAAATCGATTTTGTGCAAAACGTGCCGTCAATAATCGATTTTGCGCACGCGTAATCGACTTTCAACCGAAACGCCCGATCGTAAGCGTTTTCGTGCAGTCGACGACGGGCTTCGGCACCCTCACGACCACTCTTCCGGCGGCATCTCGCCGCGGTCATCCTCCCACAGCGGTTTCGCCGCCTCCTCTCCGCGGCTCGGTGTCACCGGCCCATTGCCGCTTGCACGACCGTCACCACGTTCACTCCGCCGCGCACCATCGCGCGGCACCGCCTGCGGGCGTTTTCGCGTGCGTGTCGGCGTCACGGTCCGCTGCCCGTCGCGGCGACGCTCGTCCGTCGATCCCGCGTCGTTCGTCTGTCGTGCATTCGAAGCTGTAGCCATGCTGTTCTCCTGAGTCATCGAAAACAAACCGGTCGCTCGCATGCAGCAATTTCAATGCCGCCGCTCGGGCAAGCGTCTTGCTGCATCGATTCGACCGAAACCGTTCCGGAGGAGACGATGCCGACGAATCGCAACACGCCGCCCGCCACCCGCCGCCGCCTCGGCGGATGGATGGCCAGTGAGGAAGCGCACATGGCCGCGTTCCGCGAAAAAATCGCGGCCGAAGCGCGCGCGCATGCCGGCGACCGGTTGCGCACGCCGGCCGTTCAGGAACTCGCGCGGCTGTTCGACGACAACGCCGTGCTGCGCATGTGCCTCACCCGCGCGATCGACGAAGCGCGCGAAGCGGGATACCGGCTCGGCTACGCGTCGATCGGCGAGCTGATGACGGTGATCGACCATCTGATGACCTATACGCCGCCATTCAGCGAGGAAAGCCTGATCGTGTGCCCGGTGAACGCATTCCTCGACTGGCCGATGTGCATGCCGTCGGGCCACGCGGTGTTTCGCGACGCCTCCGTCAACGCGCAGTTCAAGCGCGTGCTGAACGTGTGGTGCGACTTCCTCGGCGGCCCGCATTCACGCGCGCATCTCGACACGTCGGGGCCCGACGGCTGGTTCTGCGATGAAGCACGCAAGCGCCTCGGGCTGTCGCAGTTCCAGTATCGCCAAGACCAGCCGCACTGGGGCTTCGATTCGTGGAACGACTTCTTCACGCGGCGCTTTCGCGACGGCGCGCGGCCCGTGGCGGCGCCCGACGATCCGCACGTGATCGTCAGCGCGTGCGAAGCGTCGCCCTATCACACCGAAACCAACGTGAAGCTGCGCGACACGTTCTGGATCAAGTCGCAGCCGTATTCGCTGCGCGACCTCTTCACGCCCGCCCGGCTGTCGCTCGCCGAGCGCTTCGTCGGCGGCGACGTCTACCAGGCTTACCTCAGCGCGTACAACTACCACCGCTGGCATGCGCCGGTGCGCGGCGTCGTCACGCACGCGTATCGCGTCGACGGCACCTACTACTCGGTCGCCGAAGCGGAAGGCCCGGACCCGGCCGGGCTCAACGACTCGCAGGGCTACATGACGGCGGTCGCCGCGCGCGCGGTGGTCGCGATCTCGAGCGACGATCCCGGCATCGGGACGGTCGCGGCCGTGTTCGTCGGGATGGGCGACGTGTCGTCGTGCGTGATCGAGGTCGTGCCGGGCCAGCGCGTCGACAAAGGCGACGAGATCGGCTACTTCCAGTTCGGCGGCTCGACCTACTGCCTGCTGTTCGAAGCCGGCGTGATCGACCGCTTCCTGTACGCGCCGCCGTTCGAAGGCGAGCCGCCGGTCGTGCAGGTCAATGCATCCGTCGCGATCGCGCGGTGAATGCCCCGCGCGGGCCGGCGTGTCACGCGTCGGCCCCGTCGCTCACGCCGATCGCATGGAATTCGGCCGCGTCGTGACGCTGCACGCACCGCAGGACCGACAGCCCGTCGGCCGTCAGTGCGGGGCGGTGCGCGCCCGACGTATCGTCTTGCTGCAGCACGATCAGGTGTTGTTCGACGAGCGCGACGACGTCGTCACGGTCGATCTGGATCTGTTCCGGCGCGTGATGCGCGAGGAACAGCGCGGCAAATTCGTGGGCGGTCAGCATGCTCGTTTCCCCGTTGACGGCTACGCACGACGCGACACCGGCGTCGCATCGGCTGGCGGCGCGAATCGTGCGCCGGCGGCGTTACAAGCATGCAGGGAATGTGCCAGCCGGCGTCGTGCGGCCGCTGTCCGTGCGGTGCGTGCGCCGCGCGATGTGGCACCGCACGGCGCGTTCGAGCCGCTGCAAAGTTTTCAACGGCATGTAACGGGTGGCCGCGGGGAGCGGCCGCGGCGGGTGACCGATGCGGCCGGAGAAGATGCGCGGGTGGCGCGCAGGGAATGCGCGCCGCTCACGGCCGCGAGCGAAACAACCCGGCCCGCGCACGCCCGGCCGGCGCCCGGAAATAGCCGCTGTGCAGCACCACGTCGTGGTTGCCGCTCGCCAGCACGTCCGCGCACGCGGCTTCGATCCGCGCGCGGCCGCGCTCGAACGCGTCGCGCAGATCAGCCTCCAGCGCGGAGCGCGCGCCGAAATGATCTTCCAGCGCCTCGACCGTGATCGCGCAGGTCTGCGGCACGCCATCGACGTCGACGACGAAGCGCAACTGCAGCGCCGCGCCGTCGAACGTGGGCGGCTCATCGGTCAGCGTCACGCGGCGCGGAGTATCGGAATCGGCCGGCATCGGCTCATGCCCCCCGCGACGCGAGGCGCTCGACCAGCGCGCCGTTGAACGCGGGCAGATCGGCCGGCTTGCGGCTCGTGATCAGGTTGCCGTCGCGCACGACTTCCTCGTCGACCCACTTGCCGCCCGCATGACGGATATCGTCTTGCAGGCTCGGCCAACTCGTCATCGTCTTGCCCTCCACCAGCCCGGCCGACACGAGCAGCCAGCCGCCGTGGCAGATCGCCGCGACCGGCTTGCCGGCGCCGACGGCCGCCGTCACGAATTCGCGCGCGGCCGGCACCATCCGGATCGCGTCGCCGTTGATGACGCCGCCCGGCAGCACGACCGCGTCGTAGTCGCCTTCGCGTGCATCGTCGAACGTGCGGTCGACCTTCACGCGCTCGCCCTTGTCGACGTGCCGGAAACCCTGGATTTCGCCGCGCTTCTGCGAAATCACGTCCACCTGCGCGCCTTCGGCCGCGAGCGCGCGCTGCGGTTCGACGAGTTCGGCTTCCTCGAAACCGTCGACCGCGAGAATCGCTACCTTGCAATGATCCAGCTTGCCGCTCATGGATGCCTCCGTGGAAAGGGACAGGAACAAGGCACACGTCATGCCGTGCCGTGCCGGTCTCGCAGCAAGCGCCGTTCCGGCCGCGCAGGCCGTTGCCTGCCGGCGCGGTCGTGCTCGTGCGCGTTCCCGGAACCGGGGAACGACCCGCGATCGAAATCGATCGTCGCCCCATCGGCCGCTCGCCCCGTTTGGCCTGCAAAGATTTCAACGGGATGTAATGCAATGCCGTGCGCCGATCCCGCGCGATTACTGCAGATGACGCACGGCGTCGAGCATCGCGTCGGTCAGCTCGACCGTCAGCGTCAGGTTCTCGTCGGTATCGGGCAACTGTTCCAGCGTCTGCTGCACGGCGTCGTGCAGCATCGCGTGGACGCGCATCCGCGCGCCCTCGTCGAGATCCGCATAGCGCTCCATCGTCGAGCATTCGAGCGCGAGCACGACCGAATGGCGGGCCGCCTCGGGCGGCGCTTCGACGGGGTTCGCCCACGCCGCATGGAACATGACCCTGCCCGTTTCGACGTCCACATGGACCGTCGTGTCGAGATCGTCCGTGTCGCTTGCGTCGCCGTCGAGCTCGTCGTTGTCCACCAAAATCCGGGAATTCGATTGCATGATGTCCTCCTGCGTGGCGGCGGCGCGCCCGTCCCGGGAAACCGCGCCGCCATCGCGCCATGCCGGCCGCGCCGGCACGACACCGTCAATAACCGCTGGAACCGCCGCCCGTCCCGCCGGCCCCGCCGCCGCCCGTGCCCGTCGAGCCGGCCGAACCGCCGTTGCCGGCGCCGGTGCCGCCCGACCCGCCGGCCCCGCCCGACCCGCCGGCCCCGCCCGACCCGCCGCCGACACCGCCGCCCGTGGCGCCGCTACCGCCCTGACCCGCGCCGTTCGGGCCGCCGCCCGGCTTCACATGGCCGGCCGACCCGCTGTGCGACCGCATGCCGTGCTTCGCGCCATGCCGCTGCGTGCCGGCCGGTGGCGGCGGCGCGGTCGTATTGCCGTTGGTGCCCTGCGTCGACATGTCCATCGACGGATTCGGCGCGCCGGTGCCCTCGTCCGAGCGCTGCGAGTTCTGCGCCCACGCGGCGGGCGCGGCCGCGACGATCGCGACAGTCGCGCACGCCAGCACGTGCCGCACGACACACTTCGATTCGAATGCTGACTTCATGGCGTTTTCTCCCTATGGATGATCGCTTGATCGAAATTCCTGCTCCGGTCCTTCAGCAAGGCCCATGCCGTCGTCGGCACGTTCACGCCGCGGCACGCGGTTTGCGTCCGGCGTCTTCGCACGACCGTCCTATGAATCCCTACGGAGCCCCTGCCTCATGCCTTCCGCTTCTGCTTCCCACGCGCACGACAAGCCGCACGGCAAACGCCACACGCGCCGCCCCGGCCGCGCGCGCAGCGCCGACCCGGCCCACCGCAAGCGCTGGTCCGGCAAAGTCACGCAAAAAAGCGACGCGCTCGACATCGAGCCCGACATCTTCAAATCCGACGATCCGGCCGCGATCGCCGCGTCGCTGAAGCGCTCGGCCGAACACAGCCGCCGCCGCAAGGCGTCGCCGTTCCAGTCGGCGATGTCGATGCTGAACTTCTACGTGAACCGCGCCGGCCGCAACCTGCCGAAAACGCGCCGCACCACGCTCGAACGCGCGAAGCGGAAACTGCGCGAAGCCTTCGGCCGCAAGCCCTGACGGCCGGCGCGCGGCTCGTATGCTCGTATCCACCCCTCCGCTGCGATCACACGCATGCACGAAACCCTCTGGTATCTGATCATCGGCGGCGTGCTGCTGGGCATGGGCGTCGTGACGTCCGCACTGCGCCACCTGCCCTGCAGCTCGGCGATGATTTACCTGGTGCTCGGCATCGCGCTCGGCCCGGCCGGCGCCGGCCTGCTGCATCTCGACCTCGAACGCGACGGGCAACTGCTGCGCGAGATCGTCGAGGTCGCGCTGCTCGTGTCGCTGTTCGCGATCGGGCTGCGGCTGCGCGTGCCGCTGTCCGACAAGCTGTGGCTCGTGCCGTGCCGCCTCGGGTTGCTCGCGATGATCGTCACCGTGCCGCTGCTCGCCGCGTGCGCAGTGCTCGCGCTGGGCCTTGGCTGGGGCCCCGCGTTGCTGCTCGCGGCGATCCTCGCGCCGACCGACCCGGTGCTCGCGCACGACGTCCAGGTGCACGACCCGGGCGATCGCGACCTGGTGCGCTTCGCGTTGTCCGGCGAAGGCGGGATGAACGACGGCATCGCGCTGCCGTTCGCGCTCGCGGGGCTCGCGCTGTGCGGCGCACCGGGTGCGACGCACGGCATCCCGCCGCTGTCCGGCACGTTCGCCCTCGTCGCGCTGTGGGGCATCGCGGGCGCGGCCGCGATCGGCGGCGGGCTCGGCTGGGCCACGACGAAGACGATCGGCTGGCTGCGCACGCGGCACGCGCAGGCGCTCGGCCTCGAAGGCTTCTTCGCGCTCGCGCTGATCGTGCTGTCGTTCGGCGCCGCGCAGCTCGCGCACACGTTCGGCTTCATCGCGACGTTCGCGGCCGGCGTCGCGATGCGGCGCGTCGAGCATCGCGCGAGCGGCGACCGCCCGCCGCGCGAAGTGATCGGCCAGATCGATTCGGAAGACGTGGTCGCGACGGAGAAGCATCCGGAGAAAGCGCATGCGTTCATGGCCGAATCGGTGCTCGGCTTCACGATCGAGCTCGAACGGATCGCCGAAGCGATCGTGATGACGATGATCGGCAGCGTGCTCTCGACGCTGCCCGGCCCGCTGCTCACGTGGGGCGCCGTCGCGCTGGCCGCCGTGCTGTTCGTCGCCGTGCGTCCGCTCGCGGTGCTGGTCACACTGGCCGGCTCGCGCGCGACGCATGCGCAGCGGCGGCTGATGGCGTGGTTCGGCATCCGCGGGATCGGCTCGTTCTACTACCTGCTGTTCGCGCTCGAGCACGGGCCGTCCGACGTCGTGCGCCCGCTCGCGGCGCCGGTGCTGGCCGTGGTGTCCGCGTCGGTGGTCGCGCACGGGATTTCCGCGACGCCGCTGATGAACTGGTACTACCGGTTGCAGCAGCATCGGCGCTGACGGTTCACGTGTCGGCGCCGAGCCGCGCCCGCATCGCCGCGGTGATGCGCTGGCGCGCCTTCGCATAGCCTTCCCACGGGTCGCGCTTCAGCGTGTCCAGCCGTTCGTGCAGCGTGTCGATCGTCCATTGCGCGCCGCCCGTCGTCTCGGGCACCTCGTCCCAGTCGAGCGGCACCGACACGCCCATGCCGGGCCGCGCGCGCACCGAATACGCGGCGATCGTGCTCGCGCCGCGCCCGTTGCGCAGGTAGTCGACGAAGATCTTGCCGCGCCGGTGACGCGGCCCCATCGTCGCGGTGAAACGGTCGGGCAGCGTGCCGGCGACGTGCTGCGCGACCGCGCGCGAAAAGTCCTTCACGTCGTCCCAGCCCGCATGCCGCGTGAGCGGCACGACGACGTGCAGCCCCTTGCCGCCGCTCGTCTTGCAGAACGACACGAGCCCGAGTTCGTCGAGCAGCCCGCGCACGAGCTGCGCGGCGTCGATCATCGTGCGCCACGGCAGCGCCGGATCGGGATCGAGGTCGAACACGATGCGGTCGGGCCGCTCGATGTTCGACGCATGCGCGTTCCACGTGTGCAGCTCGACCGTGCCCATCTGCGCGGCGCCGAGCAGCGCGTCGACGTTGTCGATCGACAGCAGCGGCCCGTGGCCCGGGTCGAGTCCTTCGTGCTGCGTGACGAACGGGATCTCGCGGCGCTCCGCGTGCTTCTGGAAGAACAGCTCGCCGGCGATGTCGCCCGGGGCGCGCACGAGCGAAACGGGGCGCCCCTCGAGGTCGGGCAACAGCCACGGCGCGACCCATTGCCAGTACCGCGCGAGATCGATCTTGCGCGTGCCGCTTTGCGGGTCGAGCACGCGCTCGGGATGCGTGATGCGCACGCGGCCGAGCGTGTCGGGGCCGGACGCGTCGCCGTCGGCTCGGGCGGCTGCGCGAGACCGTGCGGACGGCTTGCGATCGCCGGTTTCACGAGCGGCACGCGATGCGCGCTTGCGTGTGTCGTCGTGCGGGGTCGGGCGTTGATCCATCGTCACCTCCGTTTCCGTATGTTTGGGTATCTCGCGGACGATCTGCGCCGCCGGCTTGTCCTCGCGCAGCGCGATGAACGCGGCCTGCCGCACGATCCCGTCGCCGGTCCATTCCGCGAATTCGCATTCAGCGACGAGCGTCGGCTCGACCCAGTGCACGCGAGTGCGCGTGCGTTCGCGCGGCGGTTCATCGAACGGCATCGTGTCGCGCTCGTGTTTATGCAGGATCACGGCGAGACGGTCGAGCATCCGCGCGTCGAAGCCGGTGCCGACGCGGCCGACGTAGCGCAGCGGCCCGGGCCCGCGCCGCCGCTTGCCGGCCGGCGCCGGCTCGTGCACACCGAGCAGCAGCGCGCCGAAGCCGTGCCGGCTGCCCGACGGCTCGGTAAAGCCGCCGATCACGAACTCCTGCCGGCGCCGGCATTTGAGCTTGATCCATGCGGGCGACCGGCCGGCGCGATAGCGCGAGTCCGCGCGCTTGCCGATCAGTCCTTCGAGGCCGGTGTCGCAGGCGCTCGCGATCAGCGACGCGACGTCCTCGCCGAGATCGGGCGAAAAGCGCATGCGCGCCGGGTCGCTGTTCGCGAGCAGCGGTTCGAGCAGCGCACGACGCTCGGTGAGCGGCGCGTCGCGCAGGTCGTAGCCGTCGAGATAAGGCAGGTCGAACACGAAGAAGGTGATTGCGTCCGAGCGGTCCGTGCCGAACGCGTTCTGCAGCGCCTGGAAATCGGGCAGGCCGTTTTCGCCGAGCACGACGGCCTCGCCGTCGAGCCATGCGTCGTCGAGGTCGAGCGCCGCGAGCGCGTCGCGCTGCGCGCGCAGCTTCGCGGTCCAGTCCCGGCCTTCGCGCGTCATCAGCGTGACGCGCCGGCGTGCGCCCTTGCCTGCGATGCGCGCCAGGATGCGGTAACCGTCGAACTTCAGTTCGTAGCACCAGCCGCCCTGCGTCGGCGGTGCATCGACCAGCGTCGCGAGTTGGGGCGCGACGCGCTCGGGCAGCGGCGCGCGCACCGCGCCTGCGACCTGCGACGGGTCGGTGGGGCGCCGGCTTGCGTGGCTTGTGTGGCTTGCGTGTTGCGCGTCATGTGCATCACCATCCGCGTCGGTCGCTCGGCCGCGCCGCGCCGCGCGCTTGCGTGCCGCGCCGCGGGTCGCGCCGTCATGCACGCTCCCCGGCCGTTCGCCGACGACGTCGAATTCATCGGCGCTGCGCGCGTCGTCGTCGCGCTCCTTGATCAGCAGCCACTGCTCCTGACGCCCTTCCTGTCGCCCGCTGCGCACGAGCGCCCAGCCGCCGTGCAGCTTCTCGCCGTCGAGCCGGAACGTCAGCTTGCCGGCCCGGTAGCCTTCGCGCGCCTGCGCGACGCCGCCATCGGGCGTCCACGTGCCTTCGTCCCACACGACGACCGAGCCCGCACCGTAATGCCCGGCCGGAATCTCGCCTTCGAACGATGCGTATTCGAGCGGATGGTCCTCGACGTGCACCGCGAGCCGCTTCACCTGCGGATCGAAGCTCGGGCCTTTCGGCACGGCCCACGATTTCAGCGTGCCGTCGAGTTCGAGCCGGAAATCGTAGTGGAGCCGGCGCGCATGGTGCTCCTGGATCACGAAGCGCAGCGGCTGGTGTGCGCGCGCGGCGGGCTGCTTCGCCTTCGGCTTCGAGGCCGCTTGCGTATCCGTCTTCGCACGACGTTTGCCGTGCGCCCCTTCGGGCTCGGGCGTCGCGCCGAAATGGCGCTTGCGGCGATACGGATCGAGCTTGCCGGCCATCGCGTCACCTCGTCGGAACCGGAATCGAAATCGGAGTCGGCGTCATCGGCGTCACGCCGCATGCTTGCGGCGCGCGGCCGTCTTCTTCGCCGCGGGAGCGCTCGCCGCGCCGCATTTCGCGGCAGTCTTCTTTGCCGCGGTTTTCGTCGCCGCGCCCTTCGATGCGGATTTCGCCGCCGGCTTGCGACGCGTGCCGCCCCGCGGCGACGGCGATGAAGACGCCTCGTCCTCCCCTTCGCCACGCTCTGCACGCAGATCCGCCGCGCGCGCGCCCGCGCCGCCCTTCAGGCTGCGCTTCAGCAGCTCGGTGAGATCGACCACGTTGCTCGCCGCGCGGCCGGTCTGCGCGGGCCGGTCCTCGATCTCCTCGATCTTGCCCGCACGCACCTTGCGCTCGACCAGTTCGAGGATGTCGTCGCGGAACGTGTCGTGATATTCGTCGGGCGTCCATTTGCCGGACATGTCGTCGATCAGCTTCTTCGCCATCCCGAGCTCGCGCGCACTGACGCCCGCGCCCTTCGCGTCGTCGGCCGGCACCGACAGCTCGTCGAGCGGCCGCAGTTCCTCCTGCCAGCGCAGCGTATCGAGCGCGAGTATCGGCCCGACCGGGATCAGCGCGCCCAGATGCTGGCGGTCGCGCATCACCACCAGCGCGATGCCGATCTTGCCGCTGTCCTTCAGCGCGTCGCGCAGCAGCGCGTAGACCTTCTCACCCTTGCGATCCGGCACCAGGTAATACGGCGTGTCGAGATAGAGGAACGACACGGCGTCCTCGTCGACGAAGGTCAGGATGTCGACGGTCTGCGTCGATTCCGGGTTCGCCGCGCGGATCTCGTCGTCGGTGAGCACGACGTAGCGCTCCTTCTCGTATTCGTAGCCGCGCACGATGTCCTCGCGCGTGACTTCCTTGCCGGTGCGCTTGTTGATCTGCCGATAGCCGATCGGGTCCATCGAGCGCTTGTCGAGCATCCGGAACGACGGTTTCACGGTGCGCGTCGCCGGAAACAACTGCACGGGCACGTGCACGAGCCCGAAGCTGATCGCGCCTTTCCAAATCATCCGCGGTGCCATGCCTGTTCCTCCTTGCCGAATGCGCGCCCGCCCGAGGGCGGGCGCACCGTACGGCGCAAGCCGCTGCCGGCCGCTTTCGGCCCTAGCCGGCCCTATGCCGGCAGCTCCGCCGCCTGCTGTTCGCGCGCCCACACGCGATGCTGGCCGAGGTGATCCGACAGCGTGTTCAGCACCGCGTCGAGATCGACGGCCTGGCCGACGCACACGCCTTCGGCCGGGTCGGGCAAGTGCGCGGCGCTGAGCAGTTGCCGCCCCGAGCCGACGGCCGCGATCGGCTTCAGGTGCTTGAACGCCTCCCGCACGAAATGGCGGGCGTCGGCGCTGTGCGCGAGATCGCGGCCATCGCCGTCACCGCCGCACACGAACACCGCGTCGAACATCACCGACGGCATGCCGACCAGCGTCGCCTCCGGCACGATGCCGCCGATCGGCGCGAGCGTCGGCGCGACGATCGTCGGCACCGCGTGCGCGGCCTGCAACGCGTCGCGCACCTGCTCGACCAGCACCGGATTCACGCCGGGCGTCGCGATCAGCGCGATCTTGCGCGAGCGGATGCCGGGCTTCGCGCGGCCGATCAGGCTCAGCGCCGGCGAGCGCTGCGGCACGGCCGGCGTCGCGGCCGCCTGCGGCGCGGGCAGCCCGAGCCGTTCGGCGACCTGCGCGGCGAGCCCCGCGTCGAAGCGCGCGATGATCTCGTTGACCACCCGCTCGCGAATATGCGGCTGCGTCACCTTGCCGAGCTCGAAGCAGTACGCGTCGCGGATATGCCGCTGCTCGATCTCGGTCATGCTCTGATAGAACAGTGCAGCCTGCGAGAAATGGTCGGCGAACGATTCGCTGCGCACGCGCACCTTGTGGCCTTCGAGCGGTTCGGGCACGGTCTCGAACCCGCCGCCGGCCGGCGCGGGCGGCGTCTCGCGCGGCCAGCCGCCGCTCGTCGAATTGGGCTCGTACGACGCCTGGCCGACGTTGATCGTCTGCCGGTGCAGCGCGTCGCGCTGGTTGTTCGCGAACGGGCATACCGGCCGGTTGATCGGGATCTCGTGGAAATTCGGGCCGCCGAGCCGGCTCAGCTGCGTATCGGTGTACGAGAACAAGCGCCCCTGCAGCAGCGGGTCGTTCGTGAAATCGATGCCCGGCACCACGTGGCCCGGGTGAAACGCGACCTGCTCGGTTTCCGCGAAGAAGTTGTCGGGGTTGCGGTTCAGCGTCATCCGGCCGATCGGCCGCACGGGCACGAGCTCTTCCGGCACGAGCTTGGTCGGGTCCAGCAGGTCGAAGTCGAATTTGTCCGCGTCGGCCGGATCGATCATCTGCACGCCGAGTTCGAACTCCGGGTAGTCGCCGCGTTCGATCGCCGTCCACAGGTCGCGGCGGTTGAAATCCGGATCGTGGCCGGCGATCCGCTGCGCCTCGTCCCACAGCAGCGAATACGCGCCGCTCACGGGCCGCCAGTGGAATTTCACGAAACGCTCGACGCCGGCCGCGTTCACGAAGCGGAACGTGTGCACGCCGAAGCCGTCCATCGCGCGATAGCTTGCCGGCAGCGCGCGGTCCGACATCAGCCACAGCACCATGTGCGTGGTCTCCGGTACCAGCGACACGAAATCCCAGAACGTGTCGTGCGCGGACGCGCCGGTCGGCATCTCGTTCGGCGCCTCGGGCTTCACCGCGTGCACGAAGTCGGGAAACTTGATCGCATCCTGGATGAAGAACACCGGCATGTTGTTGCCGACGAGATCGTAGTTGCCTTCCTGGGTGTAGAACTTCACCGCGAAGCCGCGCACGTCGCGCACGGTGTCGGCCGACCCGCGCGGCCCCTGCACGGTCGAGAACCGCACGTACACCGGCGTTTCGGTGGCCGGGTCCTGCAGGAACGCGGCCTTCGTGTAGTCGGCCATCGGCTCGTACACGCGGAACACGCCGTGCGCGGCCGAGCCGCGCGCATGCACCACCCGCTCCGGAATGCGCTCGTGATCGAAATGCGTGATCTTCTCGCGCATGATGAAGTCTTCGAGCAGCGACGGGCCGCGCGCGCCGCCGCGCAGCGTGTTCTGGTTGTCGGCGATCCGCACGCCCTGGTTGGTGCGCAGCGCCTCGCCGTCGGGCCGCGCACGGTTCGCCTCGAGCTGGCGCGATTTCGCGCTGTCGGGTGGTTGCGTCGGTTGCGTCGGGGGCGTCTTGCCGGCGGATGGGGGAGTCGTCATCGTCAGGTGTCCTCGTGGCATTCGGTAGGGAGCCGTCGCCGCACGGCGACGCGCCGCGGCGCACGCGTGCGGACGGCAGGGAAAGCCGGCCCGGCGCGCCGCGAACGGCCGCGGGCCGGCGGTGACGTCAGGGCGCGCGCAGCGCCGCGTCGAACACGACGGCCGTCACGTCGAGCGCCACGTTGCACTCGATCGCGGCATCCTCGACGCGCGGCTTGTGCTCGTCCACCGCGCGCCGCGCGCGGTCGCACAGCTGGGTGCGCACGCGCAGCCGGTCGGCCGTGTCGAGGGTCGCGTAGCGTTCGATCACGTCCGCATCGAAGCGCATGTCGACCGAGCAGCGCCATTGGCGCGCGTCCTCGTCGGACGGCACGCGCACCCACGACACGTTGATCGTCAGCCGGCCGGACGCGTCGTCCGCATGCACGACCACGGTCGACTGCGACGGAAAACTGATCGCGAGCGCGTGCTCGAGTTCTGCGACGCGCTGCGACCGGTCGGGCATCACCGTCATCGTCGCACGACGCCCAGCAGCAACGTGACCAGGAAGATCACGACGAAGATGTAGAACAGGATCTTCGCGATTTCGGCCGCACCGGCCGCGATGCCGCCGAAGCCGAACACGGCGGCAATGATCGCGATGATGAAGAAAATGATGGCGTATCGAAGCATGGAACCCTCCTGGATGACAGCAGTCGTCACTAAACGTCGGCGCCGTTCACGCATCGTGCTTGTGTTTCGGTTTGCCGCGCGTGGGCGTGGAAGCCATTTTCTCGAGCTCTTTCTCGCTCATCGACTTGGCCATCGATTTCGACGGCGGCTTGAGGTCCTTCATTTTCGTGTCACCGCGCTTGGCCGACAGCGCGGCCCCTGCGGCGCGCTGCTGGGCCTGGGATTTGGCTGGCATGGTTGCGCTCCTCTCGTTGGCGCGCGAGCCGACGCGAGGGCCGGCACGCGCGGGGTTGGAACAGTGAGGCCGTCACGCGGCGTCGCGGCGTCGCAGGTCGGCCGGCGGAATCTTCATCGCCTGGCGATACTTGGTCACCGTGCGGCGCGCAAGAAGGATGCCGCGGCCCGCGAGGTTCTCCGCGAGCGCGACGTCGGACAGCGGATCGGTCTGCCGCTCGGCCGCGATCATGTCGCGGATCAGCACCTTCGCGGCCGACGCCGAACACACGCCCTTGCCGGCCGCCTCGAGCTTGCGCGGGAAGAAATGCTTGAACTCGAACGTGCCGTGCGGCGTGGCCATGTACTTGTTGCCGGTCGCGCGCGAGACGGTCGATTCGTGCAGGTCGAGCTCCTCCGCGATGTCGCGCAGCACCAGCGGCTTCATCGCGATCTCGCCGTAGCGGAAGAAATCGCGCTGCCGCGCGACGATGCATTCGCCCACACGCTGGATCGTGTCGAAGCGCTTCTGCACGTTGCGGATCAGCCAGCGCGCTTCCTGCAACTGCTGGCCGAGCGGGGAATCGCGCTCGCCGCTCGACTGCGCGAACAGCGTCGCATAGCGCTCGTGCAGGCGCGCGCGCGGCAACACGGCCGGGTTGATCGTGACAATCCATTCGTCGCGCACCTGGCGCACGATCACGTCGGGCACCACGTAGTCGCCGCGCGTGCTGCCGTAGTGATTGCCGGGGCGCGGGTCGAGCCCGCGCACCAGCGCGCAGGCCGCGTGCAGCGTCTGCTGGTTGCAGCCGAGACGCCGCTGGATCTCGGCCGTCTCGCGGCGCGCGAGCCGCTCCAGATGCTCGCGCGCGATCGCCTTCGCTTCCGCGAGCGCCGGCGTGCCGGCCGGAATCGCGTCGAGCTGCAAGACCAGGCATTCGGACAACGAACGGGCCGCGATACCCGGCCGGTCGAGCATCTGCACTAGCCGCAGCGCGACCGAGAGATCCTGCTCCGACAGCAGCCACGCGGGATCAGCCGCGACCAGCAGTTCAGGCAGCTCCTGACGCAGGTAGCCGTCGTCGTCCAGCGCATCGATCACGAGGCGCGCGGCCTCGCGGTCGCGCTTGTTGAGCGGATAGAGCCGCAGCGCATCGTGCAGTTGCTGATGCAGCGACGGTTCGGCGGCGATCCATTCTCCGGGCGACAGGCCGTCGGTGTCGTCGCCCTGACGGCTCGTGCCGCGCGGCGCGGGCGCCGCGGTAAACGGCACCTCGCCATCCGGCGGGCGAATGTCGTCGTGCTCGGGCGCCGCTTCGGGCGCGGCCGCTTCGGTCGGCTGCTCGGGCGTGCCGGCAGCGGTGTCCTCGTCGCCCTGGCCGTCTTCGAGAAACGGGTTCATGTCGAGCGCCTGACGCAATTCCTGTTGAAACTCCAGCGAGGACAACTGCAGCAGCCGCAGCGACTGCTGAAGCCTCGGTGTAAGTGCGAGATGCTGTCGCATCTGCAGCGCAAGCGAGACGGGCATCGAAAGCCTCCTGACGGTTCGGTTCGCGGGTATGTCTTCTACCGGACGTCATGCAGCTTCCGTGCCAGTCGCGCGAAGCGCGCCACGACGCGGCTCTCGCGGGTTCGCACCCCGTTTCGCCGTGTGCGAGAGCCGCTTTTTTACAACCCGGGGGCAAGTTAGGGGGCACGTATTTCGCTCACGGAAAACGGCCCCGTACCGGAAGCCGCTCGAGGGCCGCGCCGTCAGCGCTTCGCGTCGATGCGGTCCACCGCCGAACGATCGAGAAACGCCGTCGTCAGCTCGGGCAGATGGCGCAGCAGCCACGCGGCCATGCCGCGCTCCTGCTGGAGAATCCGCTCGCAACAGGCGCGAATCTCTTCTTCCCCGGCCGCCTGCGCCGCCGCGACGAGCGCGGTGTACGCGGCGATCTCCAACTGCTCGAATGCATAGGCGGCCAGCGCCGTCTTCACCACTTCGTCGTCCGCCAGCATGCCGCTCGCGATCTCGCCGTATGCGGCAATGCGCGCGGCGAGATCCTTGGTCGCCGATGGCGACGTGCCCAGCCGCATCAGGCACGCCTCGACGAGCGCCTGCTGGCCGAGCGTGTCGTCGAGATGCTGCCGCAGCCGGTCCTGCAACTGCGGGTAGTGGCCGACCCGCTTCATCTGCGCGTCGATCATCGTCTCGGCCTGGCGCTCCATCGCGTAGGCATCGCGCAGCCAGTCCTCCAGATGTTCGTGCTGATTCGCCATCGCGTTCCTCCGGCCTCATCGCGGGGGCGGCATGCCGTGACGCGGCGCCGCGGCGCGTCCCCGCGACGCGTCGTATCAGTACTGCATCGGCGGGGGCGTGCCCGGCAGCGGCTGGTCGCCCTGCGCGCCGTTCGGGCCCGGCGGCGGCACGTCGACCGGTACGTCGACCCTCGTACCGGGCGGCATCGTATTGCCCGGCGACGGACGCGGGTCGTAGCGCGTATTCGCGTCCGGCATCGTCGTGGTCGACTGCGCGCCGCGGCCGTCAGGCGGCGCGGGCGGCGCCCCGCGCGTGCCGTACGGGCCGTTGGCGGGTTGCGTGCATGCGCCCAGCGCGCACGCGGCGGCGAACGCACAGGCGCCCACGCGTATCGTCTGGATCGTGTTCATCGAATCCTCCGTGAATCGACGGCTGCGGCCGGCCAGTACGGCGCGGCTCAGAGCCGGTTGAAGTGGAAATCGCCCGCGTACGCGGTCGGTGCGCGGCGCGCCATCATCGTGTCGAATTCGGCCGCGACGCGCGTGAGCGTGCCGCGTTGCCGGTCGACGTCGGCCCGTTCGAGCGCGGCGAACGCGTCGGCGTCGAACGTCACGGTCAGCGACGCCGGATGGCCGTCGACGCGAAAACCGATATGCAGTGCGCCGGCCGGCTGCTCCTCGACGTGGAACGGCATCGCGCGCGCCTCGAAATGACGACCGAGCGTCTCGGCGATGTCGCGCAGCATGCCGGGTTTCACGCGGATACTCATCGCACCTCCTCCGTTCGCATGAGCGGCGGCGCGCCCACCCGCCACGCCCGCACGGGCGGCTCGCGCGACGGCGGGTCGCGTTCGGGCGGCGCATGCCCGGGCGGGTCGCCCTCCGGTTCCCGGTACGGTTCGGGCAGGTCCGGCGGCAGGTCGTCGGGATCGGGCGGCTCGGGGTCCGGCTCGATGTCGGGGAACGGCGGTTCGGGTCGTTGCAGCCACTGCGCGGGTTCGTGTTTCATCGGCATTCCATCGTTGCGGGTTCGGGTCGGGATCGGCGCGACAGCCGCGTAGCGAAGATTCGCAAGCCGCGTGCCGTCCGTTCACGTCGCCGCAGGCGCGGGTCACGCGGGGATCGCCGGGGAATCGATACGCAGGCGCGCGGTCCAGCGCCAGCCGCCATGCCTTCGCTACACCGTTCGCTGCAAATCTTGCAAGCGCGCGGCTACGCGTCGTAGGCGGCCATCACGAGCCACAGCTCGCGGCCGTCGTCCCGCACGCGTGCGGCCAGCGCATACGGGTCCGACGGCTCGCACGCCCGCTGCAGCGCGAAGCGCGCGGGCTCGGTCGCGCCGAACGTCTCGTCGCCGAGTGGCCGCACGTCGGCCTTGCCTTCGAACATCCGGCGCTCGGGCCGGTAGATCAGCGGTTCGTGCTTCCACGTATCGAAATGGCTTTTCACCGAATCGAATCCGCCGCCGCATACGTTGATCTCGTAGCGCACCCCTGGTCGTCGTTTCGGAATCGTCATCCTGCCTCCCGCTCGGTGTGCGCGCAGCAGGCACCCTGTTGCGCTGTGTCGTCATGGTCGTCGTCGTGGTCGTGGCCGTTGCAGCGGCAAGTCGCGTGCCGGGCGCGCGGGCCGGGAACGCAGGTTGCGGCACAGGCGGCTCCTCGTCACCGATACGGAGTACCGCGATGAAGGATTCGACCCGGCACGGCCACGACGCACCGGCGCACGAGCGGCAGCCCGATCCGCAGCCGCCGCTGAAGGACCAGGACCGCACCCATACGCGCCATTCGGAGCGTCATATCGACAAGCAGCTCGAGGACACGTTTCCGGCCAGCGACCCGCCCGCGACCGGCGGCGTCACGCGCATCGAGCCCGACACGCCGCCCGGCAAGCACGACGACGGGCCGGCGGAGGACAAACGCAAACGCGACGAGAAGTGACGAGACGAACCACGCCTGCACGGCATGCGGTTTGCTGGAACACGGTAGCCGCACCGACACATTGCTTTACCTGACTGCCAAGGAGAAATTCATGCATCGCGTCAACGAAATCATGTCGCAGGACGTCGTGCGGATCGCACCGACCGACTCGATCCGTCACGCCGCTCAACTGATGGAGCGCTACGACATCGGCGCGCTGCCCGTGTGCGACAACAACCGGCTGGTCGGGATGGTGACGGACCGCGATCTCGCGGTGCGCGCGATCTCGGCCGGCAAGCCGCCGGAGACGCGCATCCAGGAGGTCGCGTCCGGCCCGATCGAATGGTGCTTCGACGACGATTCGCTGGACGAGATCCAGCACTACATGGCCGACGCGCAACTGCGCCGGCTGCCCGTCGTCGATCACGACAAGCGACTGGTCGGCATGCTGTCGCTCGCCGACATCGCGACGCGCACGGCCAGCCCCGAGCGCGACGACGTGGCGAACACGCTCGAAGGCGTGTCGCAACCGAAGCAGACGTGACGGTGCGGTGTTCCGCTTCGCCCCGCCCACCCGCGCGACCCGCAGGGCCCGGCCCCGGGCACGGTCGCGCCCCACACAGCCTGGAGGAAACCATGCAGACTCCCGATCAAGGTCAGACCCGCATCATCGGCAAGGGCGCCGCGACGGCGGCCGGCCCCGGTCCCGACGTGATGGCAGCCGATACGCTGGAAGGCGACAAGGTCTATACGACCGACGGCGACGATGTCGGCAAGATCAAGGACATCATGCTCGACGTGCGCTCGGGCCGCATCGCGTATGCGGTGCTGTCGAGCGGCGGCATCCTCGGCATCGGCGACAAGCTGCACGCGATTCCGTGGAGCGCGCTGACGCTCGATACCGAACGCAAGTGCTTCCTGCTGTCGGTATCGTCCGAGCGGATTCGCAATGCGCCGGGGTTCGACAAGGACCACTGGCCGGCGATGGCCGATCCGCAATGGGCCGAGCCGCTGCACGAGTTCTACGGCAGCACGCCGTACTGGAGTGCCGGCGACGAGCTCGGCTTGACCGACCCGACCGAAGACCTCGACGATCCGCGCACGCGCGGCCGTCACTGACCGCACCTTGACGCGGCGCCGGTTCGCCGGCGCTTCCGTTCGACACGCCCCGCCCCGCGGGGCGTTTTTTTGTCCCCTCGCGCCGCGGTGGCCGACGCCGCACCCGGCGCACCGCCAGCCTTTTTACAAGGGTCGTGTAACGTCCCCGTCCGGCTTCCTGGCGCCGCCGCTCGCCGATTCGAGGTAGCCCAGCAGCCGGTGCGGCGTCAGCGGTTTCGCGCAGTGCGCGTCGAAGCCGGCTTCCTTCGCCCGTTCGCAATCGCGCCGCGACGCAAGCCCGCTGCACGCGATCAGCAGCATGTCCGACGTTCGCGGGTCGCGCCGCAGCCGCGCCGCGAGCTGCAGCCCGTCGAGGCCCGGCATCGCGATGTCGAGCACGACCGCGAACGGCTGCCAGTCGCGCGCGACGTCGCACACGGCGAACGGATCGTCGGCGACCCGGCACTCGAAGCCGCGCGCCTCGAGCAGCAGGCGCAGCGCATCCGCCGCATCGCGATAGTCGTCGACGACCAGCACGCGGCGCGGACGGCGCGGCACGCTGTCGGGCGCGCGCCACAGCAGCACGTCGTCGGCGGCCGGATCGTCGCCGGGGTCGAGTTGCATCGTGCTTCTCCTGTCGTTGGACCGGCTTGCCACGCAAGGCGCGAGCCCATACCGACTGCATGCGGCATGCCGGTTGCTGCCTCTCTCGCATCGTCGACACAGGAGTCTTTCATGCGCACGATGCGGCTTCGATCGTCCAGTGTGCTTCCCACTGCGCGTGCGACAGCACGAGCGCCGGCATGTTCCGCGCAACGGCGGCGTGCCGTTCGTTCGGCCTGCGCCGGAGATGCCGCATGACGCGCAAAACGCCCGACCGCCAGGCACCGACGGCACCGCCGCCCGACGACGATGCCCCGGACACGCTCGACGCGTGCCGCCGCTGCGCGCTGTGGGAACACGCGACGCAGCCGGTGCCGGGCGCCGGGCCCGTCGACGCGCCGATCATGCTGGTCGGCGAGCAGCCGGGCGACCAGGAGGACCGTGCAGGCCTGCCGTTCGTCGGCGCGGCCGGCCGCATGCTCGACCGCGCGCTCGACGAAGCCGGGATCGAACGCGCGCACGTCTACCTGACGAACGCGGTCAAGCACTTCAAATGGGAGCCGCGCGGCAAGCGCCGGCTGCACAAGACACCCGCGCAGCGTGAAGTGGCGGCGTGCCACTACTGGCTCGAACGCGAACTGCAAGCCGTCCAACCGCGCGTGGTGGTCGCGCTCGGCGCGACGGCGCTGCGCGCGGTGCTGCAGGACAACGACGCGACGCTGGAGCGCACGCGCGCCCCGGTGCGCACCGAGGACGGCCGGCTCGTCGTCGCGACCTATCACCCTTCGTACGTGCTGCGCACGCGCGGCGCCGATTCCCGCGAACACGCGTACCGCACGCTGGTCGACGCGTTGCGCACCGCGTCGCGCCTCGCTCGCGAGCGGCGCCACGGCGGCGGGCGCCCGGCGCACGGGGATGCCGGATGAGCGGACTCGACGAAGACGCGCAGCCGGCCGCCGCGAAACCGTGGTATCGGCGGCTCGGCCCCGGCCTGCTCGCGGGCGCGTCGGATGCCGATCCGAGCAACGTCGCCGTCTACGCGCAGGCCGGCAGCCAGTTCGGTTTCAACATGCTGTGGATGATCGTCGTCACGCTGCCGATGATGGTGGCCGTGCAGCTCGCGTCGGCATTCATCGGGCGCCGCAATCGCGAAGGACTCGTGGCCGGCATCCGTCAGCACTATTCCGAGCGCGTCGCGAAGACGCTGATCGTGATGGTCGTGATCGTCAACGTCGTGAACGTCGGCGCCGATCTCGCGGCGATGGGCGACGCGACGGCGCTCGTCGTCGGCGGCCGCAGCTACTGGTATGCGCCGCTCTACGGAATCGCGTCGCTCGCGTTGCAGGTGATGCTGTCATACGAACGCTATGCACGCTGGCTCAAATGGATGACGCTCGGCCTGATCGCGTACGTGCTCGAACTCGGCTTCGTGCACGTCGACTGGGGCGACCTGCTGCACGCGATCGTGCTGCCGCACATCGCCTTCACGCACGACTATGCGACCACCGCGGTCGCCGTGCTCGGTACGACGCTGAGCCCGTACCTGTTCGTGTGGCAGGCCGCGCTCGAAGTCGAGGAAACCACGGCCGAGCAACAGAACGGCGAACGCAACTCGCGCCGCGAGACCGAACAGCGCATCACGTTCGACACGTGGACCGGCATGATCGTCACCAACGCGGTGTCGTTCTGCATCATGGTGATCGGCGCGGCCGTGTTCTTCGCGCGCGGCCGGCACGACATCGGCAGCACCGCGCAGGCCGCCGAGGCGTTGCGGCCGATCGCCGGCGAAGCCGCGTTCGTGGTGTTCGCGTTCGGCATCGTCGGCTGCGGGCTGCTCGCGATTCCCGCGTTCGCGGGCAGCGCCGCCTACGGTTGCGCGGAAGCGTGGCGGTTTCGCGAAGGGCTGAACGAGCCCGTACGGCGCGCGCCCGCGTTCTACACGGTGCTGGCGCTGTGCGTGATCGTCGGCATCGCGATCTGCTTCAGCCCGATCGCCCCGATCCGCGCGTTGTACTGGAGCGCCGTGCTCAACGGCGTCGCGGCGGTGCCGATGCTCGTGCTGGTGATGCTGCTGTCGCAACAGCGCGATGCGGCCGGCCAGCCCGGCAGCGGGCCGGTATCGAAAGTGTTCGGCTGGCTGGCGGTCGCGCTGATGGCCGTGTCGGTAGTGACGATGATCGTCGATGTACTGACGTGAGGGATTGAGGCGGGGATTGTGCAGAAGGTTGCGTACGCAACCTGATGGACCGGCAAGCGGGCGACCGCGCCGCGCGCGGCACGCCCGCCCTGGTGTTACATCATCTTGCCGCGCGAGCGCTCGGCACGTGCCGCGTCGGCCGCGGACTCCACCTTCTTCACTTCCTCCGGCGGCGGCAGCACCGCCTTGAAGCCCATCGACTCGATCCACATCTCGCGCGCCCAGCCACGCGTGTGATACAGGTGATGATCCTCATCGGCCTCGACCTCGTCGTGCGCGGCCTTCAGCGCCTTCGCGGCGTCGCTGTCGGGCAGTTGATCAGCCGCGTAGCCGATCAGCTCCCAGTTCAGGTGATCCTTGGTTTCGGCCAGCACCACGCACTCGGCCGCGACCACCTGCGCGACCGCCGGATCGGCCTGCTTCTTCGCCTGCTGGATCACCTGCACCAGCGACTTGCCGGTCGCCGCCACCGCGGCGCGCCCCGGCGACTGCGCATCCGGATCGAGGCCGAGCGTGTCGAATACCTTGCGCAGCACCTCCTGGTGATGCAGCGTCTCGCGATGGTACTTCTCCCATTCCTTATGGAGGTCCTCGTCGGTCGCGCACTGGAGCGCGGCCTCGTAGATCTGCGCGCCGCCAAGCTCGGTCTCGTATGCCTGGCAGAGCAGTTCGAGGATACCTTCGTGCTTCGATTGCCGTTGGGCCATGACTGCTTCTCCGAAAAAGCGGGCCGCCGGGCGGCCCAGGGGTGGAACCGGGCACGCGTTATTGCGTGCCCACCTTGCGTGCGAGCGTCTGCGCCATGCTCAGGTGATGCTTGAGCGTCGGCAGCGTGGATTTGGCGAACGCGCGCAGTTGCGCGTCCTTGCCGTCGCGCGCTTCGTCCTCGAACAACGCGACCGCCTTCTGGTGCGCGTCGGGGCCGGCCGCCGCGAGATACGCGGTGTCGAAGTCGTGCCCGCTCTTGCCGCGCAGCGCCTCCACGTCAGGATCGGAAATCTGTTCGACCTGCGGCTTGATACCCTTGCGCGCGGCGATTTCGTTGAGCTTCGCGTTCGCCTTGCCGTGATCCGCGACCATCCGTTTCGCGAACGCCCGCACGTCCGCCGACTGCGCCTGCTTCAGCGCGAGCTGGCTTGCCTGCACTTCGGCCTTGCCGGCCATCGCGGCCTTGTCGACGAACTCCGCGTCGGTGCCCTTCGGCGCTTTCGCGATGCCGGGGTCGCCGGCCGCGCCGGCGCCCGACGACGGGTTGATCACGCCGCCCGGCACATGCGCATTCGACGCGGGCGGCTCGCTCGGCATCTGCGCGCGGGCGAGCCCGGACACGGCGAGCACGCCGGCGGCGAGCGCCGCGATCGTCCAGTTGGGTTGTCTCATCTGCTTTCTCCTGGTGCTTGCGTGGAAACGGCCATCAGCCGCCGACGATCGAGCCGCCGTTCGGATGCAGCGTCTGCCCGGTCATGTAGCTCGCGCCGTCCGACGCGAGCAGCACGTAGCAGTCGATCAGTTCGTCCGGCTGGCCCGGCCGCTTGAGCGGCACGTTCGAGCCGAATTTCGCGACCTGCTCGGGCGTGAACGTCGACGGAATCAGCGGCGTCCAGATCGGCCCCGGTGCGACCGCGTTCACGCGGATGTCGCGTTCGGCCAGCTCGATCGACAGCGAGCGCGTGAACGCGACGATCGCGCCCTTGGTCGCCGAGTAGTCGGGCAGTTTCGGGCTGCCGTGATACGCGGTGACCGACGCCGTGTTGACGATGCGGCCGCCTTCCTTCATGTGCGGCAGCGCGGCCTGCGTGCAGAAGAACATCCCGTATACGTTGGTGCGGAACGTGCGCTCGAGCTGTTCCTCGGACACGTCCTCGATGCCCGGCTGCGGATGCTGCTCGCCCGCGTTGTTCACGAGCACGTCGAGCCGGCCGAGCCGCTCGACGGTGCGAGCCACGGCGTCGCGCGCCTGCCGGCGATCGCCGACGTCGCACGCGATCGCCTCGCAGCGCCGGCCGGCCTGCTCGATCAGTTGCTTCGTGTGCGCGGCGTCGTCGGATTCATTCAGGTAGACGATCGCGACGTCCGCGCCCTCCTTCGCGAAACCGACCGCCACGGCGCGGCCGATCCCGCTGTCGCCGCCCGTCACCAGCGCGACCTTGCCGGCGAGCTTGCCGCTGCCGACGTAGTCGGCCGCCTCGTCGCGCGGCTTCGGATGCATGTCGCGCTCCGTGCCCGGCTGCTGCGTCTGTTTCTGCGGCGGGGGAGTCTGTGCGGTGGTCATGGGTTCCTCCTTGAACGGGTGCCGCCGATGCTGCGCAAGCGGCGTGCCGCGCGCGGCGCACGCCGGCCCGCACGCGGCGGCCGTGTTTTCAGGGTTGGCGTTGCAAGCGTTTGGAAAAAGGTCAGCGCGGGCCGCCGGACGGGGCTTCGTCGGGCCGGCGCACCGGATCGAAATCGCGCCATTCGCCGTCCTGCCAGTCGCCTTCGACGCGCTCGATCGACTTCGCGCCGGTCGCGCGCAGCACGTCTTCGGCGGCGGTCGCGGTGTCGGGCGTCACGCGCGCGGCGAGGATCACGCCGGTCTCGCTCTGCGCGAGCGTGCCCTTGCCTTCGGCCTGCTCGCCGCGCATGCGGCCGAGCGCGCCGCCGAATGCGCCGAGATAGGCGCCGGCCAGCGCGGCGGCGGCCGGCACGAACCAGTAGTGCAGGCCGAGCGCATAGGCGATCAGCCCGAGGACGACGCCGATCAGCAGCCCACGGATCGCGCCGACCATCGCGCCGCGCCCGCCGGGCTTCGCCGCCGTGTCGGCATACACGTCGCCGCCGATCGGGAAGCGTGCGTGCTGGCCGCCGGGGTTCAGGAAGAAGATCGACACGTCGTCCGGCCCGAACGCGCGCTCGTAGAGGTGACGCGCCCCACCTTCCGCTTCATCGAACGTCGTGAAACGGCCTGCGACGATCATCGCCATGGTCGTGCTCCTCGTGATGAATGCGCCGCGCGCGCAAGCACGCGGCGCGACGGGGCGACGCTCACATCAGCCGCCCGAGTTCCTTCGATACCGATGCCGGCGTGTCGTACTCGCGCTCGGGAATCTTGCGCAGCATGTCGAGCACCTCGGGGCTCGCATGCGAGCGTTCCGCGCACTGCACGACGTCCGACTTGCTGGCCGGGTAGTCCATCCCCTTCAGCGCCTTCTGCACGTCGACCGGGCTCGGCGGCTTGCCGTGGCCCGTCTGATGGCCGCCCTTGTCGTGGTCCTGCTGCGTGCGCTCGCCTTCGTGCGCGCGCGAGTGGCTGTATTCGTGGCCCGTATGTTGTCGGGATGTCATGAAAGCCTCCTTGGAAAATGAACGAAATCACGCGGACTGCCGGCGCGCGCGTGCGAACGCGGCAAACACCAGCGCCGCGGCGCCCAGCGCGACCGCGCCGGCGACCTTCGGCCGCTGCACCACCGAGTTGTACGCACAGCTGCGCAGAACGGGCCCTTCCATGCCTTCGCGCTCGTGCAGCGCGTGGCGCGAGTCGTACAGCGCATTGTCGTCGCGCGGCCGCGCGGGGCGCACCGTGCGCTGGCCGCGCGAGAACAGCGTGGCCGCGAGGCGATCGAACAGGCGCGGCGCGTGGTACGCGCTCGCCGACGTCAGCTTGGCGGCGCCGCCGACGAACAGCGTGCGGCGCGGATGCGCGGCCGCGAACAGGATCGCGTCGGCCACCAGATCGGGGTCGTAGATCGGCGGCGGCAGCTTCGCCTCGACGTTCATGTAGTTCTTCGCGTGCATCACGAACATCGTGTCGATCGCGGCCGGCTTGATCAGCGTGACGGACACCGGCAGGTGATCCGCTTCCATCTCGAGCCGCAGCGAATCGGTGAAGCCCTTCACCGCGTGCTTCGATGCGACATACGCGCTTTGCAGCGGCACCGGCGCGTCGGACGCCTCGCTGCCCATGTTGATGATCGCGCCGCCGTGGAAATCGCTCTTGCGCCGGAAATGGTCGGCCGCGACGAGCGAACCGTGCACGACGCCCCAGTAGTTGGTGTCGAACAGCCGGCGCTGATCCTCGAGCGGCACCTGGGCCGCCGTGCCGAAAATCGACACGCCGGCATTGTTGATCCAGGTGTCGAAGCCGCCGTACGTGTCGGCCGCCGCCGCGGCCGCGCGCTGCAGATCCTCGACGTTGCCGACGTCGCCGGCGACCGGCACCGCGAGGCCGCCGTGCTGGCGGATTTCCTCGCACAGCGTGTTCAACGCTTCCTCGTTGCGCGCGAACAGCACGAGCTTCGCGCCGCGCCGTGCCGCCTTGCGCGCGGTGACGAGCCCGATGCCGCTCGTCGCGCCGGTAATCACGATCGTCTGTTCGCCGACCGGTTTGAGCATGCAGTTCATCGCTGGACTCCTGTTACGGTCGCGTCGCGGTTATTTGGGCCGGATGGTCAACTGGTCGCGCACGCCCTGCACGCCGTCGACCTGCTTCACGACGCTGACGGCCTGCGTGCGCTGCTGCTCGTCGGGCACGCTGCCGGTGAGCGTCACGGTGCCGTGCCGGGTCTTCACGTGGATGTCGCCGGCCGACAGGCCGCTCGTGCCGACGAGTTCGGCCTTCGCCTTGGTCGTGATCGTCGCGTCGCGGATCTTCGTGCCGGTGCTCGAATGCGACGACGACGTCGACGACGATGCGGCGCCGTCGTCGCCGGCGGCGACCGCGTTCGGCGCGACGACCATGCACACGGCGGCCGCGGCGATCGCGACCGCCATCCCGGTGCGCAGCGCGCGTTGACGGCGGATTCGCGGGGGGCGGGCTTGCAGCGGGGATACCTTCATCGTGACCTCCTTTTCGTCAAGCCGGACACGCCGGCAGGTGAACGGAGTCGCGCAAGTCGCGTGCCGCGCCGCGTGCGCCGCATGCCAGCGCGCCACCGCGATCAGACGCCCTTTCATCCAACGCGTTGTAATTTTTTCGGCACACGGGGAAGCGGTTTTCCCCGCAATCCGGCGGGCATGCCGATTGCCGAGCGACCGACAAGGGTGGCCCGTGTGCGCGGCCCCGATACCGGGAGCAATACCATGCAAAGAATTGCGTTGATCAGTGAACATGCGTCGCCGCTGGGGGTGATCGGCGGCGTCGATGCCGGTGGTCAGAACATCTATGTCGCGAACGTCGCGAAGCAGCTCGCGGAGCGCGGCCTCGACGTCGACGTCTACACCCGCTGCGACAATCCGCATTTGCCGGAAGTCGTGTCGATCGGCCCGCGCATGCGCGTGATCCACGTGCCGGCCGGGCCGCCGACCGACGTGCCCAAGGAGCAGCTGCTGCCGTACATGGGCCCGTTCGCGCAGTACATGATCTCGCGCATGCGGCGCGAGCCCGATCCGGTCGACGTGATGCACGCGAACTTCTTCATGTCCGGCGACGCGGCGCTGCGCGTGAAAAAAGCGCTCGGTATCCCGCTCGTCACGACGTTCCATGCGCTCGGGCGCGTGCGGCGGCTGCACCAGGGCACGGCCGACGGCTTTCCCGACGCGCGCTTCACGATCGAGGACACGCTCGCGCGCCGCTCGGACCGCCTGATCGCCGAATGCCCGCAGGATGCGCTCGACCTGACGACGCACTATCGCGCCGACACCGCGCGCATCGAGATCGTGCCATGCGGCTTCGATGCACGGGAATTTCGGCCGGTGCCGCGCGTCGATGCACGCGCGCGGCTGGGCTGGCCGCAGGACGCATTCGTCGTACTTCAACTGGGGCGCCTCGTGCCGCGCAAGGGCATCGACACCGTGATCGACGCGCTCGCACGCATGCCGCGCGATCCGCAGCGGCCGACGCACCTGTACGTGGTCGGCGGCAGCCAGCCGACGCCCGACCCCGCGCGCGACCCGGAACTCGCGCGGCTCGCCGCCTTCGCGCACGAACTCGGGATCGCGAACCGCGTAACCTTCGTCGGCCGGCGCGATCGCGATGCGCTGCACCTGTACTACAGCGCGGCCGACGTGTTCGTGACGACGCCGTGGTACGAGCCGTTCGGCATCACGCCGGTCGAGGCGATGGCGTGCGCGGCCCCGGTGATCGGCAGCGACGTCGGCGGCATCCGCACGACGGTCGACGACGGCACGACCGGCTATCTCGTGCCGCCGCGCGACCCGGCCGCGCTGGCCGCGCGCCTCGTGCAACTGCGCGCGCAACCGGACCTGTGCGCGGCGCTCGGCCGCGCCGGCTACCTGCGCGCCCATCGCTTCTACACCTGGCAAGGCGTCGCCGACCGGCTCGTCGACATCTACCGCGACGTCGCCCACGCGCAGCGCGCCGGCACGTCGGCCGGCACCGGCCGGCGCACGCCGGTCGCCACCACGCGAGGCGTGCTCGCACACCGCAAGGAGAATACGTAATGAAGGGCTACGACCGAAAACGCGTCCTCGTCACCGGCGGCGCCGGCTTTCTCGGTTCGCATCTGTGCGAACGCCTCGTGACGGCCGGCCACGACGTGCTGTGCGTCGACAATTTCTACACGGGCACGAAGGACAACATCGCGCACCTGCTCGATGCGCCGAACTTCGAGCTGATGCGGCATGACGTGACGTTTCCGCTCTACGTCGAAGTCGACGAGATCTACAACCTCGCGTGCCCGGCGTCGCCCGTTCACTACCAGCGCGACCCCGTGCAGACGACCAAGACCAGCGTGCACGGCGCGATCAACCTGCTCGGCCTCGCGAAACGTGTGAAGGCGCGCATTCTGCAGGCATCGACGAGCGAGGTGTACGGCGACCCCGACGTGCATCCGCAGGACGAGCACTATTGCGGCCGCGTCAATCCGACCGGCATCCGCGCGTGCTACGACGAAGGCAAGCGCTGCGCGGAAACGCTGTTCGCGGACTATCACCGCCAGTACGGCATCGACGTGCGGATCGCGCGGATCTTCAACACGTACGGCCCGCGCATGCACCCGGCCGACGGGCGCGTGGTATCGAACTTCGTCACGCAGGCGCTCGCGGAACAGCCGTTGACCGTCTACGGCGACGGCAAGCAGACGCGCTCGTTCTGCTACGTCGACGACATGGTCGATGCGTTGATCCGGCTGATGGATGAACCGGGCGATGCGAGCGAGCCGGTCAATCTCGGCAGCGACGTGGAGATCGCGATGATCGACGTCGCGCGGGAAGTCGTGCGGATCGTCGGTGCCAACGTGCCGATCGAATTCCGGCCGCTGCCGTCCGACGATCCGCGCCAGCGGCGGCCGAATCTGGCGGCCGCGCAGAAGCGGCTCGGCTGGCGCGCGACGACGACGTTCGCGAACGGGCTCGCGCACACCGCGCGCTACTTCATTCAGCGCCAGGTCACGCACCACGCGCCCGGCGACCTCGTGCGCAGCACGCGCATCGCGTCGCATCTGCTCGCGCAGGTCCATACGCAGAATCGGCCAGCGCCGACGACGTGACGCGGCTGACGCGGCCGAAGCAACCGAGACGCGACGCGCGTCAGCCGTCGCGCTTCGTCACGTGCGCGATCTTGTGCGCCAGTTCGCGCACGTCGACCGGCTTGCACAGATAGCCGTCGAAGCCGGCCTCCAGCGCGCGGCGCTCGTCGGCGAGGCCCGCGTGCGCGGTGACGGCCAGCACGCGCACGTCGAGCGGGCCGCTGTCGCCGTTCGTCGTGCCGCGCCGCAAGGCCTCCAGCAGCCAGAAGCCGTCGCCGTCGGGCATCGCGAGGTCGGACAGCACGACCGTCGGCCGCATGTCGGCCACCATCGCGAGCGCCTCGCGGCCCGACGACGCGATCGCGACCGCCGCGCCGAAGGTGGTCAGCGCGGCGGTGAGACTGGCCCGCGTGGTCGCGTCGTCGTCGACGATCAGGATGCGCTGCGTATCGAGCACGAGCGCCTCGCGCTGGCCGCCCGCCTGCACGATGCTCCACGCCATCGCGCCGCCCGGCTGCCAGCCGGCCGGCAGCGTCACCGTGAACGTCGTGCCGCGATCGCGGCCCGCACTCGCGACGGTCACGCTGCCGCCGTGCAGTTGCGCGATATGTCGCACGATCGACAGGCCGAGACCAAGCCCGCGCCGCGGCGACGCGGGCGAATCGTCCGCGCGGCGGAACATGTCGAACACGTACGGCGTGAACTCCGTCGCGATGCCCTGCCCCGTATCGGCGACGGTCAACACCGCGTGCCCGCCGTCGCGCGCGAGGCCGACCGTCACGCTGCCGCCGCCCGGCGTGAATTTCAGCGCATTCGAGATGAGGTTCGACAGCATCTGCCGCAACCGCTCGGCGTCGCCCGACACGATGCACGCGGACGCGGCGCAGTCGAATTCGAGCATGATGCCGGCCGACGAGGCGGCGGTCTGGAACGTGCCGACCTGATCGGAGAACAACCGCACGACGTCGACCGGCGTCGCGTCGAGCCGCAGCTTGCCGGTCGCGAGCGACGACGCATCGAGGATGTCGCCGACCATCCGCGTGAGCGAACGCGCGCTGCGGTCGATCGCGTCGATCGCCTGATGCTGCAACGCGTGGTCGCCCGTATTGCGCAGCACCTCGATCCACCCGTAGATCACGTTCAGCGGCGTGCGCAATTCATGCGACACCGTGGCCAGCAGCTCGTCCTTCAGCCGGTTCGACGTGTCGGCCTGATCGCGTGCATCGCGCGCGCCCTGCAGCGAGCGCTGCGCCCGCAGGTCGCGGCGACGCTGCGCGCCGGTTTCGTGCAGCGTCAGCGACAGCGCGACGCACGCCCGCGCCTCGCCCTGCACCGGGCACGCCGATACCGTCGCCCGAAAGCGCCGACCGTCGCGCCGCACGCACAACAGTTCGAGCGGCCCGACCGGCTCGTGCATCGCGTCGAACGCGTCGGCGAGCGGATTGAGCCGCAGCCAGCGCCGCGCGATCAGCGTGTCGAACCTGCGGCCGCGCGCGTCGGCCTCGTCGTAGCCGAAGATCCGCTGCGCAGCCGCGTTCCAGCTGGCGATGCGGCCGTCGGCGTCGATCCCGACGATCGCGTCCGGCGACGCCTCGACGACCGCATGCTGGAGCCGCGACGCATCGACGCGCGCGCGGTCCGCGCCGGCATCGCGCAGCAGCAGCACCGCGCCGTCCAGATTGCCGTCCGCATCGCCGATCGGCGACGCAACCGCGACGATCGGCACCCGATCGCCGCTGCCGGCCTGCAGCCAGTGCCGGTCGGACGTCGCCTCGGCGCCGCCGAGCGCATGGTCGAGCGGCGTGGTCGGCACGCGGCGGCCTTCGTGATCGACGATGCGCAGCACGTCGCGCACCGGCCGCCCCACCGCCTCGTCCGGCCGGCAGCCGACGAGTTCGGCCGCGGCCGCGTTGAGATAGATGAGCCGCCCGTTCGGGTCGGTCGCGATCACGCCGTGCGGCAGCGCGCGCAGCACGGCCTCGAACTGGCGGCGGGCGGCCGCCTCGCGTCGGCGCGCGCGATCGTTCGTGAGCCGCGTGTGATGCAGCAGCGACGCGACCGCGCACACCAGCGCGCCGATCAGGATGAACGTGCCGAGCTGCACGAGCCGGTCGGGCAGCGGCGTCGTATAGGCGGCCGGATCGGACAGGAACAGCGTCCAGACGAGCAGCCCGCTGACCACCGTCGACACGATGCCGAACACGAACGACGTCGCCCACGCGGCGCCGGCGAGCAGCGGGTAATACAGCACGAACGGCAGATTCACGCCGCCGAACCGGATCGCGAGCGTCTGCAACACGGTCGCGATCGCGACCAGCATCACGGCCGTTGCGTAATTTCCGGCCTGCGGCCGTGCAATTTCGGTCATTGGACACGCTCCTGCGGGGACACTCGACAGCGGCCGGCGCGGACGCCGCCCGCGGGCACGACGCATGCTGGCCGATCGGAACCGGCGGCCCGGCCGCTCACGATGGAGAACTTCACGCCATGCCCGACCCGACACGCTGGCTCGTCGTCTCGCCGCATCTCGACGATGCCGTCTTCAGTTGCGGGCAACTGCTCGCGCAGGCGCCCGGCTCGATCGTCGTCACCGTGTTCGCGGGCATCCCGCCGCACGGCACGCCCGCGCCCCCGTGGGATCAGCGCGCGGGCTTCCGCCACGCCGACGAAGCGATGCACGCGCGCCGCGACGAAGACCGCCGCGCGCTCGCGCTGCTCGACGCCCGCCCCGTGTGGCTCGATTTCCTCGACGATCAGTACGGCGTACCGACTACGTCGACCGCGATCGCGACACGCGTGGCCGCGGCGATCGACGCGCACCCGGGCTTCGGCGTGCTCGCGCCGGCCGGCCTGTTCCACCGCGATCATCTGCAGGTGCAGGAAGCCATGCTGTCGCTGCTGCGTGCCGACGATCCGTCGCACGTCTGGCGCTTCTACGAGGACGTGCCGTATCGCCGCATCGACGGGCTGATGGCCCGGCGCGTGATCGAATGGCGCGAGCGCGGCTGGACGGCGCAGCCGGTCGCGGCGCCGGCCGCCGGCGACACGAACAGCGTCGCCGCGAAAGCCGCCGCCGTCGATGCGTACGCGAGCCAGGTAACGCTGCTGGAACCTCATATGCGTGCCGCTCTCCGTGAACCCGAAACGATCTGGCGGCTCGAATGCGACGTCACGTCCACGTAACGCCCGCGCGCGTCGCGCTGCCGCCGGGCGAGCCGCGCGTGACCGCGATCGTGCTGACCTGCCGGCGCGCCGCCGAACTCGCGCGCACGCTCGAACACCTGTCCGTGCTGCCCGACCGGCCGGCGATCGTCGTCGTCGACAACGCGGCGGACGCCGACACGGCCACGCTGATCCACGACCGCTTTCCGCATGTCGCGCTCGTGCATGCGCCGGGCAACCTCGGCGCGGCCGGCCGCAATCTCGGCGTCGCCGTCGCCCGCACGCGCCACGTCGCGTTCTGCGACGACGACACGTGGTGGGCGCCCGGCTCGATCGCCGAAGCCGCGAACCTGCTCGACGCGTATCCGCACGTCGCGGCCGTCACCGCGCGCGTGCTGGTCGGCCCCGACGAACGCGAAGACCCGACCTGCCGGCTGATGGCCGACAGCCCGCTCGACGCGCCCGTCGCGCTGCCGGGCCGGCCGATCCTCGGGCTGCTGGCCGGCGCGACCGCCTTCCGGCGCGACGCGTTCGTGCGCGCGGGCGGCTACCATCCGCACTACTTCCTCGGCGGCGAGGAGGCGCTGCTCGCGCTCGACCTGTATCGCGCGGGACACTGGCTCGTGTATGCGCCGCGCCTGACCGTCCATCACTACCCGTCGCTGCAGCGCGACCGGCCCACGCGTGCGCGCACCGCAGCACGCAACGCGGTGTGGACCGCGTGGCTCAGATGGCCGGCCACGGCCGCGTGGCGGCATACCCTGCGCATGCTGCCGCTGCTGCGCCGCGAACGCGCGATCGTGCGCACGTTCGCCGGTCTGGCGTGGACCCTGCGCGAACGACGCACGATCCCGCCGCACGTCGAACGCATGCGCCGCCGCCTGGAGCGCGACACGCGCCGCGAGGCCGGAACGGAAACATGAAAGCGGTCGTAGCGGCATCAGGAATCCGGCTTCTCCGCTTCATCTTCCAGTTGCGCAAGCCGGTTGTAGATCGTCTTCAGGCTGACGTCGAGCACCTCGGCCGCCTGCGCCTTCACGCCGCCGCATTGCGCGATCGTGCCGAGGATCAGCTTGCGGTCGACTTCCTCGAGCGGCGTGCCGAACGGCACCGTCACGCGATCTTCATGCGAATCGACCATGCTGGACAGCTCGTCCATGATCGGCGGCGGCAACGTGTCGATCACGTCGGCATCGGTGAAGATGCTCGCGCGCTGCACGAAGTTGCGCAGCTCGCGCACGTTGCCGGGCCATTCGTAGGTCTTCAGCGCTTCGCGGGCGGTGGGCGCGAACCGCAGGTTGCGGCCACTCTCCTCGTTGTAGCGCTGCAGGAAGGCATCGGCGAGCATCGGGATGTCGTCGCCGCGTTCGCGCAGCGACGGCAGCGGAATCGGGAACACGTTGATCCGGTGGAACAGGTCGGGCCGCAGCTTGCCGTCCGCCATCGCGGCTTCCGGGTCGCGATTGGTCGCGGCGACGATGCGCACGTCGACGTCGATCTCGCGCGTCGAGCCGAGCCGCGTGACGCGCCCGGTCTCCAGCACGCGCAGCAGCTTGACCTGCGATTCGAGCGGCATCTCGGTGATTTCGTCGAGAAACAGCGTGCCGCCGTCCGCGCGTTCGAAGAAGCCCTTGTGCTGGCGTTCCGCGCCGGTGAAGCTGCCGCGGTCGTGACCGAACATCTCGCTCTCGACGAGGTTCGCGGCGATCGCGCCGCAGTTCACCGCGAGGAACGGGCCGCGGCGGCGCAGGCTCAAGTCGTGCACCGTTTGCGCGGCGAGCTCCTTGCCGGTGCCAGACTCGCCGGTGAGCAGCACCGACGCTTCGGTGCGCGCGACGCGGCCGATCGCGTCGTACACGGCCTGCATCGCGGGCGAGCTGCCGAGCATGCGGCCGAAGCGGCCGAGGCGCTGCAACTCCGAGCGCAACTCGGCGATTTCCTCGTGCAGCGCGGTCGTGCGCGGCACGCGCGCGAAGATGCTGTTCAGCCGCTGCATGTTGAGCGGCTTCACCAGGTAATCGGTCGCGCCGCGGCGCAATGCGTCGATCGCGGTTTCGAGGCTCGCGTGGCCGGTGGTCAACACCATTTCGCAATGCCCGCGTTTGGGCAATGCGTCGAACAGATCCATCCCGTTGCCGTCGGGCAGCACGAGGTCGCACAGCACGAGATCGGGGGTATGCGTCGAGACGAGCGTGCGCGCTTCTTCAAGCGTCGCGGCCGTATCGCACGTCAATTGCTGCGTGCGTGCGAGCGTGGCGAGCATCGTTCGCGTATCGGCGTCGTCTTCGACGATCAGGACGTAAGGCATCAAGGCTCCTTGTAATGCGGCCCGGCGCGTGCATCGGCCGGCACCGCGGCACGTGCAGCGTCATGCGCGTCATCATCTTCGACGCTGCACACGAACGGGCAGACAGGCTGTCCTGCACTGAAAACGAGTGCTTAGCAGTATAGAAGAACGACGTCGTGCATTCGCCGCTCATCGAATAAATCTATCTGTCGCCATAAATCGCATTGCCAGATTCAATGTCGTCGAATCGGTATAAAAGGTATTCTGAGTACGTGAAAAACGACGTGTGCCACGTCCTTTTTTACCTGGTCCCGACACATTCGGTCAAAACTTCCCAACCCGGTTATTACTCCATGTCGAAATCCGATGATGACGGCACGCGACTGTTCGGCCGTTCGCGAACAATTCAGGATCTGCTACTGAAAGTGTCGCGCGTCGCCGCCACCCGCGTGAGTGTGCTGGTGGTCGGCGAAAGCGGTGCGGGAAAAGATATCGTCGCCCGGCTCATTCACGACATGAGCCCGCGCCGGCGCGGCCCGTTCGTGCCCGTCAATTGCGGCGCGATTCCGAAGGACATCGCGGAGTCGCAGTTGTTCGGTCACGAAAAAGGCAGCTTCACGGGTGCCGTTGCACAACATGTGGGCATGTTCGAGGCCGCGCGCGGCGGCACGCTGTTTCTCGACGAGATCGCCGAGATGCCGCTCGAATTGCAGGTCAAGCTGCTGCGCACGCTCGAAACCAACACGATCGTGCGCGTGGGCGGCCATGAGGCGATCCCGCTCGACGTGCGGATCGTCGCGGCCACGCATCACGATCCGGTCGAGGCCTTGCGCAGCGGCGCGCTGCGCGAAGACCTGTTCTACCGGATCGCACCGATCGCGCTGCACGTGCCCGCGCTCCGGCAGCGCGAGGACGACGTCGGCGACATCGCACTGCAGATCGTCGAACGGCTGAACGCGCGGCACCGCACCAGGAAGCGGCTGTCGACGCAGGCGATGAAGGCGCTGCGCGCGTACACGTGGCCCGGCAACGTGCGCGAACTGCGCAATACGCTGGAGCGCGCGTTCATCCTCGCCGACGAGCAGATCGAGCTGCAGTTGCCGCGCCGCCCGCCGCCGCGCGAGGAAGTGCGTCACAACGCGATGACGCTGCATATCGGCACGACGCTCGCGCATACGCAGCAGCGCTTCATCGTCGCGTCGCTGCGGCATTTCAACGGCGACAAGCCGCGCACCGCGAAGGCGCTCGGCATCAGCCTGAAAACGCTGTACAACCGGCTCGCGCTGCTGCCGGAAAGCGAGCGCAATGCGGTCAGCGGCAGCGCGCCGCCGGCCGCGAACGCGTCGAACGGCGGCAGCGCCTCCGCTTCGCCGCCCGCGACGATGCCGTAAGTGCGGCGGGCCCCCGCCGCCGTCACCCCGTCACGTCGCGCAATGCGGCGTCCCAGTCGCGCGCGAACCGCTCGATGCCGAATCGCTCGCACGCGTCGCGTTTGGCCGCCGCGCCCCACTCGCGCGCCAGTTCCGGATCGCGAATCAGCATCCGCATCGCGTCGACCAGCACGGCCGGCCGCGTATCAGCCACGCCGTTGCTGCCGGTCTTCACGAGTTGCGCCATCTCGGTGGTCGCGAGCGCGACGATCGGCAGCCCGACCATCATCGCCTCGATCACCGCGAGCCCGAGGCTCGTATAGCGGATCGGATTGAAGAAGAACCGGTAGTGCGACAGGAACTGCGGCAGCGCCGGGTTCGGCACCTCGCCGATCCCGCCAAGCTCGCTCGAGCCCATCCCGACCAGATCGATCGGCACGCTGTGCCGCACGACCTCGAACAGGTCCGCGCCGAGGCGCCGGCCGCGGCGCGCGAGGTTGTTCACGACGGCCACGCCCTTCGGCAGCGTGCCGTGATACTCGACACCTTCGGGCATCAGCACGCCATGCTCGATCACGCGCGTCGGCGTCACGCCGTTGTCCCACATCAGCGCGTTGAACGGCGTCACGTGCACCAGCAATACGTTCGGGTCCTGCACCGGATGCAGCGTGTCGGTCGGATGCTCGCGCGGCGGATCGTGCTCGACGAACAGCGTCGGCAGCGCGCGCTGCGCTTCGCTCAGCAGCCGCAGGCGGTCGTGCTGGTAATGCTTCACGTGCTGATACAGCACGCAGTCGAAGGCGGTGTCGCGCACGCACTCGGCCGGCACCTCGTGCACGTTGTCGCCCCACGGCAGGTGCCCGACGCGGCCCGCATAGCCGGGCGGATGCTGCGGCTTCGTCACGATGTAGAAATCGTGCGGCGCCTGCGACAGGTAATACAGGTAGTTGCCATGCACGTGCCAGGTGAGCACGCGCAACCGCTTACGTGACATGACGTCTCTCCTCCGCGAGCAGTTCGCCCGCCCGGCCGATCACGTCGCCGACGCCGATCGCCGTCGCGCACTCGTGCCCGTACGGGCACGTATCGAACATGCATGGCCGGCACGGCGGATAGTTCGCGAGCACATGATGACGCTCGGTGTCGAGCGGCGCCCAGCGGGCCGTATCGCTGCCGCACGCGACGACGATGCTCGGCGTGCCGAGCGCCGCTGCGACGTGCGATACGCCCGTGTCGTTGCACAACAGCAGCCGCGCGCGGGCGATCAGCGCGGCCAGCGCGCCGAGCGGCGTGCGGCCGCACAGGTTTACGCACGGCCGCCCGAGGTGTTCGGCGAACGCACTCGCCAGCGCCAGTTCCGCGCGCGTGCCGGTCAGCACGATCTGCCAGCCGTCGTCGGCGAGCTGCCGCGCGGCCTGCGCGAAGCGTTCGACCGGCCAGCGTCGCGACGCCATCCGCGCGCCGGGATGGACGATCACGTAACGGCCGGGGTCGAGCGCGTGCTCGTCGCAGAGCACGTGCCACAGCGCGTAGTCGAGGCCGCCGAGCGGGAATTCGAGGTAGTCGCCCCAGTCCGCGTAGCCGAGCTTGCGCGTGAGCGCCAGGTAGCGCGTCACTTCGGGTTCGTCGTCGCGCCACACGAGCGCGCAGTCGAGCGTGGTCGTGCCGCCGTCGGCCGGCACGAAGCCGGCCGTGCGCGTCGCGCCGAGCGACGCGACGATCGCGTTCGTGTGCGCGCCGCTGCCATGCAGCTGGATCGCGAGATCGAAGTCGCGCGAGCGGCATTCGGCGATGAACGCCTCGCGCGTGGCCGCGTCGGGTTCGGGCTGTTCGCCGAGCCCCGGTGCGCCGGGGAATGCAATGAAGCTGTCGATGTAGTCCGAGAAGCGCGACGCGAATTCGCGCGCCCACGGCAGCCCGATCAACGTGATGCGCGCGTCGGGTTCGCCGCGTCGCAGCGCGCGCAGCGCGGGCACCGCGCACAGCATGTCGCCGAGCTGCAACGCGCGGAACACCGCGATCCGCTTCGGGCCGCGCGAGCCGTCGGAATCGACGCCGGGATCGAGCTTCATCATTTGCTCCGAGAAACCCCGTCCTTCAGGACGGAGAGGAAAGGCGTGCTGTTGACAGGCAGCTTCTTCCACGGGTTAGGATCACCGGCATGATCCTTGTCTACCGCTATCGCGTGAAGTCGCTCAACGGACTGCTCAACAAGCAGAGCCGTGCGGTGAACTACGTCTGGAACTTCTGCAATGACACGCAGAAGCACGCGCTGAAGTGGAACAAGAAGTGGCCTACAGGATTCGACCTGAACGTGCTGACGACCGGCAGCAGCAAGGAACTCGGGATCCATTCCGGCACGGTCAACGCGACGTGCGAGCAATATGCGAAGTCGCGCAGTCAGCACCGTCGGTCCTACCTGCGCTATCGCGGCAGGAAGTCGCTGGGCTGGGTGCCGCTGAAGGGCCGTGACCTGAAGCGCGAAGGCGATGCGTTCCGTTTCGCCGGCAACACCTTTCGCGTGTTCAACAGCCGACCGCTTCCCGAAGGCAAGATCAAGGACGGGACCAACTTTGCGCAGAATGCACGCGGCAACTGGTTTCTCAATATCGTGATCGAGATGCCGGATGTGCACGCCCGCCCGATCCGTTCCGGGGTCGGCATCGATCTCGGCTTGAAAGACTTCGCCACACTTTCGACGGGCGAGAAGCTGCCTAACGATCGGTTCGGTCGATGCGCGGCCGAGAAACTCGCGAAAGCGCAGCGAGCGCGAAAGCACAAGCGACATATCGCGAAGCTGCACGCCAAGGTCGCGAATGCCCGTGCCGATTTCCAGCACAAGCTCGCGCTCGATCTGGTGCGGCGCTTCGATTACATCGCGGTCGGCAACGTGTCGGCCGCGAAACTCGCCAGAACCAGGATGGCGAAGAGCGTCTACGACGCGTCCTGGTCGTCCTTCCGGAACAAGCTCCGTTACAAAGCGATCGCGCACGGAGCCACGTTCGAGGAAGTGGACGAAAGCGGTTCGACCCAGTCCTGTTCGTCGTGCGGGTCGAAAGACAGCACGACGCGGCCGAAAAGTATCGCGGGACTGCGAATAAGAGAGTGGGCCTGTAGTGACTGTGGTGTCGAGCATGATCGAGATACCAACGCTGCTGTGAATATTCTCCGATGCGGACGTGCATCGCCAGGTGTGGGAATCATTTCCCTTTAGGGAGAAGAGGACGTCAAAGGAATAACACTCTGAAGTGAAGCGCGCCGCGCATGCGCCAGTACAGCGACACGGGCGGAATCGCGATGGATGTGACGATCATCTCGGCCACATGCGACACCGTGAGCTGCGTGCCGCGCAGCCGTTTCGCGCAGAACCCCGCAGTAATCGCGGCCCACACCGCCGCGCACACGATGGCCGGCGCCGGCCAGCCTGCCGCGAAACAGCCGATCGCGCCGAGCGCGGCGAGCACGGCCGCGTAGTAATGCCACGGCGGCGTCGGCCGGATATGACGCCGGTAGGTCGTGCGATGCTTCTTGTACAACAGCGCATCGAAATACACCTTCGACTGCGCGCCGATGCTCGATCCCCAGCGCGCGGGGCGCACCGGATGCACGATGCGCGCGGCGTCGGCCTCGACGATCGGCCCCGCATGCTCGCGCAGCGCGAACATCAGGTCGGCGTCCTCGCGCCACGCGCGCGTGAAGCGTTCGTCGAAGCCGCCGATGCGTTCGAGCGCCGCGCGCCGCACGAAGCAGTTCGCGGTCGCGAATTCCGCCTGCGCGAGCCCCGCCGCGTCGCGTTCGTAGTCGGTCGGGCGCGGCCGCAACGGCACGTCGATCCGGCCGGCCGCGGCCGACGCCGACGGCTCGGCCAGCAGCGCGGCTGCGCCATGGCGCAGCCAGGTCGGATCGGGAATCGTGTCGTCGTCGGTGAATGCGATCAGCGCGCCGCCCGCGCTGCGCCAGCCGACGTTGCGCGCGCCGGCCGGCCCCTGCGTGTCGGGCGCGGTCATGTAGCGGATCACCGGCACGTCGGTCACGCGGGCGCGGCACGCATCGACGACGGCGCGCGCACTGCCGGCCGGGTCGTCGTCCACGACGACGATCTCATAGGTGGTCGGATCGAACACCTGCACGCACAGCGCGTCCAGGCAGCGTTCGAGCAGATCGGGCCGCCGGTAGGTCGGCACGACCACCGACACCACGGGCGGCAGGTGCGTGTCGCGCATGTTCATCTGGGCTTCTCCAGCAGGAACGGGCCGATCACGAGCGCGTCGAGCGGCGAGGTCCAGAAGCATTCGATCGCGTCGCGCGGCGAGCACACGATCGGTTCGCCGCGCGTGTTGAACGACGTGTTGACGAGCACCGGCACGCCGGTGAGCGCGTCGAACTCGGTCAGCAACGCATGCAGCAGCGGATGCTGGGTTTCGTCGACGGTCTGCACGCGCGCGGTGCCGTCGATGTGGCGCACGGCCGGAATCTTCTCGGCGCGCTCGGGCAAGACGTCGTACACGAACAGCATGAACGGCGCGCGCAGCGGCGTGCGCCGGCCGCCGCTGAACCAGTGATGCGCGCGGTCTTCGAGCACGACCGGCGCGACCGGTCGGAAATCCTCCCGATCCTTGATCCGGTTCAGCTTCTGCTGCATGTCCGGATCGATCGGCGACGCGAGGATCGACCGTGCGCCGAGCGCGCGCGGGCCGAACTCCATGCGCCCCTGGAACCAGCCGATCACGCGATTCGCCGCGAGCAGCGCGGCCGTCTGCGCGGCGACGTCGGCAAGGCGCCGGTACGGCAGCTGCGCTTCCTTCAGGAACGCCTCGATCGCGTCGTCGTCATACGCCGGCCCGAGATACGCGTGATCCATCCGCCAGTCGCCGCGCGCACCGCGCATCCGGAAGTCGGTCCACAGCGCGGCGCCGAGCGCGGTGCCCGCGTCGCCGGCGGCCGGCTGCACCCATACGTCGTCGAACGGGCCGCGATCGCGAATCCGCGCGTTCATCACGCAATTCAGCGCGACGCCGCCCGCCATCGCGAGCTGCCGCTCGCCGGTCTCGGCGGCGAGCCAGTCGACCGCCTGCAGCGTCGTCTCCTCGAGCACCAGTTGCAACGCATGCGCGATGTCGTAGTGATGCGGCTCGATCGGGCCGCCGCGTTCGCGCGCCGGGCCGAACATTGCCGCGAGATCCGCGTCGAGCACGTCGTAGCGCCCTTCGCCGCGATACCGCACCAGCTTGCGCATCTCGTCGGCGAACACTGGCTTGCCGTACGACGCGAGCGCCATCACCTTGTATTCGTCGGACGAGTGCAGAAAGCCGAGATAGCGGGTCAAGCGCTCGTACAGCAACCCGAGCGAATGCGGCAGGTTGACCTGCCCGAGCCGCCGGTACGCGCGGCCGTCGAACACGCCATAGCTCGTCGTCGCGCGCTCGCCGCGCCCGTCCATCGTCATCACCGCGCAGCGCTCGAACGGCGCCGCGAGAAACGCGCTCGCCTCGTGCGCGAGATGGTGCTCGATGAAATGCCAGCGGAACGGCCCGTCGTGCGTGACGCCGCGAAAGCGCCGCTGCAGGTGATGCGGCGCGCCGCCCGCGAGCTGGCGCGGCGCGTTGACGATCGACGACAGGAACAGCGGATGCCACGGCGACGCGCCATCCTCGCGCGGCGCATGTGCGGACGGCGACAGCGGCAAGGTCAGTGCCGGCGCCGTGCCTTCGCGGTCGAGTTCGAACCACGGGTCGTACGAATACGCGACGTGGTCAACATCCGCGAGCGTGATGCCGGCTTCCGCGAGGCAATAGTCGATCGCGTGGAAAGGCAGCTCCCAGGTCGAGAACGGCACCGGGCGCTTCGCGTGCTTCACGTGCGTGAAGCGTTCGTCCTCGGCCGCCGCGATCACGACGCCGTTGCGCACGATGCACGCGGCGCTGTCGTGGAAGGCGGCGTTGATGCCGAGCGTATAGGTCGATTCAGGCATGCGTCAGTTCCTCGTGATGACGTGCGCGAACGGAAGCACGTTCGATGCGTGCGCCGCGACCGGCTCGCCTTCGTCGTGGGCGGCAGCCCGCTCGGCCGCGCGTTGCGCATGGCGCGCGCGGCCGCGCAGCAATGCGTGCACGGCGGCGGCGACGTCGTCGACACTCACGCCGCGCAGGCACGGATGGCCGGGCTGGTTGCACACGCTGCGATAGCAGTTGCGGCACGGCACGTCGACGTTCAGCACACGGTGCGGCACCCGCCACGGCGTGTGCTGCGGATTGGTCAGTGCGTACAGGTCGACCACCGGCGTGCCGAGCGCGGCCGCGAGATGCACGGGGCCGCTGTTGTTCGACAGCAGCAGGTCGGCCGTCTCGATCAGCGCGCCGAGCTCGCCGAGCGGCAACACGCCGGCGAGCGGCACCGCGCGCGGCCCCGCCCGTTCGCACACCGCGTCGACCAGCGCGCGTTCGTCCGCGCTACCCGTCACCGCGATGCCGTCGAACAGCGGCGCGACCGCGGCGGCCGCTTCGCCGAAGCGCTCGGCCGGCCAGCGCCGCGACGCGGCGGTCGCGCCCGGATGGACGACCAGCCAGCGCGCGCGCGTCGCTCCCGGCTCACGCGCGCCGCCGACGCGCTGCAACGCGGCCTGCAGGCGCGCGTGCACCGCACGCCGCGCCGCGTCGCCCGGCTCGAACGCCATCCGCCAGTCCGACGTCTTCGCGCCGATCGCACGCACCAGCGCGAGCTGGCGCGCGACCTCGTGGCGCACGTGCGATTCCGGCTCGGTTTCCGGCACGCGGTCGGTCAGTAGTTCGTACGGGTTCTCGCGGCAATGCGCGAGCCGCAGCGGAATGCCGGCGAGCCAGCACATCATCGCGGCGGGCAACGGATTCTGGCTGTAGACGGTGAAGATCACGGCCGCGTCGAAGCGGCCCGCCAGCAGCCGGTCGATCATGTCGAGATCGGCCACCGGATCGCCGCGCACGTCCGGATGCTTGACCCATGGCGCGTCGTAGCTCCACACGTCGTCGACCATCGGCAGATGCTTCGCGAGCGCCGCGCCCGTGCGCGACGTCAGCAGCGTCAGCTGGCGATCGGCGCCGCTCTCCTTCAGCGCGCGCAGCGCGGGCGTGGTCATCAGCACGTCGCCGATGCTGTCGAGCCGCACGCACAGGATGCGGCGGGCGCGGCTCCAGGCCGTGCTCATCGCCGGACCCACGAGCCGTGCCGGCGCACGGCTTCGCGCACGACGATGTCAGCGGCCAGGTCGATGCGATCGACGACGTGGTGCGGCGTGCGCGCGGCGTTGAGCTGCCATTCGGTCTCGTTGCCGCAGTCGACCAGGATCGTGCCGCAGCGCGCGGTGCGGCCGGCCTCGACGTCATCGAGAATGTCGCCGATCATCCAGCTCCATTCGGGCACGGCGCCGAGCGCGCTCAGCGCGCGGCGCAGCATGCCCGGGCGCGGCTTGCGGCAGATGCAGTCACAGGTGTAGCGCGGCACGCTGCCCCGCGGGTGATGCGGGCAGTAAAAAAAATCCGCCAGCGTCGCGCCGTTTGCTTCGAACAGTTCGGCGAGACGCTGGCGGACCGCGCCAAGCTCGTTTTCGGTAAAGCGGCCGAGCGCGACGCCCGGCTGGTTCGACACGACCGCCAGCGGCATGCCGGTCGCGCCGAGCGTGCGCAGCGCGCGCGCGGCGCCCGGCGCGAGGCGCATGCGCGCGGGGTCGACGTTGTACGGCACGTCGTCGAGCAGCGTGCCGTCCTTGTCGAGCAGCACCGCGCCGGGCAGCCGCCGTTCGCGCTTCAGGGCCATGACGTCTCCTTCATCGGCAGCACCATCAGCTCCGGCACCACGGTGCCCGGCGGCTGGGTCAGCACGAAGCGCACGGCGGCCGCGACGTGCTCGGGCGGCTGCAGCGTGTCCTCGTCGATGTCCGGGAAACGGTCGAGCAGGAACGGCGTGCGCATCCCGCCCGCGACGATCGCCGACACGCGCACGCCGCTCGGCCGCAGTTCGGCGTGCAGCGCGTGCGACAGCCCGAGCAGCCCCCACTTCGTCGCGTGATACGCGGACGCGTTCGGCCACGCGCGCTTGGACGCGGTCGACGCGATGTTGACGATATGCCCGTTACCGCGCGCCTTCATCATCGGCACGGCCGCGTGACACATCAGGTACGGGCCGAACAGGTTCGTCATCAGCACCTGCTGCCACGCGTCGACGCTCACGTCGTCGATCGGCGCGGTGACGTCGATCGCCGCGTTGTTGACGATCACGTCGAGATCGCCGAGTGATTCGCGCGCGTCGTGCACGACCTGCAGCACCGATGCCTCGTCGCGCACGTCGAGCGGCCGGCCCACCGCCTGTCCGCCGTGCCGCTCGAGCCGCTGCGCGACGGCCGCCGCGCGGTCGCCGTCGAGATCGGCGACGACGACGTGCGCGCCGTGCTGCGCAAGCTCTTCGCAAATGGCTTCGCCGAGACCGCGGCCGCCCCCGGTCACGAGTGCGGTCCGGCCGGCGAGCGGCGGTTTGGCTGGATCGTGAGTCGCGTTCACCTGCACCTCCTGTCGATGTCGGAAAACCATCCGGCTGACGGCGACACTTGTCGCGACAACCGTCCGTGGAAGAGGTACAGCGAAAACCGTGCCGGCCTGCGTGTGCCCGTGCCGCATCGGGCGCCGGTGTCAGGTCGCTGGCTTTTTTATAACCGGCTGTAAAAAGCGGGACGAACCGGCCCGCTCAGATCGCGAGCGCGTCGGGCGTGGCTTGCGCGCGGTGCTTCGCGAGCGCGCGCAGGCAGTGCGCGATACAGCCCGCGAACGCCTCGTCGAACCATGGCTGCGCACCCGACACGCCGACCACGATGCCGCCGAGCGCGACACCGCCCCACAGGTTCGTGTCGCCCGCGCGCAACCGATACGGCTCCAGCGCCTGCACGACGTGGCCGTCGCGGCCCGTTTCCCACGACAGCCGCGCCTTGGCCCGCGCATACGCGCGATAGTCGGCGTCCCAGTCCTTCGGATCGGGCAGCGAAAACTCATACAGGATCGCGTCCTCGAACGCCGCGTCGTGCGGCCCGAGCGCCGGGTCCATGATCACGATGTGCAGGCAGCCGCTGTCGCCGACGAAGTCGCTCTGCAGCGCGGCGGACAGGGTCGGCAACAGCAGCTCGACGGCCGCCACCGCGGCCTGGCGGTCGGCGAACGCACTACCGCCGCGACGCGCGTTCAGGGCTTCGGGTGTCGTCGGGTTCAGAAGGTTCGGCATGGATTTCTCCAGAGGAAAACGCGAGCGCACGCAACGCCGCGATCAGGTCGGCCGCTACCGCGGGCTTGGTCAGGTATGCATGGAAACCGGCTTCGACCGCGCGCGTGCGGTCGCGATCGCGCGCATGGCCGGACAAGGCCAGCGCCTCGAGCGGCGCGCGGCCGTCGCGATCGCGCGCGGCGTCGAGCTGACGCACGCGCGACATCACCGTATAGCCGTCCTCCTCGTCGTCGCCGAGATCGATGTCGCAGACGAGCAGCGCCGGCCAGTCGGCCCGGCGCGCGCGCCACAGGTCGTCCAGCAACGCCTGGCCCGACGCATACGCGTGCACGTCGGCGCCCGCCACCTTCAGCAGCGCGCCGAGCGCCTCGCGCGCCTCGTCGTGATCGTCCACGCACGCGATGCGCAGGCCGTCGAGCGGCTTGGCCGCGTTCGGCACGGCGCCGTCGGGTTGCATCGACGCCGGTGCCACCGCGTACATCGGCAGCGAAACGTGCAGCGTCACGCCGGTATCGTCGCGTTCGCGCACGACGTAGCCGCCGGCCTCCTCGATCGCGTCCTGCAATCGTTCGAGATCGATCAGCGACAGCTCCGTTGCGTCGACGCCCGTGCACGCGATCGTGATGCGCGCTTCCGGGTCGTGGCGCGCGGTGCGCACCTCGAGCTGCCCGCCGCTGCTCGCTTCGATGGCGCCGCGACACAGCTCCCACACGAAGCGCCGCAGCGCGGCCGGATCGGCGTTGACGACGAGATCCTCGTCCGACACATGGCGAAACACCGGCACGCCGCGCCGCGCGGCCGCCTCCGCCAGCGAATCGAGCACCTGCGACACGAGCGGGTTGATCCGCACCGGCTGCCGCGCGAACTTCGCCTCCGTGCGCTCCAGTTCGCGCTGCTTCGCCTGCAGCGACCACATCTGCGCATACACGCCGCCGCTTTCGAGCAGTTCGTCGTGGGTGCCGTGCTCGACGAGCCGGCCGTGCTCCATCACGAGGATGCGATCCGCGTCGACGATGGTCGACAGCCGGTGCGCGATGATGAGGCTCGTGCGATGCTGCGCGACGCGCATCAGCTCTTGCTGGATCGCACGCTCCGAGCGCGTGTCGAGCGCCGACGTCGCCTCGTCGAACACGACGATCGGCGGCGCCTTCAGCAACGCGCGCGCGATCGCGACCCGCTGCCGCTCGCCGCCCGACAGCCGTACGCCACGCTCGCCGACACGCGTGTCGTATGCATCGGGCAGCCGCTCGATGAACGCGTCGAGCTGCGCGCCGCGCGCGGCCGCGATCACCTCGCCGCGGGTCGCGTCGCGCTTGCCGTACGCGATGTTGTACGCGAGCGTGTCGTTGAACAGGATGGTGTCCTGCGGGACGATGCCGAGCGCGTCGCGCAGGCTGCGCTCGGTGACGAGCCGCAAGTCCTGCCCGTCGATCCGGATCGTGCCCGCATCGGGCTGGTACAGCCGGAACAGCAGCCGCGCGAGCGTCGACTTGCCGGAGCCGCTGCCGCCGACCACCGCGACCGTCTGCCCGGGCTCGATGCGGAACGACACGTCGAACAGGATCTGCCGGCTCGGCTCGTAGCCGAAGTCGACGTGCTCGAACTCGATCGCGCCGCCGCGCACGACGAGCGGCTGCGCGCCGGGCGCATCGCCGTCCTCGCCCGGCTTGCCGCGCGCGTCGAGCAGCCCGAACAGCCGCTCGATGTTCGTCATCGCGTCGTTCGCCTCGCGGAACACGAAGCCGAGCGCATTCAGCGGCAGGCTGATCTGGATGATGTACGCGTTGATCAGCACGAGATCGCCGATCGTCATCGCGCCGCGCGCGACCTGCTGCCCGGCGAGCAGCATCACGGCCGCGATCCCCGCGCCGATGCATGCGCTCTGCCCGATATGCAGCGCCGACAGCGCGTACTGGTTGTCGACGCCGGCCTCGCGCCATTCGTCGAGCACGCGGTCGAGCCGGTCGCGCTCGACGTCCTCGCGCGCGAAATACTTGACCGTATCGACGTTCAGCAGGCTGTCGACCACGCGCGAATTCGACTCGGCCTCGAGCGCGTTCACGCGCCGCTGGTAACGCATGCGCCGGCGCGTAAACACCACCGTATACGCCGCGTAGACGGCGAACGTGGCGAAAATGATCGCCGTGAAGCCGCCGCCGTACTTGCTGATCACGATCACCAGCACCGAGCCGATCTCGATGGCCGTCGGCACGATCGTAAACACCGCGACGCCGAGCAGGTAGCCGATCCCGGCCGTGCCTTTCTCGAGATCGCGCACGACGGCGCCCGTCTCGCGCTGCGCATGAAAGCGTGCACCGAGCCGATGCAGGTGGCCGAACGTGCGCACGGTAAACGTCGCGACCGTATGCTGCGTGACCTGCACGAAGGTCATGTCGCGCACTTCGTTCAGTGCGTTGGACGCGAAGCGCACGACCGCATACGCGAACAGCAGCAGCACCGGCCACGTCATCGGCTGGCCGGCCACGCGGCCGAAACCGTCGACGATGTCCTTGAGCAGCAGCGGCACCGACACGGCCGCCGCTTTCGCGAGCACCAGCAGCACGATCGCCGCGAGCACGCGCGCGCGGTAACGCCAGATCGCGCGCCACAGTTCGACCGCGATCCGCATCCGCAGGCCGCGCCCGTCGCGGCGCCCTCGACGGTCGCGGCCGGCTGCCGCCTCACGATCCTTGATGGGCGTTTCGTCGATTCCGGTCGTCATGCACGCATTGCTCGCGGTCGGGGACGGGCCGTTTCACGCACGGGTGGTCAGTGGCGCGGTTCGCGCTCGCGGCCGCCCACGACGGTGCCGGGCTCGGGGTCACGCGCCGCCGGCTGGGTGGGCGTGACGGTCCGCTGGTCCGGGTGCAGCACCATGCCGGCATCGGGTTCGTTGTCACGGCGCACACGCACGCGATTCTCGACGTCCTGCACGCCCAGGCAACCGTCCGCCAGATCCTCGATGTCGTGCTTCATCCAGCGCGCCGGCACCGTGCCCTCCAGCTCGACGCGCCCCGCCTTCACCTGCACGGTGACGTCGCTCACGTCGATCTCCAGCGCATGCGCGAGCCGCTCGCAGACGTCCTCGCGAATCCGCTCGTCCGAGCGCGTATAGCCTTTCGGCCCGCGGCGATGGCGCAGCGCGTCGCGTTCGGTGTCCCTGCCGAAGCGCGACAGGTCGGGGGCGCTGCCGCCGTAGCGCGGGTCGCCTCGGGGGTCGCCTCGGGGGTCGCCTCGGGGGTCGCCTCGGGGGTCGCCTCGGGGGTCGCCTCGGGGGTCGCCTCGGGGGTCGCCTATATCGCGCTCGCTGCCGTACCAGCCCATCCGGTGATGGCCGCGGTATTCCGGGCGCTCGCCGCCGTACCGCCCTTCGCGGCCCTGCGCGCGGCGGCCCGGGTCACCGTAGCCGCGCTCGGCGCCCCGCGCCGGCTCGCGCGCGCCGCCCGGCCAGTCCGGGTCGGCCGCGGCGCGCTGCTGGTCGGCCGGCCGCGCGGCCCGCTCGGTCCATTCGCTGCCCCAGTCTTCCGGGCCCACATCCTCGCTCGCGAATCGACGGTAAGCCGATTCGTAGTCTTCTTCCGGCCACCGTGCCGGGTCGTCCGGGATGCCGCGCTCGCCAGCGCCCCGGTACGCGCGTTCATTGCGCTCGCGCCAGTCGGGCGGGCCGCCACGCTCGCCATGCCGTCCGGGATATCGTCGTTGCATCGTGTCTCTCCTTGATCGCCTGCGCCGTGCGCGGACCCATGCCGCATCGCGGCGCGCGTCGGTCGGGTGAATGCAAATCGCGTGCCGGCGCCGTTGCCGGGCCGCGACGGTTGCGCGTCGCAGCGTGGGGAAACCGCCAGCCGCCCCAATCTGCAACGCGATTGCAGTTTTTGCGTGGCCGGCCTCACGGCGCGGTGCCGGGGTCGTCCGGGTCCTCCGATTCGTCCGTCCGGCCCGGCTCGCTGAGCCGCTCGGTGCGGTCCGGCTCGATGTCGGCACCTTCCTCGAGCGTCGAATCGCCGTCCGCCGACGCGCGCTCGCCGGTGCCAGCTCGGTCCGTATCGCTGTCGAGCGCCGCGTCGCCGCGTTCGAGCGCGTGGTCGTCCAGCGGCGAATCGACGTCGAACGGATGGCGCCGCGCGCCCGCCGTGTCGCTGCCGCTGTCGGACGAATCGCTCGGGCCGAGCGCACGGCCGTCGCGGCCGCGGCTCGCGTTGTCGTCGTCCGGGCCGGCCGGTTCGTTGTCGGGATTCAGGGTGCTGTTCATGTCGGCCTCCTTGCCTGGCTTGCCGCCGGGCGAGCGGCCGGATGGCCACCGCACGGCAGGCGGACGATCCGGTCGTGCAATCGGCATGCCGCGCCCGCCGCCGACGGTCGCGCCGGCGCCCATGTCGGCGGACGGCACGGCCGATGCGCACCCATTGATCAGCCGAATCGAGTTCCTTTATTCTTTCGGACGTGCCAATTCGATCCGCGCGGCCGCCGTCTGTCCGGCGGCGGTCCGGCGACCTGCGGCCGCCCGTATTTCCGACCTGCCGCTCCGATGAAGAAAGACGACGCCGATTTCCCCCCGCATCCGCCGCCCGGCCCGCCCGACGCGCGCGACCTGCAGCACCGCTTCGCCGAATTCCGGTTCCAGACCGTCGTGGAATCGATCACCGACTACGCGGTGTTCATGCTGGACCCGTACGGCAACGTCGCGACGTGGAATGCCGGCGCGGAGCGCATCAAGGGCTACCACGCCGCCGAGATCGTCGGTCACCATTTCTCGCTGTTCTATCCGATCGACGCGATCACGGCCGGCCGGCCGTCTCAAGGGCTCGCGCTGGCCGCCGCGCACGGCCACTTCCAGGACGAAGGCTGGCGCGTGCGCAAGGACGGCACGCAGTTCTGGGCAAGCGTGACGATCACGCCGGTGCGCGACGCGATGCAGGAGCTGTGCGGCTTCATCAAGATCACGCGCGACATGACCGAGCGCAAGCGGCTCGAGGAGCTGGAGGCATCGACGCAGCGGCTCAGCGTATTCATCGCGATGCTCGCGCACGAGCTGCGCAACCATCTGGCGCCGCTGCGCAATTCGGTCGGCGTGCTGCAGAGCCTGCCCGATCCGGCGCCCGTGCTCGCGCAGTGTCGCGATGCCGTGAACCGCCAGGTCGGGCAACTGACGCGGCTCGTCGACGATCTGCTCGACGTCGGGCGCATCACGGCCGGCAAGGTCGAGCTCGACGCTCGCCCGGTCACCGTGCGCGACGTCGTGTGCCGCGGCGTCGAGAGCATTCAGCCGAAACTGGCCGCGCGCGGGCAGTGGATCCGCGTCGACCTGCCGGACGATTCCGTGGTGTTGCACGGCGACGACGCACGGCTCGTCCAGGTGCTGCACAACCTGCTCGACAACGCATCGAAATTCTCGCCGCACGGCGGCCGGATCGACGTTGGCGCGCGAATCGAAGGGCCATTGGTGGCGATCAGCGTCGTCGATCACGGCGTCGGCATCGCACCCGGCGCGCTCGAAACGATCTTCGACCTGTTCGAACAGGAAGGTGCGACGGGCCGCTCCCCGTCCGGCGGTTTCGGGCTCGGGCTCGCGATCTGCCGGTCGTTCGTCGAACTGCACGGCGGGCGGATTGCTGCGGAAAGCGGCGGGCCCGGCCACGGTGCGACGTTCACGGTATGGCTGCCGATCACGCAAATGGCGCGCAACGAGCACACCGCACCGCCCGCGCCTGCCGCGCCCGGGCAGCCGGCCGTCGAGCCGCTGCGCATCGTCATCGTCGACGACAACCGCGACTCGGCCGATACGCTCGCGGTGCTGCTGCAACTGAAAGGGCACGCGCCGCGCGTCGCGTACGACGCGAATGAAGCGCTCGCGCTCGCCCGCGACTACGCACCGCAGTTGATGATCCTCGACCTGACGATGCCGGACGTCGACGGCTTCACGCTGTTGCAGGAACTGCGCGCGATCGATGCGCTGCGCGACACGACCTGCGTCGCGCTGTCCGGCCACGCGCGTGCGTCCGACCTCGAACGCACCGCGCAGGCGGGCTTCGACGATCATCTCGTGAAGCCCGTCGAGATGGCCGTGCTCGACGCGCTGCTGCAGCGCGTCGCGCGCCAGGTTCAAGGGACGCCGTAGGGCTCACGCCATCGCGCGGCACATCGCCGCGCACGCCTCGCACGTGAGCGCGCAGCGGCGGCAATGCTCGTGCGCATGCCGCGAACACTCGGCCGCACACAGGTCGCATGCGTGCGCGCACAGCGCGCAAATGCGCGGCGCGAGCCCGCTGCGGCGTGCCATCGCGCCCGACGCGAAGCGGCACAGCTGCGCGCATTCGATGTCGAGCGCGATGCAGGTCGCGAGCGTGTGCACGTCGCGCTCCGCGAGGCAGGCGGCCGCACAGGTATCACATGCGTGCGCGCAGGCGTCGCACGCGGCCATGCAGTTGTCGTATTGATCGGTCATCGCAGTGCTCCCGGTTTCGGTTCGTGTCGTCGTCATGGCGCGAGCTTCACCTTCATCCAGCCCGGCTCGCGCACGTCGAACGCGCGATACGCATCGATCGCGTTGGTCAGCGGCTCGGTGCGCGTGAGCACCGACAGCGGATCGAATGCGCCGCTGCGCACGAGCTCGACGAGCGGCGGCGTCACCGTCCGGTGATTGCAGTTGCCCATCTTGATCGTCAGGTTGCGGTTCATCGCCTCGCCGATCGGAAACACGCGCGCGGCCGGCGGGTACACGCCGATCACCGAGATCGTGCCGGCCTTCGCGACCGCGCGCACCGCCCATTGCAGCACCTGCGACGGCCCGTCGCCCGGCACCCAGTTGCGGCCGTCCGGCTTGCGGTGCGGCACGATCGCGTCGACTTCGGCATCGAACGCACGCGCGGCGTCGCGATCGGCCGCGGCCGGCCCGTGCGTCGCGCGCATCGCGTCGACGCCCACCGCGTCGATCACGCGATCGACGCCGATCCCGCCGGTGAGCCGCAGCACCGTATCGACCGGATCGTCCTCGGAAAAATCGACGATCTCGGCGCCCTGCGCGCACGCCATCTCGAGCCGCGACGCGATGCGGTCGATCGCGATCACGCGCCCGGCGCCCATCAGCTTCGCGCTCGCGATCGCGAACTGCCCGACCGGCCCCGCGCCGAACACGGCGACCGTATCGCCCGGCTTCACTTCCGCGAGCTGCGCGCCGAAATAGCCGGTCGGGAAAATGTCCGACATCAGGATCGCGCGATCGTCGTCGATCGCATCGGGCAGCCGGATCAGGCTCGCATGCGCAAGCGGCGTGCGCGCGTATTCGGCCTGCAGCCCGTCGACCGGGCCCGTTTCGGCCGGCCCGCCGAAGAACGACGTGCCCGCGCGCGGCCCGCCCGGATTCGCGACGTCGCATTGCGCGGTATAGCCCGCGCGGCAGTAGGCGCAACTGCCGCACGCGATCGTCGACGGAATCAGCACGCGATCACCGCGCCGCAGGTTACGCACGTCGCGCCCGACCGCCTCGACGATACCGACGCCTTCGTGGCCGAGAATCGTGCCCGGTTTCATGCCGCCGAGCGTGCCGCGCACCATGTGCAGATCGGTGCCGCAGATCGCGCTGGCGGTCAGGCGCACGACCGCGTCGGTCGTCGCGGAGACTTCCGGATCGGGCACCGTGTCGATGCGAATGTCGCCGATGCCGTGAAATACGACTGCTTTCATGTCAGGCCCTCCTTGTCGAAAGCGGAAACGGTGAAGGTCACCGTCGAGCCGATCGAGCAAGGCATGCGCCTGTGCGGCGCGCGCGGCGCGCCGTTGGAGAGCAGACGGGAAGCGCTTCGCTTTCGGGAAGGGCCGGCGCGTCAGTCCGTCGCCGGACCGCGCTCGCCGCCGCCGTCGCGCGCGTTCGAGATCGCTTCGACGAGCTTCAGTTCGTCGTCGATCGACAGCGTCGTGTCGGCCACTTCGCCGCCCAGCGGCGCGAGCGCCGCGCTCAGCGCATAGATGTCGAGCTGCGTCGCGGCCAGCCCGAGCGACACGGTGCCGGGGCGCGCCTTGCGCGCGACGCGGTCGGTCAGCGCATCGTCCACCGGCCGCTCGCGCCACGCGTCGAGCGACGATTCGCCGTGCGCGACCACGCTGTCGAGCAGCGATCCGGACGACACGCGGCTCGGATCGACTGCATGCGTGCGCAACTGTCCGTCGGTCGAGCACTCGACGATCACGACACCCGCGAGCGCGACGACGTGCCGGTCGCGCAGCGTGCCGAGTTCGGCCAGCGCGCGACGCGCCGCGTCGAGATCGGGATAGGACAAGACGATCAGCGTGTTCATTCAGCGACTCCAGGCAGTCGAACGGGCGCGCTCAATGCGGCAGCCCGAACGCGGCTTTCAGGCTCGCGACGATCATCTGCATCGCGATCGCCGCGAGAATCATCCCCATCAGGCGCTGCGTGACGGCCGTCACGCGCGGCGACAGGTAGTGGCCAATCAATGGCGCCGACAGCAGCGACACGGCCAGCAGCACGAGAAACGCGGCCAGCCCGAGCGCGAATGCAAGTTCCTGCCCGCTCGATACCGCGCCGTGCCCGAGCACGATCATCGTCGCGATCGTGCCGGGGCCGACCAGCAACGGGATCGTCAGCGGATAGATCGCGACGCTGTCGGCCGCCGCCGGATCGGCGCCTTCGTCGGCGCCCGGCGCATGCTGGCGGCTCGGTGCGCCATGCAGCATCGACAACGCGATCAACAGCACCAGCAGCCCGCCCGCGAGGCGGAAATCGTCGATCGTCAAGCCGAACACGTGCAGGATCGCGCCGCCCGCGACCGCCGACACGATGCAGCCGACCGTCACGCCGATCGCGGCCGTCAGCGCGACCTTGCGGCGCACGCCGTCCGCCGCGCCTTCGGTCAGCGACAGGAACACCGGAATGTTCGCGATCGGGTTCATGATCGCGAACAGCGCCGCGAACACCTTGATGGAAAAGGTCAGGTCGAAGGCCACAGGGTCGCTCCCGTCTCGCGCGGCACGTGACACGCACCCGCCGGTTCGTTTTCGATGCGCGGCGCACGCCATGCTGATACGATCCACGCACCACGTTCATTCACGACGGAGGGCCCCGTTCGATGCAAGCCACCGACACTTTCATGGGTCACGAGATTCGCGTCGATGCGACGCGCAACGCGAACGGCGCGTGGGTCGCGCAGGTGCGGATCTTCCGCGACGGCGCGCCGGTCGACCTGCCCGCGCCCGAACTCGTCACGCCGGAATGGCTGACGTGCGACGAGGCGCTGCGCGGCGGCATCGACCAGGGGCGCGTGATCATCCGAACGCGCGATCGGTAACCGCGCGCGGTTCGGCCGCACGCCATCGGCCGACATCGCGCGACGCACGTCACGCATCGAAATCGAGGTCGCCGATCAGGATCTCGCGATCGCGCTGCGTCCGGCTGCTGAAATCGACCGGCAACTCCATCTGCCACCGCTCGATCGTGACCGGCAGCACCGCGAGATAGCGATCGAAGCGGCTGTGGTCGGGCTCGGCCAGCAGACCGGCGATCGCATCGTCGCGCCACGCGAGCCGCGCGTTCAACCGGTTCGGCAAGCCGACCGTCGACGTGAGGCCGATCACGTCGACGCAGGTCGGGCTGCCCTGCCCGTCGTGCGGCACGACGTCGACCTGCACTTCGCCAGGCTGATACAGGTCGCGCAAGCGCGTCGCGATGCGCGGCGCGAACTCGGTTTCGAAACGGGCACGGACGTCAGGGTTCATTTCGCCTCCATTCAAGGTTCGGTGGGTGTCGTCTGATGCTTTCATGCGGAAGCCGTCTGCCGCTCGAACGCCGCCTCGGCCTTCAGGTTGTCGAGATCGCGAGCTATCGTCACGACCGCGAGCCGCGTGTTGCCGCGCCAGTACGCGATCGAGCAGTCGTGCGCGCCGAGGTCGCCGTCGATCTCGACGCGATCCCATTGCTCCGCATGCCCGACATAGCGGAGCGTCAGGTCGTAATGCTGACTCCAGAAAAACGGCACCGCATCGAACGGCCGCTGCTGGCCGAGCAGGTTGCGCGCCGCGACGATGCCCTGCCGCTCGGCGACGACCCAGTGCTCGACGCGAATCCGCTCGCCCGTCAGCGGATCGGGCCAGCGCGCGATATCGCCGGCCGCGTAGATGCCGGGCGCACTCGTCTGCAGGAAGCGGTCGACCGTCACGCCGCGTTCGACCGCGAGCCCGGCGTCCTGGGCGAGTTCGACGTTCGGATGCACGCCGATACCCACCAGCACGACGTCGGCCGGCAGCACGTCGCCACTCGACAGCGTCACGCTGTCCGGCCCGATCCGCGCGGGCGTCGCGCCGAGATGGAACACCACGCCGTGCGCTTCGTGCAGCGCCTTGATCGTGTCGCCGAGCGCATCGCCGAGCACGCGGCCCATCGGATGCGGATCGGGCGCGACGACGTGCACGTCGAGCCCGCGCGTACGCAACGCCGCAGCCGCTTCGAGGCCGATGAAGCTCGCGCCGACCACCACGCAGCGGTGCGCGGTTTTCAGCTTCGCGATCAGCGCATCGCAATCGGCGCGAGAGCGCAGCGTACGCACGTGCGGCAGATCGGCACCGGGCACGTTCAGGCGGTTCGGCTCGGCGCCGGTCGCAAGCAGCAGCGCGCCGTATTCGACCCGGCTGCCGTCGGCCAGCTCGACCGACCGCTGCGCGGGATCGATGCGCGTGACCCGCGTATTGCAACGCACGTCGATCCGCTGCTCGGCATAGAACGACGGCGCGCGCAGCGGCAGCCAGTCGGCTTCCGCCGTGCCCGCGAGGTAATCCTTCGACAGATTCGGCCGGTCGTACGGCGGATCGGCATCGGCGCTCAGCAGCGTGATCGCGTGCGGATAGCCTTCCTGCCGCAGCGTCACCGCGGCTGCGATCGCGGCGGCGCCGCCGCCGACGATCACGACCGATGCGGGCAGCCCGGTTTCCTTCGGCGCAGGCGGCGCGGCGGCCGGCCGCGCATCGACTACGACCGCGCGGCCGTCGCGCCACTCGACGCGCCAGCACGGCAGCCCGTCGAGCGCCGGCGCGCGCTCCATCTCGCCGGTGCGCAGGCAGAACGCCGCGTGATGCCACGGACAGCGAATCGTGTCGCCGACCAGCAGGCCCTGGGCCAGCGGCCCGCCGTAGTGCGGGCATTGCGCGCCCACCGCGAACAGTTCGTTGCCGCGGCGCACGAGCAGCACCGCCGCGTCGCCGACATGGCCCTCGATCATCGCGCCGTCGGCGAGATCGTCGAGCGCGATCCCTTGCGTGAGATCGGGGCGTGAGGACGCATCGCTTCCAGTCATGACGTGGCTCCCGAAAAGTCAGGTAACGATCCCATTATCGACATCCCTCCTGAAAAGAACAGGTACAGACGCCCCGCAGCGCACGCAAACGCGGACTGTAGCTTGTACGCGATTCGCGACCGGCGTAGAACGTGATCAACGTTGCGGCGCAACACGGCGGCCGCCTGCGACGGGCACGGCGCGACCCGCGCAAGCCGCGTGCCGCCTTCACCTGTCAAAGGAGCACTACCCGATGGCTACCGTCCTGTGCGTGCTCTACCCCGATCCCGTCGACGGCTATCCGCCGCGCTACGTGCGCGACACGATCCCGGTCATCACGCACTACGCGGACGGTCAAACCGCACCGACGCCGGCCGGCCCGCCCGGCTTCCGGCCCGGCGAACTCGTCGGCTCGGTGTCCGGCGCGCTCGGCTTGCGCGGTTATATGGAAGCGCACGGCCATACGCTGATCGTCACGAGTGACAAGGACGGCCCCGATTCCGAATTCGAGTGCCGGCTGCCCGAAGCGGACGTGGTGATTTCGCAGCCGTTCTGGCCCGCGTACCTGAGCGCCGAACGCATCGCCCGCGCGCCCAAGCTCAAGCTCGCGCTGACGGCCGGCATCGGCTCCGATCACGTCGATCTGGACGCCGCCGCACGCGCGCACATCACGGTTGCCGAAGTCACCGGCTCGAACAGCATCAGCGTCGCCGAGCACGTGGTGATGACGACGCTCGCGCTGGTGCGCAACTACCTGCCGTCGCATGCGGTCGCGCAGCAGGGCGGCTGGAACATCGCCGACTGCGTGTCACGCAGCTACGACGTCGAAGGGATGCATTTCGGCACGGTCGGCGCGGGTCGCATCGGTCTCGCCGTGCTGCGCCGGCTGCAGCCGTTCGGCCTGCAACTGCACTACACGCAGCGCCACCGGCTCGATGCGTCGATCGAGCAGGCGCTCGCGCTCACGTATCACGCCGATGTGGTGTCGCTCGCGAGCGCCGTCGATATCGTCAACCTGCAGATTCCGCTGTACCCGTCGACCGAGCACCTGTTCGACGCGGCGATGATCGCGCGGATGAAGCGCGGCGCGTACCTGATCAACACCGCGCGCGCGAAGCTGGTCGACCGCGACGCGGTCGTGAATGCGCTCACGTCCGGCCATCTCGCCGGCTATGGCGGCGACGTGTGGTTTCCGCAGCCGGCGCCGGCCGATCACCCGTGGCGCACGATGCCGTTCAACGGGATGACGCCGCACATCTCCGGCACGTCGTTGTCCGCGCAGGCGCGCTATGCGGCCGGCACGCTGGAGATCCTGCAATGCTGGTTCGACGGCAGGCCGATCCGCAACGAATACCTGATCGTCGACGGCGGCACGCTCGCGGGCACCGGCGCGCAGTCGTACCGGCTGACATGACGTCGTGCGCCGTGCGCCGCGGCGCGGTCAGTCGATGCAGGATGCGGCGAGCTTGCCGACGGTGACGACCGCGCGCTCGATCTCCGGCGACCACGGGCTGCTGTAGTTCAGGCGGATGAAGTTCCGGTAAGTGTCCGCGATCGAAAACATGTAGCCCGGCCCGATCGTGATCCCCTGCTCCAGCGCGAGCTGGTACAGCCGCATCGCGTCGACCTGCGCGGGCAATTCGACCCACAGCACGTAGCCGCCGGCCGGACTCGAAATGCGCGTTCCCTCCGGAAAGAACCGCGACACCATCGCGCGCATCAGGTTCGCCTGCTGCGCATACGCCTTGCGAACCCGCCGCAGGTGATGTTCGTAGCCGTCGCGTTCGAGAAACTCCGCGATCGCGAGCTGCGGCAACGACGGCGTCGCCAGCGTATTCAGGAACTTCAGCTTCTCGACCTGCTCGCGATAGCGGCCCGGCAACGCCCAGCCGATCCGGTACGCGGCCGTCAGGCTCTTCGAGAACGACGAACAATGCAGCACGATGTCATGGCGATCGAACGACTTCAGCGTGCTCGGATGCATGTTGCCGAAATACAGTTCGTTATACACACCGTTCTCGATGATCGGTATGCCGGCTTTCGTTGCGAACGCCACCAGTTCGCGCTTGCGCTCGTCCGGCATCTGGAAGCCCAGCGGGTTCTGGAAGTTCGGCATCACCATGCACGCTGCGATCGGCTGCGACTTCGCGATCGCGGCCAGCGCCGCGATGTCGATTCCGTATTCCGGGTGTGTGGCCACCTCGATCGCCTTCATCCCCATCCGCTCGATCGCGTGCAGCATCGCGTAGAACGTCGGTGACTCCACCGCGATCGTGTCGCCCGGCTTCGCCACCGCCTGCAGACACAGGTTGATCGCCTCCGTCGCGCCGACCGTCACGATGATCTCGTTCGGGTCCACCGACATCCCGTTTTCAAGGTAGCGGCGCGCGATCTGCCGGATCAGCCGCGGATGGCCCGGCGGCAGCCCGTCGGTCACGCCCCACAGCGACTTGTCGCGACCGGCGGCGTATGCGTAGCGGTTCAGCTTCTCGAACGGAAACAGGCTCGGGTCCGGATACGGCGAGCCGAGCGGCACCGCGTCGTCCGTGCCGATCGAGCGCAACGTCGACAGCACGAGCCGGCTCACGTCCACCGACGACGAGATCGCGATCGGCTTCGACGGCCGCAGCTCGCGCACCGGCGCATGGCCGTCGTCGCGCCGCAGATTCACGAAATAGCCCGACTGCGGCCGGCTTTCGAGCAGCCCGCGGCTTTCCAGCAGCAGATACGCATGCAGCACGGTCGTGATGCTGATCCGGTGCTGCTGGCTCGCCTGCCGCACCGACGGCACACGGTCGCCGTGTCGATATACGCCTTGCCGAATGAGTCGCTCTACGTCGTTCGCAAATTTCTCGTAGAGCTTCATCCGCCTCGCCCCGCCAGCGATGAACCGGCCTGCGCCGCATGGGCGGCACCGCCGCACCGACGCACGAAGCCGGATAGCCGTCGCCGGGGGCGGGTGTCCCGGCTGGAACCTCGTCCGTTATCGAAATTGAAGGCGGATAGCAATGCGAATCTCATCAAGACAAGGTTCGGCATCCTACTGCGTCATTTCGGCGAATGTAAGTGACAGTTTGGCGAGGAAACGTCAAATCCGGCCAGCGTGGTGAACAGATGATGCGAACGCGACGGCGCGGCCGCGCGCGCTCGCACGGCAGCCGTTCGTCCGGCGCACGTCATGATGTATTGCGGTAGCAGAGGGGGCGACGGCGAAGCGAAGCCCGGCCATGCGGGCCCGCTCGCACTCAAGCGTCGTCGACGTTGTCCGCGTAGTGGTCGATCGCGACCTTGCATTCGTCGAACACCACCGTCAGCAACGCGACGTCGTTCGACTCGAGCCACTTGCGGATCTGCAGGAACTGGCCGGTGCCGAGATCGGCGAGGCGGCCCGGATCGTCGGTCGTCACGTCGACGCTCGCGATCGCGCGGTTGCCGGGCAGCGGCGACAACGTCGCCGCGATGTCGAAGCGCCGGTACGATTGATCGATGCGCATGCGGTTCTCCCGAATCGGTTCGAAAAGAGCGGGCTCAGTCGAGCGTCTGGCGAAAGACCTTGCCGCCGAATCCCGTCACGACGTTGTCGACCGAGAACGGCGTGTCCTCCTTCGCCTCGAGAATGACCGCGACGCTGCCCGGCACGAGCCGCGCCGCGACCGTCTCGACGAACGTGCCGTCGAGCAGCGCGTTGCCGGCCGCTTGCGCGAGAATGCCCGCGCCCGCGCCGGCCGCCATGCCGGTCACCATGCCGATCGGCCCGGCGAGCAGGCCGAGCAAGCCGCCCGCGATCGCCCCGATCACGCCGCCCTTGAATGGCCGCGATTCGGCGTCGAGCACCGCGAGCTTGCCGTTCGCGTCCTTCTCGACGACGACGCCGTTCTCGATGTGGAATCCTTCGTTCTTCTCCGACAGCGCCTCGAAATCGTTCGCGGCCTGGCGGGCCGTCTCGACGCTGCCGAACACGGCGACGATCAATTGCCTGGTCATGCGACACCTCGCTCGATGGAATGATGGGGAGACCGCCGCACCGCGCACGGCGCGCCGGGGTTCGCTTCGCATGCCGCCCGGGCCGCGTTACTTGCGGACATGCACGTCGTCCTCGACATCGTCGACGTCCGCCGGAAAGCGATGCTGGCCGAAGCTCAGGATCAGCACGCCGACCGCGAGCAGCACGATCCCGAAGGTCGTCATCAGCATCCGCTCGGGGCTGTCCGTCGCGCCGCGCAGGATCAGGTCGCGCGCGAGCGACGTCATCGCGATGAACAGCGGAAACCGCACCGGCAGCCGGCCGAGCCGCAGGTAGCGCAGGTCCATCGCGAGCACTTCCAGATACAGGAACATCAGCAGCAGGTCGGTCAGCGAAACCTCGCCCGCGAGCACGACCTTCCACGCTTCCTGCGCCATCGCGAACGCGGTCGCCAGCCCGATCACGACCAGCCCGGCGAGCTCGGCCGCGTGAAGGAAATGGCCGAAGCGGCGACGGATGCGCTCGGCGGTCGTATCGGTGGATGCAGTGGACGTATTCAACGCGTTAACCGGTGTAGTGTCGTGGGCGCGGCGATCGATGCTCCGTCGCTGCAGCGAGTGGTCTCGGGCAACGGCAAGCCCGCGACGGGCGAACGGGAAACCGTTGTGCACGCACCGGCTCCGCTCGCGCCGGTCGCCTGCGCGACCGCGGATAGCGTGCGCCGGCAACACGCGTAAAACGCGACGCCGGCCTCGGTGCATGCGACCGCGTCGCCCGAGCGGTCCAGCAACAATCGGCAGCCGAGATAGCGTTCGAGCCCATCGAGCCGCGCGCCGACCTGTGCAACGTCGAGCTTCAGTTCGGACGCCGCGCCGGACAGCCCGCCATGCTCGACGATTGCACCGAAAATACGCATCGCTTCCAAAAGGTTCATCATGATGGCCGTGGTCGCGCGGAGCGAAACCTAATCTACTGCACGCGACACACCCGCTCAAGAGCACAGCGCCGCGGCCGCCAGGAGTACAGCTGAGCGGGCGCCGCACAAAACCCGGCCCGGTTTGATCCATTCGAATGACAGATCGTCGATACGTGTTCCAAAGACCCGCCGAAGCTGCTAGATTGCATGCTCGACGACGTTACGCGGTGCGGCCAGCCTTACGCGCCGGGCGAACGCGCGGCCACCCCGCCTGCCTCCCCTTCGCGCCCCGGGGGCCGGCCGCCGCCGCTGCGGCCCGTTGCGCGATGCCCGCGCAACGTCCTTCATCCGCATGTCACCAAGCACAGAGAACAGTCGCATGACACAGTTCAACCGTTCGCCTTCGCGCGCCGCGGCTACCGCGGCCCGTCCGTCCCGACATGACTGACCGGCAGGCCGCGATGCAGACCACTCCTCCCCCGCTCTCCCAGGCCGTTCACAGCACGATCACGCGCAGCGCGATCTTTCTCGTGGCGACGATCAATCCCGGCGCCGATCACGCCGACACGATCCGTTCGTGGTGCGGCGACATCGCCGCGCTGGTGCGCTCGGTCGGCAAGCGCGTACCGGGCGGCAACCTCACCTGCGTGTGCGGCTTCGGCTCCGACGCGTGGGATACGCTGTTCGGCGAGCCGCGCCCCGCGTCGCTGCATCCGTTCCGCGAATTCGGCGCCGGCCAGCGCGTCGCGGTCGCGACGCCCGGCGACATCCTGCTGCACATCCGCGCCGAAGCGATGGATCTGTGCTTCGAACTGGCGACGCAATTGCTCAATGCGCTCGGCGACGCGGTCACGGTCGTCGATGAGGTGCACGGCTTCCGCAATTTCGACCAGCGCGCGATGATCGGCTTCGTCGACGGCACCGAGAACCCGGAAGGCCGCGAGGCGGTCGACTTCACGGTGATCGGCGACGAGGATGCCGAATTCGCGGGCGGCAGCTACGTGCTCGTGCAGAAGTACCTGCACGACATGGCCGGCTGGAACGCGCTCGCGGTCGAAACGCAGGAGCGCATCATCGGCCGCACCAAATTGTCCGACATCGAGCTCGCGCCGGACGTGAAGCCGTCGTGCTCGCACAGCTCGCTGACCACGCTCGACGAAGGCGGCCAGGAAGTGAAGATCCTGCGCGACAACATGCCGTTCGGGCGCCCGGGCGCCGGCGAATTCGGCACCTATTTCATCGGCTATGCGCGCTCGCCGGCGCCGATCGAGCAGATGCTCGAGAACATGTTCGTCGGCCGCCCGCCGGGCAACTACGACCGCCTGCTCGACTACAGCCGCGCGGTCACCGGCTCGCTGTTCTTCGTGCCGTCGGCCGACCTGCTCGAAGCGCTCGCCGACCGCCCGGCGCCGCCCGCCGAAGCCACCCAACCGGAATCCACGCCGTCCGCGCCTGCCGCACCGCATCGCGACGGCTCGCTGAACATCGGCTCGCTGAAAGGAACCCCGACCTATGAATAACCTGCATCGCGAACTCGCGCCGATCTCGTCGGCCGCCTGGGAACAAATCGAGGAGGAAGTGGCGCGCACCTTCAAGCGCTCGGTGGCCGGCCGCCGCGTCGTCGACGTCGACGGCCCCGCGGGCCCCGAGCTGTCGGCCGTCGGCACCGGGCACCTGCTCGACGTGGCCGCGCCGCGCGAGCTCGTGAACGCGCGGCTGCGCGAAGCGCGCACGATCGTCGAGCTGACGGTGCCGTTCGAGCTGAGCCGCGACGCGATCGACAGCGTCGAGCGCGGCGCGCGCGACGCCGACTGGCAGCCGGCGAAGGAAGCCGCGCAGCGGCTCGCGTTCGCCGAGGACGGCGCGATCTTCGACGGCTACCGGGCGGCCGGCATCGTCGGCATCCGCGAAGGCACGTCGAACCGCCGGCTCACGCTGCCGGCCGACGTCGGCGCCTATCCGGACGCGATCAGCGACGCGCTGGAAGCGCTGCGCCTGGCCGGCGTCGACGGCCCGTACTCGGTCGTGCTCGGTTCGGACGCATACACCGCGCTCAGCGAAGCGCGCGACCAGGGCTATCCGGTCCTCGGCCATATCAAACGCATCGTCAGCGGCGAGATCATCTGGGCGCCGGCGATCAGCGGCGGCTGCGTGCTGTCCACGCGCGGCGGCGATTACGAGCTGCACCTCGGGGAAGACGTGTCGATCGGCTACACGAGCCACACCGACAAGGGCGTCCGCCTGTACCTGCGCGAAACGTTCACGTTCCTGATGCTGACGAGCGAGGCATCGGTGGCCGTGGCGCCGCAGGGCAACGCGGCCGCCTGAGCGCGGTTGCCGGCGCGCGCTGCCCGCCCGGGCGTCGCGCGCGACGGCCGTACCGCCGGCCGCCGGTTCGTCGCCGATCCCGCCCATCTTGCATGGAGGATGTATGAGCGAATCGAATGACGCATTACAGGCGCTGCAGGCGTCTGTCGCTACCCTGAAGCAGACGGTGGACGCACACGCGAGCAGCCAGGCCGGCGACACCGCCGTGCTGTTTACCGTCGTGTCGCTGATGCTGGCCGAGCTGCCGCCCGACACGCGCAACCTGATCGAGGATTCGTTCTCCGTCTGGGCCAATGGTCTGCAGAATGCGGCGCTGTCGGCCGACGTGAAGCAGATCGCACGGCAACGGCTCGCGATGAACCTGTCGGACTGATCGCGGTTCGCCACGGTTGCGCGATGTCCGGCGCGTACCGTGCAACCCGTCCTCGCCCTCGCCGGCCCTCCGGCACGCATCGGCTGCGGTGCGTGTGGGGTCGGCCGAAACCGCCTCGCGCCCGCGCCGCGCGTCGCGCGCCCTCCTGCGTCCCGTCTCGCCCGCCGTTTGCCGGCTGCCTGCGTCCTGCGCGCCGATGTCGCACCTCGCCCCGTTCGCGCGCCACCTCTTCCTGCCCCCGTCCACCGCAAGCCGTACGCGCCGCGCATGCCCGCGCCGCCGCGCGCGTGCGCGTCTGTACTCCTTGCCGCCGGATCGCGCACGCATGTGAGGGTGCAATTCACGGCCGGCCCGGCTGGGAACTGTGTCTTGGATGGCCCGCGCCGATTCGCTATTTTGAACGCAGTCGAAGCGATGCCGTGGGCTCCTCTCAGCGCTCGCGCCTCCCGCCCCGACCGCGACCGTGCGCCACGCCGGCGCGCGTTGCGCGATCGCACCGGTGCGGCACGCGCGCCGCCGCAGCGTGTGTCGTGCGCGTCGTGCGATCGCGATCGGGATGCACGAGCGCCGCACCGCATCGGGCTTCACCCTTCGACCCACCTTCACAGACAGGAGCCAGACCACCATGCCCGCACTTTGCGATATCTGTCACGCCCGGCCGGCCGTCGCGCGCGCCACCGTGATGCAGGACGGCGAGCGCAAGACGATCTCGATCTGCGATTACCACTTCCGACAGCTGATGCGGCATCAGAGCATGCTGAATCCGTTCGATTCGCTGCTGGGCGGTGGCGGACCGTCATCGCTGTTCGGCGGCCTCGGCGACGACTCGCCGCTCGCCGCCGAGATTCCGCGCGAATCGGTCGACCCGACCGACGCATTCAGCGAACAGACGCTCGAACTGCTGCAGCGCGCGGCCGAGAAGGCGCATGAGCTGCGCCGCAGCGAGCTCGATTCCGAGCACCTGCTGTACGCGCTCGCGGACACCGACGTGTGCGCCGCGCTGCTGAAGGAACTGAAGCTGTCGCCGGAAGACATCAAGTCGTACATCGACGCGCATGCGCAGACCGGCACGGCCGACCCCGATGCGCCGCTCGACAAGCTGTCGATCTCGCCGCGCGTGAAGAAGGCCGTGCAGTACGCGTTCCAGGCGTCGCGCGATCTCGGCCACTCGTACATCGGCCCCGAGCACCTGCTGATCGGGCTCGCATCGGTGCCGGACAGCGTCGCCGGCACGCTGCTGAAGAAATACGGCGTGACGCCCGAGGCGCTGCGCCAGAAGGTCGTGAAAGTGGTCGGCAAGGGCGCGGAGGACGGCCGCGTCGATGCGCCGACCGGCACGCCGAATCTCGACAAGTTCGGCCGCGACCTCACCGCGATCGCGCGCCAGGGCAAGCTCGATCCGGTGCTCGGCCGCGCGCAGGAAATCGAGAGCACGATCGAGGTGCTCGCGCGCCGCAAGAAGAACAACCCGGTGCTGATCGGCGAGCCGGGCGTCGGCAAGACGGCGATCGTCGAGGGCCTCGCGCAGCGCATCGTCAACGGTGACGTGCCCGAAGTGCTGCGCGACAAACGGCTCGTCGAAGTCAACATCAACTCGATGGTGGCCGGCGCGAAGTATCGCGGCGAATTCGAGGAACGCGCGAAGCAGCTGATCGACGAAGTGACCGCGAAGCAGGACGAACTGATCCTGTTCATCGACGAGCTGCATACGATCGTCGGCGCGGGCCAGGGCGGCGGCGAAGGCGGCCTCGACATCGCGAACGTGCTGAAGCCCGCGCTCGCGCGCGGCGAGCTGAGCCTGATCGGCGCGACGACGCTCAACGAATACCAGAAGTACATCGAGAAGGACGCCGCGCTCGAACGCCGCTTCCAGCCCGTGTTCGTGCCGGAGCCGAGCGTCGAGCAGACGATCGTGATCCTGCGCGGGCTGCGCGACAGCCTCGAGGCGCACCACCAGGTGACGTTCGCCGACGACGCGTTCGTCGCGGCCGCCGAATTCGCCGACCGCTACATCACGTCGCGCTTCCTGCCCGACAAGGCGATCGACCTGATCGACCAGGCCGCCGCGCGCGTGCGGATCGGCGCGACGTCGCGCCCGGTCGACATTCAGGAAGGCGAAGCGCAGATCGCGCAACTGAAGCGCGAGCAGGACTATGCGACCTCGCGCAAGCGCTTCGACGAAGCGAAGCAGTTCGAAGAGCAGATCAACGCGAAGCAGAAGGCCGTCGACGAGATGATGGAGGCGTGGCAGCGCAAGACCGGCTCGGAGACGCTCGAAGTGACCGTCGAATCGGTGGCCGAGGTCGTGTCGCGGCTCACCGGCATCCCCGTATCCGAACTCACGCAGGAAGAACGCCAGAAGCTGCTGAAGATGGAAGAACAGTTGCGCGAGCGCGTGGTCGGCCAGAGCGACGCGGTGGTCGCCGTCAGCGATGCCGTGCGGCTGTCGCGCGCCGGGCTCGGCCAGACCCACCGGCCGATCGCGACGTTCCTGTTCCTCGGGCCGACGGGAGTCGGCAAGACCGAGCTCGCGAAGGCACTGGCCGAGACCGTGTTCGGCGACGAGCAGGCGATCATCCGCATCGACATGTCCGAATACATGGAGCGCCACGCGGTCGCGCGGCTGATCGGCGCGCCGCCCGGCTACGTCGGCTACGACGAAGGCGGCCAGCTCACCGAACGCGTGCGGCGCCGCCCGTACAGCGTGATCCTGCTCGACGAGATCGAGAAGGCGCATCCGGACGTCTACAACGTGTTGCTGCAGGTGTTCGACGACGGGCGTCTGACCGACGGCAAGGGCCGCGTGGTCGATTTCAGCAACACGATCATCATCGCGACCAGCAACCTCGGCGCGGCGATCATCATGGACAACCTCACGCAGCCGGAAGCCGCGCGCAAGACCGACAAGGCGATCCGCGAGGAACTGATGCAGGTGCTGAAGGGGCATTTCCGGCCCGAGTTCCTGAACCGGATCGACGAGGTGATCGTCTTCCACGCGCTGTCGAAGGACAACATCCGCTCGATCGTGCAGATCCAGCTCGATCGCGTGGTGCGTACCGCCGCCGCGCAGGACATCACGCTCGTGATGGGCAGCTCGCTCGTCGACCACCTGACCGAAGTCGGCTACCAGCCGGAATTCGGCGCGCGCGAGTTGAAACGCCAGATCCGCCAGACGATCGAGACGCGGCTCGCGAAGGAGATCCTCGCCGACCGGCTGAAATCGGGCGACAAGTGCGAGGTCGACTACGACAAGGACAGCGACGAAGTGAAGTTCAACACGCTCGCCGCGCCTGAAGCGAAGGATACGAAGGACGGGAAACCGGACGCCGACGGCAAGCCCAAACCCAACGGCAAGGCCGCCAAGGCGGCAGCAGACGCGAAGCAGGACGACACGCCCGCCGACGCCCCGCCGCCCGCGGCGAAGCCCGGCAAGAAGTCGTCCGGCACGAAGAAGGACGCACACTAAAACAACGCTTGCCCTGCAACCCGGGGCACGCATGACCGGCTCCGTCCGCCGGACGGAGCCGCCCCACGCCGCGACACGGCGCAACCGAGCCACCCGCACCGGGCCCGGCTATTGGAGATTCACCATGACAAATCGACGCGAAGTGCCAGGCATCAGGAAATACGATGGGCCCGCCGGCGGTTGGGGCGCGCTTCGCGCGACAGCCGATGCGGTGCGCACGCAGATGGAAACCATCGAGGCGCCGATCGTGCTGATGCGGACCAACCAGCCCGACGGCTTCGACTGCCCCGGCTGCGCGTGGCCGGACAAGGAACACAAGTCGACGTTCCAGTTCTGCGAGAACGGCGCGAAGGCCGTCACGTGGGAAGCGACGACCAAGCGCGTGACGCCCGAGTTCTTCGCGGCGAACACCGTGTCGTCGCTGCTGCGCATGTCGGACTACGAACTGGAGAACATGGGCCGGCTCACGCATCCGCTCGTCTACGACCGCGCGACCGACACGTTCCGCGCGATCGAATGGGACGACGCCTTCGCGCGCATCGGCGAAGTGCTGCGCGCGCTGCCGCCCGAGCAGGTCGAGTTCTACACGTCGGGCCGCGCGTCGAACGAAGCCGCGTACCTGTACCAGCTGTTCGCGCGCGAGCTCGGCACCAACAACTTCCCGGATTGCTCGAACATGTGCCACGAGCCGACCAGCGTCGGCCTGCCGCAGTCGATCGGCATCGGCAAGGGCACCGTGTCGCTGGAGGATTTCGACCACTGCGAGCTGATCATCTCGATCGGCCACAATCCCGGCACGAACCATCCGCGGATGATGGGCACGCTGCACGAGTGCGCACGCCGCAACGTGCCGATCATCGTGTTCAACCCGCTGCGCGAGCGCGCGCTCGAACGCTTCGCCGATCCGCAGGACATGATCGAAATGGCGTCGTTCGGCTCCACGCGGATCGCGTCGACGTACTACCAGGTCGACGCGGGCGGCGACGCGGCCGCGCTGAAGGGCATCATGAAGGCGCTGCTGAAGCTCGAAGCCGAGCAAGGCAACGTGCTCGACCGCGACTTCATCGCGCAGCACACCAACGGCTTCGACGCGTTCTCGGCCGACCTCGAAGCCACGTCGTGGGACGACATCGAGCGCGCGAGCGGCTTGAGCCAGGAACAGCTCGAACAGGTCGCGATCGCGTATGCGAAGTCGAACGCGACGATCGTCACGTACGGGATGGGCGTCACGCAGCACAACAAGGGCACGGCAACCGTGCGCCTGATCGCCGACCTGCTGCTGATGCGCGGCAACATCGGCAAGCCCGGCGCCGGCGTGTGCCCGTTGCGCGGCCATTCGAACGTGCAGGGCAACCGCACGGTCGGCATCACCGAGAAGCCGTCGGCCGAATTCCTGAAGAAGATCGAGGACGTGTGCGGCTTCACACCGCCCGCGCAGCACGGGCACGACGCGGTGCAGGCCATGCAGGCGATGATCGACGGCACCGCGAAGGCGCTGCTGTGCCTCGGCGGCAACTTCGCGGTCGCGCTGCCCGATCCGGAACTGTCGTTCCCGGCGATGGCGAAGCTCGACCTGAGCGTGCATCTCGGCACCAAGCTGAACCGCTCGCACCTGCTGGTCGGCAAGGAAACCTTCATCCTGCCGGTGCTCGGCCGCACCGAGCTCGACATGCAGGCCACCGGGCGGCAGTCGATCACCGTCGAGGATTCGATGTCGATGGTCCATGCGTCGGCCGGCAAGCTCAAGCCCGCGTCGGACCAGTTGCGCTCGGAGCCCGCGATCGTGGCCGGCATCGCGCATGCGACGCTGCCGAACAGCAAGATCGCGTGGCTCGACCTGATCGCCGACTACGACCGCATCCGCGACCTGATCGACAAGACCGTATCCGGCTTCGAGGCGTTCAACGAGCGCATCCGCACGCCGGGCGGCTTCCGCCTGCCGCTGCCGCCCACCGAACGCGTGTGGCCGACGCCGACCGGCAAGGCGATGTTCTCGGTCTACAAGGGCGTGAAGGAAGACGCGGACGTGCTCGGCGCCGAGCAGGTGCTGCGCCTGATCACGCTGCGCAGCCACGATCAGTACAACACGACGATCTACGGGCTCGACGATCGCTATCGCGGCGTGTTCGGCCGGCGTGACGTGCTGTTCATGAACGCGGCCGATCTCGAGAAGTACGGGCTCGAACACGGCGACCTCGTCGACATCGAGACGGTCACCGCGTCGGGCCGCACGCTGCGCCTCGAGAAGATCACCGCGATCGAGTACGACATCGCGCCGGGCTCGGTCGGCGCGTACTACCCGGAAGCGAACGTGCTCGTGCCGCTGGACTACATCGACAAGGAAAGCGGCACGCCGTCGTACAAGTCGGTGCCGGTGCGCGTCGCGCGCTCGGCGGTGGTGTGATCCGCGGGCGGGCGGGGCGCGGCGGGCACACGCCGCGCCCTCGGCCCGCCTGCTACCCTGCGCTTCGCGCTCGCGGCCGTCGCATCGCAACCGATGCGGCGGCCGTTTCATTTGATCGCGTCGGACGGCGCCGGGCTTATCGCGCCGCCCAGATGGAGCAGGTAACCGTTGCTGGCCGACTCACCACTGTGTCGACGCCCCCCGCAACGGTAGCCGTCTCAACTCAATGTCCGCCGTTGATTTCCGTATCCTCGAAAGCCAGATGCTCGAAATAGCTTCCGGTGAAGTCGACGTCGAGTCCCTTGAGGCCATGAGCTTCAACCGTGGTGCCGGTACAGTCCAGCACCTGCACCGAATGCCATGTGTTGCCGTCGAACCTGACGCCGTTCCACTTGCATCCGAGAAATTTCACACCGTTGAAAGTGCTGCCCTGAAAAGCGGCGTCATTGAAGCTACAATCCATGAATGTACATCCGGAAATCGCAATCTCTGCAAAATCGCAACCGGTAAACGTGCATGCCGAGAACCGGCAACCCGTCCAGCCGGCCTGCCGGAATGACGTTCCGGCGAAGCTGCTACCGCTGAAACTGCTATCGGCAAATTGCGCGAGACCCAGATCGAGGCCGGCATAGGCCGAGCTGTCTGCCTGACCAGACAGTCCTGCGGGTATACCGCCCGCGCCCTTGCGCCACTGATCGTGCTTGTAGATGATTTCAGCACTGCTCATCGGTCTGCGTCCCGGTGCGCGAGAGCAGCCGGATCGCGCTCATCCTTGCCCGAAGGCTGTTCACCGCCCTCGTCGTCGGAGGTTGGCGAACTCCGGCTGGCGAACCATGCGACCAGCCCCCCCAACGCCAGTAGCGGACCGAGAAACAGGAAATTCTCGATCGCGAAATCGCCTACATCGTGCGAACCGTAGCTACCTCCGCTGATCTGGGCCACGGCCCCCATTGTTGCAACCGCCCCCCAGGCAGCCAAGATCATCCCTCCGACACACACCGTCGCGGCAATCGTCGATTTGCGCATCTCTGCTCCGTCAAGCGTTCTCGGAAGGGTTGCCGAGGCTGACCTGAGGCAGCTTCGCAAATCCAAGGTGATTGGCTTCGTTCCACCACGTCCACGTCACGTCCGCCGGCGACACGTCCAGATGCATGACCCGTGGATCGGGAAACGCATCACCTTGCAACACATAGGCCTGGCGATACCACTGATTGAACGTGGCCGCCCGAGGATGATCGTCCGCCACCACAGCCTGCCAAATACCGGTCACCGGGCACGCGCGGATGCCGCGACACCGGATAGCCGGGTCGGGAAATTCGGCGGCGCGCGCAATGCCCTGTGTCACACGCGGATGCGATTCCGCCGATTGCACGGGCATCGGAATCGCATCGCCGACATAGTGGAAGAAGATGCGACCGTCCTCGGGCATCAGGCCGGGGCGACTCCGATCGAACAGTTCATCATTCCGGTAATGCATCGGTACCTGAGCCGCATTCCATGCGAAGTGACGTTCGGCGCTCGGATACTTCAGCTGAGCGAGCCAGTAACCACCGACAGGAGCAGCCGTCGTTTCCGCCTGCGGAGGAACGGCAACCTGCGGCTTCTCCGGCAGCATGTAGCCATCGGGCACGTGCGCGCGCCCCGTACGCAGCGACACGGGGTGCGCCGCAGGTTTGACCGGCGATACCGGCACGGACGTCACCGCTTTCGCCGCGTCGATCAACGTCTCTTTGTTGCCATCCCACTTGGGCAGCTTGGCGGGCGGCAGCGGCACGACCTTGTCCAGATTCGGCAGACGCAGGTCGGGGTCGCGCTCGAGGCGGTCGGCAAGGACGCTGTAGCGTTCGGCGCGGGCTTCATCCTTGACATGGCCGACCAGGGCGTCCCCCTTGCCAAACGACGCACTCAACCACCCCGCGCTCTCGGCGCTGCCGAATTTCACGCCCGCATGCAGGGTCTTGAGTGCGCGTTCGTTGTTCTCGCTCAACTCGGCTCGATCTCCCACAATCGTCGTTCCCAACTCATATGCAGCAAGTCCGTTGCCCTGCGCGACCGCACATTCAAGCATCTTGAGCGCGATCTTTCGGTTACCCCAGAAGCCTGCCTTCGGGTCGTCATAGAGCGCATCCATCTTGCCACCCAGATACGCCATCGCACTTGGACTACCCATATCGGCGGCCAGTTGCCAGAACGCATAGGCGCGGCTTGCATCCTGCTTAACCCCCATCCCGTTCATGTGGTACGTGCCCATCAAATCGTAGGCTGCCGGAATACCCAGTTTCATCGCCTGTTCGGTGATCTGAACGGCATGTTCCGAATCACGTTCCACACCTTGCCCCTGAGCGTAGGCATTCGCCAGATTCAGCATGGCTTTCCAGTGCTTACGCTCGGCCGCCTTCGTCCACAAATCGACAGCCCCCTTGTAGTCGCGCTGGTTCGGCCACAACAGCGAACTGGTCAGCGCCATTGCCTGCTGATTCCAGCGATCGGCCTCCGGATCCAGCGGAGGAACCGCGTCAACCTCGTGCTTGCACTCGAATGCTGTGCGATGCGGATCGAAGGCGGTCAGCGACATGTTGCGAGGAAGAGAATCGTTCATTGAGCAGGCGGCACATGCAAGGAACAGGAAAGCAGAAACTAACCGGGCGAAGCCGATACGGTTGGCGAGGGTCGAACGCAATTGATTTAGCACGATTTAGGGAGCCTACTCAGGATAAGCGAATACCTGTCACACGGTCATCGTGGAACGGATGCAGGAAGCCGGTTGGCGCGTCCCCCTTCTTTCGGGCAAGCTCGTTGGCCCGCAGCAATTGCACCCAGTTGCGGAACGCCTTCGACATGGCCGGCGGAGTCAGCGAAGACGGGTTGCAATCCGCTGCATTTCCTGTGTGAAGCTTCCACACCCGTTTGCGCAGATCTTCGCTTTTGGCGCGGTCGTCGGTTCCCACGTTGATCTCGGCATCCACTGCCATGCTCCGCAAGTTCAGATTGGCACTGCCCAACGTGAAGAAACTGTCGTCGATCATCAGCAATTTACTGTGGATGTAGATTTCCCTGTACCGGGCCGCGAACGATTGCGCCGGCAACGGCAGCATCGGCGCCAAGTCCGGGTCGGGCAGTTCGCCTTTGGCTTGCTGCTTTTTTACGTAGTCATCCCAGCGGGCCTGTTTCTTCTCCGTCTCGGTATTCAGCTTGGAGCTGCGCCAATTGTAGTCAAAGGACCACAGGCTGCCGACCAGCGCACGGATGCCCATCTGATCGAGCGATTTCGTGAGCGACGCCTTGTCACCAAGGTCCTTGGCGCTTTGCGCCGCAGGCGACAGCGGAGCTGGGTAGTAGTCGGGGTCGATCCTTGCGCCGCTCGCTTTCTGCCGCTTGACGTAGGCGTCCCAGGTCGCCTGTTGCTGGCGATTGCGCGCGAGTTCGTCTTCGACCGCCTTGTCCTGATTGGGCATCGAGGTGCCATAGCCCAGAACCTTAACGGTATCGTGCGTGCGCGGCACCATCTGTGGCCGCTCGGGCGTGGGGATGACGGCCATCACGTGCAAATTCGGTACGTCGGCAGGACTCCTTCCCGCTGCCTGGCTGCACGACAGAAACTCGGTTCGCAATTCCTTCAGCTTCGTCGGCCACTCGGTATATTGGAAATACTGGTTCTCGATGTAGATATAGTTGCGCGCAAACGACGTCGCCTGGATATACAAGGCCTTGATGGATTTGTCCTTTTCTTCGGGCTGCGTACGAGCGATTTGCGCACGCTGGCACGGCGTGCCGAGATTCTGCGTCAAACCCGGAGGCACCTTCTTGAAATCGTGTGTTCGCGACAGGTTCGCGCCCTGACCCTTGGCCCGGTTCCACGCATCGGTAAAGTTTTTGCTTACCGCCACCAGTGCTTCGCCCCGAATCCGACTCGCGTAGTCCTGATAAGGCTTCAACCCCGGTTGCGAGTCGTTGGCGCCCTCCCATCCTTCACCACGACGCGGATCATTGAAGAGATGCTGCTGCGTATCCCAATAGTCCGTCACGCTGTTCAGCCCCATCACGTAGCCGACCGCCTGTGTACCGCCCTCGTGGTCGTAGTCGATCAGGATAGTCTTCTGATGGTCGGTGGCCAATTTCTCCAGGCCGAAATCTTCCAGGTTGTCGCGCTTGCCCGGCTCGTGCGCCAGGCTTTCGTGAACGTCCTTGCTGCTGCCGTCCCGCGTACGAAGAGACAGGTTGGGCAGGCGGCCGGCAAACGCGTCGTCGTACCATCGCGCATTGAAGTCCTCGCGCCGGTCCTGTGGGGTCAGCGGCTGCGGCGCATTGCCCAACTGCACATAGATGCCGCCCGCCTTGCCGACCTCCCTGGCCATCTTCTGCTCGTACGTAAGGCGGCCGCCGCTGTAGCCCGGCATGTTGTTCGACAGGGTACTTCCGATCACGCCATACCACGAGAGCAAGCGAACCTGCACCGGCTTGCCGTTATTGAATTTCCCGGCCGCGACATCGCGCAGCAGCCCGCCCCAGGTATCTCCTCGCGGCCAGACCGTGCCCTTGCGGATCAGTTCCATCCCGGGGTCAAAGCCCCAGCAAATGATTTCGACACTATGCTTGGCCGCCTTCAAGTCGGCCGCAATCTGCGTAAACGCGTCCTCTCCGCAAATGAATACGTCGATATTGTTCTTTTCATACGGCGGCGCGTAGTAGTCCGCCTGCTTTTCCAGAAACCACTGCGCACTGGCGACCGCCTGACGCTTGTCGACATCGACCGGCGCCTTCGTTTTGTTTTGAGTATTGGTATCGGACATCACGTTTCTCGTCGAAAACTGTAGCGAATCGCCGGTCAGCCCTGTGCGTGGCGCTGGCGCGATTCCGGATCGCCGTCGACTGCCCGCCATCCCTGCGCGGCCAGTTGATCATCGTCGCTCAACCCTCCCTCCATCACGGGCACCTCGATCTCGTGCCCGTTGTGCAGCTTGACCGTATAGGAAGACGTGCCCTTCTGGTGATTCGCAATGATCAGTTGACCATGCTCGTCGGTCACGCCGTCCGCAATCTTGGCCGCTCCCTTGTAAAGGGTGTACGGCTCGTAAGCAAGCGGCCGCCCATCGTTGGGATGGGAACGGAGCACCACCGCGAGGCTGTCTTGTTGCTCCAGCTCCTTGAACGTCAGGGGGTCGGGCGCTTTCACAGGCTTGTTGTCCGGCCCGACGAGACTGTGCGACGCCGCGTGTTCGCGCCATACGCCGCTCGTGCCATGCACGACGCCGCCGCCATTCCACTGGCTGTAGCTCGACCCGCCATTGATCGACGCTTCGTCGCTCGCCTGCGTATTGACCTTCGGCGAGCGGAACACGATCTCTTCGCCTGCCTCCAGGATGATGCGCTTGGCGGCCTTCACAACCACGTCCTCCTTGTGCGCCTCGATACGCAGCTTCCCGTCTGCCGTCACCAGCGTCATGCCCTTGGCCGCGAAAGCACTCATCCAATCGCCGACGCGCATCAACAGACGACGTCCCACGCTGATCTGCGTGTTGCCGGCACTCACCGCATCGATGTTGGTCTGGGCCCCGAGCACCATCGCGTCCTGGCTAACCACGGTCACGCCGGCCGGCCCCTCGATTGCCACCATCGGCGCACCGCCGGAGCCGCCGCCACCTTGATCAACGTTGCTGCCAGCATCCCAGCCTTTGATCTGCGAGGTGATCTTCTCGATGCGTGCGAGGTCGGTGTTGTCGGCGTCGTTCGCGGCGGACGCATCACCGAGGTTTCGTACCAGTTCCTGCAATTGTTCGATCAACGTCTGCAATGCCGTGCGTTCGAGCATCTTGCCTTCGGCACGCCCCTGCTGCTGCGCGGTCACGTAGACGCCCTTCGCGGCACGAATGACCGCCTGGGCATCGGTTCTGGCCTCCAAACCGTCACCGCGAGGCGCTCCCTTGCCATCGTTTCGAGGCTCCGTAAGGTAGCCCAGGTTCAGTTGGGTATAGGTATGTTCGCTAGCAAGCTGACTGCTGATCTGGCCAGGTGTATCGTCGAAACGCAACTGGTTGTAGCGATCCGCCTTGACCTCCTTGGTCTTGATGCCGGAAAGATATCGATTGCCCGGAAGCGAACCGGTATGGCTGAACGTGGTCGGCATGTTGGGACCGCCGTGCAGCACCCCGGTCACGACCATCTTGTCGGGGTCGCCGTGCAAATGGTCGATCAGCACTTCCATTCCCGCGCGCGGCAGCATGTCCATGCCGTAGTTCGGCCCGGCCCAGGGGCTGACCCATCTCACCCACGCGCTGTCCCGCTCGGTTCCGCTGGTGCCGGCACCTTGCGCATGGGCATGATCGTCGGCGCGCAAACCGAGAATCTGCACCTTGATGCGCCCCAATTCGTCGCAATGCACTTCCTCGCCGTCCTGGCCAACCACTTTCGCGGTAAACGGATGCACGGGCGGCAAATCGACGCGCGGATCGTAGGCAGGTGTCAGCGGCACACCGCGGCGCACGCAAACGAATGTGTTCTCGTAGCGAACCCCGGCCCCCTCTTCGACCGGCAACGCGTCGAAACTCCAGCGACTCGCGGCAAACAGCACTTGGGCCCGCTCGTCGAGCGCCTTCGAAAAATTGTTGGTCGCCCGGTGGTGCAAGCTGGTAACGACGAACTGCCGCTGCTCCTCGGGCCGGGTATCGACCTCCGGATGCCCAGCCAGCGTGAACCAGAAGCCCGGCGAGACATCCCGGACATCGCTCGACGCATGCACGCATTCGGCGCGATGCTCATGTGCCAGAATCCGAGCCTTCGCCAAACGCTCGTGGTCGGCATCCGAGTCCGCCGCATGCGGAACGTCGATGACCGAGTCGGCCAGCAGCTTCGCAAGATCGTTGCCCGCCTCGCCCTGATCGACGATCGTCTCCTGCTCAGACTGCGCGATCCTGCCGGTCTTGTAATCCCAACTGGCACGCCGCACACTTCCGGGCGTCAACGCACGGGCCGCGGACCATAGCGTGACCGAGTCACGCTCCCGCGACTGCGTACCCCGGTGGTAAGGCACATGGCCTGCCGCCGCCTGTGGCAGCTTCGTCGGATCGTCGCAGAACACGAGCGTATGGACCGGCGTGTCGGCGGCCGCACCATCATGCTTGCCAGCCCGGGTGTACCAGAAAATACCGTCGCGTCGACACAGCCGTCGAATGAAGGCCGCATCCGATTCACCCGCCTGGCGCGTCTGCTCGCGCTTTGGATACTGGTTGCGATCCAGCACGAGTTCGAAATCGAAAGCCTGCGCCAACGCGGAACTGCGTTGCTGCCATTCGTGCAGCAGTGTCTCCAGAATGTCTGGAACACTCATCGAACGGAACGTTCTGCTGTTGATCCGCTGATCGAGAATACTCAGCGCATCTCTCAATGTCAGTTGTACGCACGTGAGGGAGCCGTCCGATTGACCGGCGCGGACATCTGTGATGATCCCATTGATCGGATATGGCTTGCCTCGATCCGTCATCAGTTGCACCGAAAGCGGCAACCCCAGAAAGGCGGAGAGCGGCAGATCCGGGCGTGACGACAGGCAGGTCAGGTGCCCTTCGATGCCGACACAGAGACCTTCCGTCAAATCGATGCTCTGTGGCACCAGGACATGCGCCAGCGCATCCTGATGACGGCCCCAATGAAACCGGATCGCACGATTGTTCTGATCGAGCGCGCCAACGAAGGCGCGCAGCATTTCGGTCACGTTCACTTGTCAATGGGCATTCGGCAACGGCGCTCTCAGACCGCCAAGCCACCTGCGCTTAATTATTTGGTCACCGATTTTAAGTGCAACGTTCACACAAAAACAATCGCGCCGTGCTAGTTAGCGCGATGGAAGGTGCAACGAATGCTCGATGTGTTGCCGGCTGATCCGTCCCCTTCAATAAAATAAATACCAATCCATTGATTTTATTAACTTTTAATGTTCTTTCGGATGATTGACGGCAAACGCCGTCATATCTCAACGCAAAGCGCCTAGGCCATTGCCGGACAATTCTTTACGGTTCGCGGCCAGCCTAGCTGATAGCATGCGTGTCGCATGACCGATCCACCGGGATCGTCGCGCGCCGGGCTGACACACATACCGACTGCAGTCAAACGGCGAACCACGGACTTATGTCCCATTTCCCCGCAACACCCCGGCTCGCCCCGCGCGACCCGTTGCAGTAACCGTTGGAGTGGCGCACCCCGCGCCTGCAAGCATGAAGAAATCGAAGCAGCCCACCCGTCCCCCACGCGACAAAGACCGCACGCCGCTCGTACGCGCCGGCGCGTGGCTGCTGATGGCCGGCCTGCTGTATTTGCTGTGGCCGTCCGCCGAAACCGCCTACCTCGCGGTGGACTCGGTGATCCGCTGACGCGCGCGGCCAACCGCGCACTACGCTATACTGCCGCGATGGAAACCCGACCCGCCTCGCCGATCGTGCATTGCTGGTGGCGCGCCTGACCCAGGCGGCCCGTTTCCTTTTGCATGTCCCAAACGTGATGCCGCCAGCCATGGCGGCATTTGCGTTTCTGCGCTGACGTCATGGCTGGCGGCTTCGACAACCCGGAGCCAACGACGACCATGACGCAACCCACCCGCCCGATCATCCTCACCGGCGATCGCACGACCGGCCCGCTGCACCTCGGCCACTACATCGGCTCGCTGCGCGCACGCGTGCAGATGCAGCACGAGGCGACGCAATTCCTGCTGCTCGCCGATACGCAGGCGCTGACCGACAACATGGGCCGCCGCCAGCGCGTCACCGAGAACGTGATCGAGGTCGCGCTCGACTATCTCGCCGTCGGCATCGATCCGGCGATCTCGACGATCGTCGTGCAGTCGCAGGTGCCCGAGCTCGCCGAACTGTCGCAATACCTGCTCAACCTCGTCACGGTCGCGCGCCTCGAACGCAATCCGACCATCAAGGAAGAAATCCGCCTGCGCGGGTTCGAACGCGACATCCCGGCCGGCTTCCTGACCTACCCGGTGAGCCAGGCAGCCGACATCACCGCGTTCAAGGCGACCCACGTGCCGGTCGGCGACGATCAGCTGCCGATGATCGAGCAGACCAACGAACTCGTGCGCCGCTTCAACGCGACCGTCGAGCAGCCGGTGCTGGTCGAGTGCGAGGCCGTGCTGTCGGCGGTCCCGCGGCTGCCGGGGATCGACGGCAAGGCGAAGATGAGCAAGTCGCTCGGCAACGCGATCACGCTCGGCTCGACGCCGGACGAGATCGCGCAGGCCGTGAAGGACATGTACACGGACCCGAACCACCTGCGCTTGAGCGACCCGGGTCAGGTCGAGGGCAACGTGGTGTTCACGTTCCTCGATGCGTTCGAGCCGGACGTGGCGAAGGTCGACGAGCTGAAGGCGCACTATCGCCGCGGCGGCCTCGGCGACAGCGTCGTCAAGCGCGTGCTGAACGAGCGGCTGCAGGCACTGATCGAGCCGATCCGCGCGCGCCGCCGTGAGTTCGAAGCCGACAAGGCCGAAGTGATGGCGATCCTGAAGCGCGGCACGCTGCATGCGCGGGAAGTGGCGGGGGCGACGCTCGCGGAGGTGAAGGGGGCGATGGGGTTGACGTATTTCGATTGAGCGGCGATGCCGGCGTGCATTGCACCCACCGCGCCATGCACGCCCGACATGAACATCGACAGGGAGCGTAACCGGCAACGATTCGAACACCTTCCGTCGCGGGCATTCCGTCGAAGCAAAAGATCGGCTGCGCGATGCTGCAATCGGCCCGGATCAGGGGAAGCAAAGCGACGCGGTGTATCGCATCATGCAAGCCGTCGCGCGACCCGCCGCTCGACGGCCGTGCCGGCCCACGTCGCCATTTCGACAAGCAACAGGTAGCACACGGATAGTGCGAGCAATGTCTCGACGAACGCGAAGCTCGCCGAGCCGATACCGGTCAGTACGAATGTCAGTTCCGGTACGGTGACGATCGACAGGACGGCGGTTTCCTTGCTCAGCACGATGGCCAGATTGGTGAGCGCCGGCAGGATCAGCACCATCATCTGCGGCAATTGCACGCGAAAGGTCGTTTGCCAGCGGCTCAGGCCCAGACAGGATGCCGCTTCGACATGCCCCTGCGGCACGGCTGAAAATCCGGAACGAAATGCCTCGGTGAAATAGGCACCCGCATAGAGCGCAAGGCCGACCACACCTGCCGTCAACGGATCGAACGTCAATCCGAATGCGGGGCCGCCGTAGTACAGCAGAAAAAGTTGCACGAGAAACGGCGTGCCGCGAAACAGCTCCACATAGACGCGAATCGCCGCGCGTACGAAGCGGCCGCCCGCCTGCTGCGCAAGCGCCGCACCGAAACCGATCGCCGCCCCGGCGAGCGTACTGGCCGCCCAGGTCGCCACGGTCATCGCGAGACCCGCGCCGATCTCCGGCAAGTTGTTCACGAGCACATCGGGATGGAAAGTCAGCATGAGGGTCTCCGGCAAGTCACTGACGCGTCATGCCGCGCGCAGGCGTCGCTCCGCGCCATGCGCGATCAATGCCAACGAACCGCAGAGCAGAAAATAGATCATCCCGGCCGCAACATACGCCTCGAGCGGCTGATACGTGCTGGCGGCGATGTTCTGCGCGGTTCGCGTGATCTCCGCCACCCCGACCACGGAGACGAGCGATGACGCCTTGATCAGCAGCACCATTTCGTTGACGAGCGAGGGCAGAGTCATCCGCACGGCCTGCGGCACCTGGATCCTCCACAGACGATCTGTTGCCGAGAACCCGAGCATCGTCGCCGCCTCGAGCTGTCCCTTCGGGAGATTCGCGAATCCGCCACGGAGAATTTCGGCGATATACGCGGCAGAGCACAGCGACACGGCACTGACAGCCGCCATCACGGGCGGCACATTGAGGCCCACGAACGGCAGGAAGTAGTAGACGAGCAGCAGTTGCACGAGCAGCGGCACCCCGCGAAACACCCGAACATACGCGCCGGCAGCGGTACGAATCGCAACGTGCGGTGCAAGCCGTCCGCAGCAGACCACGAGGCCGATGCAGAAGCCGAGCACCAGCCCGGCTGCGGAGACTTCGAGCGTCATCAGCGCCGCGTGGAACAGCAACGGCAGGCCGTCGATGAAGGTGTTCAGGCTGAACATGGCAGGTTGCCCGGTAGGGTTGCCCGGCGGTAGCGCATCGATGCTGCTGCCCGGACGTGGCGCTCAATAGTTCGGCGTGGGCATCTCGGCCGGCATTGCGGTCGCGACGCCGAGCCACTTGTGCTGCAGTGTCGCAAGCGTGCCGTTCTCGTTCAACGCGACGAGCGCCGCGTTGAACGCATTGGCCAGCGACGCGCTGTCCGCATCCTTGCGCAGCGCATAGGCGAAGTAGACTTTTGCGCCGAACGCGGGTTGCACCACCGAGAACACCGCCGGGCGCTGCTTCGCGACATACGCGATGTTGGTCAGCGAGTTGGCGACGGCGACGATGCGCCCGGTTGCGAGGTCTGCATACGCCTGGTTGTTGTCGACGTATTCGCGGATCGTCGGCGGCTTCGGCAGTGTCGCCGCGTAGCTCTTCAACTGCTCGAGTTGCGCGCTGCCCTTGCCTGCGCCAACCACTTTACCCGCGATATCGGCAGAGGTCTTGAGACTGCCGTCGCCGGTTCGCTTGAGCAATGCATCGGTGGCTTCCGCGATCGGCAACGAGAACGCATAGCGTTCCATGCGCGCCTTCGTGACGGTCAGCGGCCCTGCAACCATGTCGAACTTGCCCGCGTCGAGCCCGGGCAGCACGCTTTCCCACGGCAGATCGATGAAGCGTACCTTCACGCCGATGATCTGACCGACGGCCGCGAACAGCGCCTTGTTGAAGCCGACCTGCTGGCCGTTTTCGAGAAAATCGAACGGCGCGAACTGCATTTCGGTCCCCACCACCAGCTCGCCGTGCTGCTTGACGCGATCGAGCAGGCTCTCGGCATGTGCGGCCACGCTGGCTGCCGCGAGGATCAATGCCACGAACAGCGAAGTACAGGACTTGGATCGTTTCATCTGACGTGTTCCGTTCGAATCGAAAAGTGACTGGATGACCGGATTGACGCCTGCCTGGTCATCGCCCGGCGCATCCGCCGTCAACGCAATTTATGCGGTCAATTTATCGCCAGAAATATTGTTTTCCGATCCACCGAAAAGCTTTTCCCTATGCACACTGTCTTCTGCGACGCTGCGCCGCCTCGCGGTGTCGGCGACGCGTATCGCACATACCGTCGATCGTCTGCCGATTCATTGCGTGGTGAACGGCTTGCACGGTTTTGTCGCGCCATGCACCAGCGCGACTCATCCCTTTGATCACACGGTGCACGAACAGAAGCATCCAGCCGCCCCTCGAACGCCCGCACCAATGCGCATGGGAAAAAATGATGCAGATTTTCGATAAGCCTCTTTTTGACTATGCAAAATGGCAGCGCGCCTCGCGTTGCGAGCCGTTTCCGATCCGATACTTTGCGAGCCACGCTTCATGGAAAACATTGCGTTGCGCTATTCGTTGCGCCAATTGCGCTACTTCGTGGTCACCGCGGAAACACTGTCGTTTACCGCCGCCGCACGCCAGTTGCACATCTCCCAGCCGTCGATCTCCACATCGATAGGCGAACTGGAATCTTCATTCGGCATTCAGCTCTTTATCCGCCATCGTGCGAGCGGTGTGTCGTTGACGCCCGCGGGACGCGACGTGCTCGGTCAGGTTCGCAACCTGCTGAAGAACGCGGAAGAACTGCAGACGATGGCACGCGAGATGGATGGCGGCATGTCCGGCACGATCGCGCTAGGCTGCCTCGTCTCGCTGGCGCCGCCGTTGATGCCGGCATTGATGAGCCGCTTCGTTTCCGAGCACAGCGGTATCGGCTTCCGCACGATGGAGGCAAACCAGGACGACCTGCTGTCGGCACTGAGCAACGGCACGCTGGACATGGCGCTCACTTATAGCCTCGATATTGCCGACGACATTTCGTTCACGCCGCTCGTCACGCTGCCGCCGTATGCCATTCTGCCGCTCGAACACAAGCTCGCTCGCAGCAAGAAAGTCGCCCTCGCCGATTTGCTCAACGAACCGTATGTTCTGCTCGACCTGCCGCACAGTCGCGAGTACTTTGCCGGATTGTTCGATCCGCTTGGCCGCCGCCCGTCGCCGACGTTCCGTTCGTCGCAGCCGGAAGTCGTGCGCGGCATGGTGGCCAACGGCCTCGGCTACAGCATCCTGAACTTCCCGCTTCGTTCGACCCGCACCGTCGATGGCGCGACTTTCGCGGTCCGTCCGTTTCGCGACGAGGTCGCGGCGATCACCCTCGGCATCGCGATGTCGCGCAGCATGAAACCCCGCCAGCTCGTCACGCGCTTCGCGCAATTCTGCGAAACCTACATCCCTCAGGTGCACGTCCAGGCAACGCCGACTGCATAGGGAAAAACTTCTTGTTGCATCCGAAAAGAATATTTCGACTCTTTATTGGACTTGTTAAATTGGTCTCCAATGTGATCGGTTTCAACGTTTCCAGGAGGCGCGATGCGTTCCATCCCTACGGCAGCGCCGTCTATCGACGTGATCGTCCGCGACCTGAAAACCAATTGTGAACGCGACTTCGGCGACGCTCGTGCGATGCCGCCGGGAGTCTACACATCACCCGAATTCCTCGAGCGGGAACAGCAAACCCTCTTTCGCAACGAATGGCTGTGCATGGGCCGCTCAAGCGCACTGCCGAATCCGGGCGACTACCTGACCGCGGAGATCGCCGGCCAGCCGATTATCGTGATCCGCCGCGACGACGGCACACTACGTGCAATGTCGAACGTATGCCTGCACCGCATGTCCACCCTGCTCGAAGGCCGGGGCAATGTGCGCCGGATCGTCTGTCCGTATCACGCGTGGAATTACTCGCTGGACGGCGATCTGCGCGGTGCCCCGATGATGGACAGGCAGGACGGTTTCTGTAAGGACAGCTACAAGCTTCCGCAGGTTCGCTGCGAGATCTGGCAGGGCTGGGTCTACGTCACGCTCAATGAGGAGGCGTCACCTGTCGCCGCCCGATTGAAGGAGCTCGACGAATTGATCGTCAATTACGACATGGCGTCGTATGTCGAGACCTTCCACGAAGAACACGTGTGGGACACCAACTGGAAGATCCTCGCGGAAAATTTCATGGAGAGCTATCACCTGCCGATGCTGCATCGCGCGACGGTGGGCCCGCATTCGAGGCTCGACGAGATGGAATGCCCGCCCGGACTTCCTGCATTCAACTATCACTGGATCACGAAAGAGGCCTCGCTGCCGATCGGCAATGCGCATCCGGACAATACGCGCCTGCAAGGCCAATGGCGCAAGACGACAGCGCTCCTCGCGATCTACCCGACCCATCTCGTCACGCTGACGCCGGGCTATTTCTGGTATCTCGTGCTTCAGCCGCTGGGCGTGGATCGCGTGCATATCCGCTTCGGCGGCGGCCTGTCGCCGGAATTCATCGACGACCCGAAGGCGGCCGAATACATGGCGACGCTGAAGAAGCTGCTCGACGAAGTCAATCTCGAAGACCGGCGCGGCGTCGAGGCCGTGTTCCGCGGCGTGCATGCCCCGCTTGCGAAGCCCGGTCACCTGAGTCATCTGGAACGGCCGAACTACGACTTCGCGCGCTATCTGGCGTCGCACGTCGCCATCTGAAGCCGCACGCAAACGACTCGCCACCCACGTCACCTCATTGAAGCTCACGATGACCAGTCAACCCTACATTTCGTTCGTCGGCGTCAGCAAGTCCTACGACGGCCGGCATGCGGTTGTCGACGGTCTCGATCTCGACATCGCCCGGGGTGAATTCGTCTCGCTGCTGGGACCGTCCGGCTCCGGCAAGACCACCACGCTGATGATGCTCGCCGGTTTCGAGACCCCGACCGACGGCACCATCCTGCTCGACGGTCATCGCCTCGACGACAAGCCGCCGCACCAGCGCGACATCGGCATGGTGTTCCAGAACTACGCGCTGTTCCCGCACCTGACGATCGCCGAGAACGTCGCGTTTCCGCTATCGGTGCGCAAGACTGCTCGCGAGGAGCGCAAGCAGCGCGTGCAACGCGCGCTCGACATGGTGGAGTTGTCGCATCTCGCATCGCGACGTCCCGCGCAGTTGTCGGGCGGCCAGCAGCAGCGCGTCGCGCTGGCCCGCGCACTGGTATTCGAGCCTCGCGTGGTGCTGATGGACGAGCCGCTCGGCGCGCTCGACAAACGGCTCCGCGAAACGATGCAGTACGAAATCATGCGGCTGCATCGCGATCTGTCGCTCACGATCGTCTATGTGACGCACGATCAGAACGAAGCGCTGACCATGTCGAATCGCGTCGCCGTGTTCTCCGACGGACGCATCCAGCAGGCCGCGACACCGACCGAGCTGTACGAAAACGCGCAGAACGCCTTCGTCGCGAACTTCGTCGGCGAGAACAACGGTCTCGCCGGGCGCATCAGCGCGCTCGATGGCGAATGGGCCGTGCTTCAGCTTCGTGGCGGTATCACGATCCGCGGTCGCCGCGGCAACCAGGTCGAGGCAGGCGACGACGCCACGCTCGCGCTGCGCCCCGAGCGCGCGCAGGTCCTCGGTATCGCCGAAACCGCGAACGTGCCGGCGGGATCGAACGCACTCGCCGCGACCGTGCGCGACATCGTGTATTGCGGCGATCATCATCGCGTGCAGCTGCAACTCGACAGCGGCGACACGATGGTCGTCAAGGTCCCCAACACGCGCCTCGTCGCGCTGCCGCCGGTCGGCGCAACCGCGACGATCGTATGGCGCCCGGACGACTGCAAGGTGCTGTCGCCATCCGCCATCCCCCGCGTCGCAAGCTCCGCCGTTCGCTTACCCATCCCGCCTGTTGCCGTGCCCATCGCCTCTGGAGCCTGATAATGCAAAACCCTCGCTACGCGTCCCTGCGCCGCACGATCGCGGCTGTCGCCGCACTCGGCGCCTTTTCCGCGCTGCCTGCCGCTCACGCCGCGGATACGCTGTCCGTCGTGACATTCGGCGGCGCCTATGAAACGGCCGCTCGCCACGCATGGTTCGAGCCGTTCACCGCGAAGACCGGCACCCAGTTCCAGACCGAGTCGTACGACGGCGGCCTGGCCAAGCTGCAGGCCATGGAACAGGCGAAGAACCCGACTTGGGACCTGATCGACATGGAGACCAACGACGCGATCAACGCCTGCGACGAAGGTCTGCTCGACAAGCTGGACAGCAAGACGATCGGCAACACGTCGGATTTCCTGCCGGGCGCGCTGCGCGAATGCTCGGTGGCCGCGATGGTCTGGTCGACCGTGTATGCGTACGATGCGTCCAAGCTGAAGACCGCCCCGACCCGCATCGCGGACTTCTTCGACCTGAAGAAATTCCCGGGCAAGCGCGGCCTGAGAAAGTCGCCGAAGGTCACGCTCGAATGGGCGCTGGTCGCCGACGGCGTGGCCCCGGCCGACGTCTACAAGGTGCTCGCGACCCCGGCCGGCGTCGACCGTGCGTTTGCGAAGCTCGATACGATCAAGTCGAACATCGTGTGGTGGGAAGCCGGTGCGCAAGCCCCGCAGTTGCTCGCGGACGGCGCGGTGACGATGGTACAGGCCTACAACGGCCGCATCGACAGCGCCGTTCACCAGGACAAGAAGCCGTTCAAGATCGTCTGGGACGCGCAGGTGTACGACTATGAATGGTGGGGTGTGCCGAAGGGTGCGAAGCACGCCGCGGCCGCGAAGCAGTTCATCGCTGCATCGGCGCAGCCGCAGGCATACGCGGATCTGTCGAAGTACATCGCTTACGCGCCGCCGCGCAAGGCATCGTTGCCGCTGATCGACAAGGCCCGCCTTGCCGACCTGCCGACCGCGCCCGCCAACTTCAAGCGACCGATCCAGATCGACGCGAACTTCTGGGCCGACAGCGGCGATGCGCTGACCAAGCGCTTCCAGACATGGCTCGGCCAGTAATGCGCCGCTCCATGACGTCGTAGTGGTATTACGCGACGCGTCCCGTGCCGGGCGCGTCGCTCCGGAGTCCCGATGAACAACTCGTCAATGCTTCCCATGACGGCGGCAGGCCCCGCGCTCGCGACAGAGCACGCCGTCAAATACCGGCAGGCGCGGCGCAAGGCGGCGTTACGCGCGCTGCTGCTGACGCTGCCCCTGCTCGTGTTCCTGCTCGCCACGTTCATCGCGCCGATTGCTTCGCTGCTGGCCCGCAGCGTGCGCAATCCGGAACTGTCCGGCGCGATGCCGTCGTTCGCGCAAACGCTGCGACACTGGGACGGCCACGGCGTGCCGGACGAGCCGGTGTTCGCCGCCCTCGCCGGCGGACTGAAAAGCGCCGGCGACGCCGGCACGCTCGGCGACGTGGCGCGCCGGATGAACTTCTACCAGCCCGAGTTCCGCACGCTGCTGCTGAAGTCGGCACGCACGGTACGCGCTCAGGATGCGGTCACGGCATGGAAGCCCGTCCTGCTGGCCGCCGACGAGCGCTGGAACCAGCCCGAAACCTGGCGCCTGCTGAAACGCGCGGCATCGTCATGGACGCCGGACTATCTGTTGAACGGGCTCGACGCACAGGTATCCCCCGACGGCGCCGTCCATTCGGTGCCTGCGAACAGCGTGGTCTACCGCACCGCGTTCATGCGCACGGTGTCGATCAGCGCCACGGTCACGCTGCTGTGCCTGCTGCTCGCGTACCCGGTATCGTGGCTGCTCGCCAACCTCCCTGCGAAGCAGGGCAACCTGCTGATGCTGTTCGTGATCGTGCCGTTCTGGACCTCGCTGCTGGTCCGCACGACCGCGTGGTACGTACTGCTGCAACCGGGCGGCGTGGTCAACCGCGTACTGCTCGCGCTGCATGTCGTCGACCATCCGCTGCCGTTGATCTTCAACCGCGCCGGGGTGCTGATCGGCATGACGCACGTGCTGTTGCCCTACATGATTCTCGCGATTTACTCGGTGATGAAAAGCGTGCCGCCGATCTACATGCGCGCCGCGCAATCGCTCGGGGCGCACCCGGTCGTCGCGTTCTTTCGCGTGTACGTGCCCCAGACGCTGCCGGGCATCGGCGCCGGGTGCTTTCTCGTGTTCGTGCTGGCGCTCGGTTACTACATTACGCCCGCCCTGCTCGGCGGTGCAGGCGACGAGATGATCAGCCAGCTGATCGCGTCGCAAACCAACGATCTGCTCAACTGGGGGCTGGCCGGTGCGCTGTCCGCGTATCTCGTGATCTTCACCGCCGTGTTCTATTTCATCTTCAACCGGCTCGTCGGCATCGACCGGCTCCGGTTCGGCTGACGCCCGGCGTCACTGGAGCCGCATCGTGTCCGTGAATCCCAACAGCCTGCCGTCGACGCGCATTGCCACTGCCGGTGTGCGCATCCACTGCGCGATCGTGCTGTTCTTCCTGGTTGCGCCGATCCTCGTGATCATTCCGCTGTCGTTCAATTCGGGCTCGTATTTTTCATACCCGATGGAAGGCTTCTCGCTGCGCTGGTACGCGCAGGCATTCGGAAGCCCTGACTGGCAGCGGGCATTTCTGAACAGCATGGCCATCGGCGCGGCGTCGACCGCGATTGCAACGAGTCTCGGCACGCTCGCCGCGATCGGTCTCGCGCGCGACAACTTTCCGTTCCGCTCACTGATCATGCCGATCCTGATTTCGCCCATGATCATACCGATCGTCGTGGTCGCGGCCGGCTTCTATCTGATCTTCGCGCCGCTCGGGCTCGTCAACTCCTACCCGGGTGTGATCCTTGCGCATGCGGCACTCGGCACACCGTTTGTCGTGATTACCGTGACCGCGTCGTTGCTGTCGTTCGACCAGAGCCTGCTGCGCGCCGCCGCCAATCTCGGGGCCGCACCGTGGACGACCTTTCGCCGCGTGACGCTGCCGCTGATCCTGCCGGCGGTTGCCACTGGCGCCGTGTTCGCATTCGCGACGTCGTTCGACGAAGTGATCGTGATCCTCTTCATCGGCGGTCCCGATCAACGCACCGTGCCCCGGCAGATGTGGAGCGGCATTCGCGACCAGATCGATCCGTCGATCCTCGCCGTCGCCACCGTGTTGATCGTGTTCGCCATTCTGCTCTTCACCAGCATCAACTGGCTGCGTGGCCGCGCGCAGGCCTCGAGCGCGGCGCGCGAAGCGGCCTAGCCGCCGTCTGCCGCGCAGGTGGAAGTCACCCTGAGCCAATGCCGTCGGTGTCGTACGTTGGGTTGCGTCCGCCTCCTTCCTTTTCCCTGATTCGATGGCGACCCCGGCGTCTTTTTGCCGCGGCCACGCGCCTGCGTTCCGTTCATTACCGGTCGATACGCACGCATCTGCATAGGCAAACCGGATGCAATTCATTTTTTAAATATATTTTTCAGATTCAGTGTACCGGCGTAGATTTTCTTCAACACGACGCACATCGCTTCGGACTACCGAGGCATTTCAGATTCTGCGCCTGAACGGCGCGATTGCGTCACGCGATCGTATCGCGACCGTTGCGGCAAATTGCGGTGAAACGGACTTGTCAGTCCATGAATACCAAATCGATACGCACCAGGAAGAACCAACATGACCGTCGAAGTCACATCAATCGATACGCTGGTGGTCGGCGCCGGACAGGCCGGTGTCGCGATGAGCGAACACCTCGGTGCGCTCGGCGTGCCGCATCTCGTGCTGGAACGCGATCGCATCGCCGAGCGTTGGCGCACCGCACGCTGGGATTCGCTGGTGGCCAACGGCCCGGCATGGCATGACCGCTTTCCCAACATGCATATCCGCGGCGTCGATGCGGACGGGTTCGCAACGAAGGATCAGATGGCCGAGTATTTCGTCGACTACGCGCGCATGATCGACGCGCCGATTCGCACCGGCGTCGACGTCAAGCGCGTGGTTCGCGAGAGCGGCCGGCAGGGCTTTGTCGTCGAGACATCGGATGGCACCTTCCATGCGAACCGCGTCGTGGTCGCGACCGGCCCGTTCCAGTGCCCGGTCATTCCGGCCATCGCACCCACCGACGCGCGCCTGACGCAGATTCATTCCGCCGACTACCGCAATCCCGCGCAACTACCCGCCGGCAACGTGCTCGTCGTCGGCGCGGGTTCGTCGGGCGTCCAGATCGCGGCCGAACTGCAACGCTCGGGCCGTCAGGTCTATCTGTCCGTCGGTCCTCACGACCGTCCGCCGCGCGCGTATCGCGGTCGCGATTTCTGCTGGTGGCTTGGCGTACTGGGTCTGTGGGACATGGAAACGATGCGCCCCGGCCGGTCGCACGTGACGATCGCCGTGAGCGGCGCGGACGGCGGTCACACGGTCGACTTCCGCCGTCTCGCGCACGACGGTGTGACGCTGGTCGGCGTGACCCGCGCCTTCGATCGGGGCACCGTCACGTTCGAAGCGGATCTCGCGGCCAACATCGCGGCCGGCGACGAAAACTATCTGTCGCTGCTGGACGCCGCCGATGCGTACGCCGCCAGCAACGGTCTCGATCTACCGGAGGAGCCCGAAGCCCGTCGCATTCCCGCCGATCCGCCATGCCTCACCGAACCGCTCACGCAGCTCGACCTCGCCGCGGCAGGCGTCACGTCGATCATCTGGGCGACCGGCTACGCGAACGACTTCGGCTGGCTGCAGGTCGACGCCTTCGACGAGAACGGCAAGCCGAAACATCAGCGCGGCGTCGCAAGCGAGCCCGGACTCTATTTTCTCGGTCTGCCGTGGTTATCGCGGCGCGGCTCCGCGTTCATCTGGGGCGTCTGGCACGACGCCAAACATGTGGCCGGACATATCGCGACGCAGCGCAGCTACCAGCACTATCACGAGGCCGCCGCGCACCGGAACATCCCCGCCGCGCCGCTCGCCGGCGATCATGGTGCCGAGCCGGTAGTCCCGAGCCCGATGCCGACCAGCGCCGCCGCGCACTGAACGCCCGACCGGTGCGCACCGTACCGTCCACCGAACCCTCCTTCAGGAATGCATGACGATGAGCCAGCCGCCCCACACCCGTATCCGGATGTTCAACACGAAAGATACCTATCCGAACCAGACGCTGGACAACGATCTGTGCCAGGCCGTCCGGGCCGGCAACACGGTCTATGTGCGCGGCCAGATCGGCACCGACTTCGACGGCAATCTGGTCGGCCTGGGCGATCCGCGCGCGCAGACCGAAGAGGCCATGAAGAACGTCAAGCAACTGCTCGAGGAAGCCGGCAGCGACCTCTCGCATATCGTCAAGACCACCACGTATCTGATCGATCCGCGTTATCGCGAGCCGGTCTATCAGGTCGTCGGCAAGTGGCTCAAGGGCGTCTATCCGATCTCGACCGGCCTCGTGGTCAGCGCGCTCGGCCAGCCGGAGTGGCTGATGGAAATCGACGTCATCGCCGTGATTCCCGACAACTGGCAGCCGACCCCTGCTGCCGGAGCCTGACATGACATTCTCGATCGTCGGAAGATGCGCCGAAACCGGACAACTCGGCGTCGCAATCAGCTCCTCGAGCATCGCAGTGGGCGCACGCTGCCCGTGGGTTCGCACCGGGGCGGGCGCCGTGGCGACGCAGAACGTCACGCTGCCGTCGCTCGGCCCGCAGGTGCTCAACCTGCTCGGCGACGGCGCGACCGATCCCGCGCAGGCGCTCGAAGCCGCGCTCGCCACCGATCGCTGGCGCGACTATCGGCAGGTCACGGTCGTCGATGCGCAGGGCCGCACGGCATTCCAGACCGGCGCGCAGGCGCTGGGCCTGCATCACGCGGTGGCGGGCAGACAGTGTGTCGCCGCGGGCAACATGCTCGCCAGTCAGGACGTGATCTCCGCGATGGTGCCTGCATTCGAGACGACGCCCGGCCCGCTCGCCGACCGTCTGCTCGCGGCGATGCAGGCGGCGATCGACACAGGCGGAGAAGCCGGCCCGGTGCATTCGGCCGCGTTGAAGATCGTCGATACGCAGGTATGGCCGCTCGTCGATCTGCGGATCGACTGGACCGACGACGCCCCAATCGCGGCGCTCGCCGCGCTGTGGCATGCATACCGTCCACAGATGCAGGACTACGTGACGCGTGCACTCGATCCGACGACCGCACCGAAATACGGCGTACCCGGCGATGAGTGACCCGACCAGCCGCACGCTGCTCGCCGAACTGATCGGCTTCGATACGGTCAGTCGGCACTCGAACCTCGCGATGATCGAGTTCATCCGCGACTATCTGGCGGGCTACGGCGTAGACAGCGAACTGTTCTACAACGACGCGCGCAGCAAAGCGAACCTGTTCGCCACGATCGGACCGCGCGAGCGCGGCGGTATCGTGCTCTCGGGTCATACGGACGTGGTGCCCGCCGACGGCCAGGCATGGACCGTCGAGCCGTTTCGGATGAGCGAACGCGACGGCCGGCTTTATGGCCGCGGCACCGCGGACATGAAGGGCTTTCTCGCGTCGGTACTGGCCGCGGTACCGATGTTCGTCGCGCGTCGGCTGTCGTTGCCGATCCATCTCGCGTTCTCGTACGACGAGGAGATCGGCTGCCTCGGCGTGCGGCCGATGCTGGCCGAACTCGCGAAGCGCCCGCATCGTCCGGTGCTGTGCGTGATCGGCGAGCCGACCGAATTGAAGCCGGTGCTCGGCCACAAGGGCAAACTGGCGATGCGCTGCCACGTCAAAGGCGCCGCGTGTCATTCCGCGTATGCGCCGTATGGCGTCAATGCGATTCAGTATGCTTCGCGTCTGATCAACCGGCTGGAGGAAATTGGCGAGCGCCTCGCGCAACCGGAGCATCACGACCCTCGCTTCGATCCGCCGTTCTCGACGGTCCAGACGGGTCTGATCCACGGCGGCAAGGCGTTGAACATCGTTCCCGATGCATGCGAATTCGATTTCGAGGTCCGCACGCTGCCGGGCTTCGACGCCGATGAAGTGACCAGCGAATTGCAGGCCTATGCGGAGCAACACCTGACGCCGAAGATGCGCGCGGTTCACGCGGATTGCGATATCCGGATGCAGCCGCTGTCCGCCTACCCGGGCCTGTCAACACCGGACGATGGCGACGCGGCCCGCCTGCTGTCGATACTCAGCGGATCGAGCGCGTTCGGCACCGTTGCGTTCGGCACGGAAGGCGGACTGTTCGAGCAGGCGGGCATTCCGACCGTCGTGTGCGGACCGGGCAGCATGGACCAGGGGCACAAGCCGGACGAGTTCGTGAGCGTCGACCAACTGCAGGGTTGCGACGCGATGCTGCGGCGGCTGGCCGAACATCTCGCCCCGCCCGAAGCGACCGATCGCGAGACTGATTGATCTCGATTCCGTCGAGCGCACCGGCGGGCACCGGCGCGCTGCATTGGAAAAACCTGCGAATGACATTCGAAAAGAGTTTTTCCCGCTCAATATTGGCCACGTAAAGTCCACTCATCGAACTTGCGTTGCGTCCTTCGCGTGACACGAGTGAATACGGCGCGACGACCCGAACCGATCGAGGCAATCATGAACGCAGTCAGCGACATCCCCGCAAGCGTACCCGCCGCCACGCTCGCCCGGGCGTCCGCAATGCCGCTCGTCGAAATCAAGGGTCTGCACAAACGTTTCGGCGAGACCGACGTGCTGCGCGGAATCGATGTGTCGATCGCGCAATCCGAAGTGGTCTGCCTGATTGGCCCGTCCGGGTCCGGCAAGAGCACGCTGCTGCGCTGCATGGCCGCCCTCGAAACCTACGATCACGGCGAGATCCGGATCGGAGGCGAGATGCTCGGCTACGTCGAACGCAACGGCGTGCGCGTGCGCGCGTCGAACGCCGAGATCAACCGCGTGCGCCGCAACATCGGCATGGTATTTCAGCAGTTCAACCTGTGGCCGCACATGAGCGTGCTCGGCAACGTCACGGAAGCGCTGCGGCGGGTGCGCCGCCTGCCGGTTGCCGAGGCGAACGCCATCGGCGGCCGCATGCTCGAAATGGTCGGCATGTCCCACAAGGCGGATGCCCATCCGTCGAAACTGTCCGGTGGCCAGCAGCAGCGCGTGGCGATCGCCCGCGCGTTGGCGATGGAGCCGAACCTGATGCTGTTCGACGAGCCGACCTCCGCACTGGACCCGGAACTCGTCGGCGAAGTGCTGCAGGTCATGAAACAGCTCGCGCGCGACGGGATGACGATGGTCGTCGTCACGCACGAGATGGGCTTCGCCGCCCAGATGGCCGATCGCGTCGTGTTTCTCGACCATGGCCGGATCGCGGTGAGCGGCGCGCCGGGCGAGGTGTTCCGCCGCTCCACGAACCCCCGGCTGCAGCAGTTCCTGCAGAACTATCGCGATCGCAACGCGTTCTGGAAATCGGACGACGCAACGGCCGACGCGGAAGGACCGCCCTGAGACAGCAAGCGGGTCGACGCATCGAGGCGTGGCCGGCGCTCGGCCGCCCGACCGGTCGAACCTTTTCGGCAACTCCGCTGCACCCAACCATGAACTTGCGGCCCGCGCCCCTGCCGGCGCCCCTTTTTGAAACGCTTGCGCTCACGTACTTCGATATGAACGAAACCCGGCTTCGCACCGATCTCGCCGCCGCCTTCCGCTGCTTCGCCCGCCTCGGCATGCATGAAGCGGTCGCGAACCACTTCAGCGTCGCCGTTTCCGACGACGGCCGTCGCTTCCTGATGAACCCCAAATGGATGCACTTCTCGCGAATCCGCGCGAGCGACCTGGTGCTGCTGGATGCCGATGATCGCTCGAGCCTTGAAAACGGCAGCATCGATCCGACCGCGTGGGCAATCCATGGTCGGTTGCACCAGCAACTGCCACACGTGCGCGTCGCCATGCACCTGCACCCCGTCCATGTCACCGCGATCTCGACGTTGTCCGATCCGACCATCCCGCCCATCGAGCAGAACACCGCCCGCTATTTCAAGCGTGTCGCGCTGGACACCGCATTCTCCGGCATGGCGGATACCGAAGACGAAGGCGCCCGCCTCGTGTCGCTGCTCAAGGACAAGTCCCGTCTGCTGATGGGCAATCACGGCGTGCTGGTGACCGCGCCGACGATCGGCGAGGCGTTCGACGACATGTACACGCTCGAGCGCGCGTGCCGGATTCTCGTCAACGCGTACGCGACCGGCAAGCCGCTCAACGTGCTGTCCGACGAAGTGGCCGAGAAGACCGCGCGTGACTGGGAAGGCTTCCGTGACTTCTCGATCGCGCATTTCGACGAGATGAAGCGCATCCTGGACGTCGAGGAGCCGTCGTATCGGGATTGAGAAGGTGGGAATCCGCAGGCGCGGTTAATCCTGACACATTCACTGACCGCAGGGCATCGCCACCGTCACGGCCGCCCGCGCTCCGCCGCCGCCGCATGACACACGGCCTCGACCCGGTTGCCGGCCGGATCGATCAGAAAAGCCGCGTAGTAGTCGCCGTGGTACTGCGGCCGCAATCCGGGCTCGCCGTCGGACTGGCCGCCCGTCGCGAGGCCGGCCTCGAAAAACGCATGCACCTGCTCGCGCGATGCGGCCTTGAAACACCAGTGCCGCTTGCTCGTCCCGACTTCGGCGGGATCCAGATACACCGCCAGAAAGGTCGATGCGACGTCGTTCGCATGGCAACGTTCGCCGTAACCGAGCGCAGTGGGCCGGTCGTAGACCTTCGCTGCGCCCAGCGCAGCCATGACGGCATCGTAGAAAGGGCGTGCCTGGTCGATATCCGGCACGCCGATCGACACGTGATCAAGCAATTGCATGGTGTGGGCTCCGTTGAACGAGCCCGAGTCTACACACCTCTCCCCGGTCCGGCCGATCAACCTTACGGGCGACTACACTACCGGCCACGCCGCCTACGTGATCTGATACGTCGACGCCGGCACGAACTCCTCCGGCAGCGGCCGATCGCCGAGTTCGAGCACCGACCGTTCGATCGTGCGCGTGATCGCATCGAGCGCGAGCGCATTCGGCGCGAGGCCGAACGGCTCGGCCACTTCGTTCGCGATCGCTTCGAGCGCGATCAGCGTGTAGGAAATGAACACGCAGATCAGCGGCGTGAAGAACTCCGTCGAATCGACGAGCCCGAACGGCAGCAGCACGCAATACGCATACACGGTGCGATGGAGCAGCACGCTGTACGAAAACGGAATCGGCGTCGACAGGATGCGCTCGCAACCACCGACGGACTTGCCGAGTTCATCGAGTTGCGTCTCGAACATCCAGCACGTCGCGTCACTGCCGGGCCCGCGCCCCAGCGCACCAACGATGCCGCCGCGCAGTTCGTCGAGGATCGCGACCGGCTTGTAGCATTTGCCGCCGAGCGCGGCCGTGCGCTCCGCCCCGAGAATGCGCACCAGGTCGTCGGTGGGATCGGTGTGACGCAGTTGGTGCTTCAGCGCATACGCGAGCGCGATCAGCAGATCGGCGAGCCGGTTGCGCTCGGCGTCGCTCACGCTGTCGGGCAGGTAGCGATGCAGTTGCGACGTCACGGCGCGTGCGGCGATCAGCAGGTTGCCCCATAGATGCCGCGCCTCCTTGAAGCGCTCGAAGCTCGCATTGTTGCGAAACCCGAGGAAGATCGCGAGCGCGAGCCCGAACAGCGTGAACGGCGCGGTGTTCAGCGGAATCTTCTCGCCGAAGATGCGCCCGTTCGTGAAGACCGCCAGCGTGCTGACGATCGCCATGAACACGAGCTGGGGAATGATGGATTGCAGCACGGAGCCGTTCCATACGAACAGCATCCTGAGCCAGTTCTGTCGTGGTCTGACGATCATGATGTTTTCTCGACTGCCAAGGAAATGCGCAATCCGTTGCGCGCTCACCCGATGTGCAACGGCCCGCGCGTGGCGGGCCGCTTTCTATCGGGTGCCGTGCCGGGCGCCGCGCTGCGCGTGATGATACGCGAGCGCCGCGCCCCGTCACCTCGCTTGCCGCTCAGTGATAGCCGCTCAGTGATAACCGATATCGCCCTCGCGCACCTTGCCGCGGAACACGCGGTACTGCATCGCGTTGTACACGAGGATGATCGGCAGCACGATCACGGTGCCGACCAGCGCGAACAACTGGCTCGAATGGCTCGACGACGCGTCCCAGATCGTCAGCGACGGCGGCACGATGTTCGGCCAGATGCTGATCACGAGTCCCGTGTAGCCGAGGAACACGAGCGCGAGCGTCAGCAGGAACGGCGTGGCCTCGTGCGCACGCTTCACCGTGTGGAAGATGCCCCACACGCACGCGACAACGAGAATCGGCACCGGCAGGAACCAGCCGAGGTTGCCGCTGCCGAACCAGCGGTGCGCGACGGCCGGCAGCCCGATCACGGTCCACAGGCTCACCACGCCCATCACCGCGAGCAGCACGCCCGTGAGCGGCTTCATCAGCAACCGCATCTTGCGCTGCAGTTCGCCGTCGACCTTCAGGATCAGCCAGCCGCAGCCGAGCGTCGCATAGGTGACGAGCACGCCGATCCCGCACATCATGCTGAACGGCGACAGCCAGTCGAACGGCCCGCCCGCGAACTGATTGTTCTCGATCTTGATGCCCTGCAGCAGCGAACCGAGCACGATCCCCTGGCAGAACGCCGCCAGCGCCGAGCCGCCGATGAACGCGAGGTCCCACATGTGCTGCGTGCGGGTGGCTTTCGCGCGCAGCTCGAACGCCGCGCCCCGGAAGATCAGCCCGACCAGCATCAGCACCAGCGGCAGGTAGTTGGCCGGCAGCAGCGTCGAATACACGACCGGGAACGCGCCATAGAGGCCCGCGCCGCCGAGCACGAGGAACGTCTCGTTGCCGTCCCACACCGGCGCGACGGTGTCGAGCATCACCTGGCGCTCGGCCTTCGCATCGAAGAACGGAAACAGCAGACCGATGCCGAGATCGAAGCCGTCCAGCATCACGTAGATGAATACGCCGAGGCCGATGATCGCGGCCCAGACGACAGGAAGATCGATATGCATGGTTACTCCGCCTCGGTGACGTTCAGCGGCGTGGACAGCGCGCTCTTGCGCAGCCCCGGATGCCGGTGCAGTTCGATGTAGCCGGCCTGGGCCGCCGGCCCGCGCTTCATCAGTTTCATCATGTAGTAGATACCCGTTCCGAATACCAGGAAATACACGACCACGAAGACCAGCAGCGACACGCCGACCTGTTGGGCGGTGAGCGGGGAGACCGAGTCGATGGTGCGCAGCACGCCGTACACGGTCCACGGCTGCCGCCCGACCTCGGTCGTGATCCAGCCGGCCAGCAGCGCGACGATGCCCGACGGCCCCATCGCCACCACGAACCACTGGAACCAGCGTGTTTCATACAGGCGCCCGCCCTTTCTCAGCAGCAGCCCGAGCAGCGCGGTGAGCAGCATCAGCATCCCGAGGCCGGCCATGATCCGGAACGTCCAGAAGATGATCGGCGAATACGGGCGGTCCTGCGGCGGGAATTCCTTCAGCCCGCGGATCTCGCCGTCCCAGCTGTGCGTGAGGATCAGGCTGCCGAGGTGCGGCACCTGGATCGCATAGCGCGTGGTTTCGGCCTGCATGTCGGGCAGCCCGACGAGGTTCAGCGCGGTGCCGCCCTTCTCGGTTTCCCACAGCCCTTCGATCGCCGCGATCTTCGCCGGCTGGTATTCGCGCGTGTTCAGCCCGTGCGCGTCGCCGACGACGATCTGGATCGGCGCGAGCACCAGCAGCATCCACAGCGCCATCGAGAAGCTGCGCTTCACCGGCTCGTCGCGGCGCCCCTTCAGCAGGTGCCACGCGCCGCACGCGGCGACGATGAAGCCCGCGACGATGAACGCCGCGATCGTCATGTGCACGAGACGGTACGGAAACGACGGGTTGAAGACGATCTTGAACCAGTCGACCGGCACGACGAGGCCGTTCTCGATCTTGTAGCCTTGCGGCGTCTGCATGAAGCTGTTCGACGCGAGAATCCAGAACGTCGAGATCAGCGTGCCGACCGCGACCATCAGCGTCGCGAAGAAGTGCGCGCGCGGGCTGACGCGCTGCCAGCCGAACAGCATCACGCCGAGAAAGCCGGCTTCGAGGAAGAACGCCGTCAGCACTTCATACGTGAGCAGCGGCCCCGTGATGTTGCCCGCGACGCGCGAGAACCCGGCCCAGTTGGTGCCGAACTCGTACGCCATCACGACGCCGGAGACCACGCCCATCCCGAAGCCGATCGCGAAGATCTTCGACCAGAACTGAAACATGGATTTGTAGGCGGCGTCGCCGGTGACGAGATAGCGCCATTCCAGCACTGCCAGGAAGCTCGCCATGCCGATGCTGATCGCGGGGAACACGATGTGGAACGACACCGTGAATGCGAATTGCAATCGGGCGAGATGGAACGCATCGAAGATTTCCATGACCGTAATTTGCTCGTGGTTGTGAGGACGTACGCTCGAAGCAGGAAATCGCGCGACGGCTTGGCGACAACACATGCGAACACAAACGATCGCTCGCACGGCATCGAAGCGTGAATGACGATATCGCGTTTGCCACGATACTCGCAATCACTCGAACGTGCGCTGAAACTGTGCTGCTTGCGCCGCCGAAGATGTGTGCACGGAAAACATATTCGGCGCCGGCGGGACGCTCAGCTGTACTGCTTTCCGCGTGGCGGCGCTGTGTCTGCGGCGCACTGTTCACTCCACTTAACATCTTATGCAACGCCTGCCCGCGGCGGTAGTGCGCCCTTCGGCGCCCGCCCGGCGGCATCGATTCCCGTCGTTCGGCGTGCGCGCCGAGCCCGGCCGGCCCGCCGGCCGCCCCGCCTGGAGAAAACCGCATGGAGTCCTGCACTCGCCGTGACGATCCGACCGGCAGCACCGCGTGTCAGGTGACGCGCCACCGTGCCGGCGACGCGCGCGACACCGTCGATCGCGTCGTCGACGAAACCCCGGTTGCACTCGTGTTCAACGGCATCTCGCACACGGTCATGATGGCGACGCCGATCGACCTCGACGCGTTCGGCCTCGGCTTCGCGCTGAGCGAAGGCATCGTCGAGCGCGCGTCGGACGTCTTCGACATCGAAAGCGAATACCGGCCAGGCAGCGCCGAAGTGCGGCTCACCGTGTCGCAGCAGGCGTTCATGGCGCTGAAGGCGCACCGCCGCGCGCTGGCCGGCCGCACGGGCTGCGGCGTGTGCGGCATCGAAAGCATCGCGCAGCTCGACCTGCACCCGCCACGTATCGCGGCCGCCGGCGCGGCCGCGGGCATCGGCGCCGACGCGATCGCGCGCGCCGCGCATGCGTTGCCGGCCCGGCAGACGCTGATGCGCGAGACGGGCGGCATCCACGCGGCCGCGTGGTGCGACCGCGACGGCACCGTGCTCGACGTGTTCGAGGACGTCGGCCGCCACAACGCGCTCGACAAGCTGATCGGGCAGCTCGCACGCCGCCGCGCCGGCCTGCGCGCGGGCTTCGTGTTCCTGTCGAGCCGCGCGAGCTACGAACTGGTGCGCAAGGCCGCGCGGGTCGGCATCCCGATGATCGCGACGATCTCGGCGCCGACGTCGCTCGCGATCGAGGTCGCCCGCGAAGCCGGCGTGCGGCTGCTCGGCTTCTGCCGCAACGACGGCTTCGTCGAATACGTGTCGCCCGCCGCCGTTCACCTCGACCCATCGCCTGCACCGGCGCAGCCGGCCCACTCGTCATGAAACACCTGTTCGATTTCGACACCGCGCAGCAACAATTCGCCCGCGCATTCGCACCGCTCGAGGCCGCCGCGTCCGTGCCGGTCGCGCACGCGACCGGCCACGTACTGGCCGCGCCGCTGACCGCGGTGCTCGACCAGCCGCCGGCGGACCAGAGCGCGATGGACGGCTACGCCGTGCGCCACGCCGACCTCGCGCACGGCGCGCCGCTGCGCGTCGCGCAGCGCTGCTATGCCGGCGACACGCCCGCGCCGCTCGCGCCGCGCACGGCCGCACGCATCTTCACCGGCAGCCTGATTCCGCCCGGCGCCGACACGGTGGTGATGCAGGAGCATGCGCATGAACAGGCGGGCGACGTCACGTTCGACGCCCCCCAGCGCAGCGGGTCGCACATCCGCCGCCGCGGCGAGGAAGTACGCGCCGGCGATCTGCTCGTGCCGGCCGGCGTGCGCCTGCGCGCGATGCACGTCGGCGTGGCCGCCGCGCAAGGGTTCGCGCGGATCGACGTGCGTGCGGCGCTGCGCGTCGGCATCCTGACGACCGGCGACGAGCTGGTCGCATGCGGCCAGCCGCGCGCGCCGCAGCAGATCTACAACAGCAACGCGCCGATGCTCGCCGCGCTGGTCGCCGGAACCGGTGCCGACGTCGCGCTGAGCCTGCACGCTGCCGATACGGCGGCCGCCGTCGATCGGGCGTTGCGCGACCTGCACGCGCAGTGCGACCTCGTGATCTGCGTCGGTGGGGCGTCGGTCGGCGACAAGGACCTGCTGCGTCCGGCGCTGACCGCGCTCGGCGCATCGTTCATCGTCACAGGCGTGCGCATGAAGCCAGGCAAGCCGGTCGCGCTCGCGGCGCTCGATGCGCGGCCCGTGGTACTGCTGCCCGGCAATCCGGGCGCCGCGATGACGGCGTTCGCGCTGTTCGTCGCGCCGCTGATCCGCCGCCTGCAGGGGCGCGACGCGTACCTGCCGGGCGTGCCGTCGCTGCCGATCGACACCGGCTTCGAGCCGGATGCCCAGCGCGAGCGCTTCGTGCGCGTGCGCTGTACGGTAGGCGCCGACGGCGCGCCGGTGCTCGACACGCTGCGCCAGCAAGGCGCCGGCACGCTGCAGTCGCTCGTGCTGGCCAGCGGGCTCGCGCGGCTGCCGGCCGGGCGCACCATCGCGCGCGGCGACGCTGTTCCGTACTACGAATTCGCGCGCTGGCTCGCATGAGCGCGACGCCGGATAGCCGCCCGATGCGGCGCCTTCGCCCCTTTCTTCGCCCGATTCGCCGCGCCTGTCGCGCCTCCCGCGCGGCGAACTGTATTCCTGCAATTCGGGCGGGATTGTGTCTCTGCCGGCCAAACCCCGCGGACTATGCTCACGATGAGGCTCGTCACGACCTGTGCGCCGACACGTCGGCATCCGCACGGCCGAGCGGCGACGCCCCTTCGCTTACTTCATGCAGGCCGACGACCCGATCGTGAATGCCATCGTTTCCGCCGCGCCGGCCGCCGCCGCCTCATCCGGCGACGCATCGCCCGGCGCTTTCCCCCGCCCGTCCGACACGCTCGGCCGTCCGCTGCGCGACCTGCGCCTGTCCGTCATCGACCAGTGCAATTTCCGCTGCGGCTACTGCATGCCGCGCGAGAGCTTCGGCGCCGACTACGCGTTCATGCCGTCGTCCGAGCGATTGTCGTTCGCGCAACTGGAAAAGATCGCCCGCGCCTTTACGTCGCTCGGCGTCGAGAAGATCCGCATCACGGGTGGCGAGCCGCTGCTGCGCCGCAATCTCGAAGCGCTGATCGAACGGCTGGCCGCGCTGACGACCGTCGACGGCAAGCCCGTCGAAATCGCGCTGACGACCAACGGCTCGCTGCTCGCCGCGAAGGCACGCGCGTTGCGCGATGCGGGGCTGTCGCGCGTGACCGTGAGCCTCGATGCGCTCGACGACGCGCTATTCCGCCGGATGAGCGACGCCGACGTGCCGGTGGCGCGCGTGCTGGCCGGCATCGAGGCCGCGCATGCGGCCGGGCTCGCGCCGGTCAAGGTCAACGCAGTGATCGAGCGCGGCGTGAACGACGACCAGATCCTGCCGCTCGTGCGGCACTTCCGGCATACGGGCGTGGCCGTGCGCTTCATCGAATACATGGATGTCGGCGGCGCCAGCTTCTGGTCCGGCGACAAGGTCGTCCCGGCCGTGCGGATGCGCGAGCTGATCGACGAACACTACCCGCTCGTGCTCGTCGGCGAACCGGGGCACGACGCCACCGCGATCCGTTGCGCGCACATCGACGGCGCAGGCGAAGTCGGCTTCATCGCGAGCGTGTCGCATCCGTTCTGCGGCACCTGCTCGCGCGCCCGCGTGTCGGCCGACGGCCAGCTTTATACGTGCCTGTTCGCGACGCAAGGCACCGACCTGCGGCCGTGGCTCGACGACGCCGCGTCGACCGCCGACCTCGCCGCCGCCGTGCGCGCACGCTGGACGCAGCGCGACGACCGCTATTCCGAGCGCCGGGCCGCACGGCCGGCCCGCGCGCCGGGCAAGACCTATCCGACCGTGCGCATGTCGCTCGTCGGCGGCTGACGGGCCGCCCCGCGATACAGGATGCGCCGCCCACTGGAGAACCTGTCATGACGACCTTCACCGAATCCCGCACCGGGCTGCCGGACGATCCGCCGCGTGCCGGCAGCGCCCCGCCGCCCGTCGACGCGACCGACCCGCACCCCGAATCGGCGCCCGCGATCGCCGCCGGCTTCGAAGTGCGCGTGCAGCATGCGCCGATCGACGCGGGCGCGGAGCTTGCACCGATCGTTCGCAATCCGAATGTCGGTGCGGTGGTGAATTTTCTCGGGGTCGTGCGCAAGGAAGGCGACGTCGACGACGTCGTCGCGCTGGAAGTCGAGCACTACCCGACGATGACCGAACAGGCGCTGTGGAGCATCGTCGAGGAGGCCACCGCGCGCTGGCGGCTCGAAGCGGTCAGGATCGTGCACCGCGTCGGCCGCATTCCGCTCGGCCAGCCGGTCGTGCTGGTCGTGGTGGCCGCCGCGCATCGCGCGTCCGCGTTCGATGCGTGCGAATTCCTGATGGATTTCCTGAAGACCCACGCGCCGTTCTGGAAGAAGGAAATCCGGCACGACGGCGAATCCGGCTGGGTCGAGGCGAAAGCGCACGACGACCAGGCGATGCGGCGCTGGGGCTGAGCGCACCCGCTTCGTGTTTTCCGATTCCGCCGCTCCTGCTCGAGACATTCCAATGAAACTGACGATCAAATACTTCGCGAGCATTCGCGAACAACTGGCGCTCGATGAAGAAACCGTCGAAATCGATGCCCGCGAACTCACCGTCGACGCGTTGCGCGGCACGCTGGCCGCGCGCGACGCGCGCAGCGCGGACGCGTTGCGGATGGACCGCCCCGTGCGGGCGGCCGTGAACCTCGAAATGGTGACCGGAGAATTCATCGTGCGGGAGGACAGCGAGGTCGCGTTCTTTCCGCCGGTGACGGGGGGATGACGCGACGCGCAGGGCTGTGCGCTCGCGTGCAGTCATTTCGCCGCCATTGACGCATCGAGCAAGAATGCGTTCATCGGCGCCTGCGTGGAAAATCACGGAGTCCTCGGCCGACAACCGGCAAGAAACGTCGGCGATCGGCCAGCTACCGTCGTTGCTGTGGGCACCCACGCGGCCACTTGAACGTCGGCTTTACCTCAGCCAGTAACGACCGATTGGGTCACTGCGAAAGGCCTCGCCGGAGTCCGAAATGGCGCCTATCTCCCCGCCAACTGAGCCTCGATCTTTTTAAGCTCTTCAATGATGTCCTTCGCTGAGAGCTCGAGCGCAGCGCGGCCGCGCTCTTCGTTTTCATCGAGCCATTTGCGCACGTCGTCGAGCAACAAGCGCTTTGCCTCCCGTTTCTTTTGGTGGTCAGAGACAGCAAGCGCCTGCGTCACCTGATCGGCAAAGTGCTCCGGATAGTACCGTTCGAATTGCGACTGCGAGAAGCAGCCGAAATGATCCTGCGGCCACGTCTTGTATCTGTCCCGCAGTTTTTGCACGACTGCCTGCCCTGAGGCGTCCGCATCCACTCTCACCCACGCGGCCTTGAAATACATTGGCTCAAGGTGGGTAAACTTCATCAGCCTATCGAAGTCGGCAAATGTCGCTTCTACCTTGCTCGTTCCATTCGCAGCCAGTGTCCGCACGCGCGATAGCTTCGGCGCAAACCAAGGGATCAGGTAATCGCGGATAATGCGTTCCGCCGACGACTCTTCAAGGATCAGCCATCCATCCCATAGATCGAAGTCAGAGAAGGAGTAACCAAGCTCACGCAGGATTTCTAGCCGGGCCTGAGCGCTGCTCGGCACTTCTTCGATCTTCGCTGTCGTAGGTAACGCTCCCTTCGGGGCACTAACATAAAAGACTCGACTGTCTTTCGGCGCCCCCAGGTAGCGAACAACAATGTTGGAGTGGGTCGACACCACAAACTGATTTCGTTGTGAGCTCTCGATCATTAGCTCGAGCAACGCCTTAAGCGCTTCAGGATGCAAATCATTTTCCGGCTCCTCGACTATGAACAGCTTCCCGCTGGAAGCAACGAGATCTGCTAACAACGCAACAATGTTGGGGACACCTTCGCCCATCTGATCGATGGGCACCATGTGCTGGCTGGGTAAATAGATTCCGGGTCGTTGGCCGTTATCTGAGGGAATTGCAGTCACCACGAAACCAAGTATGGCTTCGCAAGCCGTCGCGTATGCCTCGCTTCCAGGAAACGACCGGCTCGAAATCCGCGAGAGCTTGGCCGCGAGGTTTGCCAAGCTCGGAGATACTTGCATTGCGGTCTGGTAACGCACGTCTTCGTTGTAACCTGCAGTCTTACGCTTCGAAAGGTATGGCACCACGAAGTGGTTCGGGTCCGAGCTCGGCAATGGATTCGTTTCTATCAGCCCCACTCCAATGCGCGAATGCAGCTGAAAGATCCCGGTGCGGCGGTCGGCGCTTTGGATACTGATGCGCAGGCCATTTTCGCCATAGGGCGGTAAGCCGAATGGGCCAGGCTCTTGCACATCCGCTACGCTGATTTCGACAGTCGCCGTACCAGCGCCCACTCGCACGTCGCCGAACGCTGGGCCCACGCCGTCCTGCATGAGGTATAACCCACGCAATACCGATGACTTGCCGGCGTTGTTTGCGCCGACAAGCACATTCATCGCACCTAGCTCGATCTGCCCTGAGTCGACGAAGGAACGGAAATTTTTCAAACGCAATTTGACAACACGCATTGTTCTTTTCCTTGACGCATTTCATCGAGTGCGCATGGCATCAGAATTTGGAATGCCTTGTCGCCTTTTTCTGCCGACAAGATTCTATCTTCGCAACGGATTTGCAGGCCGCCTTTTGTACTGTGCCTCCTGTGGGCTGCGTTGCAGCAGGCTTGTGTGTCTGAAGCGGCCTGAAAGCGGCCGTCCAGGTCGCGCTCAGTTTACGTCCGTAGTGGGTCAGCCAGCGACGCCCACGGAAATCCACGAGGAACCAAAACAAAGCCGGCGCGAGGGCAGCTTCGTCATCGGCGCGCAACGTACCGTGCGCCCGTTCACCGCATGCACGCCGCGGCCAGCTTCCCGACCGTGATCACCGCCTGCTCGATCTCCGGCGACCACGGGCTGCTGTAGTTCAACCGGATGAAGTTCCGGTAGTTGTCGGTGATCGAGAACATGTAGCCCGGCCCGATCGTGATCCCCTGCTCCAGCGCGAGCTGATACAACCGCATCGCATCGACCTGCGCGGGCAGCTCTACCCACAACACGTACCCGCCCGCCGGGCTCGAAATGCGCGTGCCCTCGGGAAAGAACCGCGACACCATCGCACGCATCAGGTTCGCCTGCTGCGCGTACGCCTTGCGCAAGCGCCGCAGGTGATGCTCGTAGCCGTCGCGTTCCAGAAACTCCGCGATCGCCAACTGCGGCAATGACGGCGTCGCCAGCGTATTCAGGAACTTCAACTTCTCGACCTGATCGCGATAGCGGCCCGGCAACGCCCAGCCGATCCGGTACGCGGCGGTCAGGCTCTTCGAGAACGACGAACAATGCAGCACGATCCCGGTCCGGTCGTAGGACTTCAGCGAACTCGGATGCGTATCGCCGAAATACAGTTCGTTATACACACCGTTCTCGATGATCGGTATGCCGGCCTTCGTTGCGAACTCAACCAGTTCGCGCTTGCGCTCGTCCGGCATCTGGAAGCCAAGCGGATTCTGGAAGTTCGGCATCACCATGCACGCGGCGATCGGCTGCGACTTCGCGATCGCGGCCAGCGCCGCGATGTCGATTCCGTATTCCGGATGCGTCGCCACCTCGATCGCCTTCATCCCCATCCGCTCGATCGCATGCAGCATCGCGTAGAACGTCGGCGACTCCACCGCGATCGTGTCGCCCGGCTTCGCCACCGCCTGCAGGCACAGGTTGATCGCCTCCGTCGCGCCGACCGTCACGATGATCTCGTTCGGGTCCACCGACATCCCGTTCTCCAGGTAGCGGCGCGCGATCTGCCGGATCAGCCGCGGATGGCCCGGCGGCAGCCCGTCGGTCACGCCCCACAGCGACTTGTCGCGACCGGCCGCATACGCGTAGCGGTTCAGCTTCTCGAACGGAAACAGGCTCGGGTCTGGATACGGCGAGCCGAGCGGCACCGCGTCGTCCGTGCCGATCGAGCGCAGCGTCGACAGCACGAGCCGGCTCACGTCCACCGACGACGAGATCGCGATCGGCTTCGACGGCCGCAGCTCGCGCACCGGCGCATGGCCGTCGTCACGCCGCAGGTTCACGAAATAGCCCGACTGCGGCCGGCTTTCGAGCAGCCCGCGGCTTTCCAGCAGCAGATACGCATGCAGCACGGTCGTAATGCTGATCCGGTGCTGCTGGCTCGCCTGCCGCACCGACGGAATCCGGTCGCCGTGCCGGTACACACCCTGGCGGATCAGCCGCTCGATGTCGTCCGCGAGTTTTTCATAGAGTTTCATCGCGCGTCTCCTGCCGGCGCGCGCCGCGCCGCCGCCGCCCCGCCGTGTGCGCCCGATACGCACGCGTTGCACGTGTTTCGCCCGCCGACCGGGCCGTCGTGATTCCTGATCTTTCCCTCCGGTTTTGCCTTTTCCATCGCACTGGCTCTCTCTTGAAGATGCACCGGCAGGGTTCCGGAACAGCTGGATCTGCGGCACTGTGCACTTGATGATCGAATCTTAAGAGAAGAACAGTTGGGGCCGAGTACACACATCGAGCCTGCGGACAAGAGTACAGTGCGGCGCGAATCGCGCATTCCGGGAAAACTGTACGTCTTATGAAATGGCCGGACGGCCGGTTGGCCAGTGGGCCGGCACAGCGCGGCCGGATCGGCCCGGGACGTCCGCCGCACGGGCCTTCGTGCGGTCGGGACCAATAGGGGCGCAATACTGGTTTTCGTGGTGAGCGCCCCCACCGTGCGGTACACGATCGAATCTGTAGCCGGCGTCGGCGGTGCGATGCACGCCGTCCGATCAGTACAGAAGTAATCGCGCCAGAACGACGCAACCGACCAGAAGTGCACACCTGTCTGATCGCGCCCTCGTTGATCTGCTCGTCGCAAGACTGACCGACACGACTGCCAGCGCGCGCTTCACCGGCACCGCGCGCGCGGGGCGCCGCTGCCGATCGGCGAACCCGATCCGGTCGTGTTCCCGGAAGTCGCGCGTGTGGCCGATCTGCTCGTCAGCGTGGCCGCGTTCGCGCTCAACGACGATGCCACCCGCACGACGGACCCGGCCCGTCAGCACGATATCGGTACGGAACGCGGGGACCGCCTGAACCGGTTGTCGGACTTGCCGTTGGGCGTGATGGCGCGACATCGCAGGCAGGTGCTGTCGCTCGTATTCGCCGAACCGGTTGCGCAAGGGAGGATCACGATCGACGAACGCCACGTGCGCGCCGGCGCGTGGTCGGTGCATTGCGCGACCGGCCGCGTGACGCGCGACGGCGAGCCTGCCGAACCGGCGATCGCGCCGCCGCCGCCGCCGCCGCCGTCGCCGCTGCGCGCGGTGCCGAGGCTGCCTTATGACGAAGCGCTGCTGCAGCGGATCGTCGACGTCGTCGCGGGGTGGCTCGACTGAGCCGGCGCCGTCAGATCGAACCGAACAGCGCGCGCGGCCGGTCCTTCAGCGTGCCGGACAGGATGCGCAGCCCGTTGACGAGTTCGTCGCGGGTGGCCGGGCACGCGAGGTTGATGCGCACGCCATGCTCGAGTTCCGCGCGGTCGACCGCGAAAGTCGACGACGGCATCACGATCACGCCGCGCGCTTTCGCATTCGCGGCGAAGTCGTCGGCCCGCCACGGCGGCGGCAGCTGCAGCCACACGAACATGCAGGCGGGATCGGCCTTCAGCTGCCCGGCCGGCAGCAGTTCCCGCGCGAGATCGACGCGTGCGCGAATCTCCGCGAGTTGCGCGGCCATGATCCGTTCGGCGGTGCCGTCCTCGATCCATACCGTCGCGATCAGCATCGACGTGGGCGCCGGCATCCATGCGGTAGTGCGCACGGCTTCCGCGCACAGCGCGACGCTGTCGCGCGGGCAGCTCAGGTAGCCGAGGCGCAGCCCCGGCGCGAGGATCTTCGACGTCGCGCCGATATGGAACGTCAGCTCCGGGCACAGCCCCGCGATCGCCGGCAGCCGGTCGCGCACGAGCGGGCCGTACACGTCGTCCTCGATGATCGTCACGTGATGGCGCCGCGCGATGTCGACGAGCGCCATCCGGCGCGCGAGGCTCATCGTCGTCACGGTGGGGTTCTGCAGGTTCGGCACGACGAAGATCGCCTTGACCGGCATGCGCTGGCAGATCCGTTCGATCTCGTCGGGCAGCAGGCCGTCGTCGTCGGCCGGCGCGCTGACGATCTCGAACTGGAACACCGGCGCGAGCGCCTTGAGCCCGTAATACGTGAGGCGGTCGGCGACGATCACGCCGTCGGTGCCGATCAGGCTGTTGAGCACCGCATACAGCCCGTGCTGCGCGCCGCTCGTGACGACCACCTGGTCGGGCGACGGCGCGAAGCCCGGCGCGGCCAGCCACTGCGCGCCGGCCGCACGCGCCCAGTCGGGGCCTTGCGGCGGCTGGTATTCCTGCAGCGCGGCGAAGCGCGGGTCGTTCGGCAGCGTGGCGAAGGTCTGCGCGAGGCGCGCGAGAAATTCGCCGGTCGCCGGGCGGTTCACGGTCAGGTCGATCACGCCGTTGCCCGCCGCAAGCGATGCGCGGGCCGGCTCGATGCTCGGCATCGCGCCGCCGGTGACGAGCGAGCCGCGACGCTTGCTGCCGATCACGAGGCCGCGCAACTGCAATTCCTTGTACGCACGCGACACCGTCGACACGTTGATGCCGAGTTCGGTCGCAAGCTGGCGCTGCGGCGGCAGGCGGCTGCCGGGCGGATACATGCCGTTGCGGATTTCCGCCTCGATCGAGCTCGATACCTCGACGTAGGTCGGCCGCTTCGCCGGTGCCGGCAGGCCGCCATCGCGCTCGCCGGAAAGTTTGTCTGATGCCATCTGTCGCCTATGACCACACAAAAAGCGTTTGTCTGCCGTTTTGGCTTGCCCCGCGATTGTATAGGACCTCCCCGCCCCGTCAATCATTCCTCGAAAAGTCTGCTGAATCAGCGAGTTGAAATCGGGTAAACGCCAGCACCACACAATATTATTTTGATTGCACACAAAAATTTACTGTGTGATTCTTGATCGCAACTTTGTGTGAATCATCTCCTCCGGAGGGGAAGCGTCATGGCGAACGTCGCCATCGTGGGTGCAGGCTTCATCGGGCTCAGCGCGGCGGCATGGCTGCAACGCGACGGGCATCGCGTGACGCTGTTCGATCCGGCCGGCGTCGGCCAGGGCGCGTCGTTCGGCAATGCCGCGACGTTCGCGCCGTACGGTTGCGTGCCGGTGAACGGCCCGTCGGTGTTCCGCGACCTGCCGCACTTCCTGTTCGCCGCCGACAGCCCGCTGCGCATCCGCTGGCCGTATCTGCTGCACGGCGCGCCCTGGCTCGCACGCTTCCTGCTCGCGTCGACGCCCGCGCGCCACGCACGCAGCGCGAGTGCGCTGGCCGCGCTGCTGTCGCGCGCCGCCGACGGCTATGCGCCGCTGCTCGCGCCGTCGCGGCTCGCGGCGTTCGTGCGGCCGCGCGAATGCCTGTACCTGTACGCGCGGCAGGCGTCGTTCGACGCCGCGCAGCCGTCGCTCGCGCTGCGGCGCCGGCTCGGCGTGCCGTTCGAGACGCTCGATGCACCCGCGATCCGCCGGCTCGAGCCCGCGCTCGCGCCGATCTTCTCGCGCGGCGTGCTGTTCGCGGGCAGCTGGCATTTCTCCGATCCGCACGGGTTTCTCGGCGAGCTGTTCGCCCAGCTCGCCGCCGCCGGCGCGACGCTCGAACGCGCGCGGGTCGAACGGATCGCCCCGGCCAGCGACAGCGTGAACGTGCACGCGGGCGGCACGGTGCGCGCGTTCGATCACGTCGTCATCGCCGCGGGCGCCCGTTCGCGTGAATTCGCGGCCGCGTGCGGCGATGCGGTGCCGCTCGATACCGAGCGCGGCTATCACGTGCAGTTCGGCGCGCACGAGCCGATCGTCACGCGGCCGGTCGGCTGGGCCGAGCGCGGCTTCTACATGACGCCGCTCCACGAAGGGCTGCGCGCGGCCGGCACCGTCGAGCTCGGCGGCTTCGACGCGCCGATGAATCCGTCGCTGGTCGCATTGCTCACGCGCTCCGCGCGCGAAGCCGTGCCGTCGCTCGGCACGCCGACGCGCAGCTGGCTCGGGTTCCGGCCGACGCTGCCCGACGGCGTGCCCGTCATCGGCCGCGCACGCGACAGCGCGCGCGTGATCCACGCATTCGGTCATCAGCATCTCGGCGTGACGCTCGCCGGCATCACCGGGCAGATCGTCGCCGACCTCGTCGCCCAGCGCGCCCCACCGCTGGACCTCACGCCATACCGGGCCGCGCGATTCTGACGCGCGCCACGATTTCCACCCCAAGGAGAAGCATCATGAATCGTCGTTACTGGCTGGCTTGGCTGGCCGTCTGCTCGATCGGCACGGTCGCGGCGTCCGCGCAGGCCGCGGACCCGGAAACCGTCAAGATCGGCTTCGCCGGCCCGCTGACGGGGCCGGTCGCGCGCGTCGGCAAGGATCTGCAATACGGCGCGCAGCTCGCCCTCGACGAGGAAAACGCGAAGCATCCGACCATCGGCGGCAAACCGGTGCGCTTCGTGCTCGACGTCCAGGACGACCAGGCCGATCCGCGCATCGCGATCCAGGTCGCGCAGAAGCTCGTCGACGACGGCGTGGTCGGCGTGATCGGCCACTACAACTCCGGCTGCAGCATTCCGGCGTCGGCCGTCTACAAGCAGGCGAACGTCGCGATGATCACGCCCGGCTCGACCAATCCGCAACTGACGATGCAGGGCTTCAGGAACGTGTTCCGCACGATGGGGCACGACGGTGTCGGCGGCGTGGTGGCCGGCCGCTTCGCGGTCGAGCAGCTGAAGGCGAAGCGGATCGGCATCATCGACGATCGCACCGCGTTCGGCCAGGGTCTCGCCGACGCGTTCGAGAAGGGCGTGAAGGACGCGCACGGCAGCATCGTCGGCCGCGAATACACGAACGACAAGGCCGTCGATTTCCGCGGCATCCTGACGACGATGAAGAGCAACAACATCGACCTGCTGTTCTTCGGCGGGCTCGACGAACAGGGCGCGATGCTCGTCAAGCAGATGCGCTCGCTCGGCATCCGCGCGCAACTGTTCGGCGCCGGCGCATTGAAAAGCAACGCGTTCCTGAAGATCGCCGGCAACGCGGGCGAAGGCACGCAGGATCTGGAGCCCGGCCCGGCGCTCGACAAGCTGCCGTCGGCCGTCGCGTTCGCGCAGCGCTACAAGGCGCGCTTCAACCAGGATGTCGAACTGTATGCGCCGTTCGCGTACGACGCCGCGCTCGCGATGATCGCGGCGGTCCGCAAGGCCGACTCGCCCGATCGCGGCAAGATCGTCGCGAGCCTGCCCGGCGTGTCGGTCACCGGCGTGACCGGCAAGATCTCGTTCGACGAGCGCGGCGACCTGGTCAAGCCGCCGTACACGCTGTTCCGCGTCGAACAGGGGCAATGGCACAGCATTCGCACGGTCGGCGGCGCGTCGAACTGAGCGACGCCGGGCAGCAGGCCGCAGGCGACGCCTATCGCGCCGTCTGCTGCCGCTGCACCTCCTGCGCTTTCATCTGCAGATACGCACCGCGCTCCACTTCGTGCAGTTGCTGCGGATACTGCTCGGTCGCGTCGAACCAGCGCGCGAGGCGCTGGTCGACCGGCTTGTCGAGCGTCGCGAGATACGTGTCGATCGCGAGGTAGTAGCGCATCGTGTTGCGCTCCAGCAGCCCGCGCACGCCGCCGACGTACTGCGGCTGCGCGGCCGCGCCGACGTTCGTGAACCCGACCTTGTCGCTGCCGACCGTCGCGAGGTAGGTCTTCATCGCCATCCGGCCGACCGTGCCGAAGCCATACGAATACGTGAGATGCAGGAACGTGCGCGACGCGCCGACCGGCACGGCCTCCAGCGCGATCCGGTAATCCTTCGTACCCATCGGGCCGCTGTCGGCGGTCAGGTCCACCTGGAAATAGTCGGGCGTCGCGGCCGCCACGCGATAGCGGAACTGCACGCGATAGGTGTCCGACAGCTTCTGCTCGATCTTGCGGCCGAGGTTCACGTCGAGCACCGGGCCGTTGCCGCCGCTCGACGCGTGACAGTACTTCGTGTTCAGGTGCAGGATCAGCACCGCGCACCAGTTCGCGGGGCCTTGCGCGGGATCGTTGAGCTGGCCGTTCACGACCGCGAACGGATAATCGACGACCGCGTAGATATCGCCCTTCAGCGACGACGACGCTTCCGACGATTCGAGGACCACCGGCCGGTGAAACGCGTTGTCCTTCAATTGCGCGCCGAGGCTGCGGTAGCGCTCGAGCAGCGCGGCCGCGCCGTTCGCGCCCTCTGCGCCGAACGACAGCGCGCTCCAGCCCACGCACAGGGTCGCGACGAGCGCGTGCCAGACGCGGCGCGCATGCCGCGTGCCGCGTGAAGGTCCGGATGTCTCCATGTGTTTACTCCGTGGCGCACGATGGTCGCGCGCATGTGTCACAGAATACGCCTGCCGCTGCGGGCGTGACGTCGCATGCAGCATGATCGTCATCGGCCGCGCTTCACCGGCAGCGGCAATTGCGCGGCGGTGAGCCGGATCAGCGTCGCGAGCCACTCGCGATCGTCCCAGCGATCGCCGGCGATGACGAGATGCGGCTTCGCGTTCGGATACGGCGGGGCTTCGTCGCACGCGCCGAGATACGCGCGGCATTCGGGCGTCGGCTTGACGAACAGCCGGTCGTCGCAGACGAGCGCGACCATCCTGCCGTCGCAATAGATACCGTATTCGCCGAACATCTTGCGCGCCGATACCGTACCGGCCGCCGCGATCTGCTCGACGATGAAATCGACCGTGCGCTGGCTCGATGCCATGCGAATCTCCGGGATCGAAACATCGTCTGACCCGCGTCGACGCCGCGCCGTTCAACTCATTTGTCGATACCGAACGCGCTCGACATCTGCCGCGCCCGCTTCACGTCGTCGCCATGCAGATAGATCGACGTCGTCGAGATCGATGCATGCCGCAGGTTGTCGCGCACCGTCGTCAGCTCCGCGCCGCGCGCCAGCGCGTGGGTCGCATGCGTATGCCGCATCCAGTGCGGGCTCGCCTGGCGCAGCTTGTGCGCGAGCGCCGGGTGGTCGGCTTCGACGGCGTCGGCCGTCTGCGCGAAGAAACGCTGCATTACCTTCCACAGCCGCACGCTCGTGATCGCGGCCGCGTCGTCTTCCGCGACGCGCGGAATCAGCGGCGTATCGGGCCGCCAGCGCGCCGGCGTGACCGGCAACCGGCGCGCGACCAGATAGCGATCGAGCGCCGTGCGCGCCAGCGGCGGCAGCGCGACGCGGGCCGCCTTGCTGCCCTTGCCGATCACCTTCAGCCACGCGTCGCCGTGCGCATCCGTCTCGATGTCGCCGAGCGTCGCACCGACCAGTTCGCTCGCGCGCAGCCCGGTCGCATAGCCGAAATCGAGAATGAAGCGCAGCCGTTGCGCGGCGGCCGGCGTCCAGCCCGACTGCGGCGCGCCGTCGGCCGTGCGCTTGCCGAACTCTAGCCCGTCGGCGATCGTGCGGACCAGCAGCCACTCGCCTTCGGTGAACGCGTGCGACGTGTCGAGCGCGGTCGCGCCGCGCGTGTCGCGCACCTTCACGCCCGCGAACGGATTCGCGAGCAGGTAGCGCTGCTCGATCAGCCAGCGGAACAGCGCGCCGAGCACCGACAGCGTGTACGCCGCCGACCGCGCGGACAACGCCCCGGAGAACGGCCGCCAGTCGGGCGCACCGCGCGGCCGCACGGGCCCGACCCAGCGCTCGTGCGGCGTCGGCCGCCGGATGAACGCGCGATACGCGAGCGCGTCCTCGGTCGTCAGCGACGACAGCGCGCGGCCGCGCTCGACGATCGCCCACAGGATCAGCCGCTCGGCCTCCTTCCGGTACGCGCGCCGCGTCGCGGCCGATTCGTGCAGCGACAGCCACGCGTGCACGGCCGCGTAATCGTTGTCCGCGTCGAGCGTGCTGGTCGCGCGCGGCGCGCGGAACGTGCCGGCCGAGCCGTCGACTTCGTGCGGCAGCTTCAGGTGTTCCCACGGCACGATGCTGCCGCGCGGCGTCGCGGCGATCAGCGCGCGCGCCCGTTCGGTCAGGTCCGGATGCGCGGCGAAGAATGCCTCGACGCGCCGCGCGCTGGCCATGCCGAGGCCCGCGATCGCGCGCCACCACTGGCGCCGGCGCGGAATCCGCACCGTCAGGTCGGCGAGCGTCGTGATCCCGTGCGCACGCAGTGCCACGACCGTGCGTGCCGGCAGCCACAGGCCGACGTCGTCGCTGATCTGCGGCACCGGCGCGCGCGCATGGCGCAGCAGGCCGATCGCGTCGGTGGCCGCCTTCGCCTCTCGCAAACGCTCACCGTCCGCGTGGCCGAGCCGTTCCGCGAGGTCGGGGCGACCGACCTGCCGCGCGACGCGCACGAGGCGACGGCGAATCGCGCCGATCACGCCGCGTGCCGACCGCCCGCCGCCGAGCCGGTCGGGCAGGTAGCGTTCGACGGCCTGGCGCACGGTCATACCCGCGTACCACGCACGCAGCGCGGCCAGTTCGTCGGCGTCGGGAAAGCCTGCGTGCGCAGGCGCGGCATCGGAGGAAGGCGGTGAAGCGAGGCGCGGTTTCATGGGCGCCAGTTTGACAGAAGCGCCGAGCGGCCGGCAACGTCGAAGCGGCCGATATCCTATCGGGCAGGACGGTACGAAGACGCCGGCGACGGCAAGCGACCACGCGCAATCCCGGCGGCGCAACGGCGGTCGCCGGTCGTCGCGAAACCGACGCCCGACTTGCGCCACCACGTCGCCCGCCCGCGTCACTCCTCGCCTTTCGGCCCCGGGTTCAGCATCACGACGAAGCCGGCGACGCCGACGATCAACGCGATGGCGCCGCCGCGCAGCGCCGGCGCGGCATCGAACAGCAGGCCCGTCACGACGGCCATCATCCCGGCGAGCGACACGAACACGGCGAGCGCCGCGACGACGATCCGGTACTGGCGGCGTATCATCGCGCGCGCCGCGTCATGCCGTGGCCGCGGCGGCCGACTCGTCGGCATCGTCGCCGCGAATCAGCAGCACCGGGCACTTCGAGCCGCGCACGAAACGCTCGGCGACGCTGCCGAGCAGCACGCGCCGGATGCCGCGCCGCCCGTGCGTGCCGACCACCGCGAGATCGATCCCGCGCTCCTTCACGTAGCGTTGCAGGCGTTCCGCGATGTCCTCGCCGATGCTCTCGGTCTCGACGAGTTCGGCTTCGCCCTTCGCGCCGGCCAGCGCGATGATCTGTTCGGCTTCGCGCAGCACCTTGCGCCCGTCGTCGCGAATTTCCTCGACGAGCGCGTGTGGATCGAGACGGCCGGCGTACGTGAACAGCACCGACTTGTCGACCACATACACGACGCTGACGTGCGTATCGCCCGCCAGCGCCACCTTCACGGCTTCGGCAAGCGCCTGTTTCGACGAAGCGCTGCCGTCGACCGCCACCATGATCTTCTCGTACATGCGAACCTCGCTGGGGTGAGTTTTTGCATGGCCGCGCGCTCTGTTATGCGCGGCCATGTCTCCATCATCGGCCGGCGGCGGGTTCGGATATTGATAGCGGTCAAGCCCGGCGGCGGCCGCGCGTGCGGCAAAACGGCGCAACGGGAAGGGAAAAACTCGCGTTTTCAGCACGGCCGCGAGCCGGGCCGGCAATGCGGGCGCCGATGCCCTTTCGAGCGGCCATCGCGCCGAAGGCGCTATCATCGACCATGCGACTTTCGTCCGGCCCTTTTTTGCCGGCCCCACTTTCAATTCGCTCAACCGACATGACAACGACTACCGAACGCGTGGACGGCGCCGCCCAGCATCTCGTCGCCGCCCGCCATGCCGGCTCGCCCGGCCCGCTGCTGCCCGATGCGCTGCGCCCCGACGACATCGAAACCGCGCTCGCGATCCAGCAGCGCGTCGCCGACCTGCTCGGCGAACCCGTCGGCGGCTGGAAATGCGCGCTGCCGCCGCCCGATCGCGTGATCCTCGCGCCGATCTTCGCGTCGACGATCCGCGAAGCCGATGCGCCGTACCGCGTCGTCGGCGGGCCGATCGTGCGGATCGAACCGGAAATCGCGTTCGTGCTCGATCGTGATCTGCCGGCACGCGAGCAGCCGTATGACGAAGGCGACGTGCGCGCCGCGATCCGCGAAGTGCGCATCGTGCTCGAAGTCCTCGGCTGCCGCTATGCGGAGCCGGCGCGCGCGTCGAAGTTCGAGCTGCTGGCCGACGGGCAATTCAACCAGGGGCTGTGCGTCGGCCCGGTCGTGCCCGACGGATTGAACGTGCCGCTCGAGACGCTGGCGCTGTCGTTCGAAGGCGCGCTGAACCGCACGATCGACGGCCGCCATCCGGACGGCGATCCGCTCAAGCCGCTGGTGTGGCTCGTCAATTTCCTCGCATCGCGCGGCGACGCGGTGCGCGCCGGCCAGATCGTGACGACGGGCTCGTACGCGGGCGCGATCGAGGTGCCGCTCGGCGACGTGCTGACGGTGCGCTTCGGCGAACTCGGCAGCCTGTCGGTGACGTTGACGGCGTAACGGTTCACGTCTCTTTCACGCCCAACCCGCCATGTCGCTGACACCGCTTCCCGCCCTGCTCGACACCACCCTGCGCACCGTCGCGCGACGTTACCGGCTGCCGCCGCTCGAGCGCGCGTCGTCGCTGACCGACGCGACGCACCCGGCCACCGCGCTGGCGATCGTGATCGAGGAAGCGCGCAGGATGCGGGCGGAGGGCCACGCGCCCGACGCGGATTTGCGGCAGCGCTTCATCGATGCGCTCGCGCGGATGATCCGCGACGCGATGGACCCGTCATCCGGCGATCCGTCGTTTCAGGCATCGGTGCTGCGCCACGATGCGCCGAACGTGCGTGAATACGCATCGTTGTCCGCGCACGCGGAGCAGGACCGGCGTGCGCTCTACTCGGCCGTCAATGCGATCGCGCATCCGGCCAAGCTCGAGCGCAGCGCACTGGCATGGCAACGCGACGGGCTCGCACGCCTGCATGCGGCCGCGACCGGAGCGGCGTGGGCCGAGCTGCATGCGGCGCTCGCGCACCTGCTCGCGCTGCCCGAGATGGCGACCGACGCGGGGTTCGAGCAGGACATCGTCAGGCTCAAGGACAGCCCGGCGCTCGAACGCATGCTGCGCCTCGATGCGCTGGCCGCGGACGCGGACGTCCGTCGCTACCGCGCGCTGTGGGTCCGTCAGGGGCCGCTCGTCGGCAGCACGGTCGCCGTCGCGCAGGGCGCCGCGTCCCAGCAGCGCGGCGCGGCCGTCGAGGCGCTGGCGGCCCAGGCGCTCGACGCACTGGCGCGCAGGCTCGACGCGGTGGACGAGGAGCGCACTTATCGCGTGGTCACGTCGATGCGCGTGCCTTCGTCGATCCCGGGCCGGCACGACCGCGCGAAAACCGAATGGGACGCGATCCTGCTCGAACGCGCGCGCGGCAGCGACCCGGCGGCCGCATGGAACGTGCGCTTCCTGGTCGAAGCGAAGGCCTCCGCGGACGCGGCGACGACCGATCTGCCGCGCCTGCTGCGCGGCCTGAACCTGCTCGCGCAGGCCGCGCCCGACGCGGTCTATGCATTCGAGACGCATCAGGGCACGGTGCACGTGCATGGCGCATCGCTGCATGCATTGACGACCGACGAAGCGGCGCTGCCACGCGAAGTGCTGTATTGCTGCGATGCGTCCGCGGACACGACGCCGCGCCTGCTGGGCGCCGCAAGCCGGATGCAGTTGCTGTCCGCGCAGGCGAGCCTCGAATACGCGAGCGCGCTCGCGCAACGGCCGGATGCCGATCCGGACGGCCTCGGCGTCATCTGGCACGCGCTGCTGACCCTGCCGCAGTGGCAAGCCGTGCTGCATCAGTACCCGTCGTTGCGGCAGGTCCGCGAACTGATGGTGGCCATCGACGACTTGCGCGCCGCGCTCGACGAGATGGACGATGGAGGCATCGCCAGCAGCGTCTGTGCGTGATGCGCTAGCGCGCGTTCACCGTGCGATGCTCACGCGCGGCCCGCTCAGTTGGTGAGCACCCCGAACGGCAGCGTCCATCCCGCCAGCCGGCCGCCGTCGCCCCAGCGCGCATCGGCCGCACCGCACGGCAGCAGGATCGGCGCGGCCGCGCACTCGAGCGTCTCCTTCGGCGTGTGGCCGAATTCCGCCTTGAACAGCCGGTGAAAATATTTCTCGTCGGGAAAGCCGTGCGCCCACGCGATTTCCGCGATGCGCTGATGCCGGCGCTGCGGATCGCCGAGCACGTGATACGCGTGACGCAAGCGCCGCCGCGTGATCTGCCGCATCACGCCGCCCTCTTCCTTGAACAACTGATAGAGCCGCGCCCGCGACACGCCGATGTCGCGGCAGATCCGTTCGGGCGTGAGGTCCGGCTCCAGCAAATGCAGGTCGATGTAGCGACGCACGCGATCGACCAGCGCATGGTCGATCGGGCCGCGCGCGTCGTTCAACGCCTGCGCGCTCGGCGACACCGCCGCGGCCAGCAGCAACAGCATCGACTGGACGATGCTCGGCACGTCCTGCATGCGCAGGTTCGGCAGGTTGCGGAACAGCGACAACATCTGGTCGGCGACCAGCCGGCCCACGCCGCTCGTCAGCGTCTGGCCGTGCGCCTGGGCTGCATGGGCCGGCAGCAGATAGCGGGGCACGACGAGGCTGATCACGTCGCCGGCCTCGACCTTGCAGTCGTTGATCTGCGCGACGTCGTAGACGAACAGGTCGCCGGCGCCCTTGATCAATGCGGGCCCGCCGGTATGGCTCGCCAGCCGGCCGCCGAGCAGCAGCGTGAAGCGGATCGAATCCTGCCCGTCGAGCCGGATTCGCCGCGGCGTGCGGCGGACCGTATAGGTCGGCGCGCGCGAGTGCCAGTGCCGGCCGGACAAGATCAGCGGGCCGAGCGCCGCGCCGGTTGCTTCCGCGTCGCACGGGTCGTGGCCGCCGTCGTCGTCGAGCCAGTAGTCGCACAGCATGTCCTTGACCCAGACGTGGAACCGGTCCGGCTCGGGATAGTCGGTCGTGCGGAACCTGAAAACAGGGACAAATGCGGCTTGATCCATGACAGTTTTTTATCGAACCGGCGGGTCAGGAAAGAATCGGTTCGTCAATTATCGGACCAAACTGCGTCGGCGCAAGGCCCACGCGGTGCATCGTCCCCCAAGCGATCGACCGACGCCCGACGCCGGGCGTGGTCGTCATCGCGGCCATCACCGTTGCGGATGGCATTCCCAGTTGTTGTACGTCGGCCGATCGATCGGCGTGAGCCCCGGAATCATGAACACCGTACAGCCGAAACGCCGCCCCTTGCCGGTCGTCGCGTCGTAACTCACCTTCTGGCCGCCCAGTCCGTCCTTCTTCCCGTACTGGACGTTGGCGATCGTGATCTCGTCCGACGACGCGAGCCCGAGCGTCTTCGCGGTCGACGTCTGGACGTCGACCATGTTCATCTGCGTCGAGCCGCACGCGGCGAGCACGAGGCCGGCGACGGTGACGGCCAGCGCGGTCCGGGCGGTGCAATACAAGGTTTGCTTCATGGTTTCTCCTTCGATTTCCCCAATGCGAGGCGTTTACGTGCCCGGCGTATAAAAACTGGCCTGGATCTGGCTGCCGATCGTCGCGACATACGATTGCCAGAGCAGCGCCATCGCCCCCGTCGCGTTGACGGCCAGCGCGGGCCACGACGCGCTCTGCGGCGCCACCGTCGACGCGCTCCACGCGCCCTTCCGGTAGCTGGCCACGATGACGGCCGACGCACCCGGCAAACCGGTGTCCTGCCACGCAGCCGTCACGTTGCCTCCGGCATCGACCACGAGCGGCGGGTACTGAAGTGCGGCGCCGTTCAGGTGTTCCGTCAGCCGCTGCAACGGCCCCCAGTTGCCGCTGGCATCGGACACGCTCACCTGCAGCGCCGCGCCGCCTTCCGCCCACATCGCGGCGGCCACGCCGTTTTCGTTGACGGCCAGCATCGGCGTCGCGATGAACCCGGTCGGCTCGACGATCGCGGGTGCGACCGGTTGCGACGGCTGCCACCCGGTGCCGGACACATAGCGTTGCGACATCGTGGTGGTAGTGATGTGCCCGCCCGTCACGTCGAGCTGCCCCCAGAGCAGCGTGATGTTGCCCTTCGCGTCCATGCCGGCCACCGGCGAGATGATCGTCGTGAACAGGCTCGTGTTCGACACGGCCTGGTTGACGTCGGTCCAGCCGTTGGCGGCGTCGTACGTGGCCGTCCACAGCGCCGAGTGCGTATGGTTGGTCTGCCGCCACGCGAGCACGGCCCGGCCGGACGACAGCACCGAGATCATCGGCCCCACGTTGTCGGTGTCGCCGGTCACCGCACCCGGCCCGGTCTGCACCGGCATCTGGATCAGCGCCGTCGGCGACCACTGTCCGGACTGCGTGTAACGCGTCCATGCGATACGCGTGTCGAGCAGGCTGATCGACTGGGTCCACGCGACGAGCGCATTGCCCTGGCCGTCGATCCCGGCCGAATAGGTCGACCCCGTCACGTCCGGCGCGACTTCGAACGCCGCGCCCCAGCCGCCGGCCGGGCTGTACGGGCGCGCCCACAGCGCATACGTGTTCGGGCCCGGCATCCATTCGGTCCAGAACGCGACGGCCTGCCCGCTCGCGTTGCCGACCACGCGCGACGGGCTCGAACTCGTCGTGTTCATCGAATGCGAGCCGTCGCCCGTGTCGAGCCGCGTCGCGGTGCCCCAGCCCGAACCTGCGGCATAGCGCGCGCCCCACATCTCGTTGCCGTTCGCGCCGGTCGGGCCGTTGGTCATCCAGGTGGCGAGCGCATTGCCGCTCGCGTCGATCGTCACGCTGGGGGCGCCCTCCGGCCCCTTGCCGTCCACCGCGGCGGCCGTCGACCAGCCGGCCTGCGGCTGCGCGGTGCCGCCGCCGGTCGGGCTGCCGTTCGACCCGCCGCTCGTTCCGCCCCCGGGCGACGTCGAGCCGGACGGCGAACCGGGATTCGTCGGCGTCGACGACGATGACGACGCGCCGCCGTTCGGCGCGACATCGTCGCCGCCGCATGCGGTCAGCGCGAGCGCGGCCGCCATGACCATCCATGTAATGGGTTTCATCGGAATCCTCTTGTTTTCATTGTCCGGCGCACGCTTGTCTGCCGTTGGCCGACACGACGTATTGTGTCGCCCTTAAAATTGTTAAGTAATGCTACTGAACAGGCATGTAAAACGGCATCCGTTCGCCTCCCTCTCATGATCGATTCCGTCGCGCGGATCGATGCGAACGCCGCTTTCGGCAGACCTCCCCGTCGTGCAGTGCGGCCCCCGTCAGGTCGTCTATCGTCGGACGTCCGCCGCTGCCGGCTGCATCTTAATTCAAGCGATCCGGATTCAAGGTGGCGTTGCGTCCACACTGAGTGGATTTCCGTTTCGCGGAGCCGGCCCGCGGGGCGGCTGGCGGCCCTGCGCACCGCCGGCCGTCACGCCCCGTGAGGTACGATACGCGCCGGGGCAAAACACCCCCTGAGAGAACGGGCCGTCGCGGCCCCCTACCCGGCACAAGAAAAATGCGAAGAAACCCGACGCTGAACCGAAACCTGTTCGCCGCGCTGGCGGCCAGCCTGCTCTGGACGCCCGCCGCCCATGCCAGCGGAGACGACGGCTGCTACGTGCCGAACACGCTCCGGCAGACCTCCTACTCGTGCGGCAACGTGCCGATGCTGACGCCCGCCAACGACACGCGCATCAACGCGATGCTGATGATGGTCGACAGCGCCAAGGTCGCGCAGGTGTTTCCGGACCCGAAGACCATCCCGGCGAAAGACCGGATCAACCAGATCGTCGTGCCGTTCCCGATGGATTTCTCCGGATGGATCTACATCGGCCAGAAGGAGCCCGACAAGACCGGCGGCGCAGCGGATGCCGATGCGTCGTCGAACCGGTATGCCGACGGCGAAGGCAGCATCTGCCGCAGCATGAGCGCGGGCGCGGACGCGTTCAACGCCGCGCTGGGCGGCGCCGGCGGGCTGCCCGCCGACGAAGCCGCGCGCCTGCGCGCGGCGCGCGCCGACATCGCGCAGAAGACCTGTGCCGCGGGCGGCGCGAGCGCCGCGTGGACGAAGCCGCCGGTCAAGTCGCCGCTCGGCCAGCAGTTCGCCGCGTACCTCGACGGCACGAACGCGTTCTACCGCGCCGACTTCCTCACCGCGACCCGCGCGTTCGCAAACGCCTCGCACAGCGCGGACCCGTGGCTGAAGGAAACCGGCCTCTACATGGCCGGCCGCGCGCAGTTGAACGCCGCGCAGGCCAACGTATTCGACAACGACAGCCCGACGCCGACGCGCGCACGCGTGACGAAAGTGTCGCTCGACGCGGCGAACACGGTGTTCCGGACCTACCTGAAGGTGTATCCGAAGGGACGCTATGCGGTGTCCGCGAGCGGGCTGTTGCGACGGGTCGCGTGGCTCGGCGGGAACGTCACGCAGCAGGCCGACCTGTACGGCCATGCGCTCGCGCGCTGGTCGCCGGCGACGTCGAACGTGCCGCTGATGCAACTGGCGAACGAACTCGACAGCAAGCTGCTGTTCGGCTCCGAATTCGACGCCAGCCAGATCCAGTCGCCGACCGTGCTCGCCACCGTCGACCTGCTGCGCATGCGCGCGTCGGACAGCAGCGATGCGAGCCGCAAGCCGATGACGCTGGACGAGTTGCAGGCGCAGAAGCCGCGCTTCGCGAACGCGCCCGCGCTGTACGACTACCTGCTCGCGACCTGGTACGTGCAGATCGGGCACAAGCCGGACGCCGCCCTCGACCTGCTGCCGCAAACGCCCGCCGCGCCACTCGACTACTTCGGGCTGAGCCAGCAGGCGCTGCGCGGGTTCGCACTGGAGGACAGCGGCCAGAACGACAAGGCCCGCCAGCTGTGGCGCGACCTGATCCCGCTCGCCACGTTCCGCTTCCAGCGCGAAATGCTGGAACTCGCGCTCGCGATCAACCTGGAGCAGGCCGGGCTCGTCAACGACGTGTTCGCCGACGATTCGCTCGTGCGGAACGTCGCGATCCGCGCGGTGCTGCTGCAGCGCGCGGCCAATGCCGAGCTGCTGCGCGCGCAGGCGCAGAATCAGGCGACGAGCGGCGCGCTGCGCGACACCGCGCTGTACACGCTGCTGTACAAGGAGCTCACGCGTTCGCACTACGCGGATTTCATCGCCGATACCGCACTGGTGCCCGGCGCGCCCGCCGATCCGTTGAAGCCGTTCGTCGCAGCCGCCGCGAAAAACGAGGACGGCTACACGTGCCTGTCGGCGCGCGACATCGCCGCGACGCTGCAGCAGAATCCCGCCGATCCGAAAGGGCTGAACTGCCTCGCCGATTTCGTGCGCCTTCATCCGCCCGCGTACGGCCTCGAAACCGATCCGGTGCCGCCGTGGGTCCGCAACGCGTCGAGCACGGCCGCCACGCGCGTGCCGCCGACGCTCGGCGCGGCGCCGTCGCAGTTCGCGGGCAAGCCGTACGAACGGATGTCGAGCTACGTGACGGTGATGGCCGACACGCAGGCGAACCCGAACGACCGCGCGTACGCGTTCTATCGCGCGATCAAGTGCTACGCGCCGGGCGGCTCCAACGAATGCGGCGGCAAGGAGGTGCCAAAGAGCACGCGCAAGCGCTGGTTCGACACGCTGAAGACCGCCTATCCGGGTAGCCCGTGGGCGCAGAAGCTTCGCTACTACTGGTAAGCGCCGCATGAAGCGCATCGCGTGCGTCGCGCTGCTGCTGGCCGCGCGCGTCGCGCTGGGCGGCACCGTCGACGCCGCGCGGTACGACGCATTCTGGCTCTGGGCCGGCGTGAAGCCGCAGGCGGTCGTGCACGGTGCGCGCATCGTCTACGTGCTGCAAGGGCAGATCGAAGCGTCGCCGCGGGACGAGTCGCAGGTGCGCGTGATCGCGCAGGGCGTCGCGCTGCCGCCCGCGCCCGACGCGCGCGTGTGGCTCGTCTATCGTGCGCATACGCTGCGCTGGACCCCGCGCGTCACGCAGATCATGCTCGCGCAGCTCGCACGCTGGCGTGCGTCGGGCCGCACGATCGCCGGCATCCAGATCGACTTCGATGCGGGCACGCGCCACCTGCAGGATTACCTCGGATTCCTGCGCACGCTGCGCGAAACCTTGCCCGCCGATTGCCGGCTCAGCATCACGGGGCTGCTCGACTGGAGCAGCCGCATCGATACCGACCAGGTCAACCAGCTCAAGGGCATCGTCGACGAGGTGGTCGTGCAGACCTATCAGGGCCGCCGCACGATCCCCGACTACGCGGCCTATCTGCCGCGCGTCGCGCGGCTGCAACTGCCGTTTCGCATCGGCGTGATCCAGGGCGGCGAGTGGGACGCGCCGCCGTATCTCGCGTCGAATCCGTGGTTCCGCGGCTACGTCGTGTTCCTGCGCAACGATTAGCGGGCGCCAACGCGGCGCCAACGAAGCGTAACGCCCATCGCCGACACGCTACGCGACACCCGCGATCGTGCCGCCGAGCCCGGCGAGCGCAATCGCGAGCAGCGCAAGCGCCGACGACGCCACGATCCACCGCTGCTTCCGATGAATCGCCGGATGGTTGATCGCGGCCATGTAGCCGGTCATGATCGTGAAATCGACCGCGATCCACAACGCGGCGAGGATCGCGAGGCTCACGCGCGAATCGGGCGTGATGCCGACGAACTGCGGAAAGAACGCGACGAAGAACAGCAGATCCTTCGGATTCGCGATGCCGACGAGGAAGCCGCGCACGACGCCGGGCAACCCGCGCGGCCGTGACGCCGGTTCGCCCGCCGCCGTGCCGTCGCCACTGCGCCCGCGACCGGCGCGCCATTCGCCGACCAGCGTCCGGATCGCGAGCACCGCGATGAACAGGCAACCCGCGACGTGCAGCCCCACAAGCAAGCGAGCGCTGACCATCACGACGCCGAACACCATCAGCATCGCGCCCGCGATCAGCACGAGGCTCGCCGCATTCGCGCCCACCGCAGTCAGCACGCCTTGACGGAACCCGCGCCGCGCAACCGTGCCGGTGACAAGCATGACGACCGGGCCGGGCGTCGCGATGAGCAGCACGATCGCGGCCAGATAGGCAAACAGCAGCGGGTAATGGAGTGTCATGACAAAAAGTTGTTCGATGAGTCGGCAGGCGTGCCCGTCACGGTGGCATCATGGGGGCCACGACGTGGCGAAAAACACGGTGACGAGCAGTATCACGCGCCCGGCCTGTCGATCGAAAACGGAAAATCCTGCCTGATAACATGAGTCTTGTTCATACTCGAAACCGATGAAGGCCAAACCGCTTCCCCCCGTCTATGCGCTCCGCGCGTTCGAGAGCGCCGCGCGCAACGGCTCGTTCACGCTGGCCGCCGAGGAACTGAGCCTGACGCAAAGCGCGGTCAGCAAGCACGTGAAGACACTGGAGGCCTACTTCGGCCGGAAGCTGTTCGTCCGGCACGGGCCAAAAATGACCGTGACGGCGGAAGCCCACATCTTCGCGGCCGGGCTCAGGCGCGGGTTCCGGCAGGTCGAGGAAGCGTGCATGCTGTTCCGCACGCAACGCGACGTGCTGCGGCTCAAGGCGCCGTCCACGCTGACGATGCGCTGGCTGCTCGACGCACTGGCCGCCTTCCGCGGCACGCGGCCGGCGTTCGAGGTGCAGATCGCAAGCGTGTGGATGGATGTCGACACCGTCGATTTTTTCAGCGAATCCTACGATTGCGCGATCCTGCTCGGTGCAGGCAAGTTCGGCGAAAGCACGCATTGCGTGAAGCTGTTCGACGAATGGCTGATTCCGGTGTGCTCGCGGGCCACCGCCACGGTCGCACGCGCGAATCCCGCCGCGTGCGAGTTGATCCACCCGTCACCCGACCGGCGCGACTGGCGCCGCTGGCTCAACGGCAGCGGTCACGACCTGAATGTGGACATCACGCGCGGGCAGGTGTTCGACATGCTCGAACAGGGCATCGCGGCGGCCATCGCCGGCCACGGGATGTCGATCGGCGACCTCGCGCTGTGCGCGACGGCGATCGACGAGAAGCAGCTCGTGCTGCCGTTCAAGACGGCCGTGAGCACCGGCGATGCGTACTATCTCGTATGGCCGGAAGATTCCGCCAAGGCCGCGCAGGTACGCGAGTTGCACGCGTTCCTGGCCGGCCGGATGCCGCGTCTCGCGCATCCGGGCGTTCGCTTCGTCGATTTGGGGTGAAGCACGCGGCGGGCGATCGTCTTTTTCACGCGCGGCCGGATCGCCTGCCTTCGATCATGGCGCCGCCCGCCGCGGCGGGCCGGCGCCGATACCGTCAGCCCCGCACGAACGCGAGCAGGTCGGCGTTGAGCACGTCGGCATTGACCGTCAGCATCCCGTGCGAATAGCCCGGGTACGTTTTTAGCGTGCCGTTCTTCAGCAGCTTGATCGATTTCAGCGCGGCATCCGCGATCGGTACGATCTGGTCGTCTTCGCCATGCAGCACGAGCGTCGGGACGGAGATCGACTTCAAGTCCTCGGTCTGGTCCGTTTCCGAAAACGCCTTGATGCCGTCGTAATGCGCCTTCGCGCTACCTTCCATCCCCTGCCGCCACCAGTTGCGGATCACGCCCTGGTGCACGGTCGCGCCTTCGCGGTTGAACCCGTAGAACGGGCCGCTCGGCACGTCGAGGAAGAACTGCGCGCGGTTGTCGGCGAGCGCCTTGCGGAAGCCGTCGAACACCTCGAGCGGCAAACCTTCGGGGTTCGAATCGGTTTTCAGCATCAGCGGCGGCACCGCGCTTACCAGCACGGCCTTCGCGACGCGGCCGGCCGGCTCGCCGTGCTTCGCAACGTAGCGCGCCACTTCGCCGCCGCCGGTCGAGTGCCCGATATGCACCGCATTGCGCAGGTCGAGCGCTTCGACGACCGCGAACGCGTCGGCCGCGTAACGATCCATGTCGTGGCCGTCCCAGACCTGCGCCGAGCGGCCATGGCCGCGGCGGTCGTGCGCGACCACGCGATAGCCGTGCTGAACGAAGAACAGCAGTTGCGCATCCCAGTCGTCGCTGGACAGCGGCCAGCCGTGGTGGAACACGATGGGCTGCGCGTCTTTCGGACCCCAATCCTTGTAGAAAATCTCGACGTTGTCCTTCGTGGTGACGTATGGCATCGCGATGCTCCTGTGAGGTGAATGAACGTGGCGAACGGGCCGCTGCCATTATCGGCCATTATTGTGAAACCACGACGCCATCGTGCAATGCGATGGCCGATCATCCACCGGCAGGAAACGAACGACGCCGCGCGCGTCAGCCGTCCGTCGACACCGTCACGGCTTCCCACGCGCGGATTTCTTCGTCCAGCGCCGCCAGCTTGTTCCGCACGAGCCGCAGCGCGTCGCTGCCGAGCAGCAGATGCGCGGGCGGATGGTCCGCCGCGATCACGGCGAGCATCGCCCGCGCGGCCTTCGCGGGGTCGCCCGGCTGCTTGCCGCTTTTCTCCTCCCGCGCGCGGCGGATCGGATCGAACAACGCGTCGTAGTCGGCGATCGAGCGCGGCGTGCGCGCCATCGAGCGGCCGGCCCAGTCGGTGCGGAACGAACCCGGCGCAACGGCCGTCACCGCGATGCCGAACGGTTCGAGCTCCTTGCCCAGCGTCTCGGAAATGCCCTCCAGCGCGAACTTGCTGCCGCAGTAGTACGCGATGCCCGGCATCGTGATGTGCCCGCCCATCGACGTGATGTTCAGGATGCAGCCGCGCCGGCGTTCGCGCATGAACGGCACGACGGCCTTCATCATCGCGACCGCGCCGAACACGTTCACGTCGAACTGCCGGCGCATCTCGTCGAGCGGCGCCTCCTCCATGATCCCTTCGTGCCCGTAACCCGCGTTGTTCACCAGCACGTCGACGGGCCCGACGTTCGCCTCGATGTCGGCGACGACGCCGTCGATGCGCTCGAAGTCGGTCACGTCGAGCACCCGCGCGACGGCCGCCTGCGGAGACAACGCTTCGAAGTCGCGCGCCGCCTGCGCGCCGCGCACCGTACCGACCACCGTGTGACCGGCGGCCAGCGCTTCCTGGGCCAGCGCACGGCCGAACCCGCTGCTGACGCCGGTAATGAGCATGATGTTGCCGGATGCCATGTGAGCTTCTCCCGAATGTCGATTGAAGCGTGCATACTAGTCTGACGAACTGCGCCGAATAAGCCCGATTCCGCTGATTTTCTTGCACAAAACTATGAGCACCATGCCCGGCCCCACCCGATCTTCGTTACTGTCGCCGCGCGACCGGAAGCGCCTAGTGACGCTGTTGCGCACGCTGGCGCCCGACGAGGGCTACAACCTGACCGCGCTGCCGAGCGTGCGCATCCTGCGCTCGAACCGCGCGCTGTCGCGCACGCCGGTGCTGTACGACCCGGGCATCGTGATCGTGTGCCAGGGATCGAAGCGCGGGTACTTCGGCGGGGAGCGCTATTTGTACGACGAGCACCATTACCTGGCCGTCTCCGTGCCCGTGCCGTTCAGCATGGAAACCGACGCGACGCCCGAGCGCCCGCTGCTCGCGCTGTACCTGCACCTCGATTTCACGCTGGCCGCCGAACTCGCCGCGCAGATCGACCGAGCCGGCGTCGCGGAAACCGTGCAGGCGCCGAAGAGCATGATGTCGACGCCGATGGATCAGGCGATGCATGCGTCGGTGCTGCGTTTCGTCGAGGCGATGCAGCGGCCGCTCGACGCCGCGGTGCTCGGCCCGGCGCTGCTTCGCGAGCTGTATTTCCGCGTGCTGACCGGCGCGCAGGGCAACGCGATGCGCAGCGCACTGGCGATGCGCGGGCAATTCGGCCGGATCGGGCGCTCGTTGCGCGTGATTCATACCGATTACGCACGGCCGCTCGACGTGTCGCAACTGGCCGAAGAAGCCGGCATGAGCGTGCCGAGCTTTCACAGCCACTTCAAGGCGATCACGCAGGTGTCGCCGATGCAGTACCTGAAGTCGACGCGCCTGCATCAGGCACGGCTGTTGATGGTGCGTCAGGACCTGACGGCGGAAGCGGCCGGCTACGCGGTCGGCTATACGAGCCCCTCGCAGTTCAGCCGGGAATTCAAGCGCCTGTTCGGCTTGACGCCGGCGAAGGAAACGCAGCGCATGCGCGCGAGCTTCGCGATTCCGCAGGCATTCGACGATGCGGTGTTCGTGTCGTCGCATTGACGTCATTGACGTGCGCCGAACCGGGCGCGCGACGCACGCGTTCATCGCGCGGCATCGAGCGCGAGGCCGGCCAGCGACTTCAGGATGAACGCGGTCACGCCCCAGATGTCCTGCGGCTGATCGGCCCAATACCAACCGCCCGCACGTTCGCCGTCCGCGTCTTGCCGCGGCAAATCCGATTCACCAGCGCGGCGAACGGGAACACGACAATTTCCTCGGCTCAACCGGCCGACATCGGTTCGCCCGCGGCACCGACCGTCGCACGGGATGCCCCGATCCACGCGGCCGCCGTCACCGCACCGGCCGCGACGAGCATCATCGCGCCCCACCCGAGCCGTTCGACGAGCATGCCTGCCGCCACGGCGCCGCCCGCGCCGGCTGCGTAGTACAGCGTCAGGTACGCGGCGTTCAACGCCCCGGCCCGCACGGGCTGAATCGCTACGACCCGGGCCTGGTTCGCGACCTGCGCGGCGAAACAACCGGCATCGAACCACGCCAGCCCGACGCCCAGCCAGCCCGGATGACCGAGCGCAACGCCAAGCAACAACGTGGAAAGTGCGGCCACGGCGAGCCCGCCGCCGATCACCGCTCGATCGCCGAAGCGATCCGTGAGCTTGCCGGCCACGCGCGTCACGCCCAGGCCGAGCACGCCGGCGAGACTGTACGCGCCGATCTCGGCCGCCCCCATGCCGTACGGCGGCGCGGCCAGACGGATCGCCAGCCCTACCCACACCAGATTGAACGCGAAGAACCACAGCATGCCGGCGCAGGTGCGGCGCCTCAATGCAGCGCTGTCGCGCAGCAGCCGCGGAATCGCGCCGATCGTGGCTGCGTGACCGGAACGCCCGTCGGGGCGACCGCCGGGCAGCAGCACGCCACTGCCGACGGCCGCCAGCGCCACGCAACCGGCCAAGGCGAGCAGCGCACCGCGCCACCCGCACCATTGCGACAACGCACCGCCGACGAAACGGCTCAGCAGGATACCGGCGGAAATGCCCGCGGACACCACCCCCATTGCCCCGCCGCGCCGCTGCGGCTCCGCGTGCTTGCCGACGACCGCGCTGCATTGTGCCGCGACCGTCGTGGCCGCCCCCACCAGCAGGAAGCAGACGTCGAGCGCGAACGGCGTCGACGACAGCGACGCGCACGCGAGCAACACCGCGAGCACGCCCATTTGCGCCGAAACGAGCGTGCGTGGACCGACCCGGTCGACCAGCGGCACCAGCAGCGCCAGGCCGGCCAGATAGCCGAGCATCGTCACGGACGCGAGGGTCGCCATCCGCGCGGCCGACACGCCGAAATCGCCGGCAATGGCCGACAGCGACGGCTGCAGCGCATAGCCGTTGGCGATCGCGACGCCCGCCGCGAGCGCGAGCATCGCGATCGCGGTGCGGGACAGATACGCGTGCGGGCCGGCGACCGTCATGCGACGGTCCGGACCGCGATCGCCTCGATTTCGACCCGAATCTCCGGATCGACGAACGGCAACGCATGGACCAGCGAGAACGCCGGCCGGATCTCGCCGTATGTCTCGCCGTGCGCCCGTGCCGCGTCCTCCCAATGGTCGAAGTCGGCGACCACCAGCCGGCTCTGGACGACATCCGACAGCGCGAATCCGCTGTCCGCGAGGACCTTGCCGAGCGTCGCCAACGCATCGCGCGTCTGCGCATACACGTCGTCGCCTTTGCCGGCCGTCCCCGATACGTAGATCGTGTTGTCGACGACCACGGCACGCGAATAGCCCACCTTGGGCTCCCACGGGGAGCCGGTACTGATCCGTTGACGCATCTTGATGATCCTCCTCGGTAAGGTTAGAAAATCTCACTTACTACTTCGGTAGTAAGTGAGATCGATTCTATACTACTCCGGTAGTTAATCAAGCACCGCCGTGATGCTGATCACGGCCATCCGAATCCATCCACATGAACGAAAACGCGGAACTGATCACGTCCCTGATCCGGCTTGGCTTCACGCAATACGAGGCGCAGGCGTACGCGGCGCTCGTCGGCCAAGCCGCGTTGACGGGGGCGGAAGTCGGCCGGCGCGCCGGCATGCCGCCATCGAAGGTCTACGAGACCCTCGGCCGCCTGGAGGCGCGCGGCGCGGTGCTCGTCAACCGCTCCGAACCGGTCCGCTATGCCGCCGTGCCGCACCGCTCGCTGCTGGAAGAATTGCGCACGCGCTTCAACGCGGATCTCGAGCTGGCGGCGGGCGCGCTCGACCGGCTGCCGGTGCGCCAAGAGCCGGGGCTGGTCTGGTCGTTGAGCGGGCGGGAGGCGATCGTCAGCGCCTTCGCGCGCGTGATCGACCACGCGAAAACCGAAATCTTCGCGGGCGTCTGGGACGAAGAGATCGACGATCTCGGACCGCTGCTCGAAGCGGCCGCGGCGCGCGGCGTCGATACGCACGTGGCGATCTACGGCACGCGCACGCTCGACGGGCCGCGTCACTACGACATGGCCAAATGCGGCGCCAGCGCGCGACTTCGGCTCTCGGGACGGCGGCTGGCCGTCGCGGTCGCGGACGACACCGAGGCAGTGGTCGCGGAATTCGGCGATCAGTCGCCCGACCAGGCGACGCTGACGACCAATCCGGTCATCGCGCTGCTCGCGGTCGAGTACATCAAGGCCGACGTGAGCGGCCGCGTACTGATCGACGCAATGGGTCCGGCGGAATACCGGAAAGTGCTGAAGCATCCCGACATGCAGGCGATGCTCGCACCGCGCGACAAGCAGGGCTGATCCCTACGAGATATCGATGACCCAATACACCTTTCGCCTGCTGAACGTCTTCGCCGAAGCGACGTTCGGCGGCAATCCGCTGTGCGTGTTCGACGATGCGCGCGGCATGGACGACGCGACCATGCAAGCGCTGGCCGTGCAGTTCAACCTGTCCGAGACGACCTTCGTGCTGCCGTCCGATCGGGCACATGCACGCGTGCGGATCTTCACGCCGGGCTACGAGATGGCTTTCGCGGGCCATCCGACGCTCGGCACCGCGCACGTCGTGCGCGATCTGCTCGAGGCAGGCGATGCGCTGTCGCTCGAATTCAAGGCCGGCGTCGTCGACGTCACCGCGCGCGACGACGTGTGGACCTTCATCGCGCCGCACGCCGGCATGCCGAACACGGCGCCGTGCACGTTGCCCGATGCGCAGGTCGCGGCGCTGCTCGGGCTCACCGAGGACGATCTGCTCGCGCCGCCGCTGTGGGTCAATACCGGTGCCGACCAGTTGCTGGTCGCGCTCAAGGACCCGGCCGCCGTGCGGCGCGCGCGGCCCGACGGCGCGCGCGTCGACATCTGGCCGCCAAGCAGCCTCGGCCGCAGGACCGCATACGTATTCGCGTTCGACGACGCACGCCCGGGGACGGTCGTGTCCCGCTACTTCTTCGTGAAGCAAGGCGGCGGCGTGGCGGAAGATCCCGGCACCGGTTCGGCCTGTGCGAACCTCGGCGGCTGGCTGCTTGCCGCCAGTCACGATCTGCCGGCCGCGCTTCGGGTCGAGCAAGGCGAAGCCGTCGGCCGGCCCTGCCTGCTGCACTTGTCGGTCGATGCCGCGGGCAAAATCGGCGTCGGCGGGCGCGTGATCGAACTCGGGCGCGGCGTGATCAACGTGTGATCGCCGCGCGCCCGCCGACGCCGCCGCCGCCGTTTATCGCGCGCCCACCCGCCACACCGTCACTTCGTGCAGCGTCTCGCCCGGCTTGAGCGCCGTCGACGGGAAGGCCGGATGATTCGGCGAATCGGGAAAATGCTCGGCTTCCAGCGCGAATGCATCGGTTTGCCGGTAGACCGTCCCGCCCTTGCCCGCGACGCTGCCGTTCAACCCGTTGGCCGTATAGAACTGCAGCCCCGGCTGCGTCGTGTACAGCTCGAGGAAACGCCCCGACGCCGGGTCGTAGGCGCGCGCGGCGAACGCCGGCGCCGACTGGCCGCCCTGGTCGAGCACCCAGTTCTGGTCGTAGCCATGCGCGATCGCGAGCTGCGGATATGCATCGCGCAAATGCGCGCCGATCGGCGTCAGCTGGCGCAGGTCCATCGGCGTGCCCGCAACGCTCGCCAGTTGCCCGGTCGGAATCGACGTATCGTCGGTCGGCGTGAAACGCGATGCGGCGATCTCGATCAGTTGCCGTTCGACGCTGCCGCCCGCCTGCCCGGCCAGATTGAAGTAGCTGTGGTTGGTCAGGTTGACGACCGTGTCCTTGTCCGTCGTGGCGCGGTAGTCGATGCGGATCTGGTTGTCGCCGGTCAGCGTGTAGGTCACGTCCGTCGTCAACGTGCCGGGGAAGCCGTTCTCGCCGTCGGGGCTCACGTAGCGCAGCGTGACGCTCGAACCGGTCGCGTCGCTGTGCGTGCCGGTGACCGTCCAGACCTTCGCGTCGAAACTGTCGGGGCCGCCGTGCAGCGTGTTCGGCCCGTCGTTGACCGGCAGCTTCCACGTCTTGCCGTCGAGCGTGAAACGCCCGCCCGCGATGCGGTTCGCATACCGGCCGATCAGCGCGCCGAAATGGATGTTGCCGTTGTGCGCCTCGTAGTCGCGCAGCGAATCGAAGCCGAGCACGATGTCGGCCGCGTGGCCGGTGCGGTCGGGCACGTCGAGCGCGGTCACGATGCCGCCGTACGTGATGACTTTCAGCGTCACGCCGCGCCGGTTCGCGAGCGTGTACTGGCTCACCGCCTGCCCGGTCGCGGTCGTCCCGTAATCGGCGCGGCTGATCGAGACTTCGGGCGCAGCCGATGCAACGGCTGCGTGCAGCGCGAACGTTGCGAACACACCCATCGCGAGCATCGGTGGTCGCGGCCAGCGTCGTTTCATGGAAATCTCTCCAAAGTAGTGCGGCCCGTGCGGCCGCGCAAGTTGCATGCCTGAACGTCGCCGCGATTGTCATGCCGCGCCCCGCATCCGCGTCGCGACGATCACGTATGGTCCGCGCGCCACCGGCGAGGCGTGACACCGGTCAAGCGCGTGAAGGTGCGCGAGAAATGGCTCTGATCGGCGAAGCCGCACGCAACGGCGATCATGCTCAACGGCATGTTCGGGTCGCGCATCCATTCCTTTGCCCGTTCGACGCGCTGCACGATGAGCCAGCGATGCGGCGGCAGCCCGGTCGTTCGATGAAATGCCTTGACGAAATGGCCGCGAGACAGCCCGCACGCGCTCGCCACGTCGGCCAGGCCGATGTTGCCGTCGAGGTGCGCGAGCAGCAACTCCTTCGCGCGGCGCGCCTGCGACGGCGTGAGCTTGCCGTCCGACCTTTCCCGCCGTTCGCCGACGCCGCCGTAACGATGCGCGACGTGCGCCTGAAACGCCAGCCCCACGTGATCGATGAAGATCTGCGACGCTTCAGCGGGCCGGGCCAGCGCGGGCAGTAGCGCGTGTCCGAGCGCATGGATGACCGAATCGTGGGTGCTCAGATGCGGCGGCAGATAAAGCTGCGGCCGCTGCCGGCCGCCGAGGTCGTCGACCGTTTCCTCGAGCGTGTGGCGCGGTAGATGGAAATGCAGGCAATCGAACGCACCCTGGAGATCGGCCACCCAGCGACGGTCGAGATCGTAGATCGACACGGTTCCCGCGTCATACGGAACGAACGGCGCGGGGCGGCCGTCGAGCCACAGATCCTGCTCGCCGAACGGGTGCAACTGCAGCACGATCAGGTCCGTATTCTCGAGTTCATAGGGCGCGGTCAGCCCCATGTTCCTGCGCAAGCTCTTGAGCCGGACGATACCGATTTGCCCGTTCGGCAACGCTTGCGTGACGACGGTCTGCCTGACGTCGGCCGGGATGAAATCGGACGATGCGGTGTCCGGCTGCGGGGCGCTCATGGGGCGAGGCGGGAAGATGAATGACGAGGCTTATCACTCTAGCAAATCGCGGCGACGCACGCTGCTCGCGCCGCACCCCGCACTGGTATGATGCGCCAGCCACCCCCTACCGGAATTCGCGATGAAGCTGTCATTCGAAGCGCTCGAAGCCCTGGACGCGATCGACCGCACCGGCACCTTTGCCGAAGCAGCGGAACTGCTGCATCGTGTCCCGTCCGCGCTCACCTACCTGGTGCAGAAACTCGAAAGCGATCTCGGCGTGGCGCTGTTCGACCGCAGCGGACGGCGCGCGAAGCTCACGCATGCGGGCCGCATCGTCGTCGAGGAAGGCCGGCGCCTGCTGCGTGCGGCCGAGCAGCTCGAAATGAAGGCGCTGCGTGCGCAACAGGGCTGGGAAACGGAAGTGCGCGTCTGCATCGACGAAATCCTGCCGTTCGACGCGCTGTGGCCGTACGTCCACCGGTTCTACGCGCTCGGGATGGACACGCGGCTGCGGCTGTCGACCGAAGTGCTCGGCGGCGCGTGGGATGCGCTGATTTCGCGGCGGGCGGATCTCGTCGTCGGCGCGGCGGGCGAACCGCCGGAATTGCCGGGCATCGTCGCACGGCCGATCGGCTCGCTGAAACACGTGTTCGCGGTCGCGCCGTCTCATCCGCTCGCCGCGCTGCCCGAACCGCTGTCGATGGCGTCGGTCGTCCAGTATCGCGGCGCGGTGATCAGCGATACGTCGCGCGAACTGCAGCCGCAGTCGGTCGCGATCGATGCGGGCCAGCCGTACCTCGCGGTACCGACGCTGGCCGCGAAGCTGGAAGCGCAATGCGAAGGGCTCGCGGTCGGCACGCTGCCGGAATGCATCGCGGCGCGCGCGATCGCCGACGGCAAGCTCGTCGCGCGCCAGGTGACCGGCATGCGCGATACCACGCACTGCTATCTCGCGTGGCGCGGCGACGAGGCGGGCCGCGCGCTGCACTGGTGGGTCGAGCAACTCGACCAGCCCGATCTCGTCGATCGTTTCACGACGCCGGACTGACGCGTCCGTTCGCGGCCCGCCGGCACGCCGGGACCGCACGCGCCGGCCGCCCGTCGATGGCTGACGGCCCGGCATCGCGCGCATCATGCAGCGCCCCGGCACGGCGCCACGCGCCGCGAAAGAAAGCGCACGCCCATCCCCTCGCGCCGGCGGCCCTCGCGATCCGGCCGCACGTCAGCCGAGCGAATCGTGCAGCCGCTTCATTTCCTTCTCGAGCCAGCCGATCAGGCTGAACCCCGCGTGCGCTTTCTCCACCGGCGGAATCATCATCCGCTCCTCGGTCGCGATATGGTCGGTGAGCGACTCGCACATCAGCCTGCCGAGCGCCGGCTTCCTCGCGATCAATGCCGACAGATCCTCGCTGCGAAGCTGATGCACGGTCATCGCGGTGACCGCGTGAACGGTCGCATGAAGCCGCGTGCCGGCGAGCACGACGGACTGCCCGATCGCATCGCCCGGCGCCATCCGCCGGACTTCCACATCGCCGGACGCGCCCGGCACGAACACCGCCGCGACACCCGATTCGACGATCGTCAGCACGCGCGATTCCGCATTCGACGCGTAGATCACGTCGCCCTTGCCGAACGAACGCGCGACCAGCGCATCAGCCAGCACGGCCAGATCGTCGTCGTCCACGCGCGCGAACAATTCGACCGCGCGCAACAGCAGCAGCCGACGCGATACCGGCTGCCCTGGCGAAGTCGATACGGACGCCGGCGCAGAGCCTGCTAGCGGCCGCCACGCGACGCCCGCCGCGGCCAGATGCCGATGCGCGAGATCGTAGAGCGCGTTGCGCACGTTGATTTTCTTCTGCAGCGCGTCGACGTAGCAGACGAGTTCGTACTGGATCGCATTCGCACGGAACGCCTTCACGACGGCGATCGGCGCGGGGCGCGCGAGCACGTCGAGCGAACTCGCCGCGGCCCGCTCCAGCGCACCGATGGCCACCGCCGGCCGCACCGCGGGATCGAGGTCGAGCGCGAGCGTCACGCCGTGCAGGCCCGCGGGTTCGCTGAGATTCACGATCGTCGCGCGCGCCGCGGTGCTGTTCGGCACGACGACCAGGTTGCCGAGGTTGTCGATCAGCTTCGTCGCACGCCAGTTGCTCTCGACGATGCGCCCCTCGAGCTCGCCGATCGAGACCGTATCGTCGAGCCGGAACGGTTGCGTGGTATTCAGCACGAGCCCGGAGAACACGTCGTTCAGCGTGTTCTGGAGCGCGAGGCCGAGTATCACCGCCACGGCGCCGGAGGTCGCGACCAGGCCGCTCAACGGCAGGCCGAGCACGTAGCCGAGCGCGGCCACCGCGGCCGCGCCGAACACGATGGCTTCGGCGATGTCATGAAACAGCCGCTGGTTGCGCCACGCATGCGGCAGCAGCAGATGGTTGAGCAGCAGGCTGAACACGATCGCGCACTGGAGCCACCAGGCGATGCAGACGGCCTGGACCGCGATCCGGTCGAGCCCGCCGAGCGACGCGGGCACGGCGAGCGGGCTCACGCCGGTCGCGAACAGCACCGCGCTCAGCGCGGCGAACGCCGCACAGCGCCGGATGGCGCGCGCCACGGCGCGATCGCGCCCGAACAGCCGCCACGCGGCGAGATCGGCCAGCACGATCGGCGCGCCGTAGAGCGCCGTATCGGAGAAATTCAACATGTCGGAACGCACGCGCGGCGCGCAAAAGGATGGACGCGGCGGCACGTACGTCGCCGCGCGGACGGAATCGTCGGGCACATGGCGTGCGGGCCGCCGACGCGCTGGCCGCGGCTAGGCGCGCCGGCGCATGACGCCCGGCAGCGGCAGCGGCAACACGTAGCGGCCGGCGCCCGCGATCGCGATCGTGCCGAACAGGATCAGCAGCATCCACGCGAACTGCGCATCGCGCAGCGGCCAGTCGGGGTGGACGAACACCAGCGCGACGAGCGTGACGATCATCACCGGCAGCGCCGCCAGCCTCGGGTACAGACCGACGATCATGAAGACCGGGCACACGACCTCCGCGAAGATCGCGAACAGGATCGACAGCGTGCGGCCGAGATGGAACGGATCTTCGATGGCCGCGGCTTCGGCCGTGTAATGCACGATCTTCGGCAAGCCGTGCACGACGAGCAACAGCACGCTGGCGGCGACGCGCAGGAACAGCAGGCCGAGATCGGTCGCGTGCCGGGAAAGGTCGGGTTGGTCAGGTTTCATGCGCGGTTCGTCGGTTGAGCGGGATGCGCGGCGACGCGTGCGCCGGGCGTTTCGCCGCGCCGGCGTTCAGCGGGATCGCGCGACGTCGGCGAGCGCACGCGGTCGATGCGCACGCGTGCCGACGGGGTGTCGGCACGCGCCGTTCAGGCAATCTACGCGCGCCGCCCGCCGCCGTCCTGTATCAGGGCTGAATCGTTCTGAAACACAGGAGACGCGCACGAAGCCGGCATCACGACTCGCGCGACGGCAGTTCGGCCTCGGCCGCATCGAATCCGAGCGCGTGCACTTCCGACCACGCATCGTGCACGACCTGCGTCGACCCTGCGGTATGCGCGAGCGCCGCCGCATACGCGGCCAGCAGCCGCACGCGCGCATCGTCGGACACCCCGGTTGCATCCGCGTCGCGCATCGCATCGAGCGCGACGCGCGCGCGCTCACGACATTCGTCGACGAGCGACAGATCGAACAGGCACGGCACCGCGACGGCCGTAAGCGCGATGCCGAGCGCCGCGTCGCCCTGCGCCGAAAATGCCCAGTCGAGCGCGGCACGCAGATTACCGAGCTCGCGCCGGACCGCATCGAGCCGGGTCGCGCCATCCGGCCCACTGCCCGGCGCGTCGCCATCGTGGGCCGCGCGCCGGAACAACGCGAGGAAGTAGGTCGCGTGCGCGCGCGCCGCGGCCGCGACCTCGCCGTGACTGTCGAGTTGCTGTTGCGCGTAGGCCCGCGTGGTCGTCAGCAGCCGGTAGCGCGGCACGCCGTGCGCGGTCTCGAGGATCACCAGCGATTTCGACACGAGGCCGGCGATCGTATCGAGCAGATCGGCGCCGGCCAGCCCGTTGGCGCCGACGACCTCGCGCACGGCCTCGATCGAGAAGCCGTCGCGAAACACGCCGAGCCATCGCAGCAGCAGGCGCTCGGCGTCCCCGAGCAACCGGTAGCTCCAGTCGTACATCGCCTGCAGCGTCTGATGGCGCGGCAACGCAGTGCGAAAACCGCCAGTCAGCAGCCGAAAGTGATCGTCGAGATGGGCGGCCAGCACGTCGATGCCCAGCACGGCGGCGCGGGCCGCCGCAAGCTCGATCGCGAGCGGCAGGCCGTCGAGGCGACGGCAGACCGACGCCATCAACGCCAGGCTGCGCGCGTCGAGCGGAAAACGCGGATCGGCCGCGCGTGCCCGCGCCGCGAACAACTGCACCGCGCTGGCGTTCATCGCCTCGCGATCGCCGGCGCCTTCGTCGGGGACGTCGAGCGGCGGCACCGGGCACACGCGCTCGCCGTGGATGCGCAGCGATTCGCGGCTCGTCGCGAGCACGCACAGCCCGTCGTCCGCATCGGTGAGCGCGCTCGCGATTTGCGCGGCGGCGTCGAGCAGGTGCTCGCAATTGTCGAGCACGAGCAGCATCCGGCGACGCGCGACGCTGGCGAGCACCGCGTCGAGGGTCAGCGACCCGGTCGGCTGCGTGATGCCGAACGCGCCGGCCAGCGCGTCCGGCACGAAGCGCGGACACGCGACGGTCGCGAGCGAAACGAATACGGTGCCCTCCGGAAAGCGTGCGTCGGCGCGCGCCGCCGCTTCGATCGCGACGCGCGTCTTGCCGATGCCGCCCGCGCCGACCAGCGTCACGACGCGCGCGCCCTGCAGGGCGGCCAGCACGTCGGCGACCGTCTGTTCGCGGCCGAACAGCGTGCTCGGCGCCGCGGACGGCCGCCACGTCGCGGGGCGCACGGGCGCGTCGCCGTCGTCCTGCCCGGCGACCAGCCGATAGCCGCGGCCCGGCACCGTCACGATCAGGTTGCGATCGCCGGCCAGCGCCTTGCGCAGCGACGCGATGTGCACCTGCAGGTTGTTTTCCTCCACCACGGTGTGCGGCCATACCCGCTGCATGATGTCGTCTTTCGATACCAGCGCACCGTTCGCCCGAATCAACAGCTCGAGAATTTCGAATGCGCGGCTGCCGATGCGCAGCAGCTTGCCGTTCGAACGAATTTCACGTCTGTCGAGAAAAACGTGAAGTGTTCCAATCCGGATCATGAGAATTTCTTGAGGGTGACATTTAACGGCGCCCCACTGAAATCGGGTGCCGGTTCCGCATCAATGCTACGGTATTTGCATGGTCGAATGATTCAAATTATCAGAATGAACGGCTCGAATTTTTTGAAATGACGAAAAATACCGCCGCACGGCGCTGTTTGCGCCCGAGCACCGCCCAGGCACCGAAATACGGCGAGACCACGCACGTTTCATGTGCAAATCGTGCATGCGTCCATGAATTCGATTTCGATATATCAGACGAAATATTTTTCGCGCGGAGAAATGCGGCGCATTTTCTTTTCGATTCGCACGGCCGGTTTATTTTCGGGCGCCTCTATCGTGCCGGCCGAATATCCGTCGGCTCATTTGCGTGCGCGGCCGGCGCGATGCGCCGCGCGAAACGGGCGGCGCATCGCGCCGCCGCCGGTCGGCGTCGCGGAGCTCAGCCCTGCGCGAACGCCAGCAATTCGTCGTTCAGCCGGGCCGCATGCGTCAGGTACAGCGCATGCGGGCCGCCTTCATAGACGCTCAGCGTCGCATTCGGCACGCGTTTCGCAGTCGCGGCGCCGGTCAGCGCGAGCGGCGCCGTCTGGTCGTCGTCGCCGTGAATCACGCGCGTCGGCACGTCAAACCGTTGCAGGTCGGCGCGGAAATCGGTTTCGGAAAACGCGCGAACGCACTCGAGCGTGCCCTTCAGCCCGCCCTGCAGCGCCATCACCGAGGTCCAGCCGAGCGCCGCGCGCGACACCGTCGAGCCGCCGCGGTTCGAACCGGTAAAGAGCGGCCAGAAGCCGTCGAAGAACGCCGCGCGATCGGCCACGATGCCGGCGCGAATGCCGTCGAATACCGCGACGTCCACGCCTTCCGGATGATCGTCGCGGCGCGCGACGAGCGGCGTCACGGAGCCGATCAGCACCGCCTTCGCGATGCGGCGCGTGCCGTGCCGGCCGATGTAGCGCGCCACCTCGCCGCCGCCCATCGAAAAGCCGACGAGCGTCACGTCATGCAGGTCGAGCGTCTCGAGCAGCGTCGCGAGATCGTCGGCCAGTGTGTCGTAGTCGTAGCCGCTCCACGGTTGGCCGGACCGCCCGAAGCCGCGCCGGTCGTACGCGATGCCGCGCAGGCCGTGCGACGCCACGTGATGCATCTGCACGTCCCACATGTCGGCATTCAGCGGCCAGCCGTGAATGAACACGACCGGGCGGCCGCTGCCCCAGTCCTTGTAGTGAATCGACACGCCGTCGCGGGTGGTGAACGTGCTCATGAAGGTTCCTTTCGAGTAGGGAAGCCGCGCCCACGGACGCGGCCGAAGCGTGCGGCGCGGCGCGTCATGCCCGGGACTGCTGGGCGACGAACTGCTCGAGCGCCGTCGCGAGCACCATCTCGCGGCAGTTCGCGGGGCGTTTCTCGCCGCGCCACTGGGGTTTGTAGATCGCGTCGCCGACCCGGATCGGTTGCCCGGTGAGCGCGCAGCGCGCCAGCCGGCGCGCCTTCGCGCTGATCCAGCGTTGTTCGTCGTAGCGGCAGCGCGTCGGATCGCTCCACGACACCAGCATCGACGAATCGGTCTGCCGCTCGACGGCGACGATCGCGCTGCGGCGGCGCACGTCGCCGCTCGACGGCACCGGCGCATCGTCCCGATGCGGGCGACGCGAGCCGTCCGCCTCTCGCGTGCGCGGCAGCGGCGGCATCCGGACGCCCGTGGCGGGTAGCGGTCCGAGCGACGTGATCATGTGCTCCCAGCGATTGAAGGCGTCCATGGCGGCTTATCCAGGCAGGTGACGGGCGGCGCGGGCCGGTCGGCCCCGTTCGCGTGGCGCGCGACGTGTGCCGATGACCCGATGCTGACGATAGCCGCCGTTCGCTGAAGAGTCCCGGTCGCGGCCTTAATTTTTCTGCAGTGCGGCAAATCCGTTGGGGCGCCGCGGCGTTCAAGAGAATTCAGCCGGATTTCAGTACGGCGCGCACCGCGCCGGATTACGCTCCCGACGGCATTCGTTCGTCCGCGCGCCACCATCGACGCGCGACGGCGCACGCCGGCCGGCTGCCGGGCGGGATGGCCGCGACCAGCCGCCACCGATCCACCATCCCGTGCGGCCTCGCCGCCGCATACCTCAGGAGTCCAGATGCATCCCGAACAGACCGACGCCGTTTCGTCGGCCCGCCGCCGCGACATGTTGCTCGCCGGCGCGACGGCCGTTGCCGCAGCCGCGCTGCCCGCCATGGCGGCCGCGGCCGGCACGCCGTCCCACAGCCCCTCTTCGGCCCACTCAGGAGCGCACACGATGAACACGATCACCACCAAGGACGGCACGCAGATCTACTTCAAGGATTGGGGCAGCGGCCGCCCGGTCGTGTTCTCGCACGGCTGGCCGCTGTGCGCGGACGCGTGGGACGCGCAGATGCTGTTCCTCGTGCAGCACGGCTATCGCGTGATCGCGCACGACCGCCGCGGCCACGGCCGTTCGGGCCAGCCGTCGCGCGGCAACGACATGAACACGTACGCGGACGATCTCGCCGCGCTGCTCGACGCGCTCGACGTGCGCGAAGCCGCGCTCGTCGGCCACTCCACCGGCGGCGGCGAAGTCGCGCGCTACATCGGCCGCCATGGCACGAAGCGCGTGGCGAAGGCGGTGCTGATCGGCGCGGTGCCGCCGCAGATGGTGAAGTCGCCGACCAATCCCGGCGGCTTGCCGATGGAAGTATTCGACGGCATCCGCAAGAACGTCGCGGAGAACCGCTCGCAGTTCTACAAGGATCTCGCCGTGCCGTTCTTTGGCTTCAACCGGCCGAACGCGAAGGTGTCGCAGGGCACGATCGACGCATTCTGGTCGCAGGGCATGATGGGCGGCATCCACGGCCAGTACCTGTGCGTGAAGGAGTTCTCGGAAGTCGACTACACCGACGACCTGAAGAAGATCGACGTGCCGACGCTCGTGCTGCACGGCGACGACGACCAGATCGTGCCGATCGACGATTCGGCCCGGCTGTCGTCGAAGATCGTCAAGCACGCGGTGCTGAAGGTGATCGAAGGCGGCTCGCACGGCATGTGCGTCGTGAACGCCGATCGCATCAACGCCGAGCTGCTTGCGTTCCTGCAGGCGTAAGCACGCGGTCCGTCGCGGCGGCGCGCATGCTGCCGCGACGGACGCGACGGACGCGCCGTTCAGGACTTTTCAGGAAATTTCAGACCACCCGGTGCCACACTTACGGCGCCCGCACCGGGCGCAACAGGATGCCGAGCAGCGCGCCGGCGAGCGCGAACGCCATCGCCACCCGGAAGTTGTCGGCCAGCGCGAGCGTCGTGGCCTGCACGCGCACCGCGCGATCGACGAGCGCATAGGCCGCCTGGTTGCCGGTCGCGAACGTGGCGCCATGCGCGACCAGCGACGCCGCGCCGGCCCGCAGCCGTTCGAGCGTTTCGGGATCCGACAGCGACACATGCAGACCGACGAGATTCGAATGGGTAGCCTCCCTGATCCGCTGAATCACCGCGATCGACGTCGTGCCGAGCTGCCCGCTCAGCAGGCGCGTCGCCTGCACGACCGCGCCGAACGTCAACGCATGCTCGGCCGTCACGTGCTTGCCGAAGAAGAAGATGACCGACGTGAGCGCCATCGTCTGACCGAGCGCCTGCAGCAACTGCGACGGAATGAAGTCGGGCTCGGCCCACACCGGCGTGAGCCGCGAGCCCAGCGCGAACGCGATCGCCACCATCGCGAAGCCGGCGACGATCAGCCGGCGCGGATCGACCCGCTGCAGCAGCAGCGCGACGCACGGCGCGAACAGCAGTTGCGGGATCGCGATCCAGCGCAGCGTATCGCCGATCTGCAGCGGGCGCAGCCCGTACGTACTCGCGAGGAACAGCGACGGGATGAAGCTCGTGTTGAGCACGGTGAAACGCACGAGGCCGACGAGCACGATCAGCAGCGCGATATTGGGCCGCGCGAGGTAGCCGAGATCGAGCCCGGCGCGCGGCGACGCGAGTTCGTGGATCAGGAACGCGGCGATCATCAGGATGCCGGCCACCAGCAGCGCGACGATCAGCGGCGACTGCAGCCAGAACAGCCGCTCGCCCTGATCGAGCGCGACGCACAGGCACGCGAACCCGCCCGCGCCGAGCAGCATCCCGCGCGCATCGATGCCCGACGCGAAGCGCTTGATCGGCTCGTCGGCGAGCGACAGCATCAGGCACGCGATGAACGGCACGGTCAGCGCCGCGTTCTGCCAGAACAGCCAGCGCCAGCTCAAATGTTCGCTGTACCAGCCTTCGAGCGTGGCCGACAGGTTCAGCGACATCTCGAGATTCATCGCATACGCGGCGATGCCGAACGGAATCAGCCGCGGCGGCAGCGTGCGCACGACGAAGCCGACCGTCAGCGGCACGAACACGCCGGACGCGAGCCCCGCGATCGCCTGGCACACGATGAACACGCCGAATTGCGTGCACAGCGGCAGCACGGTTTCCGCGCCGAGAAACACCACGGCGCCCGCGACCAGCACGCGGCGCGTGCCGAACATGAAGGCCGCCGCGATCGCGAGCGGCCCGACGAACATCTGCGACGCGGTGAACGCGGTGTTGATCCACGCGCCTTCGTCGAAGCCGATCCCGAGCGCGCCGCGCACGTCGGCCAGCCCGAGCGACGTGATGCGCGACGTCAGCGTCGCGATGATCGCGCCGAGCAGCACGGCCGCGATCGCGGCGATCGACCGAAACGTCGGAATGTCGGAGGCCGGGCCTGCGGCCGGCGCCGGCACGGCACTGCCGGTGGCGAACGTCGTGTTCATCGTCGAGCGGCTCCCGCCTGTCAAGCTGGCGCAAGCATAACGCGGTGCGTCGAATCCTGCCCGTACGATGGAGTTCGTCGATCATGACCCCACCCTCTCCCGCACCGTCGCCCGCCGTGCCCGCGCGTTCCCGGCGGCCGGCCATCGTCGCGATCGCCGTGATCGCGCTGCTGCTCGTCGCCTTGCTCGTGTACGAGTTCGACGCACGCGATCGCGGCACCGACGACGCGTACGTGACCGGCCACCTGCACGTGATCTCGCCGCGCGTCGCCGGCACGGTCGAGCGTGTGCTCGTCGACGACAACCAGTTCGTGCACGCGGGCGACGCGCTCGTGCAGATCGACCGGCGCGACTTCGACGTGCGCGTCGCGGCGCAGCGCGCCCGCGTCGCCCAGGCGCATGCCGATGCGAGCCGCGCACGCGCGCTGATCGAGCAGGCGGACGCGGCACTCGTGTCGGCGCACGCCGATGCCGAAAAGGCCGAACTCGATTACGCCCGTGCCCGCGAACTGACTCGCGAGACGCCGCGCGGCTTGTCGAAGCAGGAATTCGATGCGGCCGATGCCGCCCGCAAGTCGGCCCGCGCGCGCGTCGCGACGGCCGATGCGCAACGGCGCAGCGCGCTCGCCGCCGCTCAGGCCGCCGAGGCCGCGTCGAGCCAGAACGACGCCGAGTTGCACGACGCGCTGCTGCAACTCGGCTACACGGCGGTCGTCGCACCGTCGGACGGCTACGTCGGCAAGAAGACCGTCGAGACCGGCGAGCATGTCGCGCCCGGCCAGGCGCTGCTCACGCTGGTCGAGCCGCATCCGTGGATCGTCGCCAATTTCCGCGAGACGCAGCTACGGCACGTGCGCGCCGGCGACGCCGTGCAACTGCGCTTCGATGCGCTGCCGCAGCGCGCGTTCACCGGCCGCATCGACAGCCTGTCGCCCGCGACCGGCGCGCAGTTCGCGCTGCTGCCGCCCGACAACGCGACCGGCAATTTCACGAAGGTCACGCAGCGCGTCCCCGTGAAGATCCTGCTCGACGGCCCGGCCGCGACGGAGCCGCGCATCCGGCCCGGGCTGTCGGTCGTCGTCACGCTGCAGCCCGGCCGCGAATCGCGATGACGCGCGTCTTCGCCCTACTCGCCGCGAGCGTGCTGGCCGCGTGCTCGATCGCGCCGCAGCCGCTCGCGCCCGTCCCGATCGAAACCGACCGGTTCCGCCATGCCGATCCGGCGACCGATGCGCGCGCGCCGTCGCTCGCCGCGTGGCCCGCGTGGTTCGGTGACCCGCAACTCGGCCGCCTCGTCGACACCGCACTCGCGCACAACCTCGACATCCGCGCGGCGGCCGCGCGCGTCGACCAGGCGCAGGCGCTGCTCGGCGTGCGCGAAGCCGCGCTGGCGCCGACCGTGCGCGTCGACCCGTCGTTCAGCCGCACGCGGGTGTCCGGCACGGTCGACAACGCGCTGCCGAAGCGCACGATGCACAACTGGTCGGTGCCCGTCGCCGCGAGCTACGAAGTCGATCTATGGGGCCGCTTGCGCGGCGATGCCGACGTCGGCGAACAGAACCTGCTGCAGGCGGCGGCCGATCGCGATGCGGTGCGTCTGCGGGTGGCGACCGAAGTGGCCGTCGACTACCTGACGCTGCGCTACGTCGACGACGATCTCGTGACGCTCACGCGCGCGATCGGGCTGCGGCGCACCGCGCTCGACGTGATCGCCGCCCGCGTGCGGGCCGGCGCGGCGAGCGATCTCGACGGGCTGCGCGCGTCGGCCGATCTCGATACCGCGCATGCCGATCTCGCGGAGAGCCGCCGGCTGCGCGAGAACCTCGTCGACGCCCTCGCGGTGCTGACCGGCGTGTCGCCGACCGCGTTCGACGTCGGCACGGGCGCCGTGCCCGTGCAGGTGCCGGAGGTGCCGGCCGGGCTGCCGTCCGCGCTGCTCGCCCAACGCCCGGACGTATTCGCGGCGGCACGGCGCGCCGATGCGGCGTCGCTCGAACTGGGCATCGCGCGCACCGCGTGGCTGCCGACGCTGACGCTGACCGCCGACGGCGGTTTCGCCACCCGCGACCTGCGCTCGTTTCTCGACCGCAACAGCTCGCTGTGGAGTCTCGGCGCGAACGTCGCGCTGACGCTGTTCGACGGCGGCAAGCGCGATGCCGCGGTGGCCGCCGCGCGAGCCGGCACGAACGTCGCCGACGCCAACTACCGCGCGACCGCGATCGGTGCGTTGCGCGACGTGCAGGATGCGCTCAACGACATCGCCGCGCAAAAGGAGCGGATCGTGCGCTACGACAGCGCGGCGCGCGCGACGGACGCGGCGGCGCGGCTGTCGCTGAGCCGCTACGCGCACGGTTACGTCAGCTACCTGGAAGTGATCGACGCCGATCGCGACGCACTGAATGCGCGGCGCCAGCTGATTCACAGCCGGCAGGCGCTGGCCGTCGCGACGGTGAGCCTCGTGCGTGCGTTGGGCGGCGGGTGGACGCCGCCGGCGCGCGCCGGCCGGGGCGGGTTGCGCGACGCAACGCAAGCCGACGCGCGATGAACGCATCGAACGGCCCGCGAGCGCGTCACGCGCGCGCGAGCCGATGCGCATCCTCGCTGAGAAACCGGTGCACGAAGGTCACGGCCATCGCGCCTTCGCCGACCGCCGACGCGACGCGCTTGACCGATCCCGATCGCACGTCGCCCGCCGCGAACGATCCCGGCACGCTGGTTTCCAGGTGGTACGGCCGGCGCTCGAGCGGCCACACGCGCTCGAACGCCGGACAGTCGTACAAGTCGCCGCCGGTGACGAGATAACCGTCCGGATTGCGAATGATGTCGGTGTCCTTCGCCCAGTCGGTATTCGGCGCGCCGCCGATGCACACGAACAGGCGCGTGGCCGGCAGCCGTTCGCGCGTGCCGTCCGCCGAGCGAAGCTCGATCGCGTCGAGCCAGCCGTCGCCGTGCAGCGCGGCGACGCTCGACCCGTAGCGGACCTCGATGTTCGGCGTGCGCTCGATCCGGTCGATCAGGTAGCGCGACAGCGTGTCGGCGAGCGACGCGCCGCGCACGAGCATCGTCACCTGACGCGCATGCCGCGAGAAATTCATTGCGGCCTGGCCGGCCGAATTGCCGCCGCCGACGATGAACACCTGCTCGCCCGCGCACATCGGCGCTTCGCTCGACCCGGCGCCGTAGAACAGCCCCGCGTTGAGAAACGCCGGTTCTTCCGGCAGCCCGAGGCTGCGATATTCGATGCCGGTCGCGCAGATGTTCGCGCGGGCGATCAGGATCGACCCGTCGGCGAGCTCGACACGAATCTTGCCGTCGACGAACGTCGCATGCACGCCCTCGCGCATCGTCAGCAGCTCGACGCCGAACTTCACCGCCTGCTCGCGCGCGCGTTCGGCAAGCTCCGCGCCCGGAATGCCGTCGGGAAACCCCATGTAGTTCTCGATCAGCGAACTCGTGCCGGCCTGCCCGCCGATCGCACCGCGCTCGATCACGACCGCACGCAGCCCTTCGGACGCCGCGTAGACCGACGCCGACAGCCCGGCCGGCCCCGCGCCGTAGATCGACACGTCGTATTCGACGAAGCGCGGCCGCGCGACCCAGCCGAGCCGCGCGGCGATCTCGGCCAGCGTCGGCTGGTACAGGCGCGAGCCGTCCGGAAAGATCACGACCGGCAGCCGGATGTCGCGCAGCGGCGCGATGCCGAGCACCTGCGCGCAGTCGGCGTCGGACGCCAGCTCGCACCAGTCGTACGCGATCATGCGCCGCTGCAGGAAATCGCGGATCGCATACGCGTCCCTGCTGCGCGGCAGGCCGACGATCCGCACGTGTTGCGGTTGCTCCATGAGCACCTCCCGATGATGTCGATGTCGAATGCGGTTCGGCCGGTGCGGCGGTGCCGCGGCCGGACGCATCCGCGACTGTACGCCGCCGGCACGCGCCGCGCGGGCCGCTTCATGACAATTAAGGTCCGGCCGCGCCGCGACGCCGCACAATGTCGCGTATCCGTCCCGCTTGCGGCCTCGTGCCGGCCGCGCCGCAAGCGTCGCCCCCGCGCCGGCATCGGAGCGCAAGATGGCCAACGCCTGTACGCATCTCGACGAAGCACGCGTGTTCGACACTGACAAGGACTACTGCGAGGAATGCATCAGATCGGGCAGCCGCTGGGTGCATTTGCGGATGTGCCTGATCTGCGGGCACGTCGGCTGCTGCGACTCGTCGCCGAATCGCCACGCGAGCCGGCATTTCCACGACACCGGCCACCGGCTCGTCCGCTCGATCGAGCCCGGCGAGCGCTGGATCTGGTGCTACGCGGACGAAGTCGTCGCGGGCGAGATTCCGTCGTAACGCGACGTGCGGGGTGGTCGTGACGTAACGCGCACGTCGTCCGCCCCGGCGCCGAGCCCCCGGCTGATCCGGGGCCGGACACCGTTCAGAACGTTTCAGCGCCGCTTCAGGCAATGGAAGCGGCCTCTGCGTAGACTGCCTTCATGAGCTGCTTTCATGCGCCGCCTTGATGCGCTGCCGCGCAGAACGGCGCGTGCGCCCGTTATCGACTGCTGGAGTGACAACTTGATCCCCACCGCCAATCACCGCCGCTCGGCAACACGCGCGCGGCCGCATCGGACGACCCCGCACGGCCGACCCGCATCGTCCGGTGTCGCCGCGCCTCGCATCACTTGCGGCGCACCGCGTCGCCCGGAGCGCGCATGAAGCACAAACGACTCTGGTTCGGCGCGGCCGGCATCGCGGTCGTCGGCCTCGCGGTCGCGATCGGCATCATGGTGCGGCCGTCGATCGCGCCGATCGATCCGCCCGCCCCGGCTTCGTTCGATCCGCAACTGGTGCGCGCCGGCGCACGCGTCGTCGCACTCGGCGACTGCGTCGTATGCCACACCGCGAAGGACGGCAAGCCGTTCGCGGGCGGGCTGCCGCTCGCGACGCCATTCGGCACGATCTACGCGACCAACATCACGCCGGACGCCGAAACGGGCATCGGCCGCTGGTCGCGCGATGCGTTCGCGCGAGCGCTGCGCACCGGCATCGGACGTAACGGCCAGCCGCTCTACCCGGCGTTTCCGTACATTCATTTCACGCGGATGTCGGACGACGACATCGCCGCCGCGTACGCGTACCTGATGACGCGTGAACCGGTACGTGCGAAGGCGCCCGCCAACGACCTGATCTTTCCGCTGAACTTCCGCCCGCTGGTCGCGTTCTGGAACGTGCTGTTCCTGCGCGAAGGCGCGTATCAGCTGGACCCCGCGCAGTCCGCGCAATGGAACCGCGGCAGGATGCTCGTCGACGGGCTCGGCCACTGCGCGTCGTGCCATTCGCCGCTGAATGCGATCGGCGGCGAGCAGCGCGGCCGCGCGTTCGACGGCGGCATCGTCGACGGCTGGGAAGCGCCGCCGCTCAATGCGCTCGGCCAGGCCGCGCGCCCATGGACGCAGGCGCAGCTCGTCACCTACCTGCGCACCGGCCGCGCGAGCGAGCACGGCGCGGCGGCCGGGCCGATGCTGCCGGTCACGCGCGACCTCGCGACGGTGCCGGTGGAGGACGTCGAGGCGATCGCCACCTACATCCTGTCGATCCAGAAGCCGGCGAACGCGCGAGCGGCCACGGCAACGGCCGCTGGCGAACACACCGCGACGACGCCGGCCGCGCAACGCGGCGCGACGCTGTTCCAGGCGTCGTGCGCGCAGTGCCACGGGCCGGCCGCGCCGATGCAGTCGATCGGCGAGCGGCCGACGCTTTCGTTCAGCACGGCGGTCAACGCCGATACGCCGCGCAACGCGATCCAGATGATGTTCAACGGCATCGGCTGGCACGGCGAGGACACGCTGAATTACATGCCGTCGTTCATCGACCAGTACGACGACGCGCAGATCGCCGATCTCGCCGCGTACGTGCGCGAGACCTATACCGATCGTCCCGCGTGGTCCGGCGTCGACGCGATGGCCGCGAAGCTCAGAAAAGAGGACACCGCACGATGATTACCCTCACCGTCAACGGCGTGCGGCACACGCTGGACATCGATCCTTCCACGCCGCTGCTGTACGCGCTGCGCAACGACCTGCACCTGCATGGCGCGAAGTTCGGCTGTGGCCTCGGTCAATGCGGCGCCTGCACCGTGATCGTCGACGGCAAGCCGACCTTCTCGTGCCTGATGCCGGTGGCCGCGGTCGGCGCGCGCAGCGTGCGCACCATCGAAAGCCTCGGCACCGCCGAGCATCCGGGCCCGCTGCAACGCGCGTTCATCGAGCACCAGGCCGCGCAGTGCGGCTACTGCATCGCCGGGATGATCATGCGCGCGCAGGCGCTGCTCGAACGCAATCCGAAGCCGACCGAACAGGAGCTGCGCACGCACATGGAACCGAACCTGTGCCGCTGCGGCACGCATATGCGGATTCTCGCGGCGGTGCGCTCGGTCGCGGGGCTGCCGGCCCCCGAGCCCGCTTCCGCTCCCGTCACGATCAGCAAGGGGCTGTGATGAATTCCCACGACGACATCGACGAAGGCCGCCGGCACTTCATCGTCTCCGGCGCGCTGTTCGTCGCGTTCAGTCTCGCGCCCGCGTCGCGCGCGGCCGCGCAGCTGGTGATCGCCGACGAAGGCGCGGCCGTGCACGTGGCGAAGGCCACCCAGGCGCTCGCGGGCAGCCTGAAGACCAATCCGCTGCTCGACGCGTGGGTCAAGATCGCGCCCGACGGCAAGGTCACCGTGTTTACCGGCAAGGTCGAGCTCGGCACCGGCGTGCGCACCGCGCTGCTGCAGGTGGCCGCCGAGGAACTCGACATGAAGCCGTCGCTGATCACGTTCCTGACCGCCGACACCGGCGCGTCGCCGGACGAAGGATTGACCGCCGGCAGCCACACGATGGCCGACAGCGGCTCCGCGCTGCTGAACGCGACCGCGCAAGTGCGCGCGCTGCTGGTGGAAGGCGCGGCGAAACGCTTCGGCGTCGATCCCGGCGTGCTGACGACCGCCGACGCGGTGATCAAGGCGCCCGACGGCCGCACGATGACCTACGGCGACGCGATCCGCACGGTCGACCTGCATCGCAATGCCGCGCCCACGTCACCGTTGAAGAACCCGGCGACGTTCGCCGTGATCGGCACGTCGCTGCCGCGCGTCGACATCCCGAACAAGGTCACGGGCGGCGTCAGCTACGTGCAGGACATGCAGTTGCCCGGCATGCTGCACGCACGCGTCGTGATGCCGCCGGTGTACGACGCGACGCTGCTGTCGTTCGACGAAGCCGCGATCCTGAAGCTGCCCGGCGTCGTGCGGATCGTGCGCAACGGCAGCATGCTCGCGGTGGTCGCGCAGGGCGAGTGGCAGGCGGTGGTCGCGCAGCGCGCGCTCGCCGCCGGCTGCCGCTGGTCGCCGGGGCGCAAGCTGCCCGAGCGCGGCACCGTGCACGCGGACCTGAAACGGATCTCGACGCAGCGCATCGAGATCGCGAACACGCATGCGGCCACCGCGCCGGCCGTGAAGACGCTGAACGCGACGTTCCTGAAGAACTACCTGCTGCACGGGTCGATCGGGCCGTCGTGTTCGGTCGCGCATATCGAGAACGGGATGATGACGGTGTGGACCCACTCGCAAGGCGTCTACCCGCTGCGCGACGCGCTCGCGGAGATGCTGTCGATGCCGAAGGCGAGCGTGCGCTGCATTCATACCGAGGGCTCCGGCTGCTACGGCCACAACGCGGCGGACGACGCGGCCGCGCACGCCGCGCTGATCGCCGCCGCGATGCCGGGCAAGCCGATTCGCGTGCAATGGATGCGCGAACAGGAACACACGTGGGATCACTTCACGCCCGCGATGGTGACCGAGGTCAGCGCGTCGCTCGATGCGGGCGGCCGTATCGTCGACTGGAACTATGCGTTGTGGAGCAGTTCGCACAACGAGCGGATCGTCAATGCCGGCCGGCTGCTGCCCGCGCGCATGCTCGAGCCGCCGTTCGTGCCCGCGCCGTCGACGCCGATGCTGCAGCCGGAGGGCGGCGGCGACCGCAACGCGATCCCGCTGTATACGCTGCCGAACCAGCACATCGTCAACAACTTCTCGCCGACGATGCCGCTGCAGACGTCCGCGATGCGCTCGCTCGGCGCGCACACGAACGTCTGGGCGATCGAGAGCTTCATGGACGAGCTCGCGCACGCGGCCGGCGTCGATCCGGTCGAGTTCCGGCTGCGTCACATGGAAGACCATCGCGCGCGGCAGGTGATCCAGCTCGCCGCGAAGCACTTCGGCTGGCCGCGGCCGCCGCGCGCGCGCAATCGCGGCGTCGGCTTCGCGTTCGGCAAGTACAAGAACCTGATGGCCTACGTCGCGATCGCGGTCGAGGTGTCGGTCGTGCCGGAAACCGGCCAGGTGACGCTCGAACACGCGGAAGCCGCCGTCGACGCGGGCCAGATCGTGTCGCCGGACGGCATCCGCAACCAGATCGAGGGCGGCATCGTGCAGGCCGCGAGCTGGACGCTGTACGAGGCGCTGAAGTACGACACGGAACGGATTCGCAGCTTCGACTGGAGCAGCTACCCGATCCTGCGCTTCTCGGCCGTGCCGCAGAACGTGAAGGTCCATCTGGTCAATCGCCCCGGCGCGCCGTTTCTCGGCGCGGCCGAGGCGTCGATGGGGCCGACCGCCGGCGCGCTGGCCAACGCGATCTTCGACGCGACCGGGCAGCGCATGCGCGAAATGCCGTTTGCCGGCGACGCGCTGAGAAAGCGCATCGACGCCTAGCGGGTCGGTCACACCGCTACGCGCCCCCTATATCCGACATGAGACAAGACGGCGCCGGCACGCACCGGCGCCGCATGCCGACCGGCTGGAGAACTTCCGACGATGGATACCTTGCTTTCGATGCGCGTGTTCACGCGCATCGTCGAAACCGGCAGCTTCACGCGCGCCTCCGACACGACCGGCCTCACCACGCCGCGCGTGTCCGCGCTGCTGAGCGCACTCGAGCAGCATCTCGGCTGCCGGCTGCTGAACCGCACCACGCGGCGCATCTCGCTGACCGAGGATGGTCAGGCCTACTACGAACGTTCCGTCGCGGTGCTGCGCGAGATCGACGACATGGAGGCGTCGGTCTCGCAGGCCCGCAACGTGCCGCGCGGCCGGCTGAAGGTGAACCTGCCGCCCGCGATGGCGAAGCAGGTCGTGGTGCCCGCGCTGCCGGCGTTTCTCGACGCCCATCCGGACATCATGCTCGAACTGGGCGTGACTGACCGGCAGATCGACCTCGTCGGCGAAGGGGTCGACTGCGTGGTGCGCATCGGCGCGCTCGACGATTCGGGCATGATCGCGAAGCGGATCGGCAGCCTGACCACCTGTACGTGCGGCTCGCCTGCCTATTTCGCGCGGTGCGGCGAGCCGCAGACCGTCGACGACCTCGCGCAGCACGTCGCGGTCAGTCACATCTCGGCCGACACCGGGCGGCCGCGCCCGTGGGACTATGTCGTCGACGGCGAGCCGCGCATCGTGCAGATGTGCGGCACGGTGGCCGTCAACGACGCGGACAACTACATCGAGTGCGGCGTCGCCGGCATCGGGCTGATCAAGACGTCGCTGTACCTCGTCGAGCCTTACCTGAAATCGGGCCGGCTGCGCGAGGTGCTGACCGATTTCAACGCGCCGGCCCGGCCGATCTCGGTGCTGTATCCGCCCAATCGCCACATCCCGGTCAAGCTGAAGGTGTTCGTCGACTGGCTCGCGGGCCTGTTCGAGCAGATTCCGACGCTGCAGGGCAAACGCGGCTGAACCCGCGCGGCGCGGCACCTTTGCGTGCCGCGCAACGCTCGATTGCGCGGCGTCCCGATTCCGGCCTGAGCGATTGATCACTAGTATCGACGGCAATGCGGTGCACCGTATCGCGGCCAGGCGAGCTCCATGCCGGCGCGACGCTCCGGTGCCCGGCCCTTCCCTTTTCCAGGAGTCGACCATGTCAACGGATTCAACACCGCTCGCGCCGCCCGCGCACGGCGTCAAGCTCACGCAGGGGCTGATCCTGCTGTTCGCGTTCGGTTGCGGCGCGATCGTCGCGAACCTGTACTACGCGCAGCCGATCACCGAGCTCATCGCGCCGGGCCTGCACATGTCCGGCAACACGGCGAGCCTGATCGTGTCGCTGACGCAGATCGGCTACGCGCTCGGGCTGTTCTTCATCGTGCCGCTCGGCGACCTGCTCGAAAACCGCAAGCTGATGATCGTGACGGCCATCGTGTCGATCGCGAGCCTCGCGGCGGCGGCGCTCGTACGCACGCCCGGGCTCTTTCTCGCGATTTCGCTGCTGATCGGCTTCAGCTCGGTGGCCGTGCAGATCCTCGTGCCGCTCGCCGCGCACCTCGCGCCGGACCATTCGCGCGGCCGCGTCGTCGGCACGATCATGAGCGGGCTGCTGCTCGGCATCCTGCTGGCGCGGCCGCTGTCGAGCGTCATGGCCGACGCGTTTGGCTGGCGCTTCGTGTTCGCGGCGGCGGCCGTGCTGATGACGCTCGTCACGGCCGTGCTCGCGCTGACGATTCCGTCGCGCCAGCCCGATCACCGCGCGACCTATTTCGAACTGATCGGCTCGCTGCTGCACCTCGTCCGCACGATGCCGGTATTGCGCCACCGCGCGTTCTACCAGGGCCTGATGTTCGCGTCGTTCAGCCTGTTCTGGACCGCCGTGCCCGTCGAGCTGACGCGTCACTACGGGTTGTCGCAATCGGCGATCGGCCTGTTCGCGCTGGTCGGCGCGATCGGCGCGACCTCGGCGCCGGTGGCCGGGCGCCTCGCGGATGCCGGCCATACGGTGCGCGCGACGCTGATCGCGCTCGTCGCCGGCGCGCTCGCGTATGCGGTCGGGTTCGTGCACGGCACCGGCCTGTACGGGCTCGTCGTCACCGGCATCGTGCTCGACTTCGCGGTGCAGATGAACATGGTGCTCGGCCAGCGCGAGATCTATGCGCTGCACGCGGCAAGCCGCAACCGGCTGAATGCGCTGTACATGACGAGCATCTTCGTCGGCGGCGCCGTCGGCTCCGCGCTCGCGAGCCCGCTGTACGAGCATGGCGGCTGGCCGCTCGTCGCCGCGGTGGCCGGCGCGTTCCCGATCGTCGCGCTCGCGCACTACCTGCTCGTCGGCCGGCCGCACGCGCAACGCCACGCCGCGGGTTGACCCGCCGTCACACGCCGAATCGATCCGTTCGCGGGGCGCGCCGCCGCCCCGCTCCCCGTCGAACCACAGGAGTCCATCATGTCTTCCCTGCTCAGTGCTTACGATCTGCGCGGCCTCGCGCTGCCGAACCGCGTCGTGATGGGGCCGATGACGCGCTCGCGCGCGCCGTCGCGCGGGCTGCCCACCGAACTGATGGCCGAGTACTACGCGCAGCGCGCGTCGGCCGGCCTGATCGTGACCGAAGCCACCAACGTCAGCCGGGCCTCCGCGGCATTCGAGCTGACGCCGGGCCTCGTCGACGATGCGCAGGCCGCCGCCTGGAAAATCGTCACCGATGCCGTCCATGCGAACGACGGGCGCATCTTCGCGCAGCTGTGGCATGGCGGGCGCGTCAGCTCGCTGACGCTGCTCGGCGGCGCCGCGCCGCTGTCGCCGTCCGGCGTGAACGACGACCTCGAACAGTTGCAGGTCTGGGCGCAGCTGCAGAACGGCTACTACACGAAGATTCATGCGACGCCGTCGCGCGCGATGACGACCGATGAAGTCGTCGCGACCGTCGACGAATTCCGGCAGGCCGCGGCACGCGCGATGGCCGCGGGCTTCGACGGCGTCGAGATCCACGCCGCCAACGGCTACCTGCCGCACCAGTTCCTGTCGTCGACGCTGAATCGCCGCGACGATCGCTACGGCGGATCGGTCGCGAACCGCGCGCGCTTTCTGGAAGAAATCGTCGACGCGGTCGGCGGCGTGATGCCGCTGAGTCGCGTCGGCGTGCGCATCTCGCCGTACGCGAAATACAACAACGTGCGCGACGCCGATCCGGACGCGACGCTCGCGTACGTCGGCCGGATGCTCGACGCGGCGGGCGTCGCCTATCTGCACGCGGCCGACACCAACGGCTGGAGCGGCGAACCCGATCTGCCGCGCATCGTCGAGCACGCGCGCCGGTCGTTCCACGGCACGCTGATCGTCAACGGCGGCATTTCACCGGAGGCGGCGAGCGCACTGATCGACGCGGGCGACGCCGATCTCGTCGCGTTTGCCCGCGCGTATATCGCGAACCCGGATCTGGTCGAGCGCATCGCGGCCCGCGCACCGCTCGCGCAGCCGAAGTCGATCGGCTGGTACGGCGGCGAGCGCGCCGGCTACGTCGACTACGCGCGGCACGACGCGGCGCAATCGCCCGCCTGACCCGCGCATGCGGGGCGCGGCGGCGCGCCGCGGCCGGCCGTGGGTCCGGCTGCCGCACGCCGGGCCGGCGCCGTCACGTATCGTTCCACCGCGCGCCCAGCACGCGCCCGCAGAAATTCGGCCGATGAAAGTCGGGGTCCGCGCGTTCGAGCACGTCCGCGCTCCAGGTACCGAAGGTCGACTGCGGCCGATGCTCGACACCGCGCGCGACCATGTCCAGATACGCTTCGCGAAAACCGCTGCCGCGCGGGTAAGCCGCGAGCAACGCCGTGCGTTCGTCGGCGGTATAGGCGTCGAAGTCGGTCGCCATCAGGTCCGTCGACACGGCGCACGCGAGTGCGCGCGCAAGCGGCGACGCGCGGGCGGCCACCCCCGGCGTCGTATGCAGCGCGACCGCGTGCCACACGTCGTCGCGCATGCGCCGCGACCGACGATGCCGCAGCAGCAGCGCGTGCGCGGCGTCCGCGCCGTCGAGCTCGTAGCGTTCGGTCGAACGGCAGTACGCCGGGCTCAATCCCATGTTCGCGTACATCGCGGCGACGTACAGTGCGTCGGCGTCGCACGCGTCGCCTGCACGCCGCGCGGCGAGCGACGCGAACACGAACACGCGCGCCGCATGAGCGGCGAGCGCGGCGGGCAACGACGCGCGGGCCGCGTCGGCGGCCTCGACCGTCACGGGCGTGCGCGGAATGCGCACGCCGGCCACTTCGTCGCCGGTGGCCGATGCGCGCGGGTGCGCAGCATTCATCCTGTCTCCTTCATGCCCCGTGCACGGGGCGGAAAATCGTTCGATGCACGGCGGCGCCCGGCGCGCAGCGCGTCGCGCACCGGCACGCGCCGCTCAAAACGCGACGCAGCAGCGGCCGAAGGCTTCGCAGCGCTCGGCGGCCGCACTTGCCGTCGGATAGCGCGGTCGCGCGAAGCGGCGTCCATCACCGCGCGCACGGCACGCATCGACGCCGGGCACCACGCAAGCGTCGCCCGCCGCCGACGCATGCGAACGGTCGCGCACGGCGGCGTCTGCCGCGCAGGCGCCGCCGCCTGCGGCGACCGGCGACCACGCGGGGCTGACGGGCGGCGGCGGCGGCGCAAGCGGCGAGAATTCCTGTTCCGCGTGCACGACCCTGCCGTCGACGACCGTCAGCACCGACGACAGCGTCGGGATGCGCCGCACGTCGATCGTGAAGTAATCGTCGCTCAGCACCGCGAAGTCGGCATACCGGCCGGGCACGAGCGCGCCCTTGCGATGCTCGTCCGCGGAGAACCACGCGCTGCCGGCCGTGTAGCGGCGCAGCGCCTCCATCCGGCCGAGCCGGTTGCGCGCCGGGTACAGCGCGGTGCCGCCCACGCTGCGCCCCGACACCATCCAGTACAGCGCGACGAACGGGTTGTAGCTCGCCGCACCCATCGCGCCGGACCCCGCGCCGACCGGCAGCCCGGCCGCGAGCATCGCGCGGATCGGCGGCGCGCGCGTGGCCGCCGCCGCACCATGGCGCGCGATGAACGCTTCGCCCTGGAACGCCATGCGCGGCTGCACGGTGATGCCGCCGCCCAGCGCCGCGACCCGCGCGATATTGGCGCCCGAAATCGTCTCGCAGCGGTCGAAGCACCAGCGCAGCCCGTCGAACGGCGTGTCGCGGTCCACCGCTTCGAACACGTCGAGGAAGCGGCCGATCGATTCGTCGTAGGTCGCCTGTAGCCGGAACGGCCAGCGATGATGCACGAGCAGCCGGACGACGGCCGCCAGTTCGACCTCGACGGACGCGGGCAACTCGACGCGCGGTTCGAGGAAATTCCCGAGATCGACCGCCGAGAACAGCAATCGCTCGCCCGCGCCGCTCGCGCGCAGGAACGCGTCGCCGTCGCCGGGCGCGGTCAGCGCGATCCATTTCGCGAAATCGTCGAGCTCCCGGCCCGCGTGCCGCGCGCCCAGCGCATAGGCGATGCGCGTCGTCAATTCGCCGCGCCGCGCGAGCGTCGCGACCGCCGCATAGTCGTCCGGATACGCGAGGCCGTCGCCGCCGGCGTCGATCGCGCTCGTCACGCCGACGCGGTTCAGCGCGTGCATGAACTGCCGCGTCGAGTTGACCCGGTCGGCCGCATCGAGCGTCGGCGCGCGGGCGAGCACCGCGCCCAGCACCGCCGGGTCCGGACGCGCGAGCAGCAGCCCGGTCGGCCGCCCATGGCGATCGCGCCGCAGTTCGCCGCCGGGCGGATCGGGCGTGTCGCGCCCGTAGCCGAGCGCGCGCAGCGCGGCCGCATTCAGCCACGCACTGTCGGCCAGATGCTGGACGAATACCGGCGTGTCGGGCGCGATCGCGTTGAGCTCGGCCGTCGTCGGCCCGCGCTTTTCCGCGAACTGCAGCGCGGTCCAGCCGCCCGCCACGCGCGCCCAGTGCGGCGCGGGCGTGCGTCGTACCTGCCGGCCCAGCAGCTCGAGCGCGTCGGCGAGCGACGGCACGCCGTCCCAGCGCACCTCGAGGTTGAAGTTCATGCCGCCGCGGATCGCCTGCAGGTGCGCGTCGATCAGCCCCGGAATCACGGTACGGCCGTGCAGGTCGATACAGGCGGTGTCGTCGTGCGCATGACGCAGCACGTCGCGATCGTCGCCGGTCGCGACGATGGTCCCGTCCTTCACGGCGAGCGCACGGACGAACGAGCGCTGTTCGTCCTGGGTCGCGATCTTGCCGTTGAACACGACGAGGTCCGCCGAACGCGCGGGTTCCGTCGCTCTAAGCACCGTCGGGCCTCCGGTGCGCGCCTGCGCGCGGCGCGGCGCGGGCCGCCCTGCTGCTCGTCGAACGCGGAAAAGCGGCCGCACCGCACGCATCGGCATGCATGCTGCGATCGCGCGGCCGCGCGGCCGTACCGGGTTCGCGCATCGTCATGCCGCCTGCTGCGCCGCGTCGGCGGTGTCGCGTCGCGCACGCGTCAGGCACGGCGCGAGCGGCGCACCCTGACGCACGAAGCTCTGCACGCGCAGCAAACGGCGCACGTCGTGGGCGCGCGAATGCGGATCGAAGTGCCGCGCGACGCCGGCGACCAGCGCCGACGCCTGCGCGGTGTGCCCGCGCTCGATCAGGTGATCGGCGAGATCGAGCGAGCTGCGCAGCGCCCACATCGCGGCGCCCTGCGCGTTCGCGGTCTGGATCGCCATCTGCAGATGGCGATGCCCGTCGGCCTCGTACGCCGCGGCGAGATCCGCGCCGACGATGCGCGCCTGTTCGAGCATCGCGACGCCTCTCACGCGCAGCAGTTCGGGGACGAACAGGTGCTCGCCGTGCGCGCGGCAGCGTGCGAGCGTCGCATCGAGCCGGGTGCACGCTTCATCGGCGCGGCCGGTCCGCACGAGGCCCTCCGCGTATGCGACGGTCAACGGCGCGAGCACGCGCCGGAAGCCGCTCGCCTCGACGCGCCGCAGCGCGGGCTCGAGTCGGGCCAGGCCCGCGCCGGGATGGCCGGCCTGGATGTCGAACTGGCCGGTCAGGCATTCCGCGTGACTGCGCCAGATGTCGAAACCGTGTGCGTCGGCGGTCGCGCGCAGCGTCGCGAGATAGTCGGACGTGATGTCGTGATCGCCGTAGCGCAGCGCGATCGGCACGGCGGCAGCGCCGAGCACGATGCACAGCGGGAGCGGCGACGGGCCGTGGCGCGCATGCTCGACCGCTTGCGCGGCGACCCGCATCGCGTGCTCGGGCTCGCCCTGCATCCACAGCAGACGGATCAGCATCGTGCGCCCCAGCGTCGCCATGTCAACGCCCAGCGCGGCCTGCGCGCACGGCGGTTCGCTCGCGTCGGCCAGCTCGGCCGTCGCCGCCTCCAGCCGCTCGCGCGCCTGCGCATGCTCGCCGAAGTAATGCAGCGACGTCGCGACCATCGTGTTGGCCAGCAACCGCTGCGACCGGTCGCCGCGCCGCTCGGCCGCCCGCTCGAAGCGCGTCGCGTAGCGCAGCGATTCGTGAATGTCCGACAGCGTCAGCATCGTGTTCCACAGCCCGACTAGCGCGCGCGCGTCGAACGCATCGTCGCCGATGTGCGTGGCGAGACCGAGCGTGCGGTCCCACATCGCGGCGGCGGCCAGTGCGTCGCCGTCGGTATGCAGCAGCGCCGACGCGCAGGCCGCCCGCAGCCGCATCTCGCGCGCGGCATCGACCGGGCCTGCCGCGCCCGTGTCCAGCCCGTCGAGTACCTGGCGCGCACGCGCCGTGCATGCGCGCATCCGCGACGGCTCCAGCAGCGCGCGCGCCAGCCGGTCGGGCTCGGGCACGCCTCCGGCTTCGGCGGCGTCCACCGGCTCGTCCACGGCCGGCGCGGGCGCATCGGCGGGCGGCACGTCGGCGAGCAGCACGGGCGCCGCGGGAGGTGCGCCCGCCCGCTCGCGCTCGTACGCCGCGTGGCGCGCGACGATGCGCTCGAACTCGCCCTCGTTGTGCAGTTTTTCGAGCGCGTACGCACGCGTCGATTCGGTCAGCCGGTAACGCGCATACGCACCATCGAATTCGACGGTCACCAGCGATTTCGCCACCAGCTCGCCGAGCACCGCGATCATGTCCGCGGCCGAGGTGCCGGGCTCGGTCGCGACCGCGCGCGCGGCATCGAACGAAAACGGCCCGATGAAGCACCCCATCCGGCGAAACAGCGCGCGCGCGGCCCGGTCGAGCAGCACGTAGCTCCAGTCGAACGTCGCGCGCAGCGTCTGATGACGCGGCAGCGCCGAGCGCAGCCCGCCCGTCAGCAGGTTCAGCCGGTCGTCGAGGCGCGACGCGACGACCGCGAGCCCGAGCGTCGCCACGCGCGCCGCGGCCAGTTCGATCGCGAGCGGCAGCCCGTCGAGGCGCCGGCAGATGTCGCCGATCAGCCGCACGCCGGCTTCGTCGACCGCGCAATCCGGCGCGGCCGCGCGCACGCGTTCCAGGAACAGCTCGACGGCCGAACAACGGACGATTTCCGCGGCGGACGCGTTGCCGTCCGGCACCGCGAGCGGGCTCATGCGCAGTACCGCTTCGGCCGAGATGTGCAGCGGCTCGCGGCTCGTCACGAGCACGCGCAGCGAGCCGGCGCTCGACGTCAGCGTTTCGACGAGGCTCGCCACCAGATCGACGATGTGCTCCGCGTTGTCGAGTACCAGCAGGCAGCGCGACGTCGCGAACGCGTCGCCGATGCGGTCGATGGCGGGCACGCCGGGCGTATCGAGGCCGAGCGCGGCGGCGAGCGCGATCAGCATGTCGTCGCGCGTCGACGCGCGCGCCAGTTCCACGAACAGCACGCGCTCGTGCGCGCGGCTGCGCACGCCGTGCGCGACACGCACCGCAAGACTCGTCTTGCCGATGCCGCCCGCGCCGACGAGCGTGATGACCGGCGTGCGTTCGAGCATGTCGACGATCTGCGCGATTTCGGCGTCGCGCCCGACCAGCGGCGCGAGCAGCGACGACGTGCAGGCATCCGGCAGCGCCGCAACCGCCGGCGGTACGGCGACGGCCGGCGCTTCGGCCGCGGGCACGAGATCCGGTCCGGGCGACGCGCTCGCGACCAGCAGATAGCCGCGCCCGGGCACCGTCTTGATCAGGTCGCGGCTCGCGCCGAGCGCCTTGCGCAGCGTGGCCACATGCACCTGAAGCCGGTTTTCCTCGACGATCAGGCCCGGCCAGACCGCGTCCATGATGTCGTCTTTCGACACGACCGAACCGCTCGCGCGGTGCAGGACTTCGAGAATGTCGAGCGCACGCGCGCCGATGCGCAGCGACGCGCCGTGGCGGCGAATGTCGCGTTGCTCGAAGTCCACCGACAAAGTTCCGATCTGGATCATGGCCGCCTCCGGGTTCCTCGGGATGGCTGGCGAATGAACGCGGCAGTTCACCCGGCAGGAAGTCCGCGTCCGGCGCACCCTTGCACCGGACGAAAATGTCGAATTCCGGACCGAGTGTAGACGGGCATGCCGTGAAAATCTTGAAGGAAAATGCGCTGCCCGCGCGTTTCGCGCGGACGCGATCGGCTCGATCACTTGCGTGTAAAAGTAGGGCGCTATACTCTGCCGGGCCGCGCGCGCAGGCGTTGCGCCGGGAGATGCACTCACCGCGCACACACATTGAAAGCAATTTGTCAGGATGGCGAGCGGACGTTTATGCAAATTCATTTTGAACGTTCGCATGCGCATCTAAACTGGACTCGTCATTTCACGCTCCGAGTCCCTCGCTGGGGAATTCCATGTCAGACACCGTCATCGCCGCGCCGGTGGCATCGCCTCCGCGGCGGCCGAAAGACACGCTCGGCTGCGTGTCGAGCCTGCTGGCGAAGGATGTCGAGACGACATCCGGCGGCCTGAAGCTCCACCGCAAATGCATGCGCGAAGCGCACGTCGAACGCATCGAGATGCCCGCGTGCGACCGCGGCTTCCTGGTCGGCGTGTCGCTGACCGGCGGCCACCGCCGCACGCTCTACGGGCGCGCCGGCGCAAGCGAGCGCCGGTTCCAGCATCACTCGATCTACATTCGCGATTTTTCCCGTCATTTCCATGCGGATCTGTACGGCAACTTCGACTTCGTGCTGGTCGAGCTGCCGCATGCGTATCTCGAACGCGTCGGCCCCGAGCACGGCGGCCAATCGATCGGCGGCCTCGCGTGCCGCCCCGACGTCCGCGATCCTGTGCTCGGGCATCTCGCGCACGCGGTGGCCGACAGCCTCGACGCAGGCGGCCCGCTGAACGCGCTGTTCATCGAACAGGTCGGGCTCGCGATGGGCACGCATCTCGTGCGCCGCTACGGCAACGCGCGCACGCGCGAACTCGAACGCAAGGGCGTGCTGTCTGCCGCGAAGGTGGCGCGCGCGCAGGAGCTGTTGATGGAAAAGGCGGACGTCGGCGTGTCGATCGAGGAAGTGGCGAACGAATGCGACCTGTCGCGCGGTTATTTCATCCGCGCGTTCTCGCGCACCACCGGCCGCACGCCGCACCAGTGGCTGCTCGAACAGCGCGTGATGCGCGCGCGCGAGCTGATCGAGACGTCCGACATGACGCTGGCCGACATCGCGGTCGCGTGCGGCTTCTCGGACCAGAGCCATCTGAACCGCGTATTCGCGCGGATCGTCGGCTATCCGCCCGGCGTGTGGCGGCGCACCCGGTCGCGCTGAAGCATATCGGCCTGGCGCCGCTCCTATCGATCAGCCTTCCCGGTAGTTCGCGAATTTGGATGTATGTCCGATGCCGGGATTGAAGCAATTGCACGGATCCAGGTCCATGTAATGCTGCTTCAACGCGGGTTTGGCGAAGTAGAGATGACCCACGTTGTGCTCCGCCGGGTATTCAGCCCCACGGCTGTCGAGGATCTTCCACATCTTGTGCTCGATCGACATCGGGTCGCCCCCCTTCTTGACGATGTAGTCCTGATGAAACACATGGCACAAGAAGTGGCCGTAGTAGAGCTTGAGGATGAGCGGGCTCTGGATGTCGTCCGGAAGCGTTTCAAACCACGTCTTGCAATTCCGAGGCAACGCGATGTCCAGCGCCAGAATGTTCTCGACCTCTCGCGTGTGGACCGCGCGATACCGGTTGGCTGCGCCGGCTGCCGCGAATCGATGCAAGAACGCCTTGTCGCCTTCGTCGTCGGTACATTCGAAGAAACCACCGTCTCCGTCGGAAAAGAACTTCTCCAGGAATGACCTCGCCTCGGCGGCGCCGGCGGCCGAGACCTTCAGAAGAAGGTGGTGCTCATACTGACGGTGATAATCCTTGATACGCGCAGGGAGGTGACTCGGGAAGAGCCTGCCGAGCCCCTGCATGACCCGATCCGACAGGTGTGACGGCAGGAACGGGATTCGATCGAAGAACGCGTCGCACCTGGCTTTGATGGCAAAGAGCTTCGGCAGGAACGCCGTGCCAAGATAGTGAATCATCAGGAACGTATCCTTGCCATACTTCTCGGCGACGGCAAATGCGTCCCGGTGGAGATACTCTCCGGAGATCGGCATGTGCTCGAAGTCGGCCAGGACACGCCTGCGGATTTCGCTCAGTTCGTCGGCGCTGTTCGTGCCGATATAGAAGACCTTCGCGCCTTTCTCCACCGGGAAGGTATCGAGCCGCAGGGCAAACACCATCACCTTTCCCGCCGAGCCCGACGACTCGTAGAGCCGGGAAGGATCGGCATTGAATCGGGCAGGTGTAGGCTCGTCGATTTCGCGTACGTGCGAGACGTATTTGTGATCATGGCCGAACCCTGCGTCATGACTGACGTCCGCGTCGGTGAAGGTGCCATCGTCCAGTTTCTTGAGGAGCTGCTCCTCGTTGCCATCCAGTGCAATGCCGAGGTGGTTGACAAGGTTGAGATTTCCGTCCGCATCGACGCGCGCATAAACCGACATTTGTGTGTATGCGGGACCACGTTGCACGAGTGCGCCGCCCGAGTTATTGCAGACGCCACCGAATACCGAGGCGCCGATACAACTCGAGCCGATGACGGAGTGCGGTTCTCTTCCCAACGGAAGAAGCAGGTTTTCGAGCTCGTACAAGGTTGCACCAGGCAAGCAAACGACCTGCTTTCCACCGTCGACCAAGTAGATTTTGTCGATCCGCGTCATGCTCACGATGACGATATCGCGATCATAGTCGTTGCCGTCAGGGGTTGAGCCACCGGTAAGACCCGTATTGGATGCTTGGGACAGAACGATAACGTTGGCTTCGACGCATGCCTTCAACACGCGCCACTGCTCAACGAGGGAAGCAGGTCGTACGACTGCGAGAACCTTCCCGGCGCCAAAGCGAAAACCGGTGCGATAGCGGCGGGTGTCGCCGTCGGTCGTCAGCACGTATTGCTTCCCAACGACGGATTCGAGTTTCGAAAGAAGTTGGGTAGGGTCAGTGCGCTTGCCTAGGGTGGCTGCGGCTGGAAATTCGAGAGTTGTGGACACTCAATCGCTCCTGGTTCAGGGATGGGCCATCCAGTTGACGTCGGGCGGAATTCGTGGAGGCCAACGGGCTAAGCAGCGATCTGATTCGGAACCGACAATTTCGCCGCTGTACAGATCCTTCAGCCCGGCAAGATGCAGCCGGTCCTCGTCGGGTCGGTCACGCCTAAATTAGAGGACGCCTCCCCACCGACGACAACTTAATCGTTATGACGGAAACGCGCTGCCGCTCGATTTCCTGAACGGATGGGAAGGTCGAGCTTCGGCGTTCGTCAATGCACTCGACTGACATATCGATCGATCCCCTATTCAGGGTCCGCGTAGCGTCGCGCGGATCGTGCCGCATGCCAATCGCAATGCCGCCTCGGTGGGCGGCGTGTCGGCGAGGCCATCGAGCACCGTGAAAGCGTGAATCGTGCCGAGGCAGCGAACCGCGCTGACGCGAACCCCGGCAAGCATCAGCTTGCGGGCGTAGGCTTCGCCGTCGTCGCGTGCGGCATCGTTTTCCGCTGTGACGATCAGCGCGGGAGGCAGGTCTTCGAGATCCGTGTAATTCGCGTTTAGCGGCGTCGCGATCATTTCGCCGAGGTTTTCGGACGGAAAGCGCGTCCGTGCGTGCATGCGCCCGGTGTGCGCGGTCAAGCCGGGATCGTCGGCGTATCTCGCTGCCGAGGCGCTCGCCGTGCTTGTGGAAAGCGTTGGACACAGCATGATCTGAAGCGCGATACGGGGACCGCGGCGCGCCTTGACGAGCAGCGCGAGGGTGGCGGCGAGATGACCGCCCGTGCCTTCGCCGGCGACGACAAGGGCGCCTCCGTCGAGATTCAATGCCCGTGCGTGCTCGTGCAGATGGACGAGCGCGGTCAACGCCTGCTCGTTTTGGGTCTGAAAGCACGCAGCGGGCGCGGACGTGTAATCGACCATTACGACGGCCGCCTCGGCGTCGGTGGCAATCCTGCGCGCGAGCCGGTCGTCGCTTTGGCGACCCGCGAAGCTCGCGCCGTCCGGCAGGAAGAGCACGGCGGGCAGCGGAGTCGGCGCCGCCTGCGGCGGTCGCACGATCCGTATTGTGAAGCCCGGGGCCGCGGCGCCAGCTTTCAGCGCGATTTCTTCCGCGCATATCGCGTCGGTCGCATCGTCGTTTGCCCATTCGCGCAGACGCTCTGCCGGAACCCCTGCCTCGGTGGCATGGTCGACGAACGATTGCGTTGCCGCATCGAGGACCGGATACGAGTCCGCGGATCTGATCAGGCCCGGTGCGGCGTCTTCGGGCAGACGGGCAGACGTGAAATCGTTCATGGGGCAGTTTCCGATGAGTGAGGCTTGCTTGTCGATCCGGCACCGTTGGCCGTCGACGGAACAAATTTTCATCGGATTCCCGCACGAGCGACAGTTAAGCGTTGCTAAGAGGCGTTAAGCCCGTGTCCAGCAAGGCGTTCCGGCGACTGACGCGCGCGTCGAGCCGATTTGCCGTCGCTTCATGTCCGCACACCGCGCATGGCCGCAGCCTCCTGCAAATGCACCCGTAACCACGACGGCGTGTCCGCCCGTCCTGCTTCGATCAATGCGTTCGCGCTCCCTGCGTCGCCAGCGCGCGCGAACACTTCGAGTTGCATCGGGGTTGCGCCTGCCAGCGTGACAGGTCTGCCTTCGTGAATGGCCTCGAAGCCCTCGCCCCATTTGTCCCAATACGCGAGACCGCGCCGGCGCGTGCACTCGCGAAGCCGCGCGGTCCATTCGCGCGCGAGCGCCACTTCGCCTTCCCATGTCGCGACGGCGATCGAGCCGATCGCGAGCCCATAACAGACGGTCAGATCGTGATCGATCGCGAGCGCCTCCGACGCGCAGTCGCGCGCGAGCGCCATTGCCGCGTCGGTCTCGCCCTGCAGCCACAGAATGCGCATCAGAATGGAAATCGCAGCGATATGCGCGTCGACCTGCGCGTGATTCGCGTGCGTCGCGCGCACCGGGTCCTTGTCGCGAGCCATCACCGCTTCGATCAATGCGCGCGCGATATCGTGGTCCCCGAGGAAGTGATGTGACAGCGCGCACATCCGCTCGCCGGTTTGCGTCGTCGCAAAATCACCCGTCCGTGCGGCGGCAGCGCGAAACGCACGCGCATGGTCGAGGCTTTCCGCGTACGCGCCCGCGAGCGTCCGATGCGCCCACACGCCCCACAGCGTGCGCAATGCGAGCCGGTCGTCGCCGAGGCGCTGCGCGGCGGCCTGTGCGGCGTCGAACGCGTTCGCCATGTCCACCGTCGGCCCACGCGTGTGCCACAGCGCGTGACCGTACGCGGCGAGCAGCTCGATATGCTGCTCCTTGCCCGCCAGATCCGAGTTTTCCGCCGCGGCGATCGCGCGCTCGGCCATCCCGAGGAACTCGTGAGGGAGCGAAAGATGAAACCACAGCGGCGCCGTCGCGATCAGCAGGTCGATAGCGAGTTTCGCTTCGCCATCCTGGCCTGCCGCCCAATCGAACGCGGCTCGCACATCGTCGATTCGCTGGCTGTGAATCGCGAGCCACTGACGCGGCGCCTTGCCTTCCCACGCCGCCACGGGGTCGGCAAAGATCGCACGGCAGTACGACGCGTGACGGCGGCGCGCGTCATCGCGCTCGCCCGCCTCTTCAAGTCTCATGGCCGCGTAATGGCGCGTCGTGTCGAGCAGTCGATACGGATGGCCCGAATCGTCGATTGCGCAGGCGATCAGCGACTTGGCGATCAGGCCGGTGACGGCGTCGAAGGCTGCGAGGTCATCGACGTCGCCACCGGCCGCGACAGCCGCGGCGGCATCCATGCCGAAGGCGGCCCGCATGACCGAGAGACGGCGCAGCACCTGGCGCTCCTCGGGCCGGAGCAACTCGTAGCTCCAGTCGAGCGTTGCGCGCAGCGTCTGCTGGCGCGGAAGCGCCGTGCGGCGGCCCTGCGTGAGCAGCGCGAAGCGGTCGTCGAGCCGCGCTGCAATCGAATGCACGTCCATCAAGCCGACGCGCGCCGCCGCAAACTCGATCGCGAGCGGGATACCGTCGAGCCGTCGGCAAATATCGATAACGGGGCCCAGATTCGCGTCGCTCAACGCAAATCGGTCATTGGCGGCGCGCGCCCGATCGTGAAACAGCGCGATCGCCGGGAACTGCATGGCGTCGTCGAGGCTCACGCCTGCGTCCGTGCCGGGCGACGGCAATGCGGCGAGGCGATGGACGGATTCGCCTTCCGCGCGCAGCGGCTCGCGGCTCGTGACCAGCAGATGCACGCCGGACGCGCCTTGCAGCAGTTGCTCGGCGAGCCCGGCAACGGCATCGATCAGATGCTCGCAGTTATCCAGCACCAGCAGCACCGGCGACGCCCCAAGCGCCTGGATAAGGTCGGGTACCGGATCGCCGCTGGAGACGGCAACGCCGAGCGCCGAGGCGATCGTGCTGGCCGCGCTCGCGGCCGCGGAAACCGGCGCGAAATTGACGAACACGGCGCGCATGCCGGTGCGCTGTGCGAAGCGATGCGCGACAGCGACGGCGACGGTCGTCTTGCCCATGCCTCCCGGGCCAGCGATGGTGAGCAAGCGTCGCTCGGGCAGGTGGTCGGTCAGCCCAGCGATGACATCCTCGCGGCCTATCACGCGAGCGAGCGTGACCGGGAGACCGCGTGACCCGCTTTCGGACCCGGTCGAAGGCTGGGCCGCGTGCATCGGAGGCCGTGCTGCGGCAGGGTCCACTGTTTCGGCACGGGTAACGGGCGCCGCGAAACGATAGCCGCGTCCGGGTTCATTGACGATGTAACGCGCACCGTCCGGTCCGTCACCGAGCACCTTGCGCAGCGCCGACAGATGCACGCGCAGCGCGCCTTCCTCGACGACGTTGTCTGCCCAGACGCTGTCGCACAGATTGCGCGTCGACACCAGCGCGCCCGCCTGCTCGACAAGTACGACGAGAATATCGAGCGCGCGGCTACCGATTTTCAGCGGCGTACCGTCCTTGAGCAGGATTCGTTGCGGGAATTGCAGCGTGAAAGGGCCGAACGCGAGGCTGTAAGGAGCGGTCATCGAGAGCGTCATCGCGCGGGTTGAGGGTCGGCCAATACGGTGCACTCGGCGCGCACATTGACGCAACAACAGCCAATCATTGCTCAAAAGCGCAGTACGCGCCCTTAAAAGATCTTAAAAAAAACCCGCTTTGCTGCAGCCGGTGAGGATTGGCGCGGATCCGGGCGCCGACTTAGCAACGCTTAACAAGTCGTAACTGGCCCGATGCGCGTCTGCCCGCCAACATGGCTCCATGCAAGCCAATCAATGATCGGAGGTCGAGATGGAGCGTCTGAAAGCGCTGGAGGTATTCAAGGCAGTGGCGGACCACGGCAGTTTCACGCGGGCAGCGGACGCCACCAATCTTGGCGTACCGTCGGTGAGCCGCGCGGTGCAGGATCTTGAAACGATGCTCGGTGTGCAGCTCTTCAACCGGACCACGCGCCGCGTCGCGTTGACGACGGCGGGCCATGCGGTGCTGGAGCGCGTCACGGGCGTTCTGTCCTCCTATGAGGAACTCGCGCGTACCGGCAGCGACGAAGCCGGCGATTGCGCGGGGAACGTCCGCATCGAGGTGCCGGCAATCTTCGATACCGCCCGCCTCACTTCCGTCCTGGTCCGCTTCATGCGCGCCTGGCCGAAAGTACGGGTCGACGTGCGGCGCGTCGACCATCTGGCCGACACGCTCGGCGATCTTGCAGACCTCGCGATCGTCGTCGGGCGCTCGGCGCCGTCGTCGTGCATCGCGCGATCGCTCGCGGCCGTGCCGCTCGGGCTCTATGCGAGCCCTGCCTGGCTCGAACGGACCAACGCTCTCGCTCACCCGCTGGATGTGCCTGCCGAAGCTTGCCTCGCGACGGGCACGCAGCATTCGGTATGGACGCTCAGCCATGCAGCATCCGGCGAGTGTGTGTCGCTTGGCGCGCGCGCGGCGCTGCGCACGAATTGTCCTCATGCGCTGCTCGCGGCGGCCGTCGACGGCGAGGGGGTAGCCATCCTGCCCAGCCAGCTCGCACAAGCGGCGCTCGATCGCGGCGAACTCGTGCGTGCGCTCGATGTGTGGCAGGTGGCGCCACTGGAAGCCTCTCTCGTTTACCGGTCCAGACGCAATCTCCCCGCGCGGGTGCGCAAATTGACCGAGTATTTGCTCGACGCCTTCGGCGAGCAGCGCGACGAGGTGGGTGCAATGGCGGCTGTACCGAACATGGCCCGGATGGCAGCGACGCAGGCGGCGACGCTCACGCCGTGCGCAGCTTGACGAAGATTTTGCCGATACGAATACGAATGCAGGGGAAACAACGAAATGACGGTTGATTTTGCTGGATGTGTGCTGGACGTGTCGTCGCGGTATCTCGGACTCGCGATCAAGAACCGGACGGTAGTGACTTCCGTCGAAGCCGGATCGGGACACGCCACGCGCGTGAGCGATTCACATCGTGGCGCGTCGTCCTACAGAATGCCGCAGCGTGCGCATGTCGCCACGGACGTGGCCTCGCCGATGTCGTCGGCCGTCAGAGGAGCGATGTGACGGCATTTTCGTCACCGCACCGGCGTCGCGTCGTAGTTCACCGGCACCCAGTCGTATTGCGCACCGTCCCGGCGCAGGTGGCCAAGCCCGGGAAACGCGATATGCGCGGCGCCGACGAGATAGCGCCAATCGGCGACGCGCTTCAGCGTGTCGCGCCGCGTGCGGCGGGCCGTGCCGGCATCGCTGTCGTACTGGACCGTCGCGTCGACGTCGCGCAACTGGATCGCCGCCACGTGCACGATGTCGCCCCACGCGAGCAGGCCCGCGTGGCCGCTCTCGATCAGATAGGCCGTATGGCCCGGCGTATGGCCGGGCATCGGCACCGCGCGAATGCCGGGCGCGAGCGTCGCGTCGCCGCGAAACGTCTTGAAGCGGCCGGCCGCGACGTAAGGCGCGACCGCCGCGGCCGCCGCATCGAAGAACGACGCGAGGAACGCCGGCGCGTGCGCCTTGTTGGCCGGATCGAGCCAGTACGCGGCCTCGACCGCGTTCACCCGCACGATGGCATTCGGAAACGTCATTACGCCATTCGACGCAATACCGCCGACATGGTCCTTGTGCAGGTGCGTGAGCAGCACTTCGTCGATCTGCGCGGGCGCGTAGCCGGCCGCGCGCAGGTCGTCGAGCAGCTTGCCGCAGCAGTCGCCGTACAGCGTGCCGGCGCCCGCATCGACGAGAATCCGCTTCGATCCGGTATCGACCAGGAACGCGTTGATCGACCCCTGCACGGACGGCTCCAGGAAGGCGCGATCGAGATCGCGCCGGATCTCGTCCTTCGAGATGTCGCGGAACACCGTGTCTACCGGAAACGGATGGGTGCCGTCGGACAGCGCGATCACCGTGAAGTCGCCGATCTTCTGCCGATAGAAGCCGGGGGGCTGCCGGCCCGCGGCAGCGGCTGGCGTGGTGGATTGCGTTTCGGGTTGCGCATTGGCGTGGGCGTCGGGCTGCACGCCGGCTTGCGCAAACGCCGCACGCGCCAACAGGCCTGCGCAGGCAGCCACGATCAGCAAACGGGCCGCCTGCGCGACGCACGCGTGTTGGAACAGGGTCTTCATGCGATCTCCGTGACGAACCGTGCGCGCGCCCGGCCACGAACGGCGCGACCCGTGCAACACGCGATGTCGCGCAGCTTATCGGGCGCCTTCGCGAAAATCCCGCGCGGCGCCTGAATTGTCCTGAAGACCCGGCACGCGCGCGCGGCGGCCGCACCGGCCGGCGCTAGAATGCGATCCGCATGCAACACGACGTGACGACCTGCACCGAGGCGACCCCATGGACAAATTCTCCGCGCTGCGCGCCTTCGTCGAAGTCGCGGAAGCCGGCGGCTTCTCGAGCGCGGGGCGCCGGCTCGATCTCGCCGCTTCGTCGGTCGTGCGCGCGGTGGACGCGCTCGAGGCGTCGCTCGGCACCGTGCTGCTGAACCGCACGACGCGGCAGGTCACGCTGTCCGACGCGGGCGCCGTCTACTATGCGCGGGCGAAACGCGTGCTCGGCGAACTCGCCGATGCCGACGCGCTGGTGGCCGACCGCGGCGACGCGCCGTCCGGCCCGCTGCGCGTGTCGGTCCCGGTCGCCTACGGGCTGCGCCGCCTCGCGCCGCACGTCGCCGCGTTCGTCGCGCGCCATCCGAAGCTCGACCTCGACCTGCAGCTCACCGACGAACGCGTCGATCTCGTGTCCGCCCGAATCGACGTCGCGATCCGGCTCGGCGACGCGGCGCCGACCGCGGAAGTCGTCGCGCGGCCGCTCGGCACGTTCCGGCGCTACGTGGTCGCGAGCCGCGCCTACCTCGACGCGCACGGCACGCCCGCGACGCCGGGCGAGCTGGTCGATCACGCGTGCCTGCGCTTTCATTTCGGCGTCGACCAGCAGACGTGGACGTTCGTGGGCGCGCAACGCACGACGCAGGTCGTCGTCACCGGGCGGCTGAAATCGAACCACAGCGAAGTGCTGCGCGAGGCCGCGCTCGACGGCGCCGGCATCGCGCTGCTGCCCGACTGGCTGGTCGATACGGACCTCGAAGCCGGCCGCCTGCAACGGCTGTTCGATCAATACGATGTAACGCCGGGCTCGGCGCGCGCGGTGATCACCGCGCTGTACCTGCCGAACCAGCGCGGCTCGAAGCGCGTGACCGCGTTCATCGATTTCGTCGAATCGCTCGCTCGCGCGCAGCCCTGAGACGGGCGGCGCGGAGCGATGCCATGCGTCACCAGCCGAACTTCGCTTCCATCCCGACGTAGTCGGCGTTGCGTGCGCCGAGTGCGCGAATCGACGAGCCGAGCTGGAAGTGCACGGCTTCGAGCGCGAGCGCGACGTTCGCGTTCACGAGCCAGTCGACGCGCGCCTGCGCGTACATCCCCGTCCACGCGCCGCCCTTGCCCGCCGTGCCCGGCACCGCCGACATCCCCTGCCCGTAGATCGCGTCGGCCGTCGTCTGCCGCCACTGGAAGCCGACGGCGGTGAGCACCGTCACCGAGCTGGCCGGCTTGAACGTCAGCGACGGCTTCACGTGGATCAGGTTGCTGTACCCGGTATAACCGGCGAGCGTGAAGTAATAGCCGTTCGGAAACATCGGGTTGAACGTGCCGACGCGCCCGTCGCCCGGATGCGCGTCGCCCGATGCACCGTCGACCTGGATGCCGATGCGCGGCGTGCCGGCCGTCTTCGCGAACGTGTAGCCGCCCAACGCGCCGAACGCCCACGCGCCGAGCGTGTCCTGTCCGACGTGGCCGGTCTGCAGCATCGCCTCGACGTCCCAGTCGAACCCGTCGGTCTTGCCCGCGTAGCGCATGTCGAACACGTCGCGCCGCTCGGTGCCGGACGCATCCGGATAGCGCGCGTTGTCGCGCGTATAGCGCGACCAGTACGCGGACAGGTCGCCGGGCCCCGTGCCGGTGCGCTCGACGCGCACGCCGTCGAATCGCAGGTGCCGGTTCGACACGTCGTCGAACACGGCCGCATTGCGATACTGCACCGGGCGCGTCACATAACCGATCAGCCGCCATTTGCCGATTTCGTAATCGGTCCACAGTCCGTCGTACGCCTGCCGCACGTTCGGACCGTCGCGCACCGATACGAAACGCTGCAAGTCGAACGCCATCTCCTGCCGGCCGATCCGCGTCTTGAACGTGCCCGGCCCCAGTTGATCGACGTACGCGACGAACGCCTGCTCGAGGTCGAGCTGATCCTTGTCGACCGGGCCGACCGTGTCCTTGCCGAACGGCCGCGCATCGACGAACTGCACGAACGCCTGGAAGTGCCCGCGATAGCGCAGGTCCGCGTGCACGTTCGCGCGCTGGATCACGTAATTGTCGTCGTGCGCGGCGCCGAGGCCGAACAGCGGCGCGTTGTTCAGTTCGAAGCGCTCGCGCAGGTTCGCGCCGAGCGACAGGTAGGTCGACGGATCGTCGCCGAGCCGTATGTATTTCAGCGCGTCGAACGGCTTGCGCGGCACGCACGGATTCGCGAGCACCGACCAGTCTTCCTGCCAGCGGTTGAACGACACCGTCGGGCGTTTCGCGGTGCACGACGCCGCGGCGGCAGCCGGCGACGCGGCCGCGCCGGCCGCCGTCACACCGGCATCGGCCTCCGCGCCGACGGCCGAACCCGCATGCAACGCGGCGCCGCCCGCCAGCACGACGCACGGCAGCGCGCCGCGCCACGATCGCTTCATCGGCCGGCGTACCGTCATTTCGACCGCGCGTGGATTTCGGCGACGTAGCCGCCCGGGAACTGCACGAGCGCCGCGTCGCGGCCGTCCGACTTGAACGGCGGCACCAGCACCGTCACGCCCGCGGCTTCGGCCTGCTTCAGCGTCGCGGCGAGATCGGCCACTTCGTAGCCGGTCATTTCACGCCCGAACGGGTACGGCAGGTGGCCGTCGGTCGCGAGCACGGTCATCTTGCCGAAGCCCGATTCGATGCGAATGCGGCGGTACGTGTCGTTCGGCCGGCCGATCTCGATGCCCGGCGCATGGCGCACATCCGACACGATCTTGCCGTGCGAGAACGCGGCGAAATTGCGTGCGAGCTTGCTCGCGCTTTCCGGCGACACGTACACGCGATTCTCCGGCACCGTCTGCAGCGCGTCGTAGTTCGGCGCCTGCGTATGCCAGTACAGCTGCATGTTCACGCCGCCCGGCCAGCGAACGATCGCGTCGCGCCCGATCGGATCGGGGAACGTCGATACGACGATGTCCGCGCCATGTGCGCGCGCCGACTTCACCGCGACGTCCATGTCGGTCACGAGATAGCCGGTGCGTTCCTCGCAGAACGGATACGGGATCGGCGTCTTGAAGCCGAACACCGAGATCGTGCCGACCGGCGTCAGCACGAGCTGCGACATCGTCTGGCTCGGCGTCGGCGTGACCTGGAACACACCCTGCTTCGACTTCTTGCCGCCGAAGGTCGCGACGAAGCTGTCGGTGAAGCGGTCGAAATCTTCGGGGGCGACGCATACGTGCGTCGTGTCGTACTGCGGGCCGACCGCAATGGCCGGCGACCGCGCCGCGGCGGCCGGCGACGCGATGTCGTCGAGGTGGGTTTCGTCGGCGAGCGCCGGCGTGCCGGCCAGCAGCGCGGCGAGCACGGCCGACGCCGCGACGGTGATGCGCAGCAGGTTGCGCAGGTTGAATGAATTCATCGGTTTTCTCCGTGATGTTGACGCGCGCGGCCTGGCGCCGCGCGCGGATTCTGATTCAGCGGGATGCAGGCGACTCATCCGGGCGGCCCGGACGACAGGCGAGAAACCCGAGCACCGCGAGCGGCAGCGTGCGGACCCATTTCGGGGAGTCGCGAGCGGTGGGCACGCGATATCAGACTGCCCAGCACGAGCACCCGAACGCGCCCCAGAAGCCCTTCGCGTCCGACGTCGGCAACGTGCGGCCCCATGCGCCCGCGTGCGCATGCTGGTGAACGTTGCATTCGTTCGCGCAGGCGCACATCGCGGCGGCCGCCGCGCGTTGCAGCGGCGCGCCGCTGCGCTGCGTCGCGCCCCAGCCGCCATAGCCTCCAAACTCGCGCACCGGCGACCAGTCCGGCATCGCCGGCGGGATCGGTGCGTCGTGCGACGCGAACGGCCCCGCGCCCCATACGATCTTCCCGTCGACCACCGTCAGCAACGCGGTCGTGGCGGCGATATCGTCCTCCGCGCACCCGAAGAAATCGCGATCCGGGACGACCAAGTCGGCAAGCTGCCCCACCGCGATGTGTCCTTTCTTGCCTTCCTCGTTCGAGAACCACGTCACGTACTCGGTCCACATCCGCAGCGCGGTTTCGCGATCGAGCAGGTTGCGCTGCGGATACATCCTCAGGCCGCCGACCGTCTTGCCCGTCACGAGCCATGCAAGCGACACCCACGGGTTGTACGACGCGACGCGCGTCGCGTCGGTGCCGGCCGACACCTTGAGCCCCTTGCCGAGCATCTTCGCGACCGGCGGCGTCGCCTCCGCGGCTTGCGCGCCGTAGCGCTCGACGAAGTATTCGCCCTGGTACGCCATCCGGTGCTGCACCGCGATACCGCCGCCGAGCGCGGCGATCCGGTCCATCGATTGCTCGGTGATCGTTTCCGCGTGATCGAAGAACCAGTTCAGCCCTTCGAGCGGGATGTCTTCGTTGACCTTCTCGAACACGTCGAGCGCGCGGCTGATCGTTTCGTCATAGGTCGCGTGCATGCGCCACGGCCAACGGTTTTCCGCGAGCACGCGCACGACGCCTTCGAGGTCGTCCTCCATCTGCGCGGGCAGGTCCGGCCGCGCGACGCGGAAGTCTTCGAAGTCGGCCGCGGAAAACGCCAGCATCTCGCCCGCGCCGTTGTTGCGGAAGTAGTCGGTGCCGTCGTGGTACTTGACGCTCTTCGTCCAGTTCACGAAGTCTTCCTTCTCCGCGTTCGGCTTCTGCGTGAACAGGTTGTACGCGATCCGGATCGTCATCTCGCCCGCGTCGTGCAGCTTGCGGATCACTTCGTAATCGTCGGGGTAATTCTGCGAGCCGCCGCCCGCGTCGATCACGCCCGTCACGCCGAGCCGGTTCAGCTCGCGCATGAAATGGCGCGTCGAGTTGTACTGATACTCGAACGGCAGCTTCGGGCCTTTCGCGAGCGTCGCGTAGAGGATCGTCGCGTTCGGGTTCGCGAGCAGGAGGCCCGTCGGGTTGCCTGCGGCGTCGCGCAGGATCGTGCCGCCCGGCGGCTCCGGCGTGTCCTTCGTGTAGCCGACCACCCGCAGCGCCGCCGCGTTCAGCAGCGCGCGATCGTACAGGTGCAGGATGAATACCGGCGTATCGGGCGCGACTGCGTTCAGTTCTTCGATCGTCGGCAGCCGCTTCTCCACGAACTGATGTTCGGTGAAGCCGCCGACCACGCGCACCCACTGCGGCGCCGGCGTGATCGCGACCTGCTGCTTGAGCATCTCCATCGCGAGCGCAAGCGACGGCACGCCGTCCCAGCGCAGTTCCATGTTGTAGTTCAGTCCGCCACGAATCACGTGGCAGTGGTTGTCGATCAGACCCGGCAGCACGCCGCGGCCGCCGAGATCGACCACCTTCGTCGCGCGGCCCGCGAGCGGCATCACGTCCGCTTCGCTGCCGACGGCGACGAAGCGTCCGGCGGCAATCGCGACCGCCGTCGCGACGGGGTTCGCGCGATCGAGCGTCGTGAATCGTCCGTTATGCAGGATCAGATCCGGTTGGGTCACGGTTGCGGTCATATGCATCACCTCTTGTTGATCAGAAGCCAAAGAGTTGTTTCACGGGGGGTAAGGCTTGCGCGCCGATCAGCATGCCGAGCAACCCGACCAGCGCAATCAGCGGCGGCGCGGGAGAGCGAACCTTGATGGCGCTGTAAATCACACCGATCAGCACACCCGCGCCAAGGGAAACCAGATAAGGTTCCATGCAATAAATCTCCCGGACAATTTCAAATGCAGGCACGGTGTTCCGACCTGCGTGCCGCGGGCGGCATGCGCGTTTCGCTCACGTCCGCCGCCCGCGGCAAGGAAGCCCATGCGACGCGTTCACATCGAACCCGCAGCACCGGCATTGGCGGTTGCCGGTCGTCCGCGCTTACTTCGCCGGAACGGGCGCAATCGACTCGTGCGGCGTCGCGGTGCGCTGCGGTGCCTTGTGGAGCATCGTGTACGCGTAGTCCACGCCCATCCCGTAGGCGCCCGAATGCTCCTTCGCGATCGCCATCACCGCGTCATACGTCTCGCGGCGTGCCCAGTCGCGTTGCCATTCGAGCAGGACCTGCTGCCACGTGACCGGCACGACGCCGGCCTGGACCATGCGCTGCATCGCGATATCGTGCGCAGCCTGCGTCGTGCCGCCCGATGCGTCGGAGACCATATAGATCTCGTAGTCGCCTTCGAGCATCGCGCACAGCGCGAACGTCGTATTGCAGACTTCGGTCCACAGGCCCGACACGACCACCTTCTTGCGGCCGTTCGCGGCGAGCGCGTCGCGCACCTTCTGGTCGTCCCACGAGTTCATCGACGTGCGTTCGAGCGTCTTCTGGTTCGGGAACACGTCGAGCAGCTCGGGATAGGTGTGGCCCGAGAAGCTCTCGCTTTCGACCGTCGTGATCGTGGTCGGGATGTTGAAGACCTTCGCGGCCTTCGCGAGCCCGACGACGTTGTTCTTCAGCGTCTGGCGGTCGATCGACTGCACGCCGAACGCCATCTGCGGCTGCTGATCGATGAAGATCAGCTGGCTGTTGTGCGGAGTAAGTACTTCAAGTTTCGGATTGCTCATGGTGGTGATGTCCTTTGACGCGGAGAAAAATGAGGCTTGCCTGGCCGACGCATCCGCGAGGCATCCAATGCGCTATATCGGAAGCGTCGGCAGTCGGCCTGCGTCATTCAATACGCGAAATTTCGACCGCACCAGTTAATTGTTCTGATTCTCGCCACGCTCTGAATTCAGACTGAAAAGATCTGAATTTCATTGAATCGGCTAACGACGAACACGCAGACCTGATAGGCTGGCCCAAGACTTTCGGATCGACGCCAGACCGGTATTTATCCGTATTTTTTAACGGCCGTCATTCCATTCCAGACCTATGAAACCGTACATTGCTTCGCTTCTCGCCGGCATCCTCGCCGGCGTCGTCTACGCGCTGATCGGCGTGCAATCGCCGGCGCCGCCCGCCATCGCCCTGGTCGGCCTGCTCGGCATTCTGGCCGGCGAACAGATTCTTCCCGTGGTGCGACGGATGTTCGACGGCATCCGACTGGGAACCGCATGGCGCGACGCGAAGTGCAGCCAGCACATGTTCGGCGCGCTGCCCGGCGCACACGCCGACGCTGCCGCGAAGCACCGCGAATCGACACCGACGTGACAGGCGGACGTCGCGCGAACGCGGCGGCGGCCCGGCCGTCGGCGTGCATGCTTGCGTGCGTCGGTACATCGGATGACGAACCGTTGTGAACAGTATTGGATTGAGTGTCGCTCGACGGCGCGACACCGCCTGATGCCCTTGTCGTAGCGAAACTCGTCATGAAACTGTCTTTCGAAGCACTCGAGGCACTGGACGCGATCGATCGCACCGGTACGTTTGCCGACGCGGCGGAGTTGGTGCACCGCGTGCCGTCCGCACTGACCTATCTCGTACAAAAGCTCGAGAGCGATCTCGACGTCGCGTTGTTCGATCGCAGCGGGCGTCGTGCGAAGCTCACACGCGCGGGCCGCGTCGTCGTCGAGGAAGGCCGTCGTCTGCTTCGTGCCGCCGAACAGCTTGAACGGAAAGCGCAGCGCGCGCAGCAAGGTTGGGAAACCGAAGTCCGCGTCTGCATCGCCGAGATACTGCCCTTCGACATGATGTGGCCATACGTCCACGCGTTCTACGCACTTGACATGGACACGCGACTGCGACTCTCCACCGAAGTGCTCGGCGGCACCTGGGATGCGCTGATCTCGCGGCGGGCCGATCTGATCGTCGGCGCGGCGGGCGAGCCGCCGGAACTGCCGGATATCGTGGCGCAGCCCATTGGCACGCTCCGGCACGTATTCGCGGTCGCTCCGACCCATCCGCTCGCTGCACTGCCCGAACCGCTGTCGATGGCGTCGATCGTCGAGTATCGCGGCGCGGTGATCTCCGACACGTCCCGCGAGCTTCAGCCGCAGTCGGTCGCGACTGATGCCGGCCAACCGTATCTCGCGGTGCCGACGCTCGCGGCAAAACTGGCCGCGCAATGCGAAGGGCTCGCGGTGGGTACGCTCCCGGACTGCATCGCGGCGCCCGCGATCGCGCAAGGCAAGCTGGTCGCGCGGGAAGTCACCGGCATGCGCGACACGACCCATTGCTATATCGCGTGGCGCACCGACGAAGCCGGGCGCGCGCTCCGCTGGTGGGTCGAACAGCTCGGTCACCACGACCTCGTCGATCGGTTCACCACGCCCGCGTAACGCTGCGCTTTCTGCGAACGGTCGAGCGGTCTCGCGCTGACGGACCTGCATCGAGCCGTTCTCGAAATCAGCGTTGAAGGAAATGAAGAAACGCAGCGCGGCTTCGCCGCCGCCCCGGTCGCGCACGCAGCCCACGCCGCGTACGGAATCCGCGCTCAGCGCGACGCGGACGGTTCGCCGGTCCGGCCGGAGCGCCAGGTGAGGAAACCCAGCGCCGCGAGTGGCAACACCAGTGTCCAGAACCCGGCGTACACGTAGGCGCTCGCCCCGGCGCCCGCGCCGAGCGCGAACCCGACCACCGGCGGCAACGTGCGTCGCAGCCGCGCGCGTGCGGCTTCCCGTTCGGCCGGCGCGGCGATCGGCACCAGCCAGTCGAATGCATCGATGACCGCCTGCGTGACGTTGCCGGTCATCACGGTGTTCGCGACGACGGTGCGCGCGGTCAGCCGGCCGTGCGCGTTCTGCATGCCCATTGCCGCCGCGCCCAGCAGCCCGCAGACGATCGTCGCGGGCGCATCGGCGCTGCCGATCGGCGACGCCGCGACGCCCGCGAGCATGAATCCGGCCAGCAGGATCGTCTGCAGTGCGTACAGCGAGCGCGCCCGCACGCCATGCCCGCGCACGCGCATCCGGTGATCGAGCACGCGAGCGGCGACGATGCCCGCGATGAACGCCGGAAACGCGAGCCACTTGATCATGAGGCCCTGGCCGACCCCGGCGAGGCCCGAGCCGATCAGGATGAAGTTGCCGGTGACGTGCGCGGTAAAGAGCCCGAACAGCGCGACGAAGCCGAGCGTGTCGACGTAGCCGGCGATCGAGGCGAGAAACACGTCCTCGCCGCGCACGCGATCGGGGGCCGCGGCGCCCGCTGCCGTTACTTGCGCGGGCTGCATGTCGTGGCTTCCGAGGTTGTGTCGATGGGGTCCGCATCGCGAGCCTGCGCGGCGAGCGCACGCAACGGCGCCGGCACGAGCGGGATCGCATGCTCGCGGACGACGATGCCGAACAGGCGCGCCAGCGCGATCAGTGGCGGCGCGGGCGACTGCACGCGCACGAGGGGGTGCAGGAGGCCAACTGCGAAGCGGGCTCCCGGCGAGATCAGGTAAGGCATGGTCCGTTCCGGTTGTGCCGCCGGCCGGATCGGCCGAAGGGCTTCGGCCTCGTGCGGCGGCTCGGGAACAAGACTACGGAAGGCGGCCCTGAAAGTCATGGCGGCGAACTGAATCGTTCTGAACGTGCGGTGCGGCGCGGTGACGCATGCGCGCGACGACCGCCGACGAGCCGGCCGCCGCGCCACCGCCTCACACCGGGATTCAGAACGATTCAGCCACGGCGTGCGTCGCGTGGCCTATGCTCGGACAGCATCGGACGCGAGCCGTATTGCGCACCGTCCGCATCGAACCGGGATTCCCACATGACGACCGACACGCTCGCACTCACCCATCACACCGTTACGGCGAACGGCATCCGCCAGCACGTCATCGATGCCGGCGCGGGGCCCGTCGTCGTGCTGCTGCACGGCTTCCCCGAAACCAGTTTTGCATGGCGCTTCCAGATTCCGGTGCTCGCGCGGCACTATCGCGTGATCGTGCCCGACCTGCGCGGCTACGGCGAAACCGACAAGCCCGCGGCCGGCTACGACAAGCGCAACATGGCGCGCGATCTCGCCGCGCTGCTCGATGCGCTCGGCATCGAGCGCATCGCGCTCGTCGGGCACGATCGCGGCGCACGCGTCGCGACGCGTTTCGCGAAGGACTTCCCCGAACGCGTCGAGCGGCTCGTCGTGATGGACAACGTGCCGACGCGCATCGTCGCGCAGAACATGACCGCGCAAACGGCGCGCGCGTACTGGTTCTTCCTGTTCCATCAGGTGCCCGACCTGCCGGAGGCGCTGATCGCCGGCAAGGAAGCCGAATGGCTCAGCTACTTTTTCGCCGACTGGTGCTACAACCCGCACGCGATCTCGGGCGATGCGTTCGACACGTACGTGCGTGCGTATCGGCGCCCGGGGGCCGTGCGCGGCGCGCTGGCCGACTATCGCGCGAACGCGGAAGACGTGCAGCAGGACCTCGTCGATGCGGACGTCAGGATCGCGTGCCCGACCATGGCGATCTGGGGCGAGGATTTCTACGCGGTCGGCAAGATGTTCGACATGAAGGCCGTATGGGAAGGCATGGCGACCCACCTGCGTGCCGAGCCGATCGCGCAGTGCGGGCATCTGCCGCACGAGGAGCAGCCCGAGCGCGTGAACGCGCTGCTGGTCGATTTCCTGCGCGGCTGGGCCGGCTGACGCCACGCCCGCCGCACGCGGCATCATCGGGGGACCTCGGATGGAACACGGAGCGGGCCGCAAGGCCGTCATCGCCGGCGGATCGGTCGGCGGGCTGTTCGCGGCGACCGCGCTGCGCGCGGCCGGCTGGGACGTCCGCGTCTTCGAGCAATCGCCGCACGCACTCGACAGCCGCGGCGGCGGCATCGTGCTGCAACCGCCGATCGAGCGCGCGTTCGCGTTCGGCGGCGTCGCGCTGCCGCGCGAGACCGGCGTCGAGTCGGTCGACCGGATCTACGTCGATGCGCACGACCGGATCGTGCAGCGCTTCGCGATGCCGCAGACGCAGACGGGCTGGAACGTGATTTACACGGCGCTCAAGCGTGCGCTGCCCGCCGGCGTCATCCACGCGGGCGACGCGTTCGAGCGGTTCGAACCGGACGGCGAGCGGATCGTCGCGCATTTCGCGAGCGGCCGCGCCGAGACGGCCGACCTGCTGATCGGCGCGGACGGCGGCCGCTCGACCGTGCGCGCGCAATTGCTGCCGGACGTGCGGCCGACGTATGCGGGCTATGTCGCGTGGCGCGGGCTCGTCGACGAACGCACGCTTCCCGAGCAGGTGCTCGTTCTGCTGCGCGATCGGTTCACGTTCCAGCAAGGCGACCGGCATCTGTTCCTGACCTATCTGGTGCCCGGCGCCGACGGCACGATCGAACCGGGCAAACGGCGCGTGAACTGGGTGTGGTACCGGCGTCTCGCATCCGACCGGATGCCGTCGCTGTTCGTTACGCGCGACGGCACGCAGCGCGACGGGTCGCTGCCGCCCGGTGCGATGCGCGACGACCACCGCGCGGAACTCGTCGACGCCGCCGACCGGATGCTCGCGCCGACGCTCGCCGCGCTCGTCGATGCAACCACCGCGCCGTTCGCGCAGGCGATCCTCGATCTCGCGGTCGAGCGGATGGCTGTCGGGCGCGCGGTGCTGCTCGGCGATGCCGCATGCATGGTGCGCCCGCACACGGCGGCGGGCGTCGCGAAAGCGGCGGACGACGCAGTCGGTCTCGCCGAAGCCGTGCGCGACGTCGCACGCGGCGCCGCGTTCGATGCCGCGCTGGCCGGCTGGGACGCCCGTCAGCGCGCCGCCAGCGCAGTGATCGCCGCGCGCGGGATCGCGCTCGGCGCGCGGCTGATGGGCGCGGCGTGAGTGTGCGCCGGCCGGGTGTCGACTGTATGGCGGTGCGGGTCGAATTCGGGATTCAGTCCGTGCAGCACGCTGGCGCGCCCGCCGTCGTCATCGGGCAGTAGCGGCTGCCCGCGCGCGAAAGCCGGGGCCGCGGCCGCCGCGAGCCACGCGGCGATCGCCAGCCCGGCCACGCATGTCGATACGGCGCCCCGCTTCATTGCGCGCTCGCGGTCGACACGGTGGCCGACGACGTCGCGGCCATTGCCGTGGGCCGGTCGCCATGCGCGATCGCATACAGCTCGCGATTGCGCGCGATCGTCTGCGTGCTCGGCGGATAGTCCCAGTTCGACGTTGGCAGCGTGCCGTCGTGCTCCGCCTGAATCAGGTCGGCGCGCACGTCGGCGCGCGTGACCGGATGGTCGGCAGATTGCGCGAATGCGACGATCGGTGCGCTCAGCGCACAGGAAAGCAATGCCGCACGAATCAGCGTGTTCATGATGTTCACCTCTCGAAGATAGCGTGTTAGCGTCCGCAGACCAGGCCGGACATCCGCTCCGCATCGATGCGATGAGGAGTGGTGTCCATTCTGCGATTCGCGCGCTGTCCGGAAGGTGAAGCTTCGATTACGGTCCTGTCATCTATCGCGGCCGGGCCGCACGGCGGCGTCGGTCAGCGCGTCACGGTTTCGGTGTTTCGCACGCTGCCCAGAAACCGCGTCAACTCCACCGTCTGCGGCCGCTCGAAGATCTCGTCGGCCGTCCCGCTCTCCCACACGCGTCCCTGGTGCATGAACACGATCCGGTCGCTCACTGCACGCGCGAAGTTCATCTCGTGCGTGACCATGATCAGCGTCATGTCCTCGCGCGCGAGTTGCTCGACCACGCCCAGCACCTCGCCGACGAGCTCCGGATCGAGCGCGGACGTGATTTCGTCGCACAGCAGCACGCTCGGCTTCATCGCGAGCGCCCGCGCGATCGCGACGCGCTGCTGCTGGCCGCCCGACAACTGTTCCGGAAACGCGTCGAACTTGTCGCCCAGGCCGACGCGCTCGAGCATCAGTTCGGCGATCGCGCGCGCCTGCTGGCGGTGCGCCTTCTTCACCACCGACTGCGCGAGCATCACGTTCTGGCCGGCGCTCAGGTGCGGAAACAGGTTGTACTGCTGGAACACCATGCCGACCTTCAGCCGCAGCGCGCGGAGGTCCGCGTGCCGCGCATCGACGCGTTCGCCGTCGACCGAAATCGTGCCCGCGTCGATGCTCTCGAGCCCGTTGAGCGTGCGCAGCAGCGTGCTCTTGCCCGAGCCGCTGCGGCCGATGATCGAGACGACCTGCCCGCGCTCGACGGAGAAATCGATGCCCTTGAGCACATGATGGGTGCCGAAGTTCTTTTCGAGACCCCGGGTTTCAACGAGCGGCATGCCATCTCCTTTGCAACGTGCGCGCATAACGGGTAAGCGGATAACAGAGCGCGAAATAGATCAGCGCGACGAGGCCATACACGACGAACGGCCGGAACGTCGCGTTCGAGATCGCGATGCCGACCTTCGTCAGCTCGGTGAAGCCGATGATCGACACCAGCGCCGTATCCTTCACGGCCTGCACGCCGAAACCGACCGTCGGCGCGATCGCGATGCGCGCGGCCTGCGGCAGGATCACGTGACGCAATTGCTCGACGTAGCTCATCGCCAGGCTGGCCGACGCCTCCCACTGCCCTTTGGGCACGGCCTCGACACAGCCGCGCCAGATCTCGGCCAGATATGCGCTGGTGAAGAACGTGAGCCCCGCCGTGGCCGCGACCCACGGCGGCACGTCGAGCCCGACGAGCGGCAGGCCGAAGAACACGATGAACAGTTGCATCAGCAACGGGGTGCCCTGGAACACTTCGATATAGAGCTTCGCGATGCCGCGCAGCACCGTCGAGCCCGACACGCGCATCACGAGCAGCCCGAGGCCGACGAGGCCGCCCGTCACGAACGACACGATCGACAGCACGATCGTCCAGCGCGCGGCCAGCAGCAGGTTCGCGAGAATCTGCCCCAATGTGAAATCGGTCATCGCGCACCTCGCACGCGGCGGGTGAACAGGCGGCGGCCCATCGCGCCGAGCGTGGCGCGCAGCAGCAGCGCCATCGCCAGATACGCGAGCGTGATCACGAAGTACGTCTCGAACGCGCGGAAGTTGCGCGACTGAATGTAGCTGGCCGCGTAGGTCAGGTCGGCCACCGAGATCTGCGACACGACGGCCGAGCCGAGCATCGTGATCACGATCTGGCTCGACAGCGCGGGAAACACCTTGGCGAGCGCCTGCGGCAGCACGACGTGGCGCAGCATCTGCGCGCGCGACATCGCCAGCGCGGACGCGGCCTCCAGATGCCCTTTCGGCACGGCGGCCACGCCCGCGCGCACGATCTCGACCGAGTACGCGCCGAGATTGAGCGTCATCGCGAGGATCGCGGCCGTGTATTCGTCGATGTGCACGCCGAGCGCCGGCAAGCCGAAGAAGATGAAGAACAGCTGGACGACGAACGGCGTATTGCGGATCGCCTCGACGTACGCGCCGATCAGCGGGCGCAAGCGCACGGCCGCGCGCGCGTCGGCGCTGTACGCGGCCGCGCCGAGCACGCCGACCGCGACGCCGAGCACGGTCGCGACCGCGGTCAGCGCGAGCGTGATCGCCGCGCCGCTCGCGAACACGCCGACGTACTCGGACAGTTCGCCGAATTGAAGCTGGTAGCTCATGGGAAGGAGATGAATTCGGGTTCGGACAACGACACGCGCCACGCCGGGCACCCCGGCCGCGGCGACGTATCAGGCGACACGGCGATGCGTCACAGTCCGGCCGGCAACGGCTGGCCGAGCCACTTGCGCGACATCTCGCCCAGCGAGCCGTCCTGCTTCGCATGCGCGATCGCATCGTCGATCTTCGCGAGCAGGCGCGGTTCATTCTTGTTGACGCCGACGAAGCACGGCGAATTCTTGATCACGAACTTGACCTCGGGGCGGCGCGGCGGATTCTTCGCGAGAATCGCCGCCGCGACGATGTTGCCGGCCGCGATCAACTGGACCTGCCCCGACAGGAATGCCTGGATCGTCGCGTTGTTGTCCTCGAAGCGCTTGATCGTCGCGTTCGGCGCGAGCTGCGACAGCGCGATCTCCTCGAGCGCGCCGCGCGTGGCGCCGACCGTCTTGCCGGTGAGGTCGGCCGGCGTGCTCACCTTCACGTCGGACGGCCCGAACACGCCCTGGAAATACGGGGCGTATGCGCTCGAGAAGTCGATGACCTTCTCGCGTTCCGGCGTCTTGCCGAGCGACGAGATCACCATGTCGACCTTGTTGGTCGTCAGGTACGGAATCCGGTTCGCGCTGTTCACGGGCACCAGCTTCAGCTTGACGCCGAGCGACTTGGCGAGGAGTCCTGCCATGTCGATGTCGTAGCCCTGCGGCTGCATGTCCGTGCCGACCGAACCGAACGGCGGATAGTCCTCGGGCACCGCGACGCGCAGCGTACCGTTTTTCGCGATGGTGTCGAGCGCATCGGCATGGGCCGGCGCGGCGGCGAACAGCGCGATCACGGGGGCGGCGAGCAGCGCAGCCAGCCAGGTGCGTCGGGGGAACGGTCGGGTCGTCGGGCTCACGGTGAATCTTCCTTGTCTGGTATGTCGTCGGGCTGCGCGCAACGATTGCGCGGCCGACACCACTCCAGCAAAAACCGGGCCATTGCCGTGAAACGCTTGCCGCACCAGCTTGAGGCGGAAATTTCGGCAACCTTACGACGAACCGAATTCCTCATTTCGGTGCATGAACCGGCACCATCGGTAACGGTTGCCCTCGCAGTGCGCGCCGGCGCACCAAATTACCTAACCGGTTCACCCGTCGCCGCGGCCGTTATGCGCAGATTCGAACACGCCCAGTCTAAATTTGCATTCCGTTTGTGGCGGGAATTACGGCTGAATACGTTCGCGACGTACCGTGCCGTTCGTCACGTCCGACGAATCGCGATCAGGAGGGACGTGCCCGATTCCGCGCGCGGGCCCTTCGGTACCGGTGGTCCCGATCGTCCCGCGATCGGGATGAATTCAATCCCATCCGTGCGCGAGGATACCGTCATGGCATCGATTCCCGAACCGTCGACAACCGGCGAAACCGACAAACGCAGCTGGCTCGAATCGCACGAAGCCGGCTATCACAAGACCCTCGGCAATCGACAGGTGCAGATGATCGCGATCGGCGGCGCCATCGGCACCGGGCTCTTTCTCGGGGCCGGCGCCCGGCTCCAGGCCGCCGGCCCGGCGCTCGCGATCGTCTATCTGGTCTGCGGCGCGTTTTCGTTCCTGATCCTGCGCGCGCTCGGCGAGCTGGTGATGCATCGCCCCAGCAGCGGCAGCTTCGTGTCGTACGCGCGCGAATTCCTCGGCGAAAAGGCGTCGTTCGTCGCCGGCTGGATGTACTTCCTGAACTGGGCGATGACCGGCATCGTCGACATCACCGCCGTCGCGCTCTACATGCATTACTGGGCGCCGTTCGCGGCCGTGCCGCAGTGGATCTTCGCGCTCGTCGCGCTGTGCATCGTCGCGACGATGAACCTGATCGGCGTGAAGTGGTTTGCCGAGATGGAGTTCTGGTTCGCGCTGATCAAGGTCGCCGCGATCGTGCTGTTTCTCGTGATCGGCACGGCGATCCTCGGCACGGGCATGCCGGTGGCCGGCCATGGCACCGGCATGCATCTGATCACCGACAACGGCGGGTTCTTCCCGCACGGGCTGATGCCGGCGCTGGTGCTGGTGCAGGGCGTGGTGTTCGCGTTCGCGGGCGTCGAACTGGTCGGCACGGCCGCCGGCGAATGCAAGGACGCGCGCAAGGTGCTGCCGCGCGCGATCAACAACGTGATCTGGCGCATCGCGATCTTCTACGTCGCATCGGTCGTGCTGCTGGTCTGCTTGCTGCCGTGGAGCGCGTACAAGGCGGGCCAGAGCCCGTTCGTCACGTTCTTCGGCGCGCTCGGCGTGCCGGGCATCGGCTCGGTGATGAACCTGGTGGTGCTCACGGCCGCGCTGTCGAGCCTCAACTCCGGCCTGTATTCGACGGGGCGCGTGTTGCGTTCGCTGTCGATGGGCGGCTCCGCCCCCGCGTTCCTCGCGCGAATGAGCGGGCAATCGGTGCCGTACGCAGGCATTCTGGTGACGGTCGCGATCTACGTGGTCGGCGTGCTGCTCAACTATCTCGTGCCGTCGAGCGTGTTCGAGATCGTGCTGAACATCGCGTCGCTCGGCATCATCAGCACCTGGGGCTTCATCGTCGTGTGCCAGATGAAGTTCCGCGCCGCGGTCAGGCGCGGCGAGGTCGAGGACGTATCGTTCAGGATGCCGGGCGCGCCCGTCACGTCGTGGCTCACGCTGCTGTTCCTGCTCGGCGTGCTGGTGCTGATGGCGTTCGACTATCCGAACGGGACGTGGACGATCGCATCGATCCCGCTGGTCGCGCTGCTGCTCGTGGCCGGCTGGAAGTGGCTGAGCCGCCGCGCGCGCCGCGCGCTGCTCAAGCCGACGATTCCGTCGATCACGCTCACGCAGAACGTGCTCGAGAAGGGCGAGAACTGACTCGCTGCGGCATGCGCGCCGCCCGTCGAACGATCCGCCGCCGGGCTGCCGACGGCGGTCGCCAACCGCGCTCAGTGATGCTCGTACAACGGCTGCGTGTCGAGCGACGCGAGCGATGCGAACGACGGCGCGGCGGTCTTGGCGGCGACGCTCGGCCGTGCGGCGGCCGATTGCGCTTGTTGCGCGACGACCTTCGCTTCCGCGGCCTGGATGTCTTCGGGATAGTACGGATCGCTGCCGACCGGACGATAACCGGCCTTTTCGACGCGGACGAGATCGGCGCGCACGTCGGCCCGTGTGACCGCATGGTCGGTGGTTTGCGCAAATGCGACGATCGGTGCGCTCAGCGCACAGGACAGCAGGACTGCACGAATCAGGTTGTTCATGATGTTCACCTCTCAAAGATGGCGTGTTCGCGTCCGCAGATCAGGCCGGACATCCGCTCCCCATCGATGCGATGAAGAGTTGGATTCATTCTGCGATTCACGCGCTTTCCTGAAGGTGAGGCTTCGATTACGGTTTTGTTATCCGGGCGCTGCCGCACGTCGAACGCGGCGCACCCGCGTACCCGCACAGATAACAGTTTCGTAATCCTCGAGTCAGGGTCGGGTCAACGCCGCGCCGGCAGACTGCACGCTCGTCGCATCGAATGCGCATCCGAGCCCTGCTTCGAGGAGCACCATCATGTGGATCGTCCGGCTGGCGTTACGCAGGCCCTACACGTTCGTCGTACTCGCGCTGCTGATCTTCATCGCGGGGCCGCTCGCGCTGCTGCGCACGCCCACCGACATCTTCCCTAGCATCGACATTCCGGTCGTCAGCATCGTCTGGTCGTACAACGGCTTCTCCGCGGAGGACATGGCCAAGCGGATCACGTCGAACTACGAACGCGCGCTCACGTCCGACGTCGACGACATCGAGCACATCGAGTCGCAGTCGCTGAACGGCGTGTCGGTCGTGAAGATCTTCTTCCACCCGGGCGCCGACATCAATCGCGCGATCGCGGAAGCCGCGAGCAACGCCGCGTCGATCCTGCGCATCCTGCCGCCCGGCACGCTGCCGCCGAACATCATCACGTACAACGCGTCGACGGTGCCGATCCTGCAACTCGGGCTGTCGAGCGACACGCTCGCCGAGCAGCAGTTGTACGACCTCGGCAACAGCTTCATCCGCACGCAGCTCGCGACCGTCCAGGGCGCGGCGGTGCCGCTGCCGTTCGGCGGCAAGATCCGCCAGATCGTCGTCGATCTCGATACGCGCGCGCTGCAGGCGAAGGGGCTCGCGCCGATCGACGTCGTCAACGCGATCAACGCACAGAACCTGATCCTGCCGGGCGGCACCGCGAAGATCGGCACGCACGAATACAACGTGCAGATGAACGGCAGCACGCAGACGGTCGCCGCGCTGAACGACCTGCCGGTGAAGACGATCGGCGGCAACGTCGTGTACGTGCGCGACGTCGCGCACGTTCGCGACGGCTACGCGCCGCAGACCAACATCGTGCGGGTGGACGGCAAGCGCGCGGCGCTGCTGACGGTCGAGAAGACCGGCAGCGCGTCGACGCTGACGATCATCGACCAGGTGAAGGCGATGCTGCCGAAGATCACGGCCGGCCTGCCGAAGGCGCTGCACATCGCACCGCTCGACGATCAGTCCGTGTTCGTGAAGGCGGCGGTCCAGGGCGTCGTGCGCGAGGCGCTGATCGCCGCGTGCCTGACCGCGCTGATGATCCTGCTGTTCCTCGGCAGCTGGCGCGCGACGCTGATCATCGCGATCACGATCCCGCTCGCGGTGCTCACGTCGCTGCTCGCGCTGTCCGCGCTCGGCCAGACCATCAACATCATGACGCTCGGCGGGCTCGCGCTCGCGGTCGGCATTCTCGTCGACGACGCGACCGTCGCGATCGAGAACATCACGCATCACCTCGAGCTCGGCGCGCCGCTCGAGGAGGCCATCCTGACCGGCTCCGGCGAAATCGCGGTGCCGACCTTCGTGTCGACGCTGTCGATCTGCATCGTGTTCGTGCCGATGTTTCTGCTGACCGGCGTCGCGCGCTATCTGTTCGTGCCGCTCGCCGAAGCCGTGATCTTCGCGATGATCGCGTCGTACTTCTTCTCGCGCACGCTGGTGCCGACGCTCGCGATGGCGCTGATGCGCGCCAAAGGCGGCGGCCGGCCGCCGCGCGGCGTATTCGCACCCCTCGTGCATTTGGCGCGCTTCCAGGCCGCATTCGAGCATCGTTTCGAGACCGTGCGGCTGCGCTATCGCGCGCTGCTGTCGGCGGCGATCGCGCGTCGCCGCCGCTTCGCGGCCGCGTTCCTGCTCGCCTGCGTCGCATCGACGGGCCTCTACGCGTTCGCCGGGCAGGACTTCTTCCCGTCGGTCGACACCGGCGAGATCCGCCTGCATCTGCGCGCGCCGACCGGCACGCGGATCGAGGAAACCGCGCGGCTGACCGACGAAGTCGAAGCGAAGATCCGCAGCGTGATTCCGGCGAACCAGCTCGCGGGCGTGCTCGACAACATCGGCGTGCCGGTGAGCGGGATCAACCTCACGTACGACTCGTCGGACCCGATCGGCACCGAGGACGCCGACGTGCTCGTCACGCTGAAACCGGATCACGCGTCGACGGCCGCGTACGTCGCGAAGCTGCGCAACGTGCTCGCGCAGGCGTTCCCCGGCGTGACGTTCGCGTTCCTGCCGGCCGACATCGTCAGCCAGATCCTCAACTTCGGGCTGCCTGCGCCGATCGACATCCAGATCGTCGGCAACAAGCTCGATCAGAACCGTGCGGTCGCGAACGCGCTGCTCGCGAAGCTGCGCGGCGTGCGCGGGCTCGTCGACGCGCGCATCCAGCAGCCCGGCGACGAACCGGCGATCAACGTGAACGTCGATCGCACGAAGGCGATCCAGGCCGGCCTCGAACAGCGCGACGTCGCGCAGAACCTGCTGATCGCGCTGTCCGGCAGCTCGCAGACGACGCCGAACTTCTGGCTCGATCCGCGCAACGGCGTCAGCTACCCGGTGCTCGTGCAGACGCCGCAATACACGGTGAACTCGCTGCAGTCGCTCGCGAACGTGCCGCTGCCCGCCGGCACCGCGCGCTCGCCGCAGACGCCGGCCGGCGGCCCGGCCGCGGGCGCGCCCGCGCAGAACCTGCTCGGCACGCTCGGCTCGTTCTCGCGCGCGACGCAGCAGGCCGTGGTGTCGCATTACAACGTGCAGCCGGTGCTCGACATCTTCGCGTCGGTGCAGGGGCGCGACCTCGGCGGCGTCACGGGCGACGTGACGAAGCTCGTCGACGCCGCGCGCGCGCAACTGCCGCCCGGCGCGTCGATCGTGCTGCGCGGCCAGGTGCAGGCGATGCACGAGTCGTTCACGGGCCTGCTCGGCGGCCTCGCGCTCGCGATCTCGCTGGTCTACCTGCTGATGGTCGTGAACTTCCAGTCGTGGCTCGATCCGCTCGTGATCGTCGGCGGCCTGCCGGCATCGCTCGCCGGCATCGCATGGATGCTGTTCGTCACGCGCACCACGCTGTCGGTGCCCGCGCTGACCGGCACGATCCTGTGCATCGGCATCGCGACCGCGAACAGCATTCTCGTCGTGAACGCGGCGCGCGAGCTGCTCGCGTGCGGCGAGCCGCCGTGGCAGGCGGCGCTCGACGCCGGCTTCGCCCGCTTCCGGCCCGTCGTGATGACCGCGCTCGCGATGCTGATCGGCATGCTGCCGATGGCGCTCGGCCTCGGCGACGGCGGCGAGCAGAACGCGCCGCTCGGCCGCGCGGTGATCGGCGGCCTCGCGTTCGGCACGGTGTCGACGCTGCTGTTCGTGCCGGTGCTGTTCGGCTTCGTCCACGCATGGCTCGCGCGGCGTCGCGACGCCGCGGCAGCGCGGCACGCGCAGCACGCACCCGATACGCCGGCGCTGCGTTGAGCGCGGACGCCCGCCCTTTCTCATCCTTCGATTCGCCCGCCCCCGGACCCATCATGAACGACTCGATCGAACCCGTCGCCCCGCCGCCCGCCGCCGAAGCGGCCACCGTGGCCGCAGCCGTGCCGCCCGCCGCGCGCGGCGCCGCCTCCGATACGCCGCCGCCCCGCCGCGGCCGCAAGCTGGCCGTGCCGCTCGCGGCCGTCGCGCTCGCCGCCGGGCTGCTCGCGCTCGGCATCGTGCCGCGGATCGATGCACGCGCCGCGCAGCGTGCGCAGGTCGCCGCGCAGCAGGCGCTGCCGGTGTCGGTCATCGTGCCCGGCGCGGCGCCGGCCGACCAGACGCTGACGCTGCCCGGCTCGGTCGCGCCGTATGCGGACGCGTCGATCTATGCGCGCACGAGCGGTTATATCGCGCACTGGAGTGCCGATCTCGGCACGCACGTGAAGGCCGGCCAGACGCTCGCGCAGATCTCGGCGCCCGATCTCGATGCGCAGTTACGCCAGGCGCGCGCCGACGAAGCGAGCGCGCAGGCGAACTACGACTATGCGAAATCCACTGCGCAGCGCTGGCAGGACATGCTGAAAACGCAGTCGGTATCGCAGCAGGACACCGATACGAAGGTCGCGGACATGAACGCGAAGCGCGCGATGCTCGCGTCCGCGCAGGCGAACGTCGCGCATCTTGCCGAACTCGTGTCGTACGAGTCCGTCACCGCGCCGTTCGACGGCGTGATCACCGCGCGCAACGTCGACGTCGGCACGCTGGTCACCGCGGGCAGCACGCCGGGCAGCCCGGGTTTGTCCGGGGAACTGTTCCATCTCGAACAGACGGACACGCTGCGCGTGTTCGTCGACGTGCCGCAGGACAGCGCGACCGGCGTATCGACCGGCACGGCCGTCTACCTGACGACGCCGCAGTATCCGGGGCGGCGGTTTGCCGCGCATGTCGCGCGCAGCGCGGGCGCGATCGATCCCGTCACGCGCACGCTGCGCGTCGAGATCGACGTCGACAACCACGACGGCGCGCTGATGCCCGGCGCGTATGCGCAGGCGCATCTCGTCTTGCCGAGTGCGGCGCCGGCGCTTGAGCTGCCGGTCAGCGCGCTGCTGTTCCGCCCGAACGGCGTGACGGTCGCCACCGTCGGCGCGAACGGGCAAACCGCGCTGAAGACCGTGCAGATCGGGCGGGATTTCGGCACGCGCGTGGAGGTCGTCGCGGGGCTCGCGGCGACCGATCGCGTGATCGACAACCCGGGGGATGCGATCACGGCCGGGGAAGCCGTGAAGATCGTGTCGACTTCGCACGATGCGGCGCCGGTTGCGGCTTCGTCGGCTTCGTCGGCTTCGTCTGCTTCGTCTGCTTCGTCTGCTTCGTCTGCTTCGTCTGCTTCGTCTGCTTCGTCTGCTTCGTCTGCTTCGTCTGCTTCGTCTGCTTCGTCTGCTTCGTCTGCTTCGTCTGCTTCGTCTGCTTCGTCCGCGCAGGCCGCGCAGGCCGCGCAGGCCGCGCAACCAGTGTTCTCGACCGGTATGCGCAACGTGCCGCCGCTGCGCGCTTCCGGCGTCGCACCTGCTGCGTCAACACCCGCTCCGGTGCCTGCCCGCGGCTGACCCATCGACGACAACCCACGAGATGCCTGCCATGCGCCTTCCTCATCCGCTCCCGTTCGCTCGCCGCATCGTCGCCCTCGGCGCCGCCGCACTGACCGCGTGCTCGACGCTGCCGCCCTATTCGCCGCCCGCCGTCGCGGTGCCCGCGCACTACGCGGGCGCACCGGCAGTACCGGCCGCGCAAGCCGGCTGGCACATCGCGATGCCCGCCGACGCCGCCGCGCGCGGCGCATGGTGGACCGTGTTCGGCGACGCCGATCTGAACGCGCTCGAAGCGCGCGTCGACGTGTCGAACCAGACGGTGAAGAAGGCCGTCGCCGATCTGCAACAGGCCCGCGCGATGGTCGACTATCAGCACGCCGGGTTCCTGCCGACGATCACCGCGGGCGTCGCGCAGAGCCGCGCGCGCGTGTCGCAGAACCGGCTCGGCTCGTCGCTCGCCGGCAAGACGACGCCCGACTACCAGGCCGGTGTAGCCGCGAGCTGGGAGCCCGACCTGTTCGGCCGCGTGCGCGACGCGGTAACGGGCGCCCAGGCGAACGCCGCCGCGAGCGCGGCCGACCTGCAGGCCGTGAAGCTGTCGGTCACGGCCGAACTCGCGACCGACTATTTCGCGCTGCGCTCGCTCGACACGCAGAAGCAACTGCTCGACGACTCGGTACGCGCGTACGCCGACGCGCTGACGCTGCTCAAGCAGCAACTCGCGGCCGGTGCGATCGACGCGTCGGCGGTCGCGCAAGCCGAGACCCAGCTCGAATCGACGCGCACGCAGGACACCGACATCGATGCATCGCGTGCGCAGTTGCAGCACGCGATCGCGACGCTCGTCGGCGAGAGCGCATCGACGTTCGCGCTGCCGCCGCGCGTGCAGGGGTTCCACGTGCCGGCCATTCCGGCCGGCGTGCCGTCGCAACTGCTGGAGCGGCGGCCCGACATCGCGGCGGCCGAGCGCCGTGTCGCGGCCGCGAACGCGCAGATCGGCGAGGCGCGGGCCGCGTTCTTTCCCGATCTGGTGCTGTCGGCGAGCGCAGGGCTCGAGAGTTCGTTCTTCGCGCCGTGGCTCGCCGCGCCGAGCCTGTTCTGGTCGCTCGGCCCGCAACTCGCCGGCACGCTGTTCGACGGCGGCCGCCGCAGCGCGTCGCTGCGCGGCGCGCATGCGCAATACGATGGCGCGGTCGCCGACTACCGGCAAACCGTGCTCGTCGCGTTCCAGCAGGTCGAGGATCAGTTGTCCGCGATCGATGCGCTCGCGTCCGAAGCAGGCAGCCAGCAACGCGCGACCGACGCGGCCGACCTGTCGCTGCGGCTGACGACGAATCGCTTCAACGCCGGCGCCGTCAGCTATCTGGACGTCGTGACCGCGCAGACGATCGCGCTGACGAACCGGCGCACGGCCGATCAGATCGACGCGCGCCGGATCGAGGCCGAAGTCGCGCTGCTGAAGGCGCTCGGCGGCGGCTGGCAGGCGAGCGCGAGCGCCGGGGCAGACGCGGAATCGAACACCGGCAAGAAGGACGCCGCGGCAACCGCGCGGCCCCAACCCGCCGCCGTCAAGCAACAGGCGGCCGGTTGAACGTGAGCACGAAGCGCGTACCGCGCGCGTCGCTTTCAACCTGCGCGGTGCCGCCGTGCAGTTCCATCACCGAGCGCACGATCGCGAGGCCGAGCCCGGCCGTGCCGCCCGGCGCACCGCCGCTGCGCGCGGGATCGCCGCGCACGAACCGGTCGAAGATCCGCGGCAGCAGCGCGGGATCGATCGGCTCCCCCGGATTCTCGACGACGACGCGTACCGCATCCGGCGTTTCATCGACGGCGAGCGTGATGACACCGCCGGCCGGCGTGTAACGCAGCGCGTTCGCGAGCAGGTTGCCGACCGCGCGGCGAAACAGCTCGACGTCGGCGGTCAGCTGCCCGTGCCCGTCGACGCGCAACGTCGAGCCCGCTTCGTCGGCGAGCCCTTCGAAATACTCCGCGATGCGCTCGAGTTCTTCGCGCACGTCGAATTCGCGCTGCCGCGTGACGAAGCTCGGATGCTCGGCGCGCGCGAGAAACAGCACGTTCTCGATCATCCGCGCGAGACGGTCGTATTCCTCGAGATTCGATTCGAGCAGCGTCTGGTACTCGTCGACCGAACGCGGCCGCGCGAGCGCGACTTCGGTGGCGCCGCGCATGTTGTTCAGCGGCGTGCGCAAGTCGTGCGCGAGATCGGCGCTGAACTGCGACAGATGCGCGAACGCCTGCTGCAGGCGGCCGAGCATCGCGTTCTGCGCATCGACGAGCGTGCGCAGCTCGGGCGGCGCACGCGACGCGTCGAGCCGCGTGTCGAGCTTGTCGACCGTGATCCGGCCGGTGTCGTCGACGATCTCGCGCAGCGGCGCGAGCGCCTTGCGGATCAGCCAGTAGCCGAGCAGCAGCGCGAACAGCGCGCCGAGCCCGCCGGCGAGCTTGAGCCGGTCGCGGTAGCCGTCGAGCAGATCGGCGCGGTCGCGCATGTTGCGCGCGATCGCGATGCGGATCGGCGTGCGGTCGCCGAGCGCGGCCTCGATCACGACGCCGCGCATTGGCGTGCCGCCGTCGGCCGTCCACGTGACGAGCCGGTCGGCCGTGATCCGGTCGTTTGCGGGAACCGGCACCGCGTGCGGCGCGAACAGTTGCGCGTCGGCCAGCGGCGTCGACGCGGCCGCCGGCGCATCGTCGAGCGCGGCGAGCCGGACGTTGTGGCGCGCAAGCACGTCGCCCCCCGCATCGACGACGGCCATCGACAGCGCCTCGTTGCCCAGCACCTGGCTCGTCAGCCGCTCCGCGTGCGCACGCACCGCATCGAGCGACTCGAGCTCGCCCGCGAGCCGCCGCGTGTGGCGCGCGGCCAGCACGATGTCGAGATCGTCCTGCGTGTTCACCTGCCGCTCGAGCCCCGCATACACATACGCGCCGACGAGCGCGAACGCGGCCAGCGTGGTCGCGGCGAGCGCGAGCGCGAGCGTCGCGGCCAGCGAGCGCGGGCGCGTCATGCGTCATCCTTCGGTTCGAGCACGTAGCCGACGCCGCGCACGGTATGGATCAGCTTGACCGGAAACGCGTCGTCGATCTTCGCGCGCAGGCGCCGGATCGCGACCTCGACGACGTTGGTGTCGCTGTCGAAATTCATGTCCCATACGTACGACGCGATCTGCGTGCGGCTCAGCACCTCGCCCTGCCGGCGCGCGAGCAGTTGCAGCAGCGAGAATTCGCGCGGCGTCAGGTCGATCCGCGTGGCGCCGCGCTTCACGCGGCGGCGCACCACGTCGATTTCCAGATCGCCGACCGCCAGATGTTCGGTCTCGCGCGGCGGCCCGCGACGCGCGAGCGTGCGGATGCGGGCGAGCAGCTCGACGAACGCGAACGGCTTCACGAGGTAGTCGTCGGCACCGAGTTCGAGGCCGTGCACGCGGTCCTGCACGTCGTCGCGCGCGGTCAGGAACAGCACCGGCGTCGTGTGCGTGTCGCGCAGCCGCTTGAGCACGGCCCAGCCGTCGAGCACGGGCAGCATCACGTCGAGCACGATCACGTCGTAACGCTCTTCCTGCGCGAGCGTCAGCCCTTCGCCGCCGTCCTTCGCGAGATCGACGCTGAAACCCGATTCCTCGAGCCCCTTCTTCAGATACGCGCCCGTCTTCGGTTCGTCTTCGACTATCAGGATGCGCATGGCCGGCTCCGTCGCATTCGTGGGGACATCCGGCGATGTTACCCGGAAACGGCGACACGGCTTCGCTCCGTGCAGGCGCGAACGGCGTAGATGACAAAACGGTAATCAGACGGTCAACTTCGCGTGCGGATGCTGACCGAACTGCTGGTCGAATGCCTGGGACAGGATGCAAGCAGAGCGGGAACCACCGCGGCCTGCGCGGTACATCGGCACTGGTCGATTCGCCCAATGCGGCCAGGTCCGCCGACTCACGCAGTGCCGCTCGCTTGCGTCGACGCGCCCATATCAATCGTGGCCAGCCTCGCGGTCACGATCGATGGTCGAACGGGTGTTCCGCCTGCTTGACCAGCGCCTGTAATCCGCTGGCGTCATGCCGATAAGCTGGCCGAACGCGCGCCGAAACGAAGTCTCGTCTCCATAACCGCATTGCAACGCGACCTGCTTGATACTCGCCCCCGGTGTTTCCAGCAGCACACAAGCCATTTCGATTCTGACGCGCGTAATGAACCCTTTCGGCGATTCGCTGGTCAAGCCCTTCAGTCGACGATGCAGGGTCCGTTCGCTGAGACCCAGTGCGCCGGCCAGCGCTTCCGCGGTCAAGCCGGGGCTGGCATGGCGGACGATCTGCTCGGCTTGAAGCAGGAGCGGATCGGTAGCATTCACGTATCCCCGAGGGGCGTATACCAGCTGCGGCAGCGGCGTCGTGTCGGCCACCGAAATATCGGCGGCCAGGCGAGCGACGTCGGCCCCTGCTTCCCGCCTGATGACGTGCAACGCCAGATCGACCCACGACAAGGGCCCGCCGGTCGTGACGATGCGATCCTGTTCTTCCACGGCGGTGCCCCACACCGGGCGCGCTTTGGGAAACCTCTGCCTGAACGCATGGTGCAACCACCAGGTCGTCGTGCATCGCCTGCCGTTCAACAGGCCGGCCTCGCCCAACACGAAGGTCCCCGCACAGGCCGCGCCCACCAGCGCGCCGTCACGATGACGCGCTCGCAGCCACGCGGCTGCCTGCGTGGTCGAGGCGGACACGGGCGGTAGCCGGTCGGGGCCGAGCGCCATGCCGGTAACGAGCGCGACATCGCATTGCGTCAGTTCATCGAACGTGGTGTCGACCGGAATCAGACGGCCCTGTGGGTCCCGCAACGCCCGCCCGTCGGCGCTCGCGATGACGGTCTCGAAGCCGGACACGACCGGCTGCCCGTGAGCGCCCCCGCCGGGCGGTGCCCGCAATGCCTGGGCGGTCATCCAGAACAGGTCGGCAAGACCCGTAATGGGAGACAGCAGGCTCCCTTCGACTGCAACGATTCCTATCCGCACGCGGTACTCCATCAATTCGGCCGGGTTGGCGAATTTTGCACGAACAGCAGTTTGCCTGCCAACTGAAGCGTGCCGAGCCGGCCCCTCCCGGGCGACGACCGCCCTCGAATCCTCGATGAGCCAACTGGCTGCGCCACTTTGCGTCACAAACGAGGCCGGAGCGAAATTGCGAGAACACGTTTCGCCCCGGAAGATATTTGCGGGCGTGGAGAAGCAGTTTGCGGCCCGATGGATCGAAGCGCAGCTGATTCGGCGCGAACCGACTGGATGCATGCCTCGGCGCGGACGGCGCGCCGCGTCGCTTTAGCGAGTACAAGGAAAATGACTCATCGAGACACCAAGTCGGTGGACTACATCGTTGTCGGCGGCGGATCGACCGGTTGCGTCATCGCCGGACGCCTCAGCGAAGACGAACGCTCGAGCGTCGCCCTTCTCGAGGAAGGGCCGCGAGACCGCAGCCCCTATATTCATATCCCCGGCGCCTACTACAAGACTGCGCAAGGCCCGCTCCTCAAGCGCATCCCGTGGCATCCGGCCCAAGGCCACGCCCGCCCCGCAATGCCGACGATGGTCCAGGCCAGCGTGCTTGGCGGTGGAAGTTCCGTGAACGCGATGATCTACATCCGTGGCGTCCCGTCGGACTACGACCAGTGGCGAGATTCCGGCGCGACCGGCTGGGGCTTCGATGACGTCCTGCCCTACTTCAAACGCTCGGAAGACAACGAGCGCTTCTGCAACGACGTCCACGGCACCGGCGGCCCGCTGCGCGTGTCCGACATCCCGCATATTCATCCGTTGACCAAGGCATGGCTCAAGGCCTGCCAGCAATCCGGCTTGCCGTACAACGAGGATTTCAATAGCGGGCATCCGGCCGGCTGCGGCCTTTATCAGATCACCGCACGCGATGGCCGTCGCAGCAGCGCTGCCATCGCCTACATTCATCCGGCGCTGAATCGCCCCAACCTGACGGTCCGTACCGGCGTGCGGGTCACGCGAATTCTGATCGAAAAAGGCCGTGCAGTCGGTGTCGAATTCCGGCGAAACGGGCGCATCGAGCAGATGCGGGCGAATCGCGAAGTCATCGTTTCGGCGGGTGCGCTCAGTACCCCGAAGCTGCTGATGCTGTCCGGGATCGGACCGTCCGCGGCGTTGCAAAGACATGGAATTGCCGTCGAACAGGACCTCCCCGGCGTGGGCCGGAATCTTCAGGACCACATCGAAATTTCGCTCGTCTACCAGTTGAACGGACCGTATAGCTACGACAAATACAAGAAGCCGCACTGGAAGGCGCTGGCGGGGCTGAACTATCTGTTGTTCAGGAACGGGCCGGCCGCGTCCAACCTGATCGAGGGCGGCGCGTTCTGGTGGGGCGACAAGGAAGCCTTGACGCCCGACATTCAATATTTCCTCGTGGTCGGCGCCGGAATCGAAGAAGGCGTCGACAGCGTGCCGGGAGGCAACGGCTGCACCATCAATCTCGGACAGATCCGTCCTCGCTCGCGCGGCTTCGTCGAGCTGTCGAGCCCCGATCCGATGGATGTCCCGCGAGTGTTCCCCGAGTACTTCAGCGATCCGTACGACCTCGAAGCGGTGGTCGACGGTTGCGAAAAGGCAATCGACATCATGGGACAGCCCGCGATCGGCAAATACATCGCGCAACGGATCGTACCGGGCAAACAGGCAGCCAGTCGCGACGAACTGAGGAAATTTGTCCAGCAGGAGGCGCACGCCGCGCTTCACCCTTGCGGAACTTGCCGCATGGGCACCGATAGCGACTCCGTGGTGGACCCTTCGCTACGCGTACACGGTATCGACGGACTGAGAGTGGCGGACGCGTCGATCATGCCGAACATCATTTCGGGCAATCTCAACGCCGTCTGCATCATGATCGGCGAAAAGGCAGCGGACCTCATCCTGGGCAAGGCGCCGCTGACGAGTATTGGGCACGCATCCGTTCCGATCGATTCCGAAGCGTCTCAAGTCACTTCGTGATCCTGCGCTCGAGCAGCGCAATCATTCCGTTCTCGACTGGACAATTGAACATGGCCGCACACGGCAAGGCAAATGCCTTGATCTTTCATACCACTGTCTCGAGATTTTCCAACCTGGTCACCGACCTCGACACGATCGCCGCAATCGGGTTCGACGGCATCGAGCTGGGTGCGGACAAGCTGGAAGCGTACCTCGCGTCGGGCTACGGCGCCGACGACTTGAAAGCGCTGCTCGAAGACGTCTATGTCCCCGGAATGGGATTCCTGACCGATATCGAGCGGCAGGGTCGGCAAGCATCGGAGATGTACGCGCGTGCCGACGCGTTGTTCGAACTGGCAACGCTGTCCGGCGCGCAAGGCGTGCAGGTACTGACCGGGCCGGTCGACATTCGGTCGGTCGTCGAATGGACGCACACCGGGAGGACGCACCGTTACGCCGGCGTACTCGGCCTGCCGCACGCGCGGCAGATCGCGGTCACCGCGAAAAATCTCGCTCGTCTGGCCGACATGGCCGCCGAGCGCGGCCTGGTGCTGTACCTGGAAGCGCTGTCGTGGGCGCCTGTCAGCGGCATCGACAAATCGATCCAGCTGATCGATGCGGCCGGTCGGGACAACGTGAAAATCGTCATCGACTACTGGCACTGCCACACGTCCGGCGTGACGCCCGACGACATCGCGAAGCTGGACGCGCGCCTCATTCACGGCGTCCATGTGTGTGATTCGCTCCCTTTCCCCGGCGGGATTCCGGACGAACAGGTGCTCCGCGACGTACCGACCGGAGAAGGTGTCATCGACCTGCAGCAATGGACCGATGCGGTCAAGGCAACCGGCTATCGGGGATGGTGGAGTTGCGAGTTGTTCTGCAGAAAGCAGCAGCAACAGAACGCCGCAACCGTTGCCGCACAGCTCAAGCGCCTGCTGGCGCGCCTCGTCGCGTAACCGCCCCACGTGGCGCCCGCCACGCGCCACTCGCCGTCCAATCGCGGGCCCCGTATCGTCCCGTTTGGTCGGTCGCGCCCGTCAGTGCTGCGTTCGACTCCGACGTCGATCGCACGCGCCTGCACCCTCATCGACGGTGCCCCGGGTGGCGAACTTTGCATGAACAATGTCCGGTCTGCCCTCTGCAATTGTCGACAAGGGCCGTATAAATTTGGCCCATGTCTGCAATTATCGGAGCGCCTGCCTCATGCCATTCCCGCCTCGTCCGGGCCGTCCGCATTTCCTTCCGACGCGACAGGGCCGCTGCCCGGTCAGCCGGTTCGGCCGACTGCTCGCGGCCGTCGCGTTCATGGTGACGTTCGCAAGCGGTCACACGATCGCGGCCGCAGCGCCGGCGGTGCGCAACATCGTGCTCGTCCACGGCGCGTTCGTCGACGGGTCGAGTTGGCAGCCGGTCATCACCAGATTGCAGCACATGGGCTACCACGTGACGGCCGTGCAGAATCCGCTCACGTCCCTCGACGATGACGTTGCTGCGACCGAGAACGTGCTGCGTCGGCAAACCGGAGACGTGCTGCTGGTCGGCCATTCGTGGGCCGGCGCGGTGATCACGCAAGCCGGCAATGCCGCCAATGTGAAGGGCCTTGTTTACCTGTCGGCGCTGGCTCCGGATGACGGCGAGTCGGTCGACGACCTGCTGCGCAGCGTCGGCGCACCGATGACGGGCCTGTCGCCGGACGCGCGGGGCCTGATATGGCTGGACGATGCCCGCCAGTTCCAGCGTGTCATGGCGGGAGATCTTCCTTTTGAACGGGTCAACGCGCTGACCTCGGCCCAACAGCCGATCGCGGCGGCCTGTTTCGCCGGCAAGGTGCGGCATGCGGCCTGGCATGACAAGCCCCGTTGGTACCTGCGAACGACCGACGACAGCGCGCTCGAGGCGACCGTGCAGCAGGCCATCGCGCAGCGGATGGGGGCAACGGTCACGACCATTCGCTCCAGTCACCTGTCGATGCTGTCTCACCCCGACGATGTCGCGAGACTGATCGACCGGGCCGCACGAACGGTTCATCCATGACGCCCTTCGGATTTCGAAGCAATTTGTCTTTCCCTCACTGCGAGACTGAAATGAAGCTCCTGCATCTCGATTCCAGCATTCTGGACGGCAACTCCATCACGCGAACGCTGTCCGCTGCCGTCGTAGCCGATTTGCGCGCACGACACCCGTCGGCCGAAGTGACCTACCGCGATCTCGTCCGCGACGAAATTGCCCACCTGACCGGACCGATCGCTGCCGGGTTCCGTGACGTCGCGACAGACGCATTCGACGACGATGCGATCCGCGAGCATCAGGTTTCCGACACCCTCGTGACGGAGTTTCTGGCCAGCGACGTCATCGTCATCGGCTCGCCGATGTACAACTTCTCGGTACCGAGTCAGTTGAAAGCCTGGCTGGATCGCATTGCGCAGGCCGGACGAACCTTTCGATACACCGAGCATGGCCCGATGGGCCTGGCCAGCGGCAAATGCGTCATCGTCGCCTCCGCACGCGGCGGGTTTTATGCGGAAGGACCTCTGGCTGGCATGGACTTCCAGGAAAACTATCTCCATCGTTTCTTCGGCTTCCTGGGTGTAACCGATGTCCGGTTCGTCCGTGCCGAGGGGGCATCGAAAGGCCAGCGGGTGCGGGACGAAGGTATCGCGCTCGCCAGGGCCGCCATCGCCGACGTACTCGCCGGCGTACCGGCGCCGGATGCAAGGCCCGTCAAGTAACAGGAGTCCTCATGTTGTTTGCGATCAAGCTCGATTACATCCGTCCGACGCAAGAGGTTCACGCTCACCTGGAGTCCCACAAGGCGTGGCTCGTCAAACACGTTCAGGCGGGAAGCATCCTGTTCGCGGGGCCGCTGCAGGGAGAGGCCGCCGGTTTTTTACTCGCGTATGCGGACCACCGGCGCGATGTCGAGCAGATGATCGCGGAAGACCCGTTCGATATTCTCGGGTTGGCGACCTTCGACATTCAATGCTGTGAACCCGCGCTGCGTGCAAACGCCTTTCCTGCGCACTGGGCAGGAGGCGCCCGGCCGGTCTGACTTCCGTCGCGTCACGTCGAGCAGCCCTCCCCGCAACAATCCGGAATCGTCGCGAAACAAGCCCGGCCGTTCACGCGGCCGGCCGAACACGCGCCGCTCGCGGATGCGTGACGAAGCCGGCGCAACATGGAATCAGGCAAACCAGGCCGGCCAACAGCCAGAACGCGGTCGACAACCCTGCTTGACCGGCGACGAAGCCGATGCTGGCCGGGCCAACGAGATTGCCCGCATAGCCGGTCATCGTGATCGCCACGACGGCGAGCGACGGCGACATCGCGCGTTGAGCCCCGGCTCGGCGAAACATGATCGGCACGACATTCGATGCGCCCAGCCCGATCAACAGGAAACCCGCCAATGCTACCGGCGCGATCGGCGCGACGAGCAGAACGACCAGCCCCGCCGCGGCGACCGATCCGCCCCAGAACATCATCGACCGGTCGCCGATGCGCGTGGTCAACGTGTCGCCACTCAACCGACCAGCCATCATCGCGATCGAGAACAGCATGTAGCCGAGCCCGCCCTGCGTGGCGGGAACCAGCCCTTTACCGGAAATGAACAACGCGCCCCAGTTGAGCAGCACGCCGTCGAGCAGGAATGAAATGGCCACCAGGCCCGCCAGCAACAGCACGATGCCGCGCGGCACCGCAAAAAGCGGGCCGCCCCGTCTTCGCGGCGTTTCGATCAGATGGCGCCGTGCAATCAGGATTCCGGCGAACATCAGCGCCGAGCACAGCAACATACTCGCGAACACGCCTGTATGCGCGGCCAGCAGAAAGGTCGCCAATGCCGAGCCGCCGAAGCCGCCCATGCTGTACTGAGCATGAAACCCCGACATCAGCGGCCGCCCTTCCACGCGCTCGACCTCGACCGCGTTGATGTTCATCGCGACATCCAGCGAACCGAGCGCCGCACCGAATCCGAACAGCGCAACGCCCAACGTGGCGGCGTCGTGCGCGATCGCCAGAAGCGGCAGGATCACGGCCAGCCCGACGCCACCGCCGAAAACGATCGGCTTGCTGCCGAACCGGGTACCGAGTGTGCCCGTCAACATCATGCCGATCACGGAGCCTGCGCCGACACACAGCAGCAAGGCGCCGAGTGTCGCCTCGTCGATGGCCGCGCGCTGTTTGACGAACGGAACGAGCGACGCCCAGCACGCCGCGCCGAATCCGGCCACGAAGAATGCGATGCGTGTTGCGACCCGGGCCGCCGGTCGATATGAAGTCATGCCATGACACGCGTAAACGGTTGAATCGCGGGCGGCCCGCCGACATCGACGCCCACCTGCCGGTATCGGCGTGAAGACGGGATGCGGCGCGAGCGTACGGCCATCCCGGCATTCATGCAGGCCGTCTCCCGGCTGCGGCGCTCACGCTGTCGCAGGCTGCCTGCAGGCGGCTCGCGTCCAGTCGACCGTCCGCTACCGCGCGTACGATTGCTTCGGTTACCTCACCGATGCGCGGCACCGCATTGGGCGACAGCAGCAGCAAATCCGCGCCGGCCGCCAGCGCGGCGACAGCCACGTCACCGAGTGCACGGTCGCCCTGGGTCGCCCGGTGATCGAGGTCGCAGGTCATCACCAGGCCGGAAAAACCCAGCTCCACGCGCAGGGCCGAAATCAGTTCGCGCGACAGCGAAGCCGCCACCGCCGGCTGAACCGCGTGGAAACGGGCCGGCCCCATCATCACCGCGTCGACACCCTCGTCAATCCCCGCTTCGAACGGCGCCCAAAGCGATCTCAATTCGGCGAGCGAAAGCGGCACGGTGGCATCGCTCGTGGCCGGGTGGCCCACCAGGTCGGGATGCCCGGGAAAATGTTTGAGCGTGGTCTGCAGACCGGCGCGACGAACGCCGCGCACGTACGCACGGACCATCGCCGCCGCCAGAACCGGACCGTCGGCCAGCGTCCTGCCACTCAGCCACAGGTTGCGCCCCGTCACGACATCGGCGGTCGGTGACAGCACCAGATTGATCCCGGCTTGCGCGACCCCTTTGGCCATTTCAAAGCAGACATCCTCCAGCTCGCGTGGCGGCATCCGTTGTGCATCGTCCCGGCCCGGCAACGGCGGCGTCAGCCATTGCAGCCGATGGACGGCGGCGATGTCCGCATCGGCCGCGAGCAGCACGTGCCCCGCACGCGCGGTCGCCTGTTCGACCGTGCCGTGCCACGCATCGAGCGTTTCGCGACGCCGGCGCTCTGCATTCATCTGGCCGGACACATATTCCTCGCCGGTCTCGCCGAACAGCAGGCTCTTTCCGCCGTTATCGAGAAACCGGCCGATGTGGTCGTCGAGTTCGAGTGTCACGAGCACCGGAAACAACACGGCATGGGCTTGGCGCAAAAGTTCGCTCATCGATTCGCCTCACGCGCGCTCGTTGCGGCCGGTGATCTGCACGCCATCCAGTTCCCGTGCGAGCGCGCGCACGCGGTTGGCCGCCTGCGCCAGCCGCGACGCGTCGAGCGCGCCGCTCCTGACGGCTTCGACGATCGTGCCGGCAATGCGGTCGAGCCCGGCTTCGCTCGACAGGAGCAGCAGATCGGCACCGGCATCCAGCGCGGCGACGGCCGTGGCCTCGATGCTTCTGCCGCGCAAGATGCCAGGCGCATCCAGATCGTCGGAAATGATGAGCCCGTGAAACGAGAATTCGTGACGCAGCATCGAAAGCGTATCGCGCGACGTGCTCGATGGATGCTCGACATCGATGGCAGGCACCAGCGCAGGCCCCGCCATGACCGCCTTGACGCCGCCGGCGATCAATGCCCGAAACACGTCGAGTGTCGGCGCGAGCTCGGCGAGCCCGCCGCCCACGACCGCCTCGTCGAGCGCCGGATCGAGCGCCGTGATCGGATGCCCGGGGAAATGCTTGGCGGTTGCCGCGACGCCCGCCGATTGCACGCCCTGCACGAACGCGTGCGCAATGCGTAGTACATCGGCGGCATCGGCGCCGAGATGCCGCCCGTCGAGCCAGGGATTCGCGCCCACCACGACATCGGCGATCGGCGACAGAAACAGGTTGACGCCCAGTTCGCGCGCCGCCGCGGCGACCGCGGCGGATCTTTCAACGATCGTCTCGGTGCCGGCGCGCAAGGCGTCGTCGAGCGACGGCAGCGCGGGCACGAGCGCATGCAGTCGTTGTATTCCGCCGAGTTCCTGATCGACGGCCACCAGCACTCCCGACCCTGCCCGCCTCCGGGTCGATTCGACGACATCCCTGAAGTGCGCGGCGGTCTCTTCCGTGCGGCGCTGCACGCTCATCGCGCGTCCGACGTACTCGTCACGCGTCTCGCCCAGCAGTACCGACACGCCGCCCCGGTCGAGATATCGGCACACGTCGTCGCTGAGCGTCAGGCCCGCGAATGCCGGCAACAGAACCGCGTAAGCGTCTCGATCGTAATCGTTCACAGCAGGACTCCCCTGTATAAGGTGCAAATTTCGCCACGACGGCCGCCAAGCCCGCCCGAATCCACGCGATGCAGTGGGTGCACCTGGCGGTTTCCACCTGCAAGACGCTCGGCGAATTGCATGCCGGCATGCTCTCCATAGAAAAATGTCGCGACAAGTTCGCGACTCGCGTTTTTGCGACGCACAGCGAAGCAGATCGGGCGTCGGTCCGCGCATCCTCGCGTGCGCGCGGTTTTGACCCGCGTCGACCGACTGCCGCGAGATACCCCGACATACCCGATTGCTCCGCCCGGTAGCGTCATCGTGCGTCTCGAAACGGACGATCGCGAAATTGCGTACGTCAATTTGCCTTCCGATACTCGCCGGGCGCTCGTGCATAGCGACGCACGAGCGGGAACCGGCGTAGGTCGATGTCATCTGAGGAGATTGGATTGTGAAGGCAAAAACAAGATTGCGGCGTATTTCGGCACGGGCGGTCGCATCGACCGTCGCGGGCTTTTCGATGGTCGGCATGGCCGGTGCGCAAGCGCAAACGGTCGAGGTCGTTCATCAATGGACCTCCAGCAGTGAAGCCTACGCGCTCCAGGCGCTCAAGGATGCGTTGCAGAAGAAGGGCATCGGCTGGAAAGACAGCGCGATCGCCGGCAACGACGGCGCCAATCAACAACAGGCATTGCAGGCGCGGCTGGCGGCAGGGAGCGCGCCGGCAGCGGCGCAGGCCCAGCCGCAGCTGCTTTTTTCGTATGCCGAACAAAACGAGCTCACGAATCTCGACAGCCTCGCGAAGGCCGGCAACTGGGACAAGCTGATCGCGCCCGAGCTGATTCCGTACGTGAAATACAAGAACGACTGGTACGGCGTTCCGGTCAACGAGCACCGCGAGAACATGTTCTGGATCAACGCCAAGATCCTGCAGAAGTACGGCGGCAAAGCCCCGACCACCTGGGATGAATTCAACGCGCTGGCCGAGCGCATGAAGAAGGACGGCATCATCCCGGTCGCGCTGGGCGGCGAGGACTGGCAGGAAGCGGAGATCTTCAGCGATCTCGTCATCGGCATCGGCGGCCCCGCCTTTTACAAGAAGGCGATCATCGATCACGACCCCGCGACGATCCAGGGGCCCACCATGCTCAAGGTGTTCGACCAATTGCGCAAGATCATCGGCTTCGCTGATCCGAACCGCGCCGGTCGCGACTGGAACGTGGCGACGCAAATGGTCATCGACGGCAAGGCGGCGATGCAGATCCATGCGGACTGGGCCAAGGGCGAATTCCTCCGGGCGGGCAAGAAGCCGGGCATCGACTTCGTGTGCGCGGCGACGCCGGGAAGTGGTCACGCGTTCGTATGGGTCGTGGACACCATGACGTTCTTCAAACAGAAGAGTCCCGCTGCTGCCGCCAATCAGGCGACGCTCGCCAATCTGGCCATGAGCGCCGACGTGCAGGAGAACTTCAATCTGCGCAAAGGTTCGATCCCCGCGCGGCTTGATGTGCCGCAAGCGAAATTCGACGACTGCGCCAAGCTGAATTTCGCCGACCGAGCCGCGGCCGCCCAATCCGGCGCGGTCGTGCCGTCGTTCATCGAGAATGCCGCATTGGAGCGTGACGTTCGCGCATCGTTCGTCGATGTGATCACGCAATTCGTGAACACCCCGTCGATGACTTCCGCCACTGCCGTCAAGAAGCTGGCCGCCGCGGCGAAGAACAACTGACGTCGCCGGTGTCGTCCCGCTCCGTCCGGAGCGGGACCAGCCTGTCTGCCGGATTTCCCCGAATAGCTCAGAACTTGTGGCGCAGGCCGACGATTGCGACGATCTGCGAATTCGCGCCCGAGTTGACGTCGTAAGAGCCGATCACCGCTTGAGCGCTCCCCTGGCCATTGTCGCCGCTCGCATGCTGATAGCCGGCCGTCGCATAGACGTCGGTCCGTTTGCTCAGCAAATAGTCGACGCCGAGATTGACCTGCTGATAGGTCGCCGACGAATGGCCGCCCGAACGCGTGTAGTTGTAGCCGCCGATCACCTGGAACGTCGGCGTCGCCATCCAGCTCGCGAACACGGAGCCGTTCTGGAAGTGCTGCGAACCCGCGAACGTCGACGCGCCGTCCCACGTATAGCGCGTGTACGAGTACGCCGCGCCGGCCGTGACCGGCCCGACGACGTACTGTGCGCCGATCCGCCCGATATCGATGCCGCGGGCAGTGGCGTACGCCGCATTGACGGCGCTGTTGAAGAAACTGTCTGCGCTCGACGTGCCGCGTGCCGACGTCCTGGCGTTGCCGTTGTCCACGTGCAGGAACCCGCCCGCCACGCTGAGCGCGCCGCCGCTGTAGGCCGCCGCGGCCGACCAGCTTTGCCCGGAGCCCGTCGATCCCGCCACGCCGCCGAACGCATACATGGTCTCGACCGTGACACCGCCCCACGACGGGCTCGTCCACTTGACCGCACTATTGAAACGCGCGCTGTCGTCGTAATTGTCGATATCGCCCGGCGGCGCGAACAGGCCGCTGTACGAATCGGCGGTGATCGGCTGAACCAGATCGGTCACCGGATCGTATTGCCGACCGAGCGTGACCGTCCCGAAACGCGTGCTGCCCAGCCCGACGAACGCTTGCCGGCCGAACATGCGGCCGTCGTTCTGCAACTGACCCGAGCCGAGATCGAAGCCGTTCTCGAGCTGGAAGCTCGCTGACAAGCCTCCGCCAAGATCTTCGGTGCCCTTGAGCCCCCATTCGTTTCCGGACAGATTACCGGCCGACATCTTCCATTGCGACGCTTGTCCGCCGCTGTTGTGAATGTATGCGATACCGGTATCGACGATGCCGTAAAGCGTGACCGAGCTTTGCGCATGCGCGCCGGCCGCGTAGGCGGTAATCGACAGAGAGATCGCCGAGATGACTTTTCTTTTCATTTCACTTGTCCGTCCACGAAGTACACATCGATCAGAGCGGTATTGATGCGTCTCCCGCATACCGCTCCGCTTCTTTCCCGTCGTCAGGAGAACTATCCAGAGCGATGGGCGTACGGTAGGGAGGCCGTCATGCGACGGCTGATCGTCACCCCCTCCTGCCGTTTGACGACCGCCGCGTTTCCGGCCGGGCTGCCGTCCGACACGCGTTGTGTCGGACGAAAACCCGGTCACTGCCTCCTCACCCGCGACGCAGTATTGAAGTCCAATAAATACCGCTCAATTTCGCAAAGACACAATTTGTGTCGCACTACGACGCACTCGCATCCACGCCATGAAAAGGGCCTCCGCGCGCCGCGGAACCGCGCAAACCCGCTCGATTCGACGCAAAAAAAAACGGCACTCTTTCGAGTGCCGAATCGCTGCCCGACCTTGTGGCTCGATGTCAGTCCGCTCGCTTTCCGAAGCGGCGCACGCGGATATCGGCCTGTTCCTTGTGCCCCGCAAAGCCTTCCATTGCACACAGTCGCGAACAGTATTCGCCGAGCATGGCCGATGCTTCGTCGGTCAACACCCGCTGATAGGTGCAGGTCTTGATGAATTTGCCGACCCACAGCCCACCGGTATAGCGCGCGGCCTTCGTCGTCGGCAACGTATGGTTCGTGCCGATCACCTTGTCGCCGTACGACACGTTGGTACGGTCGCCAAGAAACAGCGCACCGTAGTTCGTCATGTGCTCGAGGAAATAGAGCGGATCGCGCGTCATGACCTGAACGTGCTCGGACGCGATCCGGTCGGCTTCTTCGACCATTTCGTCGACGGTGTCGCACAGGATGATCTCGCCATAGTCGCGCCACGCAACCGACGCGACGGCCGCTGTCGGCAACACCGCAAGCTGGCGCTCGATCTCCGCCGGCAGGCCGTCCGCGAGCCTGGCGGAATTCGTCAGGAACACGACCGGCGAATTCACGCCATGCTCGGCCTGGCCGAGCAGGTCGGCCGCAACGATCTCGACGTCCGACGAATCGTCGGCGATGACGAGCGTCTCCGTCGGGCCCGCGATCAGGTCGATCCCGATCTTGCCGAACAGCTGGCGCTTCGCTTCGGCCACGTAGGCATTGCCCGGGCCGACGATCATGTCGACCGGCTCGAACTGATCCGTACCGAGCGCCAATGCGGCAATCGCCTGCACGCCACCGACGCAGTAGATCTCGTCCGCGCCCGCGAGATGCATCGCCGTGACGATCGCCGGGTGCGGCTTGCCGTCGAACGGCGGCGCCACGGCCACCACACGCTTGACGCCGGCAACCTTGGCCGTGAGCACGCTCATATGAGCGGAAGCCAGCAACGGATACTTGCCGCCCGGGATATAGCAGCCGACCGAATTCACCGGAATGTTGCGGTGACCGAGCACCACGCCCGGCAGCGTCTCGACTTCGACGTCGCGCAATGCGTCCTTCTGCGCCAGGGCAAACCGGCGAACCTGCTGCTGCGCGAACTTGATGTCGTCCAGTTCGCGCTCCGACAGGGTCGCGACGCACGCGCTGATTTCCGCGTCCGTCAGCCGAAAGGATGCCGGGGTCCATTTGTCGAACCGCATCGAGTATTCGCGCACGGCAGCGTCCCCGTTGGCGGCGACGTCCGCGATGATCTGCTCGACCGTATCGCGCACCTGCTTCGCGATCTCGAGTTGCGCCTCCATCGGCTTGCTTTTCTTAAGATGCTGGATCACAAAAATCTCCAAGAGTGTTTCCCGACCATGCAGCGCGAAACCCGCGTTGCGACGGTGCACGATCCGAACGAGTTCGATCACACGAGCAAATTTTCGCGGGCCGAATTTGCCGACACAATTTCGCATCCGCGTCGAAGCTGACGCGACATGACGCACCGTGCTGACGCACCTGCCGACGCGCGTCCCTCCCGGCGTTTCGCCACGCCCGACCGACTGCCCGCGCGCCCGGATACCGTCTTCCGGCCCCCGCCGGCCGAGGGTTTTCTAGTGCTTGACATCGCCATTTTGGGCGCGCAGCATTTCGCCAACTTATACGTATAAGTTCCATTGAACAAGGAGTGAAGTCATCATGCGAGTTCTCCATCTGTACGGCGGCTGGCCGGGGCACTACCCGTATGAAGTCGCCGCATGGACGCGCGGGCTGTTCGACGAACTGGGCTGGGAGGTCGAAGGTTCGACCGACATCTTCACGCTCGATCGCGATCTGTCCGCCTTCGATCTGATCGTGATCGGCTGGAACAACGCCGTCACGACCGAGACGCTGACCGCGTCCCAGGAAAAGCATCTGCTGGACGCCATCGAGAACGGCACCGGCCTCGCCGCATGGCATGGCGCCGCCGCGGCGTTTCGCGCGAGTCTTCGCTATCACATGGTGCTCGGCGGGTCGTTCATCGAGCACCCTGCCGGCGAGGGCTATCCGCATCCGTACATGGTCAACGTGATCGATCACGACCATCCGGTCACGCGCGGCGTCGAGGACTTCGAAGTCCGTTCGGAGCAGTACTACATGCAGGTCGATCCGAACAACCACGTGCTGGCCGAAACCACCTTCGACGGCAAGCCGTTCCCGTGGCTGGCCGGCAATCGCAGCCCGGTCGCATGGGTCAGGCAGTGGGGACGCGGCCGCGTGTTCTACCACTCGATCGGCCACGACGTCGGCAACCTGTCCGACATCAACGTTCGCCGCCTCACGATGCAAGGCCTGCAATGGGCCGCGCGACCGGCTGCGTGACGCAGTCAAAGAAAGTCCGCGCGGGCCGACCGTCGTCGCGCGCGGGTGTCCTCAAATCCTAGTCAGGATAGAAAAATGGCAAAGCTTACCGGAAGTCAAATCGTCGCCCAGACGTTGAAGAACTACGGTGTCGAATACGTCGCCGGCATTCCCGGTCACGGCATCTGGACGCTGACGGACGCGTTCCTCGAGAAGGACTCGGAGATTCGCTTCATCCAGGTGTTTCACGAGCAAAGCGCGGTGCATCTGGCCGACGGCTACTACCGTGTGTCGGGCAAGCCGATGGCGGCAGTCACGTCGATCGGCGCCGGCGCGAGCAATACGGTCATCGGGATGGCAACGGCCTTCACCGATTCGACGAGCGTCATGCTCATCACCGGCGGGCCGCCCACGCACATGCGCGGTCACGGCCTGCTTCAGGAACTCGAACGCTACGTCGACAACGATTTCCCGAAGATCGCCGAAGCCGTGTCCAAGCGTCATTGGGTGGCCCAGCGCGTCGAGGAGTTGCCGTTCATCATGCATCGCGCATTCAGCTCGATGCTGACCGGCCGCCCCGGCCCGGTTCACGTCGAGATTCCGATGGACACGCAGGCCGAGGCCGCGGAAGTCACGCTGCACCAGCTCGAGGAACGCGTGCCGCTCGGCAAGGTGTATCCGGACCCCGTCGCCGTCGAAAAAGCGGCGGACGTGCTTCGGCAGGCCAGGCGCCCGGTGATGGTCATCGGCGGCGGCGTCATCACCGGCGAAGCGGCCGCGGAAGTGCTTGCGCTCGCCGAGAAGTGGCAGATTCCAGTCGTCACCACCTGGAACGGCAAGAGCGGCTTCCCCGAAGACCATGCGCTGTTCGCGGGCAGCGTCGGCCAAACCGGCACGATGTGCGGCAACAAGGTCGCATCGAGCGCGGACGTGATCATCGCGGTCGGCTGCCGTTTCACCGACTGGTCGTCGTCGAGCTACGCGAAAGGCGTCACGTTCTCGATTCCGCCCGGCAAGCTGATCCACATCGACATCGATCCGCACGAGATCGGCAAGAACTATCCGGTCGCCGTCGGCATCGTGGCCGACGCGAAGTACGCGCTCGCCCATATCGTCGAAGCGCTCGAAGGCGATGCGGCCGACCGCGGCGAATATCTGGCCGAGGTCGCCGCGCACAAGGCGGAATGGGAAGCCAAGCTGGCCACGCGCCGCGATTCCGACCGCTTCCCGTTCACGTCGCAACGGCCGCTGGGCGCGCTGCGCAAGATCTTCCCGCGCGACACCATTGTGGTGGTCGGCTCGGGCAATACCCAGGGCGCGGTCAAACAGACCTTCCCGGTCTACACGCCGCGTACCCACCTGACCTCCGGCGGCTTTTCGTCGATGGGCTGGGCGGTGCCCGCCGCCATCGGGGCGAAGCTCGCGAAGCCGGACAGCCCGGTGGTATGCATTCTCGGTGACGGCGACTTCCTGATGACGTCGCAGGAAATCGCGATTTGCGTCACCAACAATCTGCCGGTGATCTTCATCGTCCAGAACAACGCCGGGTATATGTCGATTCGCGGCGGCCAGCGCAAGCAGACGAGCCGTCATATCGGTACCGAGTTCAACTATCCGGACGGACGCCCGTATTCGCCCGACTTCGAGGCGGTCGGCAAGGCATTCGGTCTCAAGTCGTGGCGCGTCAACAGCAATGACGAACTCGAGCCGATCCTCCAGCAGGCGCTCGACAGCAACGCGCCGTGCCTGATCGAGATTCCGACGGATCGCGACGCGGCCGGCCCGTGGGTGCCGGGCTGGTGGGATTTCCCGATTCCCGCCTATATCGACGACGAGCGCCAGGAAGAGTACGCGCAGTTCCGCAACTCAGAGCAACATCTGTAAGGTAGTCAGCGCATGAGCGATGCAACGCATGTTCATCGTCCGGCGTCCGGTCCGTCCAGTTTCGCGCCGGTGCTCCGGCGCGAAATCCCGACGGTCGTGCCCGGCAGCGATGGAATCATTACCTGCGACGTGGTCATCGTGGGGTCCGGCATGGGCGGCTCGAGTTTCGCGCAAGGCATCGCAGGTCACGGCCTCGACGTGCTCGTCGTCGAGCGTGGTGATTTCCTGCCTCGTGAAATCCAGAACTGGCAGGCCGAAGCCGTATTTCGCGACGGACGCTACCGCAACGCGGAGTCGTGGGACGACGACGCCGGCAAGCCGTTTTCACCCGGCGTGTTCTACTACGTCGGCGGCAACACGAAGGTCTTCGGCGCAATGCTTCCACGGTTCAGGGAAGCCGATTTCAGCGCGATTCAACACGCCGAGGGAATTTCGCCCGCGTGGCCGATCACTTATGCCGACATGGAGCCGTACTACGCGGCTGCGGAGCGGCTTTACAACGTCCATGGCGCGGGCGGCCAGGACCCGACCGATCCGTGGCGCTCCGGCGACTATCCGTTTCCCGCGCTGGAACACGACCCCGCGTTGCGGCCGCTCGCCGCCGCGATGCGTGCGCAAGGCCTTCGTCCGTTCGTGATGCCGGCAGCCGTCAACTACGGACGCGAACGGCCGTGCGTGCTGTGCTCGACCTGCGACGGTTATCCCTGCCTCGTCGATGCGAAGGGCGATGCGGAAGTGTCCGTGCTGAGGCCGCTCGTCGGCAGCGGCGGCGCACGGCTGATGGTGCGCACCCGAATCGATCGTCTCGTCATGTCGGCCGACGGCACGCGCATCGAGGAGGCGCTCGGCGTTCGCGACGGGCAACCCGTTCGCATCCGCGCCAAGCGGTTCGTCCTTGCGTGCGGCGCGGTGAACTCGGCGGCCCTTCTGCTGCGATCGGCCGATCACGCGCATCCGGAAGGTATCGGCAACCGTTCGGGGATGCTCGGCCGCAACTATATGGTTCACAACAGCACGTTCATGCTCGCCGTCGATCCGCGTCGCGCCAACGACGTGCTGTTCCAGAAAACGCTCGCGGTCAACGACTGGTATTTGCGTTCCCCGCAGAACGCGTTTCCGCTCGGTAACGTGCAGATGCTCGGCAAGATCCGCGAGCCGATGGTGACGGGCATGTATCCGTGGCTGCCGAAGGCCGTTTCGCGCTACATGACCGATCACAGCGTCGATCTGTACCTGACCAGCGAGGACCTTCCCGATCCGGAGAATCGCGTCACGGTCGATCCGCAGTCGGGCCGCATCCGCATCAGGTGGCGTGCCAACAACCTGCGTGCACACCGGGCGCTCGTGAAGAAGACGGTCGCGATGATGCGGCGGGCCGGATATCCGCTCGTGTTGACCAAGCGCATGGGCATTGCGACCAACTCGCATCAATGCGGCACGGCCGTGATGGGCAACGACCCGGGCACGAGTGTGCTCGACACGAACTGCAGGCTTCACGACGTGGAAAACGCGTGGATCGTCGACAGTTCGTGGTTCCCGTCCTCCGCGGCGGTGAATCCGGCGCTCACGATCGCCGCGAATGCGCTTCGTGTGGCCAGGCAGTTCGTCGGTCACTGAAGCGACGCTTGCCCCTGCGCCGCGATACGCCGGCCGCGCTCATCTTGCCGCGGCCGGCGCCTGCGTCGTCGATCGCACCACCAGCTCCGTCGGCAGGAGCACCCTGGGCACGCGCGGCTTGCGGGCGGCGGGGCCACTCAGCAGTTCGCTGAGCAGTTGCGCGGCCTGGCGGCCTTTCTCGATCAGCGGCTGGCGGATGGTCGTGAGCCCGGCACCGGCTGCTTCCGGTATATCGTCGAAACCCGCCACGGACAGCCGATCGGGCACCGCCACCCCGCGTTCACGCGCCGCCTGCACGAGCGCGAGCGCCATCACGTCGGACGTCGCCGCCACTGCCGTGAGGCCCGTATGCTGCAGCATCTGTTCGGCCGCCCAGATGCCCGATGCACGATCGAAGCCGCCGGCCTCGACGATCAACAGGTCGTCGAAGCCGAGCCCCACCGCTTCGGCC